>CAKOPN010000001.1 GCA_934100165.1 uncultured Bacilli bacterium
GAAAACAGAAAGACAATACATATACCATCACCATCTGAAGGTAAAGAAGTAGAAACATCATGCGTAGATAATGCTGGCAACGATTCAGGATCCATAAAAAAGAAGTATTATGTAAAAACACATGGACCAGATCCAGTATGTGAATGGAATGACTGCTTAACAGGTTCTAACACTTGTCGTTATGGCTGTAGCACTTGCACTAAAAACTCATGTAAAAGTATAGGAGTGGTTGGTGGAAATCTTTGTACTAAAAAAGGTGGATTCATAGATGGCCCAAACGGTGAGTGTACAGTGTGTACAAAAGTAAAAACAAATTGTAATTGTAGCGAATGTTATTATGGTAAAAATACGTGTGTAGGTGGACGTGAATCTTGTTGGCATTACTAGGAGTAACATATGAAAAAGAAAATAGGAATATTTTTGGTTTTAATAGCAATAATTGTAATATCAGTAACAACATATAGTTATTTAGCAAATAAAGATAGTAAAAATACAATTAACCAAAACGATGAAGAAGAAATATCACTAAAGTCAGATGAACTAAAAGATTTGTTAAAATATATTCAAAATGATAAAATTTATAAATATGATAGTGATTACTTAATAAATATATATTATAGTGATCAAAAAACAAATATTGATGAAATGCCAAATCATAATAAAATTAACTTTGCAATTGCAATGCATTATTTAGACAGTAATACTGATATATGTCAATTAAAAAATGTAGAGTTAACAAGTGAAGAAGTAGCGTCATATATAAAAGAAGTATATGGAACAGATGTAATATATGGGGAAGTTGAAGAGGGAAATCTGTTTAGCTTCAAGGATGGAAAATATACATTAAAACTAACAAGTTGTGATGAAGATGACAATTTGTTTGAAGATGATATTAAAACAGTAGTTACTAAAGCAATTAAAAAGAATGAGGAAATAAAAGTATATCAAAAGATGGCTTATATATTCAAAAGAACTAGAATAAACGAAGATCAAAGTAAAACAGAATACTATACGTTCCTAACTGGTTTCGATGTATCTGGAATACCAGTATACAGTGATGTACCTTTGGAAGATGTTGACTCAAAAGACATAACACTAGATGATTTCAATACATATATATTTACCTTTAGAAAAGCTAGTGATGGAAAATACTACTTTTATTCAGTTGAACCATCGCCTTCCAATAAACCACAGAAGCTCTATGAAGAATAAATATAAGTGTAAACTAATATCTTTTAATATAATAACTAAATAAGACTATGCTATAATTATGTAGTATAGTTTTATTTACATAAAGAAAGGCACAAAATGAAAAAGAAAGTTGTAGTTTTAGGTGGAGGAACAGGAATGAGTTCTCTGCTTTATGGATTAAAAGAATTCCCCATAGATATAACTGCGGTTGTATCTGTGTGTGATGATGGAAGAAGTACTGGAAGATTAAGAAAAGAATTTAATATTCCAGCTGTTGGAGATATAAGAAAAGTTTTGGTAGCATTGTCAGAAACAGATCCACTTGTAGAAAGACTTCTTAATTATAGATTTGAAACAACAAGTGATTTAAATGGACACACTGTAGGTAATCTTTTACTAACAGCAATGGGAAACATGACTGGAAACATGTCTGATGGCATTGAAGCAATTAGTAAAATATTGAATCTTCACGGGAAAATCCTACCACTAACAGAAGATAATGTTACTTTAGTTGCAAAAATGAAAGATGGAAGTATTGTAGAAGGTGAGCACAATATTACAGAATCAAACAAAAAAATAACGAAAGTTTATTATAAAGAAAAACCAGAAGTAAATCCTCTAGTATTAGAAGAAATTCAAAAAGCAGATTTAGTGATATTGAGTATGGGAAGTATATATACCAGCATAATTCCTAATCTATTGTGTAAAGAAATTGTCAAGTCGTTAGAGAAAATAGATACTCCAATAATGTATACTTGCAACATGATGACACAACCAGGAGAGACAGATAATTTAAAAGTAAGTGAACATATTTCTATAATAAATAAGTATTTAGGCAAAAGAAAAATAGATGTAGTAGTAGCAAACGATGGAAAGATAGAAGAAGAAATAAGAAAGAAATATGAGTCATTAGAACAAAAAGATCCTGTAATATTAGACAGAGAAAAATTAAAAAATATAGAGATTATTTCCAATAATTATGTTACAATAAAGGACAAATATTTAAGGCACGACGAAATTTTATTATCACTAGATATATTTAAGTATTTAATAACGAAGTAGGTGTAGTATATGAAGTTATCTTTTGTGATCCCTTGTTACAATGAAGAATCTAATGTAAATTTAATACATGATGAAATAGCAAAGATTTTCCTACCTCTTTACAAGTATGAAATAATATTTGTAAATGATGGAAGTAGCGACAATACTTTAAAAAGCTTGAAAGAAATCTTGAAAAATAGTAAAACTAAGATAAAAGTAATAAATTTTTCTAGGAACTTTGGAAAAGAAGCTGCTATATATGCAGGATTAAAAGAAGCAAAAGGGGATTATATTTCTTTAATTGATGCAGATATGCAGCAAGATCCTAAATATGTTATGGAAATGGTATCATTTCTTGATAAAAACGAAGAATATGATTCAGTAGCAATGTATCAAGATAAAAGAAAAGAAGGAAAAGTTTTAACATTCTTTAAAAAAAGTTTTTACAAGTTAATAAACAAGATATCAGATACTAAGTTTCAATCTAATGCTAGTGATTTTAGAACATTTAGAAAGTGTGTTATTAAATCAGTGTTAGAATTAAAAGAATATTATAGATTTTCAAAAGGAATATTTTCTTGGGTAGGATATAATACTTATTATATGCCATACACAGTTAAAGAAAGAGCAACAGGTACTACAAAGTGGTCATTTAAAAAATTATTTAAATATGCTTTAGATGGTATTATTTCTTTTACAACAGCGCCTTTAAAAATGGCAACATATATAGGACTTATGTCTTCTTTTGCATCAATCGTTTACTTAGTATTTGTAATAATTCAAAAATTAGCATGGGGTATTGATATACCTGGATATGCAACAATTATTACACTAATACTATTCTTAGGAGGAATGCAGCTTTTCTCTCTTGGAATAATTGGTGAGTATATTGGTAGAAACTACATAGAAACAAAAAATAGACCTATATATATAGCAAAAGAAATACTAGAAAACAAGGAGTAATTATGATAGCAGGAATACTTTTAATAATCTTTGGATTAAAAATATATGATAATCTAGACAGCAAAATAAAAGAAATATTAAAATATTTAATCGTTGGAGGTTTAACAACAGTAGTTAGTATAGTTAGTTATTATATAGTTAGACTTTTTATTGAAAACTATTTAGTATGTACAGTAATATCATGGATATTTGCAGTAGCTTTCGCTTATATTACAAATAGAGTATTTGTTTTCAATAGCAAACGAGAAAATATATTTAAAGAATGTACAGAATTCGTTTTTTCAAGAATATTATCTTTAGTAGCAGAGGTTGCAGTAATGTACCTGTTAGTAGATTTCTTAAACATCTCTGACAAGATTTCAAAGATTATTGTACAAGTAATCATAGTAATACTTAATTACATATTTAGTAAGTTATTTGTATTTAAGGAAAATAAATAAATTTTAAGTACACCTACCTAAAGTGATGCATATCATTTATTAGGTAGGTGTTATTTTATGTCAAAAGAAAGATTTATTGGTTTTGTAAAAAATAATCCAGCATTAGTAGATTATGTCAAGAAGAATAATACTTCATGGCAAAGCTTGTATGAAGTATATGCCTTATATGGAGAAAATGAAGAAGTATGGAGTAAGTACTTAAATAGTAAAGAAAATTCTGTAAATGAACTAGTAGGTATGATTAAAAATATAAATTTAGAATCTGTAAGAAAAGTTGTTGATGGGCTTCAAAGAACAATTTCTCTAGTGCAAGACATTTCAGGCAAAGGTGAAACAATAGAACCATATGAAAAAAGGCAAAAATATGAGGATCTAGATGATTAACAGTGCAATTATGAGTATTAAGAATAATCCAATGCTATATATGTATCTAAAATATCATTCCTATTGGTATAAAGAACTTTTGAGAAATCCTAGCGCAATAAGGGAAATGATAGAAGAGATGAAAAAAGAATATAAAATGACAACTAAGGATAGATTAGAAAACTTAACAGAAAGAATAAACTTAGTAAATAATATGTTAGAAATATTTGGTTAATATAGTCTTTTTTTCAATTATAGTGTATAATTCATCTAGGTGATTTTTGTGAAAAAAGTAGAATTATTAAGTCCAGCTGGTAACATGGAATGTTTAATATCAGCGGTTCAAAATGGTGCAGATGCAGTTTATCTAGGCGGAAAGAAGTTTGGAGCTAGAGCATTTGCAAACAATTTTGATGGTGAAGAGATGATTAAGGCAATTAAATATTGTCATCTTTATGGTGTAAAAATTTATGTTACGGTTAACACACTAGTATATGATAGTGAAATGAAAGAGGCTTTGGAATATGTTTCTTTCTTGCATAAAAACGGTGTTGATGCTCTTATTGTGCAAGATATTGGACTTATAAGAAGAATAAGACAAATTTATCCTAATTTGGAACTTCATGCATCAACTCAGTGTCACAATCATAGCAAAGATAGTGTTTTGGAAATGAAAAAGTTAGGGGTAAAAAGAGTAGTGCTTGCAAGGGAATTGTCATTAGAAGAAATTAAAAATATAGATGTTGATATAGAAAAAGAAGTTTTTGTTCACGGTGCTTTATGTGTATCTTATTCAGGTTGTTGTCTTTTTAGTAGCATGAATGGTGGAAGAAGTGGTAATAGAGGTGAATGTACCGGTTGTTGTCGTCTCCCATATAAACTAATTAAAAATGGCAAAGAATTAAAGACTAATGGTGATTATTTACTATCTACTAGATCATTATGCACTATAACTAGAATTAAAGAGTTAATAGAAAGTGGTATAACATCTTTTAAAATAGAAGGAAGAATGAAAAGTCCAGAATACACAGGATATATAACTAGAATTTATAAAGAAAAAATAGACGATTATTATAACAAGAAAAATATAAGCGTATCATCTGAAGAAATTGATAACATTAAGAAATTATATAACAGAAAATTAACGCTTGGATATCTTTTTGGTGAACACGGGAAAGCTTTAATGAACATAGAAACATCAAACCACATTGGGCTTGAAATTGGTAAAGTTATATACGTTGATTCAAAGATCATTAAGATAAAACTTGATCAAGATTTATATCAAGAAGATGGTATAAGATTTGGTAACGATAAAGGTATGATTGTAAATAAACTTTATGATCAAAAGATGAGATTAGTAAATAAAATTGAAAAAGGAAACATAGCAGTATTAGATAATAAAATAGGACTAGATAAAAAAGAAATTGTTAGAAAAACACAAGATATACTTTTAACAAGAAGTTTAAAGAATTTACCAGTAAGAAAAGTAAAAGTCAAAATGAACTTAACTGCTAAAATAGGAAAAGCTTTAACTCTTGAAGTAAATGATGGCAAAAACAAAGTAATAAAATATGGAAATATAGTAGAAAAAGCTCAAAATAGTCCTACTACAGATGAAAAAATTAAAATACAAGTAGAGAAACTAGGAAATACTCCTTTCACTTGTGAGAGTCCAGAATTACAAACTGATGAGAATATTTTTATAGGTATTAAAGATTTAAACGATCTAAGAAGAACATGTATAGATGATTTGATAGCTATAAGAGAAAATTACCTTCCAAGCAAATATTTAGAAAAAAAAGAACATATAGACAAGGAAGATAAAAACAATTATAAAAATGGATCACTAAGTATAAATTTCCTTGTAACAAATGAAGAACAATTGAAAACAGTACTCAAAGAAAATGTTGGAAATATATATGTAGAAGATTACAATTTATATTTAAAATATATGACAAGAGAAAATGTATATTACAAGTTAAATAGACTTGATGATGGTAAGAAAAATTATGATAATAAAAATCTTTTAATAACTGAATTAGGGGCACTAAAATATACTAAAAATAATAATGTAATATCTGATTATTTCTTAAATGTTACAAATACAAGTACTCTAGAATATCTATTAGAAAACGGTGTAAATAAAGTAACTATTTCACCGGAAAAGATGTTAGAAAATATAGAAGCATACAAAAAATATAAAGACAGCGTTGAAGTTTATATATATGGAAGAGTAGAGCTTATGGTTATGAAGTATTGCCCATTAAATATGCTTATAAATGACGATGATAAAAAATGTTCTTTATGTCTAAGTAAGGACAAATATAGTTTAAAAGATGCAAAGGGTAATTTTTATCCAATTAAATCATATCCACACTTAACTCATATTCTTCACTATAAACCAATAAATTTAACAGAAGAAATTAGAACTTTAAAAATGTTTAATATTAGTAATTTTAGAGTAGAACTTTATGATGAACAAGAAAAAGAAATTATAAGTATAATAAAGGAAATAAAAAGAAATTATGAATAGTGAGATCATAGATAAATTAGATGAAATAATATCATTATTAGAAAGTAATAAGGACATAAAAAGATTTGTCAAACTTAAAGACATATTATTAAAAGATGATGAAATGTTAAAAAAAATAGAGAAAGTTCAAACTTCAGATTACTCAAATGAATATATAGAAGTAAAAAGGGAAATATTGGAAAGTGAAACTTTAAAAGAATATAAAGAGTTAGAAAGAGAGATTTATTTTTTAGTGCAAGAAATAAACAAAAGATTAAATAGTTTAACTAAGGAGAAAAAGTGTGAAAATCATTAGTGGAAGTTTAAAAGGTAGAATAATAAAAGGTTATGATATAGAAGGAACTAGACCTACTATGGATAGAGTCAAAGAGTCACTTTTTGGTATGATACAAACTTATATCAGTGACAAAGTAGTACTAGATCTATTTGCAGGTACAGGAAACTTAGGCTTTGAAGCAATCAGTAATGGTGCTAAGTTATGTATTTTTAATGATAAAAACAAGAAGTGTACAAGCCTGATAAAAGAAAATATCAATATTTTTGGCATTGAATCAAAAGCAGTTGTACTGAATCTAGATTATAAGAAAGCTTTAGAGTATATTAAAGAAAATAACATTAAGCTAGATTTAGTATTTCTAGATCCACCATATAAAGATAGAAGTTTAAATGACGTTATTACATACATTCATGATAATTTTTTGTTAAACAAAAATGGCATAATTGTTTGCGAAGTAGATAATTTGTATCTTGATGTTAGTCATTATGAAGTAATAAAAGAAAGAAAATATAATGATAAATATATAATTATTTACAGAAACTAATTAAGTAAGTTTATATTAAAATTCGACAAAATCTTACTTCTAAATTTCATATACTTATTTTGGTGATGAATTTTGAGAATATATTTTGCTTTTAACATAAAAAATGAATTTTATGAACTATATAAAGATACTCCAAGCGTTCTCTATAATTTTTTAAATCAGTTATATCATTTTAAAAGAAGTGATCTTGATTATGGTAGCAATTTATTTAAACAGATAGCACTTCTTTTTGATAAAGGTGAGCTTGATAAGAAGTTATTTATAAAACTTCATAATAAAATGAAATATTCCAAAAAAGGTGATGATCACATTATAAATAATCTTTATAGAGATGAAGTAAGTATTATGAAAATAAAGAAAAGCTATATAGTTATAAATTCAAATAGAAATTCCACTGAATTTTTTGAGTTTTTAAAAGAGATAGGTGGGCACATATTCATCTGCGACTTTAATAATCATGATTATTTTTATGCAAGTGAAGTAAAAATGCTTGTATAATTTTTTTCTTTTTAGTATACTTTTTACAGGAGATGATTATATATGGAATTATTTTTAGATATACTTAAAGTACTCGGTATTTTAATAGTTGGAGCTATAATTGGTTTCTTCATTGCTAAAAAATACATGATGAAATATTTAAAGAAGAATCCACCAATAAATGAAGAAATGATTAAAACACTTATGATGCAAATGGGAAGAACACCATCACAAAAACAAGTTAATCAAATGATGAAACAAATGGGAAAATATATGTAATGTATATTTTCTTTTTTATATAGCAATATTCAAAGGAAATAACCACAAAAACCTTGACTAATAAGTATAAAAATGTTAAAATCATACTGTTTGTAGCCTCTATAGCTCAAACCGCATTGAAAAGGTTAGAAACAATTTTTTAAAATTGTGCCTTAAAAGCGAGCCAGAATTATGAAAAAGGAGGATTCTATGAAAGCAGTTATAAAAGTTGGTGGAAAACAAGTTCTAGCATCTTTAGGAAGTACTATTTATGTAGAAAAGATTAATGGCAATGTTGGAGACACAGTAAGATTTAACGAAGTATTAATGCTTGACTCAAAAATAGGTAATCCTTATGTAGAGGGTGCTGTTGTTGAAGGAAAAATCGAAAAACAAGGAAAGCAAAAGAAAATCCTAGTGTTCAAGTACAAACAAAAAGACAGAGCA
This sequence comes from uncultured Bacilli bacterium, assembly GCA_934100165.1. GTDB lineage: Bacteria > Bacillota_I > Bacilli_A > RF39 > UBA660 > RUG13868. Next base: position 8,535 of record CAKOPN010000001.1, read on the forward strand.
AATCGTCGTACTCATGGACATAGACAACCTTACACAAAAGTAACTATTACAAAAATTGAAGGATAATAATGATTAAAGTTAAATTAAGTGAAGATAAAATTGAAATAACTGGTCATGCAAATTATGACGAGTATGGAAAAGATATCGTATGTAGTGGCGTATCAAGTATAGTCACTACAACAGTAAATGCAATACTTTCTTTTAATGATAAGTATGTATCTTATAAAGAAGAAAAAGATAAATTTACTATAGTAATAAATCTTCACAATGATATCGTAGATAAACTTATTAACAATATGATAAATATGTTGAAAGAAGTTGAAACAAATTATCCTAAAAATTTAAAAATTAGAAAGGAGAACTTATAATATGTTGAAGCTTAATTTACAATTATTTGCCCACCATAAAGGACAAGGATCAACATCTAACGGACGTGATTCAGCTGGACGTAGACTTGGAGCAAAAGCAAGCGACGGACAACTAGTTACTGCTGGTTCAATTTTATATCGTCAAAGAGGAACTAAAATTCATCCAGGAGTAAACGTTAAAAGAGGTAGCGATGATACACTATATACTACAGTAACAGGTATAGTAAAATTCGAACGTTTAGGAAGAGATTCAAAACAAGTTAGTTGTTACCCTGCAGAATAATTTATAATTGAAATACGAAAACACAAATTACTAAAAAGTTTGTGTTTTTTTTTGCTTTCAACTTAAAACATGCTATAATAAACTAAGTAATGGGGGAATTCTTATGCTTTTAGTTAGTGACTACGATGGTACATATAGTAATAATGATGATAGTATATATTTAAATAATGAAGCAATAGAAAAATTTATGAAAGATGGCAACACTTTTGTACTTTCTAGCGGCAGAAGTTATACATCACTATTAAAAGAGACAATTGATTATGGAATCCCTTATCATTATTTAGGAACGAATAATGGTAACTGTCTATTTGATTCAAATGGGCAATTATTATATAGTAGTGCAATTGATAGAGATATTTTAAGAAGTGATGCCTTCAATAGAATGTGTGACATGTCAAACAGAACTAGATACTATTATGAAAAAGTTGCATCAGATGAGTATTATCCAAGTCGTCCTATAAATACTGTTGTTTTTATGATAAATAAAAGACGAATTACAAGGAAAACAGTAGAAGCTTTAAAAGAATTAAGAAATATAGCAGAAGATTATGAGATATCGGATTATCCATATCAAGATGTATTATGCTTTTTTATGAAAAAGAAAGATGTGTCTAAAGCAACTGGTGTTGAATACTTAGAAAGGAATTTACAAATACCAAAGAAAGATATATTCACAGTAGGAGATGCTATAAACGATCTTGAGATGATAAGAGAATATAATGGTTATCAGATTGGAGATAGAATGTCGCTTTCGGAAGTAGCACTTGATAGTTATGATACAGTACACCGTCTTGTAAAAGACATAAGAAGTAACAAAGTAAAAAGGAGGTATTAAAATGTTTGTAGATGAGGTTTTATTAAAAGTAGAAGCAGGTCGTGGTGGAGATGGATGTCTTGCCTTTAGACGTGAAAAATATATACCAATGGGTGGACCATTCGGTGGAAACGGTGGTAAAGGATCTGACATTAAGTTCGTAGTTGATGAAGGATTGCACACTTTGATCGACTTAAGGTATATGAAGGTTGTAAAAGGTGAAAAAGGTGAAAATGGATCTGGAAAAAATCAAAATGGGAAAAATGCTAAAGATGTAATAATTAAAGTACCACAAGGTACAATTATTAAAGACAACGACACCGGGCTTATTTTAGCAGATTTAAAAAATCACGGCGATGAAGTAGTAGTTGCATATGGTGGTAGAGGTGGAAGAGGAAATACAGCATTTAAAACGCAAAGTAATCCTGCACCTAATTTTGCTGAAAATGGTGAGCCAGGCGAATTTAGAAATCTAAAAGTTGAGCTAAAACTTTTAGCAGATGTTGGTTTAGTAGGAATGCCAAGTGTTGGGAAAAGTACAATAATCTCAATGGTTTCTAAAGCAAAACCAAAAATAGCGGCATACCACTTCACAACACTTCATCCAAACCTTGGAGTAGTTAAGGTGAAAGATGGAAGAAGCTTTACTATTGCTGATTTACCGGGCTTAATAGAAGGAGCTTCTTTAGGAGAAGGTTTAGGAGATAAGTTCTTAAAACACATTGAAAGGACAAGAGTTATAGCACACGTAATTGATATTAGTGGTTTCGAAGGAAGAAACCCATATGAAGACTATGTTGCAATAAGAAAAGAACTTGAAAACTTTGATCCAACGCTACTTCAAAGACCAGAAGTTATAATTGCCAATAAAATGGATGGAGAGAAAGCAAAAGAAAACTTAGAAGAATTTAAAAAGAAAGTAAAAGATAAAGAAATCTTTGAAGTTACTGCAATTTTAGATGAAGGATTAGAACCTGCTATGACACACATTGCAGACATTCTTGATAAGATACCAACAAAACCATTATATGAAGAAGAAAATTATGAATCTTTCGTACTTTATAAATTTAAGAAAGAAGAACCATTTACTATAACAAAAGAGGATAATGTTTGGGTTGTTAAAGGAAAAGAAGTTGAAAAACTTCTTATGATGACTAGATTTGGAACCGATGAAGCAGAAGCAAGATTTGCTAACAAATTGAGAAAAATGGGGATTGATGATAAATTAGTTGAATTAGGGGTTCAAGAAGGTGATTTAGTAAGAATACTTGATTACGAGTTTGAATTCAAATAAAAAAAGTAAGGGGGAAGTAATATGGAAAACAAAAGAGTAAAAATGTGCGAAGTACTAAAGGTACTACCACCATACTTAGACAATAATGAATATTTTAACCACGCATTTAGAAATTTAATAAAGGAGTGCAGAGAATTTGTTTTAGGAGCAGTTCCAATAGGAACATATATTTTTACACCAGACACTAGTGCTGATAATGAAAGTTTTACATTTGAGATGAGTATAAACACAAAAGGAACTGTAGATGCTATTACAAGAAAAATTATTACAAGTGAGGCTTCTGGACCAAAAGCAATTTATGAAAGCATTACTACTGTTAGAAATCAAAAAGATGGAACATATACTGTGAAAAAAAGAAATGCTGAAATACAAAGAGAAAAGGCTGGACCACTAACAATAAGAAATCAAAGACAAGAAACAACTACCTTTGATAGAAACGATAATCCATTAAAAAAAGAAAGACGTATTTATCAACCAGAGTCAGAGTTAACATTTAATGAAGATTTATATAATGAGTGGAGTAAAGAAGTTCCATTACAAAAAGAGATTACAACATATTATTTAAATAGAGAAAATGCTATAGAAGAAGAAAGAGACTATATTTCAGGAACAAACAAAAAGTTTTATTTACAACTAGGAGATGAAAAAGAAGAAAAGAAAACAGAAATTAGCAAGGAAATATTTGATACACAGATGAGTGCATACAATAAAATTACTGCTAACAATATTACTTCAACCTATGGTACAAGATTAGTAAAAATACCACCTAAAAACTAGAAGAACTTAAAATTAAGTTCTTTTCTTTTTGGTTTCTTATAAAATATTAAAATACTTGCTTAAAGAAATAGACTTTAATTATAAAATATGATAAAATTCTTCTAGGTGATTGAAGTGAAAAATAGAAGTGAATTAAGAGAAATTGCTATGAAGGTATTATATCAAGTATATATATATCAAAATAGCAACACATCATATGATGTAAATGAACTAATTAAAGACCAAATAGAAGTAGAAAATGAGTTTGTTGACGAGCTTGTTAATGGTGTTATTAAAAATCAAAAAGAAATATCACACCTTGCAAATGATAATTTAACTGGTTGGGATATAGATAGATTAAGTAAAGTTGATAAAGCAATTCTAAGTATTGGAATATATGAACTAGTATATACAGAAACACCAAGTGTAGTAGCTATAAATGAAGCTGTTGAACTTGCTAAAAAATACAGTGATGAAAAAGTAGTAAAAATGATAAATGCTGCGCTTGATAAAATTTACCATAACGAGGAAGAAAATGAACAATAATTATATAACAGTAACACAACTTACTAGATATATAAAATATAAAATAGATAATGACCAAAATTTAATGAAAATCTATTTAAAAGGGGAAATATCTAATTTTAAGGCCCACACTAGAGGGCACTTTTATTTTACAATTAAAGACGAAAATACAAGAATCAATGCCATAATGTTTGCGTCTAGTGCTGCAAAAGTAAAAGTTATGCCGCAAGATGGTATGAAAGTCTTAGTAAGTGGAAGAATAAGTGTCTATGAATCAACAGGTAGTTATCAAATATATGTTGATACTCTTGAAGAAGATGGAGTAGGTAACTTATATGTAGCATTCGAAGAATTGAAAAAGAAACTTGAAAAAGAAGGCTTATTTGCCGAAGCACACAAAAAGAAAATACCAAGAATACCAAGAAAAATTGGTATAATAACAGCGCCAACAGGAGCAGCTATAAAAGATATTTTATCTACATTAAAAAGAAGATGGCCACTTGCAGAGACTATCCTCTTTCCATCACTTGTTCAAGGTAAAGAAGCTGCAGTTGACATTGTAAGAAATATTGAACTTGCTAAAAATTACGATTTAGATGTTTTAATTGTTGGACGTGGTGGTGGATCTATTGAAGATTTATGGTGCTTTAACGAAGAAATCGTAGCAAGAGCAATATATGATTTAGATATACCAGTTATTTCCGCTGTAGGGCATGAAATAGATTTTACTATATCAGACTTTGTTGCAGATTTAAGAGCACCAACACCAACAGGAGCAGCAGAAATGGCAGTGCCAAATATAAATGACATCGTAAGTTTACTAAATCAGTTGGAAATAAGACTTATAAACTCAGTCAATAATACATTAAAATTAAGGAAAGAAAAACTAGAAAAAATCAAAGAAAGTTTTATTCTAAAAAATCCAATTTCAATGTATGAAGTAAAAGAAGAAAAATTTGATAACATATATGAAAGACTAATTACATCATATAAAAATATTATAAATGTAAACAAACAAAGTTTAATACTTTTAGAAAACAAGTTAAATAACAATGTATCAAGAACACTTGATAATAACAAACACAAATACTTAAATATTATAAATAAACTTGAAGCCTTAAATCCTCTTTTAACAATTAAAAGAGGATATACAGTAACAAGATTAAATGGTAATGTAATTTCATCAGCAAAAAAAATTAAAAAAGATGACATTATAGAACTTGAATTTCAAGATGGCAAGCAAAATGCTAAAGTAATATAGGAGGAAAATATGGCAAAAAAAGAAGAACAAAATTTTGAAGAATCATTAAAAGAATTAGAAACAATTGTTAAAGATTTAGAAAGTGGTAATACAAATCTAGATGATGCTATAAACAAATTTAATGATGCTATGAAATTATCAAAAGTATGTAATGATAAATTAAAAAATGCCGAAGAAAATGTCAATAAAATTTTGAAAGAAAATGGCAGTTTAGAAGATTTTAAGATAGAAGAGTAAATAACATTTCGTATGTTATTTTTCTTTTTAGGGAAGAATATATTATGAAAAGAGAATTAAGAAAAAAATATTTAGAAATAAGAAAGAATATAAAGGATAAAAGACTTAAAGATAAAGTTCTTTTTGAAAAAATAATAGCAAGTAAAAAGGTAAAAAATGCTAAAGAAATTCTTATATATGTTTCCAAGGATGATGAGGTATCAACTACTGATTTAATTGAATATCTTTTAAATCAAAAAAAGATAGTGGCAGTTCCTAAAGTAGTAAATCAAGACTTAGAGTTCCATAAGATAAAAAGTTTTTATGATCTTTCTATAGGATACAAAGGAATTTTAGAACCAAATAAAAATAACAAAATTAAAACTTTTAAATCATGCATTTCTATAACTCCAGGGATATGTTTTTCAAAAGATGGTTATAGAATTGGTTATGGTAAAGGTTTTTATGACAGGTTTTATCAAAAAAATAACATTTATAAAATAGGTCTTTGTTACAAAGAATGTATTACAGATGATAAATTTTGGGAGGAACATGATGTAAAAGTAGATGAAGTAATAACTGATTAAAAAAACTTTCTAATAATTACCACGTTTATAAAAAAAATTAAAAATCATAATAATAATGTAGTTTGATTAAAAGGAGATGAATTCATGAATTTTAAGAAAAAACTACTATTATTGTTCTCAGTACTAGCATTTTTTATACCAAATGCCACATATGCATATTCCGATAAGGTTATTTTAGGTGGAAATAATATTGGAATAACAGTTAACATGAAAGATGTATTAGTAGTAGGATTTTATAAAACCGGTGGTAAATATCTTGCTAAAGAAAGTGGAATACAAATTGGAGATAAAATAACGCATGTAGAAGGAGTAGCTGTAAATAATATCGATGAAATGATTGAGATTATGAATCAAAAAATCAAAGATAATAAAGTGAACATTACTGTAAGAAGAAATAATAAAGATTTAAATTTTAAAATAAACTTAGTTAAAGAAGATGGAGTCTATAAAACAGGACTATATATTAAAGATCAAATAACAGGTATAGGAACATTAACTTATATTGATCCAGAAACTAAGGTTTATGGTGCATTAGGACACGAAATAACATCTTCCCATGATGGAAAAATAATAGATATTTCCTCAGGAAAGATATTTAAAGCAATAATAACCGGGAATACAAAGAGTACAAATAATAGAACCGGAGAAAAAAATGCTATGTTTGAATCAAGTAAAATTTTTGGTACTATAAAAGAAAATACCATAAGAGGAATATATGGCCTGTATACAGAGTCACTTGATAAAGAAAACTTAATAGACATAGCAGAAAAAAATGAAGTAAGTTTAGGTAAAGCTTATATATACACCGTAATAAAGGATAATGATATAGAGAAGTTTGAAATAAATATCATAAAGTTAAATGAAGATAGTGAAACAAAAAACATATTGTTTGAAATAACAGATGATAAACTGTTAAATGCTACAAATGGTGTAATAAAAGGTATGAGTGGAAGTCCAATAGTGCAAAATGGAAAGCTAATAGGAGCAGTAACACATGCAATAGTTAACGATGCAAATAAAGGTTATGGTATATACATAACTACAATGCTAGAAGAAGGAGAAAATTAAGAGCTATAAAGCTCTTTTTATTTGTTTACAATTATAACTATGTATGCCATTCTTAAGCTTAAAATTTAAAAAAAGAGTCAAGATTTTCTTAAAATTTGATGTCAATAATTAATAACAAGTTCACTAATATTGAATTTTTTAACAAAATGTGGTACAATGTGCACATACAAATGGATAATATTTGTAGAGAAAGGGGAAAAATAATTATATATGAATAGAAAAACATTGCCACAAGTATTTGGCTGGATGTTTGTAGGACTAATGGTAACTTTTATTTCCGCATATATTGTTTCAATAAATACAAATATGCTAGAAAACATTTATTCAGGAAGCTTTTACTGGATATTTGTTGTAGTAGAGTTAGGGCTTGCAATATGGCTAAGTGCTAGAATACACAAAATGAGTGGTACAACAGCAACGATATTATATTTAATTTATACCTTTATAACAGGTTTAACATTATCATTTATATTTGTTGCATACAAAATGTCATCAATAATCGTTATATTCTTAGTTACATCAATTCTATTTGGAATATTTGCTCTAATAGGTAAATACACTAATATAGATTTAACTAAGTTTGGTACCTATTTATTGATGGGACTAGTAGGTCTATTGATTTTATCAATTATAAATATATTCCTAGCAAACGGAACTATAAATATGATTGCTTCAATCATTGGAATACTTATATTTCTAGGATACACAGCTTATGATGTACAAAAAATAATGAAATTAGATGGAATGTTAGAAGAAAGAAATTATGCAATAATTGGTGCCTTCTCTTTATATCTTGATTTCATCAACATCTTCCTAGATCTATTACAACTTTTTGGAGATTCAAAAGACTAAATAAAAAAATAAAACCTACAGAAAATTTGTAGGTTTTTTTGTGTCAAAAGACTATTTACCTTTCTTATTTATACCAATAATACTGCCTATGGTTGATATAACTATTATAAGCATATAAAAAACTATTTTAATCAAAGTAAACTTGTTTTTTAAAAGCAAAGAAATTAAAAGAAAAGACCCGCTAATCATTCCCCCAATTTTAAGACCCTCTAAATAACCTTTATTAATAGCTTTTTTACCAATTACAATACCACTTAAAAAGCATGCCATAAAAAGAATTATGATATTAAAAACATTAGTAATTTTGTTACTCATTACACCAAAATAATTAAGTGTTATAGGTATAAGATATAGAAGAAACATAGAAAGAACAGTAAATAAAAAAGTTTTTAAATATTTCATTATTTCACCCTAATAAATATTATGTATTGTATAAGAAATAATACCAAATTACATAATAAATATGAAGGTGATCTTATGGACTATGTAACTGTATTAACAAGAACTTTATTATTTTATATAATTATAACAATTATCTATAGATTTATGGGAAAACGAGAAGTAGGAGAACTAGGGATAATAGATTTAATTGTTTCTATTTTAATAGCAGAGCTTGCTGCTATGTCAATTGATAACAGAGAAGAAAACATTTTTTTATCAATACTACCAATAATTCTATTAACTGTAATTCAGATAGTTATGGCTTATTTTTCTCTAAAGTCTAATAAATTAGCCAGTATTATAGATGGTTACCCTGCAATAATTATAAATAAAGGAAAAGTAAATTTTAAAGAAATGATAAGGCAGAGATATAATTTAAATGATTTGTTAATTGGTCTTAGAGGTCAAAAAATTAAATCAATTGAAGACGTTGATTTTGCTATCCTTGAAAACAATGGTACTTTATCGGTTTTTTCTAAATATGATAAAAGAGTAGGGGAATATCCTTTGCCAGTTATTCTAGATGGGAAAATAAATGATGATACATTAAGTAAAATTCATAAATCTAAAAATTGGCTGTATTTATCGCTGAGAGATAAAAACATAAAATTAGAAGACATATTTTACGCATTTTATTCTAAAAATGAATTATATATTATTAAGAGGGAAAAAAGTTGACCTCTTTTCTTTTACATGATTATACTTTCCATAAAATGTTTTTTATTGTATAATTACATTAGGTGATGCTAGAATGCTTAATAAAAAGGGATTTGCATTTTCAACCATGTTGTATGGTGTTTTAAGTTTGATAATGATTGTGTTACTACTATTGTTTGGAGTATTACAGTCTTCAGAACAAGAATCAGAATATTACACATCTGTTATTGAAGAAAATATGAATAAGTGTGTAAATGAAGAAATTGCTCTTGAAAACTGTTATACATTAGGAACATCTTTTTGCAATACAGCATCTTACTATTCATGTTTAGGTATCGTTAAAAATGGGAAAGTAAATGCTGTAAGATTAAGTGAATTTTTAAAAGATAAAGTTGTAACTAGTGGAAATGGCTTATACAAAGATGATGCTGGAGAAATGATATATAAAGGTACAGAAGTAAACAATTATATTAGTTTTTCAGGTGATGTATGGCGTATAATTAAATTAGAAGCAGATGGAAGTATAAAACTTGCATATTCAAGGTATAACAAAGAGTTATCCTGGGATAATGATGGCAGTACTGAATGGAGTCTAAGTAGTTTAAATAATGAGCTTAATAAAAACTTTTATCCAAAACTTCAGAATACAAATGTTATTGATACAAGAAACTGGAAAATAGGAAGAATTTTTAATGTAGCTCAAACAAAAGAAGATCTTAAAGAATATGAAAGCAAAGCCTATTTTGGAATTGCTGACAATGCTTCTTCGTTAGTTGGATTACCAAACACAAGTGACTATATTAGTGCAAGTAATGATGATTTATGTCAAAGTGACGTACTTAATAGTAATAATTGTTCAAGTTGGTTTAAAGATTTACCAAGTTGGACAATAAATGCCGCATCTACATTGGATGGTGATGTAGCAGTGTACTACTTTGAAAACGATTCGACTGGAACAAAATTAAATAAAAAATCACCATCAGAAAAATTCTCCGTTGTGCCAGTTATCTATTTAAAAAGTTCTACAAAAATAATTGGTGGAGATGGAAGTAGTAGTAACCCATTTATATTGGAGAGATGATAGTAAATGAAAATATTTTTTATAACAGTTCTAGGATTTTTTACAGCTATAATACTTTTAATTGTAGTAATCTACATATATTTATTAGTTAAATTTCATCAACTAGGATTTAAAGGACTTAGTCTTTGGAAAATAAAAGGCGAAATTGAAAGTAATAACAGTAACCCAAGAGAAACAAGTGGAATGACACCGCTTTTACTTCCTCAAATAAAGAAGGATTTCAAAGATTTTGATTTAGAACACTTGTATTTGCAAACTGAAACGTGTATAAGGAAAATGTTAGAGGCAATCGAAAACAAAGATCTTAGAATATTTGAGGATGAAGATTTCAATTTAATTGGTAAAAAAATGAAACTGCAGTTGGAAGATTTAATAAAAAGTGATATAATATACAAGTATGATGATGTAATATTTCATAGACATGCCTTAAAAAGATATGTAAGGGAAGAAAACAGCTACACCATAGAAGTATCATCATCTTTAGAGTATTACTATGATAAGATCAAAGATGGAAAAAGTATATATAAAAATAAAGTAAAAAAGAAAAAACAAGCTTTATATATTACCAAATTTGTCTATATTGCAGATAGTAGTGTTTATGAAAAAGATATCAATGTATATGGGATAAATTGTCCTAATTGTGGTGCAGTTATACCTTCACTTGATACAAAAAGGTGTAAATACTGTAAAACAAGTTTTAATATTCAAGTAGTAAATCTGCTTAAATGTTGGAAAATAATAAATTGTAAAGAAATAAAATAAGGAGGATTTTATTTATGGGATTAATTAAAGCAGCAATTAGTGCTGTAGGAGGAACATTTAAAGATCAATGGAAAGATCTGATTTCATGTGAAGACATGGGAAATGACATTTTAATGGTTAAAAAGACAACATCTACAGGTCAAATTTCAAAAGACAGTAGAATTATCGTTGCACCAGGGCAAGTAGCAGTTATCTATGATTCCGGAGCTATTCTTGATGCTACTGCAGAAGAAGGAACTTATACTTTTGACCAGTCATCTTCACCAACTTTCTTTGCTGGACAATTTGGAGATGTATTCAAAGAAATGTGGCAAAGATTTACTTATGGCGGAGCACGTAATAAGGAACAAGCAATCTTCTTCTTCAATGTAAAAGAAATCAAAGATAACAAATTTGGAACAGGAACACCAATACCATTCCAAGATTGGTCACATCCAATTCCAAACAGAATGACAGGTACTATGTCACCAATGAGAGTAGAAGTTAGATGCTATGGTAAGTATACATTCAAAATTACTGACCCAGCATTATTTATGAGAAATCATGCAGGAACAGCAGACACTGTTACTAAAGAAGATATAACAGAACAAATGAGAACTGAAGTAATTGCTTCATTCCAAAATGTGTTAAATGAACTTGGAACTAGTGAAAACAAAGTACCAGTTCTAGAATTACCAAGCAACACTGATAAAATCAAGAAAACAATGGATGAAAAAGTATTTGATAAGCCAATAAGAGAAAGAGGAATCCAATTAGTAGGTTTTGCAGTTGAATCTGTAACATTAGATGATGAGTCTTCTAAGAAAATAGATAACTATGAATTATCATCAAATACTTATATGCAACAAGGAGCTCTTGTTGGAGCATACTCTAATGCAGTTCAAGATGCTGCCAAAAATTCAAATGGAGCAATGAATGGTTTCATGGGCGTTGGAATGATGAATATGGCATCTGGTGGAATGATGGGAAATACAGTAGCAGGAGCATTTGGTCAAGATGGTTCTAGTGCTAAAAATGGTGTAGATCCTTTTGCAAAACCAGTTTCAAAAGAAAACGTTGCAGTTGAAGCAAAAGAAGAGTCAAAAGGCGTTAAATGTCCTAATTGTGGTACAATAATTACAGGAAAGTTCTGTACTGAATGTGGAACAAAAGCACCAGAAACTGTTAGAAAATGCCCTAATTGCGGTGTAGAAGCAACAGGAAAATTTTGTACTGAATGTGGAACAAAAATAGACGAATAACATATATAAACATTTAAAGTCTTACTTATAGGTAAGGCTTTTTTATTTTGTTTACAAAAAACTTTCTCTTTGTTAAAATAATAATAACTAATTAAAGAGGTAATAATATATATGAAAGACATAATAGTAATAACAGGACCTACCGGAGTAGGAAAGACAGCTTTAAGTATAAGCCTTGCTAAAAAAATAAATGCTGAAATAATAAATGCCGATTCAATGCAATTTTATAAATATTTAAATATAGGAACAGCCAAAATTAAAGAAGAAGAAAAAGATGGAGTAAAGCACCATCTATTTGATATTGTTTCACCAGAAGAAATGTACACAATATATGATTATCAAAAAGATGCAAGAAAAAAAATAGAAGAAATTATAAAAAGAGGGAAAAAAGTAATCATGGTAGGAGGAAGTGGGCTTTATATAAGAGCAGCACTTTATGATTATAAGTTAGAAGAAGAAAATATTAAACTAAATTTTGATGATTTATCTAATGAAGAGCTATATAAAAAAGCTTTGGAAGAAGACTCTTTTATTACAATTCATCCAAACAATAGGAAAAGACTAATAAGATTTCTTGAAAAAAGTAAACTAGGAAAAAAAGGAATACCAAAAGCTGAAAAACTTTATGATTTTGATATAATTGGGCTTACGACAGAAAGATCTGTTTTATATGATAAAATAAATAAAAGAGTAGATAAAATGTTAGAAGAAGGGCTATTAGATGAAGTAAGATCTTTGTACAATAAAGGAATTTATTCGAAAGCTATTAACACTGGTATTGGGTACAAAGAATTATATAAATATTTTAATAATGAAATAAGTTTAGAAGATGCAATAGATTTAATTAAGAAGAATTCTAGACATTATGCTAAAAGACAATATACTTTTTTTAATCATCAATTCGATGTAAAATGGTTCAGTACAAACTATGAAGGTTTTGATAAAACAATAGAAGAAGTTTATAACTATCTAGAGAGGAATTAGACTATGCAAAGATATTTTTCAAAATTAAAAGAAGACGATATATTCACTCTAAGTAAAGAAGATTCATATCATATTATAAGAGTAATGAGGATGAATAAACAAGACAAAGTAGAAGTGGTTGATGATCAAAAAGAATATATTTGTGAAATTATTTCACTAGGTGAAAATGTAAAATGTAAAATACTTGAAGAAATTAAAGAAAAAGAAAAAATGATTCCACATGTAATAATTGTGCAAAGCTTAGTAAAAGAGCAAAAAATGGACTATATACTTCAAAAAAGTACAGAATTGGGAGTAGATGAAATAATCACATTAAATGCTGAAAGAAGTATTATAAAAATAGACAATAAAGAAAATAAAAAAATAGAACGTTGGAATAAGGTATTAAAAGAAGCAAGTGAACAATCAAAGAGAAATACCATACCAATATTAGATAAGATTTACAGTTTAAAAGACTTAAAAGATATAGATATCAAGCATAAATATATTTGTAGTGTCAAGGAGAAAGAAAAAACTATTAAAAGTATATTATCAAAAATATCTATTAGTGATACAATATTATTTGTAATAGGACCAGAAGGTGGTCTTTCTGATAAAGAAGAAGAGATGTTAGTAGAATCTGGGTTTGAAAGAATTACGCTTGGTAGTAATGTTTTAAGAACGGAAACAGCGTCTTCATTCATTCTAAGTGCTATTGATTATGAGTTTATGAGGTGATTTTTGTGTCAGAGTTGCTTGCTAAGATAACCGAAGACAATTTAATAATTTTTTGCGTACTTTTATGTATTGCAGCTTTTTTGATAACTTTAATCGTATCAATAGAACTATATAATAATAAAAAGAAAAAGAAAATATTGCTTCTTGAAAATAAGAATGATGAAAAAGAGTTAAATATTAAAAAAGATGATAATATAATATATGAAGTTGAAGATGAAGAGCTAGAAAAGACAAAGGCTAAAATAGAACTTGCTAAATTAAAAGAAGAATTAGAGCAAGAAGAAAAAGAAAAAACTATTTTAGAGGAAGAGGCTAAAAAAGAAGAAATGGTGTCTGAACCAGTTGTTTCTCAAACTGAAATTACACCACCTGTTCCAGCTGTAGAAGTTCAAATTGTTGAGCAAGTTAACCAAGAAATACCTGTACAAGTTGCAGAGGAAATAAATAAAAGTGAACCAGTTACACAAACTATAGCAGTAAAAGAAGAAAAGTTAGATAATTATTTAAATCAAACAATTAGTAAACCAGTACAAGAAGAAAAGAAAGAAACAAAAGAAGAAGTAGTTATAAATAACGAACAACCAAAAGAAGCTGTTAAGTCATTTGAAGAAGAAGAGGAAGAAAATGCAATTATAAGTTATGATGAACTAAAAAAAGCTGCAAACTTTGGATACACTGATGAAGAAATGGACAAATATGTTGACGAAAAAGATGCAATTATAAGTATTGCAGAACTTGAAAGATTGTATAAGGAATCAACAGCATTAAATATAGAAACAGCAAACGAAAAAGAAGAAGTAGAATTAAAAAGTTTTGATATTAAAAGAGTAGAAGATCTTCCGGAAATTTCAAGTGAAAAGAAATTTCAAAGTACACCTTTTATTTCTCCAGTATATGGTATAGGAGCAGTAGAAGAAAGTTTAGAACTAGAGCAAACAGCAAATCTTGCCAAACTGAATGAAGAAATTAAAAAGACAAATGAATTTTTGAAAGCATTAAAAGAACTAAAAAAGAACTTGCAATAGTTCTTTTATTTAGGTATATTAGATAGTTAGGTGATTATTACATGGCAAATAAAACAGTAGGGATATGCACTTTAGGGTGCAAAGTAAATACTTATGAAAGTGAATATGTTATATCATTACTTAAGAAGAATGATTATGAGATAAAAGATTTTAACGATATTTGTGATATATATATAATTAACACTTGTACAGTTACAAATAACAGTGATTCAAAAAGTAGAAAAATGATAAGACATGCAAGAAAACTAAACAAAGATGCTATTATTATTGCAATGGGATGCTTTATAGAGGCAAATAAAGATAAAATACTAGAAGAAGTAGAAGAAATCGATATTGCAATAGGTAACAAGAACAAATCAAAAATTATAGATATAATAAATGAATATCAAGAAAAAAAGCAAAAAGAAAACTTAACAGAAGATTTAGATGATGATTTTGAAAATATGTTCATCGATAATTACAATACAAGAACACGTGCGTTTGTAAAGGTACAAGATGGTTGTGAGAACTTCTGCAGTTACTGTATAATTCCTAAAGTAAGAGGAAAATGTCGCAGTAAACCTTTAAATGAAGCTGTTAATGAAATTAAAAATCTTGTAAATAAAGGATACAAAGAAATTGTATTAACAGGTATACATACAGGTAATTATGGGGTAGATATAAATACGAATTTTGCTACTTTGTTAAAAGAAATATTAAAAATAGAAGGATTAGTAAGACTTAGAATTTCATCAATTGAAATTACTGAATTAACTGATGAAGTTTTAGATATAATTAAAAATAGTGATGTTGTAGTAAATCACTTTCATGTACCTATACAATCAGGAAGTAACAAAGTATTAAAACTTATGAATAGAAAATATGATATTGATTTCTTTAAAAATAAAGTAGAGAAACTAAGAGAAATTAAGAAGGATGTTTCTATAACTACAGACATAATTGCAGGGCATCCTGGAGAAACAGAAGAAGAGTTTGAAGAAGTTTTAAAAAACGTTAAAGAAATAAACTTTTCTAAGCTTCATGTATTCCCATATTCAATAAGAAAAGGTACACCATCTGAAAAACTCGAACAAATACCATCAGAAGTAAAAAAAGAGCATACAAAGAGACTTCTTGAATTATCGCATGAATTAGAATTAAATTTTATGAATAAATTTATAGATAAAGAAATGTCTGTACTTATTGAAACGAATAAAGATGGCTTCTCATATGGGCATACAACAAATTACTTAGATATTAAAATAGAAGGCGTTTTAGAACATGCAAAAATTTATAACATTAAGATAACAGGTATTGATTATCCATATTGTCTAGGAGAAATAGTAGAGCTTTATTAAAGCTCTTTTTTAATTGTTTTATAATGAAGAAAAGTAACTACAAGTATATTAGTAATCATAGCAAGTAAAAAGTTATATAAACCAATTTTTAAAAATCCAGTAAGAATAAGAACTATAATTTTAAAAATGGTACCAGTTAAGTTATCATACATAATTTTTTTTGATTTATCCATCGCTTGCATAACGCTAGCAAAAGGAGCTTGAATATAAAGTATAATGAAAAATGGAGCAATAAAGCGTAAATAATCAGCACCATGTGCAGTTTTATAAATAATACGCAAAAAGAAATAAGGTTTATACATAAGTATCAAAGTTAGAGGTACTCCAATTGCAAGTGAAATTAAAATAACTTGTTTTAATTTTCTTTTAACTGTACGTTTATCACCTTTTGCAAATGCCTTTGTAACATAAGGCATAAGAGCACTTGATAAAGCATTGGTAAAAAAATTTGGTAAAAGTAAAAGAGGAAGAACATATCCTTCAATAATACCATATTCTACTACAATATAACTTGATGCATAGCCAGTTGAAGTAAGGGCAAATGTAATTAAAATTGGTTCAAAAAAATAGCATATTGCACCAATAAGTCTTGATCCAACAGTAGGAAGTGCAATAGCAAGAACTGATTTCATTTCGTTGAAATTAGGTTTAATTTCATCTCTTCTAATGTTTTTCTTATTAGGTATAAAAAGAGAAAGCATAATGATAGAAGAAAACTCACTAAGCATATTAACAAGTACAAGCCATACAACCGCATATATAACGCTTTTTTCAAGCAAAAAAGGGGTAACTATAATAATTAGTATAAGTCTTACTATTTGCTCTGTTACAAGGGAAATAATATGTGGAAACATTTTCTCTTTTCCGAAAAAATAACCTCTTAAAATACTAGACAAACTGTCAAAAGGAAGAACAATAGCAATTGCTAAAATAGGGTATAATGCTCTAGGTTCTTTTAAAAGATTATTTGCAAGATAAGGAGCCATAAAAATAATAATTAGCATCAAAATTAAGTTAAAAAGTAAAGAAAAAGGAATAGTAGAAAATACTATCTTTTTATTATTGTGAGTATCCTCGGCTACTAACTTACTTATAGCAATAGGAAAGCCAAGCTGTGATATAGTCATAAAAAGAGAGAAAGTAGGGAAGATAAGCATATATAAACTAATACCATCTATACCTACAATCCTAGTCATTACTATCTTAATAATCATTCCTAAAGCTTTTGTAATTGCACCACCTATAATAAGTATAAGCGTTGATTTAATAAAAGTATCTTTTGTCATAGTAGCACCCTATTAAATATTATTAAAATAGTCAAAAAAAATGAAAAGTATTTGTCTTTTCATTTTAATTATTGAATTATTTATATTAAAATTGTTCTTTTGTAACTCGTAATGCTTTTTTTAAAAATCTATTTTTTTGAGCTAAAATTTCATCATCTTTATCATCTAGTTCACGAGCAATAGTTCTTTTTAAAGATTCATATTGCATGTAATTAGGGTGACTATTAAGATCAATTTCGCGAGTTTTGCCAAGGCTTTCATCAAAAACTCCGTTATACATG
This sequence comes from uncultured Bacilli bacterium, assembly GCA_934100165.1. Lineage (GTDB taxonomy): Bacteria > Bacillota_I > Bacilli_A > RF39 > UBA660 > RUG13868. Next base: position 26,371 of record CAKOPN010000001.1, read on the forward strand.
ATACCATCACTTGTTATTATCCCAATTACATTTGTAATTTCACTATTATTATTTGCAATTACAGAATCATTAAAGATAAACAGATTATCATCTTGAGAAAATGTAATTTCTTCCACAAGTGGAGATACTCTTTCTTTCTTCTCAAATGAATAAATAGCCTTTTTAGGTTTCTTATTTGCATCATATGTTTCAAATACAAAAGAACCATTTTCACATTCGCCTTTACTTGCCATTACAAAGCACACTTTATCTGATATTTTGTTTGCCAAATATATCTTTTCACTTTTTTCATCATAATGATAATGATATAAGCCAAGTTCTCTACCACTAGTTGTAACATAAGATATTGCTATATCATTATCATGAATACAATTTATAAAAGAATAACATCTTTCACCATTAAAAGTGCTTAGTGATAAAAGTTTACTGCCATTATCATCTAAAAGAACTCTATTACCAGAAATAACATCTAATGCTGCTGAACGTTTAGAGAAACTATCTAACACATCTATTCTGTTGTTACTCTCCTTATTATATACATAAAAATGACTACTACTTATTTTTTTACCATTTTCCATAAATCAAAAACCTCCTAAAAAAAAGACTAATTACATAAACATTAGTCCTGTTATAAATGAAACAATCATAATTATAAGTACGATAAATGATACTATTCTAATCGTTTTTTTACTCATTAAGTGCTCACCTCATAATAATTATAATAAAATAATTTATTTTTGTAAAACACTTTCTTGGAATAATTAAAATATTACCATAATATATTGTACAAAGGTGATAGAATTGAAGAAATCAATAAGGTTAAAAAATAGTATTAGAAATCAGAAAAAAATCTATTTAATAATAATTGGACTAGCTGTTATTTCGTTAATCGTTGGCATTCTTTTCTTATTTATGTTATCTAAGGAAAATATAAGTTACATCCAAAAGAATATTGGAGAATATTTCAGTAACATTGGAAGTGAAAACTCTACAGATCTGTTTTTAAATACTTTTTTAAGTAATCTTATATATGTGCTTGTAATATGGGTATTAGGTCTTTCTGTGATAGGTCTTCCGATCATTGTAAGTATTCTTTTATTTAAGTTTTTTACATTTGGTCTTTCTATATCTTCAATAATTTCAACATATGGTTTTAGCGGAATAATAAAGTTATTTATAAATATTTTTCCTCATGAGTTGCTTTTTTTAATAACTTTAATATTAGTTTCTTTCTATGGAATATCTTTTTGTATTAAGTTATTTAATTATTTATTTTTTAGAAGGTTAATAAATTTTAAGGAAGTTATGAATAAATATACAAGGATACTAATAATAGCTATTTTATGCGTTTTAATAGTCTCTTTATATAAAGGTTATATAATGCCCGTTTTACTTAAATAATGTCAGGCTTCTTCTTATTTTTAATTAGTTTAAAATCATCATCTTTTAAAATTGATTCTGCTAAATCAAGATTTTCTTGTTTTTCTTTCTTTTTCTTTTGATATGATAATTCTCTTTCATCATTATTATTACCGCTTAGTAAAACAGGTTCGTTAATGGAATCATCAAAGAAGGTTGGACCTAAATTACCATTTTTATCTATAAAACCTGTAAAGGTGGTTGAGACGGTATTTCCACTAGATGTAACAGATTCTTGATATCTAAATATATCATTCTTAAGGAGTTTAATATCATCAAATTTAGGTGATATTCTTTCACATTGAGCAAGTGAATATAAGTATTTCTTTTTAATTGTTGGATCAGAGACTATAGCAATACCACAACTATTAAAATCTGTCATACATCTATCTGTAGTTTGAAATGATGAAACAAGTTCAAGCTTTTTATCATCATTATTATATCTATAATGTGATTGTACAGTATCTATGCTATCAAACGGATATTTACATCCTAAGTTTCCAATTCTTAAAATGAGATTATTTCCGTGTATACAGTCTATACTTACAAGTACTGCATGTTTTTCATCATTCATATCAAATAGTACATTACCATATAAGTCTTCAATTTGTGTATTAAATGGAGTTTCGTAATATTCACCATAAGTTTCAACACACTCTGAAGAAACTTTTTCTGTAATATGTTGGCCCATAAAATGTGACCAAGTATAAGGGTTCGCACCATTTTTTAACTTTACAATTTTTCCACCAAAGCAACTTTTTTTATTCAATATAAAAGGATTGCTATATTCAAAATCACCATATGCTTTTCTAACAACTTTTTCAATTGCTTTTCTTTTGCTTTTAGCCATAAAACCACCTTCTTTTTTGGGAACTATTATAGCACTTAGAAAGTTAAATGTAAATAATATAGCAAACTTTACACTTATGTAGTATAATTATCTCGGTGATGTTTATGACAAAAGTAATAATTGGAATGAGTGGGGGAGTTGACTCGAGTGTAGCAGCTATCCTTTTACAAAAACAGGGATATGAAGTAGAAGGGTTATTTATGCGTAATTGGGATTCTTCTATAAATAATGATATTTTAGGGAATCCAAATTTAAATAATAATATATGCCCTCAAGAACAAGATTATAACGATGCGATTGCAGTGTGTAAAAAACTTAATATACCTCTTCATAGAATAGATTTCGTAAAAGAATATTGGGATAATGTTTTTGAATATTTTTTAAGTGAATTAAAAAAAGGTAGAACTCCTAATCCAGATATAATGTGTAATAAATATATTAAATTTGATTGCTTTGCTAAAGAAGCTAAGCGTCTTGGCGCAGATTATATAGCTACAGGACACTATGCAAAAATTGAAAACGGTCAGCTTATGAAGGCAAAAGACAGTAATAAAGATCAAACCTATTTTTTATCACAATTAAATAAGAAACAATTAGAGAATGTATTATTCCCATTAGGAGATATTGAAAAAAGTGAAGTTAGAAAAATTGCTAGTGAATATGGTTTAATAACTGCTGAAAAGAAAGATTCAACTGGAATATGTTTTATAGGAGAAAGACATTTTAAGGAGTTTCTTACTAACTATATGCCAAAAGAAGATGGTGATATAGTAGATATTAGTACAGGAAAAGTATTAGGAAAGCATAATGGTCTTATGTACTACACTATTGGTCAACGCAAAGGACTAGATATTGGTGGAAATAAGGAAAGACTATTTGTAGTTGGTAAAGATTTGGCCAAGAATGTTCTATATGTGTCTTTAGGAGATGATAATAGTTATTTATTATCTGATAGTTGTATCATAGATAGTGTTAATTTTAATTGTGATATTAGGCCAAAAAAATGCACTGCAAAATTTAGATATCGTGCTGAGGAGTATCCAGTTATATTAGAATATTTAGAAGATGGAAAAATATTAGTCAAATATGATAATGTTCAAATAAAAGCAGTTACGCCAGGGCAGGCATGCGTGCTATATCTTGATCAATTATGCTTAGGTGGAGGTATAATTGAAGAAGTAAGAAAAAATAATGAGAAACTTTGGTATCTTTTATAAATATTTACTTTACACACTTGACATTGTAAAGAGATTTGATAAAATTAATTTATACATAGTTTGGAGGGTTAAGATTAGTTATGAGTAAGTTAAATGAAGTGTTAAATGAATTAGGTATTTCAAAAGTAAGATTAGCAAAATATTTAGGAGTATCTAGACAAATGTTATATAACTATTTATCACTTCCAGGATTAAAGGATTGGCCTAAAGAAAAGTCTACAAGACTTACTGGTCTATTAGGTATTAAAGAAGAAAACGAATTAGCTGGTATTGTTATAGATAGTAATTATATTATGGAAGTAGAGGGTAGGTTAAACGATGGTGTTAAAGATACCATTGATAAAGATATCTTCAGCGACTTAAAGGGTATAAATAAAAAGGAACAAGATCTTTTGACAGATATTATTGATTTATTGAAGGAAAGATTAGTAGAGGATAAGACAAAAGATACGTTTAATACTTTGACTTATCTATATCATTATTTACAGTCAATGGAAACTACTAAGGAATTAAAATATATCTTAGCATATATGTCAAAAGCTATGGGATTTACAGATCCTAATGAGTATTCCTTTAATCAAGAGCAACAGTTTAATTTTGAAGCTATATTATTCAGTGCAATGTCTCTTTATAGTTCTGGTAATGCTTCTAAATTAAGACTTGCTGAAACACATAAAAAGTTTGTAAAAGATATTGAACATAAAAACGAAGAAAAATTAAGCAGAACTCAAGAGTTAAATACAGCTAAAATACAAGCTTTAAGGGAACTTGGATATACAGAAATAAATGAAGACAATGCTAAAGAAGTACTTGAAAAGATAGCAGAAATCCAGTCTAGAAAAGTGTAAAGTAAAAAGAGTAGGGGGCTTCCCCTACTTTTCTTTTTTTATATATAAGTTATTAAAATATATAGTATAATTAACATAGAAAGAGAACAGAGTAGATAGATTGATAGAATAGAAGAGATTGTAATTCATTTAAATAAAAGTTATTTACAAACTTACTTTGATAGCAAAATACAATAAACATCAAGAAATAATAAATAAAATAAAATATTAAAAATACAAAATATTTAAGAATTATAATTCCAACAAAATATTAGATTATAGATTATTATATAATAATTAAATTAAAATCAAATAATATTTAAATATTTAAGTAATAAAATATAAAACACTACAAATAGGTAGAAAATAACATTTAATTAAGTGAACAACTTATCATCTAATTTATCATTTTACCTAACTTCCCATAATATGTGTTATGTTGCCTTTTAATAAAACAGAGAACTACACATATAATTCCCTTACGTATATAATATATTTATTATTATCTTTAGATGATTTATATATTTTAATATTATCAATAAATAATTCTGGGTCATACAATAATATTACACTTTCATATGAAATATTATCATTATCAACGTAAACTATCTTATATAAATATTTATTATTGCCAACATAAATTTTCTTAATTTCAAAATTATTTTTTTCTAAAACTATATTATAATCTTTTTTATTTATAAAATTATCATCTGTAGCTAAAATGAAATCAGCTAAATCTTTCTGACTAATAAATAATTTAATAAAAAAGGCAATATATAATATAACTGTTAAACAATTAAAGCTAAAAGCATCATACACATAATAGCTACTAAAAGAAATAAAATAAATAACTATAAAGAACAATAAATTAGATGTACGTTCTATGTCTCTTGCAAAATCAAAAGCATAGAACTCATTTAAACCTTCATGAGTGATATATACAGCATTATCTACCCTCTTCATTTCGAAGTATGTTTTCTTAACCTTTTTAACCAAAACATAAATAAGTATTACTAAAACTAAAATGTTTATAATAAACATATATTTAAAATTACAATTTATAAGTAAAATATATATTAACATAAATGCAACATAATTAAACAAGGTTGATAAAATAAACTTAGTAGAAAACTTAATGCTATCTATATAAGTTTCTTCCTCTTTTGACATCGTACAAAATTCACGATTTTTAATAATAAATGTAATGAAGACTAAAATAGAAATTGCAACTAATAAAATAGCCAATAAGTTTCCACAACCTATTATATCTGCATTTCCTACTCTCCCTACTCTATCACACAAAACAACTGTTAAGAAAGAAAAATAAACAATATTAAAAACATAATTATATTTGCTATTACTTTTATTAACGTAAATCATTTTTTTTATTTTTCTATCTTTTGATGAAAATACAAAGTAAAAATATGAGCATAAAGAAGTCAAAAACAAAGCAAAATCAATCATATTATACAAATTATTGATGTTCTCAAAGAAAAACATATAAACAAAATATATAGTGTTAAAAAGTATTATTGTAATATTATATAAATTATTTTTATCAATTATTTTGCTATATATATCACACCTTTCTACAAATGAGTAATCACTTTCATCTTTTTTTTGCCTTACAATTTTAAACTTTTTCGTTAGAAATATGTTTATAAATATAAATAACACATAGATTAAATACATATAAAAACCACCACCATTATATAAATAATTGTATCATTTTATTAATAAATAATAAATAATATTTTAATATTTGTTAATTATATAAATATGGAGGGTTATAATGAAAAAGAAAAAAGAAAATTCATCAATAAAATGTGACGTTAAAAGCTGCGAACATAATAATTGTAATATGAATTGCTGCATGCTTGATGAAATAAAAGTAAGTTGTTGTTGTAATAGTGAAGATGTTAGTAATAAAGATGAAACAATTTGCAGCAGTTATAAAAAGGCAGAATAAAACTCTAGAGAGAATTTTCTCTAGAGTTTTTACTTTAATTTATCTAAAAAGCTTTGACCTATAGGTGGTGCTTCTACATCAAAATTTTCTGCTATAGTAGCTCCTATATCAGCCATACTATTTAATATATCAAGTTTTCCAGGAGTCCTAAACATTCTACTAAATACCATAACAGGAACATTTTCTCTTGTATGGGCATTACCAGGAAAAGTAGGATCATTACCATGATCTGCAGTAATTATAAGTAAATCATCATTTTCAAGTTTATTTAAAATCATAGGTACTTCTACATCAAATTCTTCTATCGCTTTAGCATAACCGACAGAATCCCTATTATGACCATACATAGCATCAAAATCACTAAGATTAGCAATGCAAAGTCCTGAGAATTTTTTACTCATAATATCAGTTAATTTATTGATAGTATCCATGTTATTAAATGAAGATTTAATTATTTTAGTAATACCTTGGCCATCAAAGATATCGCTAATTTTACCTATAGAAATAACACTATAATCATGTTCTTTTAAAGAATCCATTATACTCTTGCTAGGAGGACTAACAGCATAATCACATCTATCAGAAGTAAATTTGAATTTACCAGGCTTACCAGTAAATGGTCGTGCTATTATTCTAGCAATTCTCCACTGATTATCTAAAGTAATTTTTCTGATTCTCTCACAATAGTTATATAATTTTGGAATAGGAACAACATCTTCATGTGCAGCAACTTGTAATGTAGAATCTGAAGAAGTATAGACAATTAGACCACCATAAGATAAATGTCTCTCACCTAGTTCATTTATTATATCTTCACCATTTTCAACTTTGTTTCCAAGCACACTCATACCTGTAACAGCTTCAATTTGAGCAATTAGTTCACTAGGGAAAGCCTTTTCACTAAAAGTTTTAAAAGGAGTTGTACTTCTTATTCCAACAATTTCATAATGAGAAGTTAAACTATCTTTGCCAACGTTTGTAGGTCTAGCGATAGTATAATAAGCATCAACATCATCATTATCATTCATATTGATAGTATCCGTAAATCCTAATCTTTTTAAATTGGGAATAAACATATCATAGCTTTCCATTACATGTTTTAAGGTATTAGCACCCGTATCTCCATAATCATTTGCATCAATAGATTCTCCAACACCTAAAGAATCTAATATCAATAAAAATACTCTTTTAAATTTCATATTTCTCTCCTATTTTTTACTTCTTGGATGATATTCAGTATAATCATCTTTTATTTTATTATTTGTAATATGAGTATAAATTCTCGTTGTAGATATATCACTGTGTCCTAAAAGTTCTTGTATACTTCTCAAATCAGCACCATTTTCAAGTAAATGAGTAGCAAAACTATGTCTTAACGTATGAGGTGAAACATCCTTTTTAATTCCTTTTTCAAGCAAGATCTTTTTAAGAATTTTAAAGAAGCTAAATCTACTCATTCTAGTTCCAAAACAGTTCAAAAACAAATAATTACTATTTTTTTCTTTTAATAAATATTTTCTGTTATCTAAGTATAAATTTAAATATTCAATTATATATTCACCAATTGGTACAATTCTCTCTTTATCACCTTTACCAACACATCTAATTATACAGTTTTCAAAATCTACATCATAAACTTTTAAATTTAATAATTCTGATATTCTAAGACCAGTACCATAAAGAAGTTCTAGCATTGCCTTATTACGGTAGTCGTATGGGGTATTAAGAGAAATATCAAGCAATTTATTCACTTCATCAACAGTAAGTGTATCTGGTAGTTTTTTCTTTATTCTAGGCCTTTCAACAGTAATAGATACATCGGAAGGCACTATACCACAAGCGTTTAAATATTTGTGAAAATTCTTTATTGCAGTGAGTTTCCTAGCAATTGAAGTAATTTCATAGTTCTCTTTTTTCAAGAACTCTAAATATTTAGTTATATCTTCTTTTGTAATATCACTACTCTTCTCTACCCTTCGCTGTTTTAAAAAGAGTACATACTCATCTAAATCATTTTTATAAGAAGAATATGTATTTTTAGCATTCCTTCGTTCAAATTGTAAATAATAGATAAAGTTTTCTACATCATCATTCATATTACACCTTCAATAACATTACATATAAATAATATATTTAATAAGGCTTTTTGTCAAATTTAAATAGCATTTAATTGAAAAATAAAAACTTTTTTAGTATAATTTATATGCATTGTGAGGTGATTTTATGGATGTCCCTTTAGCACTTAAATTAGCACCAAATTCTATTGATGAAGTAATCGGGCAAAAACATTTACTTGGCGAAGGTAAAATATTAAGAAACCTAGTAAAAAATAAGAAAATACCTTCTATGATTCTTTATGGTAGACCGGGAATTGGCAAAACTTCTATTGCAAATGCAATTGTAAAAGACTTAAATGTCAGATATAGAAGCTTTAATGCTACTATAAATAATAAACATGATTTTGATGTTATCGTTGAAGAAGCCAAAATGTATGACGGAATGATTGTAATAATAGATGAAATACATAGATTAAATAAAGATAAACAAGATCTTTTACTTCCACAAATAGAAAGTGGGCTAATCACTATAATTGGTATGACAACAAGCAATCCTTATCACAAAATAAATCCTGCTATAAGAAGTAGATGTCAGTTATTTGAGTTATTACCTCTAGAAGAAGATGACATTAAAGAAGGACTCAGAAGAGCAACAAAATACAAGGATTTAGAAGGGATTGAAATATCGGAAGATGCTATTGATTATATTGCTGCACTTTCAGGAAATGATTTAAGATTTGCCTATAACCTATTAGAAGTTGCATTTTATGCTTCTAATGATAAAAAAATAGATGTTGAAGAAATTAAAAAGATAAATAATAAACCTGCTTTTTTCCATGACAAGAACGAAGATGGTCACTACGACGTGTTAAGTGCTTTTCAGAAATCCATAAGAGGAAGTGATGTTAATGCATCACTGCACTACTTAGCAAGACTACTTGAAGCTGGTGATTTAGATAGTATATATAGAAGGTTAAGTGTTATATGTTATGAAGACATTGGCTTAGCTAATCCATCAATAGGACCTAGACTTCAAGCTGCGATACAAGCTTCAGAATTAGTCGGTTTTCCAGAAGCAGTTATACCCATGGGAGAAATTGTTATTGAAATGGCATTATCACCTAAATCAAACTCAGCTTATTTAGCCATAAACAAGGCTCTAGCAGACGTTAGAACAGGAAAGTGTGGAAAGGTACCAACTCACATCAATTCAACAGCTGTAGGCTATTTATATCCACACGATTACCCAGGAGATTTTGTTGTTCAAGAATATCTTCCAGAAAACTTAAGGAAAAAGAATTACTATGAACCAAAAACGACATCACAATATGAAAGAATGCTGATGCAAATAAAAAATTCAATAGATCAAAAAAAGTCTGAGTATTATAAATAAAACTCAAGGCTTTTTATTTTTACTTTTTTAATATTAATATATTATATATTTTATGTCTACATAACAAAAAACTAATAACAAAAGAAGTTATTTTTCTAATAAAAGTAAATATTTAAAAACATCATCTTATCATTCTTTTGGTATATTCATCTTTAATAAGCAAATGCCCACTTTTAGTATAATCACCAGAATGTTCTCTTTCAAAAAACAAAAGAAGATCATCAATCTTCTTTATATTATACATATCAACTCTTCCCTTAATATTTTCATCAATCATCTCAGACGTAATAGAATCAAAAATATCTAAATCAACTTTTTCTATTGCATGTAAATAAGGATGCGACGTAAATCCATTTAACACAGCACCATTTTCAATTGTCATAGGCCCTTTTAACCTACGAGGTATTATTAAATGATGATAACTTGCATTATTCTTATTTACCGCATATCCCATGAAATCGTACCCTAAATCTTTTATTTTGTACATGTTGAACATAAGTCTAGTGACAGTTTTCATTATATCACCTCTTACTACATTATATTCAACACAAAAAAAATCAACATTACTGTTGACCAAAAATCATTTGTTTTTATTTATCATTTTTTCTAGTAAATTTATCAAAACTTTCTATTTTACTATCAGTTAAATCAGTTTCATCAAGTTCTTCAAATAAACTTTTTTGACTGCGTGATATTTTTTTAGGAACTCTAACATCAAGGACAATATACATATCACCTTTACTTCTATTAGCCCTATTATCTACACCTTTGCCTTTAATTCTTTGTTTATCACCAGTATTGCTTCCACTAGGTATAGTAAGGTTAATATTGCCATACAAAGTAGGTATTTCCTTTTTACATCCAAGAACAGCTTCAGTAACTGTAATTGGCACAGTAACATAAATGTCATCACCATCACGCTTAAATACATCATGTTCTTCTACAACAAACTCTAGATATAAGTCTCCATTAGCTCCACCATTAATTCCAGCTTCACCTTTTCCAGAAAGTCTTAATCTACTACCTGTATTAACACCACTTGGAATATTTACAGTAATAACCTTATTTTTAAGTACAGTTCCATTACCATGGCAAGCAGAGCATTTTTTCTCAAATGTTTTACCAGTACCACCACAAGTAGAACATACTGTCTTAGACATAAATGCTCCAAACAATGTTCTTTGTTCTTTAGTTACAGTACCACTACCATGACAATCTGGACATGTTTTTTCATTAAAGCCACCCTTACCATCACATTCATCGCATTCTTCATTAACTTCTAGTTTTAATTCTTTCTCACATCCAAATACAGCCTCTTCAAAAGTAAGTCTAATTCTCATTAGACGGTCACTTCCATCACGTGCACGAGAAGATGGTCGAGATGATGCTTGATTGAATCCGAAACCACCACCAAATATATTGTCAAAAATATCTGAAAAATCAAAGCCTGATGCATCAAAACCAGAGAAACCACCAGCACCAGCAGCGCCTGCGCCATCAAAAGCTGCATGACCAAATTGATCATACTGTTTTCTTTTTTGCTCATCTGATAACACTGAATAAGCTTCTTGTACTTCCTTAAACTTTTCTTCAGCATTAGCTTCTTTACAAACATCTGGATGGTATTGTTTAGCTAAACGTCTAAATGCACTTTTAATTTCAGCTTCACTGGCATTTTTATCTACACCAAGAACCTCATAATAATCTTTTTTATTCATACTTCACCACACTACTTTTTAATATATTCTTTATAAGTTTTTTCAAACTCCTCTGTAAGATCTTCAAACATCTTTATAGCACTTTCATAAACTTTTTTATCTGTTAAATCAACACCTGCTATCTTTAACTCATTATTTGGAGCAAGTCTACTACCTTGTTTTAAGAATTCAAGGTAATTTTCTCTAGCATTTTCTTTACCAGATAAAATGCTTTCTACAATATAACATGCTGCAGAAAGCCCAGTAGCATATTTATACATATAGAAATCATAATACAAATGTGGCATTCTTTCCCATTCATATTCAATTTCCTTATCTACCACAACACCTTTGCCATAATATTTTTTATTTAATTCATAAAATTTTTCTGCTAGTATTGAAGAAGTAAGTGCTTCTTCTTTTTCTACTTTATCAAATAAGAACTTTTCAAACTCTTCATACATTGTCTGTCTATATATAGTACCTTTAAATAAACTCATAAGTAAATCAAGAATATAAAGCTTCTCTTCTGCACTCTTTGAGTTCTTAATCATATATTTAGCAAACAACAATTCATTAACTGTAGAAGCAACTTCTGCTACTACTATAGAATAGTTACCATAAACAAATGGATTATTATTTCTAGAATAATAACTATGTACTGAATGGCCAAGTTCATGAATAAGCGTTGAAACATCATTATATGAACCTTGAAAATTAGTTAGTATATAAGGATATGTATCATAGCAGCCCCCAGAAAAAGCTCCACCAGTCTTACCAGTATTAGGAAGTAAGTCTATCCATTTTTCTTTGAAAGCTTTATCTATTATATTAGAGTATTCTTCTCCGAAAACACTTGTTACATCTTTTATAATGTCAACTGCTTCTTTATAAGTAAATTTTCTTTCATACTTGCTTACAATCGGAGCATATGTATCGTATATATGTAATTCATCAAGTCCTAATATTTCTTTTTTTATTTTATAATATTTAAAGAGTGGAGAAAGTCCTGATTCAACACTATTTACAAGGGTTGTAAACACTTTTTCATCGAGTTCATCATCATACATTAGTGAATATAATGAACTTTTATATCCTCTTATCTTACAAAATGTAGAAGTTTGTTTAATATGAGCATCTAAAAGAGAAGTAAATGTTGTTTTATATCTTGCATAAGTACCATACAATTGTTTAAATGCACTTTCCCTTACTTTTCTATTCTTTGATTCAATAAAATTGCGATAATTTGTATTTGTTAAAATAACATCTTTACCATCTTCATCTTTAATAGTTCCAAAATCAATATCAGAATCTGTAAGAGAAGAATGTATTGATTCAACATCAGAGAAAGCTTTATTTAAACTAACTAAAAGTTTTTCGCTTTTTTCATCTAATATATATGCTTTTTCTCTAAAATATCTTTTAAAATATATTTCATATTCTCTAAGTTTAGGATATTCATCGTACATTTTTTCTATTGTTTCATATTCGCATTTTAATAATTTTGGACCATAAAATGCAGCTTTTTCACTTAATTTATGATCAAGATTAAGTGCATCCTCTCTTAACGCTATAGAAGACGTATCTGCAATATTCTCATTATATTTAAGACTTGCATAAGTATAAATCTTTTGAATTAGTCTAGAGGTATCCATAATTATTGTAGTTGTATCATATAAATTTTTGGCACTATCTAGCATAGTGTTTTCATGTTTAGGAACTTTTTCAATTAGTTTTAAAGCTTTACTAATATCTTTTCTAAATTCTTCTTCTGTTTTATATATTTTTGTTAAGTCCCATTTGTACTGCTCTTCTACTTCACTTCTAACTTTTATCTTCTCCATATTTCTCCTTTATAATAGTGAAGTTCTAGTAATTAGCTAGAACTTCTACTCATCTTATATTATTATTTTTCTTCGTAATCTGCTTCTTTTACATCGTCATCTTTGCTTTTTTTGTCTTTTTTACTATCAGATTCTTCAGTATTATTTGCTTGTTGTTCTTTTTGAATATTTTCGTATACTTTTGTAGCAAGAGCCATAGCTTTTTCTTGAAGTTTTTCTTTTTTCTCTTTAATTTCATCAATATCATTTTTATCAAGAGCTTCTCTAACTTCTTTAATTAAATCTTCAGCTTCTTCTTTTTCTTTCTTGTCAACTTTGTCTCCAAGATCTTTTAATGATTTTTCAGTTTGGAATACTAATTGTTCTGCATCATTTCTAAGTTCAGCTTCTTCTTTACGTTTGTTATCTTCTTCTTTGTTAGCCTCAGCTTCTTTAACCATTTTATCGATTTCCTCGTCTGTTAAGTTAGTACTTGCAGTAATAGTTATTGCTTGTTCCTTGTTAGTTCCAAGATCTTTTGCTTTAACATTTACAATACCATTAGCATCTATATCGAATGTAACTTCAATTTGTGGTACTCCACGTGGTGCGGCAGGTATTCCTGATAATTGGAAGTTACCAAGTGTCTTATTATCTGCAGCCATTTGTCTTTCACCTTGTAATACATGAATATCTACAGCTGGTTGATTATCTGCAGCAGTTGAGAATACTTGTTTTTTACTAGTTGGAATTGTTGTGTTCTTTGGAATTAAAACTGTCATTATTCCACCTAAAGTTTCAAGTCCAAGTGAAAGTGGTGTAACATCTAATAATACGATATCATTTACTTCACCAGTTAAAACTCCACCTTGAATTGCAGCTCCCATAGCAACTACTTCATCTGGGTTAACTTCACGAGAAGGTTCTTTTCCAAGTTCTTTCTTGATTAACTCTTGTACCATTGGTATACGAGTTGATCCACCAACTAATAGAACTTTATCTATTTCGCTATTTTTAATTTTAGCATCTTTAATTGCTTGACGTACAGGTCCAAGTGTTGATTCTACTAAGTCACGAATCAAATCTTCAAATTTAGCACGAGTAAGTGTTAAATCCAAATGTAGTGGTCCATCTTCACCTTGAGAAATAAATGGTGCTGATACTTGTGTAGAAGTCATACCAGACAAATCTTTTTTAGCTTTTTCTGCAACTTCTTTTAGTCTTTGCATTGCCATTTTATCTTTAGATAAATCTACACCATTTTCTTTCTTAAATTGTTCTACTAAGTAATTCATGATTCTTTCATCAAAATCATCTCCACCTAAGTGGTTATTACCTGCAGTAGCTTTAACTTCAAATACACCATCACCAAGTTCCATTACTGAAACATCAAATGTACCTCCACCTAAGTCGTAAACAAGTACTGTATGTGTATTTTCTTGTTTATCAAGTCCATATGCAAGTGCAGCTGCAGTTGGTTCATTTATAATTCTTTCAACTTCAAGTCCAGCAATTTTACCAGCGTTTTTAGTTGCTTGTCTTTGTGAGTCATTGAAGTATGCAGGAACTGTAATAACTGCTTTTGTAACCTTTTCTCCTAAATAGCTTTCTGCATAATCTTTTAGATATCCTAAAATCATAGCTGAAATTTCTTCTGGAGTATATTCCTTTCCATCTAATTCAACTTTCTTACTAGTACCCATTAGTCTCTTAATTGAAGAAACTGTATTAGGGTTAGTGATCGCTTGACGCTTTGCAGCATCACCAACAATTCTTTCACCTTTCTTAAATGCTACAACACTAGGAGTTGTTCTACTTCCTTCTGGGTTTGGAATTACATGTGCTTCTCCACCTTCCAAAACAGCAACACAACTATTAGTTGTACCTAAGTCTATACCTATTATTTTACTCATATATATCAAATCCTTTCTTAATCTAATTTATTAACGATGACCTTTGCAGCTCTTATAACTTTACCCTTTAAAGTATAACCTTTAAGTAAGCATTCAACTACAGTATCATCCGGCTTTTCTACATTATTAACTACCATCAAAGCCTCATGGTAGCTTGGATCAAATTCTTTGCCAACAGTTTCAATTTCTTCTACTCCGAATTTCTTAAGTGTTTCCATAAGATGTGAGTAAATTATCTTAAAACCTGCCAAGAATTTTGATAGTGAATCTTCGAGATTATTATCATCAAGTTTAATTGCTCTTTCAAAATTATCAGCTATATCAATTAGCTCTAGTATCAAATCTTGATTAGCATATTTAAGCATATTAGCAGTTTCTTCATCTTTTCTTTTTCTATAGTTGATCATTTCTGCTTGACTATACTTAAGTCTATTGTTCAATTCTATTATGGTGTCATTTAACTTTTTTAATTCATCTTCTTTAATATTCTCACTGTTTCCAGAAGAGCAAACACATTTCCCAGAAGAGTCATTAACATTACTATTAGAAACATTATTTTGATCATTTATAATCTCTTCTTTCTTTTCTTTGTTTTCTTCGTTCATTTATTATCTCCTTACTTATTCTCAATATTGTTTTTTATAAATTCTAAGAGATTGACAACCCTATCATATTCCATTCTTTTTGGTCCTATGACAGCAATTGTACCTTCTTCTGTGTCAGTTCTATATTTCGTTTTAACAACTGTCATATCTGGGTCAATATCACTTTCTTTTCCAATATAAACTTTAACATCGTTAGAATCATCTTTTTCCATAATATTTTCTATCGTTTCATCGTCAAGTTTATCAAGAACTTTTGTTACTTTATCTACACTGTTAAATTCAGGTAGCTTAAGGATATTTTTCTTACCAACAACATCAACATTCTTATTTGTAAAACTTGTAAATACGTTGTAGAAAACATTATAAAGTAATTCATGTTCTCTTACATAATTACCGATAATTGGTTTTACTTCAAATTCAAGTTTAGAAGAAACTTCATCAATCGGTGTTCCAATAATTAAATTGTTTATAAGAGTAACCGTTTTTTTGACTTCGTCAAGGCTGATACCAGGAACATCTATTGTTTTATGTTCAACGAAGCCTTTATCTGTTATTACTATCACCGTCATTTTTGAGTTATCTAGAGGAATTACGTTAACTTCTTTCAAAATATTGTCATGTGATTTAGTACCTAACACTACAGAAGTGTAATTAGTAATATCAGAAACTATTTCCAAGCTTTGCTTTAAACAGTCAGAAAGTTCCAATTGTTTATTGCTAAATATAAGCTGTAATTTAAGCATATCTTCACCGCTTATTTCTTTAAGCTTCATTAAATTATCTACATAATATCTATAGCCTTGCTCACTTGGTACCCTACCACTAGATGTATGTGTTTTTTCAAGTAGTCCAAGTTCTTCAAGTGTAGCCATTTCACTTCTTACCGTTGCACTAGAACATTTAAGTCTATCGCATATAAGATTAGAACCAACTGGTTTAGCAAGCTTAATGTATTCTGAGACAATTAACTTTAATATTTCATTTTGCCTATTGGTTAACATATTAGCCTCCTAGCACTTCTATTTCCACAGTGCTAAATACATTATAATATTATGCTTAGCACTTGTCAATATATGAGTGCTAATTTTTTTATTTTTTTTGTAAAAAAACTACTGAATTTAATATTATTCAGTAGCATATTTTTTTTCTTTGCTTTATAAGGAACATTAATAACTAATGAGGATATTTACTAAGAAAATCTTCCTTATATTCACTAAATTTATCGTTCTTTATAGCTTCCCTTATCTCTTCCATCATTTTGATTAAAAATCTAGTATTATGAATTGATAAAAGTCTACCACCTAAAGATTCGTCGCAAGTAATTAAATGTCTAATATAGGCTTTAGTAAAGTTCTTGCAAGCATAGCAATCGCAAGAATCTTCTATTGGTGTAAAATCTTCTCTATATTTGCTATTTTTTAAGTTAATTTTGCCATATCTTGTAAATGCATTTCCATGTCTTGCTATTCTTGTAGACAAAACACAATCAAACATATCTACTCCACGTTCGATTCCTTCAAGTAAATCAACAGGCTCTCCCACTCCCATCAAATATCTTGGTTTATCAATCGGTAAATAAGGAATAGAATAGTCGATTGCTTTATACATATCTTCTTTTGACTCACCATCATTGGCAACTCCACCTATTCCATAACCATTAAAGTCTAACTTAACAGTGTTAATAGCAGAATACTTACGTAAATCTTCGTAGGCACCACCTTGAACTATTCCGAATAAAGATTGCATTTCATTTTTATGAGCTTTCTTACATCTTTCAGCCCATCTAATTGTTCTTTCTATACTATTTTTCATATAGTCATAACTAGCACTAGCAGGAGGGCATTCATCAAAACACATTGCTATATCACTATCTAATTTATTTTGAATAGCAATACTTTTTTCAGGAGTCAAGAACAAATTTGATCCATCAATATGACTTTTAAATTTAACCCCTTCTTCGTTTATATCTTTTGGTTTTGCAAGAGAAAACACTTGAAAGCCACCAGAATCAGTAAGAATTGGTCCTTTATAATTCATAAATTTATGAAGTCCACCTGCTTTATCTATTAAATCTTCTCCTGGTCTTAACCACAAATGATAAGTATTAGCAAGTATAACACCACTATGGCACTCATAAAGTTCTTCTGGAGTCAACATTTTTACAGTGGCTTTCGTACCAACTGGCATAAACATAGGAGTTTCTACAACACCATAGTTTGTCTCTATTTCTCCATATCTTGCATTTGTAAATTTATCCTTATGTAAAAGATTATATTTAATTTTCATAATATCACCACAAGGGATATTATACCATCAAAATGGTTATTGTAAAATACTAAAAATTATGATAAATTTAAGGAGTAAAATATATGTAAAAGAGGATATAAAAAATATGAAAAATTTAATGAAAATTTTCTCAGTAATGTTGATCGTGTGTTTAATTGCAACAATTATCACTGGTTGTACAAGTTCACTGACAGATCCGGATGGATTAGCATCCAAATTTATAAACTTTTTAATATGCAATGCAATGCCAATAGCAACGATTTCTGCTTGTTCAATAACACTAGAAAGGAAAAATGAAGGCTTGTTTTTAAGATTTTGTTTAGGATTTACATTACTTATAGTACTTTTATCAATTGTTGCAATTTTTGTTCCAATAAATGATATAAATCCAACACTAGGAAATATATGTAACCAAACATACGCCCTACTATCACAATTCAACATATACATCTTAGCATATTCGCTACTAAGCATAGTAAAGCCAAACAACCAGCTTACCAATGTAATTAAAACTATTGCCTTAGCAATTATAATATTCAACATTGTAATAAATGTTTGGGTTTTAATTAAAGAAAGAATGATACAAGATTTACCTCTACCATATAAAACATATGGATTCAACTTTGCTTTCTCAATGGATGAAACACTTAATATCTCAATGAAAGTAATGCTATGTTCTATATTTACAGAAATAATAGCCATAATACTTACATACATTACTAACTATGCATTTGAAAGTGAAACAATGGAAGGCGATGTAATGAGTTATGAAGAGTTAAAAAAGCAAGCCGAAATAATTACTCAAAATCAAATAGATAATATTTACAAGCCAAAAGAAAAAGAGGAAATAATCGACAGAAGTGTATCTGAAAAAACTGGTCTTATGAACATAAATAATCAGCTAGGCGCAAATAGTAACGTTGGCGTTGGAACAAATAGTAATATGCAAGCCAAAGTTATTGATAGAGAAATTCCTACATCACAAGGTCCAGTATTAAACAGTAGTTTAAATCAAACACAAAACAATATAACAAATAACCAAAATCAAAAATAGACCGTAATGGTCTTTTTTTATAGCAAGAAAAAAAGGATTATTCATCCTTTACTACGATATTATATATTTCTTCATTTATATCTTCTATAGAACGAAGTTCATTGTTTTTGATACATTCTATTTTGTCCCAATTATAAAGTTCGGATAATTCTATATAAGCATTCTCTGCATTTTTCAAATGTTCAGGGCATTTTTCATACTCATCAAGTGACTTCCTGTTTTTACTAAGTTCTTTAGAAAAATCATATGGTACATGCAAAAATATTGTTTTATCAGGTTTTGGTAATTCTAAAAGCCAATACTCAAGTTTATCTATCCATTGATACATATAAAATCTTTCATCTTTATCTTTTATTTTACAACCTTGATGTGCTAAATTACTAGTAACATATCTGTCTAATATTACATAATAACCCTTATTTACATATTCCCAAACTTTTCCTATGTTATATTTCCTATCAGCAGCATAATATAAAGAGGCAATCTTAGGATCTAGATTTACAGCATCGTCAAAGTAGCTAGCACAAATTTCTTCCTTTCCTAAGTATGGCCCACCAACTATTCTACCAGTTGGAGTATCATAGCAAGGAAAACTTATTGATACACATTTAATACCATTTTTATTAAGTTTGTCAACAAGCATTTTTGATTGTGTAGCTTTACCAGAACAGTCCGTTCCTTCTATAACTATAATTTTTCCTTTTTTCTCTTCCATACTATTTTCCTTCTTTCTTAGTATCTAATTGTTTTTTTAAAACCTTACCGCAAGATTCTCTTCCTTCTGGGCAATAACCAAAAACATCGCAAGTAGCGCCAAGACCACTTCCCACAACAGGAGCAACCTTTCTAACCTCATCACACATACCATTAGCAATTTTTCTTATTGCTGGTTGAGCTTTATTACAGCATCTCATTCTACTAATCCAAGTAAGACTTCTTCCATTCATGTTAGTCAAAACATTGCATTTATTAGCAGCTTGATAAAAATATACTAGATCATTATCATTAACACCTTGTTCTTTAAAATAATCACGTAATTTTCTATTTTCATTAAACAATTCATCATATTTAGCTTTTTGTTCTTCGTTTATTGTAGGTGGAACATCATAATTTTTTAGATCCCATAAAGGTACAAAATCTGGTGTTAACAAAGACTGCATTCTGTGTCTCTCAAGATGAGTTCTTACTGCAAGCGGAATTGGAATATCAAATCTAAAATTAGCTTGTTCTAATTCTCTTTGTTCTGGGTTATCAAGTATTGCTTTGATAAGTTTATTTTTAAATTCAGGATCGTCTTTTGTACATCTGTCAAGTATTTCTTTAGCCTTTTCAAAAGATACTTGATATCTTTGCTGTATAGCAGACGTTAATACAGCTACATCTGGATTTTCAGTATAACTTACTAGCTTAACCGTGTCATGAATATCAACATTCTCTAATTGCTTACTATCTACATAAGAATCTAAAAATTCTAAGTTATCACTACCATCTTTTGGCTCTTTTCTTACTTTATCACTCATATATGGTATTTTTTCATCAATGATTTTTAAGAACTCCTCACCAAGATCATGTGCTTCCTTAATTTTACTAACTTTACCATATAAAAGATATCTTGTAAGTTTAGTAAATGAGTTAGCATCCATTCCCATAATAAGATTACTATTAAAACAGTATGGAAGAACAAATCTAGCATTTTCAAGTTTCATGCCACTATCAACAAGTTCTCCATAAAAATCAAAAAGTTTTTGCATGTGTTCAGTATACATGCTCTTTAATTTTTCATTATCTTTATGAATATTTCCGTCATTATCACGAAACTCTGGTACATAAAAACCATTAGTTCTAAAATCAACTTCTCTTCTTGATTTAACTGTAAAAGATGCAAGTCGTGAACCAATTAAAATATGTTCAAGTATTGGTGTCACATCATCGATAGCAACAGACACATAATCATGTTCCGCAATAGAACAGTGTCCCATATCAATGACTCTTTTAGCAAACTTTCCATTTTTTAAAGGGTCAACACAAGATTCATAAACCTCATGTGCTTTTCCACTTGTTCTTGAAATTTTTCCTGCTGCTGCTACTTTTTTAGTCCTTAAATTAACATCTTCTTCAGTGTTATTTCCTAAATATTCAACTCTCATTATATTACCTCTTTATTTTTTTATATTTTAAACTAGTTTTCCTTTGATTCATCTATTACATTATTGTCAGCATCAAATTCTAAGTTTATAAATCTTCTACTTGCTAAATAATCACACATATGAACAAACTTTTCCATAGGAGCTTTAGGGATAGGTAAAACTACTGCGTTATAGCTATTTGTATTCCAAGGTCCCATGTGACTTGCAACCATCGAACAAATTTTCTGAACGTCTTCGTCACTCATTTGCAAATTATCTCTAAGTTCTCTAACATATTCACTAATTAAAATAGGATGATCAAACTTTGTATATTTATCTGTTTTAACCTTTCCATATTTAAGACCATCATGTATTAAAAGTGCAATAATAATTAAATCTTTATCTCTATCACTATAAGGTTTACCTATAATTGGATTGCTAAGAAGTTCTACTGCCATTTTAACTGCTGCTTTAACATGTCTTGCAAGCCCTTTATCTCCTGCTGCATATTTTGGATGATATTTCCCAGTAGATGATGCATCAACTTCAAAAAAGTAATCTGGAAGACTTCCTATCAAAAACTTAGCATCTTCTCTTAAAATATCATCATGTATATAATTTATTTCTTTATTAAATAATTTAATTTTCTCTGCTTTCTCCATAAATACTGCCTCCTACAAAATTTACTAGTATGCTATTAGATACATATAAATTATACTCATTTATATATACATTTTCCTTACCGTCTACTAATAATTTTTTATCTACCAAATCAATTATATCAAAAACATCACTTATAGCCAAAGAATATTTTTGATAAAATTTTTCTTTACTAACTCCTTCAATCTTACGAAGCCCTAAAATCATTTCATATTCCATAGCAAGTTCTTTGGTAATAGTTTCTTCATCTCTTCTATATTCATTGTTTAAATATTTTGTGATACTTCTAGTATTTGAATACCTAATATCAGAAATATAACCGCTAGCACCAAGTCCAAATCCATAGTATTCATCATTATCCCAATATACCAAATTATGTTTTGACTGAAAGCCATCTTTAGCAAAGTTACTTATTTCATAATGGACATATCCACTTTTTTTAAGGTTTTCAATTATAGTTTCATACATCATTCGATCAAGTTCTTGTGAAATAGAAGTTATTCCATCTATAAAAAGTTTAGTATGCTCTTCTATTATTAAGGAATATATAGAAATATGAGTCGGATTAAGATTCAAAACAAAATTTATGTCGCAAATTAAATCAGAAATTGTCTCAGAAGGAAATGCATACATTAAATCAATATTTAAGTTAGAAAAATATTTTTTAGCCAGATTTATTTTGTCTACAACTTCTTCTTTAGTATGTACTCTTCCTAAAAGTTTAAGAAATTTGTCATTAACTGTTTCAACGCCTATACTTAATCTGTTTACACCTAGGCTTTTAAATATTTTAAGTTTTTCTTCTGTAATATCATTTATGTTTGCTTCTATGGTAAATTCATAGTTTTTTTCAAACTTAAAAAGCTTAACAATTTTAAAAAGTTTTTCAAAGTTTGTATTACTTAAGGTGCTTGGAGTTCCTCCCCCAATGTAAAGAGTATTTAGCTTTTCACCATTATAATTATCTTTACACTCTAAAAAAAGAGCATCTAAATACTTATCTGCTACTTTTTCATCATAATACATCTTACAAAAATCACAATAACTACAAATACTTCTGCAAAAAGGGATATGAATATAAACACTTTTAGCCATATTACTTTTTCCTATCCAAATTTGCTTGTGAATTTGCAAGTAAACGTGGTTTAATATCAGCATCATACTTAACTGGATCTAAAGCTTTTGCACGTCTATTTATGTCTCTATAAACAGTCCAAAAAGAAGTATCTGTTTTCTCAGCAATTTCTGCAATCGTAAGCCCACAAGAGAAAAGCTCGACATTTATTTCTACACGCATTCTTGTTTCTTCATCATCAAGACTCTTAACAGTGTTAACATCAATAACATCAGTCAATGTATCAACTTCTTCCCTATTAAGTTTCATAAATCTATGACAGTAATCACTAACTGTAGCATTACTTATTGGAAAATATGTTCTACTAAAATAATCTGCAGTATCTCTTGTAGAACTTTTTGTATCTGCAACATACTTTCCAACAAGTATAACCCTTCTTTCTCTTTCCTCGTCTGATTCAACCTTTCTTGCCATATCAGCATTTACCTCCTATTTTTTTAATTTTTATTGGTCCTATATTTTTTGCTAAATATTCAAAGTCAACATTATCACCCATATTATTTGGAAAGCAATTACATGTAGAACCAGTAAAAGAATTATGTTCTTTAATACTTTTATTAAGTTCCTCAATCTCTCCAACATTGTAAGGTAAATAATGGTTACAATCCTTAGCAAGCACTAAAGTTTTGCCTAATGAATATACACACGATGTGTTTTTATCTATTAGGATAGGATTGTATTTAATATAGTAATCACCAACTTTTATTTCTTTACCACAAAAGTCACATTTTCTTGCCTTTTTACTCCTAATACAAGAAGAAGCAACAAGCACATCAATAGAATCTTCTGGAAGTAAGCTTTTGCTTATAGTGTCATCACTTGATATCAAATAGTTCATAACTTCGTCATATATGTCATTAAGTGGTTTTTCCATATCTATTCTTATTTTGGGATAATAAGCTCCTAAAGTACTTACTGTATCATAATATTCCTTCAAAAGTTTAAGACGTATTTTAGCATCTTTAATCATTCTAATTTGTCTTGGGGACATACTTTCTAAAACCAATTGCATTATTCTTCATCCATAGATAAAACACTCATAAATGCCTCCTGTGGAAGCTCAACACTACCAACCTGTTTCATCCTTTTCTTTCCTTCTTTTTGCTTTTCAAGTAACTTTCTTTTTCTAGTTATATCCCCACCATAACATTTAGCAAGTACATCTTTTCTAAGTGCTTTAACTGTTTCTCTTGCAATAACATGATTACCAAGAGAAGCTTGTATCGGTACTTCAAAAAGCTGTCTTGGAATAGACTTTCTAAGGCTTTCAACAATTGCGCGTCCCCTTTGATATGCAAAATCCTTATGTACAATTATACTAAGTGCATCAATAACTTCACCATTAAGAAGTATATCCATCTTAACTAAATCACTTGGTTTATATCCGATAAAGTCATAATCAAATGATGCATAACCTTTCGTATAAGATTTAAGTTTATCAAAAAAATCATACACAATTTCAGAAAGAGGTATTTCATAATGAATATTAACTCTAGTTGGGTCAATATATTCCATATTTACATAATTACCTCTTTTATTTTGACAAAGCTCCATAATTGGTCCTATATACTCACTAGGTGTAAAAATATTTGTTTTTATATAAGGTTCACGTACTTCTTTTAAAAGAGTTTTGTCAGGAAGCTTATTTGGAGAATCTACAAATATAACATCACCGTTAGTAAGATACGCCTCATACACTACTGATGGTGCTGTTGTAATAACGTCAATATTAAACTCACGCATGATTCTTTCTTTTATTATGTCCAAATGTAAAAGTCCCAAAAATCCGCATCTAAAACCAAACCCAAGTGCAGTAGAAGTTTCCGGTTCAAAGACAAGTGATGCATCATTTAATTTTAATTTGCTAAGTGCTTCTCTTAAATCTTCAAACTTACTAGACTCAATAGGGAAAATACCACAAAATACCATAGATTTCATTGGTTTATATCCAGGAAGAGGTTCTTTTGCTTCGTTACCTAAAGCAGTAACAGTATCCCCTACTAATACATCTGATATATCTTTAATACTAGCAGAGATAAAGCCAACTTCACCAGCCTTTAATTCTTCTTTTTTAACCTCTTTTGGTGTATTGACAGTTAAATCAGTAACTTCATATGTCGCACCAGTTTCCATCATTTTTATAACATCTTTAACTTTAAGAACACCATTTACAATACGAACAGAAATTACAACACCACGATAAGGATCAAAAATACTATCGAAAATAAGAGCTTGCAAAGGCTCTGAGTAATCTCCTTTTGGAGGAGGTATTAACTCTACTATCTTATCAAGTAATTTATCAACACCCTCACCTGTCTTAGCACTCGTAAGGACTATATCTTCGTCTTTGAAGCCAATTAAATCCATAAGTTCTTTTTTTACTTTAGGTATGTCAGCATTAGGAAGATCTATTTTATTTATAACCGGTATTATAACAAGATCATTTTCAAGTGCTAAATAAAGGTTAGCAAGTGTCTGAGCTTCTATTCCTTGTGCAGCATCAACAACAAGTATTGCACCTTCACAAGAAGCAAGACTACGTGAGACTTCATAAGAAAAATCAACATGTCCTGGTGTATCTATTAAATTAAGATTATATTCTTCATTTTTATAATGATAAGTTAATGATGCAGTATTAAGTTTTATTGTAATACCACGTTCTCTTTCAATATCCATGCTATCTAAAAGCTGTGCTTTAGCTTCCCTTTTACTAACTGCATTAGTAAGTTCAAGAATACGATCTGCCAAAGTACTTTTACCATGATCTATATGTGCTATTATTGAAAAATTTCTTATGTGTAACATGTCCATATTCATCACCAATAATTATTATAAATGCAATAAATAGATATAGTCAATGTAAAACAAAAGATATTGATTAAATACTCTTTTAATAGTAAAATATTACTAGTAAAGGTTAAGAAAATATGAAAAAACTACTAATCAAATGTATTAAATTATATCAAAAAATACCTTTTAAGAGTCATAGCTATTGTAAATTTCAACCAACCTGTTCAAACTATGCAATAATGGCTCTTAATGAATATGGAACAATTAAAGGTTCTTACCTTTCTATAAAAAGAATATTAAGGTGTAATCCATTTAACAAAAAATGTGGTTATGATCCCTTACCAATGAAGGAGAAAAAAATATGAAAAAATTAAAATTATTAACACTCTTTATCGCTGTTTTATTTATTTTTACCGGATGTAATATTTTTAAAATGGATACTATGGAGGGAATAGACATTATAACAACTAATTACTCGCTAGAATTTATAACAAAAAGCTTATATGGAAAACACGCAATAATAAATTCTATTTATCCAGATGGAACAGATACTAAAAACTATACAATCAATGATAAAATGTTAGACAATTATAGTAAAGAGGATTTGTTTATTTATGCTAGCTATGGTGATGATAAAGATATAGCAGTATCTCTTCTAAATAGAAACAAAAAGCTTTTAATAATTGATGGAAGTCTAGGAATGAGTCCAGATTATTTAGAAGAACTTTGGCTTGATCCATCAAACCTACTAATGGTTGCACAAAATATAAAGAATGGTTTAACAGAATACATAAATAGTAATTATTTAATAAAAGAAGTTGAAGCAAACTATGACGACTTAAAATTAAAATTATCAGAACTTGATGCTGAAATAAAGTTAACTGCAGAGAACGCTACTTCAAAAACTATTGTAAGTGCAACTAAATCATTAAATTATTTAAAGAAGTATGGATTTGACGTTATATCGTTAGATGATGATAATACTTCTATTGAAAAATCCTTAAAAGAAGTAAATGACATGATTAAAAACAGTTCAATAAAATATATTTATACATTAGAAAATACAACTGATAATGATACAGTTAAAAGTATTCTTGAAAATAACTCAAGTGTTGAAGAAATAAAGTTAAAAAGATTAGACAGTATAACAACAGATGAAAGAAACGCTAATGAAGATTACTTCTTTTTAATGAATTACAATATAGAACAATTGAAGAAAGAAACTTATAAATAATAAATAAAAAGACTTACATTCAAGTTCGCGTAAGTCTTTTTTATTTGGCTAAATATTTTATTTTAATAATTTTTCTATGTCTTTTGTTATTTTATTTACAGTAAATCCATATTTTCTTAGAACATCTTCTCTTTTACCACTAGCTCCAAAAGTATCAATAGTAAACAAATAATCATCGTTTTTAACATATTTATACCAAGAAAGTGATGATGATGCTTCTATTACAAATGTCTTAACAGAAGCTGGTAAAATCTCTCTTTTATAACTTTCTTCATTTTTTTCAAACCTAGACATAGAAGGCATACTTACAACTCTAACACTGTACCCCTTCTCTAAAAGTGCATCATAAACTTTAATAGCAAGTTCTACTTCTTCTCCAGATGAAATAATAACTGCTTCCAAGTCCTTCTTCTCTTTCCTAACTATATATGCACCTTTAATAACATCACTACTGCTAGTATTTTCATCAATAGTTACTTTATTTCTACCAAGTACAATAGCTGCTGGCTTTCTAAGTTCTAAAACAGCTTTATAAGCACCTATTGTCTCATTAGCATCAGCAGGTCTATAAACATCAAAATTAGGCATACAACGAAGTGCAGCAAGTTGTTCAACAGGTTCATGTGTTGGTCCATCCTCCCCTACACTAATAGAATCGTGGGAGAAAACATATATAACTGGTAAATCCATAAGAGCACTAAGTCTTATTCCTGGTTTTAAAAAGTCAGAAAAAGCAAAGAATGTTGATACAAATGGAGTAATGTTTGAAAGCGCCATTCCATTAGCAATTGAAGCCATAGCATTCTCTCTTACACCAAAATTGATATTTCGTCCATTAGGAGTTGATGCACTAAAATCTAATGTATTATTTATTCTAGCCATAGTAGATTTTGAAACATCCGCACTACCACCAAGTAAAAACGGATAAGTCTCTGCAACAGAGTTTATTATTTTTCCTGATACATTTCTAG
Organism: uncultured Bacilli bacterium; assembly: GCA_934100165.1. Taxonomy (GTDB): domain Bacteria; phylum Bacillota_I; class Bacilli_A; order RF39; family UBA660; genus RUG13868. Next base: position 54,397 of record CAKOPN010000001.1, read on the forward strand.
TAGAATCTTTACCATCTGTAGGGTATACATAATTTATATTACTAATCTTTACAGGAAGTTTATTATTCATATACAAGTCAAAATCTCTTCTTAGATTTTCATCCATAGAAAGAATCTTCTCATTCCAAGCAGTAATACAATCTTTATTACGCTCACAGATCCTTTCTCTCATTGCATCTTTTGCTTCCAAAGATATTGCAAAAGGTACTTCACGTAATCCAAGAGTATTTTTTATAGAAACAATATCCTCTTCATCAAGTGGACTACCATGTACCAAAGATGTACCTTGATTTTTGCTATATTTACCAATAGTAGTTTTAATTTCAATTAACGTAGGTTTATCGTTAGAATCAGACTTAGCTTTTTCTATAGCATCATTTATGCCATCTAAATCTTCGCTATCAGAGACTAAAATATAATTCCAGTTCATAGATTCAAATCGTTCTTTAATATTTTCATCAAAAGAAGTTTTTAAAGCTCCATCAAGAGTTACATTGTTTGAATCATAAAGCACTATAAGTTTATTTAATCCCAAATTACCAGCAATAGATGAAGCTTCATAGCTTACACCTTCCATAAGATCACCATCGCCGCATAAAACATATGTGTAATGATTGATAATATCCTTTCCAAAGTATTGTCTTAAATAACACTCGCTAATCGCCATTCCAACACTAGTGGCAAACCCTTCACCAAGAGGGCCTGTTGTAACATCAACACCTTTTGTAACACCATATTCAGGATGCCCCGGAGTAAGAGAATCAAGAGTTCTAAACTTTTTAATTTCATCAAAAGGAATGTCAAAACCAGCCATAAAAAGAGTTGCATACAAAAGCGCTGAACCATGACCACTTGACATAACAAATCTATCTCTGTCTACCCACTTATCATTTTCAATATCAATTTTCATATGGTTAGCATAAAGAGTTGCAATTATTGGTGCTGCTCCTAAAACTATACCAGGATGACCACTTTTTGCTTCGTTTATCATATCAATTCCAAGTACTCTTATATTGTCAATAATTTTCTTTAAGTTAGTATCTTCTTCTTTCTTTGAAGCCATAATTACCTCCTATTTGGTTATTTCATCATATAATTGTTCAAGAATAATAGCTACTCCATCTTTTTCATTTGATAGAGTAACAACATTGGCAACTACTTTAAGTTTATCAGTTGCATTAGCCATAGCCACTTTTACTTTTACAAAATTCAAAAGTTCAATATCATTATCAGAATCACCAACAGCCATAGTTTTAGTATAATCAATATTAAAATAATCACACAAATACCTTGCTGCTACACCTTTTGATACATCAGAATTAGTAATATCATAAAAAAGTAAGCCAGATGGATTAGTAATATTTTTTGATTTATTTATTATTCTAAGTTCACCGTTAGCACTTAAATCTCTTCTAAATAACTTCATGTTATTTAAAGAAGATGACTCTATAATGACCTGTGAAATTTTCAAAGAGTTAAGACTAATCAAATCTTTTTGATAAATTAAGCCAGTATCTTCTTCAAGTTTATTTGTATAACACTTATTAAATACATTAGCAGTAAAGAAAAGATTATACTTTTTAACAAGTTCACTTAAAAACATTATATTAACAGAAGAAATAGCATTATTATATATAACTTCGTTTGTGTTAACATTATATATTTCTGCTCCATTTGATGATATAACATATCCACCAGACAAAAATTGTTTGTTAATCAAAGCAGTATGGCTAAGACTTCTTCCCGTTGTGAAAATAATCTTAATACCTTTTTCCTCTAATTTCTTAAGTATTTTTCTACAACGTTCACTTACTTTTTTCTCATTATTTCTAAGTGTTCCATCCAAATCTAAAAAAATTATTTTTACATCTTTCATCTTCTTCACCTAGCCTATCTACAAATAATATAATACAATAAATAGTAAAAATAGTAAACCAAAAGTATATTAGGATAAGTAAAGCAAAGTAAAATTTTTATTTAATTTTAGAAAGTTTCATACAATGTTCATCATCTGCAAAATCATATTTACTAGAGTTCAGTATTGGAATAGATAAACCTTTACTATCAAGTTTTTCTCTAATCATGCCAACTTCTTTTTTAGCAGATTTTTCATCTTTAGAAGTAAATGGGTATCCAATTGCTACAAATTTATCAGTAGGTATTGCATGTCTTGTTTGCACTTCATCAATGCAGTCAGAATATCTAGCAGGATTATCATCTGATATTATTTTTCTGCTTATTTCGTTATACAGTTCATCATAAGGAATAAAATCGGTATATGTTATATTATCTAAGTCGCCATCTATAACAATGCAAAGGCTACCAACTATTATTTCATCATATGATGATCTAAAATCAAAATAATGTACAGGTGGAATCAATACTTTTTGTGATAAGGAAATCCATTCGTTGCCGTTAAAAACATTACCATGATCACAAAAAGTGGTGTTAATCATAACTCTTGGCATGATATAGCCACTATCTACAATTTTAAATAATGTATCTATATTTAAATTTTTAACTCTATGATAAAAGTATGGTTCCATATATTACATTTTTTTCAGTGTATAAACATATGGTCTATCAGATGAAACATCATAATCCAAAAGAACACCATTTGTTATACTATTAACCCTTTCTAACATATAATCAGTATCATATATTTTCGTTCTTATATTTAAATTTTGTACCTTACTGCCTGTGTAATATGCAGTGATTACAAAAGTAGAATCAGTAACTGAAGCTGTCTTTGAAGCACTTAAATACTCATCAGTACTATTCTCCTCATCTAAAGAAACATTACCATCAGTGAAAAGTCTAGATTCAGCAGTTTTAGTTCCAGCAAATTCATAATCAAGTTCATACTCATCATCTGGATTAGCAATATCAACGCTAGCTAGATTATTAGTTTCTTCATACAGTTCACTAGCAAATTCACATGCAATAAGTATTTTATCAAAAGAACTCGCTAATTTCTTATTTTTTTCAAAAATTCTCTTTCTTTTTCTTTTAGGTACAGAAAAATGAATTTCACCTTCCTCATCCACAGCCTTTACATATTCGTTTTCTGTAAGCATAGTAATAGGCATAGTCTGTGATTCTGTCTGAAAATGATATTCACTAAAAATATTACTAATTGCTTCAATGTACATCATAAAATCTTCTACAGTAATAGAAAACTCATCATGATCATTTAAAACAGAATATATAGTATCAACCAAGTCTTTTTCTTTAATAATCATAAAATCCCCCATCATCAAATGAATGCTTTATATAATACTATTTTTTTTACTTTTTTTCAAGAGACATTAAAAGGAGTATTGCTACTCCTAAAAAATAAAATATTAACTAATAATGTAAAATTTCTCCATTTAATTTTAACATATATATTTCCATTATTATTTTTATCTTTTTAATGATTTTATATGACCTTCAATTTTCCTTTTATCTTCAGCAGATAGTGAAGATACCTCGTAAATCTTAGGATAATATTCACTATTATCTGGAACAAAACCTCTTCTAACGGCATCATCAAATAAAAGATGTTGTGTTGTACAACAGTAGTAAAGTTTATCATCAATAACGGTGCCTAGCCAGCAGTGTGGACCCAAGGCTGACATTCCACACAAAGTAATAGCATCGATTTTCATATCCCAATTATTTGTCAAAATCCTAAATAATCTTGCTTGCCCTTCACAAACGCCTCTTCTTCTTATATAAGTTCCATACGGTTTTGACTTCCAATTTTCTTCTGAACGTAATAAATGTTGTTGTCCATCATTGCCATAAAAAGCTTGCTCATCAGCAAATTTTATATTTAATTTATCTCTGTCAAGAATAAAGTGATATGTTAGCCACACTTTGTCAAAATCTGTTAGTTTATCAACATCATAATGTCTTTCTAAGCCATCAACATAATGTCTTACCACATGTTTCAATCTATTTGTATCCTCAAGTACATTTGGATCTACTCTATCTTTTATCTTATTCAAAACATAATCACTTTGCCATAAAAGCTTTTCCTCTGATAATAATATTTTTCCCCTTGCTCTTTCTAATCTCAAATCTTTAATCTCTGTTGGATATCTATCTACTGTCATTTCTAAAAAAGAGACATCATCATGTTTCCAGTTTATTCTATCCATTATAGTATTATATAAAGGAAATGTTGATTCCGATAATTTAAAATTTATTTTTTTTAAATTTAATTTTTGAAGACTTTTCAAAAAGTTTAACCTTAAAGCTACATCATTATCACATGTTATTATGTCTTCATCATAAATTACACATTCAATCGGCAAAGTGATATCTATATCTTTCATCTCATCTAAATATTTTGCAAAATTATCAAAAGATATAGCAAAAAATAATTGTTTTCTTCCTGGAAGTGATGGTGTGGTAGCATTCTGTATCTTATTTCTTCTAGCTGGAAGTGGTGTGGCAACTCGCATATCTAGAACATTTTTCCTTATTACATTATCATATTTATCCATATTATCTCCCTTTTTATTATACAACAAAACTTATAGCAACTATTGTTGAATCATCAGCGCAAAAAACATAGGCAGATTATAGCATATTTAAGGGAAAAAGTCAATTTATATCTATATAATTCATAGTTTTGAATTTAAATAAAAGGAGTATATTACTACTCCTTGAAATATGCTAATTAGCATTCTAAATTTTTACAAAATTTATTGCCTTCTTCTATAGCTAATCGCAATGCTTCTTCTTCTGTAGTGGCACTTATACATTTCAAACGCCTACGTTCATCAATAAACTCATTGGCTAATTTTCCAGCCCATCCTCCAAACTTATCAATAACTATTATAGGAATTCCAGCCTGATATGCAATTGCCATTTCAGTTAATGTGCCAGATCCTCCAGATATAGCAATAATTACATCACAAGATAAAACCAGATTAAACTCTCTTCCACCACCAATTTCTAGGCCAGAATTTATAAGTACGGTTGGTCTATAGCTACCAAATATTTCTTTACTTTTCCCTCCTGCAACACCAACAGTAATGCCATCGTTTTTACTTGCTTCCTTTGCAGCCTCAGTAGATAACGATGTATATTCTTTTTCTGCTCCATACACAAGTATATTTCCTGATTTAGCAATAAGTTCTCCAAGTTTTTTTGCAAAATTTAAAGCGTCATCGCTAAATTCTAAATCAGCAGCAGAACCCATTATTCCTATTTGCAAATTTCTCATATTTTTCTTAACTCCTTTCTAAGTGTTTTAACAACTTCTTCTTGTGGTTCTGTATTAACTATTTTTTCTGGTAAATCTAAGATTCTAGTATTTTCCTTCTTCAGTTTGTCAATTTCATTCCATAAATATATGCTTCTTTCAAGACACCCTTTAGAAAAATCATTAACATAATCGCTAGGTATAGATGCCCTTTCACAAGGATTACCATAAGGGATAAAATAAGGTGCCTTGCACAATCCATTATCAGTATTTATCATAATTCCCGAACCAGCAATGCCAAAATAGAAGTCTCTTTCGCATATTTGATCAATTACATTATCATCCATTAGATAATTAGTTTTTACTCCATATTTCAAATTATTATTAAAATACTCATACGCAGTATTTGTGCATATAGACGATACGACACCTACAACTTTAACTCCCTGATCATTAAGTTTACTAATAATTTTTCTTAATACACTGCCTGAAAAAATAACATCATCTGCCAAAATTACTTTCTTGCCTCTTAAACTTTGAGATAATCTTAAAACCTGCTGATCCAAATTTTCATTTTTTCTTGATACAATTTCATTCGTACCACTTATTCTTGTACAATCTAAGAAAAAAATGTTGACTTCATCTGGTGATACATATATCTTATCCAAAGTAACAATGGGGATATTCACCACCAATTAAATCATTGACTAACATCATTTCATCTTCAGAAATTATTGTTATTTTATTATCAAATATTTTGCTAACACTCCTTTTAAAATCATCTCTTACACTAGTAATTACACTATCACTTGGTACTGCTTCATATTCATAATCAAAAGCATTTACCCCATTTAAAATTCTTTTTATATCATCGCTAAAAACGATGCCTTCTTTTATTTTTTTCATAATACTCTCCTTCAATCAAATTTATAAAACATAAACAAAAAAGCTATACAAGTAGTACTCGTATAGCATAATAAACATTTATATACTAGATACAAGCACTACAAATAGCACTTGTACCTACAGCAAATTTAATGCCGTATTAACAAGTGCAAATTATTATGATGATGAAATTGTTTTAATATTAGTTTAAACATAATAATTGCCTCCTTAAACAAGAAAATAATAACACATTACATAAAAAGATGTCAAATAATATCACAACCTATATTATTTAATTTTTCTAATTTTCTTTAAAACTGGACCTTTTTGTTTATGAATTTCACAAGAATCATCTTTAGTTTCACACGTTAGATCTTGCTTATCATTTTTGTCTTCTTCATCTTTTGTGTTCAAACTTTCTTCATCATTATGTGTAAAAACATCTTCAGCTGATTCAGAATCATATGTATATTTTACATCTTTATCATCTAAGTTTTTAATAAATTCAAAAGCAGACTCTACTGCATCCAAATAAGCATTTAAAACACTTTCTTTTTGTTCATCATAAGAAAGTTTTGAGGCTGGTCCTGAAACTTCCAAAACATTTATATCGCCACTTTTTTTATCAAACTCAAAAAAGATTTTACTGCTAATGTCATTCTCATCTTTTATTTCAATAAAATTAGCATTTCTAAGTTTTATCATAGTTTTAAAAGGTACTAAAAGAGCATTTAGACCAGTAGGTCTTTTTGCATATTCACTTTTTTCATAATCAGACATTTCATCTAAAGCACCCATAACATGTAACTGTGTCAATAAATCATCTCTTCTATCATTATAATCAAGTGTATTTTTCATAACAAACATAATGTTGATTACCGGTGTAAGAAGAAATAAAGTAGACAAAGACGGTTTAGATTCTCTTCCTTTTCCAAGTCTTTCCAATAATTTTGAGTTATTTACTTTATACCCAGCATCAGCAGCATCTTTATATATCCTAAGTTCATTACCTATTTCCATAAAAAAGCTAGCAACAACACTGCCAAGCCACATAATCAATATTTTCATACAAAACCTCCTAAAAATACTATAAATTATTAACTATAGTATCAAATACATTTTCTCTATCAAAAGATGTATCATAACTTTCTATATTATAAAAATTGAATTTTTCATTAAAATATATGTTTCTTTCAATAAAATATCTTGCATTGCCTAAAAGTTCTTCATCATCGCACCAATAAGTCCAATCATCTTCAGTATCATACTTCTTCATATTTTCATATAATTGATTGGCAGATATATGATTATATGTTAATCCAATAATCTTATATTTATCACGATATTTTTCGCTTCGTAAAAATGGCATAATTTGTTCAAAATCAATATGTGTTCCTTCTATCACTGAATATACACCATCATAGAAAGTGTTTCCTTCTGACAACTCAGTCAAAAATTTTATTAAAAATGGAGCTAAATTTTTAGCAGTAATAGAGGCATCACCATCATGATGAATCTCTAGTTCAGGATAAGCTTCAAGGCCACTAACTAAATCATCAATACTAATAAGACTGTACCCCTTTTCTTTAGTAATTTTCTTTGCTAAAGAAGTCTTGCCACTTCTTCCTGCCCCAACAATTAAAATATTTTTCTTCATAAAAATTCACCTAGCAATTAACTTGCACTTATTATATATGAACACAGCATTCTTTTCAACATTTTTAACATTTATTATTTTTCAAAGGAATATACTTTTTCAAAAATGCTCTCAAGATTATCTTTTTTAATAGCAACAACCAAATTTTTGTTTTTCTGTTTTCCTTCCTGCTTTTCACTCCGTGAAATTCTTAAAATTAAAGATATTTTTAATTGTTCATTTTTTAACGCATTAAGAAAAACATTTACATTTTTTAATTGATAACACTCCATTTTGTAATATCTAAAGTATAAATTGTTATCAATCATTTTTTTGCTAGCATAAATAACACAAAGTCTCTTTAATTTAATCATAAGTTTATTTTCCAAAGTCTTGAACTCTACAATACCACGTTTTTCAAGTAATTTAAATTTTGAATCATAGATTTTTATATAAATAAATTCATTTTTCTCATCAAACACAAGTTGAAAATAATAGTTATTATAAAGTATTTTCTTATTAAAATATAATGAAGTCATAAGAACCTTTTTATCTTTATATTGAACATCATATTTACCATATGTATTTAAAATATAATTGCTCTCAAAAATACTCGGGCCATCAAACGACGTAATTGGATAACCACTGAATCTTTGTGTTGTTTTGATTTCTATTCCTTTGTAATCTGGGAAAAATAAGCTATCAGGCTTCTTTCCTAATAAATCTTCTAATGTTAAACCAGCTGAATTAAGTAAGTTATTGTTTATTCCTTTGATATAACCTTTACTATTTATTTCTTTAAATTTAGTTACAATATCATCAAATTCTTTATACATTTTTAAAATCCCCCACTAAAAATACTTTGATGATAACATTTAAATACAAAAAAAGATGTCGTATTTTGCAACAGTTGGTTATATTTGGTGTTTCACTAAGTGCGGCTCATAGGTTTGCATAAAAAAACTCAAGTTTAAATAACTTGAGTTTAATATCTAGTGGTGCGGGTGACAGGAGTTGAACCTGCAAGCCGTAAGGCGCTAGATCCTAAGTCTAGTGCGTCTGCCAATTCCGCCACACCCGCGCGAGTGGTGGACCCTATAGGACTCGAACCTATGACCGCACGGTTATGAGCCGTATGCTCTAACCAACTGAGCTAAGGGTCCATCGACTAGATAATAGTATCATATTTTAAACGAAGGTGCAAGTACTATTTAACTTTTTTTGTATTTTTTGTAAAAAATATATAACATTGATAGGAAATTAAAGTATTTATATATTAAAATATAATATGTTTAGTTGTTAATTATTATGCAAAATATCTTTTAAATGATATAATTATAACGAGGTGGGAAAATGGCTAAAAATAATACTACGAACAATGTTGTAATACGTGTTACAGATAAAACCAAAGAAAAAATGATAAAATATTATGAAGATAAAAGAAGAGACAAAGCTATTCCATATGTTATATTTCAAGCAAAAGACGCCGATACAGTAATAACAATGTATGAGTCTGGAAAAGTAATGTTCCAAGGAATAAGTGCTGATATAGACGCCAATATGTGGCGAGACATAGATGGTCAAAGTAAAGTAAATAAAGAAGAAGTCAAAAAAAATGATAAAAAGTACTACTACTCTTCTGCTATCGGATCTGATGAAGTAGGAACAGGAGACTACTTTGGGCCAATTGTAGTAACAAGTTGCTATGTTTCGAAAGATGATATAGAATTTGTTGAAAGCTTAGGAATCAAAGATTCAAAAAAATTAGATGATGAAAAAATATTGAAGATAGCACCTGAGCTAATAAAAAAGATAAAATACAAAAGTTTGATAATGACAAATTCTGAATATAATGCAAAATATAGCACAAGCTACAACATAAACAAGATCAAAGCCATAATGCATAACAAAGTCCTATGGCGAATGGTCAACGAAGAACATCCAGAATATGACTATATAATAGTCGATGAATTTGCAAGAGAACAAAGATATTATGAATATTTAAACGGAAATCCTGCTATTCAAAGAAACATAACATTTATAACAAAAGCTGAAGATAAAAACCTAGCAGTTGCTTCAGCATCAGTAATAAGTAGATATATATTTTTAAAAGAATTTGACAAAATATCAGATAGTCTTCACATTCCTCTTCCAAAAGGTGCCGGAAAAGAAGTTGATGAAATAGGAAAAGAAGTTGTAGAGACGTATGGAAAAGATAAGCTCAAAGAAATTGCAAAAATAAATTTCAAAAATACAGAAAGAATATTAGAACTTAGAATAATATAAAAAAGTTTCAATCAATGAAACTTTTTTTAATTCATAACTCTTTTAAATAATCTTTCTAATTCATAATTAGAATAAGTAATAATTGTAGGTCTACCATGTGGGCAAGTAAATGGATTTTTAGTATTTCTAAGTCTATCAAGTAAATCTTCCATATCAGTCATCGTAATTCTATCATTTGCCTTAATACTAAGTTTGCAAGCAACAGTAGCCGCTACTCTATCTATAAATTTATAATTATCAAAATTTTCAGTAGTTATTACAATATCTATAATTTTCCTAATTGCTTCTTCAAGAGCATAACTTGGTAACCAATAAGGATGGCTCCTAATAACTACAGTATTTATACCAAACTCTTCAATATCAAATCCCATATCAGTCAAAACATTAAAGTTTTCTTTCAAAATAATAAAGTCTTTATTAGAAAGTTCTATTTTTATAGGTATCAAAAGATCAATGCTTGTATTATCGTGATTAGCAAGTTTTTCCAAATATTTTTCATAATTGATTCTTTCAGCAGCAGCGTGCTGATCTATTATAAACATGCCATCTTCATTTTCCGCAATAATATAAGTTGCATGTACAACACCAACTGGGTACATTTTCTTTATTCTGTTTTGTTCTTCAGAAATTGACACATCGTTTTCTTCTTTTGATTCATCAAAAGTTTTATTTTCAACTTCTACCACAGATGAAGGTGATGTTGAAATGTTATCAAGATTAAAAGCATACACACTAGTATTTACCTTCTTTTCTTCACTAGGAACTGTAACTTTATTGTAATCATATAGCAAATCATCTTCTTTAACATCATAGCTTTCTTTTACTTCTTCTATTTCTGGGATAAGGTTTATAGTCTCAAGTTTTGCTCGTATTGAAGAAAATATCAAACTCTTTAATGTATCAAGTTTAGAAAATTTAATATCCATTTTAGTAGGATGTATATTAACATCTATCAAAATTGGATCTGCTTCAATATTCAAAACAATTATTGGATACTTACTCTCAGGTATATAAGTATGGTAAGCCTCAATTATGGTGCGGGTTACTTCAACATTTTTAATTGCTCTTCCGTTAACTAATATATTGATATTATTTTTAGATGATCTTGCACATTCAGGATAAGAAACATAGCCATTTATTTCGTAGTCATCATTACTATCATTTATATAAATCATCTTTTTAGTTAATTCAATTCCGTATATATTTCCGATAACTTTTAATAGGTTTCCTCTACCATCAGTATTTAGTAAACATTTTTCATTATTAGTAAGAACGAATCTAATATTAGGAAATGAAAGTGCCATTCTATTAACATACTCAGTAATATTAGCAAGTTCAGTATATAAGTTTCTTAAGTATTTAAGTCTAACAGGTGTATTATAAAACAAATTTTTAACAGTTATTCTAGTGCCTTTTTTAAGATCACAGTTTTTAACTTCTTTTATCACACCACCATCAATTTCTACTTCTGTTCCAACAGTACCGTTTGATGTTTTCATATTAACCAAACTTACAGAAGCAATAGATGGAAGAGCCTCACCACGAAATCCTAAACTATTTATGTAAAATAAATCTTCGATAGTTTTAAGCTTACTAGTAGCATGCCTAGAAAATGCAAGAACAGCATCATCTTTATCCATCCCTACCCCATCATCAATTACCGTTATTTCTTTTACACCACTATCAATCAAATTTATTTTAATTTCCGTAGCCTTAGCATCTATTGAATTTTCAACTAGTTCTTTTACAACATTCATAGTTTTTTCAACTACTTCTCCTGCTGCAATTTTGTTAGCTAAGTCTTCACTCATTACTTCTATTTTACTCATTATATCCCCCAATTAAATTTCTACAAAAGTTCTCTTTGCTGGATTAACTTCATATTTATATATTTTTTCTGAAATAGTGTTTCTCACTGTAACAATATATTTTCCTTCGGTTGAAACATTAACATAAAATTCAAAATTATCACTATTGAAATTAGCCATTACCATCTTTTTAGCATCTTCTTTAGAAAAATTGTATACACCTATTATATCCGCTTCAGTTACATTTTCCGCATCTTTCGGATTATTAAATTTTTCATTTTCAGTATTTTGTTCTATATTTTCAATATTATTTTTATTGTCAGTATTATTATTTGTATTATTTTTATCACCTTTTGCACCAAGCATTAAAAAGGCAATTAAAATAGCTAAAGCAACCAACACAGTAACCAAAATTATGATTATTTTTGCCTTTTGTTCATTTGTTATTTGCCTGTTTTCTGCATTTTTTTCTTCTTTTTTCTCGTTGTTAGGTTTATTGTTTGCTTTTACTTTTTTTCCCTTTTTATTATCCATAAAGTCCTACCTTTCACAATCATAATTATACATTATATAAATTCCAAAGTAAAATTAAGTTTCAATATTTTGAATATATTCATAAAATTCTTTGGCCACTTTTTTTCCAAGTATTTCTTCAAGCTCTTCAAGTGGTGCTTCTTTCATCTTTTTAAGTGAACCATATTTCTTTAAAAGCTCTTTTTTCCTAACCTCACCAATGCCATTTGCCATATCCAACACGCTAGAAAAAAGTCCTTTTGCTTTTATGTTTCTATGATAACTAATCGCATAATTATGTACTTCATCTTGAATCTTAGTTAAAAACAAGAATAAGTTACTTTTAGAATCAACATCTAAAGTTTTTAAATCACTATCTACTATTACATTTGTTCTGTGTTTGTCATCTTTCTTCAATCCAATTACTCGAATATCAAGATTTAATGAGTCAACAATTTCTTTAGCAACCTTTACTTGAGTTTCACCACCATCCACAATAATCAGGTCAGGTTTCTCCAAGTTTTCCATAAGAACTTTATAATATCTTCTGTATATTACTTCTTTCATTGCAGACAAATCATCTTTTACTTCTGATGTAATCTTAAATTTGCGATAAAGGCTTTTGTTTGGTACGAAATCATCAAAAACAACCATGCCACCAACATAGAAAGTTCCAAATAAATGCGAGTTGTCAAAAGCTTCAATTCTATGTACGTTCTTCATTTTTAAAATTTTTTCTAAATCCGCAATAGCATTTTTTCTCAAAGAATCATCTTTTTTAAGTATTTCCTCTTTTTCAAATAAAAGGGTTTTAGCATTTTCATTAGCTAAATTTAAAAGTTTCTTAATATCACCCTTTTGTGGTATAAGTACTTTTGTATTCAAGTATTTGTTCAATAACTCAGTATCAACATTTTCATTAACATATATTTCTTTTGGAATAACATTACCTTTTTCATAGAATTTAATAATATATTCTATTATTTCTTCCTCTTTGTCTTCTACAATTGTAAATATATCAAAATGATGTCCAAAAAGAATTCCTTCTCTTATAAAAAATACTTGTACCGACAAATAGTTATTGTTTTTATAGTAGCCAAACATATCAAAATTATAATTCTTGTTTAAATCAATAGTTTGTTTAGCAAGCGTTACGTTAATATCCTCTAGCATTCTTTTATATTCAAGTGCTCTTTCAAAATTCAATTCATCGCTTGCCTTCTGCATTTTTTCTTTTAGTTTATCTACAATTACAGCTTTATTACCATTAAGGAAAGATATAATCTCGTTTTTCATTTTATCAAGTTCTTCTTTATCTATAACATTTTCCTTGCAATAGCCAAGACATTCACCAATATGATAATAAAGACAAACATCTTTCCCCATATGATTACACTTTCTAAGAGGATAAATTCTATTTATAACCTCAACTGTATTTCTTGCAGCACTAACACAAGGGTATGGTCCAAAATATCTATTTTTATCTTTATTTTTCTTTCTATTTAAATTTCTAACAACTTTTAAAACTGGATACTTTTCATTAGAAAGCTCTATATAAGGATAGCTTTTATCATCTTTTAATAATATATTGTATTTTGGATTATATTTTTTTATAAGTGTTATCTCTAAAATTAAAGATTCAAGTTCGCTATTTGTAACAATATACTCAAACGTTGCTATATCGTTAACTAATAGTCTAGTTTTTCCTGTTACTGTACCTGTAAAATAACTTTTAAGTCTGTTCTTCAAGTTTTTAGCTTTACCAACATATATAATTATGCCATCTTTATTCTTCATTTGATAACTTCCAGGAAGATTTGGCACTAATGCTAGTTTTTCTTTTATATGTTTTTTAGTTTTCTCGTCCATATATATCACCAAAAATAGTATATCATATTTATTTCAATGTTAAACATCACTTCTTAAGTTTAAGAAGTCTTTTTCCATTTTTTACAACTTCACAGCTATTCATAATATGTTTAATGACTTCATCAGGAGGATCGTTATCAACGGTCAAATCAAATATTTTTACAACACTCTTTCTAGTTTCATCATCAAGTATTCCATAGGTATCCAATGTAGTGTTAATTTTTCTTTGTAGAAATTCATCTTTGTCAAAGGAAATAAGGCCTTCTTCTGACATTTGAACATCTTGATAAAGAGCAAAAGTAGGATCTTCTAGTATATTAACTCCTAAAAGTTTTTTTAAATAAAGTGCTACTATACTAGCTCTATCGATGTTACTAGTCCAAAGAAAATCCCCTGGAATAGTATATTTTTCTGCCGCATACATAGGATTAAAATCATATTTAATCAAAGCACTAACAGAATCGCTCCAAGTATCAAAAATCTGAATTCCATCATAGTCAATAAATTTAAAACTATTAGCTTCAGCATTATAAAAAACATTGCCATATGTACATAAGTCTGGGAAAATGATACCATGTTCATTAAGTTTTTTCACTCTACTAGCAAGAAGTAGTAAAACGTTTGAAACGTTTGAAAAAGTTTTATTTTTTTCCAATGTATCGCCAATATTAGGAAGTAAGATTTTGGGCACCGTATACCCTACTACTTCGTCATGATCCATATACATTGTATGAGGCAGTACAATATCAGTACCTACAAGTTTTTTAGAATGCAAAATTTTTCTTTCCAAGTTGAATTTAAAATCACGAAGTTCATCTTTTTCAAAAGCAGTTTCTACAATCACTTTTAAAATAAGTCCATTTTTCAAATCATAAGTAACCATACCGGAAGCAGAGTCATCCTTCGATAGCTTTAAGGCACCGTTAAGTATTTGATTGTTCCATTTATGAATCTTCAAATTATTCATATTTGCACCCCTTAAAATTGCTCACTATTATATATCATAATCTATACTTTTGTCAAAAAATATCATATAATCAAATTGGTGAAAAAATGAAAACAGTTATCAAAGAAATTACAAATGAAATAGTTATCAATAAGTCAAGATTTATTGCGGTACTAATACCGATAAAAGAAAAAGAAAATTTAAATTTAATTTTAAATAAATTGAAAGAGAGATATAAAGATGCTACTCACTATTGTTATGCTTATATAATGGATAATTATCAAAAAGCATCTGATGATGGTGAACCACAAAAAACTGCTGGTATGCCAATATTAAACTGTCTTGTAAAAAATAATTTAACCGACGTTTTATGTGTTGTAATAAGATACTTTGGTGGAATAAAATTAGGTGCTGGAGGATTAGTAAGAGCATACAGTAATGCTGTTAAAGAAGTCATAACAAAAAATGAAGAATCTATAAAAGAGTTAATAAATGGCTTTGAAATAATACTAGAGATACCTTATGATAAACAAAAAGATTTAGAAAGTTTATTAAGTTGTCAATATAGTAAAGAATATAGTTCATTGGTCATATATAAAATAAAGTGTAATAAAGAATTAAAAGAAAACCTGGAAAAATTATATTCATTAAAACAAATCAAAGAAACAAAAATTGTAATTGCATAATAAAAATCAAGGAAAAATTTTACTTAATCCTTGATTTTTTCTATTTATTTGTTGAATAAAGAAATTGTCTTTTAATAAGTTTTTTAGGTTCTGGATTTACTTGTTTGTTAGAAAACAAAGATATATAACCATCTGCAAGTTCTCTATCATTTATTCCTATGCTATCTAATGTTTCCAAGCATTTTTCCTTTAGTAACATATATTCTTCATCATCTCTTTCAACCCCAGATAATTTTTGAAATTCTGGAAGAGATGATATATTTAAGCCTTTAGTCTTAGCAAGATATCCTACTAAAATAGAAAACGTATCTATTTCCTTAGAGTAAAGTCCTCCAGGTGCACTATATTTTGATTTACGTAACACTGGATTTTGTTTATAAAATATATCGCTATTGATTACATTTGTTGGAACTCTACCAATTTGTAGTCCATCATAATCAATATAAGAAATTTTTCCTGTATTTCTATCATATAAAATGTTTCCAAAATTTAAGTCTGGTGCTACAACTTTTTTATCATGACATTTTTCTACTGCATTAGATAAATTCAAGAAAAATCTATTAACTTCATCCTCAGAAGGATTAGTAGCAAAAAAGTCTAAAGCACTAGGCGTACTATCGTAATCATAATAGAAACCTTTAACATATTTTTCATCATCAACAGCAACTTCATCTGGTGTTATTATTACACTCTCATCACGAATATCATCCGCCAATTGTAGTTTTCTTGAAGTATTATTATAATATCTTCCAAATGCAGCTTGGTATAAGAAGTTATTATGTTTAGGAGGCTTAAACATCTTGAAAGCACGTCCGTTATTTAACAAAAATAAATCCATATATACACCGTTATTAAGTTTAGTTGCACCTTGAAGTATTACTGGATTAAAATTAGTAATTTTCAAAATATCATTCTCCTTTCTTTTAAGTTCACCAAGTTGAATAAACCTGTACATTATATCACATAAATAAAAAAAGTGCAAGTTTTTGTTAACTGCACTCAAATATTTAACTAATTTAACCTATTTCATCCATTCAATAAGTTCTTCTTTTTCCATAAGACCAACATGCTTTTTAACTGTCTTATTGTTTTCTGAAAGAAGTAATAAAGGAATTGACATAACACCATACTCTCTTGCTAAATCAGGATGTTCATCAACGTTTATTTTTACAACATTTACATTTTTATCCTCATCCACAATTTCTTCAATACTCTCACCTAGCATATTACATGGCATGCACCAGTCAGCATAGAAATCTATAAGAACCTTTTTGTCTTTAGTTAGATCATCTAGATTCTCATCTTTTAAATAAGTAATCATTTTTGCCTCCTTTAATTTATTTATATTTATCAAGTATACTATCTACATCATCAATTTTTAACTTACCAGAATCAACAAGCTTTTTAGCATAATCATACTTGATAACATTATACTTAAGCATAATATCAAAGCTATTTCTATTAAATTCGCTTTTGTCTTCTTTATCTGTGAAATCATCTTTTAAGCTCACAATTTCATCAATGGCTTTTGATGTATCACCCATCATTGTTCCCACAATTGGTGTCTTTTCAAAAATGAATGTTTTTACCTTTGATCCTTGAACTAAATCCATTCCCCATATAGGAAGTGATAATAACATAAGTATTATTGTAGCAATGATTTCGCCTTCAATAAGACCAACTATACCTCCAAGAATCTTAGAAGGGATTCCCAAAATTATAGTACATTTCAAGATTTTTTCAACAAACTTTGAAAGTTTAACTACAATTTCATACAAAATCATAAGTATAGAAAATACTATAAAAAAGGCTATTGTCTGATAAATTACTACATTAAGAATAGTAACTCCCCTAAATTCTCCCCAAAAATTGAAAAAAGGGAGATTGAGACTTAACCATTCTGCAATAGGATTTTTAAGAGCAAATGATAAAGAAAATACAAGGATAATCCCTACAAAGGACACCACACTTCTTATAAATCCATTCTTAAACCCATATACTCCAAACATAAGTATAAATAATATTATTATTGCATCAACTATATTCATATCTTACTCCTACTACAATTATATTATACTTTTGAGACTGTTATTAGTCAAATTATTTCTTTTTAATATCATTTTTAAGCTCATAAAGTATATTTATAGCTTCAATTGGTGTTATTTCTAGTGGATTTATCTTATTTAATTTGTCTATTATTTCATTTTTTTCATCTTTTTCTTCTGGTTCTAGAGCAAGTTCAATTTGTTTAAATGGTATTTTCTTACGACTTTTAGCTTCATACATTTCTAGTATTTCATTTGCTCTTTCAATAACATCATTTGGTAAATGAGCAAGAGCTGCAACATGAATACCATAACTTTTATCAACTGCACCCATTTTAACTTTATGTAAGAAAATAATTTTCCCTTCTTCAAGTACAGCACTGACATGAACATTGCGGAGTCTTTTTAAATCAGCAGATAATGCTGTTAACTCATGATAGTGAGTTGAAAACAGTGTTTTAGCTTTTATCTTATTATGAACATATTCAAGTATTGATTGAGCTAAACTCATACCATCATAAGTGGCCGTTCCCCTACCAAGCTCGTCAAATAAAATAAGACTATTTTCTGTAGCTTCGCTAATTGCATTATTAGCTTCTTTCATTTCTACCATAAACGTAGAGTCACCGCTAACAAGGTCATCAGAAGCACCAATCCTAGTGAATATCTTATCAAAAATAGATATTGTACAACTCTTGCAAGGTACAAAAGAACCTATTTGAGCCATTATTATAATAATAGCAAGTGTACGCATATAAGTTGACTTACCGGCCATGTTAGGACCTGTTATTAAAAGTACATCAACATCTTTGCCCATAACAATATCATTAGGCACAAATTCATCTTTAATAACCTTTTCAACTACAGGATGTCTTGCTTCTTTAATTTCTATTTTTCTCTCTTTAGAAATAACAGGTCTAATGTAGTTGTTCTCTTCACTAACAGTAGCAAAAGATACAAGCATATCAATAAGTGCTATAACACGTGAAGTTTTTTGCAGAGATGTAATATATGTTTTAACTTTATCTCTTATTTCCATAAACAATTTGTATTCAAGATTTATAATTTTCTCTTCTGCACCTAAAATAATATTCTCTTTTTCCTTAAGTAAGGGGGTAATAAATCTTTCACAGTTAGCAAGAGTTTGTTTTCTTTCATAATTGAACTCATCTTTTACAAGTGGTATTGATCCTTTACTAATTTCTATATAATATCCAAACACTTTATTGAAACCTAAACGTAAATTCTTAATTCCAGTACGTTTTCGCTCTTCTTCTTCAATCTTTAAGATAAAGTCTTTTGATCCACTTCTAATACTTCTAAGTTCATCAAGTTCACTATTATATCCATCTTTAATTATAGATCCTTCTTTAACAGTAAAAGGAGCATCTTCATTTATTGAACTTTCAAGTAGTTCATATAAAGGCTCAAATGTATCAATTGTCTGATAAAAATTTATTTCTTTTAATATTTTCTTTATACTGGGAAGTACTTTAAGAGACTTCTTTAACTGTAGTAAATCTCTTGCATTTAAATTTCCATAGCTAACTCTACCAGAAAGTCTTTCAAGATCATATACCTCTCCAAGTAAATTTTGTAAATCATTCTTCAAAATAAATTCAGTAAGAAGTGTTTCTACTACATCAAGACGTTTGTTTATTTCATTTCTATCAGTAAGTGGGTTCTCAATGTTAAACTTCAAAAGTCTTCCACCCATAGCAGTTTTTGTTTTATCAAGAAGCCAAAGAAGTGAATAAATTCTCTCTTTTTGTCTCAAAGTCTCTGTTAATTCAAGATTCCTTTTTGTATGACTGTCAAATAGCAAATACTCATTAAGATTTACAACTGCAGCCTTTTGTAAATGAGACATATCCCCTTTTTTTGTATCTAGGATATAAGAAATTAGGTGATTAACTGTAGTAACCATTCTAATATCTTGTAAGTCTTCTGTTATATATTTATATTCTTTCTGATTATAAATATCTTCTCTTATAGTAACCAATATATGATAGTTATCTTTAAGAGCCATTACAATTTCTTTATCAGTTTTATCATTTACAATTACTTCTTTTATATTTCTGTTGTTAATTTCTTTAACAACTTTTTCTTTATCATGATCTACAATTAAAACATAAAAATAACCTGTTGTAATATCAGCATAACTTATACCATAACAATATTCAAAATCATAAATATTACCTATATAATTATAATCTTTTTCACTTAATGTATTATCTATTACTGTACCTTTAGTTACAACTTCTACTACATCACGTTCTACCATTCCTTTAGTTTCTTTAGGATCTGTAAGTTGTTCACAAATAGCAACTTTGTATCCTTTGTCCACTAATTTTTCAAGATATGCCAAATAAGCATGATGTGGAACACCACACATAGGAACTCTTTCATCAAGACCAGCATTTCTACCTGTTAAAGTAAGTTCCAATTCTCTTGAACAAAGGATTGCATCTTCAAAAAACATTTCATAAAAATCCCCTAAACGATAAAATATTATCGTATCAGGATATTTTTCCTTTATCTCTAAATATTTCACCATCATTGGGCTTAATTTACTTTTATCTACTTCACTGCGTTTCATAACTATTTTTCTCCGTACTAACTATTATAGCAACATTTTAAAGTTAAGGGAAACAAAAAAGTCAATTTTTAGCAATAAAAAAATGCAAAGTATTAAACCTTTACATTATTTTTAATTTTATTATTTCTGTTTCTTTTTACTTTTATTTTTCTCTTTATCTTTTTCTTCCTTTAAGCTTTCTTTCATAAGTGATCCTATTTCGTTATAAAGTTTTTCGTTAGCTTCTTCAAGTGTCATATCACCAACTTTAAAAGGAGTCCCAAATCTAACTGTCAAGTTCTTACTTCTGAATTTATAATCACCAGTAATACCAAAAGGTACTATCGTAGCATTAGTCTTTTTAGCCATAGATACAGCACCAAATTTAAATGGTAAAAGGAATACATCTTTGGTTTTATTACGTGTTCCTTCAGGGAATAGTCCAATAGCGCCACCATCATTTAATACTTCTAAAGCTTCACTTTTAGCATTTTCATCTTTAATACTTCTATTTACAGATATACAACCAGTCCATCTAAAAAACCAAGCAAATTTAGAATCAAAGTATTCTTTTTTAGCCATATAATGAACTACTCTCTTAGTAGAAAGTATAACTGGGCATTGATCATAAACATGTTTATGATTACCACATATAATTATTGGTCCTTCTCTAGGAATTACTTCTTTATTTATAACACGAGGATTATAATAAAGTTTAAAAAACACTCCTAGAACAGCTCTTGAAAACTTATAACCACCTTCAGGTAGTTTTTTATGTTCTTCTTGTTTTTTTGACATTTACGCATCACTTTCCTTTTCTTCACTCAATTTTTTAAAATCAACTTTACCAATAAGTGTCTTAGGTAAAGACTTTCTAAATTCATATTCATAAGGAAGAGAATATCTAGATAAGTTTTTCTCACAATGTTCTTTTATACTCTTCTTAACTGTCCAAGAATCAGTATAACCATTCTTCAACACTATTATTGCTTTAGCTACTTCAACTTTATATGGATGAGGTATTCCGATAACAGTACATTTCAATACTGCTTCATGTTCCTCAATAACATTTTCTATTTGTGTTGGATAAACATTGTAACCAGATGAGACAATCATTCTTTTTAATCTGCTTTGATAAAAGATTATTCCATTCTCATTCATATATCCCATATCACCAGTATGTAACCAGATGTTTCCATCTTCATGTATTTGTAAAACTTCATTTGTTTCTTTCTCGTTATTTAAATAACCTAGCATAACAGTTGGGCCGGAAACACAAATTTCACCAGTCTCACCATATGGAAGTACATCTTGAGTATGTGGCTTAACTATTTTAAAGTAATCGCCAGGGAAAGGTATACCAATACTTCCTTCAACATTAAATTCATCACATGCAAGTGCTGTTGCAGCAGTACTTTCTGTCATTCCATAACCTTGCATTATTTTAACATTTGAGTGATGCTCTTCCAAGAAAACATTTATTTTTCTAGCAAGTGGAATAGAAAGGCTATCACCACCACATATTGCATATTTCAAATCACTTAAATCAAGTTTTTTATTATTTGTATTTAATAAAGCTTCATATAAAGTTGGAACTCCAACGATAACTTGTGGTTTTGTTTTAATTAAAAGCTTATCAAAATGTCTTGCATCAAACTGAGGAACAAGGTTAACAGTACACCCAATATGAAGTGGTGTATGTATTGAAACACCTAATCCAAAACCATGGAATATTGGCATAATGGCAAGGACTATATCGCCCTTATCAAGTCTACACAATACAGTTTTAGCTTGTTCTGCAAGCGCATTAAAATTAGAGTTTGATAGCAAAATACCTTTAGGCGTTCCTGTTGTACCACCGCTATGAAGTATTACAGCAGGATCCTCCTTAGATACCTTATAATCATTTTTATCATTGTAAAGTGTACCTTTTCTTAAAAAATCATTCCAGTACATATATTCGCCTTTAAAAAATGGTTTTTTGATTTTATATCCTTTAGTAAATATATATCCAAGTTTCATATGAATAGACATAGAATTACCAGCTGAAACTATAATTGTCTTATAAACATCTGTCTCTTTTATAATACCTGCTACCTTTTCATAGCACAAATCTATCATAATAAGCATCACACTATTAGTTGAAAGTAAGTATTTTTTAATTTCTTGTTCGCTAGACAAAGGATGTATCATACTAGCAATTGCCCCTATTTTATTAAGTGCATAAAAACTTACAACAGCCTCTGGAGTATTAGGCATACATATAGTAACAACATCGCCTTTTCTTATGCCTTGACTTCTAAAAGCCCTTGCTGCTAAATTGATCTGTTTTAAAAAATCTTTATATGTAACAGTATGGCCATAATAATTATATGCGATTGTATCTTTGCATCTATCTGCACTTTCTTTTACAACATCATATATTGATCCATCAGGAATTTTTACTTCCATTTCATTATTTTTATAATAATTGCTCCATGGAGCTTGAGGTTTCTTTTTAAATTTAAATATATTAAATATGTTCATAATTATTACACCTTTCTATCCGTAAGTTTATCACTAATAAAATCCATTAAACGTTTATTTGAGTTATCTAAAACATCATCATTCATTTTCATTGGCTTAAAAAACACAATTCTAACGCCTTTTCTAAAAAGGCGAAACTTTCCTTTTATCACAAAAGGTACTATTTTAGTGTTTGTATCATGTGCCATTTTAACTGCACCAATTTTAAAAGGCATAACAACATCATCAGTCTTATTTATAGTGCCCTCTGGAAATATTCCAATAACCATTCCTTTATTCAAAACGTTTATAGCACTCTCAAGAGCTTTTCCATCTTTTGTCTTTCTATTAACAGGAATAAGTCCTGCACCTGTAAAAATTGGTTTCATAATTCCTTTAAAAAGTTCTTTCTTAGCAAGAAAATGAATGCACCTTTTGGTAGATGACAATAAAAGTGACCAATCTAGGTTACTTGTGTGATTTCCTGCTAATACCACAGCACCTTCTTTCGGAATATTTTCTGCTCCAATAATAGTAGGTCTATATAAAACTTTAAAAATTGCTTTGGCAAGTGGCCTTACAACTTTATAAAGCATAGGATCTTTTTCTAAAACCTCCACAGTTTAACACCTCCAAGTGTTAAGATAACAATACCATAAATTGATTATAACACATTTTTTAAATGTTTAATAAAAAATATCATAATTAGACATAAACAAAAAAGTCTCATTCTACTAATCAAATGAAACTTTGCAAAAAATGTAAATATAATAGCTTTTAATATTCTAGATCTACAAATATTCTTTAAGTTTTTCAACAGACTCTTCTTGGAATTTCAAAAGTTTATTTGCAAACTGTACTATATCTTTATTAGCTTCTTTATCAAAAGAATCTATCTTTTTAGTAATATCAATTATCCCCATTACCAAACCTTGTATAACAATATCACTTATTTTAGAATCACTATTATCTTTCTTAATATTAGCCTTTATACCTTCTTTAGCACCAAGTCTTGCCATCATACTAGTTTTTTCAGGTTTGATTTTGTGTTTCTTTAAAAGTGCTTTAGCTTCCTTAGTATATTTCTCATACTCTTTTAAAATATCTTCAACATCGCCTTTTATTTTATTATCTTTATTTTTAAGTTCTTTTAAAAGTATTGTCAAAGTATATGATGCCATTTCTGCATCTTCATATATATTTTCTAAAAGTTCATTTGTCTCTTTCATAATATTCCTCCACAAATATTATGATTATTATTTATAAAATTATACAAAAAAAGTAAGCCATAAAAGCTTACTTAATATTATTTATTATTTATCTCTTAATGCAGCGTTATGTTTTTTAGTAACGTCTTCAATTATTTTGTTAAATACTTTCATAACTTCTTCATCACTAAGTGTCTTAGTAGGATCACTAAATGTTAAAGAATATGCAATTGATTTTTTACCAGCATCTAAATTTTCTCCTTTGTAAACATCAAAGACATCTATATCAGTAAGAATTCTTCCTCCAGCTTTTTTAATAGTAGTAACTAGATCTTTTGAAGTAACATCATTATCTATAACGAACGCTAAATCTTTAACTACAGTAGGATACTTAGATATCTCTTTGTATTTAATTGGTTTAATTTTCTTTTCATATAATTTATCTAAAGAAATTTCAAGTACATAAACATCATCTTTCATAACTTCTGGATGAACTCTTCCCATGAATCCAATTGGTTCTCTATCAAGTGTAATTTCAGCAGTCATTCCAGGATGCATTGAATCAACTTCTTTAACATTAAAATCATATCTATTTTTAAGTCCTAAATAATCAAGAAGACTTTCTGCAATACCTTTTAACAAGTAAAAATCAACTTTGCATGATGTAGCCATCCAATTATTAGTTACATAATTACCTTTCATAAGAATTGATATTTTTGTATCTTCTACATCAGTATCATGGTAAGTATTAGCAACTTCATATATAAGAACATCTTTTACTCCTCTTGCCTTGTTATATTTATATACATTTAAAAGTGATGGAATAAGTGATTGTCTGATAACTTTTTTGTCACTGCTCATTGGTTTTAATAAATAAATAGATTCTCCTCTATTATATTTAAACATATCATTTTCTTCATCGCTGACAAGTGTGTATGTTCTACATTCATTAAGTCCTAAACTTCTAAGTCTAGAAGCAACATTTCTAATTTCCTTTGTCTTTCCAAGATATTTTCCTTGTTTTGTTTCAAGGCTAGGTAATACAGATACAATTTTATCATAACCATAAAGTCTACCAATTTCCTCAATTAAATCTTGCTTATGTGCTTCCACATCAAGTCTTCTATTAGGTATTTCTACAGTATAAACATCATCTTTTAAAGTGTAATTGAATCCTAAGTTCTCAAGACTTCTCTTAATATCTTCATCAGTCATTTCAAGTCCAAGGGTTGTGTTAACATCTTCTTTAGTAACAGTAGCAACTTTCTTTTCCTTTTTTACATTATCGTAAACAACTGTTCCTTCAAGTACTTTTCCATCGGCATATTTTTCAAGAAGATGGCAAGCTCTTTCAATAGCCATATTAGTATATTCATAATTAAGACCTCTTTCATATCTTAAAGATGCTTCACTTCTTAAGTCAAGTCTTAATGAAGTATATCTAACATTATAAGAGTTAAAGATGGCACTTTCAATTAGAATATCTTTTGTATTTGCATCAACATCTGTATTTTCTCCACCCATGACACCTGCTATGCAAACTGGTTTAACTCCATCTGTAATAACTATATCAGAAGATACTAAATCTCTTTCTTTTCCATCCAGAGTAACAATTTTTTCACCATCTTCTGCCATTCTAACGACAATTTTGTCTCCTAGCTTATCTTTATCAAAGAAATGAAGTGGTTGACCATATTCAAGCATTACATAATTAGATATATCTACAACATTATTGATAGGTCTCATTCCTGCTGCAATAAGACGTCTTTGAATGAATTCTGGTGATTCTTTTATTTTTACATCTTTAACCATCTTTGCATTATACAAAGTACAGTTAGAAGTATCTACAGAAAGTGAAAAATATTTTTCTACATTATCTTTAATTGGAGATGTTTCAGTACTAGGAAGATTTACTTTCTTACCTAAAACACTAGCAACTTCATAAGCAAATCCAATATGGTTAGTACAGTCTATATTTCTATTTGGATTAAGATCAAGTTCATATATTGTATCATCTACACCCATATATTTTATTGGATCTTCCCCAACCTTAGCATCTTCGCCAAGTATATAAATACCTTTTTTTCTATTTTCTTCATTTTCTTCTTCCAAACCAAGCTCTGACAAAGCGCAAATCATTCCATTTGACTCTACTCCTCTAATTACACTAGGCTTAATTTCAAATCCACCAGGTAAAATAGCACCAGGAAGTGACACAATAACGTTAATATCTTTTCTAACGTTAGGAGCACCACAAACGATTTGTCTTACGTCAGTACCAACATCAACAGTACACACGTGTAAATGATCAGAGTCTGGGTGATTTTCACAAGTTTTAACCCTACCTATTACAAGATTATTAAATTTATTTTGAGTAACCTTTTCTACATTAACACCACTGTCAGTTATTTTTCTAGCTAAAGATAGTAAATCAACGTCATCTAAATTTACATAATCTTTAACCCAATTCATACTTATAGCCATATTACTCAGCCTCCACTCTATCAAAATTTTCTTTGCTTCTTAAATCATTTGTATAAAAAGTTCTAATATCAGTAATACCATACTTAAGCATTGCTAGTCTTTCTACACCAAATCCGAAAGCAAATCCAGTCCATTTATTTGAATCATAACCACAGTTATCAAGCACATTGTGATGTACAATTCCAGCTCCTCCTACAGTAATCCAACCAGTTCCTTTGCAAATATTACACCCTTTCCCGCCACAGTTAAAGCAAGAAATATCTAATTCAACAGAAGGTTCTGTAAAAGGATAGAAACTAGGACGGAATCTTGTCTCACGCTCTGCTCCAAAAAGTTTCTTAGCAAGAATATCAAAAGTTCCTTTTAAGTTAGCAAGAGATATATTTTTATCTACTAGAAGTCCTTCTATTTGTGTAAATTGATGTGAATGAGTTGCATCGTCATCATCTCTTCTATAAGTCTTACCTGGGCAAACTATTCTAATTGGTGTTTTCTCTTCATTAGCAAGCATAGTTCTTATCTGTACTGGTGAAGTTTGGCTTCTTAAAAGTATTGTATCTCCAAAAGTATAGAAAGTATCTTGAGCATCTCTTGCAGGATGTCCTTTAGGTAAATTTAAAAGTTCAAAGTTATATAGATCCTTCTCAACTTCAGGACCACTTGCTACATCATATCCCATAGACATAAAAAGTTCTTCAAGTTCAAGTGTAAGCTTTTCAAGAATGTTATTACCTCCAACAGGAACCTTTGTACTTGGAAGTGAAATATCTATCTTCTCACTTTTAAGTCTTTCATCAAGTTCTGCTTTTTTCAAATTAGTTTCTAACTCTTGCAAAGTATCTGTAACATATTTCTTTAGTTCATTTGATAATCTACCTACTTCTTTCTTCTCTTCAATAGATAAATCCTTCATATTAGCAGTAAGACCAGTTACAAGTCCTTTTTTACCAAGATATTTAACTTTTAAATTGGAAAGTTCAACAATATTCTTAGTATTTTTTAAATCTTCTTCTAATTCTTTTCTAATGTTATTAACATTTTCTAACATATTATCCTCCTATAAAATAAAAAGCACTTCATCCAAAGGACGAAATGCTCGTGGTACCACCTTATTTTAGTATTGCTACTCTCTATTTCCTATAACGGGGAATACCGTTTACTATTAATAAAAGCTTATAGAGTGAATTCGCAAGGTTTCATTTTATCACATCTCACCAAAACTGTGACTCTCTTAAAAATAAAAATTCTTGTTACTACTTTCTAATCACTGCTTTCAAAATATATAACAAATTATAACACACTTTTTTAATCATGCAACTTTTTTTACTTGTTTTTACAAAATATATTTTTTTAAAATAATTAAAACAAGATTAAGATTATTTCAATTTAAAATGTCCATTATCATATCTTTTTGACATATCAACGTTTAATGATTTTGACAGTTTTTTTATAGTAGTATCAGCAGCCTTATATGCTAAGTAATCTTTTTCTTTCAATGTAAGTAAATTCAAAAGTTCATTTTCTGTCATACCAGATTCAAGTGCCACATCAGATGCTGAAACACTGCTATTTCTAAGTTCATTTATTATATCATCACTAATTTCTCTGCATAATTTTTCATATTTTTCATTCATGTTTAATCCCTCTTTTCTTTGAAGATAAAAATTGTTCAATTCTATCAGTAATCTTTGCTTCTTCACTCAAAAATTCATCTCTTTTTTCAGGATCAGAAAGAACAGGTTTTAGTTTTCTTAAGTATTCTTCTGCTTTACTGCATCTTAAAATTTGTGTATTTTTTTCTTTTTTAGGATTATCAGCTTTTTTAACATTACCTAAATATACCATAATAATATTAGGGCCAGCATTTATAAAGTGAATCCTGAGTTTAAAGCTTTTTACTTCTCTTGCATTTGAAAGGCAGCTATTATTAGTAAGTGATCGATACTTTGTTTGATCTGAAGTAAAATCACCATATTTAAGGAAGTCAAATAATTCTTCCATTCCTGGTAAAAGTTCTGCATCTATGTCTTTTAAGTCATTTTCAAAAAGCACATTACCCGCCGATGATTTTAAATAAATAATGTCTCTACCGGCAGAACTAATTGCCATATTAGTGACCATTTCTTCTTTTTCCTGTTTCTTTTTTTCTTCGACTTTTCTTTCAAACAATTCTAATCTCTGTTTGTTTTTTAATATTTGTTCTTCTAAATAGCTTCTATCTTCTTCATCTTTTGCTTGCTCCATAAGCACTGTTAAGTATTCAATTTCCTCACGTGCACATTGAGCAAAATACTCATTAAGTTCTAAAAAGCCATCTATCGTATCTTTAGGAAGCATATTCTCAATTTCTGAAGTACTAGAAGCATCCCAAATACACTCTTTAAAATCTTCTAAGTATTTCTCATCAAATTCTTTATTCATTACTATCACCAATATAATTATATCGTAAATATTATTCAAAGGAAACTAGTAATTAGCAACAATCAAACATTATATATTTTTTTTAGTTTCTTTGAAAGTGAATAATCAATATTTAAATTTCGTTTCACAGTAGTTGTATTTATTTTTCCTTCTGCTAGTAAAGAAATTTCATTTTTAGTTTTCTTTTCATTTTCCATAAAAGAATCAATAACACAAGTTGCAAATGAAAGTGAATCCAAATATTTAACAGCATCAATAAAATTATAAAACAAGGCTTTTTTCCGTATTTTTGAATTTCCTTTTTCCTTAAGTTTATCCATAGTATTTAAACATGATAGTGATGCAAATTGTTCTAATGGTAATCTTTCACTATAAAACATATCTTTGGCTTTCTCTTTATCATTTTCACAAAGAAAAATACACATTGTATATTCAAGCAGCATTGGAAGTAATTCAGCATATTCATAGATTTCTGGAAGAGCTTTTGATTTTTCTTCATAAAGTGGTATATGACCAATTTCATGTGCATATGCAAGTAAAAGAGATTCATCGTTTGCACTCCTTTTGGGTAAAATGATTGCATCTGCAAAATAGCCACTAGAAGTTCTTATCAAACTCAACGATGGATTACTTATAAGTTTTGAAAAATTAACATCTAAAACTCCTGCTCTAGAGGTAAGTAAATCATAAAGAGCTGTACCTCTAAAAATATTCATTGCCTCTGTAAAAATTACTTCAAAGTCATCCAAATTTATTCTCTTACCACTAAAAACAGATAATTTATCTTTAGATATTTCTTTGCATATTTGTTTTAATTCTGAAAAAAAATCTGAATCATAATTATTACCAAACTCAAGATTGAGAGAAGAAAATTCAGTCTCAAAATTTTTTACGAATGCACTATCTCTATTCATAAAAACCACCGCCGAAAATTGTTAACTCATATTATAGTGTTAAAATAGTTATATTTCAAGAAAAAAAATCATAAGCACTTTTTGCCTATGATTCATATTTTAGTTTGTAACTTTTTCTTTTTCCAAACGTTCTTTTAGATACTTAGTAGCTTCTTCTATATCATTAAAATATATTGTACCAGTTTTAAGTTTCTCATAAGTTTCATTACCCTTACCTAAAATTAACACTATATCATTATCTTTTGCAATGTCAATTGCCCTTTTAATAGCAAGACTTCTATCTACCACAACCTCAAATCTTGACTTATCAATAATATCTTTTGTCATCATATTTATAATGTCAATAGGATCTTCACTTCTAGGATCTTCATAAGTAAATATTGCATAACTTGCATTGTCCACAACAGTTTTTCCCATAATAGGTCTTTTTAAGAAATCTCTTTCACCTGCTGCACCAATTACCACAATGCTTCTGTTAATATTTAAAGTTTTAACAAAGTTAAGCAAATTACTAATACCATTCGGAGTATGAGCATAATCTACCATAACCGTAAATTTTTGGCCAATATTAGGTAAAATATCAAGTCTACCAGAAACATTTATAGAAGCAATGTTTGGAATAATCTCTTCAAGAGTTCTACCACTAGCAATTGCTACTAATAGACCACAGGCTAAATTATAAACGTTAAACTCACCTAAAAGTGGGCTTTCAACATTGTAAGTCTTATTATCAAACTTGTATGTTACCTTTGTCTTATTAGGGAAAATTTCAAAATTAACTATTTGAAGTGTATTTTCTTCACCTTTTCCATAAGTATAAACATTTTCACAATTACAAGATTTTCTTATCTCATTATAATATTCATCATCTTTATTTAATATTGCATAACCATCTTTCTTAATTTGTCTAAAAAGTTGACATTTACAATTCAAGTAATTTTCAAAAGTTCCATGAATGTTAAGGTGTTCTCTAGTAACATTTGTAATCGCACCAATATCATACATTATATTTGTAAGTCTACCGCGGAAAAATGCTTCACTAGAAGCTTCCATCATAACTTCTTTACAACCAGCTTCTAAGAAATCATTTAAATACTTGTATAATTTATCAGAATCTACTGTTGTATTACTAGTTTCTTTATTAAACTTATAACAACTACGGCCATTAGTACCCATGTATCCACAGTTATTGCTTCCAAGCAAATACTGTACAATAGTAGCAACACTAGTCTTTCCATCTGTGCCAGTAACTGCATACATTTTTAATTTCTCTTCTGGATGATCATAAAATCTAGAGCATAACAAAGGAAGCTCCTTATTTGTATCTTCAACCATAATGACAGGAACAGTCACATCTACCTTCCTACTTGCTACAATTGCACTTGCACCATTTTTTACCGCATCATCAACGAAATCATGTCTATCTGCAGTAACACCTTTTGTGCACACAAAAAGGTCCCCTTTTTTAACTTCTTTAGAGTTTATCTTTATATCACTTATTAAAACATCATTATTACAATTATATAACTCACTTAATTTTTTCATACATACCTCACAATAAGTATACAATAAAATGTAAAAAATATATACTAAATATTGAATTTATTTTGTTTTTACTTTACTATTATTAAAGGTGGTAAATATGAAATTAAATATAGTATATGCTTCAAGTGACTTAGGTGTTAACATTGAAGGAAGCGAAAAAGCAAAAGAAAAATTAAATGAAATAACTAAAAATTTAGAAAATGTCTACGAAGTAAAGAAAGAAAACGTAGCAAAAAGTTATGATAAAAATGATATGGAAAAGAATCTTGTTCCATTAAATAAATTCAATGAAAAGTTATATAATAAAATAGTTTCATTAAAAGATGGTGTTACCCTTACTATTGGGGGAGATCACAGTATTGCTATAGGAAGTGCCCTTGCATCTAAAAAGAAAAACGAAAATATTGGTATCATTTGGGTTGATGCACATGGTGATTACAATACATTTGAAACAACTACAACAGGAAACCTTCACGGTATGCCATTTGCTACCGTTGATGGAATAAACGGTGATAGATTATCTTATTTCTTTGATGGCAAATATTTTGATCCTGAAAACTCTGTGCTTTTTGGGGGCCGTGACATTGATGAAAAAGAATGGGATAACTTAAGAAGAGAAAATATTAAAATTTACTCTACTGAAGATTTAATAAAAGGAAATATTGAGAATCTTGTAAAAGAAGCATTAGAGATTTGTACAAAAGGCAAAGATGGTGTGCATGTAAGTATCGATGTTGATTTAATTGATCCACATGATGCACCAGGAGTTTCTGTAAAAGCCAAAGATGGTATAAAAAAAGAGTTAGCATTCGAAATATTAAAATGTTTACTAAAAGAAAAAGACTTAATAAAGTCTATTGATTTAGTAGAATTTAATAAAGATAAAGATAAAGATGATGTAACTTACGAAATCACAAAGAAAATGTTAGAAATGATTATAAATGAATATAAGCACTAATAATAAGTGCTTATTTTTTTAATTCATTATTGATTCTATTTTCTTCATCGTATATATTCCAGACTTTTTTAAATATATTCCTGTATGTTCTTCATAATAGTTATTTAAAAAGTCATCAATTTCATTTAACACATCTTCATTAATATTAAGAGTCTTGATTCTGCCAATATCTACATAGTAAAGCATTCTAAGCATTTTAATAGAATCCTTCGAAACCATCTTTTCACCATTGTAACAATTATCACAAACATATCCATAAGATGACGATGAAAAAGTTACAATATTAGTATTAGATCCACAATTAGAGCAAGCATCGATGCTTGGTTTAACTCCTAAGAAATCTAAATATTTAAGCATTACTATATCCAAAATAGTTTTAGAGTCAAAGCCATCATCTATTTTTTCTAAAGCAGAAAGAAAAGTATTATATATATCTTTTATTTCAATAGGGCTAATTTGTTTTTGCGTTAACACTTGATTAGTAAGTTTTACAAGAGAGAAAGCATAAAGTTTTCTTTCAAGGTCTTTATAATTCATTTGAATATTTTTAAAGACTTTAATAATATCAACTGCTGTTAATGTTGAAATAGCATTTTCTTTATAAGAAATATCAAAATTGGCATATATAAGTGTATTACTTGCCTCATGAAAAGCATTTTTGATTCTTCTACATCCACGAGACATAACACTTATTATACCTAGATCTTCTGTAAAAATTTTAAGTATTTTGCTTGACTCTCCATAAAGAACTTCACCCATTACTATTCCTTTGATTTTTAATGTTTTCATCTTCCACACTTCCCAGTCTTTTAATAAAAAGATAATATTTAATATCTCCAGTTTTTTTAAACATTTCCCAAAGGATTTTTTCCATAAGTATCACCCATTTATATAATGATACTTTTTTACTATTTTAATTCATTTAATCCAAGTTCTGTTAAATATTTTTCTTTATCACGCCAGTTATCAATTACTTTAACATAAGTTTTTAAATTAACTTTTTTACCTAAATATTCTTCTATATCACTTCTAGCCATGATTCCAACTTTTTTAAGCATGCTGCCGCCTTTTCCAATAATAATCTTTTTAAGGTTTTCTCTATCAACAATAATCAAAACACCAATATCGATGTATTTTTCATATTCTTCATAACTTTCCATAACACATGTCACGGTATGAGGAACCTCACTTTTTGTAAGCCATAAAAGTTTCTCTCTAACTATCTCTGCAATATAAAAGCCATTAGTAACATTTGTTACTTCTTCATTTGTATAATATTTTTCACCTTCACTTAAATACTTTTTCATTGTATTTATAAGATCTAAAACATTATCGCCTTTTAAGCTAGATACAGGTATTATTTCTTTAAAATCATATAAATCTTTATATTTGTTTATAATGTCTAAAAGTTTTCTCTTATCAATCAAGTCTACTTTGTTTAGTACCAAAAGGACTGGTTTATCAGTATCTTTTATTTTATTTAAAACAAAGTTGTCACCTTTACCAAAGTCTTTAGTAACATCTAAAAGGAAAAGAACAACATCAACTTCACCAAGCATTGTATATGCTTTAGAATTCATAACGTTTCCAAGTTTATTAACTGGTTTATGAATTCCTGGTGTATCTATAAATACTATTTGTGAGTCTTCATCATTATAAATGCCTTCTATTATATTACGAGTTGTGCCACTAACATTAGAAGTAATTGCTATCTTTCTTTCAAGTATTGAATTAAGTAGTGTACTTTTGCCAACATTAGGTCTTCCTACTATACTTACAAAACCAGTTTTCATTTTAAATCATCCTCTCCAAATGGAAATGGACATAAATCGCTAACTTTAAGTACAAGTGCATCACCCTTCGGATTCATACAGATAACCTTAGCATTCTCATCAAACAATTCAGAAATAACTTGTCTACATATAAAACAAGGCATCCCTATTTTGTCATTATCACACATAACATATAATTCTTTAAAATCATGTTTTTTGTAACCATTTGATATTGCACTCAAAATAGCACTTCTTTCTGCACATATACTAGCACCATAAGAAGCATTTTCTACATTAACGCCAGGAAATTCCCTTCCATCATTCATAACTGCAATCGCACTAACTCTAAACTTAGAATATGGTGAATAACTATTTTCAAGTAAACTAACTAATTTCTCTTTCATTAAATCCTCCCTATAAAATCTAATACTTTTGGTAAAAATATTATAAATCCAGAAATAAGTGCAAAAATTGCAGACACTAAAACACTAGATGCTGCTACATCCTTTGCTATTTTTGCAACTGGATGAATGTTAGGCATAGCAAGATTAACTGCTTCTTCTAATGCTGTGTTCATAAGTTCAAATGAAATAACTAGCGCTATAAAAAGAAGCAAAATAAGCCACTCAACTGTACTAACTTTAAAAAAGAAGCCTCCAACAATTACCAAAAAAGTGAAAGTAAGATGTATCTTCATATTTTTAACATTTTTAACACCAACAAAAAGCCCCTCAAAAGCATGTTTAAAGCTAGTAAGCAAATTTTTATTTGCACTAGCCTTTTTATTACCTTTCAATGCCATAGCGAGACAAAACCTCCTCTTGTTTCTTGAACATAACTTCTTCATCTTCTTTTTTCATATGATCATAACCAAGAAGATGAAGGAATCCATGAACAGCTAAAAAGTAAAGTTCTCTTTTAAAAGAGTGACCATATTCAAGAGCTTGACTTCTTGCTTTATCTATTGAAATATAAATATCTCCAAGAATTCTTATATCAGTTCTATTAAATGATTTCTCATCTTCAAGAGCAAAACTAATAACATCAGTTTCTCTATCAATATTTCTATATTCTCTGTTTATTTCTCTTATTTTCTCATTATTTATTATTATTACATTATAAATTATATTATCTAACTTTTCGTCTTTAGCAACCTGCACTAAAAATTCTTTTAATTTCTCACACTCTTCAGTTAGATTTTCTTCTGTTTCATTAAATACTTCTATTTCCATAAAATCTCCTACATCATTATTGCAACTACTAAAAAGGCAATAACCACTACTAGTATAATTGCTAATAAGTTCAAAAACCAGTCTTTTTTAAATACTTTTGGTAAAAGAGAATATATCTTGTCCAAAATAACATATATAAAATACCCTATTACACCACCAATAACATTTAAGATTATGTCGTCAACATCAAAAACTCTCCCTATAGCAAGCTGTGTACATTCAATAGAAATTGATGCTAAAAGTACTAAAAACAAAGATAAGAAAAAGTTCTTCTTCGAAGCATACTTACCAGCAAAAAAGCCATAAGGTATAAACATAACGACATTACCAACAATATTTTTAATAAAAAGTCTACTTCCTATTTTATATCTAAATATTTCTACAAAAGGCGTAAAATTATTACCACTAAGGGTATTTATATCTTGACTAGTAACAACTTGGAATAGGCAAAGAATATATAGTACAAAAAGTAAAAGAGAAATTTCTCTATGAAAGACAAACTTAACTTTATTTTTTATTAAATACGATATTCTTATTGACACTAAAAGTACAAGCGAAATAAAAAGTGTCGGCCACGTCATCTCCAATACATCTTTCAAATTACCATAAAGAGACTCCACTTTATCACTTCCCTTTTTCCAAGTTAAAAATAACTATAACTAGAAATATTTTCGTAAACTTTAAAAAATACTTCTGTAATTATTGTACTATTATTTATAACAGTTTTCAATTTTTTTTGAGATATTATATATTCACCACGTCCTAGTTGATCTTCAATTTTCTTTCTTGCCATCTTAAATGCAAACTCTTCACTTATAATATTATTAACTTCATCTTTTACATTGATTTCATATTCTTTATTATATTTAATTGTAAACATACCAAAAAAATCACTAAGTATAGTATTTCCCTCTTTTTTACTATTATTATATCTGTGAAAATCAAAAATATTTATATTTTTATCAAGAAAAGAAATATTTATAACATTTTTACTTCTACCAGTTAACGCTTCTTCTTTATAACTAATAGGCATTTCCACTTTCACTTTATACCAAACTTCAGCATACACGTCACCACTAGCAGATGTTTGCCCAATAACTTCTTTATTTTTATATATTTCTCCACTTATTATAATATCTCCTGCTCTTACATAATCATATACTTTCTTAACTATTTCGCCCTTCTCAGCCACAATACGCATTATTATTCCATTCTTTTTAGCTACAACATGCCTATTTTGACCATCTTGTTTTATATTGTTAATAATTCTTTTATCTACCCTTATTTTATAAACTGTCCCAACTCTTTCAATTTCTAGCCATTCTATATCATTCTTATAATTATTAAGTATTTCATTCTTAACCTTTTGAACATATTCATATTTTTTTACAAAATTGTACTTTTTTATATTATATTTATCAAGTTCTGAATAAAGTAAATCTCTTATATACTTATCATTATGAATTACTTCTACATCAAAGATTATATTTGAAAGAAAATAAAGAAGAAAAATGCCAAAAGCTGTAAAAATAAGAAAAATAAAATTACTTCTAATTAAATGATTAAATTTACTTATTCCAAATAACTCAATTATCTCAATATTATAACTAGTCTTAATATCCTTAAGCTTT
This sequence comes from uncultured Bacilli bacterium, assembly GCA_934100165.1. Classification (GTDB taxonomy): domain Bacteria; phylum Bacillota_I; class Bacilli_A; order RF39; family UBA660; genus RUG13868. Next base: position 91,516 of record CAKOPN010000001.1, read on the forward strand.
TTATAATTTTCTTTATCAACCTTTATATAAGCGCTGCCATGATCTAAACTAATCTCTTCAAAATAAATACCACTTCTATAAAGCATTCTAATAAATCTTTTGACATCTTTTCCTTCTATTTTTATTTTATAAAAGCTTTCAAACATATTATTCACCTAGTTCTATAGAAGAGAATTCTCCCATTATAAGTAGTTCATTATCTAAAAGTTTGTTAATTGTAAGGTTATTTCCTTTAATAGTTATTTTATTGTAATTTGAACTTAATACTATTTTATTGTCTTCCATAACTATTATTTCCTTAAAATTAACCACATTTATCTTATTTTTACATATTGTTATAGAAAACTCATAGTCTCTTACATAACTAATTAAGCTTTTAAGCATAAAGTATCACCTATTAAAGATGTATTTTTTTTTATAAAAAAAAGAACAAAATTAAGTAATTTGTTCTTAAATACTAGCAAGTTTTTCTTTTATTATGTTGCTAACTTCTTTCATGTCTGCTTTGCCTTTTAATAAAGGTGTTACTTCTTTCATAATAAGTCCCATATCTTTTGCACTTTGTGGTTTTACTTTAGCAAATGCTTCTTCTATTATTTGTTCTACTTCTTCTTTTGAAAGCTGTTTAGGCAAATATGTTTTAAGTATTTCTATTTCACTTTCTACTTTTTCTGCAAGATCTTTTCTATTTGCTTTAGTAAACTCTTCTAGTGATTCGTTTCTTTGTTTTATTTGTTTGCTTACTACATCAATAAATAAATCATCATCAAGTTCTTTTTTGTTGTTAATATGTTCTAGTTGTAATGCTCCTTTAACCATTCTTAATACACTTAACTTTAGTGAGTCTTTTTCTTTCATAGCCGTAACTATGTCTTTTCCTAAATTTTCTACTAAACTCATAATGTCAACCTCCAAGTAAATTATATCAAAAATACCAAATAAAGACTAGAAAAAACGTAAAAAAAAGAAATATCATGCTGATACTTCTAATGGAATAAAATTAGTCTCTATTAGCTTTATTTCTCTTTTGAGCATTTTTAATGCCGGCTTCTTTCTTAGCTCTTCTCTTATCTCCAGGTTTTACTGCAAATTCTCTTTTCTTACATTCAGAAGGGACAGATTCTCTTGCCAATTTTTGTTTAAGTTTTCTTAAAGCCATATCTAAATTTCCATTTTTAACTGGTACTTGTACTTGTGCCATAATATTTCTCCCCTCCTTCCGTTGTTTACTAACCAAGATTATAGCATAATAATTTTGAACATTCAATAAAAATGTAAATTTTTTTAATAATTTTGTCGATTTTTAGTAGATATTATCAACGTTTTCTATTTTTTTAAGAGGAATTCAAAAGAAAAAAGGAAGCATTAAACTTCCTGAATTACAGTTATAACCATTGGCTTACATTCTGTTTCTTTGTAAAAATACTTACCTAATCTTTCACGAACTTCATTCTTTATATTTGTATAATCTACTTTTTTGCTATCTGGTTCGATATTAGCATTTATTACTTCTAAACAGATTTTTTCAGTTTCTTTTATTAAGTCTCCGCTTTCTTTAACATAGACAAAACCTCTTGTAAGTATCTCTGGTCCTGCTAAAACTTCTTTTGTTTTTTTACTTAATGTGCAGCTAACAATGACAATACCATTTTCTCCAAGCATTTCACGATCTTTAAGTACAAGATCACCGATATCTCCTTGACTCTTACCATCAATTAAGATTTCATCAACTGGAACATGTTCAAATGTATCTACTAGTTTTCCATCAACAAATGTAGCTACATCACCATTTTGTTTTAAAATTATATTTTCTTTTGGTATTCCAAGTCTTTCTGCTATTTCCGCATTCATAACTTGATGACGATACTCACCTTTTACCGGAAAATAATATTTTGGATTTATAAGGTTAATCATAAGCATTAAATCTTCTCTTGAAGCGTGGTGTAAAAGATGCTTTTTAGCATTCAAACATACTGCATTAACATCTTTCTTAGCAATTTCATCCATAACTAGTGCAGTTCTTTTTTCCATTCCTTCATAAGGTGGTTCTGTTATAAATATTGTATCAGTGTTTTTAAGTTTTATGTATTTATCAAACCCTTTTAAGATTCTTTCTAAGTTCATAAAAGGTTTTTCTTTTTCATCTGATATAAGTATTACAACATCTTTATCATTTACATTAGTCAAATCCCCTATTTTATTTTTGTCAAATGAAATATATCCAAGTTCAATAGATTTATTTATTATACTTTGAAGAGATTTTCCCATTACAACAACTTTTCTATGTGTTTTACTAACTTCATCTAAAATTTCTTGTACTCTATAAATATGTGCCGTCATAATTGTAGCAATTATTCTATTTTCATTTTTAGCAAGTACATCTCTAATAAATCCAGATACTCTATTATTTGGGCTAGTATGTCCTTCTTTTTCAGCATATATTGATTCTGATAGAAGACATAAAACGCCTTGTTTACCAACATAAGCAAGCTTTCCTATATCTGTTTTATATGATCCCATCATTGTAGAATCAAATACAAAGTCGCCTGTGTACACAATTGCACCGTCTTTTGTATATAATACATAACAAACAGCATCAGGAATAGAATGTGTAACATTTATTGGAAATACTACTAAATCTCCAAAAGTAATCTTAGAATGGGGTCTTATTTCTTTAAGCTTAGTAGCTTTCACTCCACTTTCTTCCAAGTCCTCTTTTAATATTTCCATAGTAAACTTAGTAGCATATATAGGTAAATCTGGAATATCATACAAGATATCTGCAACAGCACCCATATTACTATCATGACCATGCGTTAAAAAAATACCTTTAATTTTTTCTTTATTTTCTTTTATATATGTATAATCAGGTAAAATGTAGTCAACACCTAACATTTTATCAGTGGCATATTTAAGTCCTGCATCAAAAATAAATACATTGTCATCAACATCGACTACATACATATTTTTACCATTTTCATTTAGTCCACCAAGACTAAAAATTCTTATTTTACTCAAACTTTTTTCTCCTTTCTTTAAAGTTCTTGAAGATTAGACTTGATAATTATATCAAAATAATCAAAAAAAAACAAGTTAGCAGTTATTAAAACTAACTTGCAAGCTTTGCTAATGCATCTTTAGCAGCTTCTTGTTCTGCTTCTTTCTTACTTTGAGCAGTGCCACTTCCATATATAATATCATCTATTTTAACTACTACAGAAAAGCTTTTGTTATGTGCAGGGCCTTCTTCATTCACCACTTCATAAACAAGACTTCTCTTCTCAGTTTGAACTGCTTCCTGAAGAGCAGATTTATAATCACTAAAAAATACAATCTTAGGATTTTCTACATACGGAACAATAATTCCAAGTATTACTCTTTTTACAGTATCAAATCCTAAATCAAGATATATTGCGCCCATCAAAGATTCAAAGATATCAGCAAGTATTACTTTTTTAAACCTACCTCCACCCATTTCTTCTCCATGTCCAACTTTAATATATTTGCTAAGTTCCAAATCAAGAGAATATTCATAAAGAGCATTTTCACATACGTAACTTGCTCTAAGCTTTGTCATATCTCCTTCTTTTACTTCTAAATTTCTAAATAAATAATCACTCATTACAAGTTCAAGTACAGCGTCTCCTAAGAATTCAAGACGCTCATAATCACTTTTCAAATGATTTTCATTAACATATGATGAATGTTGGAAAGCAGTTATATAATACTTCTCATCATTAGGGCTAATATTAAGTTTTTCAAATAATTCTCTCATTAAAATCACCATAATCATTATATCGAAAATTCAAGTCTTTGTTAACAAAAATCTATCATTTATTCCAAAAAACACTATAAAGTTTGATGATAAACGCTGAATACCACGGAGCTTTATAAGAAAATTTATTATTATTACTTTCTATCGCATTTATGATTTGCCTATCAATACTATCAAGACTCTTAGAGGCAAAAAGATCAAACATCAAATATTCTTTATATAAAATCTTATTTTTAACAGAAGAATAAAACTTAGAACTATCTAAATCTTTATTATCAATCATCACTTCATTAAAGCCAGTCTTATATACACCTGGTTCAATAATCTTAATTTTAATATTTTTATTTATAAGTTTAACTTCTTTTCTTAGAATTTTTGCTATCATAATTAAGCTTGCTTTCGTTGACGCATAACTTCCTAAAAAAGCAATTGGGTAAACTCCAGCAAGTGAAGTCATAATTATAATCTTGCCTTTCTTTTTCATAAGCATATTTGTAAGAACTATCTTAATACATTCTACATTAGAAAATACATTAACTTCATAGTTTTCTCTAAAATTATTCATATCAATATCTAAAATAGATCCACCAAATCCAACAGCAGCATTTAACACAATAATATCCAATTCAAGATCTTTAAGTTTATTTCTATCATTCTGATCTGTTATATCAAGTTTAAATATGGTTATGTTTTTATATTTACCATATCTCTCTTTAGCCGTTTTCACCTCATTTTCCTTGTGTACTGTTAGATATATAAAATAATCATTACTTGCTATTTTTTCAATAACACTTCCACTAATTCCACTTCTTGCTCCTGTAAACAATATTTTTTTCATAGTTATATTTTGCCCAAAAGAAAAGAACTAATTCCTAGTTCCTTTCTTAATTATAAATGATACTCCTTTTTTTGAGTTTTCAATAGAAATATCATAATTTAATAGGTTAAGTGTTTTTTTTACTATTGATAGTCCAAGCCCAAACTGACCTTTAATTCCTTTTTTAAATGGATTAAATATGTCGTTTACAAGATTTTCATCTATAGCTGGTCCATCATTAAATAAAGTGAGTTTATTATTTTTGACAGTTATCTTAATTTCTTTTTTCGCATATCTAATAAAATTGTTTAGGATATTATCTATAATAGTTTCCCAAAGTTCAAATGTTCCATTAAATTTACTATCGTCTATAGATGTACGTATTGTTACATCTTTTCTTTGATATTTAAATTTTTCTACTGAAGCATTTATAACTTCACTAATATCGATAAGGCTTTTTTTGTCAACGTTTCTATCTTTTAAGTAATCGAGTTTATTAAGGTAAAGAAGAGAGTATACTTTCTTTTCTAGTTTCTCTGTTTGTTCTTTTATTACTTTGAGTGCATCTTTTTCGTCTTCTACGCCATCTTCCACCGCTTCAACATAACTTTTAATAACTGTGAGAGGAGTCTTAAAGTCGTGAGATATATTTTGATACATGTTGTTTTTATATTCTTCTTGCATTTTTAAATTCATGCGCATATCTTCTATTGAAAGGGCCAAAGATTTAATTTCATCATCCGTTCTAAAATTTATTTTATGATCGAAATTATCATTATCGATATTGTCTATTTTTGCTTTCAATTTTTCTATTTTTTTAACTACTATACTACTCCAAACGAATACTATTAGTGCAATTAGTAAAAAGGCTAAAAGAAAAAGTGAAATAACAGATACCATGAAACTTCCTCTAATTTTGTTGAAATAACTTTTATTTGCAATGGCAACTTTTATAACATCATCGTGCCTAGAAAGATAGTAATAATAAGGTTTTTCATCATAATCAAATGTACCGTATTCTTTATCCAACATGGACAGTACTTCTTTTTTGTCTATATTAACAATTTTTTCATAGTTACGACTAGCATAAACGGTATCATTTTCTATATATAAGTACGCTATTTCATTACTTATATTACGTCCTTCAAGGTCACTACTAATCATGTCTAAAGGATTCTTCAAAGCATTATAAATTGTAGATTCATACATGGGTGTTAAAAGATTTGGTAAAATAAATCCAACTGTTACAAGTACAATGTCAAATATTATAACGAGTATTAAAATAAGTTGGCGGCCTAAGCGGTTTTCTATATATTTCATAATAATCTATAACCATAACCGTATACTGTAGATACGTTTAAGTTTTTCATTTTCTTTCTTAATCTTCTAACTAGGTCATCTACTGCTCTATCGCTTCCAAAGTAATCATCGCCCCAAATATTTTTAAGTATTTCATCTCTAGAAAAAGTTTTATTTTTATTTGTAAGGAATAAAAGTAATAGATCAAACTCAAGTGTGGTTAATTTGATTTCTTCTTTTTCATCCTTTACAATTCTTTTATTTAAATCAATTATATAGTTTTCATACGTCAATTCCTGCTTAGTTTTATCACTATAGACTCTTTCGATAAGTTTGTTAACACGTAATATTAACTCCTTAGTAGAATATGGTTTTGCAAGATAATCATCACTTCCCATTTCAAGTCCAATTATTTTATCTATGTCTTGATCTCTTGCAGATGTAAATATTACTGGAACATTCTTATCGTTTGCTCTTATTTCCTTAATAATATCATAGCCAGTGATATCGTCACTTAGCATAATATCAAGTATCCAAAGATTTGCTTTCTTACCAATATAATTAAGGGCATCTTTTCCTTTGGTAAACTGTATAACTGTATATCCTTCTTTTTCAAGGTACGTTTTAATTAAATTTGAAAGACTTTCTTCATCTTCCACCAAACAAATGGTATACATACTATCACCCTTCTTTTATTATATCATAAAACTATTATCACCTCCTTTTTTTATTCAAATATGTATATTACAAATAATTAGTATGGTTAATTTTTTCTAACAGTTGTCATCTATCATCTCCTTTTCACATTCAGTATAAAATAAAATTGTAGTTAAAATATTTAAAATTTATGGGAAATTATGGGAAAATAAAAACCATGCCTTTAGCATGGTAAAAAATATGCAATATTACTTAAAGCAGTCAGAATCTATTAGTAACTTTTTAATTTTTTGTAAGTACCTTTCATCACGATAGTTCATTAAATAAAAGTGGCAATAAGCATTGATCAAACACCAATAAAACTTTTTTCTATCAAAGTTTCCTATTTCTAAATAACCTTGTAAAAAGCTTTTGATATCATTAACATCATCCATAAAATATTGTGTTGGTCTTTTAACACAACACCAAGCAATGTCTTGTTCTTTAAATCCTCTACCACTATATTCAAAATCTATAACACCATTTACTCTTCCATTTAACCATAAAACATTTGCATAATGAAAATCACCATGTATAAAAGTATCATAGTTAAAAACAGGTTTGTTTTCTTTTAAATAATCTATATAAGGTTTTATAAAATCATCAATATTTTTGTAATCAGAAGACTTAGGATAATCGTTTATAACACGCATCTTTGCAGTCTTAAAGTAAGAAGATGAAATATTATGTATAAGTGCAAGTTCTCTACCATATTTTTTTAAATATTCATTCTTTCCGCTAGTAACACGAAATATATCTGAAAGCCTCTCTCCATCTATTTTTTCAAGTACTAAATATTTTCTCCCATTTATATTACCAAATTCATAAATATTTGGTATTTTATCGTAAAGCATCATAGAAGAAAGTTTTTGCAAGTTTTCAAACTCAATATCAAAATTAGCCATCTTGCTTCTTTCATACTTAATAAAAGCATTTACCTTTCTATTATTAAATAAAATTTCACACTCAATCACATCATTTCCAGCCGGTGGATAACTAATAATTTTTAAGATTTTTATGTTTTTATATTTAATAGAAAAAGGATCAATTCCTAATTCTCGCCATTTTTCATAAACAATACTCATTTCTATTTTCACCTCTACTTTTAATTAAATTAAAAAAATAGTAGATAAAACCTAGTCTTTTTTATCTACTAATTCATTTATTCTATCCAAGTTGAAACAAACAGGTTTAAAAGTTTTTCTGTGTTCATTTATAATGCCATATTTTTCTATTGCTTCAACATGCATTTTTGTAGGATAGCCAGCATTTTTACTAAAGCCATACATCGGATACTTTAAATCAAGTTCATCCATCATTCTATCCCTTGTAACTTTGGCAATAACAGAAGCTGCACTAATGGTAATGCTCTTCAAATCACCTTTAATAATAGAAGTAGATGGAATATCAAGTTTTTCAAGGTGCATAGCATCAATCAAAACATGCTCTATTGGAACTATCTTTCTTGCGTTTTCTATTGCTTCATACATAGCAAGTTTAGTTGCTTCATAAATATTAACTTCATCAATTATCTTTTCACTTTTAACACCAATGCCAACTGCTAAAGCATCATTCATTATAATATCAAAAAATTTTTCTCTTTGCTTTTTTGTAAGTTTTTTAGAATCAGTAAGGCCAGGAAGATCATACCCTTTTGGAAGTACTACACAAGAAGTAACAACAGGGCCCACCAAAGGACCCCTTCCTACTTCATCAACACCTGCTATATAAGTAATACCTTCTTCATTTAATTTATTTTCATATTCGTGATTATTTATCTCTGTTTTCATATTACTTATTTTCATAACCTCTTATTGGCTTATCATACTCTACTAACTTAACTTTTGATTCATTTTCTCCACTTACATAAATTCTAATTACTGGATATTTAAACAAATTGTAATTATATAAAGTTTGTTTTCTAGCTGACTCTACTCCTAATTTTAATACATCTTTCATATCAAGTTTGCTATAATTTAGAGTACTATCAAATCTTAAAAGTAATTTATCATCATCATTTAAATATGTAGTATAAAAAGTATTTGCAGTCTCATAATAATCAAGTTCTACTCTGATTTTATTTTCAAGAGAATCATCTTTTAAAATGCTAACATTATTATACTTAGATCCTGACTTAATATATACTTCTTCAGCATAATCAAGTTTAAATTCTAGCACTTTATTAACTAAACTAAAGTTTTCCGGAAGTCCACTATTGTATTCATATCCGCTTATCTCATACCCAAATAAGCAAATAGAAATAAGTAATGCACCAAGAACAAATCCCCAAGTCTTATTAGTAACTGCTGTTTCTCTATCAAAAAACTTATTTTGAATAGATCTGAATAATACATAACAAATAGCAAATATACTAAAAGTTATAAGTATAGGACTAACAACATACACACCGGCTGCACACATATATACAAATATTATGATAAGTATAACCATAAATGTAGCAATTGCTCCTACTAAAGCTAAAAATGGAACTGACAAATACTTAAGAACATTGTACGCAATTCTAAAGAACTTTTCCTTACCATCTTTCATCTTGTTATCTCTTGAGTATAATCTTTTGTAATAGCTACTATTCATAAAAATCTTAAGATTCTTAAATAGTAAATAAAGCATAACCAATTCTTTACAGAATTCAACTGAAAATGCAAATATAGATGCAAGAATTGTTCTTAGTGATACAGCTAAAACATAAATGAGAGAAACGCCAAAGTCTCTAAGTGCATCAAACAAACAATCAATTATAGCTAAATACAAGAACAAAAATATCAATTTAAAAAGCCAAAAATAAACATTGTTTTTCTTATCATCAATCATTTTTTCAGTTCTTAACACCTTGTTAAGCCATAATGACAAACTATCAAGAACATCATCTGCTTTTGTAATTCTAATTGAATCTTTTTCTTTCTTCTTCATTTCAACACCTTCCTTAGGTTAATTATATCATGTAAAATATTTAACATAAAGTATCACTTTCATTTTTTTTACTACAAAAAAATAAAAAGGAATCAATCCTCTATGAGCCTGTACTCTCATATCTTTTGATTCCTTTTTTAAATACCAATAAACTTGGTATGACGTAAAAAATTGTAAAAAGTGGTGCAAAGCAATATAAAAGATTATCAGTTTTACCAATCATATACAAAAGAGGATAATAATTTACAAGTCCATACGGAATTACAAACGTAAAGAACAAAATAAATCCTTTTTTGAATATACCAATTGGGTACTGAGCCATATATTTTCCACCATCAGTGAAAAGGTTTCTTATTTCTAAACCTTGAACAGTAAAGAAACAATAAGAAGCTGCCAAAAGGAATATTGAAAAGAATACAAATACAGAACTTACTAGCATCAACATAAGGCACAAAACCTTATAAATACTCCAATCTATATTTAAGTTAACCAAAGCGATAATTAAAATGACAAGTGACTGAAGTAGTCTCGAAATTTTAACTGGATCAAAATTTGAACACAATACTTGTAAAAGTATTCCCTTTGGTCTTAAAAGTAATCTATCAAATTCTCCTTTGATAATCAAATTATCAAACTTGTCAACTCCTCTTGCAAATGCTTCACAAAAGCTATAGCCAAAGTGAATCACAGAAAAGCAAAGTAAAACCTCATAAACTGTAAAGCCCTTAATGTTACCAAACTTGTTAAAAAGAGATAAGATAACAAAGTAATAGGAAAAGAAAATGAATATTTGAGAAATAAATGCCATGATAAACGATGCTCTATACTCCATAAGTGATTTCCAATAAAGCTTTAATGAATTAAAATAAAGTTTCATTTTTAACCTCCTTGTACCACAACTCTTTTTAAGAGCCTCTTCGTACTTAAATAACCAATTGTTATAAGTATTACACACCATAAAAGTTGAATTAAAATACCATACAATCCATCATGAAATGATATGTTTCCAGAATATATACGAAACGGAACATCACTAACATATTTAAACGGAAGGAAATCTGCTATTTTTTGAAGAAATCCCGGGAAGAATGGTATTGGCACAAATCCTCCAGAGAAAAGATCTGCTAAAGATCCAAAAATAGTAGTTATACCTTTTTCATCCATCGTTTTTAAAACAATGACATTAAAAAATGTTATAACAGATGCCATTAGGAATATTCCTACAAAAATGGATACCATAAACAATAAAAATGCTGGTAATGAACTAGGTGGTAATAATTTGTACGGATAAGGAAGAATTAAAAGTACTATTACAAATGGAATAGATTTAAGTGTTGCCATTGACAAACGCTGCCCCACAACCTTAAAAAGCCACATAAAGTAAACGTTTTTAGGTCGTGTAAGTTCGTATACTATTTCTCCTTTTTTAATCATATTTACTATCTCATTATCCTTATATTCAAGAGAAAGTAATGAATAAAAGCATTGGTTAAGCCACAAGTATGTAACAGTCTCTGCAATAGTCATTGGTGCTGTTACATTAGAGTCATAAAATGCTAAATAAACCATAATAATTACAATTCCAAAGAAAAACTGAGTCAGGATTCCTGCAATTGCAGCAAATCTATATTGAAGTCCAGATATAAATCTAAGCTTAAAATATGATAAATAAAATCTCATATTTCATATTCCTCATACAAAGTTGCAATTATATCTTCTAAAGACTCATTATCTACTTCAATATCTTTTATAGAGGCTTTTCTAGTAATATCATTTATAAATGATGATATATCTGCCTTTTCTGAATCAATTACGAATTTGTAACCATTTTCAGTTTTCTTCTTTGAAATAATGCATTTGCTTCTAAGATCAAGTTTATCATTTGTAACTACATTTATGTATTTTTTTCTATCATAGTTATTCTTTAGTTTTACAAGTGATCCATCATAGAGCTTTTGGCCTTTTCCTATCAAGATAATCCTTTTTGCTAAGCTTTCAATGTCTGCCATATCATGAGTAGTAAGAATTACTGTAACATTTTTCTCTTTGTTAATTTTTTTAATGAAGTCTCTAACTATTTTTTTCGATACAGCATCAAGTCCAATTGTAGGTTCATCAAGAAACAAGATATCAGGTTCATGTAATAGTGACGCAACTATTTCACACCTCATTCGTTGACCAAGGCTAAGGCCTCTAACAGGAACATTTATAATATCTTCGATTCCAAGCATACTAACAAGTTCATTACGAACCTTTCTGTATCTCTCATCATCGATATCGTAAACATCCTTGAGTAAATCAAAAGTATCACTAGCAGGAATATCCCACCAAAGTTGACTCTTTTGGCCAAACACAACGCCAATATTCTTAACATATTCTTTTCTATCAATCCAAGGTGTAATTTTGCCTATTTTACATTTCCCTGAGTCTGGAACAAGTATACCACTAAGTATCTTAATAGTAGTACTTTTACCAGCACCATTTGGGCCAATGTAACCGACTATTTCACCTTTTTCAATAGAAAAAGAAATATCTTTGATAGCATTAACATAGCGATATTCACGCTTAAAAAAAGACTTTATAGAATTCTTAAAGCCACTTTCCTTTTTTGCTACCTTAAAAGTTTTGCTTATGTTTTCTACTTCGATGAATGACATTTTTTCACACTCCTTTCACAACGCAAAAAAGCCACATATTACTATGTAGTACCATAATAAAATATTAGCTTATTTGCAAAACGTCAAATTAAATATAGCATACTAATAAAAAGTAAGCAATATATTTTTTAAACTATTTTGTGAATTTTTTTGCGTCTTCCTTAATTTCTTTGTCCATATCATTAAAAGTTCTGGCACAAGCATATACTGATGCTGCAGTTGCTACTGATGAAACGACAACACCAGGAACGCTGTTTAATGCTCCACTTAGTGTAACACCAGCCAAAGAAACCATTGTTGCAGATAAATATTTAAAGAAATCAACTTTTGCATCTATTAAAGAATTTTCTATGTTTTTATTAAGCGCATCTGTTTTTATAACCTTGTGTACAGAATCATAGCTATAAAGATTTCTAACAAGTTCTTCATCTTCTACAGGATAGAATCCATCTTTCTCTACTTTCATCCATTCACCATGAATATCTATATTATCATCAATCATTCTTGCTCTATGGCAATACTCATCTCCAGCATAATAAACATGATTAGTAATAATATAGTCACCATCACTAAATTTAACTGTGTCTCCCACTTTTAAAGTATCATTATTTTTCATTTACAAAACTCCCTTCATTTTTTCAAAAAACATCATTGTAATTTCTTGAAGTAAATTTAAATCAGTTACATCACTAAAGATTAAATTTTCTGTGCTATCACTATTTGCAGTAGAAAACTTTATTTTTTCCTTCAAAACTGTATTTTCATCTTCACTAATTCCTACCAGCATATAATAATAAACATTGTCCTTAACAACAGAATCATACACGATATACTTTTCACCATTATCAAATGTAATTATTTTATTAAGCATATAATACTCCACTATAATCTATCAAATGTAACTTTCCCTAAAGATGCTGACTTTAAATCGTTGATTACAGTATTATACACTTTTTCATAATCAATTGCACCACCTTTTAAATAGAAACCTCTTTTTTTAGCAATATCATCATAAATAGTATCATAGTTGATCTCCTGTAAGTTATATCTAGAAATTAAGTTTTCTGGATAATACTTTTCAAGAACTTCTATAATGTATTTGCATAATGCTTCACTGTCAACAATTTCTTCTTTTATTGATGATAATGCTGCAAGATTATAGGCATGAATCTGGTTATCGATTTTAGGCCACAAAATTCCGGGTGAATCAAGAAGCTCTACATTATCATTTATCCTAATCCAAGAAAGATTTTTGGTAACACCTGGTGTATTTCCAACATTAACAGCTTTTTTACCTACTAAAGCATTGATTAGTGTTGATTTACCAACGTTAGGAACTCCTATCACAAGTGCTCTAACTCTCCTAGGTTTCAATCCTTTCTTAGCTCTGTCATCATTTATTTTTTTTGCAAGATTTTTCGTTTGATTTAAAATCTCTTTAATACCATTTCTATTCAACAAATTACATTTTATAACAATGTATCCTTCTTGTTCGTATTTTTTTAGCATTAAATCTGTTTCCTTCTCATCACAAATATCATATTTAGTTACTATCAAAATTCTAGGTTTATCTTTGACTATATCATCAATATCAATTATTTTAGAACTTAAAGGCATCCTTGCATCAATTACCTCATATACAATATCAACCAAGTTAAGACTTTCCTTTATTTCTCTTTTTGTTTTAGCCATGTGGCCAGGATACCACGAAATGGAAACTTTTGAAAATCTTTCTTGGCTACCACTATTTTTCTTTTCTGCTCTCATTTTTCTTTTTTGATACATATCCATTTTAATCACTTCCTTTTAACAAATTACTATTTATCTTCACCTTTTTTATTACTTTCTTCAACTAACAAATCAAAATCTGATTTATACAATTTATCTTGCTTTATTCTATACTTTTCGAATTCCGTTAATGCTTTATCACATGCTATTTCATGTGATATTTTTCCAGCATCTTTTAATATATAAGTGGCCCACCTTCTAAATTGTATAGCTCTATCTGAATTTGTTCTATGACCCACCGAAATAACCATATCTAAGTTATAATATAATACATTCCTAGTAATCTCTCTATTACCCTCTTTTGAACTAGTGCATAATTTGCACTAGTTGAATTCTCATTTAATTCAAGTTCAGAATATATATTTTTAATATGCTTGGTAACTACTGTTCTATCCACATTAAAGAGTTCTCCAATAGCTTTCTGTGTTAACCATAAATCACCATCCTCAAATCTAACTTGAATTCCTTTATCATGTGTTTGCCTTTCAAATATTAAGAATTCCGCACTGCTGCTTCTTATAATTAAATCTTTTGTCACTTTTATCATCTCCTATATCTAAAATCTTAGTTTTCCATCAATCGGAATTACCCTTAATTTTTAATAATTTTAATCATTTTTTAGCTATTAAACGTAAAAAGGCTTATGAGTAGTTTTCCGTAAGTCGGTATATACCAGTTTATATTCGTTTTATTTTCATTATTTTCACTTTATTCACTATTAACTATTATTTCTTCCATTTTCTCTCTATATTTTCTCTTTCTTTCTCTTTCAAAGAAGAAAACAAGTCAATATCTAGTTTATTACAAATTGTACATAATACAATAAAAACATCTGCGACTTCACTTTCAATTGTATCATAATTTTTACATTTATTGTTGTCAATTGACATTGTTGTTTTCTCTTTCCTAATAGCTTTAGCAAGTTCACCTATTTCTTCTGTTAATAATAACATTGCTTGTTCTATGCTTTGATTTGAAAAGCCTCTTATTTCAATTACTTTCCTTATATATTCTTGTACTTCGCCAAATGTATTGCCTTCTTTCAAATCATTCCACAAATTAAGCTGTTCTTTGCTCATTATTTAACACCTCACATTACTTTAATAAATATTATTTTTGATTTTTTACATTATCATATTTTTTAAATCTTACCAAGTTCTTTTACATTCTTATTTAAATTTATATTAAGTTTGTTTTTACTCTTCAATTTAACAATTAAAAATGAAATAATGTGTGTAATCAATAATACCATAAAAATATTTAAATATGGATAATTACTTATATTTTCAAACAATAAAGATATAGCAAAAATTATCACAGGATGTATCAAATAATAGTATTTTGAATAATCACCAAATGGAAATTTTAATTTTATATTATTAGTAATATAGACAGCTGAAATAAATAAATAATAAGTAAGTGGTACACAAGACAATAAAATGTTACTGTCAAGTCTATCGATATCGTGCAATAAGATAGCTTCAAATGTTAATAAGAAAAATGAAATAACTAGCTTAACAAAGCAATATTTTGAATGCAATTTTTCTTTTGTGCCCATATAATAACCTAATACTACATAAAACAAGCCAAAGAACAAGAAATTCCTAGTAGTAAAGAAAATATTATAATAATAAGATAATAATTTTTTTACTGAGAATGGCAAAACACCATAATATGTTTCTGTTGCTCCAAACAATAACAATATAAAAGAAATTACTAATAAATACTTTATATTAAATTTTTTCTTCCATTTTTTCAAAACTAGCAGTGAGAATATTATTGCAGGAAAATACCATAAATGATAATAAACACCCGTATAACACAAAGCAAGCAAGATCACAATTGGCAACAATAATATTATCAAAGCAACTAATAAAGGTAAAGCAATATTGATCTTAGCTAAATACTCATTTATAGTTGGTAAATGCTGAATCATCGTAACTATTATTACTGGTACATATAATAAACTCCAAGTCAAATATAAAGGTATTGTTTTCTTTATATAACTCTTAATATAATCTTCATTATCTTTCTCTTTTTTTGCAACAAAATAACCAGTTATTATAAAAAAAATAGGAACACATATTCTTGTAACTATATTGTTAAATGCTAAATCCAGTTCATTTGAAAAATTTAAGAATGGACGCAAGTGCAATATTACAATTAAAATTGCTGAAATATATTTTAAAATATTTAAATTTTGATAATTCAATTTGTTAATTTCATAATTTTTATCTATATCTTTTTGAATAAATATTGTAATAAAACTAAAACAAATTATCATCGAAAACATCACAAAAGGATACCCCAAGCCATTTTCAACCTGAAACACATTGATAACTTTTAGGAACAATACCAATATAGCTATTATTGAAGTAATAACTATTTCATTTTTATATTTCATATTAAATCACTTTCAACTTTCAATTTGCTCTTTATCTACTAATATTTTATACTTACTTCAAAAATAAGCAGGTTTCATATTTTTAATTACGTAAATATTTCTTAAATATTATATCATATAAAGAAAATATTTATAGTAATATCAATCAAATTATATTCTATATTTAATTTCTCATTAAAGTAAAAAAGAATACAGATTTAAAATAAACTCTGTATTCAATTTACCCGTAAGCAATGTATAGAAATCACTTTCACCAAGCATTAAGTTACCTTTTAATTCCTGCTGTTTGAGTTTGTTCAGCTTCCATACTTTTTAAGTAACCTTTTAGTACATGAGACATCTTCTGATATCCTTCTGCGCTCATGTTACTAACTACAAAATTATCATGTGGATATTGTCCTCTTCTTTCAGCCAAATGATTATCTCCAAAATCCCATATTTGATAAGTTGATTGAAATTCGGAAAAGCTCTTACCTTCAGATGCATCAACAAAGCTTTTAGCAGCATCAACAAATGAACCACCATTTTGCAAGATCCAATTTTCGATTCCAACTCCACCTAAACCACCTTGAGGAGTTTCCCCTCGATTAGGTTTATACACTCCAGCTTCTTTTAACACTTCTTTAGCAAGCAAGATATTTGCTACAACATACTTATATTTTTCTGGATCATTTTTCTTAATTGTAGTAAGTCTATCTTTTAATGCCATATCAGTTGAATAAGCCACTTTATCTGTTTTTTCTGCAAATGTAATGTCAATATCTACATTTGTATCATTATCAATTTGAACATTTTTTAATCTGAAATCACC
The DNA here is from genome assembly GCA_934100165.1 of uncultured Bacilli bacterium. Taxonomy (GTDB): domain Bacteria; phylum Bacillota_I; class Bacilli_A; order RF39; family UBA660; genus RUG13868. The sequence continues at coordinate 108,694 of CAKOPN010000001.1, forward strand.
ATTACCAGTTAATTCTGAAGAATTTTCTTTGCCAAGTTTCTTTAATATAGTTTGTTTTAATTCAGTTAGTTTTGAAGGATCAGATAGTATGTTTTTGTCTAATCTCATCATAAAGTCAAAATCACCATCACCTGGTTTATTTGTTTCTCTTCCAGTCGAACCAGTATCAATAAGTTCCACATAACCTTCAGTCAAATCACCATCAATGTCTGTTTTTAAATGTAATCCCAAATCTTCAAGAGAATCTTTTATAATATGATTTATTTTTTCTCTTTTTGTTTGAACCTCTAAGTTGCTTTGTTCTATTTGCTGTGCTAAACACTCAGTTTCTTCAGTAACTAAGTTTTCTGAAAAAGCATAATTGTCTTCATCAAAGTAAGATAATCCATTCATTTTTGCTCTTAATTCATCATAATCTTTCGGAGTAAATATAATTTTGCCTTCTTTATTAGCTACAGGAATGTAAAATCCGTTCATAGCAATCTCTAGTCCTATTTTAGGATCGTACTTTTCACTTACAATATAGTTAATTTCACTAGAAGCAAATCCTGTTCTAATTCCATAATGATCTCGACCCAAAACGCCAGTATAAAACGCTTCCATTTTAGACAAATCTCTCTCTGACTCTAACGTTTCATTGTTTTTTCTAGTAACTACAAATCTATCATCATTTTTTAATACAAACCATATAGGTCCATAACTTTTTGCTATTGTTCTATCTATTTTTTCAGCTATTGTTCCATCTTGACTCATTATCATTGATACATCAGTATCAAGAGATGTAGCATCACTACCAGCACTTGAGCCCAAATATTCTTTCGAATTGCTACCATTTTGTAAAATGTTTCTTAAATAAGTAATATCGCCAATACCTTTAACAAAATCACCTTGTTCCAATACCATATCAGAATTAGATGCTTTTCTGTTTCTCAAATCTGCTGTTTGAATTTTTCCCTCTATATATTCCTTAGCCTGTTCTAACGTATCAATGCCGGCAAAGCCACAAAACATTCTAACAACTCTATCACCTAAATTATAATCCAATGTTCCGTCAGGAGATAATTTTCTTGAAAGTTCTGCTATATCATTTAAAATATCACCACTAGATATGAACATTTCATGTTCTTGCTTTGCTCTCATTGTACTATTGTACAATGTAGCCAAATGTTTGCTAAATACTTCTAATTGTTTTTTGTCTGTATCATCAAGAAAATCAAATTGGACTTGACCAGACTTAATTTTCTCATATAAGTTACAACCAAATTCTATGTTTTTCAAATAAGAATTGACAGATCTATTATTAGAACCAAATGAAGACTTAATTAAATCAGAAAATACTATTACCTTTTTGCCCATTGTTGATGAATTTTTCAAAGTTGGAGAAACCGTTGAACTCTCCCCAAAATTAAATCCATTAAAATCAGGATGCAATATTTCAAAGCAAGAATATATTTTCCCAACTATTGGAATATTATTTTTCAAAAATACATCTTCAACTTTATTTAAATATTTTAAAGGATCATCTGATTTTAATATCTGTGTAGTAAGTTCTTTCCTAAAAGCGTATATTTCACTTGAATTTGAATACAAAAATCTCTGCAAAATTTTAGAAACGTATTCTATTTTTTCTATATCTATATTAGTACCAAGATTTAAAACATACTCTTTAAATGATTTTTGTAATTCCACATCCTGTATTTTAGAGTATTCTGATATCACCTTCATACGATTATAATTTGCCATTTTAAAATCATAAGTATTATTAAACATCTGAATAATCCAAGATAAGTCTTCAGGGAAGCCACAAGCAATATTTGTATTATCAAACCATTGAAATAACTCAGGATTGTTGTTAAAATCATCCAAAGTAAACTCTTTATTGTAAAATTTATTTCTAATTTCCTGTGGAACATTTTCACCTAAAAATAATGTTGGATTGTTCTCTTTAAAGTGCTTAGGTATATTTTCATCATATTTTATTTTGCCAGCAATAATATTCTGTAAGATTGTTCTATCAATTTCATTTAATAAATCATTCTGTGTAAAATTTTGATTAAATCTAAAATCGTTTAATTTATTATCATTAAAAATTTGTTCGAGATATTTGTTATATGAAAGCATTACATCAAAAGCTTTATCTGGGCCAAATATTTGTTTGACACCACTTACTAAATTTATTCGTTTATAATTATAATCATTATTTATAGTGCTAACAGGCATATATCTAAACAACAATTCCAAGTCAACACCTTTTAAAAATTCTCTATAAGATGGATTTGATAAAATAGACTCTGTTGAAATTGTTCTGTTATAAAATGCTTCTTTTAATTCTTTCGGTGCATCTTTATTTAAAAACATTGAAGGATAATTTTCTATCATGTGTTTAGGAATACGAGATGGATAAGGTGTATTTTTTTCAATAATTACTTTTCTCAAAATTTCATCTATATTGCTTGAAATTTGCTCCATATCATCATTTGGTGAAAATTCAACCTCATATTGATAATCATTTACTACAGTTTTATCAAAAATAATATTTAAAGCATCACTATACTCTGTAATGAAATTCATGAAGCCATCAAAATCTGTTTTTTCCTCAAGGAATTTATAAAAATCCTCGTAACCAAATGATGTTTTTTTACCCTCTATTTTTACTTTTCTTTCCTCAAAGCAAGAACTTAATTTTTTTCCTCTTAAATATTCAACATATTCTGGATGTTCTAAAATGTATTGAGGTGTTATTGATTTAGTATAAAATAATTTTTGTAACTCCTCTGGTGCTTGTTCTGACATGAATAATTCAGGAGTTTTTGCTTTGAATTTCTCAGTTATTTCTCTATAATCAGGTGTTTTATTAACATAGTTAAAATCAGTTGGGCCATATATTATCATTCTTCTCATCACTTCGTAAAACTCATCTTTTGTATATGGGCCATCTGTATATCTATTTTTAAGGAAAAGTGTTCTATATGATTCATCTGCAGAAGAAGCATAATGTAAATACATATCATATATTGAATTTAACATTTCACAATTATTTTTAGTAAAAAAATGACCATACTCGTTATCAAAATCTACAACATTTTCTAATCCATAAATTTCAGCAAAACATAAAGCCTTATAATTTAATAACGCTGAAATAGGAATAGATATTTTAGAAACATAATCTTGAGGTAACAGTTCTAATTCTTTGATTAAACTTTCTGTATGAGGGAATTTTTTTATATAATCAATTATTGATGAATACTTAAATATTTCTTTATATTGGTCATCAGTTAGTTTAATACCTTGTTCATAATTTTCTTGGTTTTTATAAGCTTCATCTAATATATTATCAGTAAACTTTTTAATAAATCCTTTTTTTTCTTCATCTGAAGTAAGAGATGAAACGTTATCAATAAATTCATAAATATTATTATGCTCCACAATTAAAGTAGATAGATTTCCATAAGTATTCATAAATTCCTTTAACTTGACATTAGTAATATGTTCTTTATTTGCATCATCTTTTAATAAACAATAACTCAAATCTTTATCTTTAAATAAATTCCAATTACAAACAATATCCTTTAAGCTAACTTCACCTTCGTTAAAGGCATTTTTCAAATGTGTTAAATTAACATCATCACTTTCTGAAACATCAAGTAATCTTCCTGAATATACTTCCTTCATCTTTTCAGAATAATCAATTGGCTTTAACTGATTTTTTACTAATTTATACAAGTCACCATTAATGTCTTCAGTGTGTGGATCAATAAACATTAGTGCATCTCTAAAATTAACATTTCTATTATAATACACGCTTTTGTTTATTAACTCCCAATCCAGGTTTTTACACCTATCAATGCCGAACTTTTCTATAATCTCTCTATCAGCTTCTCTAACACATGATATTGGTATTTTGTCATCCAAATTATATTCAATAAATTCATTTAAAGAAAGCGTACTATCATAAACCTTGTTTAATATATATTTAGGAACATTTAACTTTTTCCTAAATAACTGTCCTCTTTGATATTTATAGTTCATCTATCATCACCTACAATATCATTGTATCATATATTTAGAATTATAAAGTAAAAAAAATGTAGACATCATATTTTTTTACATGTCTACATTTATCTTATCAAATAAGTTAATTATTCCAAGCACTATTTTTCGATATAGCCACTTGTTTTTTCAGCATACATATTATCTGTTATGTTTTTATATCTTTCACCATCATAATCATCAGTAAATCCATTATAAGCCTTATATATATCACCAGTTTCAGTATCATACACTCTTTCATATCCTAAAGTGGCATCACTTTGTTTTTGACTCATAATATCATAAGTTTTATTTCTATTTTCCCAAGCACTCATGTAAGAATCAAAAGATTTTTGAATAGATGCATTTAACTCTAATGATCGTTTTGTTTGTGCATTTCCATCATCGATGGTCTTCTTTACATATGAATCACTAAACTCTATTGAATTTATTGATTCTAGTAATATATCTTTATAATCAATAAACTCATTTTCATTAGCAGTTATAGTCATTATGTCATATACCATATAATATGTACAATCTATACCACCAAGATATTGATTCCCAAAATTTACAATTGATGCTAGAAACATTCCTTCACCAGTTTTACCATTAGCTCCAGTAAATGTTGCTCTTAAAACTTTACTATCAAGCGCAACACTTTTCATAGAAGCACTACTTACTTGTTCATCTTTTTTCGAAAAATTACTATATGTTGGAAAATTAAAATTAGAAAGTGTTGGTTCAATTTTATTCATATAGCTTCCAATCTCATTAAACTTTTGATAAAAGGTTTCAATCGTTGGAGTATCAAGCACCACAGCATCTGCAAATAAACTATATTGTCCTCCTGAAAGAGTTGAATAATCTTGCCAATATTTTTTTGCAGCTGCACTTTTTAAAAGTGGTTGCATCTTTAACATCAAGAATATTCCTTCGTTTGTATCTTTAGGATTATATACTTTAATAGCATAATAAATTCCAACACCAGCAGACTCAACAGTCCATCCTTTTGGTTTTTTCATAGAAAATACATCATTTTCATATTTTTCTAAACTAAGTTTGCTAACATCATTTGCTACTATCTTAACTTTTCCATCTTTAGTAGTAATAGTGCCACCTCCTGTTCCACCTTGACCACCAGTTAACAACACAGTTACTACTCCTATTGTTGCAAAAACTAGTACAAAACAAATGATTCCTATTATAATTTTTTTCTTATTCATTTAACTCACCTAATAATATTATATATAGAAAAGAAAAAAGAAACAATTAAGTTGACGCATGAGGCAATGTTTTTAATGGCAACTGTCTTTTTCTATACAATCACATCATTTCTACAATCTTAACAAAGTTCCCATGCTCTTTAATAATACTTATTAAATCGTTTACTTTTAGCCAAACAGTAGCACTATTATCATTGGGGTGAGCACCTACAACATCATTAAGTTCCTTATCTATATATAAAGATACTTCTTTCCTTTCATCATTCAAAATACCAAATGGTGTAACAGAGCCTGGTTCTAACTTCATTATTTTCTTCAAATCAAAAGATGAAGCAAAATGAAGTGATCTAAGACTGTTGTCAGTTCTAAATTTTTTAAGGTCAACTTTTTTCCCAGCTTTAACAAGCAATAGAAAGTATTTTTTTCTATCATCGCAAAGGAAAAGATTTTTAGCATTGCCATCTGGGTAAGGCATATCCATATCATCAAGATCAGCCATCTTATAAACTTTTTTATGTTCTGTAACTTCATACCATATGTTTCTTTTTTTAATATAATCAAAAATCTGTTCTTTATTCATAAACACAATTCACATCTCTTAGTATTTAAAGAATCCTTCCCCGCTAGCTTTACCAAGCTTACCTTTATCTATATAACTTTCTAACTTTTTTGCTATAGCTTTAAAATGATAAGGTGCTAAACAAGATGGTATTTTTACATACATTTTCACTATCTCATAAGCAGTTTTTAATCCGATTATATCAAGCATATGAAAAGGTCCTTCATCACTTCCAGTACCAATTGTCCAGGCAGTGTCAATATGTTCAGGATCTGATACTCCTGTCGCATATAAATCAAGTGCAGAAAATAAAAAAGGTATAAGCATAGAATTAAGTAAGTATCCGGCTTTCTCTTTATACAAAGGAAGTGGTATCATGTTAATTTTCTTAGCAAATAAAAGTACTTTGTTAAAACATTCATCATCAGTTTTACTATGTTTCATAACTTCTACAATATTATTTTTCCAAATTGAATTAGCAAAATGAAGTGCTAAAAACATATCCGGATATTTAGTATATCTAGCAAGTTTACTTGGCAACATTGTAGAAGAATTCGTTACTACAATTGTATCTCTTCTCACAAATGGTGATATTTTTTTGTATAAATCACGTTTAGCTTTAAAATCTTCAGACATAGATTCAATAATCAAGTCAGTATTCTTTATAGACTCTTCTAAATCAAGTTCTAAAGTAATATTATCATAGGCATTACTAATTTTCTTCAAGCATTCATCAGCATTAAAGTTCTCAAAATTAGAAATGCCATAACACCAATTTTGAGTCTTTTTGTTTTTCATATCATTTATTGAATCAACATATGTTTTTCTAAGTTTTTCAAGTTTAGCCTTTGTTCTTTCAATACTGCTTTCACTTCTAAGCCAAACTTTAACTCTAAACCCAGAATATGCAACTTGAAAAGCTATTTGGCTCCCTAAAACTCCTCCACCAATCACTGTTACATTTTTCACATTCTAATCCTCCTCATACTACTAAATCTATAAAAATTATATCATTTAATAAAAAACAAATACAGTGAAACAAATAAAAAGAAAAGAATATTTTAAATTCTTCTCATACCTTTATAAATCATTATTATAGACATTAATGTTTAAAAATATCAAAAAAAATCAAATTTTCTACAAAACATATTTCAAACTAGGTTTTGATGTAAATTATGAAATTGATTATTTTGACAAAGATTTAGCCAAACAATTATATGATAACAAATATATTGATTATCACTGTAAATTTTTTAAAGCTGGAATCACTGCAATTATAAAAAAATGGCTAACAAACAATTGCAAAGAAGAACCAGAAGAAATATTAGAAATACTTAAAAGTAAATATAGTAAAAAACTTTGGATCTTGACGATTCAAAGTTTTATTTTTATGCTTTACATAAATTTTTCTTATTAACTCTAACAAAAATAATTAGATATGCTATTGATAAAAGGAATCCTCCAAGTACATCGCTAGTATAATGTACACCTAAATAGATTCTGCTGATACCAATAAGAATTATTAAAAGTGATAAAACTGTTATAAGTATCCATTTTAAATATTTATTAGTAACATTTTTATAAATTAAATATATAAATAATCCATAGAAAGCCATACTTACCATTGAATGACCAGAAGGAAAACTATAACCAGTCTCAGTTATAATTTGGAACTCTGATGGTCTTGGTCTATGAAGGATAAATTTAAGTATTTGGTTAAGCACAGTAACAATACATAAATTTGACAAAACAAGTATTCCAACTTTTTTATTTTTAATAACAAGGAATGAAAATATGGTTAAAATTATCAAAGCAAAACCACTACCGAACCAAGTAATAACTTTCATAACAGGAGTCATAAAATCACTAATTAAATATTTTGATACAAGATCATATCCAATTATATCGCCTTTCATAATGTCTTTCATAAAAACATCTTCTGCTAAAGCCATAAATAAGACTAAACAAATAGTAAATATTATGGCTTTATAATTTCTAACTACAAAGTCTTTAATTTTATCTAACATAACAACACATCCTCAAACTTTATTACTAGTTAAGTATAGCATAAAAGAAACCATTATAAACAATTAACAGTTAATTTTATTAAATAGTAATAGGTTTAATTATTGCTCTTAACTTTATCTGTAAAGTTTTTAATATCAGAAGATGATGATGTGCAGAAAGGAATAACAGTCTTATTAGTAAAGTCATTGTTTTTAACAAAAGCATTTATAGGCCATGCAGCAAGACCCCACCAAATAGGATAACCAATTATAACTGTATCATAATTATCAAAATTATCAATTTTATAACTTACAAGTTCAACATCTCTTAATGAAGTATCATTGTGTTCTTTTGACACTCTAGAATTACTATTTGTCCAGTCTAAATCAGAAGAAGTATAACGTTAGTTAGTCTAACTTCAAATACATCAGCATCTAAATTTTCTGCAATTTTTAAAGCAACATTTTCAGTATGACTTTGAGCAGAATAATATACGACTAAAACTTTACTTGTACCATTTAATCACGTATTATCATCTTCATTTATTTTTCCTTTTTAATTCTTAAATAATCATTTTCTAAAAACAACAACCTATGAAAAACTATCTTATTTTTATTCTTGTCAAATATTTTTCTTCTGTTTCTCCTACTATGTAAGCACCATTATTTTGTTGGACTTTTAAAGAACCAGGATTATCCTTATGTACAGAGAAATAAATCTCATCCTCAGGAATTATTTCTTTACATTTATCTATTGCTAGTTTCAATCCTTTAGTTGCATATCCCTTTCCTCTAAATTCTGGAAGAATACCATAACCAATATGTCCTGGCCCTTTCGCTAAATCTTCATTTAAGTAATGTCTTATTTTGAATAAGCCTACAATTTTATCATTGTACCATAAAAAATAATAAGTGTCAGGGACATAGCCATCCGGAAGCCCAATTCCTTTTGAATGATTTATAAGTTCAGGTATTACTTTTTCTTTAAATTCTTCTTCCGTTTCTTTTAAAGCATCAAGTCATATACATACAAGTGAGACTTCTTTTGGCTTTTTTACCTTTATATATTATGCTATTACTTTTGCGTTAACAATGCCTTTAGTTCCTGCACTAGTAGTATGCACAATAGTCTTACCTTTAAAAGAAATATTTTCAATTTATGAAGGAAAATTAACAAAATCAAACCCTGGTAACTTAACACCATGTCTTTCTCCAATTAACACTATATTCGGATCAAGATTCTTATACTCTAGCGCTTTGTCTATATCATCAGTTGGAATAATCTTATCTGCACCATTATTCATTAAATAAGCTTCAACAGTAAATGCTCTAAACACATCTATTATTACTGTTATACCCCTAGCATTTTTATCACCTTCTACCATATGTAAAATTTTAAATTTCATATTATCTCACCCATATTATAAAATTATTTTTCTACTTCAAAATCTACAAAACGGTTTCTCTTATGAAGTAAGATTCCTTTATCACCAACTTCATATTTTTGATAAAGACTGTATTTAACGGAAAAGTTTTTCCTTTCACCATCAATATCAAAACATAAAATATAATTTTCCATCATCACATTATTACTATCAAAATAAGTCTCTATCGATTTATCTATCAATAAAGCTTCCTTCTTTTCTACTTCAGCCTTACTATCTAATACATGATTAAAAATCACATAACCAAAAACAAGAAAGGCAAAAAGCCAAAGCAAAGCCATAAAATCACCTGCCTATCATATTTTATAAATCAATTATAACATATCACAATCCACTGTAAAAATCTTTTATCCAGTCCATTCTCTTTCCATTACTGCGTACATAATTAACAGAACCATAAACATAACCATCATCATGCAAAAATTCTATTTTCTCAATATCAGAAAGTTCTATTCTCCAAACACAGCCTTGCAAAATATCACTATCATTTGTAATACATCTTCTAAAACTATCGTATATTTCATCTTCTGTTTTAGAAACTTTTAGAGAATTTAAATAGTCTTCTCTAGAACTAGGAATATATTTATTATTAAGAACAAAAGAATATCTTTTAAAATCAGTCACAAAAACATCAGATACATCCTTGTTAAAAGTAATCTTAACATCAAAGCCTTCTACTCTTTTGCCTTTTCTTTTAGGTGGGCAAATAAAGTTATAACATTTAACCCAACACCAAATTGGATACATAGTCTTATTCTTGTTTTCTACTTGCTTTTCCATTTCTTTTTTTATAAAATCATATGCCATCTGATACTTTGAAAGTAAAGAATATTTCTGATACTTTGAAAGTAAAGAATATTTAGGATCATACTCTAAAAATCCGTTTTCAAATAAAGATTTAACTGCTGCCATTTGTTGGAATGTAACTAGCCTCATTTTAACACCTCTAATAACACTATATCATGAACAAAATGTATATACAAAAATTTTTTTATAATATTTTGTTAACATATTTTTGTTGACACATTTAAATTTCAATGTTATAGTTAGGGTGAATTTTAAGAGAGAGGAGTGAGAAGATGAGCAATAAAATTCAAAGAAAGAAAATAGTTTTGGGGATGAGTAATAGATTTATTAGTGAGTTTTCTCACGTACTTTAGTCGTACTAAGAATTTTTACTATTAAATAGAATAACTATTACTCAAATAGTTATTTTTTTTGTGGAGGATAAAGTGAAAAGTTTAAGTTATTTTAAAATATTGATACGATATTTTAAAGAAGATAAACTTAAATTCTTTCTCTACATAATTTTAACCGTTTTAAAACATTTTGAACCATTATTAAATGCCTTTATATGGGCAAATGCTTTTCAAGCAATTGCTGATGGAAATAAATATGAATTCATAAAATATTTAATATTATGGAGTTCATTTATAACTATCGCTTGGGTTTGTATACAAGTTCCTACAGATTTATTATATAATTCTCTAGAAAAAAAGTTTATGAAGAATATCAACAAAGATTTATATGCAAAAGTAACAGATATGCCTGCAATTGCATTTGAGGATATTGGAGTTGGTGAATTCATAAATAGGATGTATACAGATCCAGATAGAATACTAGAACTTTTAGCAAAGCTAATAAAATTAACTTGTAGATTAGTAATTGCTATAATCATAGTAATAGTATCTTTCACTATATCAATATATGTTGGATTAGAATTAGTAATTTTATGTATTGTAATGTTTATTTTATCAAATATATATTATCCAAAATTAAAGAAAATTCACGAAGAAATCAAAAAAGATTCTGATGAATATATCAAAGTTGCAACACAAAATATAACTGGTATAAGGGAAATAAAAGCACTTGGTATAAAAGATAATATAAAAGCAAGAATGAATTTTAAAATAGACACTCTATTTAATAAGCAAAAGAAAGTTGGAGTAAATGAAGCTATATATTATGGTCTAAATAATTTATGTTACTTCATAATACAGTTTGTTATACTTTTAACTTTAGGAATGCAAGTATTTAATGGTACTATTGCCCTAGCCTCATTTATAATTATTGAAAAATATATATGGAGGATCGATGATGTTGTAGAATCTCTTTCTGAATTTGGTGTTTGTTACAACAAAGTAACAGTATCATTAAAAAGAATTGATGAGATCTTAAACAACAGATTATATAAAGACGAAAAATTTGGAAACAGAGAATTAAGCGGTAAAAAGTGTAAGATAGAATTTAAGAATGTTAAATTTAAATATCGTAAAGAAGACAAAGAATTGATTCTAAAAGGATTAAATATGGCTGTAGAGCCAAACAAAAAGATTGCAATTGTTGGTAAATCAGGTCAAGGAAAATCTACATTATTCAATTTGCTATTAAGATACTTTGATGCATCAAAAGGTACAATTGAATTAAACGGAATGAATATTAAAGATATATCTGAAAAAGCTTTAAGAGATAATATTTCAGTTATAAGACAAGCTCCATACTTATTCAACAGTACTATCTTAGACAATTTCAAAATTGTCGATGAAAATGTAACATTGGAAAAAGTAAGAGAAGTTGCTAAAAAAGCTTATATAGACGACTATATAATGTCACTACCTAATAAATATGACACTGTAATTGGTGAAGGTGGAGTTAACTTATCTGGTGGCCAAAAACAAAGAATTGCAATAGCTAGAACCTTACTAAAAGATACAAAAGTCATCTTATTTGATGAAGCAACTAGCGCCCTTGATAATGAATCACAAGAATATATAAAGAAGACTATAGATGACTTAGTTAAAACGCATACAATTATAATCGTTGCTCATAGACTCTCTACGATTATGGATGCAGATTTGATATATGTAATTGATGAAGGAAAAGTAAGTGACTTTGGAACACATGAAAGTCTTATGAAATCTTCAAAGTTATATAAAAAGTTATATAGTCCAGAGGTATTAGATTTTTAATACCTCTTTTTTTATAACAAAAAAGACTGAATTAACAGTCTTTACACTTAAGCCCAAGGATTTGAAGATTCAGGTTCTTTAATTCCTGTCATCATACCTATTATAGTATCACTAAATAAAAGCCATCTTCCATCCTTTAACATTCTAAGAGTTATTGGTCTAGATGATGATGTTCCACCATTTGTAATGAATAATTTAAGTAATGAAGGGTTATCACGAGAATGAGAATTTTCACTAATTTCCACTTCATAAGGTACACTCGGAGTATAATCATTTTCTGGTATTGCACCTTTAAAATATGATTTACCAATATAAGGCCATTTATTATTTGAAGTCATACGATCTTTAATATTTTGTTTTAAATATGGTGTTATAGGTTGAACATCTCCCATAAGAACCTGTAACATCTCAAGGAAGTTATCAGGATAATTAGGATCATATGAACACATTATATTAACGGCGCAGGCTGCTACATAAAACGGATCTTTCATATCAATATTTCTAAGTTCATCTTTGTTTTCAAAAAGTTTATCAAATTTTATTATCATAAATGTCTCCTTTTACTATCAAAAGCATAGCACAAAAAAATATTAAAATCAATTTTTATCATCAGAAATAATTCTTATATTTTCATCATCAACAATAATAGAATCATCATCAGTAAGAGGATAAATTTTCCATTCATTTTTATTTTTTAACAAGTCATAAACATTTTGTCTTTCTTCGTCAAAATGAGGAATAATTATACCATCAAATAATCCCAATCCTGTAAAATTATCAAAATCATCATAAACTGTATCAAAATACTTTGCATGTTCTATGTTCTTTGTTACTATGTGAGCTCCACAGCTACCACCAATATATGTAACACCATTTCTTACATATTTGATTATTTCTTTATCAAAGTTAGAATCCTTGATCTTTTTCATAGTAGCAAAAGTATTTCCGCCACCTATATATATTAAGTCAAGTTTAAGATCTTTAAAATCATTAGTTTTTTTCTCATCAAAAATATAAATGTTATTTTTATTTGTAAAGCCATCTTTAAAAAGTCTATTGTAATATTTATCTGATCTTAAATTTTCATCATTTGCCTTCTCATTAGGTATAAATAAAACTTTACACTCTTCTATTTTTTTAGGAAGATTATCCATTATAACTTTTCTAGAATTATCATTTAAAAAATCTCTAGAACTCAATATTAGTTTCATATTATTACCTTTTCTTTATCATATTTTTAGAAAGAGCTATATATTTTTCGTAAACACTTTTATATTTTTCTATAGAATCAAGAGTATCTATCCAGTAGACATTAGTTAATGTAGAGTCACTTGGATCGAGTTCACATCTTTCAAGCACACCGCCCAAAGCTTTAATAGTTTTATCACTACCTAAATTATTAACATCACAGTCAAGCATAACTTTATCAAGTCCAAACTCATTATATGCTTTAATAAGCCCTAAATACAAATTTATTTTATTATATCCTTTTCTTCTTTCACTAGGTCTAACACCATATCCAATATGTCCACCAAATCTAAGCATTGTTTCATTTAAATTATGTCTTATATTTATCATTCCAATTAGTCTATTATCATTTTCTCTAATTAGTAAATAAGTTACAGCTGGACATCTATTTTTACTTTTTGCATACTCATCATCTTCCATTAGTAAAGAACGGTTTAAACACTCTTCATAAGTTTTACCTTCTAAAACTTCATCAAAACCACCATCTCCATTTATATTAGAACCACACGCTTGATGTTCTTGCATGTATTCTATGACATCATCTTTTCTTTCAATAGATACTTTTTCAAAATGAAATTTTTCCATATTTACACCTCTATTTTAAAATTACGACCAGTTAACTCATTTATTTTTTTCAAAAGCATATTAACTTCTTTTTCTTTATAGGTCTTTCCTATTTTATTTGCATACTTAATAGCATCTTTTTTCTTTGCCTTACTAATATGAAAATCTTCAATTTTCATTATTAGCCACTCTGCTGTTTGCTCGTTGTCTTCTAGTATTCTTTCTTTTTCCAAAATTTCTTCATACAATGCAGCATTTGTTAGTTTAGTCATAAGATCCTTAGATGTTAAAGCATTCCAGAAGAAAAAATCTTTAAGAAATCTCATAAACACTTCCATAATTATTATAACAAAAAAAGGACTAATTGTTCTAGTCCTCAATTAAGCATTTATTTTTTAGTTCCAAAATTAGAAAACGGATAAACTGTAAAATTGGTTTTACCAATTATTCTACTTTTTTTGAATGTTCCTAAATCTCTACTATCCATAGAAACTACCCTATTATCCCCCATAACAAAATAACTATCTTCTGGAACCGTTCCAACCATCTCAAAATCCCACGTAACAACATCAACTTCAAGGAAAGGCTCCTCAACATATTCATCATTTATATAAAGTTTATTATCTTTATATTTAATGTTATCCCCAGGAAGTCCTATTACTCTCTTAATAAGATATTTGTCATGATATTTAATAACTACTATATCAAATCTTTCAAGTCCATCTACTTCATAACCAATTTTATTAAGTATCATTATGTCTTTATCATTAAGTGTTGGATACATAGATGTTCCATTAACACTTATTGGGGCAATAATAAATTGCCTTATAAATAGAACTGCTACTATGGTTAATAAAAAAGGGCCAAATTCATTCCAAAATTTCTTCATATTTAAAAACAAAAAGAGACTTTATAGGTCTCTTATTTTTGTCCTTTCTCTTTGATTCTGTATTGACCAACTTTATCTTTTAAGAAATATAGTTTAGCTTGTCTAACTTTACCAGTTCTAATTACTTCAATACTAGCAATTTTTGGAGAATGAAGTGGGAATACTCTATCTACTCCTACACCATAAGAATTTTTTCTTACTGTGAATGTTTCACTAATTCCACTTCCCTTACGAGCTGTTACAACACCTTCGTAAGCTTGGATTCTTTCTTTGTTTCCCTCAATAATTTTTACGTTAACTTTTACAGTGTATCCAACTCTAAATTCAGGTATATTTGGATTTAACTGTTTCTTTGTAATCTTATCAATTACGTTCATACTATTCATTCCTTTCTATTTTACAGTAATCATAATAAATAGCCAATGCTACAAAAGGTATCAGCGGATTACCAACGTTAAGATTGTACCACAAGCCATTATATATTGCAACACTTTTTTAATTGTTAGGCTAAAAGTATATTTTTTACAATACTATCAATTCTGTCAGTTTTATTTTGAATAAACTCCTCTTTAATCTTTTCATAGTTTTCTTTAACTGTAGAAACAACTTTTTTAACTTTTGGATTTAACTCTTTACCATCAAGTGTTTCTATTATCATGTCTAAATTATTAAGTTTAGTATATTTACCATAATTGTTTGTTCTTATATAAGTATCATATAAGTTTTTAAATGAAATAATTCCTATGTTATCGAATCTTTCATCTTCAAGTATCTTGGCGGTTGTATAAATATAACTATTTTTAATTGATTTATCAAGGATTGTTTCTCCATAGTTATTTTTAATATTTGGAAGAAAATCCTTATTTTTCTTTAGTGTTTTTATTATATCCACTACATTAACATAATTCATAGCAACTAATATATGAGCGAATGTATCACCATCATTGTTTTGATGATTTATATCCCATCTTTTATCTTTCATATGTTTTAGCACTACATCATAGCAACCTTTTTTCAAAAGTCGCATTAGGATACTGTTCCCTTGATTATCTGTAACATTTATATCAAATGTTTTTCTAGATAATATTTTGTCTATTAAATAAATGTGTTCCTCTTTGAGCAACTCAAAAATCAGGGACGGATCCTCATCACAAGCAATTATCGCTTTTGTTTCATCATAAAACATAATTAACTACACCTCTTCTTACACGTGACATTTTTATATTCTATCAAAAAGAAGAGATTTTGTCAAATTGCAAAAAGTCTCTCCTAGTCCACCTAGTAATTTATTAAGTTTATTCTGAATCACATATCAAATCAGGATTTTTGTTATCATATTTAATAGTTATTGTCTTAAGTGCAAAGTCTTTTTCTACCTTTATATCATATATAATTGTGTTTGTACTCTCTACATAATAAAAGATTTTATTCTTGCAGTTATATCTAGTAAGGGTAGATAAATAATCTTCAAAATATTTCTTTACATATTGGGATTTTCTAAGGGTTTTAAATTCAAGAGTCTTACCATCATCTTTAACAAAAAAAGAAAAAATTGGTATATCAAGAGAAATCTTACTTGTCTTGTATTGTTCCCTAAAAAATGTTCTATTACAAAGAAGAATCAAAAGAAAAACAAACAATATAATAACGATTATAACTTCTATTTTATATTCGCGTCGGATTCTTTCTTTTTCTTTTTTTGAAATTTTTTTACTTTTTTTATTATCTTTCTCATCCATTAAAAATCACCTATCTTATATATGTATTATATAATAACGATTACACAAAAACAAGTTTACATTTTTTATTAGTGTGTTAGAATATACTGTTATAAAGGAGGATTTTGTATGAATATAGACAATTTAATATTACCAGAGACAACTATAACAAAGTTTTCCTCTAAACTAACTAGTCCTTACAAACTTTCTAGAACTCTTAGAATTAGAAAAGAAATTGTAACTCTTTGGAATAATTGGCATGAAATAGATGGCTCTTGGTATTATTTCAAGGATTTTGATAATTATCCAGACCCAACTTCTAACTTTATAAATGAGCTAATTGGGGAATATTTATCTCTTTACCTAGATATTCCTTCTGTGCATTATAAAATTGGTAAAGCAGATGATAAGTATGGGTTGTTATCATTATATTTTAGAGATAAGAAAAATAGATATATTGATCCACGTAACATTGGGTTATATGCAAATTATAATGATTTGAGCAATTTAGAAAAAATTAGAAGTTACTGTAAAAACGAAAATAATTTCAAAGCGGTTGTAAATGAGTTATCAAAAATGATAGCAATTGATTTGTACATGGGTCAAACAGATAGAACTAGTAATAATTTTGTGTTTCAGAAAAATAAAGATGGGCTTCACCTAGCCCCTTTATATGATTTTGAGAATTCTTTTCTAACTCCAAGGAGTATATATGAACCAATATCATATAATGCCGCATGTCTTTTTACCATAAAGCTCAAACATAAAGAAGAAATTAAAAAGCATCCAGAAATAGAAGAATATCTTAATAGATTGTTATCTTTAGATATTGAAAAGGTTTTAAGTGACATTGAGAAATCTTTTAAAATAGATATACCAAAAGAAAGAGTTAATGCTTATAAAAATTATGTAGAAAAAAGAAAGAAACTGTTATTGTAAAAAGTTTATGGCAATAAAAAAACCTTGAATTTTCAAGGTTAATTCATATATGGCGGAGACAGAGGGATTTGAACCCTCGCACCAGTTGCCCGGTCTACACCCTTAGCAGGGGCGCCTCTTCAGCCTACTTGAGTATGTCTCCATATTTCGCCTGACTAGTTAATTATACAATAAACACTTACAAATAGTCAACTGTAAAATGAAATTAGGGAGAATTTTAAATCTCCCTATTATTATTTCTTAAGCGTCTTTTTGGACAAATCATAAATCCCACCTGCAGAAAACGCAGACATAACACATGTTATTATGGAAACTACGATGTTATCTTCTATTCCAGCAAAGAAACAAAGAATTCCAGAAACAATACCCACGATTAGATTTTGAAGTGGTATGTTTTTTTTCGTACAAATATTTGTACTTTTACATATTGCTCCAAGAACTAAAGTAGTGAACATTACTATACTAGCAACGGAAAGTGTCATATAATCACCTCTTTCAAACTACCTTCTAACTTAATATATGAAAGTTCAAAAGATTTAATTATTATATATGAACCATAAAAAGAAAAAAAAAAAAATTAAACAAAAAACTGGACTAAAGTCCAGTTTATTTACAAACTTGGTGGGGCGTTAGGGATTCGAACCCTAGACCCACTGATTAAGAGTCAGTTGCTCTACCAACTGAGCTAACGCCCCACGAATTGAATTACTAATCAAGTATAGCACAAAACTTAAAAAATGCAAACACTATTTTTCTAAAAAGTAGCAAAAAATAACAATATATATGCTAATAAAAGAAAAAACTACTCGGAAATACTAAGTAGTTTTATATCTTTATTAACACTTTGCTTAGCTTCTTATATACATAAATATATAAGTACACCAATACCTAATACTAATCTATACCACATAAATACCTTAAAGTCATTACTACGTAAATATTTAAGTAAAAACCTAATACATAAAATTCCTATTATAAAAGATATAACAATACCTACTAATAATATAGAAATATTACTAGCTATAATAGAAAAATCTACTTTTATAAGTTGTAAAACAACTGCGCCCATAACAACCGGAAGCGATAAGTAAAATGAAAATTTTGCGGCATCTTCTCTTTCCAAATGAAGTGCTCTTCCTGCTGCAATAGTAGTTCCACTTCTAGAAAATCCTGGAATAAGTGCAAACACCTGACTACATCCTATTATTAAGGCATCTTTTAGAGTCATATCCTTAATCTCTTTCTCACGAGGGCATTTCTTATCTACAAGATATATTATTACTCCCATAACAATAAGTGCTATAGCAATTAAGTAATATTTTTCTCTTATTATATTGTCTATTACATCTTCAAATAGAACACCTGCTAATGCAGCTGGAACAGTGGCAGCAATTAAGTACCACATAATCTTACCATCTTTATCTTTAACTCCCTTAGTAAAGCCTTTTATAGCCATATTAAGGAAGTCCTTAAAGAAAAATACTATTATTGCTAATGCTGTTCCCAAATGAAGTGCAATATCAAACGTAAGACCTAAATCACCAGAAATGACATCTTTTCCAATACCAAACACTTCTCTAAAAATTATTAAATGCGCAGATGACGAAATTGGCAAAAATTCTGCTATACCTTGAATTATTGCCAAAATTATAACTGAAATCATAAAACACCTCTTTCTATGTTACTATGATTATATCATTTAATTATTTTATTTATTAAATAATTTTTTAATTTTACGTCTTATTCCGTAAACATTTGTATTATTTTCTTCTTTTTCATCAAGTTTAGCAAGTTTTTTAAGAGTTTTTTTAGCAAGTTTTCTATAGCTTTTATTATTGTATTCACCAGATACATTTTCAAGACTAATTGGTGCAACATTCAATGAAACATCTATAACTTCTCTAACAAATGATTTGAATTCATCATTCTTCTCAAAAGAGCCAGAAGATAAAAGATAGTTCGCAGTAACTAAAAACCAAGGATCATAGCAAAACTTCATAGATTCATGATCTTCATAATATTTGTTAACTGCTTTTCTAAGCATTTCTTCATCTTTTCCATTTTTAGAAGCTAAAGAAATAGAGCGAAGGTAATTTGTATACTCATCTTTTGATACATCGGCTAAGTTAACATCTTCTAGCTTTTCAGCTGTTTCTTTAATATTTTTTATAATATTTTCGAATTTATCAAATGGTCTAAAATAAGTTACACCAAGATCATCTCCAAAAACATATTTTGCTTGTTCACTATCTTCTTCAGCTTTAGTATATCCTACGCTTTTCTCGCGTCTCATATTCTCTCTTATTTCATGATCAAGTTCTAAAGTTCTTCCCTTATCATATTCAGCATTACATCTTAGAAACTTGTCTATTTTATCATACTTTGAAAGTATAATAATTGGATATAAACGTCTGTTTACAAATATTCTAGAAAAAGTATCTAGAAATACCTCATACCCTTCTGGACTACTACCATATTTTTCTGTTAGTTCTTCAACACTTAAGTTATTGATATCATCTTTAATTATAAGATTCTCCAAAACCCTTTTAAGTTCCATTATTTTTTCCCTCTCTTTATATCATTATATATATCTATATAATCATTAACTAAAACAAATTTAATATTTTCTTTTATATTATCAGGAATATCTTTTAAATCCTTTTCATTTTCTTTAGGTATGTATATTTTGTTAATCATTGCGCGATATGCACCAATAACCTTCTCTTTTAAACCTCCAATAGGTAAAACTCTACCAGTTAGAGTAATTTCTCCAGTCATACTAATTCTTGATGATATAGGTCTATTAGTAAATAAACTAATTAAAGCGGTAGTAAGTGCTACTCCTGCCGATGGCCCTTCCTTTTGAATTGCTCCTTCAGGAACGTGTATATGAATTGATTTGTTTTCAAGCTTATCAAGGTTTACACCAAATTTATCACTATTAGCCTTAATATAGTCAAAAGCTATTTTAGCAGATTCTTGCATAACCTCACCAAGAGAGCCTGTAAGAATAAGTTCTTCTTTTCCTTTAAACATTGCTGTTTCTATAGGAAGTATATCCCCACCATAAATAGTATAAGCCATACCATTTACAATACCTATTCTCTCAGTATCTTTGTTATCATTGTAAAGATATTTTTTAATTCCTAAATATTTTTCGAGATCATCTGAATCAATAGAATATTTTTTCTTATCTTTGTCTACTACAATTCTTTTAACAATCTTTCTAAGTATTGTTGAAATTAGTCTATCTAGTTCTCTTACACCAGACTCCTTAGTATAATTTCTAATTAAAGTAAGTATCGCATCATCTGTAAAAGTAACTTCATGTGGTTTTAAACCATGCTCTTTAAGAGAATTTACTATTAAATAATTCTTAGCAATATCTAACTTTTCAAACTCTGTATAAGATGAAAGTTCTATTATCTCAAGTCTATCTTTTAATTCTTCCGGAATTTGTGATAAATAATTAGCTGTAGCTATAAACATAACATTACTTAAATCAAATTCCTCTTCTATATAGTGATCAACAAAATACTTGTTTTGTTCTTTATCCAAAACTTCAAGTAAACTTGATGCTGGATCACCTTTAATGTCTTTTGTCATCTTATCAATTTCATCGATAATAAATACAGGATTTGTAGTCCCTGCTTTCTTCATTCCTTGAATAATAAGACCTGGAGCAGATCCAATATAAGCTCTTCTATGGCCAATTATTTCTGCTTCATCATTTATTCCACCAACGGATATTTTTGTAACTTTTCTGTTTAAACTTTTTGCGATATTCTTAGCAAATGTTGTTTTACCAACACCAGGTGGTCCTACTAAACATATAATAGGGCTTCTTAAGTTATTAGTATTTTGCTTTACTGCCAAATATTCAATAACTCTATCCTTAACATTTTCAAGTCCGTAGTGAGTGCTGTCAAGTATCTCTCTTACCTTCTTCAAATCTTTTCTATCTTCTGTATAGTTATTCCATGGCAAGTTTAAAAGCCAATCTATATAAGTTCTAATCATTCCTGTTTCTGGTGAAGAATAATTAGACATAGAATACTTATTAAGTTCTACTAAAAGTTTATCTTTTACTTTCTTTGGAGCATCAAGAACATTTATCTTATCTTTTAAGATCTCTGTTTCATTTTGTTCTTCTTCTCCAAGTTCTTCTCTTATTGCTTTGATTTTTTCTTTTAACACAAATTCTTTTTGTGATTGTTCAAGTCCCATTGCAACGCTTGCTTCTATTTTTTGCTCTAATCTTAATATTTCTATATCTTTGTTTATATCATCTAAGATCATTTTTACTCTTGATGTAGAAGAAGCTTCTTTTAAATATTCTAACTTTCTATCTAAAGTTATAGGTAAGTAAAGTACTACTACATCAGTAAGTTTATCAATGTTACTAATTCCAGCTGTTTGTGAAAGTATTGTATTTGACATATAAGGAACTTCTCTTACATATACATCTATATGTTTATTAAGTGCTCTTACATAAGCCATTTCTTCTTTCACAGAAAGTTCTTCTTCTGAAACAGTACTATATAAAGCCTCATAAATACCATCATCTTTAGAGTAAGCATATACTTTAGCACGCTTTTCTCCTAACAAGATAATTCTTGTTTTTCCATTTGGCATATCAAGTTTCATTTTGACTTTCCCAACTATTCCAAAGTTAGGGAGTTCTTCTATTTCAGGATCAGTTTCTAAGCTATCCTTAGGATTTACTATTAAAATACTACTTTCATAACAAGACTCAGATAAAGAAAGAAGCTTCTTGTCTTCTTCCTTATCAAATTCTATTCTTATCTCGTTATAAGGAAATAATACCATATTTTTTAAAAGTAACACTGGCAAGTTGCTCTTCATTCTGGGGTACACCTCCTTAAAATTATGCTTTCTATTATAACTTTTACATAAACAAAAAGCAACAAAAAAGACAACATTTTACATTGCCTTTTTATGCCTTTTATCCCCTGTAAAATTCTAAATTATATTTATTTTATTTTAATTCCAAGTTCATCTAGTTGCTTTTCTGTAACTCTTCCAGGTGCCTCAGTCATTAAACAAGAAGCACTAGCAGTCTTAGGAAATGCTACAACATCTCTTATATTATCAGTATCTGCAAGTATCATAATAAGTCTTTCAAGACCAATACCAACTCCACAGTGAGGAGGAGCACCATATTTAAATGCATCTAAGAAGAAACCAAATTTTTCTCTTGCTTCACTAGGTGTCATATCAATTGCTTCAAATACTTTTTCTTGAGTTTCACTATCATGTATTCTAACAGAACCACTTAAAAGTTCATAACCATTAAGAACCAAGTCATAAGCTCTAGAATAACAGTTAGCTTTATCAGTTAAAAGTTTATCCATATCTTGTTTTCTAGGTGAAGTAAATGGATGATGTGCTGCAACATATCTATTTTCTTCTTTAGAGTATTCAAACATTGGAAATTCAGTAACCCACAAGAAATTATATAAATCTCTATTTATAAGGTTAAAATCATTTCCTAAACGGACTCTAAGAGCACCTAGGGCTATCTTAACAACTTCTTTTTCATCTGCTACGATAAATACCATATCATTATCAGTTAAATTTAGTTTCTTAATTATTTCTTCTTTGTTTTCATCTGTTAATACTTTAGCAATTGAACCTGTAAGTTCATTATCATTATATTTCAAGTATGATAGTGCTTTTGCCTTATATACTTTAACAAGTTCTGTATATTTATCTACATTCTTTCTAGAAACATTACTAGCTTCATTTTTAAGTACAATAGCATTTATTATTCCACCGTCTTTTATTATGTTGCTAAATATTTCAAATGTTGTTTCTTTGAAAATATCTGTTATATTTTGTATTTCCATTCCAAATCTTGTATCTGGTTTATCACTACCAAATCTATCCATGCATTCGTTGTACGTAAGTCTTACAAAATCATTAAGTTCAACATTTTTAACTTCCTTAAAGATTTTCTTCATTAAGTTTTCAACAGTATTCCAGATATCTTCTTCCTCTGCAAAACTCATTTCAATATCTATTTGAGTAAATTCAGGCTGTCTATCTGCACGAAGGTCTTCATCTCTAAAGCATCTTGCAATTTGGAAATATTTCTCCATTCCACCAATCATCAAAAGTTGTTTATATATTTGTGGTGATTGTGGTAATGCATAAAATCTTCCGTTAGATACTCTAGATGGTACTAGATAGTCTCTTGCTCCTTCTGGTGTTGGTACACATAAGATAGGAGTTTCAACTTCTACAAAACCTAAATCAGATAAGAAGTTTCTTGCTATCATAGTAACTTTATGTCTAAGCATTAAGTTATTTTTAATATTTTCTCTTCTTATATCTAGATATCTATATTTAAGTCTAGTATCTTCTAAAGCAGTAGTATCTTTTCCTATCTCAAAAGGAACGTCAATACTAGGGTTAATAAGTGCTAAGTCTTTAACTATAACCTCTATTTCTCCAGTAGGAATATTTAAGTTCTTGCTTTCTCTTTCAGATATAACTCCTACAGCTTTAATTACTGATTCTATCTTTAATGATGATGCTAAGTTATAAAACTTAGCTTCTGGTCTTACTACTAATTGAATTATTCCAGATCTATCTCTTAAATCTATAAAAATAAGTCCTCCAAGATTCCTTTTTCTTTGCACCCATCCGTATAGTTCTACTTCTTCATTCAAGTTTTTTAAAGTAAAACTTCCGTTGTTATATTTCTTCATCTATATCCTCTCCTTCTTCATGATGATGTCCGCATGTACAAGTATCATGTTTGCAAGCACAACTGTCACCATCGCAGTCACATTCATCATGCTCACATTCGCACTCATCGTGTTCAAATTCTTCTAAATCATCGCCTAGTGCTTCATCTAAATAATATATTAAATAATCAATACTTACTAAATCTTCCTTCTTAGTCTTATTATTTTTTATTTTAACATCGTCATTTTTTAAATCTTCGTCATTTAAAATAATTAAGTACTTACTATTAAGTCTGTCAGCTTGTTTAAATTGGGCTTTCATGCTTCTATTTCCATAATCTGTATCTACTCTAAAACCATTTCCTCTTAAGTATTGAACTAGTGATGAAGCATATTTCTTCTCTGTATCAGATACATACATAACATATACTTCCAAATCTTCTTTTATTGGTAGTTTTACATCTTCAAGTGTCAATGCTTGAACAATTCTACCTATTCCACAAGCAAACCCTATACAAGGTGTAACAGGCCCTCCTAACAAGTTTACAAGGCCATTGTATCTTCCACCACCTGCTAATACATTATTAGAACCAAAACCTTCAACACTTGCTTCTATTTCAAATACTGTGTGGTTATAATAATCAAGCCCTCTTACAAGGTTAGAATCAACTTCATAATCTATTCCAAGTTCATCCAGATATGATTTAACTTTATCAAATCTTTCTTTGCTTTCTTCGTTTAAATAATCTAGTGTTTTTGGAGCATTTTTAAGTATTTCGTTGTCTTTATCTACTTTACAATCAAGTATTCTAAGTGGATTTTTCATAAGACGATCTTGGCAGTCTTCACAAAGCTCAGTTATATGTGGTTTAAAGTATTCAATTAAAGCTTCTCTGTAATTATCACGAGATTCTTTATCACCAAGTGAATTTATCTTAACTTTAACACCTTTTAATCCAAGTGTTGCAAGAAGTACCACTGGAATAGAAATGACTTCTGCATCTACCATTGGATCATCGCTTCCTAAAACTTCTACTCCAAATTGAGTAAATTCTCTATCTCTTCCAGACTGCGGTCTTTCATAACGGTACATTGTTCCATTGTAATATAATTTTACAGGTCCTGGTTCTCCATAGAGTTTATTCTCTACATAACTTCTAACAACTCCTGCTGTTCCCTCAGGACGAAGAGTCATTTTTCTATCTCCTCTATCTGTAAAATCATATGTTTCTTTTGTTACAACATCTGTTGTTTCTCCCATTCCTCTATGGAAAAGTTCACTTGATTCAAAAATTGGTGTTCTTATATAATCATAGTTATATTTTTCCATTATGCTTTCTATTAGTTTGTTTACATATTGCCACTTTTTAGCTTCTTTTCCATAAATGTCATGGCAACCCTTTGGTTTTGTTATCATTAAAAATCCTCCTATAAAATAATAAAAAGGTGGCAATTATAAGGACGACTTCAAAGCCGTGGTGCCACCTTAATTCCATAATTAGTAATTATGCTTAACGTTCTTAATGCGAACTACACATCTTCCCCTAAAGCACAAAGTGTCTTTCACAAAATCATTAGTAAGTATTCTCACCAAACATACTCTCTCTTCAACTATGAAATTTGTTACTCTTCTTTGTAAGAAGTTAATTATATTATACAATAATGTTTATTTTTTGCAAGTAGTGATTTCATTTATTAAGCTTATTTTTCATAAAAATAGTTTAAGCATTATCTTTAAATACTTTCAAAGGCTTAATTTTAGTATTATCTTTATCATAAACTTCGTATATAGCAAGTACATTATCAGATTCATTTTTAAAGACTACTAAATCTTGATCATATCTATTTTCAAGTATTCTGCCATTAAATATCATATTTTCTAAGTAAGAATCAGCAGTTACAACAAAGTAATTTTCAAAGACCTTTAACATTGGCATGACTTTGTAATTTCCTTTTTCAATCTCTTCAAGTGTATAACTATCTTCAATACTAAAAGATCCTTGTTTAACTCTTTCAAGCTCTTCCATCGAGCAAGGTATACCAAGTTTATCACCTATATCTCTTATTAAGCTCCTAATATAAGTACCCTTACTAACTTTAACTTTAAATGAAAAAGAAAGAGAATCAAAAGATAAAAGAGCAATATCAAAAATAGTAACCTCTCTTTTAGGAAGATTAACTTCTTCTTTTTCTCTTGCATATTTATAAAGTCTTTTTCCATTCACTCTAACAGAGGAATAAAGAGGAACTTCCTGCATATACATTCCTCTAAAAGAAAGAAGTATAGACTCTAGTGCACGTTTATCAAGAGAAAAATCATGTTTTTCTTCTAGAACATTACCTGTAACGTCCAAGGTATCAGTTTTAATACCGAGTTTAACTTTAGCAATATATTCTTTGGTACTATTTTCTAAAAATTCCAATGTTTTAAGCCCCATATTGATAGCTACTACTAAAACTCCAGTAGCAAGTGGATCAAGAGTTCCAGCATGCCCTACTTTTCTCGTATTTAAAATTTTACAAATCTTATTTACAACATCTCTACTTGTATATTCTTTTGGTTTATTAACTACTATAATTCCATCTTTCACTAAAACTCACCAACATCATAATAACACAACAATTTGACAAAATCATTAAAATATGCTATAATTACGAAGCATTTTATAAAAAGGGGGATTTTATAAATGAAGCAAAGTTATTTAGTCGGCAGAAGGGTTGATGCACTCTTAAGAAATTATTTTAAATATATGGATACTGTATATGGCAAAGACGTTGCAATAGCAACAGCCATAGAAAAAGACAATATTAAAGATTCACTATCACAGTATAGCGGCAGTTTTGCAAACTATAAAGATAGTGATCTTTATGTGTCTATGTTTAAAGTAGTAATGACTTCAAAAGAAGTAAATGATTCTCTTGAGTATGCTAGAAGAAAGATTGAGTCTGGAGAAATTGATGATATTATCATGGATATGGAATCATCTCTTTATTTTAGAAAAGACATTGTAGAAAATGTATTATTAAATGCACACAAATCTCCAAGAGAATTATATTCTAGTTCAAGAAAAGATAAAAGTGATATAAATAGTTACACAAATAGAAACATTGAACAAGGTTTTGCTTGTTTAATAGACTTTAGTAAGCAAAAGAAAGAAGAAGCTAAAGCTCAAAAATTTACAAAAATGAAAATGATTGCAGGATAAAAAAATAAAGTCAAATAACTTGGCTTTATTTTTTTTGACATTTTGGACAGAAGTATGTACCTCTTCCCCCTACTCTAATTTTTTCTATTATACTACCACAAATTCTACATTTTTCGTGTTCTCTTTGATGAACATTTAAATCGTTTTGGAAAAGCCCTGTTACACCTTCTTCAGAAGTATAACTTCTAATAGTAGTGCCACCTTCACTAACTGCTTTATCTAAAACTTTGACAGTATTTTCTATGATATCTGATAAATTTTTGTCTGTTAAATCTAAAGCTTTAGTAAGTGGATTTATTCTAGACAAAAATAATATTTCATCAGCATAGATATTTCCTATACCTGCAATTATAGTTTGGTCAAGAAGTGCCGTTTTAATAGGCATTTTTTTATTTTCAAACTTATCTTTCAAATATGCTGGAGTTAAATTTTTATCCCATGGTTCTAATCCAAGTTCTGTGTAAGGTTTCATTGTAAAGATTTTATCCTTAGAAATTAACATTATCTTAGCAAATTTTCTAACATCTGCAAACCTAAGTTCTGTGTCATCATCAAGAGTAAAGATAACGTGTTCATGTTTATTTATTTCATCATCTTTAGTTCTAAAGAAGAATTTCCCTTCCATTCTAAGATGAAAAAGAAGATACGATTCATCAAGTGTTAATACAATCCATTTACCACGTGTAGTAATGTCATGAATTTCCTGGCCACTTACTCCTTTTTTAAATTCTTCTACTGTAGGATACTCTATCATGTTTGGATACAGTACTTTAACACTTTTAATTTTTCTATCTAAAAGTTTATTCTTTAATTTTTTTGCAACTGTTATTACTTCTGGTTTTTCTGGCATTTATATCACTTCTTTCATTATTATATAATAGTTAAATTTTTTCAAAAAATCAACACCTGCAATAAGCTACTACTTCAACACCTGAACTTTTTTTACTTTACCAAGTCTAGTGCAGATAGTAGTAAATTTCTCTCTTTTTTTCTTTAATATCTTATCAGTCTCACAAGCAACATTTTCAAATTTAGCATTCATAAAATGCACGAATACATATTCAGCACTATTTATATCATTTCTATATTTATAACAAAATTCTCTAATTGGGGCACAAATACTAAATACCCATATAGGAGATACAATTATGACCTTTTTATATTTTTTTAAATCAACAGGGATTTCTTCTATTTCCATATTCCATTTATGCATTCCAAATCTTCCACACCACCAAAATCCAGTTGTATTCTCTGTTTTTTCTTTTGTTTTCAACTCAACAATTTCTGCACCACATTTGTCAGCTTCTTCATAAGCTATCTTTCTTGTATATCCCATTCTTGAAAAGTAAACAACAAGCACATCTTCATTTACACCAATATTTGTACATTCTTTAGGGTTAAATTTAAAGTTTTCTTGTTCATAAAATACATATGTCATATACCCCGTCATTAGCTGTATTATGCCAAAGGCAAAGTAACCAACGGAAAGTGCATTCATAGGGAAAATAATAAACTGAATAGTAATCCAAAGCATCAAAGTAAAGCCAAACACACTTCCTAAAATAATTCCAAGTTTCTTATTTTTAATAAGAAGATATGCTGCTATAAAATTGGTTATTCCATTAACAATTAAAAGTGAAACACCAGAAAATATATAATTTTGAAACAAAACATCACTAAAAGGCAACACTTTAAAATAAGGAAGTAATTGATCCATTGCCATAAGCTTTCCAGTAGGATCTAAAAACATTCCTACACTTCCAATAAGTGCACCAATTCCTATAAACAAGCACCAAAAAATTAAAACATTTCTAGTTTTTTTATATCTATTCATTATAATCTATAATCTCCTAACTTTCTTTTTTACATTTACATATTCATCTTTTAACTCTGGGTATAAATCAAAGAATGTGTTTACATCAAAACCATTTTCTTGCCATTTAATAACTTTTGAAATTAAATCACTATTATCTAAAGGAATTCTACTAGGCCTTTGAGGATATAAGTATAGTTTAATTTCATTATTGCAGCTAAGTCTAACTAGCTCATCATAGACATTATCTATGTACTCATAAGATGCAACTTTTTCTTCCTTTTCACTAACCACTTCCCCAGACCAATTAGTAAGTCCTGTCTTGAAATTTGTTGCATTCAGTTCATAAATATAACCAGAGCAATTAAATATTTCTTTAAACATACCAGCTTTTCTTTCTACAAGTTCTACCGGATAATTAGTTCCATCTCCTGACAAAGAGTAATATAAATCATTTCCCTTTTTAGATAGAAATATTGTTGCAATAGCTTTTGATGGCGTTGCATACACCCACTTTTCCATATGTGTACTAACACTTGGTTTTATAATAGTTAAATCTGCAGTCATACTGCCATGATATACATATTTCATACTACTCTCCATCTCATAACGCAAAAAAGAAAAAGAAAAACTAAATTTCTTTAACTATCAATTTCTTCAAAACGATATTTCTGCTCTACATTAGGATATTTTTCTTTATCTACAGGTGATAAAAACATCTCGAGTGGTCTTGCATAAATACCACTTTTATGATTAGAATTACCAGAATCCATACAACGATAAATCACAAGATCTTCTCCAGTTTCACTATGTTTTGCCACTGTAATAACAAAAGCCTTTGATCCTTTAAAGTGCTTCCACATCGTGAAAGGTTTTACTTCTCTTTTTACCATAACATTCTCCTATATTAAAATTTTATTTATTAAATTCTGTGTAATAGATTATATCTTTTCCTTTTTCTTTTGCAAATTCTATCTCTTTTTTTGTACTTTCACCAACATAACCATTTACATTAACAACAAAAATAGAGTCTGATAATTCTATTCTTTTAAAATGTGCTTTTTTCATATTATCAATATCAATATCACTTAATTTTAACTCTTTATTATATGGATAAACAGGAGTAAGAACACACACTCCTGTTTTATTAAGCTTTTCTGCCACTTCCATTATTTCATTTTGAAATTTCAAGCTTCCACAAACAGTAATCACTTTCATAAAAGCTCCTATTTAGCATCATACCAGTCAGTTCCTTTATTTATATCTACTACTAAAGGAACATCCAATTTATAAGTATTTTCCATTATATTTTTAACGATTTTTGTAACTTCTTCCTCTTCACTTTTCAAAACATCAAACACAAGTTCATCGTGAACCTGAATAATCATTTTACTCTTAAGATTACGTTTATTAAATTCATCATAAATTTCTATCATAGCTTTCTTCAAAATATCTGCACTTGATCCTTGAATTGGAGTATTAAGAGCCATTCTTTCTCCACTAGATCTAATCATATAATTCTTGTTATTAAGCTCATCAATAGTACGTTTTCTATTCATTATAGTCTTAACATATCCTTTTTCATGTGCATCTTTAATAACTTCTTCCATGTACTCACTTATTCTAGGGTAAGTTTTCAAATATTCTTCAATAAATTTTTTAGCCTTATTTACATCAATATTTAAGTCTTCACTAAGCCCAAAACTACTAATTCCGTAAAGTATCCCAAAGTTAACAGCCTTTGCTTGTCTTCTCATACTAGAAGTAACTTCTTCTATTGGAACATTAAATATATCACTAGCAGTCTTAGCATGTATATCTTTATTTTCGTTAAAAGCCTCTATCAAATTTAAAGCCTTAGAAATGTGTGCAAAAACCCTAAGTTCAATTTGTGAATAATCACTTGATAATATAATTGAATCTTTTGACGGTAAGAAAGCTTTCCTAATTAGTTTTCCATATTCAAGTCTCACTGGAATATTTTGAAGATTAGGACTTGATGATGAAAGTCTTCCTGTTCTTGTTAATGTTTGATTAAATATTGTATGAATTTTTCCATCAGAATGAACTTCTGCAATTAACCCAATAACATAATTGTTATAAAGTTTAGCAAGCATTCTATATTCCTCTATCTTCCCTATAATTGGATTAAAATCAATTATTTTATCCAAGATGTCTTTACTAGTTGAATAACTATTATCTTTAACTTTTTTAGGATAAGGTATCTCCATTTTAACAAATAAAACATCTGCAAGTTGTTTAGGAGAAAGTATATTAAACTCACATCCTGCTAAATTATATATTTCACTTGAAACAGAGTTCATTTTCTCTTTCAAATCTTCGCCCATTTTGTTCAAGTAATCAACATCAACATTTACTCCTGTTATCTCCATATCTGCTAAAACTGTAACAAGAGGCATTTCAATTTTACTAAATAGATACATAGCATCTTCTTTTTCTAATTTTTCAATATTATCGCATCTTGTATCATATATAAATTTAGCTTTCATAACAGCATTCTTTGCCACAACATCAAGACTAGGACAAGTAAGTTTTGCCTCAGACTTGAACTCTTCTTCATAAAGTTCAACATTATACGATGCACTTCTCATAACATAACCAATATCATCTTTAACATTATAGTTAAGAAGGTACCCTGCTATCATCGCATCATAATTACAATTATTTATAAGAAGATTATGTTTTTTAAGCGCTACTATATGTTTTTTCAAATCATATGTATATTTTTCATTGCTACTTTCAAGTACAATTTCAGGATTATTTAAAACAACTTCAAAAGGTATATAATAAGAATTTTTTCCATCATACACGCCAAAACCTAAAGGTTTACTTTTATGATAATTGTATCCAAGAAGTTCTAAGTAAATCGCATAATCTCCTTCTACTTTAAAATCCTCTATATTTTCTATTATTTTATAATCATTTTTCTCTTCTTCTAAAACATTATCCCTTATATCTTCTTTCTTTATATCAAGTTTTTTTATAAGAGAATAAAACTCTAAATCTTCAAGTATCTCAATATATTTAAGAGGATCATATCCTTTATATCTTATCTTCTCAAAGTCTGTATCAATAGGAACTTCTTTGTATATTGTTGCTATATCATAACTCATAAAAGCATTATCTTTATCTTGTTCTAACTTCTCTTTTACTTTTCCTTTGACACTGTCAATATTATTATAAAGATTCTCTAAAGTACCATATTCTTTTAATAATGAAATAGCAGTCTTCTCTCCAATTCCCTTAACACCAGGTATGTTATCAGAAGCATCTCCCATAAGAGCTTTTAAGTCTACCATTCTCTTTGGTTCAATCCCATATGTATTGATAAATTCTTCACGAGTCATTCTTATACTTCCAGAAGTTTTTAAAAGTTTTACTTCTACTTCATCTGTTATAAGCTGTAACAAATCTTTATCACTACTTATAATAACTGCATCAAAATCCTTATTGTTATTACATTTTTCCGCAAATGTACCAATTATATCGTCTGCTTCATAATTATCAATTTCATAATAATTGATTCCCATAGCTTTAACTAACTCCTTTGCCACAGGAAACTGCATTTTAAGTTCATCAGGAGTAGCCATCCTTCCACCTTTATAATCAGTATACTTTTCATGCCTAAAAGTCTTCCCCTTATCGAATGCTACCATTATATAAGTTGGATTTTCTTCATTTATTATTTTATTAAGCATATTAACAAGGCCATACAAACCATTTGTAGGAAATCCCTTAGAATTTTTCATTGTATTACCACTATATGCAGTAGCATAATAACTTCTAAAAAGAATATTGTTACCGTCTATTAAAATTACCTTTTCCATTAAAATCACCAAAAATATTATAACAAAATAAAAAGAACTAATAAACAGTTCTTTCATAAAAATCAAAATTTATAAACCTATTAAAAGTTAAAATTTACACGTTGTAAATTTTACCTAGATTTACCTTGTTCCTTATTTCTCTGTTCTAAAAGAGAGTTCTCTAAAACATCAAGTCTAAGTTTAAGTTCATCTTCAAGTATTTCTAACTTTTTAAGCATAAGTTCATACTTTTCGTCATTTATATATTTTTTGTATTTGTTAATAAGTTCCATTCTAAGTTTATTAAGTTTATCAAGAGCAATACGATATCCTTCCCCAGTATCATCGTCCATATCACACACTGCAGCCATAAGGCTTATAAGTTTATCAAACTTGGCATTAAGTTTTAATGTAGCTATTTTATCTGTAAAAGATGGGTTAATAATAATCATTCTATTAACATCTATTGCATCTTCAAAGTGTACATCATCCTTAGCTTTTAAATTATATCCGTCAATGTTATCATAATCAAAATATTTGATCTCTTTTGAATCTTTTGTCTTAACTACCAAAAACTTACTATTTACTGGCATATAAATTCACCTACTTTTCTAATAAATCAGGACGAACTCTTTTAGTCTTCTCAAGACTTTCTTTTCTTCTATATTCCTCTATTTCTTTATGGTTTCCATTTAAAAGTACATCTGGCACTTTCATACCCATAAATTCTCTAGGTTTCGTATAAGTTGGATAATCAAGTAGATTAGTGTTTGG
This sequence comes from uncultured Bacilli bacterium, assembly GCA_934100165.1. GTDB lineage: Bacteria > Bacillota_I > Bacilli_A > RF39 > UBA660 > RUG13868. The sequence continues at coordinate 142,619 of CAKOPN010000001.1, forward strand.
ATTAAATGAATCGTTTATATGTGACTCTTTATCTATTACCCCATCTAAAAGTCTTGTAACTGTATCTACAATTATCATACTAGGAATTTCTCCTCCTGTCAAAACATAATCGCCAATACTTATTTCAAAATCTACAAAACTTCTTATTCTGTCATCAAAACCCTCGTAATGCCCACATATAAGGATAAGATGCTTATAACTAGAAAGTTCATAAGCTTTCTTTTGGTTATAACAAGCACCATCAGGGGTAAGTAATATAACTTTTGTATCTTCCGTTTTAAGATTCATTACAGCATCATATATAGGTTGTACAGTAAGTACCATGCCACTTCCTCCGCCATAAGGAGTATCATCTACTTTATGATGTGGATCTTTCGAATAATCACGGAAATTTATAACATTTATAAAAACTTGCTTTCTATCTATCGCTCTTTTAATAATAGAAGATGATAAAAATCCATCAAACATTTCTGGAAAAAGTGTAAGTATATCTATTCTCAAATTAAATCATCCCCTCTATTAGATCAAGCTCAATAAGACCACTTGCTAAATCTATCTTTTTAACAAAATCTTTATGATATGGAATAAGCGTCTTCTTGCCATTTATAAGTGCTTCAATTACCTTATTATTAGAACCAGTATTCTTAATAGCAAGAACAGTACCAACTTCCTTATTGCCAAAAATCACATTTAAGTTAATTAAATCGCTATCAAGATACTCACCATCTTTAAAATCTAAATCATTTTTCTTAACGTATACATTTTTATTCATATATTTCAAAACTTGGTTAATATTATTATAACCTTTCATAGTAATCATATCAAATATTTTATGATGTCTATAAGTGTTAACAATTTCCTCTATATGTTCTTCACCAATATAAATTCTTCTGTTTTCTAAAAATACTTTATCTTTATATTCGAAATTGCTAAGTATTCTAACTTCCCCTTTAATACCGTGTGTATTTACTATTTTACCAATATAAATATACTCATCTGTCATATCATATCTCCCTTTATACTCTATCGCTTTTATATATTTTTATTTTAATTTTACCTTTTTTACTAGGTTTATTTTTCTTTCCTATAGCTTCTTTAATTTCATCATTTATACATTCATATTCATCTTCCATCAAAGTAAAATAATTATCGTAATTTTTTAAAAAATCTTCTAAAGAGGAATCTAGATTAGTAGAAAAAGAATCAAAAAGTATTCTATCACAAAGTGTAGTAATATCTTTTCCATCTATTTTTTCCCCAAAAGTTTTTATTTTACCACATGCCGCTTTTACAAAAGTATCATGAGGAAGCATATTATATAATTCATCGCAAACTCTTTCAAGATCTAAAGAAGTAACTTCTTCTTTCAAAGATGGTATGAAAACTGTATTAACTGCTTCACTTAAATCATCCATATTCTCAGTATTTCTAAAGTATTCGACAGAAATTCCCCCATCAACTTTGTATGCAAAAAGTGTATGTTTATCAGCTTCATTACCACCATCAAAAAGAAACACAGGGGTAATATCTTGAGAAGAGAACATTTCATCATATAGATCACTTGTAAATCTTACTGGTTTAATTTTCTCGTAAGTATCTTTTGATATCGTTTTTGTAAAACACATACCAGAAAAGTACCCTCTAGCATAAGGTGAACAAGAAAGAACATAGGTAAAACCATCATCAGTTAAATGTATAGATTCAGCATTTTTCTTCAAAGATGTATCTATTCTCTTACCAGGATTAGCTACCGTCTCTATTAAAGTATCTTTATCACTATTTTCAACTTCTGTGATACTCTTTTCTAATAATGAATATTTATCTTCAAAGTTTCTGTCCCTATCATCTTCTTTAACATATAAATATCCAATGTGTCCTCTTCTTCTCACTGTACCATCTTGATTACCATCTCTTTTAACTGTATAAATAAGCTGATAACAACCATCATTTATAACTGCGCTTATCATTGATAATTTTTTTCTCTCATTATAGACTTTTTGTATTCGCAAATCATCTTTCTTTTCTTCTACGGCAATAGACCCTGATTTATTGCAAATAGATTTATATTTAATATTTTTCTTTTTATCAGTAACTAACATTTTTGCTTTTAAAAAATCAAATTCTATGTCATAATCAGGTAATCTATCCATATCAATATCAACGTGAAAACTTGATAAAAGGAAAGTCAAATATTTCTTATCTCTTGTTCGTAAATAATCGTTATAAACCATCATAATGTTTTTTTTAAACATGCTGTAATTGTCCATCATCAAAACCTCCCTATTATCATTATTTGTCTAATTCATAAAGTATAATACTAGTAGCAACACCAACATTTAAACTTTCTACATCAGGGTTCATACTAATATATATGTATTCATCACACATATCAAGAATTTCTTCTGATACACCATTTCCTTCATTACCCATAACAAGAGCATATTTTTTTCTATCTTTTTCACGAAGTGTACTAACATCAATGCCATAATCTACTCTAGTACCATAAATAGGTATTTCTCTTTCTTTAAGCATTGATATAATTTCTTTTAAGCTTTTAATTATTATGTTTGTATGAAATATCATTCCCTGTGTAGATCTAAGCACCTTTGGATTATAAATATCTACGGTATCAGGGCTTAAACATATCGTATCAACATTAAATGCCACTGCACTTCTAATTATGGTACCCAAATTTCCTGGGTCTTGAATTCCATCAAGAAGTAGTATTTTCTCTCCTAACACTACATTATCATTTGCCATCTTACAAAGTGCCAAAACATCAGGAGGAGACACTGCATCTGATATTTTTTTTATTATTTCTTCTGTAACATAAACACAAGGAACATCAAGAGGAAGAGATATATCTTCTTTCAAAATAAGTTCTACTACCATTCCTTTTTTATAAGCTTCTAAGACAGAATGCATTCCTTCTACTATAAAAGTATTTGTCTTTTTTCTATTTTTTCTATCTTTAAGTTTTATATATCCTTTTATTCTATCATTATCTAAACTAGTAATTACCATTTAGTCCTCCTTCATATACTTTCTAATTTCCTTATATTCTTTACAATTTTCCTCCACTACACTCCAAAACAATGCTGAATGGTTTGGATATACAAGATGTGACAGCTCATGCATTATTACATAGTCAAGGCAAAACAAAGGTTTCTTCATAAGTTCCAAATTTAAAGTAACTCTATGATCCTTAGTATTACAAACTCCCCATCTTGTAGTCATTTTTCTAACTGTAAGAGTTGGATGTGGTATATTACGAGAAAAGCTATTATAAGCAAGTTCAAGTCTTTCCGAAAAAAGACGTAATGCTTCTTTCTTGTACCATTTATCCACCTCTTCAGGAGTTATGTATTTATTAACAAAAACTTTTTCATTTCCCAAAGCGATACCTTCATTACTAGTTCTAATAACATCGTACTTTTTACCAAGAAAATAAAATTCTTCTTTCTTTTTAACCCTATTTTTCATCTTTTCTATCATTTTAACGATTGAATCACTATTTTTCATTATAAACTTTTCTATTTCTTTATCACTTACAAATTTATTAGTAGTAACATATATTTTAAGATCTTCTTTTACTCTTAAATAAGTATTTCTATTCCCTAGTTTTTTTGTTATGTCTACATCATATATTTCATCGTTAATTTTAAGTCTCATAAATACCACCAACTAGAAATAGTATATCATATTTTGTATATTTTGTTAAAGTGCTGGAAATACTATTTTTATAGGAGATGATTATCATAAATACTAGTATTAGAGGTTATATAATAAATAATTTTAAAAATGATAAAAAGGACGTTTTAAGGAAAGCAATTGAAGGAAGTATAAAAGAGCAAGATGAAGAAACTCTTCCAGGAATGGGTGTCTTCTTAGAAATCATTTGGAATGATTCAAGTGAAGAACAAAAAGAAGAAATGTTAGACATTATCATGAATAGATTAAAAAATGAAAAACAATAGCGAATACTATTGTTTTATTTATCTATATCACTAAGTCTTACACTTACAAGTTTTGATACTCCAGACTCTTGCATTGTTATTCCATAAAGTGTATCAGCATATTCCATTGTCTTCTTTTTATGTGTAATTATCAAGAATTGTGTTCTATCTTTGTAATGATCCAAATAATGACCAAAGTTATCAACGTTTGCTTCATCAAGTGCAGCTTCAACTTCATCAAAGATACAGAATGGAACATTTTTAATATTAAGTATTGCAAATATAAGGCTAATTGCAGTAAGCGTCATCTCTCCACCAGAAAGAAGTGTAATACTCTTAAGTGTCTTTCCAGGAGGAGAAGCCATAATATCTATTCCCGTTTCTAAAACATTTTCTTTATCAGTAAGTTTTAAATCAGCAGAACCACCATTAAATAGCTCTTTAAATACTTTTCTAAACTCTTCTCTTACCTTTTCAAAAGTATCCAAGAATTCTCTTTTCATAACAGAATCCATTTCATCAATTATTTCAAATAATGTATCTTTAGCATTCATTAAATCATTTTTCTCACTATTAAGGAAATTATATCTTTCACTAACATTTTTATATTCTTCTATTGATTCAATGTTTACCATACCGATATTTTTAATAATATTACGATACTTATTAACCATACTTCTAGCAGTATCAATATCTGTATCTAAAGTATAGTTTTCTCTTGCTTTTTCATATGTTAATGAATAATCCTCGTTAAGTATCCTTAAATTATTATCAAGTTTAATATCAAGCTTACTATCAAGTATTTCAAGTTCTTTAAGAGACTTTTCAAATTTAGATATGCTAGTATTACTAACTCTAACAATAGCATCTTTCTCCTCTATCAAAGAAGAAAGTTTGTCTTTTTCTTTCTCAGAATAGTTAATTTCTTTTATAAGATTCTCTTTTTCTAAAGAAACATCGTAATACTCTTTCATAATTTTTTCTTCTTCTTGAGAGAAAGAAGAATCTACTAAATTTTCAAGAGAATATAGCTCTTTTTCTATATCACTTTTTCTATTATTAAGTTCAAGTATTAACTTTTCTTTGGCTTTTATCTGTTCTTCGTATTGAATAAGTCCAGACTTTTCTACATATAACTTAGAAGATATATCTTTAATAAGTTTATCAAGCTCTATTGTGTTCTTATCTTCTTCTTTAAATGCTTCTTCCAGTTCTATTTTTCTTCTTTTTAACGTTTCAAGTTCATTTTTAAGTGAAACAATACTTTTAGACGTAGATACGCTTCCACCTGACATTGATCCCCCAACATTTATAACATCGCCTTCAAGTGTAACTACTTTATATCTTCGATAAATATCAAAGCTAATTCTGTTAGCAGTATCAATATCCTTCGCTACAATAACATTTCCAAGTTGATTAGAGACTATATTGTAATATGTTTTATCAAATGTAACAAGATCGGAAAAGATTCCAATAAATCCATCATGTTTTTTAATTTTTTCTAATGATTCATTGTCTACTCCTTTAGGTTTAATAACGTTTAAAGGGAAAAAAGTAGCTCTTCCTAAATTGTTATCTTTCAAATAACTAATAGCAACCTTTGCTACTTCTTCGTTATCAACGATAATAAAGTTTTTAACGGATGCGATGGAAACTTCCAATGCTTTTACATATTTATCATCACACTCTATAACATTTGAAACTACTCCATGTACCCCTTTTATTCTAGGATTACCAAGAACAGCTTTAACAGAAGAAGGTGCTCCGCCAGATGATTCTATATAACTTACTAATGATTCTATCTTATGCGATGTATCATAAAGTTCACGCTTCTTATTATCAGACTCTGTGATACTACTATTTTTCTTATTATTTAAGTTTGTTAGTTCAAGTTCATACCTTGTTGCATCTGCTTTAGTGTTGCCAAGTGAATCATTAAGCATTTCTACATCTTTTTCCATAAGCTTTATAGCATTTTCAGTTTGGTATAAATCTTCTTTAAGATTTGCAATATTATTATGAACTTTACTATCAGAAGCATCATACTTACTTCTTTCTTTTAAAAGTTCTTTCTGACTATTAAGTTTTTCCTCACGAGTTGTAAGTTCTAACAACTTTTTATTATCATTTCTTAGTTTTTCCTCTAAATGTGCAAGAGTATTTTTATCATCTAAAAGGGATGCATCTTGACTAGAAGCCTTCAAGTTAAGAGATAGTATTTCATTATTTATTTCTTCTATTTTTTTCTTATTTACATAAAGTTCATAATTTATTTTTTCTATTTCACTTGCTAAAAGAGCAACCTCTATAGACTCAAGTTTTTCTTTAGCATCTAAATATTCACTAGCTTTCCTGCTTTGTTCTTTTAAGGGTTCTATTCTAGTTTCTATTTCATTTATGATATCATTTACTCTTTCAATATTACTTTGCGTTCTATCAAGTTTTTTTAATGCTTCTTCTTTTCTTTTCTTATATTTAAGTACTCCTGCAGCACTTTCAAATATTGCTCTTCTTTCATATGGAGAATTTGATAAAATTCTTTGTATTTCTCCTTGTGATATTATATTAAAAGATTCTTTTGAAGCACTATCCATAAGTAAATCTGTGATGTCTTTAAGTCTACATTTTTCACCGTTTATAAAGTATTCTCCTTCACCAGATTTGTACACTCTTCTTTTTATTGTTACTTCGCTATACGGTAAAGGAAGAAAATTATCAGAGTTATCAAAGGTAAGTGAAACACTTGCCACATTCAAAGGACTTCTTGATTTACTACCAGAAAAAATTACATCTGTCATATTATCCGTTCCACGAAGTGATTTAACAGACTGTTCTCCTAAAACCCAACGTACCGCATCAACTATGTTGCTTTTACCACTTCCGTTAGGGCCAACTATTGCTGTTATCTTTCCATCTAGACTTATTGTTATCTTATCTGCGAAAGATTTAAATCCAGAAGTAGATATTTCTTTTAAGTACATAACTACACCTACCTACAATTAAACACTAAAAAAATTATACTATAATAGACATTTTTTTACAAGAAATTGTCAATTAAAAAAGCTCCCTATTCAAGAGCTTTACTTTCTTTTGCAGCCATACTAGTTTTAACTTTAGCAATTTCATCTTTATATTTCTCATGATATGCTTTATCACTAAGTCCAAAGACAGAACTAAATTTATTATTCTTAATCATAGGCATTCCACATTCTTCTAAAACAAGTCTTCTTTCTTCTATTTCTTCTTGTTTTAAGTTCAAGATACTGCCAGTATTAAGTACATATGGCAAAACTTCAAGTCTTTCTAAATATGGAAGTACTTTAGACAAATATTCCCTTGAATGTACCACAATGAGAGACTTTAAGTATCTTTTACCATATTTTTCATCAACATAATCAATTGACTGCTTAAGTTCATCAACACTCTTCATAAATATTGTACCAGTCATTTCAACTTGTTTTTCTTCGCAAAGAGAAATTATTTTTTCTACTTCTTCAGGACTTTTTCTAAACATTGAGGACATGACCTCTACATTGTGTCTTCTACAAACATCAAGAGTATCTTTTATGTCTTTAACTTTTTTTCTAAAAAGTGAGCCAGTTACTTCAATATTATTTTCTACACATACTTTAACTATATCTTCAAGTTCTTCTGGTGTCCTATAAAACATTGTGTTGGAAATTCTAACACCATACTTTTTACAAATTGCTACTATTCCGTCTATTTCATCGCTTGTTCTAAGAAATGCTGTACTAACTGGCTCTATTTTATTTTTCTTACATGCCTCTACAACATTTTCAATATTATCGGGAGATCTTGAAAATAAATTAGCAGTAACTTCTATTCCTTTCTCTCTTGCTATATTTATTATTCTTCTTATATCCTCTGCTGTACTGTAAAAATGGGAAGCGGTAATTTCTATATTTTCAGCATTACAAACCTTTATTATTTTTTCAACTTCACTAGCTTTTTTAGAAAATATTGTACCAGTAAGAGGAACATTATATTTACTACAAATATCTATTATTTTTTCAAATTCATCAAAGGTTTGAAGAAACATCGAACTAGTAATTTTAATATTTCTTTCACGGCACAACTGTACAATTCTAATAATATCTTCTTTATTTCTATTGAATGCTAAAGGGAATACGTCAATATTACAGTTTCTACAAGTGTCTATTATTTCTTTAACAGCTTTAGGAGATTTTGAAAACATTGAGTTTGTTAATGGAATGTTTTCTTTTTTACAAATTTCTAAAATGCTCTCTATATCTTTTTTTGTTCTTCTAAAAACAGTATCTGATATTTCTATATTATTTTTCTTGCATAACTGAACGATATCATCTATCTCTTCAACAGTCTTATCAAACATCATCCTAGATGGTCTAATTTTATTTTCACTACAATAATCAAAAATTCTATCTAGTTCTAAAGCATTATTGTAAAAGTAAGGAACAGCAACTTCAAGATTTCTCTTCTTGCAAAAATCAACTATATCACTAACCTCTTTGGGTGTTCTATAAAACATCGAAGACATAACTTCTATATTGTTTTCAGCACAAAAATTAACAATATCTGTAATTTCCTGTAGATCTCTTTTAAACATACCATCGCTTACTTTTATACCATAGTTATCACACAAATTGATGATGGCTAAAACATCACTGCTTTTTCTTTCTAGCATAGAATTGGTAACTTCAATACCTTCTTCTTTACAAATATCTATTATTTTTGGAAGTTCTTCAGTATTTCCGACAAACATACCAGATGTAACTTTTACGTGTTTCTCTTTACAAATTGAAATAATATCTGCTATTTCTTTTGGATTCCTAGTAAAAATTATACCTGTTACTTCAACATCATTTCTAAGACATAAGTCTACAATTTCTTCAATTTCACTTGAATTTCTTCTACTAACAATTGCAGAAAACAAAACTGAAGGCTGTAAAACTTCTCCAAATTTATCTTCATATGCTTGTATTTTTCTTTTACTTTTAGCAAGTATAGAAAGGTTATCTACTATATATCTTCTACCATATTTATCTGTTACATAATCATAAGTTTCCTCGAGATCGGAAGGTTTAGCACTTAAAACATGAAGGCATCTTTCAATTCTTCTTTTATCAAAATTATGTTCAAGTAAAAAATTGTAGTTTTGTGAAATATTGTCTGTATTAAGATATAAAATACTAGGACATTTCTCTATACTTTTTGGAGAAATTCCGACTTTTTTTACAAGAAAAGATAAAACACTTTTAATCTCTTCATACTCTCCATTACTAATAACGTTAACATTATTTTTTAATACTTTTTTGTAGTCTATTCCATATGAATTCAATAAATCTCTTAAATCAAATTCTCCTATCATATATCTTGCTCCTTTTTCTTAATTTTAACATTAACATATTTATCTTGAAATCTCTTATTGCAAAGACCAAATATTGAGTGGAACATATCCTTTGAAGGATTAGTAATACTTTCCCCAAGATTATCTAGAACTTGCTTTCTGAGCTTTATTTCATCGAGACTAAGTGTTAAAATACCAAAACTAGTTGCAGCAGTTGGTAAAACTCCAAGTTCATCAAGGTAAGAAAACACTTCGCTAATATGTTCCTTTGAATGTATAACTACAAGAGGTTTAATGTAACAAGTACCATAATTTTCTTTCACAAAATCAATGCTATTTTCAATATCCAAAGATTTTTTAGCAAAAAGTGATGATGATATTTGCATATTATTTTCTAGACATATATTTATTATTCTCTCTACTTCTTCTGGAGTTGTTTTAAACATATTCCCCATTATATCAATATTATATTTTTGACATATTTTAATAACTTTTTCTATATCATCTTTATTGCTATAAAACATAGAGGCTGATAATTTAGCATTATATTCTTCACATAGATTAAATATTTTTTCTATTTCAGAAGATGATTTCAAAAAAATAGTACCCGTTGGAACAATGCCACATTTTCTACACGTTAAGATTATTTTTTTTACATCCGCAGGAGATTTATAAAATGCTGAAGAAATTACTTTCAAATTATTCTCTTTAAATATATTAACTATCTCTTCTATCTCTTCTGCTGTTCTATGGAATATATTTCCTACTATTTTTATATTGTATTTTTTACACACTTTAGCAATTTTTTCTATTTCACTATAATCTTTTACGAATATCGTACCACTAGGCTTTATATTAAGATTTTTGCAGAGCTCAATAATTGATTCTACCTCATCACTTGATTTTTTAAAAACTGAATTAGAAATTTCAACACCGTTATCTTGGCATAACTTGATAATTTTTTCTACTTCCTCACTAGGATTTTGAAATACTGTACCTGTTGGTTTTATGTCATAACTATTACATATGTTTATTATTTTTTGTATTTCATCACTAGTTCTTTGAAATAAAACACCTGTTATTTCCACATTATTTGCTATGCAAACGTTAATAATTCTCTCTACTTCAGTAGGACTTTTTCTAAACATATTACCTGTTAGTTCGACGTTATATTTTTTACAAATCTCAATAATTTGATCTACCTCTTTAGTATCTCTTTGAAATACATTACTTGTAATAGTAATATCATGTTTTTTGCAAACTTGTATTATTGCTTCTATTTCTTTGGGCGGTCTTTTAAGAACCGATCCCGTTATTTCTACATTATACTTTTTACATATATCTATTATCCTTTTAGCATCCTCTAAAGGTACTTTTCTTAATATTAGTGACATAAAAGCATCAATTGGTATAGCAGATTTAATACCATTCTCATATTTTTTAATGGTATCAACATTAACGTTTAAAATTGAAGCATATTTAAATATATATTGTCTTCCATATTTAGAAGCAAGATATTCATAAGTTTCTTTAAGTTTATCCGGTTTAGTGCTTAACATATGTAAACTGCTATTAAGGCTTCTTAAAGGAAAGCCATTAGAATATAAAAAATTATAATTCTTTTTAACATCTAGAACATTATAGCAAAGAACACTTGGGCATTTTTCAATACTTTTAGGAGAAACACCTATAACTTTAAAGAAAGATAAAAGGTTTTCTACGTCGTTTAAACTAGCTCTAGCCAAAATTTTTTCATTATCATTAACAGACTTTTCATAGCTAATATTATATTTTTCTAAAATAACTCTTAATTCGCCATCTCTAGTCATAACATCTCTTCCCAAATGTTCATATTTTCTTCAAGTACTGAAACATAATCTTCCCCAAGTCTATTTATAAGTTTGTTAACTTTCTTTCTGAATGTCTTTGGTTCTTCTACAAAAATAAATACATATCGCTCAAATATATCCTCAATATCATCAAATTCTAACTTTTTCAAATACATTAGGTTATCAACAATATCATCTACATTTTCACTTATAAGATCTGCTGTAGAATCACCATATATCTCCATTATTTTTTCTATATTAAAGTTCATTGTGCACCTCATTTAGTAAAATAATTATATCACTTTCTAAGATTTTTTTAAACTCTTGCTGCTTTCTTTCCTTAAAAGTTCTAGTTGTTTGCCAAACTTTTTAGTATATGCTTTTCTACTCATACTGAAAATAGAATTAAACTTATCGTCAGTGACTAAGTCACTTCCAATTAGTTTTAATATCTCATGGCGTTCCTTTATTTCTTCTAAGCTTAAAGACAAAATGCTAGAACTATCAGGGACAATGTTTAAAGTTCCATACTTTGCTAAATAAGGAAATACCTCTTGCAAATAAAGTGGTGATTTAACTATAATAAGCGGTTTCAAAAATTCATCACCGTAATTATTTTTAATATATGTAATTGTCCTTTCAAGTTCATAACTAGGTTTCAAAAATACTGTGCCTTTTATCTTTATTCCATTTTTCTGACACAAGTCTATTATTTTCTCTACCTCTTCAGCTGGCATATTAAACATTGTATTAGCAACTTTAACATTTTTTCTTTTACATATGTTAATTATCTTTTCTATTTCTAAAGAAGATTTATTAAAAATAGATCCAAAAGGTTTTATATCGTTATCAAGGCAAACTTTTATAATTTGTTCAAGTTCAAAAGTTGTTCTTTTAAACACGGAACCAGTTATTTTAATATCATATTTTTGGCATAATTCTATTATTTTTCTTACTTCTTCACTTGTTCTTTTAAACATAAAATTTGATGGTGTAATATCAAAAGATTCGCATACTTTGACTATTTCTTCTATTTCTGTACTAGTCCTTAAAAATACAAAGCCTGAAGGAGTAATGTCACAAGCTTGGCAAGTAGTAATTAGTTCATTTAATTCAAATGGTGTACGAAGGAAAGTTGAGCCGGTTATAGGAATATTATTTTCTTTGCAAATTTTTACAAGTTTTTGAATCTCATCATAAGTTCTTAAAAAGAGATTACCATATATTTGTATTTTTTCCATCTGACAAAATCTAATTATATTTTCTATTTCAACAGCATCTCTTCTAAACATATTGCTATTTAATTCGATTTGATACTTTTGGCAAACATTAACAATAGACTCAATATCTACGTTTTCTCTATTGAATAATAAATCTGACACTTTTATATTGTGCCTTTGGCATAAAAGTATTATTCTTTCAACTTCATTATGATCTTTCTTGTACATGGAATTTGTAATAGGAACATTATATTTAGTACATATTTTTCTTATTTTCTTAGTGTTCTCTTCATTCACACAACCACTTCCCTTAAATGCCTAGATTATAACATTTTTGATAAATTTAGTAAACAAAAAACAGGAAATACAGATCTTTAACCATTAAAACTTTTGTATTATTATTTTAAAGTAATATAAAAGAACTCTTCGCAAGAGTCCTATTTTCTTTTTTTTATTTTCTCCATTGTACTTCTAACATCTTTAAGTTCATCTTTTCTATTTATCGGAGTAACATCTCTTCTCCATTTAACTATGTAGAAAGATATACAAGTTAAAAGTGCATAAGCTAAATTAACATTATAAAATAAATTTAAAATAGCAAGTACAATAGTAAGAGATGCAAAGATTATCATAAGAATTCTTAAATTCTTTCTTATCTTCAAATTCTTAATATTTTCATCATTAGATAATTTCTTAGTACTACTCATACATCTTCCCTACTTTCCAATAAAAAATGACACAATACCTATAATAATCATTAAAAGTCCCAAAATAACATACATATAAGGATAAAATTTATTTTCTTTTTCTTCTTCTTCATTAAACGAATTCTTATACTTCTTTAGGAAATCATCAATGTACACCTTAACCTTAACAGGCACATCATTGCTTTCTTTCAAAAAAGTTAAAATTTTTCTACTTTCAACATCATCAAAAAGGTCTATTTTCCTAGTTGTACTTTCAAGTATAGAGTTCAATATTTCCGTTGTTAATCTTCTATTTTCTATTATATCTTTTACTTCATCAAACTCATAGGTATCCATAAATATCACCTTACATCTTAAAAAGATTATATCAAATTATTGCTTAATTGAAAACTATTTTACATTACTTTTTGCTATGCTTACCATCAAACTAATTCTGTTAACTTGATTAGTAACCGAAGATCCTGGATCATAATCAATAGCAATAATATTACTATCTGGATATATTTCTTTTATTCTTTTTATTACAGCTTTCCCTACAATATGATTAGGAAGACATGCGAAAGGCTGAACACATACTATGTTAGTAACTCCTTCTTTAATAAGTTCTACTATTTCAGAAGTTAAGAACCATCCTTCACCAGTCTGATTTCCAACAGAAATTATATCCTTAACATTCTCTTCAAGTTCTTTAATATTACATAAATTTCTATATCTAGTCGAAGAAAGCATTCTTCTAGTCGTCTTTTCATACCAACTAATAATGTCTAGAACTGCGTTATAAATAACCTTGTCCGCTTTACTAGTTTTAAGAATATCACTTTTAATAACAGGATCAAGTGCACAGTATTTAACAAATCCCATAAGTTCTGGCACCACTACTTCCATATTTTCTTTTTCTAAAGTATCTGCTAAATGATTATTACCATAATGATGATACTTAATAAGTATTTCCCCTACTATTCCTACCTTAGGGATATCTCTTTTAATAATCGGAATAGAATCAAAATCGCGAATAATATTTCTTACATTATTTTTAAATATTCTTATGTTACCATTTCTAACATTATCTCTGCACTTATCAAAGTAAAAATCATACATTTCTTTTGTAGTTCCTTTTACTTTCTCATATGGCCTTGTTTCATAGAAAAGTTTCATAAGTAAATCACCATACATAACTGCAAGTAAAAGTTTATTAACCATTGGTAGTGATATCTTAAAGCCTTGATCTTTTTCAAGACCACTAAAATTCAAGGAGAGCACTGGTACATTTTCAAACTTAGCATCTTTTAAAGCCTTTCTTATTAGTCCAATATAGTTTGTAGCTCTACAGCCTCCCCCAGTTTGTGTAATCATAACACTAGTGTTATCTAAGTCATATTTACCACTTTTTAAAGCTTCTATAAGTTGTCCAATAACAATAATAGATGGATAACAAGCATCATTATTTACATACTTAAGCCCTGTTTCTACAGAATTATCTGTAGTTTCACTCAAATACACTATGTTATATCCTTCACTTGCTATTGCATCGATTAAAAGCTGTGTATGAAACGGTGAAATATCTGGACATAAAATAGTATGTGTTTTTTTCATATCTTTTGTAAATAACTTCTTTTGATACTCATATTTTGCATATTCTTTTTCTTTTCTTCTCTTTTTCATCGCTGCTATTAAAGATCTTATTCTAATTTTTATTGCTCCTAAGTTATTGATTTCATCTATTTTAACAGTTGTATAAATTCTACCATTAGCCTTAAGTATCTCTTCTGTTTGATCAGTTATTATGGCATCAAGCCCACATCCAAAAGAGTTAAGGTTAACAAGTTCCATATTATCATGTTTACATATCGCATCTGCTGCTCTATATATACGAGAATGATACTTCCACTGATCCACTACTCTTAATCTTTTAAAATCATCGCTTTCATAGCAAATACTATCTTCAGTTAATACAGCTAAATTCAAAGATGTAATAAGTTTATCTATTCCATGGTTAATTTCTTTATCCAAATGATACGGTCTTCCAGCAAGTACAATGGCATTTATTCCATTCTTATCAATGTATTCTACATATTCTCCAGCTTTTTTCTTAATATCTTCTCTAAAATTCTTCTCTTCCTCAAAAGCTTTATCAAGACTATTTTTTAATTCTTTTTTAGTAAATTTATATTTTTTAAATTCTTTTATTTCTAAAAATCTTTGTACAAGTCCATCTTTATTAAAAGGCAAGAAAGGATTTATGTATGTAATGTTTTCTTTTTCTAGTTCTTCTACATTAAGTCTTATTGCCTCTGGATAAGATGTTACCATTGGACAATTATATGCATTGTCACTAGAAGAAAATTCTTTATCTCCATAAATCATACAAGGATAGAATATTGTTTTAACGCCTTTTTCAATTAAGTCAATTATATGTCCATGTGCTATTTTAGCAGGATAGCAGGCAGATTCTGATGGAATACTATCTATTCCTTTTTCATAAAGTTTATGAGTTGAATCACTTGAAAGAACTACTTTAAATCCAAGGTTTGTAAATAAAGTAAACCAAAAAGGATAGTCTTCATACATATTAAGTACTCTTGGTATCCCAATAACTCCTCTTTCAGCTTTTTCTTCTTCGAGTGGAACATAGTAATTAAATAATCTGTTGTATTTATATTCAAACATATTAGGAAGTTCATTTTTAACAGAAGTATTACCTGCTCCTTTTTCGCATCTATTTCCAGATATATATTTTTTACCATTAAAATTATTTATAGTAAGACTGCAATTATTAGTACAACCTTTACATCTTACTGTACTAGTATTCATTTTAAAGTTAGCAAGTTCTTCTGGTTTTGAAATTGTGCTTTCATATGTTTTATCTTCTTTTTCATTATAAGAATTAAGTGAAATAAGAGCCATTCCATAAGCTCCCATAATTCCTGCTATATTAGGTCTTATTACATTTTTATTAGTTATTTTTTCAAAAGCTCTTAAAACTGCATCATTTAGAAAAGTTCCGCCTTGCACTACTATGTTGTCTCCCAAATCATCAGTATTTCTCATTTTCATAACTTTAAGTAAAGCATTTTTAACAATCGAATATGAAAGTCCTGCAAAAATATCTCCAAGAGTTCTACCTTCTTTTTGCATTTGTTTTATTTTAGAATTCATAAATACTGTACATCTAGTACCAAGATCAACAGGCATTTTACTATGTACAGCAAGTTCCACAAAAGAATCAATAGGCATACTAAGTGATTTAGTTAAAGTTTCTATAAAAGAACCACATCCAGATGAACAAGCCTCATTAAGCATAATCGTATCTATTTGACCATCCTTAATTTTAATGTATTTCATATCTTGACCACCAATATCGATAATGCTATCTACATCATTTAAAAATTCATGAGCCGCAGTATAATGTGCAACTGTCTCTATTTCACTAGAATCAAGATTAAATGCTTTCTTAATAAGAAGTTCACCATATCCTGTAGAGGAAGCAAATCTAATCTTTGCCTTAGGATTTTTTTCTTTATAGAATTCTTCTAATATTTTCTTTATATTAAGTACAGGATTTCCTTCATTAGAAGCATATTTAGAGTAAATAATGTTTTTACTTTTGTCTATGCAAACTAGTTTCAAAGTTGTACTACCTGCATCTATTCCAATAAAGATATCTCCTTCATAGTCTTTAATAGGCTTAGTCTCCACTTTTTCTCTGCTATGTCTATCTAAAAATTCTTTATAATCTTCTTCCGTCTCAAAAAGAGGATCAAGCGCAAGTGTTGATTCTTCTTTGAATCTTTCTATCATTTCTACTTTTTTAGCAAGCATTTTGGCGGTAATTGGTTTAGCGTTCATATTGCTAAAAAGTGCTCCTCCTGCTACAAATAAATGTGCATCTTTAGGGCTTATTGCAGCATCATCACTTAAGTTAAGTGTTATTTTAAATCTTTCTTTAAGTGTGTCAAGATAATTAAGTGGGCCTCCTAAAAAGATAACATTTCCTTTTATTGGTTTACCACATGCAAGGCCACTTATAGTTTGATTAACTACTGCTTGCATAATAGAAAGCGCAATATCTTCTTTCCTTGCACCATCATTTATAAGTGGCTGAACATCTGTCTTAGCAAAAACTCCACAACGTGATGCAATTGGATAAATAACGCTTCCTTTACGTGCAAGTTCATTAAGGCCTTCTGTGTCTGTATTCAAAAGTATTGCCATTTGATCTAAAAAAGAACCTGTTCCGCCTGCACAACTACCATTCATTCTTTGTTCTATTCCACCGGTAAAATAAATAATTTTAGCATCTTCTCCACCAAGTTCTATAGCAACATCAACTTTTTTAGGATAATTAAGTACAGCTTCACGGCAAGCAATAACTTCTTGTACAAATGTAATATTTAAAAATTTAGATAAAGAAAGGCTACCACTACCAGTAAAAGCTATCCTAAAAAAGTCATTAGGGAATTGTCTTAATACTTTTGTAAGTAAATTATATAGTGTTTTCTTTGTATCTGAAAAATGTCTTTCATAAGATGAGAAGACAACTTTTTTACTATCATCCATTGCTAACACTTTAACAGTAGTGCTACCAATATCAACCCCAACATTTATTATTCTTTTCTTTTTATCTTTACTTCTACTTCTCTTCATATATTAACCTTCTATAGCGTACTTGAAAAATATATCATTTATTTTAAAATTAGTCAAACATGAAAAAAATAGGCATCAGCCTATTAAATTAACTTAAGTAATTTTCTACTATTATCATAACTCTGCCAAACTCACTTTCTAGTTTAGAAAAATTATTAGATACAAAATCATAATCATTTTCTTTACTCTTTAATTCATGTTGATATGACATCTCAGCAAGTTCTGTAAATCCAAAATATTTAGAATCACTTTTAAGTGCATGTACCATTATAGAATAATTATTCATATCATGTTTTATCTTACATAACTTCATCTCTTCAAATTTATTATCACATTCTTTTAACCATTCTTTTAACATTTCTTTATATGTATCTAAATCTCCTAAAAGTTCTACTCCCTTATTGTAATCAATACCATTGCACAGTAAATAACTCTCATCGTATTTTTTATTTTTATTACTTTTATTTACTTTTTTAATCTTTATATTTGTATCTTTAAATATGTCTTTTAATTTTTCTTCTATCTGCCCTTTTGAAAATGGTTTTGCTATATAATCTTTAAATCCCTCTTTTATATATTTTTCTCTTGCTCCACTCACTGCATCAGCGGTAAGTGCTATCACTGGTGTATTGAAATTAGGATCTTTTAAAAGTTCTTTTAACGTTGCCTCTCCATTCATATTAGGCATCATTATATCCATGAATATTAAATCATATCTATTACCATTTGCAATTTTGTCTAAACATTCCTTCCCATCATAACATTCATCAATAGTAAATTTAAAATCATCTAATGCTCTTTTTGCTACTTTTATATTTAATTTGTTATCATCTACTATCAAAATCTTTTTATTTGTCATTTTAGGAATTTTTTCTTCTTCTGTTTGAACATCTTTATTTTCTACAGTTGTTGCAAGTTTACTAATTGTCTGTGGTATCTGTACTATAAATACTGATCCTTTTCCATATTGTGATTGAACATTTATTGTTCCACCCATCATATCTACTAATGACTTTGTTATTGCAAGACCTAGTCCTGTTCCTTCTGTTGTCGTATTTCTTTCTACATCTAGTCTATCAAACTTAGTAAATAATCTTTCTATCTGCTCTTCTTTTATTCCTTTACCTGTATCTTGACATGTAATCATAATATTAGAAATATTCTTATCAAGATCATTTATACATTTAATATTTAAATCTATATTTCCTTCATCTGTATATTTTATCGCGTTTGTTAATAAGTTATTTATTATTCCTTTAACTTTTACTTTATCTCCAACTAACTCAAGTGGTATATCTTCTGCAATAGATAAATTAAACTTAACATTCTTCTCTCCAATTCTTGTTTGTGTTATCTTGCAAAGGCTTGTTATTTCTTCTTTAAAATTATATGGACTATTTACTATTTCCATTTTATCTTCTTCTATTTTATTTATATCTAAGATATTACCCACTATTTCAAGAAGTGTTCTTGAAGCACTTACTATATCATTTGAATTTTCTACAACCTCTTTTGGAAGTTTATCAGCATAAGTCAAGTTATCTTCTGATAGTCCCACAATTGCATTAAGCGGTGTTCTTATTTCATGTGACATACTTGATAAGAAATCACTCTTAGCACGATTTGCCTTTTCTGCTTGATTCTTAGCAAATGTAACTTCTTTAAGCATTTTAACATCTGGGTTTTCTATAGTAAAATACATTATTAACTCACAAAACACCATAACGGCAGGTATGATAATTAAAGAAGGTATATTTTTTTGAATAATAACTGAAAAAATTCCAAGTAACAAAAGTGCAAAAACAGGTATAGCTTTTTTAAAGTTTTTCTTAATAGAAATAAAAATTGCCATTATTACGCAACACACAATATATATTGCCGATACTGAATATACAAAGTTAATACATGGACCAACAGCATACCCAGTTTTACTAGTTATTATTACCTCAAACGGTAAAAATATTGTTAATATAGTAAAAACAACATTAAGTATCAAAACTATCTTTTTGAAAAACTCATACTTTTCTTCCTCAACGTATACTGCAATTAAATAAAGGAAAAGAAAAGATGACCACCACATATATAGTGGTAAATCAAGATGATTTAAAAGTTCAAGAATGTGCAAATTACCATTATTATAACCCATGTAGATACCTATAATATTTAATACTATGTTAAATGAACTAATCATCATTAAAAAACTATAAATTTTAGGTTCTAGACTATTAACTCTTTTTTTACTATAAAAAACTATTTGAAGTAATATCAAGATGAATACAGAATACACTGGCAATATCAAATTCATATTATACCTCTTTATTTTTTTACTTTTTTTAATACATGTTCATTGTATCCATAACCAAAACTACTCTTTTTGTTTTCTTCACCAAAAGTTGCTCCCCTATAACCACTCTTTTCTGAAGAAATTCTAGAAACTCTTTCCCCAATTTCATTATCATCCTTCACAACCGAATTAAAAGTTTGAAAGAATTGATGATCGTCTGTTTTTGGTGTAAAAATAAATTGTGATTCAAAATTTCTAACCCCTGCCATATCTTTTTTTGCTCTTTTATAAGAAGCATATTTATCATAAATATATTTATCCCAATAACCAGGTTCTATTTCTACTCTTTTTTCATATGGATAATAGTTGCTATCCGATATAGCAAAATCAATGCTTTGTTCTTTGTAGCTTTTTTCAATTTGTGATAAAAGCATTGTTCCCATAGTATCTCTTAAATCATTTATTGAAGAGGCTAAATCAGCAGTTGGTTCAAAAGGCTCTCCTATTTTGGTATATCTTTTATTGCCTTCAAAAAAAGTTACTACAGGAAGTATTTTAACACCGGCATCAAGAGCCATTCTTA
This sequence comes from uncultured Bacilli bacterium, assembly GCA_934100165.1. Lineage (GTDB taxonomy): Bacteria > Bacillota_I > Bacilli_A > RF39 > UBA660 > RUG13868. The sequence continues at coordinate 163,189 of CAKOPN010000001.1, forward strand.
TACATCCATAATTCATAGGAAGTAACAACTGATTAGGTGACAAATTCCAAGTTGATTCAGGATACATCGCAAAATCTTTTCCACGTTTAAGTGCTTCCACAATATTGGCATAAGCTTTTTTTCTACTATCTTTATCAACTCTTTTTACCCATTCTACTCCATTAAGTTCCAAACCAAGTCCATCAATAGTGTATCTATCTTCATCGCTAACTAGCAAATAGAAATGTCTATCTTTAAGCGCTTGCCCTAAAGTTGGAATATCTTCAATACATACATGATTAGCTACAATAAGATAATTTCCAAAAGAAGGTGCTTCACCATCCACTACTAATTCTCCAGTAGTCTTTGCTGCCATGGACTTAATTAAAGCTGGATGAATAATGCCTTTTATCTTTTCAAATTTTAAAGCATTTATTTTCTCACTCATACAAATATCCCCCACAAGATAAATTTCGATTAACTAATAATTAACATAATAAAATTATTATAACATACAAGTCATCTAAATTATAGAAATATTTTACAAAATTATTTTAAGTAAAATAAAAAAACTTACTCTTTCTGTTTGAGTAAGTTTTTAAACTATTTACTAACTTTTACATTTTGTAAGTAAAAATCATTATTCTTCTTTATAAAAGTATATGTATAAGTTGGGAACTTATCTTTATTTGAATTATAAAGCTCTTCTACTTTATCAGCACTAGTAAAATAACTATCCCAATTTTCAAAGTCTTTACTATCTAAAATGGCATTCTTTTTGTTAAGTGAATCCTTATAAGTACCATAGAAATGTTTAGTAAGTCCACACACATCTTCACATGTATCACTATCTCCAAACATTCTCTTAGCTTTCACTACATAAAATAAATCACCATGAGCATTAGTCTTTTTAGAAACTTCTACCGGATAAAAATACTTATCATATATATTTGATGCTATATCATGATTATGACTATTAGATTTAGAATAAGTATATAAATCAAGTTCTTTATCATATTCAAAGACTGCTTTTCCATCTTCTGTACACAAAATATCTTCATTCTTTAAATCAGAATCAAAATACATTTTAAATACTTTTTTAACATCTTCTCCCTTAACCTTACTATTTTCTTGATAAAAGTTAAGTCCATGATTATATTGAGAATCAGTTTCTACTACAAACCATAATTTTTCTTGATTAGTTAAATTCTTTGCTTTATAAGAATCTAATCTATCAAAATATGAATATGACTTTGTTTTAAGTATTACAGTTAAAGCTTCATCACTTTTTAAGTCCAAAGACTCAGACTTTGTAATTCTATCAAATAAAAGCCACTTTCCAAATAGAAATACAAGAATAAGTCCCACTACTACTGATAATATTATGATTATATTTCTTTTAGTATTGTTGTTATGCTTATCTTTCTTTTTACTCATAAATCCCCCTATTTGTTTAGCATTTTTTTAGTTTTAATGTCATTTTTTATTAACTCTTCAAATTCTTCAAGGCTAACTGTTGTAGTTTCTTCACTACCATATAATCTATAGCTAACTGTTTTGTTTTCTTTTTCTTTATCTCCAATTATTAAAGTATATGGTATTTTTCTAGTTTGGCTTTCTCTCATTCTGTAACCAAGTTTTTCATTTCTATCATCAAGTTCTGCTCTTATATCATTATCAGTTAAAACGCTTAACACTTCTTTAGCATATTCTCCATGATGTTCACCACTTACTGGAATTATATTAACTTGAACTGGTGCAATCCATACTGGGAATGCTCCTGCATAGTGTTCAATAAGAATACCAATGAATCTTTCAATTGAACCATATATAACTCTATGAAGCATAACTGGACGTTTTTTATTTCCATCTTTATCTATATAAGTTAAATCAAATCGCTCTGGTAAATTCATATCTAACTGAATAGTTCCACATTGCCATACTCTTCCTAGAGAATCTTTAATATGGAAGTCAAGTTTTGGTCCATAGAATGCTCCATCTCCTGGATTTATCTTACATTCATGTCCTGCTCTATGGCACGCTTCTTCTAGTGCTTTTTCTGATTTATTCCATATTTCAATAGAACCTATATATTTTTCTTCTGGACGTGTTGATAATTCAATATCATAAGTTAATCCAAATATTTTATACATTCTATCAATAAAGTTAATTAAACGTATAACTTCATCTTCAATTTGATCTTCAGTCATAAATATATGAGCATCATCTTGAGTAAATGTTCTAACTCTAAATAAACCATTTAATGCCCCACTTGCTTCATGTCTATGTACTTGTCCAAGTTCTCCTATTCTAAGTGGTAAGTCTTTATAAGAATGTAAAGAATTCTTATATACTAACATTCCACCTGGACAGTTCATTGGCTTAATAGCAAATGTTTTTTCATCTATTTCACTAGTATACATATTTTCTCTATAATTATACCAGTGTCCTGAAAGTTCCCATAACTCTTTATTTAACATTATAGGTGTCTTAACAAACTGATATCCTTCTTTTGTATGTTCTTTATACCAGAAATTTTCAAGTTCATTTCTAAGTATCATTCCATGTGGTAAAAAGAATGGGAATCCTGGTCCATATTCACTAATCATGAATAAATCAAGTTCACGTCCAAGTTTTTTATGATCACGTCTTTTAGCTTCCTCTAAGAAGTTCAAGTATTCATTTAATTTTTCTTCTGTATCAAAGCAAATACCATAAATTCTTTGAAGCATTTTATTGTTAGAATCACCTTTCCAGTATGCTCCACTAACTTTAAGAAGTTTAAAATACTTAAGTTCTTTTGTAGTAGCAACATGTGGTCCACGACATAAATCAGTAAAATCACCTTGTGTATAACAAGAAATAACTGTAGAGTCTTCATCCATTCGTTCAATTAAATCAATTTTATATGGATCATCTTTAAATTTCTCAAGTGCTTCTTCTTTAGAAATTTCTTCTCTTATTATTTTCTTTCCATCTTTAGCACATTTCTTCATTTCTTTTTCGATTTTATCAAGATCCTCTTCTTTTATTACATCATTTCCTAAATCAATGTCATAATAAAATCCATCCTCAATAACAGGTCCTACCCAAAATTTTGCATTTGGATAAAGATGTTTTACTGCTTGTGCAAGTAAGTGAGCACAGCTATGGTTTAACACGTTTAATTTTTCGTCTTCTTTAACATTTATCATATTATCCCTCCTAATAAAAAAACTCCTACAAATTATTTGTAGGAGTGAATTACACGGTACCATCCTTGGTTTAACTTAATTTGTTTTTAACGAGGACACCCCCGGAAACATCTTTCGAGTTCTGCTAAATAGGTAGTAGCTTTTAATATTCTTTATTAGTTTACACCATTCACTAACTCTCTTTAAAAGAAATATTACAGTCTCGTCCTATCTCAAACGCATTTATAAGCATATTATAGCACGCACTAAAAAAAAGTAAAGTTTTATTTTTATTCTAAAAGAAAATTTGTCATATTTTTTTACATTTACTTTAAACAAATTACCATAACAACATCACTATAATTTTGTTTTAACATAATCACAGATAATTTTAACTACATTTTCATTTCCAATTTTAGCATCTATGCATAAATCATAATTATTCTTATCTCCCCAAACTTTATTAGCTATAGCACTATAATAGTTTGATCTAGATTCATCTGAGTTTAATATATGTATTTTAGCTTGTTTTTCATCATCACCATAGTTTTTCATTACATTTTTAACCTTATAATCCATTGGTGCATAAATAAATACTTTTACTAAATTTTTATTGTCTTTTAATATGTAATCAGCTGCTCTACCTATAATTACAGCATCGCTATTATTTGCAATTTTTATTATTACGTTTGACTGGTTAATTATCGCATCTTTGCTTGCATCAAGTGATAGAAAATTATCATATATTTCCTCATCAGAAAAATTACTGTTTACTATATTATTTTTAATGGCAAACTCTTTTATTTCTTCTTTATCATAGAAAGGAATCTTTAATTGGTTTGCAACAAGTCTTCCAATTTCTTTTCCATTTGTGCCATGTTCTCTCGATATAGATATAATTAAATTATTTTTAATTTTATCACTTTTAATAATTTTAATCTTTCTGTTATATGAATTTTTTAAAATAAATAATGAAATAACAGCAGTTAATACTTCTGCAATCGGAAATGTCCACCAAACTATTTCAGTAACATTTTCTGATTTTGTAAACAAATATGCTACTGGAAATACAAAAACAACTAATCTTAATAAAGAAATAATAAGAGGTCTTAAAGCATATCTTATAGATTGCAAAACACCTTGAATAGCTACTGAAATTCCCATAAATACAAATCCAATACTAGAAATTCTTAATGCTATAGTGCAAACTCTAATTATCTCCTTAGTACTACCTCCTGCAAGACCAAATAAATTAGCAAGTGGATAAGCAAAAAGCTCAAATAATATACTTATTATTAAAGTAACTATAATGGTATCAATTATTCCATATTTAATACAGTCATCTATTCTTTTTTTATCTTTCATACCATAATTAAATGACAATATTGAAATAATTGTATTTGATAGACCAAATGCAGAAAATAATGCTATTTGTTGTATCTTATAATAAATACCAAATGAACCAATTAACACCGTTTGATTTACTTGTGCTAACCCTAATATTGCATTCATTCCAGCCATCATAACAGCAAGTAGTGCTTGCATTAGTGCTGCTGAAATTCCAATACTATAAATTCCTTTAATTAAACTTACATCTGGCCTTATATAATTTATATTGCCATCAATTTCATCATTCTTTTTGTAGTGAAAATACATTGCAGTAAAAAGTGATACAAACTGTCCAATTATAGTAGCCCATGCTGCTCCTGCAACACCCATATTTAAAGGATAAATAAATATGTAATCTAGTACTATATTTGTAACTGCTCCTGATATTTGTGAAATAGTAGATAGCATCGTTTTCCCTGTTGCTTGTAAAAATCTTTCATATACAGTATAACCAATAGAACCTAGTGATAAGCAAGTACATATTTTTAAATATGTAGTGCCCATATCTATAATTTGCTCATCATTAGTGAACAAAGAAATAAACCATCTAGAGCCAAAAAGGCCAAATAATAAGAATATAATATATATACATATACTTAAAAATATTCCATTGCCTGCTATCTTGTTTACCTTTTTCTTATCATCTTCTCCTAAGCTTTTAGAAAGTATTGCATTTAAGCCAACACCAGTTCCAACACCAATTGCAATAATCATTATCTGAATTGGAAAAGCATAAGTTAAAGCCTGATTCGCAATAGCTCCATCTACACCCATATTAGCAACAAAAATACTATCAACGACGTTATAAAGTGCTTGTAAAACCATAGAAACAATCATTGGTAGTCCCATTTTTAAAATAAGTTTGTTCATTGGAGCAATTGCCATTTTATTTTGTTTTTCTTCCTTCATAATCTTCTCCCTTCCTGAAACGAGAAAAAAGAGGCGCAATCCATAAACTGGATTTACACCTCTTCCTTGAAAGCCACTCGTTTTACAAATGAAATTATATTATTTTTTTTAATTTTTTTCAATTATAAAAATTGCAAATTCATCATTTTTTTATCAAAAATAATACTCCATAGGTATAAATATTAGACCTTTTACGCATTGTTCTTCCATAGTATCTTTAAAGCCTAAATGATGATATATATCCCTAGCAAATGGTGATGAATTTACCGTGAAATGTTTTGAATCATTAAGCTTTTCAACATAATCATATAATTTTCTACCTATTTTTCTTCCATGTAATTCCCCATCAACAAAGAAAAGAGCAATATGTGTCTTATCTTTTGTTGCTATGACACCACAAATTTTTTTTTCCATCAAACGCTCCATAAAACTCCCTATCTCTAATCCAACTAGAATCATCTATAGTTCTTTTAAATTCATTTATGCCTTCTTCTGTATAACATGGTGCTTCAAACTCCAAAAATACTTCCCATACGAGTTTTAGAGCATATTTCATCTCGCTTTCCCTTATCTTTCTTATTTCCATAAATATCATCACATCCTTATAAACTTTTATTTTACTGCAATACATCTCATTATCAGCATTTTTTATGAAAAAAATCAATTCTAAAAAAAATTGATTTTTATTAGTAAGTTGAAGTAAGATTCAACCAAATTCTTTAATGGTGCAGGAAAGGAGACTTGAACTCCCACGGGCTCATGCCCACTACCCCCTCAAAGTAGCGCGTCTACCGATTCCGCCATCCCTGCATACATCAAAATTATAACACAAGATAAAATAAAAAAGAAGTCATTATTTAATGGCTTCCATGTCCTTATATGATGGTGAATAATCATCATCACTTATCAAAGATAATTTCCCTTCTTTAAATGAATACTTATATGTTTTTTTCTGATCCCATGCATCTAACTTTATGATTACTGTCTTATCATCTTTTATTTCATAAGTACCATCTCCTGAAAAATAATCATTTTTCAAGCTTGCTTTTCCATCTTTGAAAATCCAGATAATTTTAAGATCATCATTATAACCCAACCAGTTTCCTTTCAAAGAATCCGTTTTTCCTTTACCACCACACGCTGTCAAAAACAAAGTACATACAATTAGTAATAAGAGCAAAAACATATTAGATTTTTTCATTTTCACACCTTCTATTCTTTTTATCTATAATACCTTATAAAATAAGGGGACTAACAAAAATGGTGTCCCCGGTAGGACTCGAACCCACATCTATCCCTTAGGAGGGGATTGCTCTATCCTGCTGAGCTACGAGAACATACTTAGATTATAACACAATAGCAAAAATAATTTCAACCAAGAAAAAAGGAAATGAACCATTTCCCTATAACCATACACCAAAGAATATTCCAGCCATAGTAAGTATTAAACCAACTACCCAAAATAATTTAACAATGTCTGTCTCTTCCCAACCAAGTTTTTCAAAATGGTGATGAAGCGGTGTCATTAAGAATAATTTATGTTTAAATAATCTTAACCAAACAACTTGCAAAATAACACTAAGTGTTTCAATAACAAATACACTAGCAACTACTAGCAAAGTAACTTCTCTATGTGTAAGTATTGCAACAGCGGCCATAACAGCACCAAGTGCTAAAGAACCGGTGTCACCCATAAATATCTTAGCAGGATGTGTATTGAAAATCAAAAATCCCATAAGTGCTCCTGTTAAAATAAATGAAAAAATTCCTATTTCCTCAAATCCAACTGCTATTGAAATCAAGCTAAATGCTATAAACGCAATTGCAGAAAGTCCTCCAGCAAGGCCATCCAAGCCATCGGTTAAGTTAACCGCATTACTAGCGCCTATCAATATGAACAAAAGGAATACTCCATAGAACCAACCCATTTCAATATTGATTCCAAGTGTAGATACTACTAAAGATGTTTGGCCACCCTTCTTCATATACAAATAGAAGAAGACTAAAGCAATTATAAGCTGCAAAAATAATTTTTGATATGTTGTCAATCCTTCATTATTCTTCTTTTTAATACTCAAGAAATCATCCAAGAATCCAATGAATGAATAACCAGTAAATACAAACAAAATAATTATCAAATTTGGTGTAAGCTCTATTTTATTCGTCAGCACTAAAAGAATTGTCATTATGATTGTAGGAACAACAAATATCAGTCCACCCATTGTAGGTGTTCCCTCTTTTTTCTTGTGATTTTCTCCTACATATATACTAATTCTTTGACCTATATGTTTTCTCCTTAAAAAGGGAATAAGTAGCAAACCACAAACTGTGGCAGATAAAAAACCGATCATTATTGCAAAAACAGATTTTGTTAATAATAATACTCCCATTATTTCACCTCTAAACTTGTTTTATTATACTATAGAATAATATAATTTGTCATAAAAAACTAAGTATTTTACAAAAAATTGTCAACCCCTACTAAAAATATATTACAAACATTACAAAAAAGACATGTTTTTTTTAAAGCTATATCATTGTCATAAATAAACAATTATAGTAAAATTAAAGAGATTTATTTCAGGAGGTGAGCATTTTGAAAGGCTATAGCCAAGCAATATTGACTGCTGTTTTAATATTTCCACTTATTGCGCTCTTAATAACGTTACCCTATATGATAAAACAATATAGGAAATATGGCGCTATACCATTTTTAAGAAGTTTAATTGTATATTCATTTGTTCTTTATTTATTATGTGCATATTTCACGGTTATACTACCACTTCCATCAATTGCAAGTGTAGAAAAGCTAACCACACCTTGGGTACAATTAAAACCATTTACTTTTGTGAACGATATAATATCAGCAGCCGGTATTAAATTAAATGATTTTTCAACTTATTTAAATGCTTTAACAAAACCAGCAATGTACATAAACTTATTTAATCTACTACTAACATTACCTTTTGGTATTTATCTAAGGTATTATTTTAATCGAAAATGGTGGGAAGTAGCACTTCTAAGTTTCCTATTAAGCTTATTTTTTGAAGCGACACAGTTAACTGGTTTATATGGAGTTTATCCAAGGCCATATAGACTATTTGATGTTGATGATTTAATACTAAATACTGCTGGTGGTATTATGGGATATATGGTTACTCCATTATTTAGTTTTATGCTTCCAAGCAGGAAAAAACTCGATGAATTATCATTTGAAAAAGGAAAAAGAGTATCTTTCTTAAGAAGAACTATTGCATATCTCTTAGACTATTTTTTATTTACTTTTACTTTAGGAATAATAACTCCACTTTTTAATATCAAACTAGATATGAATATCATACCATTTCTTTTCTTATTATATTTCATAATAAGCACTACTCTATTTAAAGGGCAAACCTTTGGTAAAAGAATTGTAAGAATAAAAATTGCTAATGTTGATGGTAAAAATGCCAAATTATATCAAATACTTCTAAGATACATCTTACGTTATTTAATATATTATGGCATATATTACATTGCAGGGTGGTATAAAAGTCAGTTTAAAGCAGAAAGATTTACATCGTTAATATGTGCTATATTAATATTTATATCAGTGATTATTTATATTAAAAGCTTTATTGATATTTTGAAGAAAAGAAATTTGCTATACGAAAAAATAAGCAAAACTAAAAATATCAGTACAATAATAATAAAAGATAAAAAAGAAAAAGTTGAAGATAAAGAAATGGAAAATTTAGATAATAACACACAAAATAATGAAGAACCTATAGAAAAAGAATAATTTATATAATAATTGAAAATAAAAAATAATTTGTTATAATTATTGTATAAGTTTTCTGCCGATATAGTTTAGTGGTAAAACAGATCCTTGGTAAGGATCAGCGGACAGTTCAATTCTGTCTTTCGGCACCATTGTAATACTAAGCTTGTATTTTCAAGTTAACATAAAAACTACTTTCAATTTTATTTGAGAGTAGTTTTATTTTGCTCTTTAAATACTAAATCAAAGAACTTAAAATGCTTTTTTGTATTTGTTTTCCATTTAGTAACTCCTCTTTTGAAATACCAATAGCATTTGCAATATCATATATAAGCCATTCATTTCTACAATTGCTTTGTTTAACAATTTCTAAGAAATACTGTACTGCTTGAGCCTTAGAAAAATTATATTTTGAAATAATACTCTCAATGCAACCTCTTACAAACAAATAAGAAGAAATATAAGAAATTCTAAATGAACATGATCTATTTGGGATGAGTATTTCAGTACCAAAGCTTCCATTTCCTTCAGAATTTAATAATTCCTGTGCATTTAAAATTTGATCTTCACTAAGTTTTTTTATTGCTTCTCTATACTCTGTAAAGCTTTCTTCTAACCCCAAAGCAAATAATGGTAACGCTTCTGCAAAACCTTCACATATAGTTTGATTTGTCAGAAAAAATTGACTATGTATAATGTGAGAGAGTTCATGTATTTTGTTTTCTATTCTTGAAATATTTTTATCTTTATCTAATTTATTTTCTAACATATTTTGACTTAGACCATAAGCAGAATTAAACCCATCTAAATCATAACAGCGAACTGGTTTTCCTCCACCTTTCCCCTTATCAAAAGTTGAAGGTATTTTTAATAATTTAGAATAATTATCGTCAGGGACTATATAAATATACAATACTGGGTTAGCATTACCAGGATATTTAATTTCTAGTGTATTTATCATATTCAAACACATTTGTATGCTTTCTAAATAATTGTTGTAACATCCCCTATCATATTTCAAAGCAAGTTCCTTTGATAATCGAACTTTAATTTCTTTACTAAAAATTCTTAGCTCTGAACTTTCTATATATTCTCTCAAGCTATCTTTTTCATACATACCAAATTCTCCAATAAATTACTATACATAATTATATCACTGATTTTATAAAATGCATTATAATAAATTCTTTTTGCACTATTTATAATATTTGATATAATATGGGTGAAAAAGGTCCTTTTTAGATACTAATTTTGGAATTTGCGGAGGTGAAAAAATGAGAAATTTATACAGATAAGTAAGGCATAAACTTTGATTATGCCAGAAAGGAAGGCATAATAATGTTTGAAATAAACAATTTAAGTATAAGTATTGAAGATAGATTTCTAATAAAAAATCTTTCTTTAACACTAAATCAAAATGATAAACTTGCCATTATTGGTGAAGAAGGAAACGGAAAATCTACCCTACTAAAAGGAATATTAGGAATTTGTGAATATGCAGAGATAACCGGAAGTATAAACACAAAAGGAAATAAGATTGGCTACTTAGAACAATCATTATCAGAAAATAATTTAAATAAAACAGGTTATGAATTTATATTCAGTAATACAAATAGTTACAATTATTCAAAAAAGATATATAAATATTTAGAATCATTAAACCTAGATGAAAAATTATTAGATCAAAAAATAAAAACTTTATCAGGTGGAGAAAAAATAAAAATAAGTATACTAAAACTTTTATTAGAAGAAAATGACATATTATTTTTAGATGAACCAACAAATGACTTAGATATTGAAACTTTGAAATGGCTAGAAAACTTTATAAATAGCAGGAAAGAACCAATCGTATATATTTCACACGATGAAACACTGCTTTCTAATACAGCAAATATGATCCTACACATAGAGCAGCTTAAAAAGAAAATGGAATGTAAATATACACTGCTTAGAATAGACTATGACACTTATGTTAATGAAAGATTAAGAAAAATAAGTAAGCAAACACAAGTTGCTAAATCTGAAAAACGAGAGTTTGATAAAAAAGAAGAAAAGCTAAGAATAATCATGCAAAAAGTTGAAAGTAAACAAAATACAATATCAAGAAAAGATCCTCATGGTGCACAACTTTTGAAAAAGAAAATGCATTCTTTAAAAGCACAAGAGAAAAAGTTAAATAATTTAGAAATAACAGAAATTCCAGATTATGAAGAAAGTATTAACTTCTTTTTTGAAGATGCATTTATACCAAGTACAAAAAAGATATTAAATTTAGACATTAAAGAATTAAAAGTAGAAAACAAAGTACTTGCTAATAATATTGAACTAAACTTTGTAGGAAACAAGCATATATGTATAATTGGTAAAAATGGTGTAGGAAAATCAACTTTAATAAAAATAATATATGAAAACTTAAAAGAGCGAACAGACATCAAAGTTGGTTATATGCCACAAACGTATGATGATGTTCTAAATAATTATAAAAATGTTTTAGATTTTCTTTGTACAGAAAAGGATAAAGAAGAGATTACAAAAGTAAGAATGTATCTAGGTAATATGAACTTTACAAGAGATGAAATGATGGGAGAAATTAAAAATTTAAGTGGTGGAAGCAAAGCAAAATTATTTTTAATAAAATTAGTGTTAGACAAATGTAATGTTTTAATACTAGATGAACCAACAAGAAATGTATCTCCCCTATCAAATCCAGTTATTAGAAAAGTTCTCAAAGAATTTAATGGTACTATTATAAGTATATCGCATGATAGAAAATACATTGATGAAGTTGCAAATGAAATATATGAATTAACAAAAGATGGGTTAATTAAACTTGATTCAATAGACTAACTTTAAGTTAGTCTTTTTTAAGTACAAAAAAAGCCACCATTTGGTGGCCATCCCCTATCCTTCCCTCATTTTATAGCTAATGTCTGGTAATACTTTGTATGTATAAAAGTACACATGTACATTATAATGAACCTAAACTTTAAAAATTACTAGTTCCATAGTACAACAATTGTATGACTCATTCTCAGTCACAGAGATAACATTCACTCTATAAAATTACCAACTAATATTGTCTACATAAAATCAACAGTCCAGTTAGTAAACTGAATAGCATCTTCTATTTTTCTTAATTCACAAGACATAGAATCAATTTCTTTTTGAAGTTTTTTAACATCAACATTGCTAAGTATTTTAATTTCACTTCTAGATGCTCTTGGAATAATATCACTAGCACTACTAGCAAGATTTCTATAAGAATTTATTTTCTTTGTAAGAACATCTCTTTTAGCAATAAGCTCTGTTAAAGTAGAATTGTTATATTCAGTTCTTGTATTGCAATTAGTTAAATTTATTCTACTTATGAGATTTTCTAAACTATCATAACTTGTATTTAACTCCTTCAAAAGTTCCTTTGGACTTTCCAAAGAATCTTCTCCCTCTTGAACAACTGCATTCATAGAAAGTCTATATTCAAGCTGTGATATTTTTTTATTTAAATCCGCTCTTTCTTGTAAAGCTTGTGCAAGTTTCATAAAATCACCAGTACCTTTCAAGTAATATTATATATTCTCTTCTCTTATCGCTTCAAGTATATTTTCTTTTTTAATCTTTCTAGTTGAATACATAACAGAAATTAACACGATAACAAACACACCAACAATAGCTATGATTATACTATTCCATGGTATTATTGTTTCATTAAAGTTTACAATAGATTTAGACACATCATTTAAATAAAGTACTATTGCAAAGCTAACAGGAAGTGCATAAAGTAATGATTTGAGTCCAAAGAATAAGCTCTCACAAAGAAGCATTTTATTAAAACCATGACGAGTAAGTCCCATACTTCTTAACATTGCAAACTCACTTTTTCTTAAATTCATACTCGTACTAATTGTGTTAAACACACTAGTAACACCAATAGAAGTAACTAAAACTACAAATCCATAAATCAAAATTTTAAGTGCTAAAAGTAAACTCTTTGTCTGTTTTTGCTCTTCACTATAATTATAATAATAGTAAGATGTGTCATACTCTTTAGCTTTGCTTTCTAAAGCCTCTCTAAATGATGTATCATCTTCCACATCTAAATAAACCTGTGAATAAGCACTATAACTAAACTTACTTAAATCACCAAAGTATCCCATAGGAACAATAAATACAAAATCATAAAGTTTTTTAAATATATAATCATTATAATATTCAAAATTCGCTATATAATAATCATCAATTTTATATTTACAAGAAAAATCCAACTGTCCCTCAGATGTTATAAATTTTTCACATAAGTCAACTTCCTTATTAAAATTATTATTATATTTATTAAAAACATTTTTTCTAACAGAATCTTCACCAAATATAGTCATTGTATAACTATTAAATAATATTGGTTTAGCTTCTTTTTTACCTATCTTATTTAAAATCTTATTGTAATTATCCTTGTCGAATTCATAAATTGCAACTTGTATTCCATCACCATAAGCCTCTATATAATCCTTAATTATGTTATAAAACTCTGGAGTATATATACTTTTATCTTTGATGTCTAAACTAGTATCTAAGGAATATGTGTTTATAGACATATAATTAGAAACATTTTTATCTTTAACTATATCTTCCATAAATTTTTGAACCTTATTACCAGAATAACGATCAAGGTTAATTATTGCATCGCTATCAATATAATCCATATAAGTGTCAGCACTCTTTGTCATATAAGTCATATACGATGAAAAAGTAATAAACAACACGATACTAACAAAAAGCGATAAAACTGTTATTCTATATTTCTTTTTGTTTCTTTTTATATTCTTTAGTGCTATCTCGCCTTCTATACCAAATATTTTTCTAATAAATTTTGGTGTCTTAAGCTTCTTTGCCTTTATTTTTATATCATCACTTTGTCTAAGTAGTTCAACTGGGCTAAATTTACTAGCTCGATGTGCTGGAATAAATACTGATATAAATATTGTAATAACCATAAAAATTAAAGGTATTATTACAAATAATGGATATGCTGCTAGTTTAAGCGTTGTACCAAGCATATCAGAAATTAAATTGTTTATTATAAGAATTACTAAGCCTATTCCAAGGAAAGATGCTACAATACCAAGTAACATTCCTATAATACCAACTACTAATGCCTCAAAGAAAACTGTTTTTCTTATCTGCCTTTTAGTAGCACCAACACTTGATAAAAGTCCAAATTGTCTTTTTCTTTCCATTACACTTATAGCAAAAGAGTTATAAATTACGATTGCACACCCTATTGATAAAATAGTTAATACAAATACTAAAAGTGTTACCATAGTAGAAGTTAAATTTGAAAATTTGCTTGCACCATAAAGTTCAAGTAAACTAAAATTTGTAGATGTTGCATTCGCAGAAAGATTAAATTGTTTTGTAATATTTTCTACAACATCATAAGTATCTTTCAACTTTTTCATATATAAGAAACAGTTCATATGATCTTTATAATGGTTTTTATTTAAAGTAATTACATTAAACATATTATAGTAGCTATAAATATCATTTTCAATAATTCCTACAACTTTAAAGCTTTTATTACCAGCTACTTTTTTTTCTAAATCATTATACATTGAAATATTATATACTGGAATATAAGAGTCACCATTATAGTAATAATATAATTCTATATTCATGTTTGATCCAAGCTTATATTTTTCATTAAGAGCTTTTGGAATTAGTATTTCATTTTCATTTTTTGGCATTCTTCCATCTAACAAAGTTAAATGTTCAAAATAGCTTTCACTTGCTGCCACAAAAGCTAAAGTATATTCACTATCTCTATATTCATATTCAGAAAAGCCAAGATAACTACTATATTCTATCTTATCTATTTTGTCATTTTTAAGTAACTTTGAATATTCATCACTACTTAAATCCAAAACATAAGCGTGTTGATCTCCAGAATATTTTTTTACACTTTCAATAGCGCTTTCTCTTGCTGAAGAAATCAAAAGACCTATTCCAAGCATCAATGCACATGACAACATTATTCCAATTATTGTAACAAGTGTTCTTCTTTTATTTAATTTAAGATGTCTAATTGTTAATTTATTTAATACGTCCATGTTATCTTACTCTCTCATCTGACACTATTTTTCCATCATCGATAGTAATGATTCTATTAGCACTCATTGCGATGTTATAATCATGAGTTATCATAATTATTGTTTGATTATATTTCTGATTAGACAACTTTAAAAGATCCACTATATCTTTACTGGCTTTTGAATCAAGGTTACCAGTTGGTTCATCTGCTAAAAGAAGGCAAGGTCTATTCATAAGAGCTCTTCCAATAGAAACTCTTTGTTGCTGACCTCCAGATAACTGATTAGGTAAGTGTCCTACTCTATTTTTAAGCCCTAAAATATCTACAAGTTCATTTAAATATTTTTCATCTGGAACTTTACCATCCAAAAGTATTGGAAGAGTAATATTTTCAGTAACATTAAGTGTAGGAATCAAATTGTAAAACTGATAAATAAGTCCTACTTCTCTTCTTCTAAATATAGCAAGCCTATCTTCACTAAGACTATATATATCTTCTCCTCCTACATAGATCTTTCCACTAGTAGGTCTATCAACACCACCTAGTAAATGTAAAAGAGTACTCTTACCACTACCACTTGCACCAACAATAGCGACAAAATCACCCTTTTCAACTGTAAAACTAACATCATCAAGAGCTTTAACTAAAGTCTCACCTTTACCATATCTCTTACATAGATGTTCCACTTTCAATATTTCCATTTTTTCACCTCAATAACACTATACTATATTTTTATTACACTTAAATGACTTTATTATTACAGTTTAGTCACTTACTTTTCTTCTTATGTCTTTAAGTATCACTTGATTGACATCAAAAGAGGCATCATTTTTAATAGTTATCAAAGTTCCACCACGTTGCTCTTCTTTAGAAGCAATATTATCATAAGTAATATAAAAATTATTTTAAATATTTTTCTCTTCATAAAATCACCATCCATTTGTAATATATCAAAATTTAATTACTAAAAAGTGACAATATTATTACAAATTTGTTATAAGTTATTTTTATAAAATTTGATAGAAAAACATGTTCCATTTTCACTACTTTCCGCAGAAACGCAAGCATTTTCCATACCAAGAACTTTCTTCGCCATATAAAGTCCTATTCCAATACTATCTTTGTTACTACTTCCCTTGTAAAACCTTTCAAATATATGTGGTAAATCTTTCTTAGAAATACCACAGCCATTATCTTTAATAGAAAGTTCAGTATAAATTGGTGTATCGAGAGAAATAATCTCTATCGTGCCGCCTTTTAGAGTATGTTCATAAGCGTTTTTAATAATGTTTGATAAAGATTCAACTGTCCACTCTAAATCTATTAAAAGTTTGACATCAGTTATATTTATAATTATGTTTTGTTCTTTAAGTTCCATAGATATTCTAAGTGGTTCGAGTGCTTTCTCAACAAGTTCTTGAATTAAATATTCTTTTATAACTAATTTATCGCTACCACTTTCAAGTCTAGACATTTTCAAAAGTGTTACAACAAGCCATTCGATTCTTTCAAGTTGTGTTCTATTTTTCATAAGGAATTCTTTTTTACTCTTGTCTTTCTCTTTTTCTAAAAGAATATCATTTATTATATACATACTAGTAATCGGAGTCTTAATTTGATGGGAAATATCTGAAAGTGTTTCCTTTAAGTATTCTTTTTCTTTAATATTGTACTCACTGATTTCTTTAAATTTTGCAACAACTTTAAATGTATCACTTTTTAATGTTCCAAAAAGTCCTTCTTTATAGTTTCTAATATCAATTAAGTAATCTTCGTTCAACATATTATTTATGCAACCACATATAATATTTATTTCTTTGTTCATATAATAAATAAAGGATAAAAAAAGAATATTAAAACTTAAGAAAATAAAGAAAATTACAAGTAATGCTTCTCTAGATAAAGAAAAGAAATTGAATAGCAAAATAGTTGAAGCAAGAATTATAAAGTCAAAAATCAAAAATATTTTTACTTCACGATATTTAAACATATTATTCACCTAATTTATATCCTATATTTCTAACAGTTACTATTATTTTTGGATCTTTTACATCATCTAGTTTTTCTCTTATCCTCTTAATATACACAGTTAAAGTATTATCATTAACAAAATCACCACTTACATCCCAAATATTAGAAAGAATACTTTCTCTAGTAAATACCTTATTAGGATTACTTATAAATATCAAAAGAATTTTATATTCAAGTGCTGTCAAGAATACTTCTTTTTCATCTTTGTAAACCTTAGCACTCGATGTATCTATCTTAAGATTTTTATAAGTAATAATATTACTCATTTTTCCATATCTTTTTAAAACATTTTTAATTCTTAATACTAATTCTTTTGCTCTAAAGGGTTTTGTTATGTAATCATCTGCACCAAGATCTAATCCTTTTAAAACAGAGATTTCAAGATCTGCCGCTGTTAAAAAGATAATAGGAACATCACGTATTAGTTTAATTTTTTTAAATACTTCAAATCCATCAATATCAGGTAAGTTTATATCTAAAAGTATTAGTGATACTTCTTCATTAAAATTTTCTACAGCATCCATTCCTCTTTCAAAAGATTTAACTTTAAAACCTTCTTGTTCTAAATAATAAGACAGTCCATCTCTAATAGAAAAATCATCTTCAACAAGCATTATCATATAATCACCCACTTACATAAATACTATACCATATTTTATCGATAATAAAAAATGACTTATAAAAATTAAGTCATTTTTGTCTTAATTAACTTTACTTAACATTAACGCTATTTAACATAACACTTGGTACTCTAGACTCAAAATGCATTTTTTTCTTAGTAATTGGATTTATAATATCAAGAGAATAAGCATGAAGCATAAGCCTTTTAGCATTTTTATCTTTAATACCATATTTATTATCTCCAAGTATTGGATGTTTTATATCACTTAATTGCACTCTGATTTGATTTCTTCTACCAGTATCTATTTTAATTTTTAATAAAGAATATTTATCATTTGATTTAATTTTTTCATAATGGGTAATGGCAAGCTTTCCATCCTTTTCATTTGTAGAATATGTAAAAAGTGATTTATTTTCCTTTAAATAAGATCTAATCGTGCCTTTATCATTAGTATTCCCAATTACTACTGCATAATAAATTCTAGTAGCAATATCATTCCAGTTATCTTGTAAAAGCATTTTAACATTTTGATTTTTAGCAAAAAGTACTACTCCCGAAGTATCTTTATCAAGTCTATGAACGATAAAAATTTTTCCATTACCATTTTTCTTTTTTACATATTTTGATAAAGCACTGTAAAGATTATTTTCTTTATCGTTATCTTTTTCTGTAGCAATTGTCAAAATACCACTTGGTTTATCTACTACTATTATATCTTTATCTTCATATATTATCTTAATATCTCCTATCAAATTTGATGTAAGTAAAGTATTCCTAACAGACACTTTATCGTTTAAAGAAAGAATATAATCATGCTTAGTAATTATTTTATTATTTACTAAGACCATCTGCCTTGTTAATAACGATTTAACATTATTTTTACTCTTACCAACAAGTTTTTCTCTTAAAAATGAAAACAAATCTATTTTATCCTTATCAACTGTATAATCCATAAAACACCACCTAGATAATTATAACATTTAAAACAGAAAAGAAAAAGATTAGATAATTTCTAATCTTAAAACATGACATTACTAAAATGTTTTTGTAAGTGTTTTTTCATTTTCGTAATACTCATTAGGTATTTCTGCGTGAAATTCTATACTTCCATCTTCATTTTGTTTTACATCTGTAACATTAAAAGTTGGAAGTGGTTCACTTAATTCTTCTTCTTTTGCAATACTTTCAACTTTTAAACCATTAACTTCATAATACTCATTAGGTATTTCTGAATGAAATTCTATACTGCCATCCTCATTTTTCTTTACTTCCGTAACATTAAATGTTGGAAGTGGAACATATTCTGTAGCTACTGGTCCAAGTCCAATTATATTAAGCTCACCATTATTATAGTTTTTATCGTTCTTTTTAATTAAATGATAACCGAGTGCAATAGCACCAATTGTTACACCTACTGCAACACCTTTAACAAATTTATTCATATAACCATCCCCCTCAATTAGTAGAC
The DNA here is from genome assembly GCA_934100165.1 of uncultured Bacilli bacterium. Taxonomy (GTDB): domain Bacteria; phylum Bacillota_I; class Bacilli_A; order RF39; family UBA660; genus RUG13868. The sequence goes on from CAKOPN010000001.1 coordinate 182,602, forward strand.
AAATTATATCATATAATTACTTATTTGTCAAGCTTTCGTAAAGTGTGAAGTTGGCATCAGAGTAAAGTGGAATATAATTTTTATCAAGTTCTAATACTTTATTTAACTTATTTGTATTGTAAATAAGAACATGTGTTATGCCATATTTTGAAAATGTATCTCTATAATTATCAAAAATTTTCATTCCATCTATAAATGCTGTACACCCTTTATTAAATTCTTCTGTATAAAGATCTGCTCTTGAATCATAAAAAACTGGAATTTCTTCAAATAACAAATAACTTCCAAAATTATACTCATTGAAAAGCTTAATATTTTTAACATCAAGATTATTTTTAATATAAGTTGATACTCCTATTGGATATTTTTTTGGATTAACATAAGGGACTCTATAACTAGACTTAACATTTAAAACAGAAAATAGAATCATAAACAATGACAAAGTAACATAAACATACCCAGTATCGATAACATCTTCTAATTTTATAGTAGTTAATCTCTTATCTATAAAGCTTTTCAAAATTCTAGCTATACTATAAAAGCCTAAAACTAAAAATAAAGCAAAACTTCTATTTGATAAAAGGCTAAGTAAGAAAAGACCACCTAGAAAGAAAAAGTCTTTAAGTTTAATTTTCATACTTCCTTGAAATAGTAAAAATACAAGAGCAAAAAATATTATAAATACAGCTGGACTATTACTTATTGTAATTGGTAAGTGTTCACTGATATATGACATAGTAACACCTTGCCTTGTATTATAAAAGTAAGTAAAAGGAACTAAAAAGTTAGGAGTTAAAAAGCCAGTTGCTAATACAAGCAAAACAGAAATCAAAAGTTTTTTGGTATTTTTTGCTTCTTCTATAATAATGACCCCATCACTTATATTCCTTTTTTCTTTATATATATTTATCTGCTTCTTGAATTTATTTTTTATATAGTAAACTAAATCTTGTACTAAGTATGGGAGAAATAATACAAATATAAATGGCCATACTGCTAAATGTACATTAGCAATTAGTAAAGAAAAAGCAAAAATATAAATAAAATATTTTTTCTTTCCTGTTTCTCTAAGCATTTCTATTGAATAAAGAATCAAAAGAAGAAAAATATAACTGACAAGCTGAGCCCTTGCTGTAATAAAGTTTCTAAAGCACATTCCTAATATTATTGTCATAAAGTAAGAAAGTCCTCTATCTTTAACTATTTTATTTGTAGTCACATAAAGAGTTACAAACAAAGCAAATGCTAAGACTATACTAGAAATATATACCCCATGAAAACCTGCAAAATGATAAATAAAATAAATTGCTAAATCATATAGCCAGTGTGGATATGTATAAGCAAGATTTGGAATAAAAGAAAAATGTTCTTTCATATCTATTCCATTATTAAATATCGTCTGTCCAACTTTTATTGTATAAAATGTGTCATTTTGTAATTCTCTCGTAGTAAGAATTATTGCAAGAGAAAGGAATGTAATAATCATTACACTCCAAAATATTATTTGTTTTTTGTTTTTATTTTTCATATTATCACCAATAAAATTATACATAAAATCTTAAGAATTAGCAATTTTTAAGATTCTTTGGCTATGATTTTTTTACTAGCGCTAATTTTTTACCTTCATCTTTTGTTTTATTGTCAAACTTTTCTAAAACAGGAGCATAATCTTCTCTTGAACTTAAAATAGTTAATGCTCTACTTTTAATGGGTTCTAACTCTTTTGGATCTTTTTGAAACATCCTTGCAACCTCTTCATGACTGCGTTCAACCCCTCCAAAAATACCTGTTCTATATGCTAAATATTTAAACGTATCAAAACCACATGTACTATATAAAGATAAATACATTCCTTTATTTTCTTTATCTGCAAAAAGTGTGGCAATATAGGCCTTTCTAACCTTTTTTAAAGCTTTTGCTTCTATCTGTCTAACTCTTTCGCGTGTACAACCAAGTTGTCTTCCGATTTCTTCTAGTGTTCTTATTCCCTTACCATCAAGGCCTAATCTTTCTGTAAGAATTAGATGTTGTCTACTGTCAAGAGTTTTTTTATCGTTTAACACCCCTATTAAAAAGTCTTTTTGCATTCCACTTATAACACTATCATCTACATTATCATCGCAAACTAGTAAATCTTCAAGTGTCATAACATCATCTTCATCTATCTTTTTATTTATGCTAACAACAGGCATTGTAGTTTCACGATAAATTAAATAGTCATTTCTACTAATATCTAATTTTTCTAATATTTCACTTTCAGTAGGTCTTCTACCAAGTTCTAATTCAAGGCTACTTATCCCTCTAGCAATTCTGCCATTTTTAAGAACTCTATGTACAGGAACTCTAACACTTCTACCAGTATCTGCTATACCTCTTGACACTGCTTGTCTTATCCACCATGTAGCATATGTAGAAAATGAAGTATCACGAGAAAGATCAAATGTTTCAATAGAATGAAGTAAACCATTACTACCAAACTGAATTAAATCATCATAGTCAACAGTCGAAGAAAGGAAACTAAAATACATATTAGCAGCTCTATAAACAAGTGGCATATTTACTTCTAAAAGCTTAGAGATAGTATCACTATCACCAGATTCAATTCTACGCATAAGAGCAAGATTAGCTTCACCATACTTTGAAAAATCTATGTTGGAATAATCACCATAATCAGTGTTTTTAATTTTTTCAATGCAACCATAGAAAGGAACTAAAGAAGGATAATTTACTCTTTCTTCCTCATTTAAACTTAATAATAGTTTTTTAACTATTGGAAATCTTCCCATATATGATTTCATCTTCTCATCTGATAATGGACCAACTATAGAAAAATAAGAATTCAAGATTCTAGCTCTTTTTTCGTTACTCATAGAAGAATTAGAAAAGAGAACTTTACACTCACGTGAGAAATATAAATACTCATTTTTTGAACATTCACTTTCTATTTGGCTTTTAATAATTGATTTTACTTTTGCTATAACAAGTTTTGGATCTTTTTCTTTTAACATAACTTTTTCTACGGTAGTTCTTGCATTGCCAATGCCATAACAATTACACATATCAATAAGTTTTTCTCTTAATTTCTCATTACTCATTTTTTCACTTCTTTCTTACACTACTTTTCTAAAGCAAGATGCTGGTAGTTTTACTACTTTTAACTTTGTTTTCTTATCTTTATTTCCTGCTTCATTTCTATGTTTATTCTCCCACTCAGAAGAATCATAAATAAATAAAAGCGGATCATATAATTTATCATTTTTAAGTTTTTTTAAGACTTTTTGTTCCAATTTCTTAGCGCCTCTAATATTTTTTAAAGCTTCTTCTTGAGATAGTCTTCTCTTATTAAATAACCCTGTTCTGCAAGCCAAATAATCAAATTGCGAATCTTCTGATGAATGCAAAAATGAAATATATGCTCTTCGTATATCTGGCCTTAACTCACTATCCTTTAAATTTAATTCTATTAAAACTGTTTTAATCTTTTGAATAGCTTTACTTTGTATTTGACGAATACGTTCATGGGAACATGAAAATGATTTTGCTACTTCACTTAATGTAGCAGGTCTTCCGGCAGTAAGCCCTAATCTTTCTTTTAATATAAATCTTTCATTTTCATTAAGCATCAAAGAAGAATCTATCATATTCGTAATATATTCGCTTTCCATTTTTGAAAATACTTCTTCATCTACTAATTTATTATCTATTAAACTAAAATCTGCAAGGGTATTAGTTTGTCTTTCTCCATTAACATTTTTATCAACACTAGTTATACCAAGCATAATCTCACAGTAGATTAAATAATCTTTTCTACTCATTTTTAAAAATTTTAGTATTTCTTCCTCAGATGGAAAATGTCCGAGTTCTTTTTCAAGAGCTTCTATTTCTCTTTTTGTTTTTTTAGCAGCTTCTATTCTATGTACTGGCACTCTAACATTCCTTCCAGTATCATCAATACCTCTTTCAATAGATTGTTTTATCCATAATGTTGCATACGTAGAGAAAGACTTACCTTTACTTAAATCAAAACATTCTATTGCACGAAGAAGTCCTTCATTTCCTAATTGGATTAAATCATCAAAATCTAAAGATGAAGAATTCTTTACATTATAATGAGAATGTGCAGCTCTATTAACTAAACCTTTGTTGAAAAATAATAATTTTTCTATTGCTTGACTATTACCAGATTCCATCATGTGCATAAGTTGGTCGTTTATTTTAGTGATATTTTCTGTCACATCAATATTATTTATTTCATCTTCATTATTTGGGGTATAACTGAGAAAAGAAACAAGTGCAGGATACTTTTCAAAAGAGTTAGAATCACTAGAACCATATTGTTTACTAACAAAATCTTTAACTCTAGGAAATCTTCCTTGAATTGATAAATAATCTTCACGAGAAAGTGGCCCAACCGTTTCAAAAAAATCATTTATTATTTTTAGTTTCTTAGCATCATCATAATATGGATTAGTAAAAAGATTCCTATAAACTCTAGAAAAATACAAGTTTTTATTAGATGAAAATTCTTTCCTCATCTCGGTTTTTAAAAGAGATTTAGCCTTCCTTAATGCATTTTCATAATATTCTTTAGAAGTACTACATTTAGCACTATTTGCATACGAAATAGAATCCGTAACAATTTTTTTGGAAGCTAAAATACCATAACTTTCACAAAGAAGTACTAACCTTTTCTTTATCTCCTCATTTGTCACTTTGATCACCCCTAAATGTGAACGTTATTATACCATAAAAAATATTAAAAGAAAAGATTTTTTATTTAAATAAAGTTCTTAAAAGCTCATTTTCAGTTATATATTTTCCCTTAAAATAAAACAAGTGTATTTTATCTCTATACATTTCTTTGACATTTTTTATGATTTTCCTTTTCTTATAATTAAGATTATAAAGATATCTTTCTAGTAAAAACTTATTAAAATATTCTTTTCGTCTATTAAACTCATCAAAGATTTTAAATACAAGCAAAAAAAGGACAAATAAGAAAAAATAAGAACTAAAAAAATATACGGACAAGCAAAATATGAAAGTATAAACCGCAAAAGAAATAAATATTGTTATATTGTAACTTTTTCGATATGAAAATATGTAACACAGTAATATGTCAAGAAGTCTTCCACCATCAAGCGGATATATTGGTAAAAGATTAAAAATAAGTAAAAAATAATGGAAATCATTAATATTTTTAATTTCTAAAAAAGTTAATAAGTAAAAATAAACAACCTGAAAAATTGGGCCCATAAGCATTATCAAGAGTTCTTCTTTTAACGGTTTATTTATAATAACGTCAAATTTAGTAATTCCACCAAGTGGATATATATAAATCTTATCAGTATTCCATTTATAATGTTTAGCCATAAGTAAATGTCCAAATTCATGAACAATAATTAAAGACATATATATAATTATTTTTTTAAAATTTGCAGTAAAAAAAGTTATAAAAAGGAAAAGATAAGTAAATGGTGATATATAAATATTTTTATATAAACTCTTTATAATCTACATACTTCCCATCTTCTTTAAAAACTAAGTAAATATGCTTATCTTTTGCTTCTCCTACAAAGCTTCCTTTAGTTAAATGATCATAAAGTTTAATATCACCAACATTTATATTGCAATACCATATATCTACACCATTTTCTCCTTGTACTATAACTGTATTACCATAATCTGTTTTGTCACCAATAAATATTACTACACCATTTTCTAAAAGTGGTACTAAATAATTTGCATTAACTTCCAAAGAAACTCCATCTTTGTATGCACTACTTTTACTATATATTAACTTTTCACTAAAAACACGTTCTTCTCCTGGCACTATATCAATAGGAAAAATACTACCGAATTTAGAATTATACCATTTGGTAATTGTTGCAAAAGAAATAGTATTGTCATAGACTTCTTTATAAACATTTTTTTTAAAATTATCATTTACTTTGGCACCTATAAGAAAAGAAAGAAAAAGAATAAAAGAAATTAGTATTTTACTAACAAATACTTTAGCAAATGTCATGGAACTATTTATTTTCTTATTGTTAAAATTGTTATTTTTCTTTTTCATTAAATATTCCTCAATATTCCTATATTCATCCATATAAATCACCCTCTAATAATAAATATTAGACTTATTATTTAATAGAACCAAAGCTAAAAGAAAATTTGCTTTTATTAAAATTAAAAGCAAAATATATGATTGCAAAACTTACACTAGGTAAAATATTATTTAATATTTGAAATATTAAAAATGTAATTTTAAAATCTATGAATCCAAAAAGAAAGAGAAAAAGATAATAACATAAATAATATATCAAATAAAAGGAAAGAAAAAACAAAAGGAAATTTCCTATATCTCCTGTAAATTTTTTTCTTAGTATATAGAAAAAGCAAAATATTATAATAAAAAGGAGAAAAGTAATTGAAATATTATTATTTATAATTACTCCAAAAAGAAACAAGAATAAATAAAATAAAAGGTCGAGTTTTTTGTGAAAATACAAATATGAAATAAGATAAGAAATAGAAAAAAATGAACATAAAAACTTGGTATTTAAAAGAACAAAATCCAAGATTACAATAAATATTCCCATCATGAAGCATTCCTCTTAAGAACTGCTACAAATCTTAAATTGTTAATATCAGATGCAAGAAAAACTGTTGCAACATTACCTGTGTCATAATAATCTTTTTCTATTTCAATTATAGTGCCAATAATTATTCCACTTGGAAATTTTGTTGTTAATCCACTAGTTACAATTTTATCCCCTACTTTAACCTTTGAATCTTTGTCTATTCCTTCTATGATCATTTTATTATTAGAAACCGTTAATATTTTATTTAAAATCTCCTCTCCTACTACTTTAACTGATATATTATTGTATTTACTACTGTTAGTAATAAGTTTGACAACAGAAGTATAAAAAGTGGTCTTCTCTACAGTACCAACAAGACCGTTGTAATCGACAACAGCCATACCTTCTCTAATTCCATCTTTTTCTCCTTTATTTATAGTTATTTCATCTAGAAAAAAATCATTTTTTCTTTCTATTACAGCAGCATAAACATAATCATAATCAGTAAGAGAAAAATCTATATTCAAAAGTTTCTTCATACTCTCATTTTCTTTTTCAACTTCATCTTTAAGTGTAACAGTGAAATTTTTAGAAGGAATATAATCAAAAGAGAAAAAAAATAAATCACGGAAATATTTTTCAATATATATATGATTATTAACAGTTAAATATGAAAGTACTGTTAAAACAATTACAATAACTATAAGTAAGTTTTTCTTTTTAATTTTCTTTCTACTTTTCACGTTAATCACCCATTTATAATTTGCCCATTATCTTTAAAACTATAATAATTATTATTGCCAATTATTAAGTGATCAATTACAGGGATTTTATTGATTTTTCCAATATTAACAAGTGCATCTGTTAAAACAAGATCATCGTTTGAAGGTTTTATATCTCCACTTGGATGATTATGAACACAAACAATATTACTAGCAGAATAAAGATATGCATATTTAAAAACTTCACGTGGGTGAACAATACTTTTGTTAACTGTGCCAATAAATAAAAGTTTCTTACCAACCATATGCTGTCTATTATCAAAATAAAAACAGTAAAATAATTCTTGCTTTTTATCATTGAAAAGATTTCTAACGTTTTCATAAATCATTTCTGAATTTATAAAAGAAGTTTTCTTAACAAAATCATCTTTTAAAAAAATCCTTTTCCCAAGTTCAACAGAAGAAAGAATAACAAATGCCTTTGCCTTACCTATTCCTCTTATAGAAGTAAGTTTATTCATTGTTACTTCTCTTAAATCAGAAATTTTAGAAAATTCTTTTAAAATGAAAAAAGAAAGATCTTTTACAGAAGTATTTTTAGTACCTGATCCCAAAAGTATTGACAAAAGTTCTTCATTAGATAAAGATTCTACTCCATACATTTCTAATCTTTCCCTTGGCCTTTCAAATTCAGGTATATCTTTTATTTTCATATTATCACCAATAATATTATTATCGATAACTCTTTAATTTCCTAAAACAATTTCTTCATAACTTGATAAAACAACATCACTTATTGAAATAAGATTATCTTCATTTTCAACTTCACTTAGCAAAAGATCATACTGTTCAAGATTACTAACAAATTCAATATTATTTATTACTGTAGGTTTTATATAGACTTCTATATCTTTTTTTTCATAAATATTTTTTATTTTATTTGCATTGCTTAAATCTGTTGTTATTCCTACATAAACATTATACATATTGTTTTCATTAACTATTAAATAATCTGCATTATCTTTCATATCACTACTTATACTGTCAACATTTTCAAAACTAGCTATTTGAAGTAAGTAAGCATTATAACTGCTACTAGATAAATTGTTTCTGTATGTCGAATATACAATCTGAGCAGAAATAAAGCCTAAAACAATTGCAATAGTCAAAGGAATCCAAAAATTTTTTTTCATTTTATCACCAAGACAAATATATCATACTGGTTTGTCAAAAAAAGTCAAAAAAAATCAAACCCGAAGGTTTGAAATTAGTTATTTTCTTTATTTCTTTTTTCTTGTTTTCTTGCATCACGACAAGCTTTACATCTTTTTGGTTCATTAGTAAAACCTTTTTCAGCATAAAAAGCTTGATCTCTAGCTGTAAAAACAAATTCAGTACCGCAATCAACACATTTGATTGTTTTATCTTTGTATTCAGTTTCTGCCATTACTATCTCCTCCTTAATCAGTAAAATAATTGGACCTGCTACCTAGTTATCTTTTCTTTTTTAACGAAGAGAGAATAATTAGAAATATTAAATCCAGTGACTACATCACGGAAGTAATTATAGCATACCAGTAAAAATTATGCAATAACAAAAAAGGTTATGTCTAGAAATTAAACATAACCCATTCTGGTTTAAATATTAAAAGTATTCCCATTAAAAGCATGATTATACCACCAATTAGTGATGAATATTTTCCTACTTTTGTACTTGCAGTAGTTATATTAAGAGTTGCAACTGCAATAATAAATACAACCATATCGTCAAGCATATAAAAGATTGTGTAAATAATTAAATAAAGTATTCTTGTAAATCCAGTGACATTGTTAATAGCAAGAATTTCCGCAAATGTTGCAGGGAAAACTGTAGAACAAGCAAGTTCAACAAGATTTACTGATGCTGCTAGGACTATTACGCCAAGAAGTGCTAACCACAAGTTTTTCTCAGTAGTAAACTTTTTAATTCTCGTAAAAATCTTTTTACGTTTTTTTTCATCAACTACATGACATCCTGCTTCATCTTTTCTAGTATCTAAATATTTTTTAATATTGAAAAGCCCCACTACTAATGCCACTACTCCGATAACACTACGTATCATTGGTACAGATATTACTGAAAAAATAGCAGTTATTCCGAGCATAGATAGAAAATACACGAACCCAGAAGTAAACAAAAACACAATACCTAAAAGAAGCATTCTTTTCTTATTTTTCATTCCGAAAAGCATGTTAATTAAAAACAATAATACCCACATAGCGCATGGATTAAAACCATCTACTAAGCCTAAAATAACAGCTACAAGGCCAATGGAAACTTCTTTTGCATCTACTCTTCCTAAAAGTGGAATATCTTCTTTATCTTTTTCTGTTATAACCTCATTATTCGTAACAAGATCCAAGTACTCCCTTATTTTAAGTTCTATCTTTTCTCCAACATAATCATTATAACCAACATAGCTTTCTTTTCCCACTACAGTAAAAGGAACACTAACATTTTCTGGCCTTTGAAGTAAAGATTTAACTGTAAGCATTTTATTTTTATTATCAACATTATTCCAGGTCTCATAATAAAATATATTTACCTTATCACCATAATCATTTTTTACTTCTTCTAAAAACTCTTCTTCCTTCGCACAATGAGGACAACCATCACCATAAAAGAAATATACATTTATCTTTTCTTCCTCAACTTTCTCATCCAATACTTTATATAGCAAATCTTCATAATCTTTTGAAATAGCTAACGATTTAATAGGAAGTAAAGCTAGAAACAATAAAAGAAGACATTTAAATATTTTCTTTTCCATACTCTACTGCTTCCTCTATAAATTTCTTAGTATCTTCAAGATTTTTCTCTCCCACTGTTCTTTTAAGTTCTCTTCCATCTTCAAAAGCAATTAAAACAGGTAAAATATCTCCTGGATTATATTCTTTTACAACATCTTCATCCATATCTAAATCATATGTAATAAACTCGACATTCGGAAATTCTTTTTCAATATTATTCCAAAATTTATTCATAATTATGCAGGCAGGACACCACATTGCACTAATTCTAACTATTTTCAAAATCATCACCTCAACACAGTAAGTTCTTTATAACACTTGTCAAAAGCCTTTAAGAACTCATCACATTCTTCTTTAGTCGTAAGATAAGAAAGACTTATTCTAACGCTAGATGCTGCCCTTTCTTTATCATTAGTAAGCGCTAAGACAGCTCTAGAAATATTTTCTTTTGAAGAACATGCTGTCTTAGTAGATATATATATGTCATATTCTTCTAAAGCATGCTGCATTGTCTCTGGTTTAACATTTAAAACGCTTATATTAAGTATATGTGGAATGCAGTAATCATTACTGTTAATACGCACCAAATCATAGTGAGAAAGTTTTTCTTTTAAATAATCGTTAAGCACTTTAACATGTTCATATTTCTCATCAAAGTTTTCATAAGCAAGTCTAAGTGCCTTAGCAAGAGACACAATAAGAGGTAAACATGGTGTACCACTTCTATATATTGTTGTACTCTTTCCTCCATGAATAATTGGTTCAAGTGCTATTTTTTCTTTCTTTATAAGACATCCTATTCCCTTAAGTCCATAAAATTTATGAGCAGAAAAAGATACTAAATCGATATCGTCAAATGATATTTTTTCTTTACCAATACTTTGTGTCATATCCACATGAAGAAAACATTTTTCATGTTTTTTTACAATTTTTTTAATTTCTTCTATTGGTTGTCTAACTCCTATTTCACTATTAACACTACAAATTGTAACAAGTATTGTATCATCCCTAATTAACCTTTCTAAATCCTCAAGATCAACAAGACCATTATCCAAAGTTTTAACAAAATCAACATCAAAGCCATCTTTTTGTAAATAACTAATAGGTCCATATATTGAAGAATGTTCAAAATTTGTAGTTATAATATGCTTTCCCCTATTTTTGTATTTATCTGCAATTCCTTTTATAGCAAGATTATTAGACTCACTAGAACCGCTAGTATATATAATTTCGTTTTCTTTAACCCCAAGTATTTTTGCAATTTGCTTCGTTGAAGCTTCTATTAGTTTATTGCTTTCAAGTCCCAATTTATGAAGAGAATTAGGATTTCCAGGATACTCTATTGCTGCTTTTGAAAAAGAAGACAAAACCTCTTTATTAACTGGTGTAGTAGCTGAGTAATCAAGATATATCATATAATTTGCCTCCTACTTTAATAAGTTATTGTTTTTTTCTACTATGCTATTCATTGTGCCACAAAGTGGATCATTTGGTATCTCAAGAGTATCTCTCACTCCTTTAAGATTCAAAAGGATTCTAACAATTGTAGGTACTAAAAATAATAATGCAGTAGCAATACAACGTTTAACGATTTTACCAGTTGCCTTTTTTAGAATGTCATTATCTTGTTGTAAAACAGCACCACCAAAGTCAACACCAATTAAAACTAGCAAAAGACAAGGTGCAAGTATTCTTATCCAGTTAAGTACATCACTAATTAAATCAAGTGCATCACTCGTAAAAATACCATCACAGTTAACTGCTGTTTCATTACCATGTATAACATTGAACTCAGTGTTAAGATTATTATTATTATCAAAGGCATGTCTAACCTTTGCTTCTGCACATATATTACTCCCTAAAACTAAGATAGAAAGAAAGATCAACATAGCAATTTTAACAAAATTATTTCTCATTTTCTAACCTCCAAATATAAGTTAATTATAGCATTTACATACTCAAAAGAAAAGTTTATTTTTTTACAAAATAAAAGCCTCGATTTCTCGAGGTATTTACAACTTTGGTGACCAGTATGGAATTCGAATCCATGAATGCCGCCGTGAAAGGGCGGTGTGTTAAGCCACTTCACCAACTGGCCAAAAAAATGGCGCCCCAACTAGGACTTGAACCTAGGACCCCTTGATTAACAGTCAAGTGCTCTAACCAACTGAGCTATTGAGGCAAATACATGGTGGGCCTGGGGGGACTTGAACCTCCGACCTCACGCTTATCAGGCGTGCGCTCTAACCACCTGAGCTACAAGCCCACTAAATATGAAGTAATGCTAACTAAGTGTTACTAATCAGCAGTACTTCTAAAGTATATAATATTCTTTTTAATAATGCAAGTATTTTTTTTGATTTTTTATTAAAAATTCTTTATTTTATTCTAATATTTTTAAAAATTAACCTCAAAATCATCTACAAGGTCAAAATTATAATATTTTAAACTTATCTTATAATAGTTTGTATCATCTTCGTTATTTACAAAATTAGTAAGATCCATATCGATTCCTGTTATTTTGTTATTATTTGAAACAAAGTTAATAACATTTTGCTTATTAAAATAATCTAAAGACAAATCATCACTAGAATCTGTAGAAAAATCAAGCAAATACTTATTCTCTATAATATATGCATCTTCTAATGTATTGTTTTTAATAAGCATACTTGCAATATCCATCAAAACATAATTATCAAAATAGTTAATTTTGAAATATGGCAAAGCAGCATTTTGATATTCACTTTCATCTAAAGAAAAATTCTTTGCCATCACTTTTTTACCATTATCAAGATAATTGATAATATTCTCCCCATTTGATAAATCGAAATCATACTTATCATTAAATCTTTTCCCTGTTATTTTGTACACTTCAGAATTTCTATATATAGTAAATTCAAAATTATAATTGTTTTTATTTATATAAGAAAATAATTCTTTAACATAATCATTTTGAACTGTATTATTATTTTCATCATTATTATTAACATTATTACCATTATTATTAGTATCATTAACTAAATTACCAGTATTATTTTTATTAGAATTATTTGCCATACTATTTTGAACATTACTTCCACCAATTCTAACAAACACAATTAAAGCAATAAAAACAACTAGATAAACGCCTAAAATAAGTCTAGCTCTATAGGTTTTATCCGTAAAAAGAAGAGAAAAATCAAAACCTTTATTATATTTCACTACTATCTCCTAACACTTTCCCAACTAAATTCTTTTTATCAAAGCCATTTAAGAATGACTTTACATCCATTTTCTTTTTTCCTTCAAGTTTAACTTCTTCTAGCACTATCTCACCATCTAAAGTTTTTATACCAATACCATCTTTGTAAATATTTATAACTTCACCAGTTTTGCCTTCTTTGTTGCTATCACCAGTTCTTGCCTTATAAACTTTAAGAACTTTTCCATCTAAAGTAGTATAAGAGCACGGAACTGGAGAAAGACCTCTAATTTTGTTATAAATGTTTATTGTCTTATCATCAAAGTTTAATACTTCATCCTCTTTTTTGATAATTTTTCCAAATACAACTTTAGATTCATCTTGTTTTATTGGTGTAATTTTTCCATCTAACAATGAAGGTAAAGTCTTAAGAAGTAAATCCCTTCCTAATATGCATAATTTGTCATGAAGTTCTCCAACATTCATATCATTTGTAATTTCAATTTTCTCCTGTGTTAAGATATCTCCATCATCAATTCCTTCAGCCATATACATAATAGTAATTCCTGTTTCTTTTTCACCATTCATAATAGCTCTATGCATTGGAGCACCTCCACGATACTTAGGAAGTAAAGATGCATGAACATTAACACACTTATATTTTGGATAATCTAAAATTTCTTTAGGTATTATTTGACCATATGCACAAGTCACAATTAAATCCGGTTTAAGTTCCAACACTTCACTATAATCATTTCTAATCTTAACTGGTTGTAAAACTTTAATATCATGTTCAAGTGCTACTTTCTTAACAGGAGAAAAAACAATTTCTCTTCCTCTGCCAACTTCTTTATCAGGCTGTGTTACAACACCTACAACATTATAATTTGCAATTAAGCCTTCCAAAACAGGAACACTAAATTCTGGAGTTCCCATAAATACTACACGTATATTATTCATATTATCATCCCCTATAAATATCTAATAACATATTAACATTATTTAAAAATTTTTACAAATAAAAATCCCCAAACGGGGATTTATTATTTACTTTTTAATATAGCTAAACGTTCTTCTTCTTCTTTTAACTTTTCTCTATCCATATCTACAATATTTTTAGGAGCTTTGTTAACATAGTTTTCATTACTTAAAAGCTTCTTACGTCTAGCAATTGATTCTTCTAGTCTTTTAATCTCTTCTATAGTTTTCATTGAATCTTCTTTGCTTCCTTCATAATAGTAAGTAATATCTATTAGTGAAGATTTATAATTACTAGCTAGCATATCTTTATTTTCAGCAGTTAATGATTCGTCTTTAATTTTTAGTTGTGAAGTATAAATGCTTTTAATATCATCTTCTACTTCAATTTTAACCAAAGCATCTTTTGTAATACCATTTGTAGCTTTCATATTTCTAATTGCTACAATATCTTTCATAATTTTCTCAAGTCTAATTCTTTCAGCATCGAAAATATATTTTTTGTTATACTTAGGGAACTTAGAAATCATTATTGATTCAGCATCTTTAACAGGTAACATAGAATAAATTTCTTCTGTAACATAAGGCATCATTGGATGAAGCATCTTAAGAATATCTGTTAACACTGTAAGAAGTACACTCTTTGTAGTATTATTCATGTTAAATTTAGAAAGTTCTATGTACCAGTCGCAGAAATCATCCCAGATAAATGAGTAAAGTGTGCTTCCAGCATTGTTAAATTCATACTTATCAAAATTCTTTCTAACTTCTTTAATTGTATCGTTAAGTTTAGTTAAAATCCACTTATCAGGAATAGTTAAATTATCAAGATTATAATCTTTTTTATCGAAGTCTTCAATGTTCATAAGTACAAATCTTGAGGCATTCCACAATTTATTTATAAAGTTCCAGTTAGAAGATACTTTCTCTGTATCAAATCTAATATCTGTTCCCATACTTGATGCTGTTGTTAAGTAAAATCTTAATGCATCTGTACCATAATCTTTAATTAAGTCCATTGGATCAATTCCATTTCCAAGACTCTTTGACATTTTTCTTCCTTCTTTATCTCTAATAAGTCCGTGAATAATACAGTCTTTAAAAGGTCTTGTCTTCATCTGTTTTAAAGAAGAAAATGCCATTCTTGCTACCCAGAAGAAAATAATATCATAAGCTGTTACTAATACATCTGTTGGGAAATATCTCTTCAAATCTTCTGTGTCTTCTGGCCAGCCTAATGTACTAAAAGGCCAAAGAGCACTAGAGAACCATGTATCCAAAACATCTTCATCTTGAACCCATCCTTCTCCTTCTGGTTTAGTCATTCCAACATATACTTCATCACCTTTGTACCAAGCAGGTATTCTATGTCCCCACCAAAGTTGTCTAGAGATACACCAGTCGTGACAGTCCTCCATCCAGTGTTTTAATATTTTTTCAAAGTTTTTAGGATAGAAATGAATTTTCGTACTAGAATCTTTTTGAGCTTCAAGCAAGTCTTTAGCCATATCATCCATCTTAACAAACCATTGCTTCGATAAGTATGGCTCTACAACAGCATCAGTTCTTTCACTATGGCCAACACTATGAACCATCTTTTCAATACTAATTAAAAGGTTTTCTTTCTCCAAGTCTTTGAGTAATGCTTCACGGCACTCAAAGCGATCCATTCCTTTATATTTAAAAGCATTTTCATTCATTGTAGCATCTTCATTCATTACTACAATTCTTTCAAGATTATGACGATTACCTACTTCAAAGTCATTAGGGTCATGTGCAGGTGTAATTTTAACAACACCAGTTCCAAACTCAGGATCTGCATGAATATCCCCTACTATTGGTATTTTTTTATTTACTATAGGAAGTATAACATTTTTACCAATTAAATCTTTATAACGTTCATCACTAGGATTTACTGCAACTGCTGTATCACCAAAAAGTGTCTCAGGCCTTGTTGTAGCAACATCTAAATACTTATCAGTACCATCTATGTAGTATTTTAAATGATAAAAAGCGCCTTCATCATCTTTATATATAACCTCTTCATTAGAAAGAGCTGTCTTAGCGACCGGATCCCAGTTAATTATTCTTTCTCCACGATAGATAATTCCTTCTTCGTAAAGTTTAACAAAAACTGTATTAACTGCTTTATTAAGTCCTTCATCGAGAGTAAATCTTTCACGTGAATAATCAACACTTATTCCGAGTGTTTCCCATTGTTTATGAATGTTGCTCTTATGTTCATAAGTCCACTTCCAGCATTCATCCAAGAAAGCTTCACGAGATAAACTGTGTTTACTAATACCATTTTCTTTAAGTCTTGCAACAACCTTAGCTTCCGTTGCTATTGCAGCATGATCCATTCCTGGAAGCCATAAAACATCATAGCCATCCATTCTTTTATATCTAGCAATAACATCTTGTATGCTGTTATTTAAAGCATGACCCAAATGCAAATTACCAGTAACGTTTGGAGGAGGTATAACCATACAAAAAGGCTTTTTACTTTCATCTCCTGCTTTAAAGTATCCCTTTTCTTTCCAATTATTATATTTATCTTTTTCAACCATCAAATGGTCATATTTTTTTTCTAACATTTCAAAACCTCTCTATCTTTCAATTTCAATTTTTCTATTTATCATTTTAATCACTTTATTTATCAAGGAGTCAAATTCATTCTTTTTTGAAGTTGATACATCAACGCTATTTGCAAAGCTTATAATGTTACCAGTTTTTTCAAGTATTTTAAAACTCTCATTAAAGTTAATATCATACATAAAAGCAAGCGTTTTTATAACATTATCACTATTTGTTTTCACATACTTCAAATCAACACATCTCTTAGCTTTAAAACTTGAAAGCACTTCTTTACTAACTTCATCAAAGCCATATTTTTCATTAAAATAGACACTCATAACTCTATAAATATCAACTTTATCCATATCCCTTATCATTTTAGTAAAAAGTACCACCCGTTCATCTTGGAACTTTGGTATTTCATATTTATTATGATATTTAATAGCATTTCTAATGATTTCATAATAGGAAGAATCGTCAATAAAATCTCTTATATGGCCTTCATTAAAAAGGTAACTTGCACCTATCTCCGCGTGATCTTGAGTTTTCAAGTCATGCCAGTCTTTATATTTGGTAATTTGTTCAAATCTACCGATATCATGTAAAAGGCCAATAATTTTAGCAAGAGTTATATAGTCACTAGAAAGTTTAAGCATACGAGCAAGTTCCCCCATTAAATTAGCTACTTTCAATGTATGATCATACTTTAAATAAATATATTCTTCACTAATATCATAGTTTTTAACATATTTATTAAAGGCTTCTTCTGCTTTCAAGTAATCAATAGCCATAAAAAAAATTCCTCCTCAAATCACTATTTAAGGACGAATTTTTCCGCGGTACCACCTTATTTTGCAACAAAAAGTTACACAACTTAATTATCATTTAACGCAATGAACACGTAATTCTCTATTTACTTAAGAATTATACTCCCCCGCTACCTTCATATGTACAAAGCATTAACTTTCACCATTTGTTAACTCTCTTAAGAATTGTACAAATTACTCCTCGGCTTCAACGTATTTACTTAAAAAGTATTATAATATTATTCTAGTTATTTGTAAATCAAAATATTTTTATCTTTACCTATTTTAAAACATAAGGATCACTGCTAATTCCAGTTCCACCTGCTATAACAGCACTATTTGTGATACTAATAACTGGTCTAACATAAGAAGTATCTTTTATATTTTTGCTTAAAATATTACCAGATGTATCAACAACATTTAATGTTTCAGTACCACTATTAGAAAGTGTCCAGTATTCTTGGTTACTACCAATCGTATACATATCACCTATCTTAGGTATACCAACTTTAATATTTAAAATATTGCTGTTGTCACAAGTAAAACTATATTTTGTTGTAGGAGTAACTAAGCTTACACAAAAGTCACCTACTACAAGTTTTTTACTATCTTCCTCAGGAAGATTTCCATACCACTCTGTATTTAAAAGTTTACCTATTGTAGTGCCTTGGTTATAAGTCGGTGTAATTATTTCATCAAACACTGTATTTAAGCTTGGAATAACATTTACTTTAACCAATCTAGTATAATTAGTAGTAGTATTTATTATTCTATAAAGTTCTCCAGCAAAATTAACATATTCACCAGCATACCTTGTATTAAGAAGTGTACCAGTAAGAGCAGTACTTTCTCCTACTAATCTATAAGGATTATCTTTTGTACCTTCACCACCATAAGCATATGTAATGTTTGGATTAAGCACTATTGAAGGTCTTATTCCAACATATGTATTTACACTAGCACTTACAGGGTTATTATTAGATATATACCAGTTATCGCTTTCACTAGATTTTGAAATTAACCACCAAGAATAATCACTATTTAAGAATTCTTTTGATTTATCATATTCATAGTAATTAAGTAAACCAACTCTAGACTGCGTAACATTAGAAGTACCTGGCATACCAGAATTTGTAACTACACTATAGTTCCAATTAGCATTAAGTAAATAATAATCCGGATTTCTAAGTGTCTTTAAAAATGTATTATTAAGCCAAATATCAACATTACTATTATTAAAGTTTGATGAAGAATCATTAAATGGTAAAACAGTTACTACTTCATCTGATATTAGTTTAACTGTTTTATTATTATCGTTATAACTAACAATTCTCCACATTTTACCTGAATAATAAACATAATTGTCAGGAGCATTTCCAGTTATATATCTATCAGCATTGCTATCAGCACCTGTTGCACTCAAACCAGAAATTTTGTCATATAAAACATTTTCACGTTCTGCAACATATTTATCACAAGATTCTGTATTTTCTTTTAATTTTGAATATTCAACTTTATTTCTCTTCGCACACACAAGACTAGATTCAACAGTTTTCTTACCATTAACATTTCTAATACGAACATCAATATAATTTTTGCTACTATCAATATCTTCAAAATTAGTAAGGTCATAAGAAGAGGCACCATTACAAGTTACACCATCTTCATCAAACTCTTTTAAGTATTTATTCTTTACTAAAAATTCTACACTTGTGTCAATACACCCACTAGCATTTACTCCTCCTAAATCATCTTTTCTACTATCAGCGTATAAAAGTGCAGCTTTTTCAATTAAATTATAATATTCATCATACTTTTTATTCTTGTTTTCCTTCATTAGTCTTGTTGTGGCAGGAAGTACAATAAGAAGTAAAAGTCCCATTATAACAATAACTGCAATAAGCTCAATTAAAGTAAATCCTTTCTTTTTCATAGACACCATCCTATTCTACAAAAATTATAACACAAGTTTATATTTGTTTAAACAAAATGTTTCTTTATCATAAAATATTATAGGTGATTACAATGTTCAAACCGCAAAAACACAATGCATTTTGTAGATGTGATATTTGTAAAGCAAAAAGAAGAGGAAATGTTTTATATCTTGTCTTTTTAATTTTCCTACTTTTAATTATTTTCTATCAGTCTTTAATACTAATTTTTATTACAACAAAAATAAATGCTATACTTCTTTTTCTAGAATTTATAGCATTCTTATTTATCATTTTTATGGTCGTAATTTAAAGCAAATTTCACTACTTTTGAGTGATATAGATAAAGCTTATAAACTTCTTTTGTATTATTAAGTTCATCATCTGTAAATTTAATTTCTAAAGGCATAAGAAGGATTGCAAGTAAAAGATACATTTCATGTGGCATAAGTTGATATTTAGCAGCATATATTCTGAAAAATGTTTCAAATTCCACTACTTCAAAATTATTTCTAAAAAATGATGCAAGATCATTAACTGGAGAATCAAAGTTAGCTCTATTCCAGCTTATAAGGTATGAATTATCTCCCACTAAAATATGTGATAAATCTAAATTATTGTGATTAAGGCTCATTCTTTTACTAGTCTTTTCTTTTGCTATTGTATACCACAGTTCAATAAAGTGTTTGCTTAAATCTATTGTATTAAATATTTGTGCAATATTTCTTATTAATAAATATTCACTAGGAGAAAGAAATTTATTTTCATCATACATATAGCAAAGGTTATCGTAATAATTTCTAATTTGTAAAAGTTTATCTACATGGTCTTCATAAAAGCATTTCACCTCATCTAGGGAAATGCTTTTATAAAATGTTGTTTTATTATGTAACATACTAAGTATGTACATCATTTCTGTAGCTTTATCTTCATCTTGCATAGGTATTTCATTTATATAAGGTGTCATCTCATAAGGTTCATCATCTTTATCAAGCCTATCAAGTACGTTAAAAAACTGTCTTTTTTTTAAATATTCGTAAACATTTTTTATATTAGAATTTTCTTTTGGTTTAAAGCAGTATGTACCTTCACAAGTTGTTATTACATGTACCTTTCCTATCTTTTTATATTTTTTAATGGTAAGATTATACTCTTTAGCAATCTCTTTTACACTATTCATCTTTACTACTTGGTATTATTATCTTACTACCAATTTTCATATCACTTAAATCATTATATTCTTCTAGTTGTTCACGTGTTGTATTATATTTAGTCATAATGTTTTCTATAGAATCATTTTCTCTTACTATGTATATACTGTAAGTCGAATATGTTTCTGTCGATGAGTCAAATGATGAAAATAATGATGCTCCATCTGTTTTCATATCATCACTTTCATTTTTTACTAAAATGGTTTTCTCTTTCTTAATGTTTTCAGTATCAACACTGTTTACTGCAATACTTTGAACTTCTTTCTCATTTTCTACACTTTCTACGTCATCCAAAGTCATTTTCTCCTCGCTATCTCTATTTTCTTCACTAGCCTTTTCATCTTTTATGATAGCATCCGCCTTATCTGTGATTTCTTTTTCACTATGACTATCTAAATCATCAAGCTCTAACTTTTCCTTAGTGTCACTTTCCATAAATAAATCATCAAGAGTTACTAAATTATCTTCTTCTTTTTCCTTTTCATCTTCTTTTACTTCTTCCACTTTCTTAAGTTCAAGTTTATCAAGAAGTAAATCAATATTAACTCTCAAAATCTCTTCATCTACTACTTCGTATGTAAAATCATCGATATCAATAACTAAGTTTGTAAGATCATATTTATCATCCATAACAATGTCTACAGGTATTTTATAAGAAAAGTCATTTTCAAGTTGACTTGCTGCAGTCATTTTATAAGTTCCTGAGACTATAAAGTCACCTTTAATGCTGTCACTTCCAGAAAGCATCAAAGTATGTTCTAAAGAAATAGATGTTATTTTATTTATCATTGTTTTAAATTCTATGTCCTTTGTAAAAGATACTATTTCATGCATAAAATCATTCCTTTCCTTTCTATTAGAATATATGTAAATTTAAGAAATTTATAACAAAAAAATGTTAACTTTTAATCTCCAAAGTTAACATTTTTATCTCTTCATTTATAACATGTCTTTTATTACTCAAACTACCTGGAATCATAGAAAGAATATTTTCTTTTTCATCCTTCAAATAAGTATAATATTTATAAAACATTCTATTTTTATTTTCTAACAAGCAAGGTCCAAAATAAAGCTCTTTATAAGAATAATTTTTATTGCCCTTAATAAATTTCATAATTATATAATATTTGCCATCTTCAAGGACAATTGCTTCACTTTCAATAATAAATCCAAGTTTTGTTATTTTTTCTCTTACTTGGTAAAACTTATTGTTGGAGGATATTACAAGTTTTTTTATATTCGAAAGTTTTTCTTTATTATCATTTAATATTTGTACAATAGTATCCATTCCCATACCCGATATTACTATCGTATCAGTATCAGTAGAAAGTCTTTCTATTCCATTTGCTTGTTGCACTTTGATTTTATCTTGTAACGAATATTTTTTTATATTTTCTAAAGCTTTTTGAAGTGGTCCTTCATTTATATCTGAAGCAGTTACCACTAGTGTCTCATCATTTTGTAAAAGATATATATCTAAAAGTGCATGATCACATCCAACATCAATAATACTTCTAGAAATCTTATCATCTAAAACAAAATCTGAAACTTTTTGTAATCTTTCACTTAGTTTAATCAATTAAGAAATCCTTTAATTTTCTAGAACGTGATGGATGTCTTAGTTTTCTTAAAGCTTTTGCTTCGATTTGACGTATTCTTTCTCTTGTTACACCAAATATTTGTCCAACTTCTTCAAGAGTTCTGCATTGTCCATCATCAAGTCCAAATCTTAATCTTAAAACTTTTTCTTCCCTATCAGTTAATGTAAGTAATACATTTGTAAGTTCTTCTTTAAGCATTTCTACAGTAGCATACTCTTCTGGAGACATTGTTCTCTCATCTTTAAGGAAATCTCCTAAATGAGAATCATCTTCTTCACCTATTGGTGTTTCCAAAGATACTGGATCTTGAGATATTTTATATACTTCACGAACCTTATCTACTGTTATATTTAACTTTTTAGCAATTTCTTCTTCTGTTGGTTCACGGTTCAACTCTTGAGTAAGTTGTCTTTGAACACGAGCAAGTTTGTTTATTGTTTCTACCATATGAACTGGTACTCTTATTGTTCTTGCTTGGTCTGCAATTGCACGTGTTATAGCTTGTCTAATCCACCATGTAGCATAAGTTGAGAACTTATATCCTTTTGTAGGATCAAATTTGTCAACCGCTTTCATAAGTCCAATGTTTCCTTCTTGAATTAAATCAAGGAAAAGCATACCACGGCCAACATATCTTTTTGCAATACTTACAACAAGTCTTAAGTTAGACTCAGCAAGCATCTTTTTAGCATATTCATCGCCTTCTTCAGCAAGACGAGCATATTCAAATTCCTCATCTGTTGTAAGAAGGTTAATTCTACCTATTTCCTTTAAATACATTCTAACTGGATCATTTATTTTGATATCTTTAGACATAGTCAAATCTTCTACAACAAGACCTGATGGGTCTTCTGCATCATTATTGTTATCTGCAGTTTCACTAATTATTTCTATTCCATTTTCTACAAGAGCATTATATAGATCATCAAGTGTATCACTATCTACTTCAAGTCCTTTAAGTTCACCAGCTATCTCTTCATATGTTACATAACCTTTTTTCTTACCAGACTCTATTAGTTTATTTTTTCTCTCTTCGATAGTCTTAATTTCTTCTAACATAATATTCACTCCCCGATTCTTAATAATCTTATCTTTTCAGCAATTTTAGCTTTTTCCATTTCATCAGGCTCTTTTCTCATAATTTCATTTAGATTTTTTATTTCTTCTCTAACATTGTAGTCACTGATTACTTTAACGTATTCATTTATTGTTTCGTTGCTGATTTCGTCGCCTAAACCTAAGTTTAAAACTTTTTCAAAGACTATTAACAATTCTTTTTTATCATTTAAATAAGTATAGAAATCAGCTATAACTATATCACCATATGTATGGTAATAATAACTAATTTCCCCAGCTAAAGCACGCATATCTTTATCGAGAAAATAAAGCTTTTTGCTATCATAAACCTTTATTACTAAAGGATTTATAAGCATAAAATATATAAATTCTAGTGATGCTCTAGTATATTTATCAAGTTTGGAATCTTTTTTTTCTATCAAAAATGCATTGTCGGAAGCCTGTCCCTTTTCTAAAAGAAGAGTATACTCATTTAATTTTTTTTCTAGTGTATTATAACTCAAATTAACTTCATTTGCAAGTTTTTTTAATATTATTTCTTGCCTTATTTCATCTTTTATGTTACTGGTTTCTTTAAGTACCCTATTTACATAGTTGGAAAGTTCAACATCACTTGCAAAATTTACGCCTTCTTTTAATCTATTTATTCTAAAATCACTATAATTAACAGCACCTTCTATCATTGCTAAAAACTTATCTTTACCATTTTTAAGTATATATGTATCAGGGTCATCATCATTAGTAAGTGCTATTACTTTAACATTAAGTCCTGACTTCTCTAAAAGTTCCCCATTATGAAGTGCCGCATCAAGCCCTGGTTTATCACCATCAAGGCACAAATAAACATTTAAAGAAAGTTTCTTCAAAAGAGAAATTTGATCCTCTGTTAATGCTGTTCCCATAAGTGCTACTGTATTTTTAACACCTATCGTGCTAGCACGTATAACGTCCATAAAGCCTTCCATGACAATAACATACTTTTCAATTCTAACAAACTCTTTTGAAGCATTATAATGATACAAACACGTACCTTTCCTAAATATAGGCGTTTCCTTAGTGTTTAAATACTTACTAAGCTTACTATCAGTATATATTCTTCCACTAAATCCAACCGTTCTACCATTTCTATCATCAAGTGGGAAAATAATTCTGTTAATAAAAACATCTATATCCCCATTAGCAAGGCCAATATCATTGAGTGTATTTACATCATATTTTTTTTCTTTCAAAAACTTTTGTAATTTATCTTTAGATTCAGTAGCAAGACCAATTCCAAATTCTTTTATAGCATCACTATCTATTCCTCTTTTACTAAGATACTCTCTTGCTTCCTTACCACTATCAGTAGTAAGCATAAGCTGATAATACTTCCCAGCAAGTTCATATATATCATAATACTTTGTATATTTATTACTAACTATACTTGAATCACTTATCTTTACACCTGCTTTATCTCCAAGTGCTTTAAGTGCTTCTCTAAATGAAACATTTTCAATTTGTTCATAAAAGTTAAAGACATTACCACTATTATGACAACTCCAACATGTATAAGTCTGTCTTCTAGGATCAACACTCATAGAAGGATTTTTATCATTATGAAAAGGACAAATTCCCCAGTAATATTGCCCTTTTTTAGTAAGTGAAACATAGTTACTTACAAGATCAACGATATCAATTTTGCTTCTAATTTCATTTATAACATTTTGATTATCCATAAAAATCCCTCATGACAAGATATATTATACACCAACAATTACAAAATTCTATAAAAAACTACTTTTGTTATACACAAAAAGAAAAGAATCTTACTAAGTAAGACTCTTATAAACATAAATGGTGTCCCGGAAGGGATTCGAACTCTTGACCGACGCCTTAGAAGGGCGTTGCTCTATCCAGCTGAGCTACCGGAACATGTATAACCAAAATACATATTAGATTATACATTACTTTTTTAAATTATTCAACATTTTTTACACTTTTTTTGCAAATTTCTTTTTCTCCCACTTTAAATACGACTTCTTGCACATTATCATAACTTGAAAAAACTGAATAACTTATCGAGTAAACCACCTCTTCTAAAATACTATCCTTATCCATAAATATACTATTATTAAAGTTAAGAATCATTGAATCATTCTTAATTTCATAGCTAATAAGCTCTATATTTTTATCAAGTAAACTTATTAAATTAGGCTCAAATATATAATTACTACTTAATTCATCTATAATAATTTTTACCTTTTCTCTTTTATCATTAACATATTTAGTAATTGGCACATAATAAGTTTTATCATCTATATTAGAAATATAATATATAACTATTTTAGATATATCAATAAAGTTCTTAAGTTCTACACGTTTGTTAATACCATATTCCTTTGTAATTATATCAGGTATATTTTTCGGAAATAGTCTTGATATATTATCCCCTTCCACATATATAACTACTCCGTTTACTCCATCTAATTCTAGTATAGAAAAACTAATTGATTCCACTATTTTCTCTATTTCTTGATGATCTATATCTAAAAATCCTTTAGAAAAATTTAAATATGCAATATTCTCATCAACATTAACATCAATTAACTCAATATTTTTAGGGATAAGTCCATAAAGCCCATCTGGAACAGTTGAATCTCCACCAATTGTAAGTTTATTGATAATATCTTTTATAGTAGTATTCAAATCTTCATTTTTTACTTTAAAATTAACTTTTGTAAGTTGTGAAGATTCATTTACCAAGTAAATACTTATATCCCTAGGTTTTGAATATTTTACAATGTTTCGACTTTTATTAGATGTTATATTAGAGGGAATAAGATATATTGATAATAATATAAGAAGAACAAATGTAGTAATAAATATTTTTCTTTTAGCTTTTCTCTTTAACACAAAGATCACCTAATAAATAATATGTATTATTATAAAGATAATTCTTTTAATTTTATAAGTTCTATAATTGCGCCACTTCTTGCTTTTACTCCAAGTTTTTGCATAGCGTTAGATATGTGATTTCTAACCGTTTTTTCGCTTATTGAAAGTTCTTTAGCAATTTCTTTAGTAGTTTTATTTTGTATTAAAAGGTTAAATACTGCCCTTTCTCTACTTGTTAATATACTTTTGATATTATCTCCTCTCTTTCCAAACAAAAATTTCTCATATTATTTTATGAGAAACTCTTTATTTGTTGAGGGGATTTACCCATTGTTACTTAAAGTTCACTGTTACATAAACTTTTTCTTTGTATTCTTCTTGTACTGTTCGCATTATATTGTTAGCAAGTTTAACATCATGATTTTTAGAAATAGCAATTACATTTATTTGGTTATTATCTATTTCTACGAATGAATCGACGTTAAGTTTGCTTTTTATTTTATTTTCTAGTTTTTCTTCTTCACCTAAAACAGTGTTTAAGTAAGTTAGTTTGTCATAGGCATTATTTTTCTCTTCCGTAGTAGCAGTACTACTAGTTAAAATGCTTTGTAAATCCGTCTTTTCTAATCTTCTTTCTTCCTCTTTGTCTACTCTAAGTGATACTAGTATTTCACTTTCTTCTTGTTCCAAATTAACTTTTTCTTCATTATTTTTATTATCATTATTTTTTTCTAAGTCTGTTTTCAAAAGTAATTCATTTGGCATAGTTACATAATAAACACTTAGTACTAGTATTAGTGAAAAAAGTGTTAAAAACCATAAATTCTGCTTATTTATCATAAATCCTTCCTCTTTTCTAATACATTATATTAAAAGAGAAAAAAGATATGCTAAAAAGTTATTTTAATAAATCTCCTACAACCATTGTTAAAGCAATTTTTCCATACTCGTATGTAAGCGAACCTTGTTGATATGCAATATAAGGTTCTCTTATAGGTCCATCGCATGATAACTCAATTGAAGATCCTTGCGTAAACGTTCCAGCAGCCATTATAACTTTATCTGTATATCCTGGTGTATCGCAAGGTTCAACTGTTACAAATGAATCAATTGGAGAAGCACTTTGTATTCCTCTACAATATTTAATTAGTTTGTCAGCATCGTGAAAAATAATGTTTTGAACGATATCACATCTTTTATCATTATATTTAGGTTCAACATCATACCCTAACATTTCCATTGCTTTGCTAGTTAGTATAGCAGTCTTAAGACTACTAGCAACAGCATGTGGAGCCATATAAAGTCCCTCTAAAATCATTCTATTTATTCCAAGTGTAGGGCCAACTTCTCTTCCCTCTCCAGGAAGTGTTAATCTTTCTCCTGCAAGGTCTACCAAATCTTTTCTACCGGCAATATAAGCACCATTTGGAGCAAGTCCTCCACCCAAGTTTTTAATTAAAGAGCCTACTATTACATCAGCATCTACTGTAAGAGGTGTCTTATCTTCAGTTAACTCACAGTAGCAGTTATCTATCATAATGATAATATCTTTATCTATAGATTTAATAAACTTAATAACTTTTTCTAACTTTTCTATAACAAGACTTTTTCTAGTCGAATATCCTTTTGATCTTTGTATTTCTATTAGTTTAATTTTTTCTTTTGTAATTGCTTCTTTTATTTTATCGTAATCAAAGTCATCATCTATCAAGTCTATTTGTCTATATTCAACACCAAATGATTTAAGGCTACTTGGGTTATCTTTAATACCTATTACTTCGTCAAGTGTATCATATGGTTTTCCAGTAATACTAAGCATAATATCAGAAGGACGTAAATATGCAAAGAATGCTACTGTTAAAGCATGTGAACCAGAAATAAATTGGTTTCTAACTAGAGCATCTTCTGCATCAAGTACTTTAGCAAATACTTTTTCTATTGCATCTCTTCCAATATCGTTATAACCATATCCTGTCGTAGAGTTAAAATGTGCCTCGGAAACTCCTACTTCTCTAAAAGCATTGAGTACTTTTAAACTATTTCTTTCACATAAAGCATCTATTTTTAAAAGTTCTTCTTTAACTTCCTTCTCTGCTTCATTTACTATTTTTATTGCTTCTTCACTCATTAGTAACTACCTCCATCTATTTTTATTACTTCACTATTTATATAATTTGCTTTATCACTTGCTAAAAATAATACTAAGTTAGCAATATCTTCTTCTTCTGCAAATCTGTTAAGAAGTATTTTTTTACTTTCTTCTTTTATTAGGTTTCCACCAAGATATTCGTCTTGTTCTATAACTTTTTTAGTTTTAATCCATCCTGGTGCAATTGCGTTCACATTTACATATGGTGCATATTGTTTAGCTAAGTTGTATGTAAGTGATATAAGAGCATTTTTACTAGCATCATATTCAAGTGTCACTGGGTCATACTTTCCAAGTGCGTTATTACTTGATATGTTTATTATTTTTCCTTTTCTTCTTGCATACATTTCATTTCCTATTTTTCTAGTTAATAAAAATGTTCCAACAAGATTAACTTCAAGAGTATACATAAAGTCTTCTTTAGTCTTTATATCAAAGTCTTTGTTTATTTCAACTGCTGCGTTGTTAACTAGTACATCTATATATCCAAATTTTGTTATGATTTCTTCTTGAGCATTGTTTATATCTTCTTCACTAGCTAGATCACATTTTATTTTATACATTCCATCCATATCTGTTGGAATGGTATTATGATATGTAAATATAACGTTATAGCCATTTTCTTTAAAAGCCTTGCAAAGTGTTTTACCAAGCCCACTTGCTCCTCCTGTAATAAGTACATTTTTCATTTTTCCACCACCACTTTTCATATTTCATAAATATAATATCACAGAAAAAAACTAATAGAAAGTATTTCTCTATTAGTCTTATTATGAAATATTTATTTTAATGAGTTAATATCTTTGATTCATATCTACAAATTCACTAGGTTCATAAACTGTACCAGTAAACCATACTTCTCCACTATCTTTATCTCTAATAATAAACATATATGGCTTATCAAAAGTTAAATCTATCTTTTCAACAGGAACTTCAAATAAATGATCATAGAAACCTCCATTTATATTTCCAGCTCCTCCTAACACAGTAGCGGCAGAAGCTTTTATTCCTTCATTAGAAAATTCAATATTTGCTTTATGTCTAACTAATAAAATAAATTCACCTCTGGAAGAAACTATGCTAGATAAATCAGCTTTCGTCTGATCAAAAATATCTTCTACACCAAGTTTCTTTAAATCTTCTTTTAAATTAAGATTATATTCGAACTTAAATACAGGAATAGATGCATTTATTTCTATTACTTTGCCTTGATCAAAGCTTTCTGGTTTTATAGTTTTAAGTCCAGAAATAACATTGTTTAAAGTTTTTGCATCAACATTATTTATATACTCTTTTAGACTAACATTTGTAGGCATTATACCAACATATTGTAGTGTTGTACCATCATAAGTCTTTAAATCTTTTGCAAAAGCTTTTACAGAGTCATCTGTATATACTAAGAAATCCGTTGATGATGAATACTTCCCGTAATTAGCATCAAGTTCGTCAATAAAATTATTAACAAACTTAGGAATATCAAGCTCATTCTCAGATTTTGCATATTCATAGTTACGAGGATCTTCATTTAACCAGTTAGTATATTCTGTTTCTATCATTTTATAGATGTTATCTCTTCCTAGTTCTTTTACAATGTTATAGTTATTTATTGTAGCACTTACATCTAAAACACCGGCATCATACTTATTATTAAATTTAACTTTTTCCATTGGTGTACCATCAGTTACAGAAACATAATTGTTATATTTTTCATGAGCAAAATAAAATTCCCAATAATAATCTCCTTTTGTACCATCTGGTTGAATTCTTTTAACCCATTCCATATCAATACCTAATGCATTAACAAGTGCAAAATCAAGATCTTTC
This sequence comes from uncultured Bacilli bacterium, assembly GCA_934100165.1. Classification (GTDB taxonomy): domain Bacteria; phylum Bacillota_I; class Bacilli_A; order RF39; family UBA660; genus RUG13868. The sequence goes on from CAKOPN010000001.1 coordinate 212,907, forward strand.
AAATCAGCATCACTTACAACATTATCAATTAAGTTAAGAGTTTTATCCTTAACCCAAGCGTTAATTGTTTTAGCGTTTTCAAAAGAATCATATACTACATCAGCATCGTATTTCCCTTTTAACTTGTTAACATAACCAGCTTGTACCTCATCTTTGAAATCATTTCTTATAAACATAGCATTAGCAAGTGATATATTCTTACTGTTTACATATTTTTTTGATATATAATCGCCAACGATTGCATTGATTTGACCATATGAATCACCAGAAGCACCTTCTTTAAGCATTTGTAATGCATATTTAATTGAAAGTGGGCTGTATACTTTATTTATCTCTTCATTTTCAAGTTTTAAAAATTGAAGATCGAAATTTTCAAGCGAATTACCACTCATTTTATACGGTGAAGTATATTTTTCATTTTCACTAACAATAGGATCTTTTTTTGGCTCCTTTTTATTAAGATTATTTAGGAAAAACACTTCTCCCACTATGCATGCAGCTGATATTATGACAAAGCAAATCCAAAATGTTATTTTCTTTTTGTTTCCCTCTTTTTTTGTCATATCTTTTTTCTCATTATCATCTTGTTCTTTTACTATAACTTCTTCTTTATTATTATTTTGCACATCTAAAACCGTTTTTTCTGCATTATTTTCTTGTTCTTTTGCTATAGCATTTTCTGCATTATTTTCTTGTTCTTTCACAGTATCTTTTTTCTCACTATCTTCCATACTCTCTCTACCTTTCTACCTATATTAAAGCATACTTTTTTTTCGTAATCAATTTAAAAAGAAAAAAGAAAAAAAAGAGGTGTAAAGAAAGTGAAAACTACTACTTATTTGTATTTAAGTAGTAGTTTCTCTCGGAAATATTTTCTGACACAACTTCAAGTTCTTCATCATCTGTATAATTTAATATTTCATCAATATCATAAAGAAGCTCTGAAACACTAGTATATTTTTCATAGTCGATTTCATTTCTCTTTAAAACATCAATTTCTTTATTAGTAAGGACTATACCTTTTTGATTATATCCAATGAAATTTTCTTCAAAGTTAATTTCATCAGTTAATTTTTCAATATCATATTCTTCCATAAACTAAACAAAAAAAGCATATTACTATGCTCTTGATACATACTTTCCATCTGCTGAAGATACAAGGATTTTTTCTCCTTCATTTATGAACATTGGAACTTTTACTACCATTCCATTTTCAAGTTCTGCATCTTTCATAGCAGTTGAAGTTGTATTTCCTTTTACTCCAGGTTCTGATTTTGTAATTGTATATTCAATCTTATCTGGTAAAATCATTCCTAATACTTCACCTTCATAGAATGAAATAATTACTTCCAAGTTTTCTTTTAGGAATTTATAATCTTCTCCTAATTGTTGTTTCTTAAGTTCAACTTGGTCATATGTTTGCATATTCATAAAGCAATATTCATCACCTTGTGAATATAAAAATTGCATTGTTTGTTTTTCAATACGTGCTGTTTCTAGTTTAACATTTGTATTGTATGTTGTTTCAACTGTAGCACCTGTTCTTAAATTTTTAAGTTTAGTACGAACAAAGGCAGATCCTTTTCCTGGTTTTACATGTTGGAATTCTACAACTTGATATAAGTTATTATCAATTTTAATTGTTAATCCATTTTTGATATCGTTTACGTTTATCATTTGATTCACCTCTATCTATACTATTTTTTCTCTTTATGAGTTGTATGTTTTTGACATCTCTTGCAATATTTATTAAGCTCTAAACGGTCAGTTGTATTTTTTACATTCTTTTGAGTTGTGTAATTTTCTTCTTTGCAACTTTGACATACAAGAGTTTTACCTTGTCTATTTCCTACTTTAGCCACATCGATCCCTCCTTGGTTCCTATTGGTATTATATCAAAAAATTTATATTTTGCAAGATTTTTCTTGAAAACTAAAGATTTTGAAACATATATACCTAGAAATTATATCACATTATCCATACATTTCAAAGAATTTATTTGTAACTAATCTAGTTATTCTAATATTTGCATAACTTCTTGTATCATCTTCGTTTGAACTTACTATATTAGGATATGTAAGCGCAATAGACATTTTAGGATTATTCAAAGGGTAAAAGCCGACAAAAGCATTGCTAATTGTAGGAGTATCGATAACACCATCACCGTCTGTATCTAAGAAAGATTCACTAGTTCCCGTTTTTCCTGCTGCACCCTCTACTCCTCTCATATAGTTTTTCCCAAGACCTGTTGTTACAACTTCTCTAAATCCAAGTCTTACTCTATCCATATACTCTTTTTTTATATCTAATGTATTAAGTACTATCGGTTCAGTTTTATATATAAGATTTTCAAATGGTGTATCACTATTACTTGCATAAACTTCTTTTAATAAATGAGGTTTATATCTTACCCCACTTGTTGCAATTGTTGAAATATATTCGGAAAGCTGCATAGTAGTATATGTATCATACTGACCAATTACATAATTTAAAAGTAAATCAGGATCTTTCGATAAACCAATATTACCTACTCCATCAACAGGTAAATCTATTTCCGTTTTAACACCAAGACCTAAATCATTAAAGACTTTTCTATATTTAGAAAAAGTATTTTCTATAGATGTATCAAATTTGGCATTATAATGATAGTTAAACCCAGCAAGTTTCATAGCAGTTTTAAACTGATAAACATTGGAAGACAAACTAAGTGCTGTAATATCATCAATTTTCCCCAAAGATTTCCAAGAACATTTTTTAGGTTTAGAATATATCTTAATACATTCATCTTTCATAACTTCACCTATTTCTATGGCACCCTCTTTAAAACCTGTGAGCATAGAAGCACCTTTAACTACACTACCAGGAGTAAATGGATTAGTTAAAGTACCAACAGTTACATCACGGAAATCATATTCATCACCATTTTTAAATATTTCAAGACCTGTCATCGCTAATATCTCACCAGTTGAAGGTTCTTTTATAACGGCATAAACAGAGTTAAATCTTGATGTTCCAGGATCTTTTTTAGCCTTTATTAGTTCAGATTTAATTATCTTGTCAATTTCCTGTTGTAGTTCTATATCTATAGTAAGCACTATATCATTTCCTCTTTGCCCTTTAGTAAGAGTAACTATTTCCCCATCTTCGATTTTATATGTACTTTTTACACCTTTTAAATATTCTTCATACTGTTTCTCTATATAACTTACTCCAACCTCATCATTTAAAGAATAACCAAGATTCAAATAATAATCCTTATCCTCTTTAGAAATTGATGATACATTGCCAAGAATACTTCTAAATGTATCTCCATAAGGATATACTCTTTCAAAATCATATTTAATATAAAAGCCATTAAGGCTATTCAAAGCTTCAGAAATATTAGCAAGTTCACTATCACTGATATCGCCCTTTTTAATAAGTTTTTCTTCATAAAAATAACCATTATTCATTAAATAATAAATATATATCACTTTCTTATCATCATCTGTATATTTATCAAGTTCATCTTTAGTAATTCTACTTAATTTAAGTCTATAAATATCATCTGAACTAAGTTTTCTATTTTCATACTTTTCCCATTCTTCATCAGTAATTAACTTCATAGCATCCCTACTATTAGTAACAAGATAATAATCTTTCATCATTCTCTCATTTACTTTGGATATATCTAGACTAACAAGAAGAGAAATATCCTTTGCTAGTTTAACTTCTTCACTTTCTGTTATTTTGTTTGGCTTAAAGTAATAAAGAGCCGCAACTTTTTTATTGTCTACTAAAAGTTTATGATTCCTATCATATATTCTACCCCTAGGAGCAGTCTTACTTTCATAAACATTACTAGTCATTTTAGAAAGTTTAACACTATAATAATCATGCTCAAAAATAATAATTCTAAAAGTAAAAATTAAAATTATTAAAAAAGAAAAACACACAATAAAAGAAAGAATACTTATACGTTTATTTATAGTTTTCTTTATTCCTACTGTCTTATTTACTTTATTCATTTTTCTATCCATATTTATCACATTATTATTTTGTATCATAATATAAAAATTATTTAATATATTTAACTAGGGTGAGAAAATGGAATATATAATTAAAGAGTTTGTGGATAAATTAAAAGAAGAAGATATTAAAAGCTTTGCACTTAAAGAACGTGTAACTATTACAGATGAAGAAGTTAAAACCATTTATATGTACATAAAAAATTATTGGCAAATATTTTACAAAGATAATCCTGATGCACTTTTTAAAGAGTTAAAAGAAAAATTAAGTAGTGGCGTTTATAACAAAATAATTGAACTTTATAGTAAATATAAAAAGAAATAGAGCTATTCTATTTCTTTTAATTTGCTATTAAATTTTTTGCTTTTTATCATTTCAATTTCTTCTTTATATAAAGGTCTATCTTCATACCAAGGAGTCTCTAAAATTTTAGGTATATTATCTAGTCTTTTATTATAAATAATGTTTATTAAATTATCAAAGCCAAGCATTCCGTAACCGATATTCTCATGTCTATCTTTTCTAGCTCCTCTAACATTCTTACTATCGTTAACATGAACACAATGTAAATAAGAAAGTCCTATCTTTTTATCTAATTCATCTAAGATTTTATCAAAATCTGTAATGTCATAACCACTATCACTCAAATGACATGTATCAAGGCATACTCCTATCTTAGATTTATCAGTAACACCATCGATAATCTCTTTTATCTCATCTAAGTTTGATCCTACTTCACTACCTTTTCCAGCCATTGTTTCAAGAAGTATTATAACACTATCATTTGATTCATTAACTTTGTTCAAAGCAAAAATAATATTTTGGATTCCTTTTTCTATACCAAGGCCAACATGGCTTCCTGGATGAAGTACTAGATACTTAATTCCAAATTCCTCGCATCTTTTAACTTCTTGTATTAAAAAGTTTATAGAAAAGTTATATTTTGCATCATCATTATCATTAGCAAGATTTATTATGTAAGGAGCATGTACTATAATATCCTCTATTTTTATATTATGTTCTTTCATAACTTTCTTAGCTTTTTCCGTTATCTCGCTAGATATTTTACTACGAATAGTATTTTGAGGTGCTCCTGTATAAAACATAAATGTTGTAGAACCATAGCTAAGTGCCTCATTTAAACTTTCCAACAATTGACCCTTTGAATTAAATTTTACATGACTACCAATAAGCATATTATCACCCAAATAAATTTTAATATAAATAGTAAAAATGTACAAGAAAAAAAAGCTAGTGCTCTTTATAATACGTAAAGTAATATTGAGAAGAAATGTAAAATTGATCCTGCAAGTACAAAGATATGGAATATTGAATGCATGTATTTAATTTTTTTACCAATTCCATAAAATATTGCACCCACAGTATAAATGATTCCTCCTGCTATTAAAAGCCATATGCCAGGCATAGCTATTGCTTCTGTAAGTGGTTTAAATGCAAATATTATAACCCATCCCATTGCAAGATAACATATCATCGAAAATACCTTAAACTTATTTAAATCAACTGAATTAAGTACTACTCCTAAAATAGCAGCAGCCCAAACAATTCCAAATAGTGTCCACCCTAGGGCTCCACCTAAAGCAACTAACGTATACGGCGTATATGTTCCTGCAATAAGAAGAAAAATACTGCAGTGATCAATTATTCTAAATACTCTTTTTGCATTATTAACTTTAAGTGCATGATACATAGTAGACATCATATAAAGGATAATTAAAGTACTACCATAAATACAGCTACTAACAACTGCTATTGCACTATTATGCATAGCACTAAAAATAACACAAAGAACAAGTCCAGCAATAGATAAAAGAGCACCTATTCCATGACTAATAGCACTAACAAGTTCTTCTGCAAGAGTATACTTTGGTATTTCTATTTTTTCTTTTAATGTCATTCTTTCACCTCATAAACATTCTATTACTTTTTAATGCTTTCGTAAACAAAAAAGAAGACTTTTACATCTTCTTACATTATTTCAATTTCATTGTTGGGAAAAGTATTACTTCTCTTATTGTTTCAGAATTTGTAAGTAACATTACAAGTCTATCAATTCCCATACCCATACCACCAGTTGGAGGCATTCCATATTCAAGAGCTTCTACATAGTCAATGTCCATTTCGTTAGCTTCTTCATTACCAAGTTCTCTTTCCTTTAATTGGTTTTCGAATCTTTCGTACTGATCAATTGGATCATTTAACTCTGTATATGCATTAGCATATTCTCCTCCTGCTATAAATAATTCGAATCTGTAAGTAAATCTTTCATCTTCAGCCTCTTTTTTAGCAAGTGGCGTAATCTCTATTGGATATTCGTAAACAAATGTTGGTTCGATAAGTGTTTCTTCAACATATTTTTCAAAGAATGCATTAACGATGTGTCCATATCCAAAGTGTGCTTCTACTTCAACACCATGTTCTTCTGCTATTTTCTTAGCTTCTTCAAATGTTGTAACTTTCTTAAAGTCAATACCTGTTTCCTTCTTTATAGCATCGCACATTGATATTTTCTTAAACCCTGGTTTAAGTGATATTTTTTGTCCTCTAAACTCTATATCATATGTACCATTTAATTCCATACAAGCATTGCAGATAATTCCTTCTGTTAATTCCATCATCCCTTGTAAATCACTATATGCTTTATATACTTCTATTGTAGTGAATTCTGGATTATGGTTTTTATCCATTCCTTCATTTCTGAATAATCTGCCTATTTCATAAACGGCATCCATTCCTCCTACGATAAGTCTTTTAAGTGATAACTCAGTAGCTATTCTTAAATACATATCTATATCAAGTGTATTATGATGTGTAACAAATGGTCTTGCACTAGCTCCTCCCAAAATAGTTCCTAAAACAGGAGTTTCTACTTCAGTATATCCAAGATTATCAAGATATCTTTGAATTGATCTAATAATCTTTGGTCTTGCGAATGCTACACGACGTGCATCTTCATTAACTATTAAATCAACATAACGTCTTCTAAATCTTTCTTCTACATCTACTAGTCCATGGAATTTATCTGGTAATGGTCTTAGTGCTTTTACTAAATGAGTAAACTCTGTTGCTCTAATACTAAGTTCTCCCATGTGAGTTCTCATAACTGTACCTTTAATACCAACGATATCACCAAGGTCTGATTTATCAAAAACTGAATAAGCATCTTCTCCAACATTATCAAGTTTTACATATATTTGAATTTGACCATACTTATCTTGTAAGTTCATGAAACCTGCTTTACCTTTACCACGTTTAGTCATTATTCTTCCAGCAATACTAACTTCTTTTTTAATTTCATCTAACTCTTCTGTAGTTTTATCTTTAAATTCTTCTTTTAAATCCCTACTGTTAGCAGTAATTTCATATTTAGAACCAAAAGGATCAATACCTTTTTCTTTTAGAAAATCAAGTTTTTCTCTCCTTATTGTTTCTTGTTCTGTAAACTCTCTCATACTAAAACCTACTTTCTTTTCAATGCACTTATTATATAGTAATATTCGAATAAAGTAAATATTTTTTCAAAAGAAAAAGGTAGCTTAGCTACCTTACTTAATTGAATTACAATTTAATTATTTACAATCAGAAACGCTTAAAACTTTAATTGCAGAAATAACTTTTCCACTTTCATTAGCAGTTACTGTTTCAACAAGACCTTTTACACTTTCAGGTTTATTCTTTGGTTCTATCCATTGTTCTCCACTAGATCCTTCTGCTGGAGCAGCAACTAAATAGTCCTTAGAAGTAGCACCATCATATAAATCTTTTAATGCTGTATATTGAGTAAGTTCATTGTTTCCAGAAACAACTAAGTCTCCAAGATTATCTGCTAAATCTTTTTGGCTTACAAAGTTAATTCCTTGGTTAGAACCATCTTTTGCTACGAAATAATAGTTATAATTTTTACCGTTGTAAGTAACACCTACATAAGCATAATCCCATGTATCACTAAATGGTGATCTTCCGCCTTTTTCAACAGCTACACAAGATTTTCCATCTTCATGTCCAACTGGTATTAGATATAAAGTATTCACATCGAATAATTGTACTTTAGTAGCTTGGTTAACCATGTTTCTAGTATCATCGATATATCCAGAAGCAGATTGAGCAAACGCTGATTTTCTTGAGTTAGAAATATATTGTGTAACACTTGGAATAGCAATAATCATTAAAACACCTAAGATAATGATAACTGCAAGTAATTCAATTAAAGTAAAACCTTTTTTATTTGTTTTTTTCATTATAAATTATTTCCTCTCTTCCTTTATTTTATAAATAAAGTTTATAATAAGGAAAATAAAAAGTCAATATATTAAGAAATAATTAGACATTTTTTAACATATTTATACAATTATTTTAAAAAAAATTGATCTATACGATCAATTTATTATTTTTAATAAATATTTACTGTTTCTCTGTGAAGTTTAGCCTTTATTTCATCAACATTATTTATCAAGTTTTTTTCTACTGTACTTCCCTTCACAACAAGATCAAATCTATCAGAAGTATTTAAATCACCAAGCTTAGATAAGTTAATTCCTCTGTTATATGCTACCGAATCATCCGTAGTATTTTCACACTTCATATCTGAACATGACACTAAATGCACATAATAAACTCTTTCGTATTCACCAGTGGTAGGAATCTGTTCAAGAGTAATTGCTACAAATGAAAGTTCTTTAGAATAATAAGTATCATATGGAGACACTTCAAGATCTACACTGTCTAAATTTGCAAGTTTAATGATTGTAACACTATAAGCATCTGGATATTCTATAGAAGTATCGCTTCTTATTTTATATTCAGCGGCACTAACCATATTTTGTGCATCTTTCAAAAACGTTTCCTTTTTGTTTTTATCTAAAGTAGAAATAATATTAGGAACCGCTATTGTCATTATTACTCCCAATATAACAATAACCGCTAAAAGTTCGACCAAAGTGAATCCTTTTTTGTTTTTTCTCATCATATCACCATACCTTAAAATAATTATAATATTATTAAGATAAGTTTTCAAGGAAAAAAAAGATGCTTCATTTATAAGCATCGATTTATTTATCTTGTAACATATTTATAAGATTAACTTTAAACATATCTTTTTCAGGATGAGTTTTAGAAATCATAACACCTTTATAAGTAGAAAGCTCTGCACGATGTCCCTCTTCAAGTATTTCTTCTGGTGTAATGTTAGTAAGAAGAACTATTTTTTTATCTTCGTAAACTGTATAATGTAATCTTATCTCACCATGTACTTGTGCAAAAAGTTTTGCAGTTGGTAATTTTAATTCATAAGATTTTGTATTTTCTTTTTTAGAAACCGCTACTAATTCACCTAAGAAATTACCATTTCTAATTTCAGGGTAATATTCAAATGTTAACTTCTTATAAGCAAACATATTATATTTTCTTACAGTTCTTTCTTTCTTTCTAAAATCATTCTCATTTTGATATTCAAATATATAACTTTGTTTCATAGTATTCAACCCCCACTACATTATTTTAATATGAGACTCTCTTAAGACCCCTATTCTCAAGATGTGTTAGTATTATAACACGAAATTAACTAATTGTCAAATTTTTATTTATTTTTTTACTTTACTTGGACAATTAGTTTAATAGCAGTCCTTTCTTCATTGTCAATTTTTATGTCTGCAAATGCTGGAACACAGACAAGATTTTTTCCAGAAGGTGCTAAAAAGCCTCTACAAATAATTATTGCTTTAACGGACTGATTAAGTGCTCCTGCTCCAATCGCTTGTATTTCCACTGTATCTCTTTCTTTCAAAATATTGGCAAGTGCTCCCGCAACAGAATTAGGATTAGATTTACTAGATACTTTAAGTATTTCCATTATTATTCCTTCCTTTCAAAATAAGTATATTAAATTGAAGAAAAAAAATTACAAAAAAAAGTGATAGCTAAGTATCACCTTTTGTTATGTCTTTTTTATAATTAAAATTCTAGTTTTTCAATTTCATCATTATTTACCATAGGTGTAACAGAAACTGGTGTTGGTGCTACTGCTGGAGTAACTGGCGCAACAGGTGTTACTGGTGTAACAGGTACTGTTGGAGTTTGAATGCTGGAAGTAACTGTTGCTGTAAGTGTATCAACAGGTGCTGGTGCAACTGTTGGTGCAACTGGAATCGTTGGTTCAACAACAGGTATAGTTGGTACTGTAGGTACAACTGGTGTAACTGGTATTGTTGGAACAACTGGTGTTACAACTGGTTCAACTTTTACTTCTTCTTTAACTTGAGGTATTGGTCCTACTCCTGGAGCATTTATGCTAGGTTCCATTATAGGAGCACCTGCATAAGCTTCACGAACTGTTGCAGTTGGAATTGGGGCAGTATTCTCAAGTGGATTAGCACCACCATATATTTCTCTTGGTTTTTCAATTAAATCTTCTTTGTTTATAAGTTCTGGATTAGCACCACCATACACAACTGGTGTTGGCTTAACTTCTTCTTTTACTTCTGGTACAACTGGTGTAACAGTTGCAACTTCAGGAGTTACTGGAAGTGGTGTTGGTGTAATTACTGGTGCTACTGGTTCAACTGTTGGAATAACTGGTGTTGAAACTTCATTTTCAATAGCAGGTGCACTAACACTTACTTCTACCGGTTTAACTTCATCTAATAATGGTTGAACTACTGGTTGTGAAACTTCTGGTATTGGAGCCGGAATAACTGGTGTTGGTTCGATTGCTGGTTCAACAATTGGAGTTGTATCTATAACTGGTGTATTTAAAATACTTGGTGTCTCTTGAACTGGTTCTGGTGTTGGAATAGCATTTAAAATGCTTGGTGTTTCAACTGCAGGAGCAGCAGATTCAGAGAAGTTAATTGGCCCAACTGGTGGAACATCATTAACAACTGGCTGTGGATTAACTTCTGGTGTAACTGGTTGTGGATTAGCATTAATGAATCCATTCATATCACCATTTACAGCCATATTTGTATCAATATTAGGTACTGGGTCTTGTGCAACAGGGGCAGCATCTACAGATAAATCCTTATCTTTACCTTTACCCATACATAATAAAACAATTCCAATAATTAGTAATAAAATTCCAACAATAATAAGTATCCCTTCTGTTGAAGTAATAAATTCAACAATATCAAAACTTAATAATTCAAAAACATTCATCTTTTTATCCTTCTTCCCTAATCTATTCTAATAAAATGATAACAAAAAACAATATCAAATGCAAGAGATATTTTATAAAGATTAGCAAAAAAAGAAGAACTATACAGTCCAAAATATTATTTGAAAATTTTCCAAATACCACCATTTTCAAACGGGTATTTTTTAAATGTAAGTTGTTCTTTAGTAATTGGATGATAGATAGTTAAACTATAAGCCCAAAGAGCTATTTGCTTATTATCACATTTTCCATATCTTTGATCACCATACAAAGAATTTCCTCTTGAAGCAAACTGAACTCTTATCTGATGATGCCTTCCAGTAAGAAGTAAAATGTCGACTAAAGATAAATTTTTATCTTTATTTTCTTTTAGTACTTTATATTCAAGCACTGCTTCCTTCCCTTTTTCCTTAGTAGTAACAACTGTATTTCCATCCTCTTTTTTTAAAAGATAATCATGATACGTACCATTTTTATTTTGTAAGAAACCATTTACTACTGCTAAATATTTTTTTGTAAATTTATGTTCTTTTATCATACTAGTAAGTCTTGATGCTGCTTTTGAACTTCTTGCAAATATCATAACACCGCCAACCGGTCTATCAAGTCTATGAACAAGACCTAAATATACATTACCTGGTTTATGATATTTTTCTTTAATATACTTCTTAACTATAGTAAGCATATCAATATCACCAGTACTGTCGGCTTGGCTTAAAATATTACAAGGCTTTACAACCACTATAATATGATTATCTTCATATAATACCTCTAACTTATTCATATGACTCAAATCTTGAACATATTCCACACGGAAGAGTTATATCATTGTTTTTTGGTTTTAATCCTATCTCTTCTGAATATATTTTCCCTTCATATTTTTTTCCTACTGTAAGTTTAAGAACATTAGTAAATACTTCTTTTGAAAGCCCTGTTGTATATGAATTTATTATAAAGAAAAGCGGTTTATCACTTAATATTTCACAACACAATTCTACAAGTGGAAATAAATCTTTTTCAATATTCCAAACTTCCTTATTAGCTCCCTTACCATAACTAGGTGGATCCATAACTATTGCATCATACTTATTACCACGTCTTATTTCTCGCTTTACAAACTTTACAACATCATCAACAATATAACGTACGTTGCAAGAATCAAGCTTATTTGTTTTGACGTTTTCTTTTGCCCAGTCTGTCATCCCCCTTGAAGAGTCAACATGAACAACACTAGCGCCTGCCTTAAGACAAGCAACAGTAGCACCACCGGTATAAGCAAAAAGATTTAATACCTTAATTTCTCTTTTAGAGTTTTTAATTTTATTCATCATAAAATCCCAGTTAACAGCTTGCTCTGGAAACAATCCAGTATGTTTAAATCCCATTTGTTTTATGTTAAAAGTAAGCTCTTTATAACTTACCTGCCAAACTGGTTTTATATTTTTTAAATTTTCCCAAACTCCTCCACCTTTATCACTGCGATGATAATGTGCATGAATCACTTTTTTATTTTTTTCAAGTAAATTTCCATTATCCCAAATAATCTGTGGATCTGGTCTTAATAAATAAAAATCTTTCCATCTTTCTAATTTTTCACCATTTGAGGTATCTATAAGTTCATAATCTTTCCATTCATTTGCTATAAGCATAATATCACCCGAAAAGAGTATAACATAAAAGAACTATATTAGTCATTCAAATTTATGAATGTTTCATATAGTTCTTGACATTTATCTTTATCCATTTCATTTATATTTTTGCAAGGATAATCTATACCCAAAGTTTCATATTTTTCAGATCCGAGTTTATGATATGGAAGAAACTCAATTTTTTCAATATTATTTATCTTTTTTAAGTACTTTTTGAGTTTAACTAAATAATCCATATTATCCATAATACCTGGAACTACCACTTGTCTAATCCAAACTTTTTTATTATTTTTGTTTAAAGCTTCAATAAATTTTTCTGACTCCGTAATTTCCTGACCAGTAATTTTTTTGTAGCCTTCTTTTTCAGCATGTTTTATATCAAGTATTACTAAATCAACATATTTAAGAATCTCATCATATCTACCTACTCCAACACCTGCTGTATCAAGTGCCGTATTGATATCATTTTCTTTAAGTAACTTCAAAGTTTCTATTAGAAAGTCTGGCTGTAGAAGTGGCTCCCCTCCTGAAAAGGTTACACCACCTGTTTTGCCAAAGTAACTTTTATATCTAATTATTTTTTTAACCAGTTCTTCTGGTTCATAGTTATCATTTAGTCGGTGCCACATTTCTGGATTATGACAGTATATACATCTTAACTTACAGCCGTTTAAAAATACAACTGTTCTAATACCAGGTCCATCAACTAGACCAAAAGTTTCTATTGAATTTACACTACCTTTAGTCATATTACATCTTCTCATGGAATGTTCTTGCAATAACTTCTTCTTGTTGTTTTCTAGTTAAACGATTAAATCTAACAGCATATCCTGATACACGAATAGTTAAAAGAGGATATTTTTCAGGATGTTCCATAGCATCTATCAATGTTTCACGGTTTAATACGTTTACATTTAAATGATGTGCATTTTGTACAAAGTAACCATCAAGTAATGATACTAAATTAGTAACTCTATCTTCCATATTTGTACCAAGTGCACTAGGTACTATAGAGAATGTGTTAGAAATACCATCACGGCAGCAATTTGCATAATCAAGTTTTGCAACTGAGTTAAGACTTGCAAGAGCGCCACTCTCGTCTCTTCCATGCATTGGATTAGCTCCTGGAGCAAATGGAACACCTTTAGCTCTACCATCTGGAGTTGCACCAGTTTTAGAACCATATACTACATTTGATGTAATTGTAAGTACTGATAATGTTACTTCTGCATTTCTATATGGTTTATGTTTAGCAAGTTCATGATACATTTTATCAAGAATTTCCTTTGCAATGTTATCTACTCTATCATCATCGTTTCCGTATTTTGGGAAATCTCCTTCAATTTTAAAATCGATAGCAATTCCGTTTTCATCTCTTACTGGCATAACCTTAGCATATTTAATTGCTGAAAGACTATCAGTTGCAACAGAAAGTCCAGCAACACCATAAGCCATAAGACGTCTTACTAAAGTATCATGTAAGGCCATTTGTCCTTTTTCATAAGCATATTTATCATGCATGTAATGTATTATGTTCATAGCATTAGAATATATCTCTGCTACCTTTTCTATCATTTTGAAATAGCTTGCTTTAACTTTTTCGTAATCTAAAACTTCATCTTTCATTATTTCAAAGCCATCGATAACCTTTTCATTTTTAACTTCATCGATGCCACCATTTATAGAATATAAAAGTGTTTTAGCAAGGTTGCAACGTGCTCCAAAGAATTGCATATCTTTACCAACTCTCATAGCAGAAACACAACATGCAATTGCATAATCATGTCCGTATAAAGGTCTCATAACATCATCATTTTCATATTGTAATGAATCAGTTTCTATACTCATCTTAGCGCAGTATTTTTTGAATGCCTCTGGAAGTTTTGTACTCCAAAGTATAGTCATATTAGGCTCTGGTGATGGGTCAAGATTTTTAAGTGTATGTACTAAACGGTAACTAGTTTTAGTAACCATTGATTTACCACTTTCATTGATACCACCAATTGAACATGTAACCCAAGTTGGATCTCCTGAGAATAATTCATCATATTCTGGTGTTCTCAAATGTCTTGCTAAACGAAGTTTGATAACGAACTGATCGATTAACTCTTGTGCTTCTTCTTCTGATAAAATTCCATCTTCTATATCTCTTTTAATATATATATCAAAGAAAGCATCTACTCTTCCCAGACTCATTGCAGCACCATTGTTTTCTTTTATGGCAGCAAGGTATCCAAAGTATGTCCATTGTACTGCTTCTTGAGCATTTTTAGCAGGTTTTGAAATATCAAAGCCATATTTTTCAGCCATTGACTTAATTTCAGCAAGTGCTCTATATTGCATTGAAACTTCTTCACGTAATCTTATAAGCTCATCAGTCATAGGGCCTAATAATTTATTTTCCCATTCATCCTTTTTGCATTCCATTAAGTAATCGATACCATAAAGTGCTATTCTTCTGTAGTCACCTATAATTCTACCTCTACCATAAGCATCAGGAAGTCCTGTCAAAAGTCCAACATGTCTTGCTTTTCTAATATCAGTAGTATAAGCATCAAATACACCTTGATTATGTGTTTTTCTAAATTCATTAAAATACTTGTCAACATCTTTATTTAAACTATAACCATAAGATTCTAGTTCTTGATAAACCATTCTAATACCACCATAAGGATTAACTATTCTCTTAAGCGGCGCATCAGTTTGAAGTCCAACTATAACTTCATTTTTCTTATCTATATATCCAGGAGCAAAAGCATCAATACCAGACATATGATCTACATCAATGTCAAGTACATGTACTTTAAGTTCTTCCTGTAAAAGAGATTCACAAATATTCCAAACCTTTTTTGTCTTTTTAGAAGTACCAGATAAGAAAGATTCATCACCATCATATGCTTCATAGTTTTTTTGAATAAAGTCACTGACATTTATCTCTTTAGTCCAGTCTCCTTCTTTAAAGTTTTTCCATTCTTCTCTCATTTTATTACCTCCTCAATCATCTAGCTATGCATTGTCTTTAAATTACGCATAGGTTACATTATATCAAATTTTCAATTCTTAATCTACATTTTTTTATCATATTATTTATCTTGGTCATTTTTTTACATTTTAAAACTGATAAACAAGTTATCAGTTAAAAATATTCTTAATATTTAATGATGCGTTATAAATATCATTCTTTTTTAAATCTTTATTCTTTTCATTAAGTATTTTAATTGCTGTCTTCATATCACACTTTTCTTTTACGATAATATCAATAAGTTCTGCCTCAATAGAATAGTCTTTTTTTTCTACTAGCTCTATTTTTTCTATTTTCTTTTCAAGTATAACTACATATTCGCCCTTTTCTATTTTTTCATCATTTTTTATAATATCGTAAACTTCCTCTATATTTCCAAAAAATGATCTTTCATGTATTTTAGTTAAATCTGATGCAATAAATATTTTACTATCTATAAAATTTTCTTTCAAAAGTTCAACAAGTTTTAAAAGTCTTTTAGGAGACTCATATATAATAAAGGTTGAAAAGCTACTTTTTTTAATTTGTTCAATTTTTTCTCTGAGTTTTTTGTTATCAACTGGCAAAAATCCTATAAAAGTAAAATTTGATGTATCAAGTCCAGATATTGAAAGTGCTGTAATTATTGCTGAAGGTCCCGGAATTCCTATTACTTCTATTTTATTTTCTCTTGCTAACTTTACAATCTCATATCCAGGATCAGATATGCAAGGTGTTCCAGCATCAGATACTAAAGCAACATCACTGCCATTTAGAATTTTTTCTATAATTGAACCACTTTTACTTCTTTCGTTAAACTTATGATATGCTGTCATTTGTTTTTTTATATTAAAGTGATTAAGTATTTTAACAGTCTGTCTTGTATCTTCAGCAGCAATAAGATCTACTTCTTCAAGTATTTTTAAAGCTCTTTCTGAAATATCGCTTAAATTTCCAATTGGGGTTGCAACTACATAAAGTTTTCCCATATTATCACATCCTATTTTAGCATACTAATAAATAAGTAAAGCGTACTAACAACCATAATTATAATTGCAGTTATTTTATACCAATCCATTTTCTCGTTCATTTTGTATCTCCTATCATTTTAAACTGTTGTTTTTGCTTTTTTACGTATACCTAAGTATTTTGGATATTGTGTTGGGTGTAAAAGTACATTAGAAGATGTTACTTTATCTGCAAATGTTACTATCCAAGACTCTACATACTTAGGTGGTGTTATATTAAGTGGAAACATGTGTTTTGTTATTATATCTTTAATTTTTGGTGTTATTAAAGTACCAAATTCTTTCTCAGCATTAACACAAGCTTCTTTAGCATGAACAAATCCATGCATTTTAAAAAGTTTTGTTTTCTTTTTTTTATTCTGCCATGGTTCACTATAAAAATCATGTAGTAAACCTCCTATAGCAGCACTTCTATAATCAAAGCCGTTTTTCTTAGCCAATCTATAAGCAAGTATTGATACTTTTAAAGAGTGTTCATAAACACTTTCATCTTCATGGTGTGGATATTCTTTTCTTTTTTGAAATTCTTTGTTTTCAAGGATATCCTTTACTATCTCATAATACTCGGTAAAATCTTCTTTTATCATAATAAAAACTCACCTATTTTCTATTAAGAGTATATCACAGTTTTTATTACAACATCAATGAAAATCAATATTAAATTCTTGGCAAAAGAAAAACCTTGATTACTCAAGGTTAAATACAAAATGGTCGGGAAGACAGGATTTGAACCTGCAACCCCTTGGTCCCAAACCAAGTGCTCTACCAAATTGAGCCACTTCCCGAACAACAAAATGGTGCGCTCGAAGGGATTCGAACCCCTGACCTTTTGGTTCGTAGCCAAACACTCTATCCAGCTGAGCTACGAGCGCGTTGGATACGTTAATTTTTACTTTATTAAATGGTGGCTCCGAATGGAATCGAACCATCGACACAAGGATTTTCAGTCCTCTGCTCTACCGACTGAGCTACAGAGCCATATGGCGGTTTCGACGGGGATTGAACCCGCGATCTTCTGCGTGACAGGCAGACGTGTTAACCACTGCACTACGAAACCATTGGTTGCGGGAGTAGGATTTGAACCTACGACCTTTGGGTTATGAGCCCAACGAGCTACCGAGCTGCTCCATCCCGCGATATATAATGGCGGAGGAAAAGGGATTCGAACCCCTGCGTCGCTTGCGCGGCCTCCCGGTTTTCAAGACCGGTCCCTTCAACCAGACTTGGGTATTCCTCCAACCTCTTATGAAAGATTTTACTTCTTTCAAAAGCAACAAATAGATTATAACATTGAAAATTGTTCAAAGTCAATACGATTTTAACATTTTTTTCTTCTATTTATAATATATTATATGTTTATATGAAAAAACACTCAAATTCATTAAATAAACTATACTTAAATATTAAACCATAAAGTGTAATTTAGCAAGAATAATATCTATTTTTTCGATATTTAGCTTAATTCATTTGACTTAAAGGTAATTTTATGATAAATTTATATGGCAAGTTAATTTTAAACAAAGGAGGTCTTATCATGGCAATAAATATATCAAATAGAAAACCTAATTTAAACAAAAGAATTCGTTCACATGCTTTAAATACAACTAACAGTACTCAAGCATTAAATTTACAAGTTGTAAGACTTGAAGATGGTACAAAAGTAAGAATTAGTGCTAAAGAAGCAAGAACATTAAGAAAAGCAGAAAAAGTTAATACTGAAGAAAAAACTGCATAATTAAAATATTTGGCATTCCCAAATATTTTTTTTATGACAAAAAAAGAGTTATTTCAATTTTAACTCTTCTATTTCGTCTATAACGGCTAGTTGTTGTTCAACAACTAGTTTTAATTTTCTTTTAAAAATCCTCATGTTTCTCTCTAAAGTGTCAGATCTAATTTCAATTTTTTCTGCTCGTAAAAGTGCATCATTAACAATTCTTGAAGCATTTTTTCTAGCATCATCTATTATAGAGTTTCTTTCTTCATAAGCACCTTTTCGTATTTCTGTACTCGCTTCCTCTGCTTTATAAAGTGCTCGTTTAAGTTCTCCTTCACTTTTCTTATAGTTTACTATCTCACTTTTTAATTTCTCGTTGTCATCATGAAGTTTTTTCATTTTATCAAGCATGCCTTCAGTTTGGGCAATTACATCATCAACAAATTTATTAACTTCAGAAACACTATATCCTTTATCTTCAACTTTAAATTTATCCAAAGTAATCACCACCTAAACAGTTAATAAAACTACCAGTTATATTCATCCTCTTCTACTTCTTCTGTCTTTTTATTACTTTTTGCTGGTTTTGCATTATCATCAGAAATCTTTCCTTCTACACTAATTGATTTAGGTGTGCAAAGGAATATTCCTCCTCCAAGTTTTTGTAAATCTCCACCAATTGCATATATAGTACCGCTCAAGAAATCTACAATTCTCTTTGCTTGATCAGGTGTAACTCTTTTTAAGTTAACTACAACTGAAGAGTTGCCTTTCAAGTAATCTGCAATTTGCTGTGACTCAGAATATGCTCTAGGTTCTAATAAAATCATTGTGTTCTCAGCACTCTTTGGAACATAACTACCGTCACCCATAACTGTACTATCATCAATAGTTTCTTCATCTATATCCTCTTGGCTACCAAAAATACCCTTAATCTTTTCAAATGCCATCTCTCTATCCTCCATTATCTATATACAACATTTTAACATACTTTACAATACTTTTCAAAGTACTTTATCAAAAACTTAAGCCTGTTTACATTTATAATGCATACCATATTTTTGCAACATCACTATTGCTACTATAAGGTTCAGGATTAGGTCTTTCCATTTTAAGAGAAACCGGAACCTTAAATGCACTACCAAATGCTATTGCGCATCCTGGCTGTAATGTTTTAAGTATCGCCAAAATCTCATCACTTACATTAGGAACCATTTCTTTTATATACTGTAAATCTTTAGGATGTAATGTTCTAAGTATAATAAAGTTAGAACACTGAGAAATACTAGTATCACTAAGTTCACTTGGTCTTTGAGTAATTAACCCCAAAAGAATACCGTATTTTCTTCCCTCTTTAGTTATTCTATCAAAAATATTATATCCAAGAAGTTCTGCATCTTTATCATTTTGAACATATCTATGTGCTTCTTCTATAATTATATGGAAAGGTGTTTTACCTCTAATATCATTGTTTACAGAATAATCAAATAATATTTTAGAAATAATTTTTGTAATTGCTTTTGCCATTCTATCATCAACATAGTTAATATTAAAGTCTATAAGTTGAACTTTTTTGCCTTCTTTTGTAGTAAGTAAGTCACTTATATAAGCTCCCCTATTAACCATTTTGTCATATTTAAAATATTCTTGATAACTACTATTTGCTAAAGAATGTAGTCTAACTGATAAAATATTTGCATAGTCAAAGACTTTATCACTCTTAAGTATTCCTTCAGAAATAAGTGCAAAATCAAGTGCATTTTCCAAATCTTTCAAATCATACATTACATCGCCACGAGGAGCATTTAATTCAAGCCCTTCAACAATAAATGTACTTATAAAATTAACAACAAGTTCCATTTCTTGCATTTTGCCATTATTATCAACATATATACATTGTTTTAAAGTTCTAACATAACCTGGTTGAATTATTTTACTCTCTAAGTTCAAAAGTTCTGTATTAAAAGTAGACAATACCGCTGTTATTTGATCTCTTATTTTTATAGAATCTTTTCCACTTTTCAAAATATCTAACAGTGCTCTTGCAATGATATCATTTTTTAATCTAATCGCTTCTTCATTTGTACTTACTAACACAGGAACAAGTTTTAATGCTTTTTCAATTATTGGAAGCTGCATTGAATTAGTAGCACCAAGCAAAATAGCAATATCATCAACATCTAAAAGCCATAAAGGAATTCTAAGTATTTCCGCATCACTTTGACGTGTATTTGTAGTATATGTTTTAAAGTTAAGGCTTGGATTAAAGTTATGTAAAAAACTAAATGCATTTTTATATTCGCCATATGCATCAAAAATAAACATATTGGCATTAACAGGTAAATATTTTGATGTAGTAAAAATGTTTTGAATTATTCTTGCAAAAGTACAACTTTTACCAGATCCAGTATTACCAAGTATTGCAAAATGGTTACTAAAAAATGGGTTAACTTCAACATTTATTTTGTAGTTAGCATACACAGAAGATGTACCAAGTGCTATTTGAGTACTATCTGTTATCTCTTGTTTACCCAAAATAAGTGATAACTCTCCGATTGAAATAATTCGTACAAAAGATGAAAAAGAAGGCTTTACTGTAACACCAGGAACAAATCTTTCACCAACAAACTCACCAACAATACCAACTTTTATATATTCTTTATCTACTTTAAGGATTTCTCCTACTAATTTTTTCTTTCTGTCATCGAAAACAACATGAATGTTCATCAAGTTACCACAATTTAAAATATTTGAATCAATACTAATTGTAACTATGTTGCCTTCAACATCAATTATTTTTCCCAAACTATTATTCATACTTGCCACCCTATTCTAAAAAGATTATAGCACAGAACAAAAAGATTAAAAAGTATTTTTGTAAAAAAAAGAAAGTATCAAAAGTACTTTCAATTATTTCTTTGAATACGCTATAACTAAAGAAGAATTATCAATATCAATTTTTGACTTTGCTAAAAGAACATCATCAAGTGTAATACTTCTTATTATGTTTATTTTATCATATATTACATCACCATAATCAACAACACTTTCAATTACACCATTAAGCGTTGACTGAACTCTATCTGAACTTAACACGTAACTTGATATATATGTTTTTTTATACCTTTCAACATCATCTTTTGTAATTTCTTTATTATTAAAATATTCTACAATTTTTTCTTTTAACTTCTCAGGGCTAGATGACTCTGCCATAAATTCTATTAAAAGGAAATCATCAATTACCATTTTTGATGCTACAAATTCTGTAAAAAGATTATCACTCAATGCCTCTTCTTTAAAAATAGAAGCACTACCGTAAAGAATATCATATATAAAAGTAGTAAGAAGTACAAATTTATATTTATCTTTAAAATGTAAGTCTTTCAAAGATATTTTTAATGTAAAAATCATTTTTGGCTTAACAACATTATCAAGTTTTAATTCTATTTTTTTCTTATTTACTTCTAAAGGCTCATTAGGTCTTATTACAGAAACAGCGACACTATTTTTTTTCTCATTCAAAAGTTTGTTATTTTTAATTACTTCTAAAATACTTTCTACATCAAAGTTTCCTGATATAAAAAGGTACATATTGCTTGGTATATAAAAAGCATTATAGCAACAATACAAATCTTCCTTGGTAATATTTCTAACACTTTTTTCTGTTCCGCCAATATCTATTCTCATCGGATGCCTTTTAAAGATTGCTTTACTGCTTTCATTATACATTCTACTTTCAGGTTCATCACTGTACATATTTATTTCTTCTACAATAATATTTTTTTCTTTTTCTACATTTTCGTCAGTAAAATAAGGGCTATTAACATAGTTAAGTAAAAATTCCAAGTTTTCTTCTATATTATTAGTGCCTTCAACTGTATATGACGTACTTTTATAGCCTGTTGATGCATTGGCATCACTACCAGTTTTCGAAAAGAATTCGAATGGATCTTCTCCAGTTTCTTGTTCGAACATTTTATGTTCCAAAAAATGAGCTACTCCAGATGGTGGTGTACATACTTTACCATTAACCTTAAATTTATCAATAGCAGCACCAAATATTGTCATATAATTTATAGAGTAATTTTTTCTATTCTTAAAAGGCATTAAGAATATTTTTAGCCCATTATCAAGTGTTTCTGTAATAACTTCTTGTTCAATTCCTTCAAGCATTTTCTTTTTCATTTTTATCTCCCCCTAGCAAAAACACTGTATCCATATGAACTTTTTTAGCAAATTTAATAATATCATCTTTAGTTACTTTTAAAATCTCTTCACGTCTTTTTTCTATTTTATCTATCCCCCACAAATCTACTGCATAATATGAAGAAATAATCTGATTAGGTCTGTCAAGTGCTTCATCTAATATTGAAAGATAATACTTTTTAGCATTCTCAATATCTGTATCAGTAAAGTTACCATTAACCATGTCTGTCATTTCCTTATTTATAAGTATAAGCATCTTATCCAAATTTTCTTTTGTAATACCAGATGTAATAATAAATAAATTGTCAAGCTTATTACCTATTGAAGAAACATAGTAACATAAAGAATATTTTTCTCTTATGTTTTTAAAGAATTTAGAATCTGCAGTAGCACCAAGTATCAAGTTATATAAATTTAAAACATATTCTCTTTCGAACTTTTTCATTTTATCAATAGTACATCCAATGCTAAGCTTTGCTTGTGTTGTATTATCAGGTTCTTTAAATACTTGAACTTTTCCTCTTGCTTTTTTAGGTTCTAATATTGGGCTATCATCATTATTTCTAAATATTCTGAATTTAAGTTTTTCTTTTACTATTTTTGTAATCTCATCAAAAGAAATATTACCCAAAACAAACACATCTATCACACTTTTATTCATAAAATCCTTATAAAAAGTATAAAGGTTACTTGGGGTTATTTTTTCAAGATCTTCCATATAGCCATATTCACAATAAGAATAAGGTTTATCGCTGTCCATTACTTCTAACATTTTTATAATAGAATATTTCCTAGGCTCCTCTTTCAATCTTTCTATCTGTGACTTTTCATTATTTTTTACAACATCAAAACTTACTTTATCAAAGCTGTCACAATCTACATTAGGATCAAAAATAATATCACTTAAAAGTTGAAACGTTTCCTCTAGCATTCCTTTTTCACTATACTTTTCATCAAGCATATGTACATTAAAATCTAAGTTATAAAAGTTTCCAACTCTATAACACGAAGGAAATATTTTAGGAGAATATAAATCTTGAACCTTTAATGCCATCTTATTCTTAGATGGATACTTTTTAGTAGTATAAGAAAGAATAGATGATAAAAAATTAGTAAGTGTTATTTTTTCTTTCTCTATTTTATTACGCATTATTACTTCAATATTAACAGTTTTAAATCGATCTGTCTTTATCATATGAAGATTGAATGAGCCCATGTTTTTTTTCTTATATATCAAATTCTCACCTCTTTTTTATTATGTTCATTTAAATATTTTTTATAATTTTATAGCTGTTTCAAGTGCTAATCTCATCATATCAGTAAAGCTTTTTTCTCTTTCCTCACTAGTTGTTGCTTCATGTGTCACAAGGCTATCTGAAATAGTTAACAAACATGCTGCTTTTTTATTAAGTGCTTTTGCATTATGGAAAAGTGCAAAAGATTCCATTTCGCAAGCAAGGCAACCATATTTTTCATAAAGTTCTTTAAAATTATCATTTTCTTTATAAAAGACATCACTACTATGGATTGTTCCTCGTTTTAATTCAATAGAAAGATCTTCTGCAGTTTCAATCAGCTTTTTGTTTATTTCATCACTTGAATACAAAATATTTGTAGAATCACCATTTTGAACTTTACCAAATGTTGATTCTGAATAAGATGCAAGTGTTAAAAGTACATCATAAATTTTAACTTCATCTGTATAAGCACCAGCAGAACCTATTCTAATAATTGTATCAACATCATAGAATTTATATAATTCATACGAGTATATTCCCATACTAGGCATACCCATTCCTGAAGAAAAAATAGTAACCATTTTCCCTTTGTAATAACCTGTATATGCCAAAGCATTTCTAACTTTATTAACTACTTTTGCATTTTCTAAAAAATTCTCAGCAATGTACTTAGCACGAAGCGGATCTCCAGGCATAAGTACTACTTTTGCTATTTCTTCTTTTTTTGATTCAATATGTGGCGTTGCCATAATTATTACCTTCTTTCCTTTTTTAGTTAAAAATAACCAAGTTAATACTTAGTTATTATCAATATTTTCACTATTATCTATTTTTACCAAAACCTCACGAGGTTTAGAGCCATTTTGTGGGCCAATTATTCCCCTTTCTTCAAGTAAATCGATTATTCTTGCTGCTCTATTGTAACCTAGTTTAAATCTTCTTTGTAAAAGCGATGCAGATGCTTTACCAGATGTTATTACAAACTCAACTATTTCATCGTACAACGGATCATCATATTCTTCCTCAGTCTCATGAACACCGCCGCCAGCATTTCCCATATCCTTAGCAGCATTTAAATTCATGAATTTTTCATCATACTGAGCTTTTTGTTGTTCAACAGTGTATGCAACAAGTGATTCTATTTCTTCATCTGAAACATAAGCACCTTGTATTCTCTCTGGAGAACTTTCTCCCATCGGTAAGAATAACATATCACCTTTTCCAAGTAGTTTTTCAGCACCAGTCTGATCAAGAATAGTACGTGAATCTATACCACTAGAAACTGCAAATGATATACGTGATGGAATATTTGCTTTTACAACACCTGTAATTACATCAGTAGATGGTCTTTGTGTTGCTACAATAAGATGAATACCTGCAGCTCTTGCTTTTTGAGTAATTCTCATGATAGAGTCTTCAACTTCTTTTCCTGCTACCATCATAAGATCTGCAAGCTCATCTACAATAACAACTATATAAGGCATCTTAGCTATCTTATCGTCTTCACTTCTAACTTGGTTTTCTTTATCAACCCATTCGTTGTAACCTTTAATATTTCTAACATTCTTCTCTTCTAGCTCGTCATAACGTCTTTCCATTTCATCAACCATTTTTTGAAGAGCAACATTAGCTTTTTTAGGATCCGTTACAACTGGCATAAGTAAATGAGGAATCCCATTATAAACAGAAAGCTCTACTTTCTTAGGGTCAACCAAGACAAGTTTTACTTCATCAGGTTTAGCACGCATTAAAATTGATGCAATTATACAGTTAATACAAACTGATTTACCACTACCAGTAGCACCAGCTACTAATAAGTGAGGAGTTTTATCAATTTCTGCAAACAAGCTCTTACCCATAATGTTTTTACCAAGAGCAACTAAAAGTTTATTGCCAACTTTGTTTTGTGGGACGTTTTCAAGTATCTCTCTTAATGATACCATAGCTACAGTTTCATTAGGAATTTCAATTCCAACCGTACTCTTTCCTGGAATAGGTGCTTCTATTCTTATATCTTTTTTAGCTAATGCTAAAGAAAGTTCACGATTTATACTTAACAATTTGCTTAGTTTTGTACCTGTTTGAATTTCCATCTCATACTGAGTAACACTAGGTCCACTATTGACTTCAACAACCTTACCAATAATTCCAAAATCGCGTAAAGTTTTTTCAAGTATCATTATATTTTTTTCAATAACAGCTTGATTATTTAAGCTTTTTTTACGTTCAGGAGGTTTAAGAAGACTAAGTGTAGGTAAAATATAGTTACTCTTAGGAACAGTTTGGACATTTTCAACTACTTCAGCAGGTTTATTTTCTTCTTCCTTTTCTTCTCTTACTTCGTTATTCATTCTTTTCAATTCATCAATACTTGAAATAACAAGCTTTGGTTCAGCTGGATCAGTCTCTTCCTTTGGTGCATTATTATCGTTAATAATAACAACAGGGCTTTTCTTCTCTTCTTCATCTTTATCTTTAGAGTCAGAGTTCTTTTCTTTCTTTTTAATAATAGACTTACTCTTTTCAATACCGTTTTTTACAAAATCAACAATAGAGAATCCCGTAAAGAAACAAGTACCTGTAATCATTAAAATTATTGCAACTATTTTTGTACCAGTATAATCAAACAAAATATTAAATGCTACTGCAAGAGCACATCCAATAATTCCACTACCATAAGTAGTAAAAGGGGCTCCATTTTTAATGCTTTCTGTAGTAGCCATTATGTCATCTACAGTCTCTTTAAAGATTATTTCTGCATTGCCACTATTTTCAATAACATAATTTAAATGAGCAAAAACAAGTACCCCTATCATAACAATTAAAAGACCAATAAATTTTGTAGACCAAAACGAAGGTGATTTGCCTTTGAAAAGCATATAAACACCAACGCAAAATACTGCAGCTATAAATAACCAGTCTAAAGTACCAAATAAAAATATTGCAAAACTTCTAGCAAGCTTTCCAATATACCCAAGTGGCTTACCAGGACCAAAAGCCATAATAGCAAGGATTATTAAAACAACACCATATAACCCAGTGCTATACTCAAACTTTTTCTTTTTATCATCTTTTCTACTTTTCTTTTTTCCCATAACTACTCTCCAGTCTATAGGAATATTATAGCATAATAATTTACAAAATTCCTAAAATTATCCCTAAAAATTAAGCAAAAAAAAGAAAACCGTATATTTTTTTACGGTTTCTTACATCTTCTAGAAATTTTTGTCTCTTAAGAATGGTGGGAGTTCATATTTACTTCCTTCATCACTGTCATCATCATCATTCAAGTTTTCAATTCTTTGTTCAACAGATTCAACTCTAGTTCTTCTAATAGGAGTTTGTGATTCAACTGTTTGGACATTCTTATATAATGGTTCTTTTTCTTTATTCTTATCAAATCCTGTAGCAATAACAGTAACGATAACTTCATCAGTTAAGTTTTCATTGATTACAGAACCAAAAATTGTATTTATATCTGTATTTGCTGCTGCTCTAACAACTTCTGCTGCTTGTTCAGCCTCAAACAAAGTTAAGTTTACTCCACCAGTAATATTGATTATTGCATCAGTAGCACCTGAAATAGATGTTTCAAGAAGTGGTGATGAAACTGCTTGTTTAGCAGCTTCAATAGCTCTTTCTTCTCCCATACCAATACCAATACCAATTATTGCATTTCCGCTCTTCTCCATAACCGCTTTTACATCAGCAAAGTCAAGGTTAACAAGCCCTACTACAGCAATTAAGTCTGTAATTGATTGTACACCACGACGAAGAACGTTATCAACTTCTTTAAATGCCTCTAACATTGGTGTTGTTTTATCAATAATCTCTCTTAATCTATCGTTTGGAATAACTATAAGAGTATCAACATGTTTCTTTAATTCTTCAAGGCTAAAAAGTGCATTTTCCATTCTTTTTCTACCTTCGAATGTAAATGGTTTAGTAACTATAGCTACTGTAAGTGCCCCAAGGCCTTGAGCAATTTCTGCAACAATTGGAGCAGCTCCTGATCCAGTACCACCACCCATTCCACAAGTAATAAATACCATATCAGCGCCAGTTAACGCCTCTTCAATTTCTTTTTTAGCTTCTAATGCTGCCTCTTTACCTACTTCTGGTTTAGCACCAGCACCAAGCCCAGTCTTACCAAGCTGTATTTTTATATCCGCTTTAGAATTATTTAAAGCTTGTAAATCAGTATTTGCCGCAATAAAATCTACACCTTTAACACCAGTCTCAACCATACTGTTGATAGCATTACCACCGCCACCACCAATACCTATAACTTTTATTTTTGCTAACTGGTCCATTTCTAATCCACCCAACATTGTATATCCTCCTTAGTTATTATAAAAATAGCCAAATATCTTGCTTGTTGTTACGTCATTATTTAGCCCTAATTCACTTTTTTTGTTTTGCATCATTTCATTTATCTCATCTTCATCTAGCATTGAAATATCCCTCTCACGTAAAGCCATTTTATTATGAAAATACTTGATTATTCCAATAGCACTAGAGAACTTATCGTTTCTAATTCCAATACTTGTAGCATTCAAAGTTGAAGAATTTATTCCCAATATGTTTTCCACTACATAGCTAAACCCCATCAATTCTGCAATACCACCTGTAACAATTATATAACTAATTTTTCTTTTTGTTAAGCTATTTATCTCTTTTTTTGCAAGTTTTAATAGCTCTACAATTCTAGCTTCTACCACTTCTGTTATCTCATATTGGTTTATTGTTACTTTGTCTTTATCATCTGCCATAAACTCGACAGTCTCATTTATATCTGCATATCGTCTACTTGCAAGAGCAAACTTCTCTTTTAGCTCTCTTGCAGCATTTATATCGATTCCATAAACATAGGAAATATCTTTATCTATGTTCTTACTTCCTAAGTTAATTATGCTATTTTTTATCAAGATTCCTTTATTAAAGATTGATACATCTGTTTTCTCATGTCCAATATTTATCAAAGCTCCAAATGTATTATCGGTTTCTTTATCTCTTGCTTCAAAATAATCTCCTATACAGTTAAATGTAACATCTACAACTTCTATATTGGCATCTGCAAAAAGTTTTAAAAAGCTATACACTTGTTTTTTCGGTGCTTTTGCTAAAAGTGCCTTAACACCAAGTACACTTGATTTTGCACCGTTTGGATTAGGAGTTAATCTATCTTCATCAAGTGAAAATAATATTGGTATTATAGAAACAATTTCTTCATTTTCTTCTACTTTATCAACAGAAGCTTCTCCTAAAACAGCAGTAACATCTTCTCCTGTTACAAACTCATTATATAAATTTATAGATCCTTCTATAACAGATAGATTCCTATCATTAGATGAAACTGTTATAATTGCTTTATCAACACTAGTTCCTAGCGCTTTTTCAATTTCTTTTTTGGCTAAGTTTAAAGAGTTCAAAGCCATATCATAATCAGTGATAATACCTCTTGTAATACCTACAGATTTAACTGAAACTGAAGCCAAAGTGTAGAATCTATCGTTTAAAAATTCGCTTGTAACAATTTTTATACTATCACTGCCAACATCTATACCTGTATATATCTTTCTCATATAACACTCCTACTGTATATAAGATATTATACTAAATGTGTGAATTAAAAACAAGGGTGGAAACATTTAAATCTCAGTTAAATTACGATATATTGTTTAAATTCCTAGCTAGTTAACTTTTTTTGACAAAATTAACAATATATTTTCAAGAGCTCAACTAAAATTACAAATATATCATAAACTAATATGCAAAGTAATAATAATAAAAATAATTATAAAATATGCTATCAAAATCATTTATTATAAGTATATTATATAAAAATAAATATAATCAATCAATAATTACTTAAGGCATAATAAAAGGTTTAGCTTATTGTAAAACAATTAAACCAAACCATATTATCTACAAATTACAAGATACAGTAATATAAACTACCAGCTACCAGACCATGAAGCCACAGCATTAGTTATTGTATCATAATTATTTGCAACACTTGAATTAAGAAATATACCACCAGATTGTACAACAGAATACGATGTTGAATTTAGCAAGGAAACAGTACTAGTAGCATGAGCATAATCACCATATGCATATTGCGAATATATCATATTATTTGTATTTTTTTCAACATCAAAATAAAAAGTTTGTCTCAAAGTAGTTAAATTACCAGTAGGTAGTTTAAAAGAAGTACCAGCTCCTGAAACAAATATTTGAGGATAATTCGTTTTTGATGTATAACAAGAACCATCAGAATGGCAATAATATTGTTCAAAATATATTGTATTTGATTTTACTTTTACAGATTGTAAAAATCCAATTCCAATAATATCATAACTTCTGCAAGATGGCATTTTTTTCCAGTTAAGAACATTTTGATATCTATAGAAATTACCATTAGTAAAAATCGAAGAAGTCATGCTTTTATACGTTGTTTCTATAACAGTAGAATCGCTTCTAAGTAATTTTATAGAAGTGTCAGCTGCATTATATTCTTCTTTGCTTATTTCAAAAGAAACTGTATCATTATACAAATTTGTTTCCACTCTATAATATTTAGTAACCTCAGAAATCAATTTAAAATCATTTTCAAGTGCAAAAACTGTTTTTGGTACAAGTAACAAAACAAACATAATAAAACAACACATAAAAATTAGCTTTTTTTTCATATATTAACATTCACCCTTTCTTTATTAAATTTTTATATAAAAATATGACATCATTATAAAATATGTATTTCCTTTTTCACTAAAACCGAGTCCATATAATAATCTAAACGTAATGTTAAGTTATCAACATTTGTTTTTTCATTCCTTTCACATACAAAAGTGTACCTATTTAAAATATCATACATACTAGTTTCTTCTTCAAAATTATTTATATCGGTACACAATTCTACGTCATCAGAGTACAAACTTATCTTAAAGTAATTTGTCTTCACTTCTTTATCAGTACCTGCATTTAAATCATCATAAACAATCTTGTTAATAATAAGTTTTGTTTCTACATGATTTTTAATTAAATAACCAGACATTTTAAATTCTCCATCAATATCAATAGCTTTAAAATCCCAACTATAATATTCGTTAGCAAAAAAAACAATAATAAAAGCAATAGCTAGTATTCCAAATACATATAAAAACCTTATAATTACGTCATGCTTTGTTTGATCAGAATAAGCTTTAATAACATCAACAGTATTGTTATTACTGCAAACATCTATTTTGGTTCCATTCAATAATTCATCAATGCTTATTTCAAACAAAGATGAGAGCGTCTTGAGCATTGTAATATCAGGGGCCACAATTCCACGCTCCCACTTTGACACAGTTTTTTCTCCGACATAAATTATTTCGGATAATTGCTTTTGTGTATAACCTTTTTTCTTTCTTAATTCAGCAATATTTTTCCCTATCTTAAGTAACGTTGTTTTATTATTTTCCATAAATCACCTCTTAAACATACAGCTACATTATTAAATAATAATATATCAGTAAAAAAATTTATTCAAGTATAATAACATCAGAATAAACAAATTAACACATGATTTAGGAAATTCTATTCAAGCAAACAGTATTTTCTAGTTTCATCATAAAGTCTAAAATGAATACTGCCACAAAACAATGTTTAAATTTTCAAATTTACATACAAGTCAAGATAATTACATATGCAATTAAAATGTATGTTACTACAAATACTATTAACATACAAACTATTTTCGCATAAATCTCTTAGTATCAATTATATACAATGTTATTTAATGTATCATCTATTTCTATGCATTTGTCAACTTCTTCATATTTAGTGCATAACTCAAATTTATTAATATCAACATAAATATCATAGTATAAAATATTTTTTTCATGTTCAAATTCTTTTACTATATCAAATAATTCATTAAATAATACAATCTTATTATCAATGAATGCATATATTTGATTACTCTGTGTTAATAATTTAACACATTTCTTATTTAAATAACTATATATTTTTTTTACACTATCATCAATTACATATATTCCATCTTCACTAGCAACAATATATGAATTATCAAACTGTAAAAAGCTTCCTGAGAATTCACTTTCATAAGATATAGTTATATCTTTAATTTGGTTATCATTTATACTAATAACGCTATTAACCCACTTTCCTGAACTAGATACTTCAATTGCTTGACTCGTTAAAAATATGTATTCATTTTCATTTTTTTGTATATCTATAACAACAGTTTCATTTATACGGGTACATAATTCCTTTACTACAGACGTTCTTATGTTATATTCAAAAACTTTTAAAAGTGTATTGTTGCGAGATGTATGGTTACTTGTATATTTATCAGGCTCTCCATTTACCCAAAAAACAATAGTATCATCAAATACTTTATATTTCAAAGTTTCATAAAGACCATCGTAATTGACAGTTAACAGTAATTGATTATTCTCCCTAATCCTGAACTCAACATCATTACGACGATTTTGAAGCATAAAAATATGTTCTTTATTTAGTTTAAACGATGAATAAGGATTTGATACAAATTCAAAAGTATTATGATTAAACTTTTGTGTTGAAAGAAACAATGTAATTATTCTATTTTTAAAATCACGAATGATAAACAAGCATAATAATAAAGAAACAATTAACATAATCATCTTTTTCATGAAAGATCACACTCCTAAAAACACAATTACAAATATTAATAAAAATATGCTTCTATATCATCATTATCTAAATATTTAGAATAATCTTCTTTATAAACAGGTTCACAAGTAGTTGGTAATGCTAATTTTGGAAAAATAGTACCATTCTCAAAATCCTCAGCATTCTTATCTGCATCAATGTCTCCCATATCTGCTACTATACCAGTGTCATAAACATCTTTAACAAAAAATAAATATCTAGCTGCGAGTTGATGGTACATTAGTTCTGAATACAAACCATTAATAGTCCTTCCCTTCATTTCCTCACCATAAATTTGCCTATATGCCTTATAAGATGCCTCAGCAATTGCATAAGCATCACACGGAGCAGCAAATCCATTTGCTTTTGATGAAGAGTCATACCTTATTGTATGATTATCAATAGCCACATTATAAGTTTTTTTCATAACATTTATTTTAACATTATACTTTTCTTGTGAAAGATCTTTGTCAGAAGTTTTTTTTACATTTTCAATAACATAATTATAGAAGTATGCTACATTTTTAATCAAATTTTTAAACCATAACATCACAACATTTCCTGAAGAATCTCGATTCACGATTGGATTGTTGATACAATAACAAAATGCATTGTAAAGCAGTTTATCTTGATTAGTGTCTATAATATTGTCCATATTTAAAAATCTTCCCCATTTTGGATTATAATATCTTGCATTCAAATAATACAAATCCGTTTCATTATCATAATAATAACTTTTGTACCTTATTGGATTAATTATTCCTATATTTGTTGAATCTGTTATAATTTCTCCACTTGAGTTTTTTATAGATAAAATATTACCATAAGAATCATATTCATATTTAACTATTAAACTATTATTAGAATCAACAATTCCTATTATAATTCCTTGAACATTTTTTAAATAATAATAAACAACACCATTATAATTTAATCCAATTATACCACCTAAATCATAAAGATAATATATTATATCATTTGTTCTTCTTTCAAAAATAAGTTTGCTTCCACTATAACAATACTCTATAGCCACATTATTTATTGTTTTTTTTGTCCTTTTACCATTCAAATCATACCTATATTCAATCGCTAAAGATTGGGAATTAAAAGAAGACAATTGTTTGCCATTAACCCATAACAAAGCATTATCTCCTATTGTCAGCGGATTACCAATTGAATCGTAAGTAATGCTAGTATTGTTGTATTTTGTTAATAAATCTTTCCAAGAATTATCATTATATTCAAATAAATCAGTATTTAATATATTATCTGTATTTAAATCTTTTTTTGTTTTTGATAAAATATTACCATTATTATCATACACAAATTCATATTTGAAAGCATTCATATAATCTATATCTAAAATCAACTCATTATAATCATTATATTCATAATGATGTAATAGATTATTGTTTAAATATTCTTCAGTAATATTATATGATTCATCATAATTACAAGAAAATTTATTATTACCATTTGTTATTGCTTTTAATAATTGTGAAGTTCTTTTTCCAACAGTTTCATAATCATATTTTATTTCATAGCTATTATTGATTTTTTTCATTACAAGTCTTAACAAGTCGTCATATAAATATTTTATATTACTATCATCAATTGTTGACTCTAATACTTGACCTTCATCATTAAATAAATTAACTATTGTATGATTAACATTATTTAGTCCCATCAATTGCTTTCTAATATTATTATCAACATCATAGAACATTTTTATATAAAAATTATTACCATATCGAATGCTATGCATTTCTCTTAGTCTTTGATTCGTATCATAAATATAGCATGTTTCAGAGTTATTTTCAACTATCTTAGAAACTTTACCATTATTATTGTACTTATAATCATATATTTCATTTTCCTTAGTTACTCTTTTTAATCTATTATAAATATCATATTGATAAGATATCAAAGCATTATTTCCATAAACTGTTGAAAGAATATTTCCATTATTTTCATCATATGTATTAGAAATTAAAATTTTATTATTGACTTTTATGTTATCTGCATTTAAAAAATTATCATAATGAAAACTAAAGACTTTATTTCCTTGTTTAATTTCAGACAACAAAGTATTATTGTAATTATATTCAATATCTCTATTTCCCTTACTAATTCTAATTAGTCTATCTTTGTCATTATAATAGTAATTAATTTCAGTACCATTTGAGTTAGTAATTTTGGTCAATAAGCCATTCAGATTATTATATTGATATATGGTTTCATGTAAAAGTGAATCTTTTTGCTTTATCATAAACCTACCATCAGGACCATATTCAGCCTCATTTTCAATAAATAATTGTTTTGTATTTTCCAGATAATATTCATACAAATTATTTTCAACAATATCAGAATAATCGTCTACAAATTCAAAATGATCACCAACCCATTTTAAATATTTTTTGTTTTGATTATTATCTTCACAATAAATATTATAACTAGAATCGCTGCATTTTTCGAACTTTAAATCTTTATTTCCCATTGAATGTAATACAACCATATTTGATACTTCTGTAACATATTTGTCCTCGTTTATTGCATCACTTATATTATATATATTATTATTAGCTATCACTTTGAAAGTAGTATTATTACAATAGTCATATTTTAATGTCAAAGTATTATTTTCAATTTTTAAATAATTGTAAGTACCCTTCTGCCTTATTTTGTAATATCCTGTATCAATAATTTTCGAATAATCCTTGGATATTTTTACTCTTATCGGGTTCCCATAAGTATCATAATTTACTTTATTAGAAATTCCTGACGAAGATATTGTTCTAATAACTCTATTTGTAATAATATTATCATATTCATATTTAAAGTACTTACCTATATGACTTGTTGCACTTATTAGTTCATTGTTTTTATCATAGTTAAATATATTTAATCCATTAGAATTATCAGCCTTAAGCACATTTCCATTTTCATCATAAGTATATATGTTTGATTTTATTTTTTTTATTAAAGTAAAATTTGTTAAATACAATGAACCATTATCTCTTCCTTGATGTAAATCGATTCTAATTGAAGAATAATTTTGAGTTGGTTTAAACAAAACATGACAATATTGCCAAATATCTTTGCAAGCAGTTAATGGTGTCGCCGGCACACAAAAGTCGATACCACCAGATTGAGGTAAGGCAACAACACTAACAGTATTTCCAACTATAGAAGCAGAAGAATCATAGGATTTGGTTGGATCTATGCCAGTTTCTAAGCCATTATTTTTGTACCAAAATCCTAAATAATACAAATCATTTGCATTTCCAGAAATAAGAATAGTTTGTGAAATATTAGTCATATTTAATGATTCCATATTTACTTTCAAAGCTTTATTGCCAAGGTTATCAATATTTACCACTTCAAAATAGTTATCTGGGTCAAGATTACTATTATTATCTACTTCAGAAACATTTAATGACCAACCTTGAATTCCATTCTCAAAATCTGCATTTGTCATGATATTAAAATCGTTTGCAATTTCCCCATATTCAATATTAATATCCCCAATATACGTTACTCCAATTTCATCATGCTCGATTTTCATTATTAAGTTCGAAGAACTATTTTTTTCAAACGAAAAAACTATTTTCTCATAATCATCAGACGGAGTCATATTTTTTTCATAAATAAATTCTGAATCAGAAATATAAAATTTAATTTTAGAAGCTATGGAAGATTTAACATAAAAACTTACCGTATATTTTTGGGTTGAAGGTAATGAAAAAGTAGTTAATGAATATTGTTTTATTTTATTACTAGAAAACTCAACCAAACTTACTCCTTCATAATTAACATCATTATAATCTGAAAGTACCATATCATTAGAAAAAATTGAGTTACAATAAACATTTGTATATTTTGTCAGTCCAAAGCAATTCTTAGAAAACTTTATCATCGATGATTCAGATAATATTTTATTTAAATTTTCATTTTTATTTCCATAAGATTTTGTAATTGAATATGCATCTTTTAACGTAATTCCATTTGCCAAATTATTTGAAGATAATAAATTGCCATAGTATCCATATATTTTATTTATAGTTTTTCCGTCATTATCAGTAATATTTGTATTAAAAAAGTTATATTCAAAATGAAGACTTGAACCTTCAGAATTATTTAGACCGAATTGAGTCACTTTACTTATTTTTTTTGTATTTTTAAAATTATATTCAAATTCAGTAAACAATCCGTTAACATCAATTATTTTAGTTATTAAGTTTGATGAATTGTATGTAAAGGTTGTTGTGCCTTCTTTTGTAACTATACTTTTCAAAATTCCATTATCATAATTTAATATAGTAGTTTCAGCAGGTGAAACAAATGAAATGGAATTTTGTTCATAAGAAATATTTATTTCATTATTGTTTTCATCTATGATTTTAGAAATCCTATTATTACTATTTCTTGTTATTGTAATATTATGTTTTTTTACATTAACTATTTTTTTTAAACAATATTTAGTATGCAAAAACTCAAAAAACATTTTATTTCCATTCTTATCAGTTAATACATAATTTAAATTGTCCTTTTCAACTTTGTAATTGAGTCCATCAACATCATAATAAACATTATTTTGCGAATCGTCTTTTTGAAATACATGTATTGTTCCATCACCATCAGTATATATTAAAACATTGTTGAATGAAGAATTTAATTCCTCTATTGTCTGATCATAAGTCAACCTATAACCTTTCCCATAAATTGTATCATTATTTTGTATCACATCATTTGTATTATAAACAATTCCGACATTTGCTGGATATATTCCTATTGTATGTGAAACATTGAACAAAGTAACTAAATTACCATTAAAAGTATTAATAAAAGAGTTCCCATTAACATAATTCTGAGTCATATAGTCCCAATACGATTCTAGCCCATTTTGATTTCTATATTCTATTTTTAAAAGAGGGGCTAAGTTACCTGTACTATAATTACTTGAAAAAAGTTTGGGTGTCATTTTATTTATATATATTTCATTTGGTTGTTTTACCATTATTCCATAATTTGGAGTACCGGAATACCATTTTTTTACTAATCTCGTAATTAAGCATGAATTTAAATTTGATTCAATAACTGGTTTTAAAACAACCGGTATAACTGATACATCATACTCTAAATAACTTCTCGCAATATAAGCAACATTTTCAACCTCTAATTTATATTTGTCATTCATATTATTCCAGTTTGCTGTTTCTAAAGACCAATCATTTGTCACTTGATGAATATTTAAAAGCTTTTGGGTATTTTGCTGTATTTCCTCTTCTGTTAATACTCTTGTTTCTTCAGTTGCCATATAACCATAAAAAAATAATTCTGCATTAACAATTTCATCACTTGGCCCTAATTCTGGCAAACTAAACTTTATTAAACCCCTATTAACAATATCTTGATTGTTAATTTTTTCCACACCAACATTTATGTATGATTTATTATATCTTGTATCGTTTGTATCACCTGGATATATATATGTATCCTCAACATTAGTATTGTTTTCATATGTTGGATCAATAATAATTGGATACTTTCTATCTTTTGATTTTAACCATTTATTTGAAAATAATATTGTCAATAATTGTTCATTTTCTTTATTTTTAATTGAATATATTACTTCATTACTTTCCTCTCCATTATTATCTTTCATATATGGAACGTTAAAATTAAATATGACTTCTTTTCCTTTTTTTGCTTTTAATACTTTATCTTCATTTTTTAAAATAAGGTTAGATTTAACATCAAATTGAATTTTATCTATTTTTGAATATTTTTTAATTATTACATTTTCCTTTACACCTTCAAATGACAGTACATATTCTAAATCAATGTTATCAATAATATTTTTATATAGAACTTTACTTACTTCTTTGGTATTTTCTTCCAAAATACATTCAACATCTTTATAATTTTTCGGTATAAATTCTATGTAATTGCTTTCTTTACTATATTTAATTCCACCTGTTTTTTTATTAAAAACTATCCTATAATCATTTTCTATATTTTCTAACGTATCTTTACATTCTTTAAGTTCATTGCTTATTTCTATATACTTTCCGTTTCTTAAATAATGAACATTATTTCTATATAATTGAATCTCTATATTCCCATTATCTTTAAGAAAACGTTTTTCATTAAGTTTTCTTTTATTTATTAATTCTATCATATTTAACCTCTATGCTGTTCTTTTCCAAACATATACTGTTAAATATGGTGGCATGTTATTATGCGCTGTACTTCCACCA
Organism: uncultured Bacilli bacterium; assembly: GCA_934100165.1. Lineage (GTDB taxonomy): Bacteria > Bacillota_I > Bacilli_A > RF39 > UBA660 > RUG13868. The sequence goes on from CAKOPN010000001.1 coordinate 251,882, forward strand.
GTTAATGATGGTGTATGTGTATGTACTCCATTAGAAGTTGTAACTATTCCCGTTGAATCGTATGATGAAGTATTTGGTCTAGCTACATTATTGCTCGCTTGATTTGATATTTTAGATCTGACTTCAAGAAAATTTGCGCTATGTTCGTGACCACCACTTGAACTTATAGAATGTGTGTGTGCCGGCATTTCCTCTAATGTTAATAAGTGTGTTGTTTCTCCACCGGTCACACCATTCTGATATACATCACCACAAGATAATAAAAATTTATCTTTAATTTGTTCCCATGTACCACCAAATAATACGCTTGGGTTTGTTGCCACAACAGACATATATATTGATCCAATTGGATAAATTGCATTAAAATCTAAATTAGAATTGTTTTCAGTAGTAATTGATTTTACTGTTAAATTTCCTTCTGAATCCAAGTTGAATTTGTTATTAGTTGATGATATACATCCGACAGTTAAATGTGCCACATCTAAATTTGTGTTATTTCCATCTTGTGTAAATGCATCTATTATGTATTCATATTCATTCATTTCAATACCTCCAAAAATTATTACATATAATAGCATTTTTCATAAATAACAATAATTAGATATCACCTCCTAGTATTTAATATTTATAGAAATTTTTCACTTCTATATTAATAAAATAACAAATCTTGTATAATACACCACACCACTTAAATTGCTAGTTAGGGACAAATTTAGCTACTTTTAACAAATCATAATAAAAAAAACAAAAAAGCTATTAAAAATCTTTAGAATTTTTAATAGCCATAACTTAAGTAACAAAATACAAATACAAGTATCTAAGAAAGTTTCCTACATATGTGCCAGTATTGAATATTGAAACAATTAAAACATTGAAAAAATATGCAATAAGTGGCGAAAACACAACAAAAAGTATCTTCTTCCAGTTAAAAACTAAAAAGTTTTTTATTTTACAGGGCATAAATTATTCCCAGAAAGTCTCCTAAAAGAAGTACCAAGACTTCTTCCAACATCAAGGATAACCTTAATTCCACTTGTAAAAGCATTTATCAAAGTTCCTGTAAGATCAAGTCCTCCAATTACTAAACAAAGTTCAGTACTCGTTAATTCTCTTTTCATAAAACTCCTTTCTAATCACGACATGGAAGTGGTCTTACATAACCATCAATTACTCCTGCTATAAAAACAACTCCTGCAATTATCCCAGCGCAAGCCCAAATAGAAAAACCTCCGCCTTTTACTTCTTTTAACTTATCTAAATTTAATTCAGTCATACTACACTTCTCCTTTCACTATTTTAACGAAGTGATTAAATAATGTGCTTTTAAAAGTCTCAATACTAAAGTTAAAATAACGTCCATTATTAAAGCAATCATCTTTCATTGAAAAATCAACCTTTTTTGTATCGCTAGAAGCCTCTGAAATATTATTAAGTTTGTAGCTAGCTTTCCTACCACAAGCTAAAATAGCATCATTTTTTTCAAAGCTTTCTACATACTTTAAAGGCACAATAGCAGTAAAAATACCATTATCATTTTTAACTAAGACACCATTATAATATTCAAGCAAATTCTGGCTAAGCACAAATAAAATAGTAATAATACTAAATAAAATCATAACAAACATAAGGAAAATTTTGAAAGACAGATTTATATTTTCAAATTTAATTTGATAATTTCTTATAAACACTTCTTCATAACTCCTCCATACATATTTTTCTGTCATACAAATCATTATTATCCATTCGATGAGAAATAACAATGATTGTTTTATCTTTATATTTCGAAAATATTTTCCCTAGTATTTCTCTTTCACTTAGAGAATCTATCTCACTAAAAGATTCATCAAGAATATAAATATCACTATCTCTTACAAATGCTCTGGCAAGTAATATTCTTTCCCTTTCACCACCACTTATATTTGAACCATTTTCTTCAAGAATCATATTATAACCACCATTTTTAAATTTAACTATCTTGTCTACTCCAATCATTTTGCAAACATCAAATATATACTCTGCATCACGTGTACCTTTCATATTTATATTGTTATATATTGTATCAGTAAGCAAAAACTCATTTTGAGAAACATATGTAATACCCTCTCTTATAGACCAGAGATTATAATCGTTTATGTCATAACCATTTATAAAAACTTTACCTCTTTCAATGTCTAAATATCTAGTCAGTATTTTAGCTACTGTACTTTTACCTGATCCAGACTTACCATATATGACAATTTTTTCCCCTCCATCTATTTTCAAGTTAAGCTTGTTAACAACGTTGTTTTTAAAATCATAACTAAAAGTAACATCTTTAAATAAAATGTTTTTTAGCTTGCCAGTAATTTTTTGATTGTCTAAAAGAATCTTTTCTTCCTCCACCATTAAAAGTTCTTCTATACGTTCAATAGAAATTCTAGATTTCTTAACAACAACATCAAAATTAGCAACATTCTTAACTGGGCCTAGGAAAAAACAAAGAACACTGTAATAAGTAATTATACTACTAGAGTCCATATCACCATCAATAACAAAAATACTCCCCACGGTAATTACCACTACAATAAGTATTGAAATCAAAAAATTATTTAGAAAGGTTAAAGTATTATATTTTTTAAAAAAGTTATAACTACTAATTATAAAGTTATTATATAAAGATGAAAATTTATCTTTAAATTGTAAGAAAGCATTACTTCCTCTTATAGACATGGCACCTTCTATTGATTCAACCATAAAAGTATTAACTGCACTAGAATCGGTTTTATTTAATCTCAGCATTTTAAATAGAATTTTATTATATATAAAGGTTATCAAAAAATATAAAATCAAAGTGAAAATTACTATTAAAGTAAGTTTAAAATTTATCATAAATAAAAATACTAAAGTAATTATAATTAGAAAAATATCCAAAAGAAAAGTTACAATTAACTGACTAACCGAGTCTTTTAACTCACTTAAATCATTTATTCGCATAATAACTTCTCCAACTGGCCTATTTCTATAATAACTATAAGGAAGGTTAAGAATGTGTGAATATACATTAGTAATTAAACTATAATCAAGTTTAAGACTAATAAAATTAACAACTAAATTTCTAACATAAATAAGTAATTCTTTTAAAATGTATAAGATAAGCATACTTATAAAGATTATATATAAGTTATATTTAGATCCATATTTCAAAGCATAACTCATTATAAGTTGAAAATTAAAGGATGTCATGATAGAAATGATATTGTATAAAAATGATAAAAGTAAAATAATAAAGAGTGATATTTTATTTTCATTTAGAAAATTACATATTATATTCTTAACTTTACTCTCATTTTTAACATATGGTATTTTTTTATTTGGTTTTAAAAATAGAAAGACTTTTGTAGACATTTTTTCAAAGTCATTAACATTCATTTTAACTAATCCTTGACTAGGATCCGCAAGCATTACGACTTTATTTTTTTTATCTATTTTATAAATAACAAGAAAGTGTTTATATTTATTTTGAATAACAACATGGGCAATACAAGGTAAGTTTTTCTTTGCAATATCCAAAACATCTCCTGTAACACCAACAGCATCAAACCCTATATTCTTGGCAGCCTCCAACAAGGCAAAAGCCGTAACACCATCTTTAGTAGTATTTGTAATAGTACGTAAATATTCTTTAGAATAATTACCATTATAATATCTAACAATAGTTAAAAGTGAACAAATACCACAGTCCTTAACACCGTCTTGCATGACGCATTCTATTTTTTTTATTTAATCACCTCTAATCACTCATGAGCTTAACGTTGCAACAATATTATTATGTCAAATAAGTTTTAGAATTCCTAAAAAAAATGCAAAAAAAAATATCAAAACGATATTTTTTTTCATAATCACTATTTAATTGAAGTAATTTCTATTTTGTAAACTCCATTTGGACTATCTACTTCTACTATATCTCCGATTTTCTTATTAAGTAATGCTTTAGCAATTGGAGATTCATTAGAAATCTTACTCATAAACGGATCAGCCTCTTGGCTACCTACTATTTTATATTCATCAACTTCGTCATCATCAACATATTTGATTTCAACAGTAGAACCAAGTCCTACCTTATCAGAAGTTGTTTTTTCTATAATTTCATAGTTCTCTAGCATTTTCTCGATTCTTTTAATTCTACCTTCTAATTCTGCTTGATCATTTTTAGCAGCATCATAGTCAGCATTTTCTGACAAATCACCTAGAGCTCTTGCTTCTTTTATTGCTTTTAAGTTAGCTGGTCTTTTAACATTTATAAGTTCATCAAGTTCACTTCTTAGTTCAGCTAAACCTTCTTTTGTTAATAAAGTTTTCTTTTCTTTCATGACACAATCACCTCTTTTTCAATAGACACAATGATATCACAAAAAGCTAAATATGTCAAGATAAGTTTGTTAACAGTTTGTAACATCAAAGCCATTCTTTTCTATTATATTATGATTAGAAAAAATAATTCCTATTTTTTATTTTCAATCTCATTATATGTTTTAAGTAAGTAATCATCAGTCATTCCTGCAATAAAATCAATAACTATTTTTGAGTAATTATTACTTAAATATTCATTGTTCATTTTATTTAAAAATACTTTAAATATTTTACTTTCTCTATTGTTACTTTGTAAATCTTTAAGAAAATAGTCATATACAGAATTTATACATACTTTATAAAACTCAAGTGCTTCCTTAGTATTTGCAAGATTATAAATATGTTCATAATTAAACTTCATAAGTTCATTCATAGCAGCAAAAACATTTTTACTTAACACTATCTTATTTTTACCATAGCTATTTTTAACTATATCTATGATAATTGAATTAACAATATCCTTATTACTATTTCCAAGAACAGAAGAAATATTAACTGGAATATCATCTCTTTTAATTTTTCCAAGTAAAATAGCATCTTCTATATCCCTGCCTAAATATGCAATGACATCTGAAACTCTTACAACACAGCCTTCTAAAGTCATTGGTTTAACTTTAACAGAGTACTCTTTATCAAGACAAGAAAGTTCATAGTTTTTAAGAAATTCATCTTTAGTTTTCTTAACTGGAGCGTACTCACCTTCTAAGATTTCACCATTATGACACATAATTCCATCTAAAACTTGTATAGTTAAATTACTTCCTTCACCATTGTTTGTTAAACACATAAAAGTTCTTACACTTTGAAGATTATGCATAAATGGAATGTTTAAATCACGTCTTGATATCTCATCAAGAATCTTTTCTCCTGTGTGTCCAAGTGGTGCATGCCCAATATCATGACCTAGTGCAATAGCTTCCAATAAATCTTCGTTTAAATTAAGGCATTTCCCAATAGTCCTTGCAACTTTACTAACTAATTGTACATGAACCATTCTTCTAGATACATTATCATTTTCAGAATACGAAAAAACTTGGGTTTTATCATTATATCTAGAATAGGAATTACTATGAATAATTCTATCGGTATCATGAAAGAAAGCTGGTCTTATATCTTCTTCTATACTTTTTAATCTAATTGCTTCTCTAGTTTTAGTAGCATACTCTCCTAAAATATTTTCTCTGTCTAATATTTCTCTCTTAACATCTTCAAGCATCATTATAAAACCTTCTTTCGCATCATAGAATCTTTTTCAATTTGATGATCAAATTTAAGTTTAATAATTTCTTCTGGATGTCTTGCCACTTTAATATCATTCATATTTTCATCATAAATATTATCAATTACAAAAGAGTATGTCTTTCCACTAGGCGTAAATATTTCTACTTCATCGCCCTCTTTAAAGTAATTTCTTTGTGTAAGAGTAATTATTTTATTCTCTTCATCATATGAAAGAATTTGCCCTAAAAAATCTTGATTAGATAACTCTTGTCTACCTGTATAATATTGATCTGTATCATCAGCTTTTTTCAAATAGTAATGTGTACTAGTTGGTCTATTAGCAACACGAGATAATATTTTTTCTTCTCTTTCAATAACCTCTTTCGTTAATGTTCCATCATAATAAGCATCTATTATCTTACGATAAGATGAAATAACTGTAGCAAGGTAATAATGAGATCTCATTCTTCCTTCCACTTTAAGAGACTTAACACCAGCAGCAATTAAATCACCAATATGTTCTGCCATATTCAAGTCTTTTGTAGCCATTGTAAACTTTGAATCATAATCAGTGTCAAATGCAAACCTACAAATTTGTGCACATCCACCACGATTAGAATCTCTATTAGTAAAATAATTAGATAAACAACATCTACCACTATAAAAAGTACACATTGCACCGTGAATAAATACTTCAAGGTCAACATCAACATCTTCACTTATTTCTTTTATTTCCTTAATTGAAACTTCTCTTGCCAATACAACTCTATCGATTCCTTCACTTTTCCAGTATTTAACAGCTTCTAAATTAGTAGTAGACCCTTGTGTACTTAAGTGAACTTCCACATTAAAATTATCTTTTATATATTTAATGATAAATGGATCACTAACTATAAAAGCATCTATTCCAGCATCAACAACGGCTTTAATAAAGTCATAAACATTATTCAAATCCTCATCATGAAAAACAATATTTAAAGTAAGATATACTTTTTTACCAAGGCTATGAGCAAAAGATGTAGCTTTTTTAATATCATCAATACTAAAATTATTAGCATTTGCCCTAAGACTATATTCTCTTCCTCCAAAATAAACAGCATCTGCACCATATAGAAGTGCTATTTTAAGTCTTTCAAAATCTCCAGCTGGAGATAATAATTCTACTTTCTTATTCATTATTCTTCACCTTATATATAGTCTTTTGATAAAAGAAACCTGTATAATCGCCAATTAGCTCAACAGACTTTTGACAAAATGCATCATCACCAGTTTCAAAATACTCTTTATAAAGAGTAAACACTTTAGAAAATGTTTCAAAATCTATATACCTTTCATTTAAAATAACATAGTCAGAAAGAATATTCTTAAGTGTAGTAATACCATTTAATATTTCACCATAATAAATGCCATTACCACTTTTCTCTTTTTCTATAATGTATTTTTTGTCATTATTAACAATTACTTCTTTTCCGTTTTTGCTATCCATATTAGAAGATTTATAATAGTTACCAAGTAAATCTCTTCTAGAAAATGACATCAAAGGATACCCCATAACAAATGAAAATAAAGTCATTTCCGTATTTCTTTTTATCTCATTCATTTCATCAAGGGTAATTTCTGTGGCAAGCATGCCATATTTAACACCTTTATCATAATAATAATTACACGTATTATAATTAGTAACCATATGTGTCTGATTCCATACAAGATCAAGTGAAAGGTTAAGTCTTCGTTTAATACTTAACACAGCTAGATCATAGAAAAGTACACCCTTAATATTCATTTTTGAAAGACTAATCAAAGCACTTTCTAACACTGGAAGTTCATCATTAAAAAAGTTTTTGTTAATCGCTACAAATATTTCACTATCACTATTTTCTAAAGTAATCTTTTTAATTTCATCGAGACTAATGCCATCATAACCAGAACACATATCTTTTAAGCCAAAAATAAAGGCATCAGCCCCTATTTTTTTATATTTATCTAAATTTTTTGTATCATTTGGTACAACACAAAATTTCATATTATCACCCAATTTCTTTTTTAGAAGTAACAGCTATACCATCACCAATTTCATAAAATCTAGTATTATAAATATCAGAATTATTAAGGTAATCAATATATGCTTTAATCTTTCTTACTAGTCCTCTTAAGTTTCTACTTTTAATTTCACTTTCATCTTTATCTACATAACCATGAAAACTCATATTGTCAGTAACAAAGAAACCATCATCCTCAAGATTTTTAGCAAAGTGCTCTACAAACTCAATGTTTTTGCCCTTTGCACCATCTAGGAAAATTAAATCAAACTTATCATCTAAATTAACATTTAATGCATCATTAAATATAAGTGTAATTCTATCCTCTAAACCAAACCTTTTTACATTTTTGATAGCTTCTAAATATCTAGCTTCATCTCTTTCAATAGAAACTACTTTTAACTTAGGACTTGAAAGAGCCATCATTATTGCTGAATAACCAATTGCCGTTCCTATTTCTAATACTTTTTCAGTTTGATGCTTTAAAATAAATGTAGTCAAAAAGTCTATTCCGTCATCAAGCATTATTGGAACATCTTCCCTTTTAGCATATTCTTTTATTTCTTTTATCATCGAATGATAATTTCCTACCATATTCCCACCTTACTATCTATTCCACTTATTTTCTCTTTGAAGTTGTTGCTTTTTTGCTTGTTGCTCTTTATACGTTTTAAAGAAGTATGTTTTACCTGTATTATCAGAGATAAAATACAAGTTTTCTGTATCATTCGGATTTATTGCTGCATCTATTGCGCCTTTACCAGGAAGCGAAATTGCTCCCACTGGAAGTTTATCTAACACATAAGTATTATAATCGTTTTTATCATTCATCATAGCACTAGTTGCAACACCAATCTCATCAAAATCCATCTTCATCCCATAGTAAGCAGTAGCACAACTACCAAGACTCATTTTTTTATTTAATCTATTATAAAATACAGATGAAATATCTTTAAAGTCCTCATTTTTTCCTTCTTTTTCAATTATAGAAGCAAGAGTTAATATTTCATGAACACTGTAATCGCTTTTTTCTATCTTTTCTTTATATTCATCAAGAACTGATTGCATCTTATCAAGCATCTTAGCAAAGATTTCTCTTACTGTAACATCCTTGTTTGCAAAATAATAAGTATCTGGAAATAAATATCCTTCAAGTGAATAATATAATTTATTATTTTTTACATCTTCTGTTATAAACCAATATTTTTCTATTAGTTCATCCAAATATTTTTCGCTGTTCAAAAGGTTAATAACATCATCTGCACTATTCGAAGTGTTCTCTTCAATAATGCTTGCAAGCATTCTAATATTTATTCCTTCTTTGAAAGTTATTTTAACCTGTTCTGGATTATAAGAGTTACCTTTTTCAAGAATACTTATAATTTCTTTTAAATCCATATCTTTAGACAAAGAATATTTAGTGGCCTTTATATCACCAACTTTAAATAATTTAACATATATTTCAAAAAATTTACTACTTCTAATTAAGCCCTTTTCTTCAAGTATTTTTCCAACTCCTTTTTTAGTAGTACCACTTGGTATTACAACTTCAATTTGTGTTTTATCATTTTTATCTACTGGGCTAATGTTTACTGAAAATGTAATTGATAATGTAATTATTACTACTATAATTAGTACCAATACTATAATAGCAATATTTCTAAACTTCTTCATACTTTGCTACCAAGTAATAACGAGCATTACTGCTCGTCAGTGTTTCCTTCATTACTACTAGCTTCATCAAGTTTTTTCTTGAGTTCTTCTTGTAATGTATCAAGGATTGTTTCAATTACTTTCCATTCTTGTTCTGATTCAATTGGTTGTAATTTTTGATTTTCTTCTCCAGGAACATAAGTTGATGCGAAAACTTGAATGTTTCCTTTTTCATCTTTTGAATTATCAGTATAAACTATATAACTCTTTTTAGTTTCATCAGAATCAAATGTGAAAAGTATATCACAAACAACTTCTTCTCCTTTTTCGTTTATTATTTTGAATGTATTTTCAAGCTCTTTTTCTTCCATTTTAAAATCCTCCTTTTATTTAATAACTCTATCTAAATATGACTGTAATATAATCGTAGCCGCAAGACTATCTACTACTTTTTTTCTTTTTTTTCTAGATGTATTTCCTTTAATCAAAACATCAGTTGCTTCTTTAGTAGTAAGTCTTTCATCAACAAGAATAACTTCCTTATCTATTTTTTCTTCTAGCATTTCCTTAAACTTATAAGAAAGTTCTCCTTTGGGCCCAATTGTATTATTCATATTTTTAGGTAATCCCAAAACTATTTTTTCTATTTTTTCATCGCTTACTATTTTTTTTATATCTTCTACTAATTTTTCATATTCTTCATTGTGTTCAATTACTTTATATGCTGATGCAATTATACCATTAGGATCCGAAATACTAACCCCTAGTCTTCTACTTCCTAAATCTAATCCTAAATATCTCATAGTCTTTCCAAATAATCTTTCAAAATAACTTCTATTATTGTACTACGTTCAATGTTAGTGATTTTATTTCTTGCATCTTTATACGAAGATATGTATCCAGGATCTCCACTCATCATGTAACCGACTAATTGGTTTATTTCGTTGTATCCTTTTTCTCTAAGTGCTTCACATACCTCTTTAATTGTTGTTCTAACAAGTGATGATTCAAATTTATCTAAAGAATATAATGTAGTTTTCGATGTGTTATCGATATTTTCATTCATATCAGATTTATTCACCCCTACTCCTTATAGGACAATTTTATCATTTATTAAAAAAGTTATCAACTATAATTAACATAATTAAAAGCAAAGAATAAAAGTATTGCAATAAAAAGTATTGATATGATAGTACCATTTATTTGATCAAATTTGCTACTTTTATACTTTATACCAACTGCACTAGTTGAAACAACTCCTCCGATTAGCCCTCCAATGTGTGCAAAATTATCAATTTGTCCGCCTGAAGTAAATCCTATAAGTAAATTTATAACAATTATAGGTATTATTTGGCTTTTTAAAACTCCACCTAAATAAACTCTATAATGATATCCAAAATACACCATAGAACCTAGAAGTCCAAATATTGCACCACTTGCACCTATTGATGCTCCATTATTAAGTATTATTGAAAGTAAACTTCCAGAAAGTGCACTAAAGAAGTACACAAATGTATATTTTGTTTTTCCTAAGAAGCTCTCCATCTGGCTTCCTATTACATATAGGGCATACATATTAAATAAGAAATGAAAAATATCTCCATGTAAAAATGTTCCAGTAATAAGTCTATAAAACTCATGATTTATAACAATGCTTGGTCCATAAACTGCATATTCATTTACGAATAAATCATATTGATTAAATAAAAACATTATTATGAACACAAGTAAATTTATACCTATAAGTGTATATGTTACATATGGTATTTTAGGTTTAAATACTTCATCTACTTTAACTGCATCATCTTTGTTTTTCTTATTTATATCTGCCGTTATCTTCATAAAAAGTTGAAAACCTTCTTCGGTAAACTTCATTTTCTCATCTATATCAGGAAAAACATCATATATAAATCTATATTTATTTAAATCATTTTCATCATACAAAGAAACACAATCTATATTTTTAACATTTTCAACATCAACATCATCGTCAACATCAGTAAAAATACTTAAAACTTTTATATTTAAAGAAAATGTTTTTTTCTTAATTTGCTTCAATACTCTTTTTGTTCTGCGAAGATCAAAATCAAGTTGTTCATCATTATGAATATGATTTGATACAATTCTAACAACTTTATAGTCACTTTTTAAGTTTTCTAGCCAAATTTCATCTTCAGCACCTTGTAGAATAATTGGATTATAATTTTTCTCAGTTATAAAATAATGAAGAAGTTTCATTGCTATCGTGTTTTTTCTATCTAATGACTCTTGCAATCTAATCACTCCTTGTAAATTTCTCAATAATAACAATATACATTATATCATAAAATAAAGAAAGAGGTAGAAAATTATGAAATATGTAATTTTTTTCATTTTTTCTTTTTTTATTCTTTTCACAAACTTAAAAATAATTAAAGAAAGTTATAAATTTATTACTCCTATCTTCTTAGTAAATCCATATGTATATAAGATCATTAGTATATTTATTTTCTTATTGTTAACAGCCATTATATTTAATGAACTTAAGAAAATTAACTTTGATATTTCTTTTATGACTAGAAAATTTCTTAGCATAATTATTATGAATATTATTTGTTACACACTTTATAATATTTTCACATTTCTAATTACCTCATCCTTTCTATCATTTCTTGCAAAATCTTTTGGATTCATATTTTCTATCTATTTAAATGGTGAACTATATCAAAATAAAATAAGTACTAAAGTAAATTCCCTATACATTATTTGGTCCTTTTACTTAGTACTTGCTAGTATATCTATATTCTTTTTAAATTCCTAAAAATTCTTTAAATTCTAAAGGCATATCTGTTTCAAAATATATTTCTTTTTTAGTAATCGGATGAATAAATCTTATACTTTTTGAATGGAGATATTGGCCATATTCTGTAGTGTTTTTACTTCTTCCATACACAGGATCATTTACTATCGGATAGCCAATATAAGCCATATGTACTCTTATTTGATGAGTTCTACCAGTTTCAAGTGTACATTCAATAAGTGTATATTTACTAAAACGTTCTAAAACTCTAAAATGGGTTATTGAGTCTTTACCATTCACACTAGTAACAGCCATCTTTTGTCTATTGTTTATATCTCTTCCTATTGGAGCATCAATCGTTCCAGTCTCATGAGGAATAACACCTTCAACAATAGCAATATATTTTCTTTCTACTTCTTTGTTTTTTATCATTTCACTTAAAAGTTCGTGTGTCTTTTCATCTTTTGCTACAACCATAAGGCCAGAAGTATCTTTATCGATTCTATGAACGATACCAGGTCTATATTTTTCACTTCCACCTTTTAAATCAAATCTATATAAAAGAGCATTTACTAAAGTTCCTGAATAGTTACCTGCAGCAGGATGTACAACCATACCACTTTTTTTATTAACTATAAGTAAATAGTCATCTTCATATACTATATCAAGAGGTATATTTTCTTTCTCAACTGTTATTTCGTAGTTAAGATCATCATTTACTTCTATATCATTTTCATAGTCAACTAAAAAACTTGCAGAAACAGTCTTACCATCTACCAAAACTTTACCTTCAGATATAAGCTTTTGAATCTTACTACGTGATACATCCATTTTTTTAGCTAGAAATTGATCTAATCTTTCTTTACCTTTTTTTTCCATTTTTACACCACCCTACAAAATAAAATAGTACAATTAGTATAATAGATACTACTATAAAAACATCTGCAATATTGAAAATTGGATAGTTATAATTAAATATCTTAAAACTTAAAAAGTCAACTACATAACCTCTTAATAATCTATCAAGTAAATTTCCAATAATACCACCTAACAAAGCACCATAGCAAAATTGTAAAAACTTGTCCATATTTTTTTCTTCCTCAATAAACTTAATGAGAAAGAAAAGAAAAACAGCACTTAAAATAGCTATAATTATTGTCTTATCATCAAACATTCCCCATGCTGCACCAGTATTTCTTATGTAAATCAACTTGAAAAAATTATCAATTATTGTAATTGAATGATTAAGTGCAATATATTTTATTACTAAAAACTTACTCAACTGATCAATAATTAAAGCAATTATTAACGCTATATATGTACGATATTTCACATCTATCACCATAGTTATTTTATCAAACAAACGAACAATTATAAAGTAATATTTACTAAAATAACATCTTCTCCTATTTTTTCAATGCTTTTCCAACCTATTTCTGTATCAACTTTTCCCTTAGCAAAAGAAAAGAAATTTTTATTTGGTTCAATAACCAAAGATTCTATACCACCACTTACCTCGTCTATTTTAACATCTATAATGTTACCTATGTTTTTACCATCTTGTACATTAACAATATATTTAGTTTGTAAATCAGATAATCTCATAATACCTCCACTACTAAAATATATGAAAATTATTTAAAACGTTGCAGAAAAAAAGAGTAAATATTTATTCTTTACTCTTAAGTAAGTTAACTTTATCATTTATTCCTTCAATTGTCTCTCCAGAAAGAACATATGAACCACTAACTAATATGTCTGCAAAATATGCTCTTGAGATAGTTTTATCATTAACACCACCATCTACTTCTATTTTAACATTTAACCTTTTACTAACCAAAATTTTCTTAAGTTTTAAAATCTTTTTAGTAGTACCATCAATAAATTCTTGACCACCTTTACCAGGATGTACACTCATTATAAGTATTAAATCAACTTTAGATAAATACGGAATAATAAGAGAAATATCAGTTTCTGGATTAACAGCAAGACCACATTTTATGCCATATTCTTTTATTAAATCCAAATATTTATCAACTTTCTCAAGTTCTGAATGAACTGTTATATACTCTGTATTAAGTGCTGCATAATAGTTAATATCTTTAAGTGGATTTTTAACCATTAAATGCACATCTAATCTTTTTGTAAGTACATTTGACATTTTATACAAGGTTTTAAATGGATTATTTTTATTTCTAACAAACTTACCATCCATTACATCAATATGTATATAGTCAACTGATGGTAAACTATTTAATTTAATTAGGTCACTTTCTAAATTTTTACTACTTAAAACTGACACTGATACCTTTTTTGTTAATTTTTTCATATGTATTATTCCTTCCTTTATCAGTACTTTTCTCTTTTTAAGAACTTAAGATAATTTTCATATCTGCTCTTAAGTATCTCTCCATTTAAAACTTTTTGTTTCACCATGCATTCATCAACACTTTCCTTAGTATGCATACAGTCTTTATACTTACATTCACAATTTCTAAATTCACGAAATGCCATCATAATTTCTTCTTCAGTATAAACACTTAAATCAATACTAGAAAAACCAGGTGTATCAACAAGCTTTCCTCCAAAAAGATTTACAAGTTCAACATGCCTAGTTGTGTGCTTTCCCCTTCCAAGTGCTATAGAAACATCACCAACATCAAAGTTAAGACTTTCATCTAATTTATTGAAAAGTGTTGATTTACCTGCCCCAGTTTGACCAGTAAATACTGTTGTTTTATTCTTAAAAATTTTCTTTAATTCATCAAGCTCTGTATTGTAATAAACTTTATACCCAATTTTTTCATAATAAGAAAGTATATTTCTATACTCTTCTTTTTCTTTATCACTAATTAAATCTTCTTTTGTAATACATATAATTGGTTCTATTTTATTTATTTCCATTATAAGTATAAGTTTATCAAGTAAATTAGTAGAAAACATTGGTGTTTTTAAACTTGTAACGATAAGGCCCTGATCTATGTTAGATACAAGTGGCCTTATCAAAAAGTTTTTTCTAGGCAAAATATCAAGAATATAGTTTTGATCACTTATTATGCAAAAGTCGCCTACAACAGGAGTTATTCTTTTATTTCTAAAAAGTCCTCTACTCTTGCACTCATAAACTTTGTCATCAACACTAACAAAATATAAATTACTTATTATCTTAATAATTTGTCCTTTCATAATGCCCCCTTATTGGTTTTCATCTGTAGTATTTTCACCATCACCATTGTTATCATCTTTTGAATCACTACCATCATCTGGTTTAATATCATCAGGAACCTTAGTAACTGTAATAGTTAACGATGCTCCTTCAACTATTTTACCAGTTCTTGACTGTTTAATAATTGTACCTACTGGATATTCAGTAGAAATTACTGTATCAATATTTAATTTAAGGCTATATTTTTCAGCAAATTCAGTAACTTCTTCAATAGACCATCCTTCAGTAACAAAATCAGGATATTGATCATAACCATTAGGAATATAAAGTGTTATTTTAGCAGGATTATTTTCATCAATCGTAATTTCAGTACCAGCTTTTACGCTTTGACCAATTATAAGCTGAATATCCATTCCATCAGTAATTTCAACATCTTGTTTTTCAATAGTAACTTTCATCTTATAAAGTTTTTCCAAAGTAGTTTGTACTTCTATATAATTTTTACCAGTGTAATCTTCTATAATGTAAGTATCATTCTTACCAAGCGATTCCATTAACGTAATAGTAGTACCCTTTGGTCTTGTTCTTCCTATCTCAGGATCTGTTCCAAAAACTTTTCCTTCATCATAGGTATCATTATATTCTTTAATAGTTTCATTTGCTACTTTAAATCCTACATTTGTAAGAGCTTTTTCTGCTTGTTCAACCGTAAGATTAGTAACATCTGGTATTTTAATATTTTCACTTCCACTAAGGCTTGTGCAGACCACTATTACCGCTCCCACTGCGCCAAGTAAAAAGATAATTATTAAAATCCAAATAACTATATTCATTTTACTTTCTTTTTCTTCCGTTACTTGTACAGCAACTTTCTTTTCTTCTTTGTCAGTTGAAGTACTGCTATCTTTTAGATTTATTTCTTTCTCATCTTGTTCATGCTCTGGATATGGATAAACATACTTAGGTTCATTTATTCTATTTTCATCAAGGGCTGTTTTTAAATCATTATACATTTCCTTAACATCATTATATCTGTTTTTGGGGTTCTTAGCAGTTGACTTCAAAATAATGTTTTCAAGGCTCTGTGGAAAATTAGGGTTAATTTTTCTAATACTAGGTATAGGATCTTTCATATGTTTAAGTGCTATTTCCACAGCGTTATCACCCTTAAATGGTAACTTACCTGTTAATAGTTCATAGAAAAGTATTCCCATTGAATATATATCAGATTTTGTAGTAGATCCTTTTCCACTTGCTTGTTCAGGAGGTAAATAATGGACTGAACCCATAACAGAATTAGTTTGTGTAAGCTGTGTTGAATTAAGTGCCATTGCTATTCCAAAATCTGTTATTTTTATCTGACCATCATCTTTAATCATTATATTTTGAGGTTTTAAATCTCTATGAATTATATAACTATCATGGGCATGAGCAATACCACTTGTAATCTGAAGCATAATATCTATAACTTCTGACATAGTAAGTGTTCCTCTTTTTTTAAGGAGTTGTTTTAAAGTTCTACCTTCAATATATTCCATGACGATATAATAAGTACCATTGTCTTCACCGACATCATACATTTCCACAATATTTGGATGTGAAAGCGAAGATGCCGCAATGGCTTCTCTTTGAAATCTTCTTATAAATTTCTCATCGTTTGCCAAATCTCCCCTTAAAACTTTAATCGCTACTTTTCTTTTTAAAATTGTATCTTCGGCTAAATAAACATTAGCCATACCACCTTCGCCAATACTTTTTATGATCTCGTAGCGATCATTTATTTTTTGCCCCTTTGTTATCAACACTAATCACCACTTTCTACAAATTCCATATACGCTACTGATATGTTATCCATTCCCCCGCGATTATTGCTTTTTCTAATTAGTTTTACAACTTTATCTTCAATCTCTATTTCACTTAATACTACTTTCTCGATTTGTTCTTTATCTAGCATTGAAGTAAGTCCATCACTACAAAGAAGTATTGCTGAAATATCCATATCACAATCAAATATATCTATATCAATTGGATTATTAGCACCAAGTGCTTTCATCAAAACATTTTTTTTTGGATGATCTTTTGCTTCCTCGGGAGTAAGCTCTCCCGCTTTCAAAAGTAAATTAACAAGTGTATGGTCATATGTTACTTTATGAAGTGCAGAATCTTTAACAACAAAGCCAGATGAATCACCAATATTACCGATTAAGACATAATCTTTAGTAACTATCGCCATAACAAGTGTTGTTCCCATCCCTTTACTCTCAGGATGTTCATTTGCATACGAGAAAATTAGTTCATTAACTTCTGTAGCCATTTCTCTTATCCAATTAACAGCTTTAGATTTTTCCATATTGCAAAAAGATTCATTAAAACATTTGCTAATATGACTTATTGTTATTGAAGATGCTACTTCTCCTGCAGAATGTCCTCCCATTCCATCAGCTACAGCCATTAAATAGTCACCACTTTGATTTTTAGTTATTATAACGCTATCTTCATTATGGCTTCTAACTTTACCAGCATCTGTTAAATAAAATGTTTTCATGCGTTAGCCTCCCTATTATCACTATTTTCCTTTTTACTTCTAAGCTGTCCGCAAGCAGCACTAATTTTGCCGCCAAACTCACGTCTTATCGTTACATTTATATTATTCTTCTTCATTATATCATAAAATCTCAAAATTTTCTCTTTTTTACTTCTTTTATAACCAATATTATTAGTTTCATTGTAAGGAATTAAATTAACATAGCAATTCATACCCTTTAAAAGCTTTGCAAGACGTTCTGCACACTCATCAGTATCGTTAATACCAGATAACATAACATACTCAAAAGTTATCTTTCTTTTAGTCTTTTCATAATATATACGCAAAGCATCCATAAGTTTTTCAATTGGATAAGCTTTATTTATTGGCATTATACTATTTCTTATCTCATTTGTTGGAGCATGAAGACTAATTGCTAAGTTAACTTGGTATGGAAAATCTGCAAATTCAAGAATTTTAGGCACTATTCCAGAAGTTGATATTGTTATATGTCTACTTCCAATTGCAAGACCTTTCGGATGATTTATAATTTTTACAAAATTTGTAACATTCTCATAATTATCAAAAGGTTCACCAATACCCATCACCACTACATGTGTAATTTTATCTTTTATGTCATCTTCAACAGCAAGTATTTGTTCTACCATCTCACCAGTTTCAAGGCCTCTAACTTTTTTTAATCTACCACTCTCACAAAACTTACATCCCATATTGCATCCAACTTCACTAGATATACAAATACTAGTGCCATAATCATGTCTCATAAGGACACTTTCAATTAAAGAGTTATCTTGAAGTCTAAAAAGATATTTGTTAACTTCAGTATCTCTTTCAACTTTTACAAGCTCTATATTAGAAATTGAAAAATCACTCTCAAGGTGAGTAATAATGCTTTTTTTTATATCTGTAATCATATCAAAAGATTTAATTTTTTTCTGATATAACCATGTATAAAGTTGTATTGCTTTAAACTTTTTTTCACCTAAAGATAAAAAATAATCTTCTAATTGTTCTATAGTTAAATCATAAATGTTTCTCATAATCCACTTCCACTAATAACATTATTATATCATTAAGATTATTTTTCCACAAAAAAAGAAACATTTTTACGTTTCTTTACACTTTTATTCATGACTTTACTAATAACTACCTCTTCTTTTTAGTCTTTTTATCAGCTGGATCACCAAAAGAATTTATCATAGCCTTTGAAACTATCTTTGCAGCATCAGGTGAAAGTGGTTCATCTAAATCATTAATAATTTCTTGAACTTCATCTTGATTGCCAATATTATTAAAAAGATTTTCCAATTTAAGTTCATAATAAAGTTCAAAATCTTCATCTAAAGAGAAACCTTTTGAAATAATTTGCATAGTATCATCAGCTTCAGCAAGAAAGTATAATGCTTTTCCTTCTTTATAATCATCTAAGGTAACACCGGCTATTTTAGCAACAAATGCTTCATCATCTATTATCGATGACGAAATATCACCAAGAGAAAAATATTCATCTTCTAAAATAGAAGCATTACTAATAATTTGATTTCTTTCTGCAATTAGTACTGATCTTAATTTTTCATCAGAAGTATCCTCTATTTTTTTACTAATTAAAGAAAGCATTGTTTTAAGTTCAGAAATTCTATAAGAATACTTACAAATATATGAACTTTCAATAGAGGCAGAATATTTTTTTGAAAATTCTAAGTCTCCATCGTTATGTTTACTAGCCTCTTGAGGCTTAATTCCAAACAGTTCAAAAAAGTCAGCACGTTTAGCTCTATGATAATTTTCCATAGCAAAACATGCATCATAGTCATTATAAAGTTTAGCTAATAATCTTTGATTATCAGAAAATTCTTGTAAATAACGTAGTGAAGGTACAAGTGCTTCATTGCAGAAATACTTTTTCTCAATATCACGTTCAGTTTCTAAAGACAATTTAAGTTTTTCTAACACTCTTTCATATTCTGGAGAAGAAACTCCATAGTTAACTTCTGTCAAAAAGAGAACATCATACAAATCTTCAATAACTTCCGAAATTGTAATCCAAGTTCTAATTTTCTTAATTTGTTTTTCATTTAACTTTGATTGTAGCATAAACCATACCCCCAACTACTAAATATAAATAAATGACTTAAAATACTAATTAAATCTAAGCGTTTTAACATTTTCTCCGTTCTTGTCGGCCTCTGTTTTTTCTATTGCATCAGAAATAACATGCAAAGAGCCTGTCTTATCAAGTTCTTCAAAATGTTTGCTAACATAATCATAAACTGAGCTAGGATCATCCATATTATCAAGATCACTTACTAAATGTAATTCATAAAGCCAATCTTGATTACGTCTTTTACTTTTTTTTGCAGTATCTAAATCATCAATTACATTAAAACAACTTGTTTTAAAGAATGTGTTTTTATATTCATTATATTTTTCTATAGACATATCCGCATACTCTGCAAACATTTCATCATATGAAAGTAAAGCATCAAAATCACACACAGAAAAGTACATTTTTTCTAACATACCATTTGAACTAATAGTTATATTTTTTAAAGCTATAAGCTCTTCTCTACGTTCTTCATCTAAGTCGCCTTTAAGTTCTTCTTCAATATGAGCCAAAAAAGATTTATTTTTTGCAAAATTAAATGAATAATCACAGAAAACAAGTGCTTTAATTTGTACATCTTCATTTTCTAAATTTACTTTTTCATCACAAATAATCAAAGCATCATCAACTTTGCTTGCAACATTTCTTAATCTGTGATACATTTCGCTATCTTTATTATTTACTAACGCTCTGTAATCATTTTTCATTCTTTCTTGTAATCTTTCGTTTTTAGCAAAAGCTGGATAATGACATGCTTTTTTCAATAAATTAGGATCTTCAAAATATTTATTTTCTATATCAGACTCTACTTCCAATGAAAGTTTAATTTTGTCTGCAATCTCATTATACTGTGGTGAAAATGCACCATATTCAAATTCTGCATCTGTAAGTTCATCATAAAGAATTGTTATTGTATCAGAAATAGAAGCCCAAAGCTCTAATTCTTCCATTTCTTCATAAGATAATCTAATAACACTCGCCATATATATACCACCAATTTCAAAACTGGCTATAATTATACCACAAACATGGAAAAATGCAACAAAATACTTTACTATTCATACAAAATCTAATATAATTCAACTTGGTGATACAATGGAAATTGAAGAAAAAATAAAAAAAGAAATAGAAAAATTAAGACCATTTTTACAAGGTGATGGCGGAGATGTAGAATTTGTTAAGTTTGAAAATGGATGTGTTTATGTAAAGCTTCATGGCGCATGTTCTCACTGTGCAATGATTGATTATACATTAAAAGATGGAATTGAAGAAATACTAGTAAATGAAATTCCAGAAGTAAAAAAAGTCGAAAGAGTCGACTAATTACTTATCAAGCCATTTAATTAAAGGTATATTGTTATACCTTTTTTTTATTTCTAAAATTATTTGAAAAATATATTTTTGATAATCATGTGTTTTAAGCAGTAAATTTTTAATTTTTTCATCACATTTTTCAAATTGATATTCATAACATAAATCAAAAAAATAGGTTGGAAACAAAAGTCTACTAATAAACATAACAGAATCATCATAAGTAAAACTATCATAAGGAATATAAGATATATCAACTTCTTCTTTATAGAAAAAGCTATATTTTATATATTCAGCAAGACCTTTTACATTAGAATCGATTGTAACATTAAAAGGATTATATAAATCATCAGTATCATTTATTTGATAAAACCTATTATAAGTAAAACTATATTTAAGTTTATTTTTATCACAAAGTTCCGAATAAGAGATAGCATTCTCTCCCATTCCAATATAATAATCAAAGTACTCTCTATATTTATACATGTAATCACTTTTAACTTTATAGTTTTCAAATGTATCTATTTTTCTAATCCATAAAGCTCTACTATCTTTTAAGCTAGACAAAAATGCATCGTAATAATACACATCTAAAACATCTGTAAAATTTATTTTTCTATTATCATGTCCAGTCTTTCTCATAAATACATAATCATTTCCATCATATCTAGTAATTATACTTCCAAATTTATTTGTAACTATTTTATGAAAAAATGGATGCTTTTGAGTTTCAAGAATAGTCTTTAAATCAATGTTTTTTTGAATGCACACTAAAATATACTGTATGTTATTACTAATAACAGTATATTTTTCAAAAGAAAATATAATTTTATCAACATTTATATTATAGTAGTACTCTATTACATTTTTCATATAGATTACCTCATTTAATTTTATGGAAAAATAACAAAAAAAAGACTTCACTTTTTGTGAAATCTTTAATATGCATCAGGTGTTTTATTTTCAAGTATTCCTGTAAGTACATTAACTATGTTCTCATCTGTATCATACTCTACTTTAAAAAATGAAAGGAATGAGAACTTTTCTGTTGATACAAGTGTTACTGTCACCTTAGGAGGACATTCATCTATATCGTTTATTATTATTTTATATTTACGGCTTAAATCAGCACTGTTTGCAAATCTTCTTACAAAACTTTCAACGAATTTTTCTTTTACTATTCTAACAGTTCCTGGTATTCCCTCTAAGCAGTGCATTGATTCTGGATCAGTATCTTCCGTTACTCCATCCCAACCTACTCCATCTCTGTATGCTTTTAAGTCTACTGCATCTACCATAGCAGCTTCAGAGATTTCTTTAAGTAAATAATAGTTCTGTTCATTACTTATTACTACATGTCCAAATATATTGATTAAAACTATTCCAAGTATTCCCATTACCATAAAGAAATACATCCACATTGAACTATTCATTTTCTTCTCACTCCCTTATTACTTGCTTTCTCCATCTATTACTGTAAAGTAATCTTTAAATGTCTCATTTATAAACTTACTATAATATCTTTTTGTTGTATCTGTTCCTTCCATATATACATAATCTAAGTATGCATCATTTCCACCACTTGCTTTATTGTAATTATCTGTATCATTTCTTATCTGTTTAATTACGCTTGGTGTTAATTCAATTACATATTCTACCTTTTGATTAGCATTAACTCCTGTTACACTACTTGAATCTTTATCATCTTTTTTAATGTATTCACTTTTTCCTATCCAGTTAGATCCAATTATTCTATTACCAGTTGCGTAGTTATAACCAAGTGTATTACTATCACTTGAATTTGGGAATGGATTGTAGTTATTTACTGGTCTAAAGATATAACCACTCTCACATTCAGGACAATAATAACAATAATTTACGCATCCAGATGCATTCTTAAATCCCCAAGTTGTGTAATTATTCTTACATACTGTTTCTACTTCTGTATAATTTCTTCTATCGCTTCCGCACATTCTAGCTGTTGAACACTGATTTACACAGTCACTAACACCATCATAGTTATTTATATCATTGTTCCAATACTTAGTACAATAATTTTTAATTTCACCAGTTTCTGATGGCTTATACTCTTCAGTACAGTTTGGTAAATCAGGAACATCACTCCAACATACGTTGTAGCAAGTCTCACCAGTGTCTGTCATCTTACCTTCAACTTTTCCATACACAATAGTTTTGTCATACAACACATTTCCATTACTATCAAAAGTATTTCCAACTTCTTTGTTAAGTCTTACCAAATATCTATTATCTCCAATTGTTGGTAAAACAACTACAAAATTCATATTTGTTGATAACGCCGTTAAATACTGTTTTGGAGTTTGTTTACCAGTAGATTTAATTTCGTATAACATATTATTGTTCTTATCTCTTTCAACACTACATGATACTCCACATTTATCACTTGGATTTATTATATATATTCTCTTTTTGCACATTGCACTGCTGCCATTTTTTGATTCTACAATTCCACTAAGTTGTATTTCTTCAACACCATTTTTCTTATCACCAATACCAACAGTTATTGTATCAACACCATTAGCCTCTGGTATTGTTCCCTTGACTAGTCCAAAATTCAAAACAGAATCTTTAGCACCAAGTTTTTCATTTATTTTGATGCTTGCATCTACATCACCATATACATATATATCATTTCCATGCATAACAGTTCCATCAGCTGCCTTAATTATTATTGTACAGCCTAAATTATCATCATCTATCTTATATGGACAACTTTCTCCATCTTCATAATATACATCCGTATTTGGAGTTTCCCTTCCAATATTTGCATCGGTTATAACTTCATGACCAACACCTTGTTTAATTATACTATCACTAAAATTCCTATTACTAGTTGCATTTAAATTTGTATAATACAAATTCATTCCTAATACTTTAACACCATTAGAAGTATAACAAACTCCATTATCTGGTGCTTTAAACACAGTTGCTTTACCATCAGTTGTTACACAATATTTATCAAACATATAATATACTTGTTTATCACTAACTTGTAAGTAACGATTTACAGGCTTATAACTTAAATTCATATTATAGATTTGTGTTATATTTTCTCTTTTAATAATCGTTGTATTTAAGCTATCATCTGAAGCACCAATAACTAAATTGTATTTGTCTGAAATCTCAACTAAATTATTAACAATTTCTCTTACTCTTGAAATTACTTTTACTTTATCTGTATTATATTCATAGTCTGTCCATTCCACTTCACCATATCCTTCTTTCAAGAAATCCGGATCATAATATGGACTTTTTGTTCTATCATAAGATTTATCTAATGCATTATTATATACATCATAAATATATAGTAATCTTTTTCTTCTATCAGGGTCTTTACTAGAAATAGTAGCATAATCAAATTTCCATTGTTCAAGATTAAAGTATACTGTGCATTCTTTTTGAGCATTAAGTCTCGCTTGATAATCTATTCCTTCTCCTGCTACTAATCTTCTATTGGTTAAGTCAGAGAAACTAAAACTACTAGTCTCTTTACATGAAACGTTTATATATGTTCTAAGATCAAAAGGTGTATCATTTTCTATACCATCAAAATCAGTTATTTGATCACCAGAGCAACTTGTAATTATTGCATTTGTTTTAGATAAGTCATCACCAGTAAGCTTATCAATACTACAAGAAGATGTCGTAGATACTAATACATTTGCTTTTTCTATTCTATTATACGGATTTGAGTTATTACAACTATCAACAGATTCTCTATCCTTGTTAGTTGTAGTTCCATCAGTTGGAGATTTTCCATAAGTATAACCACAACTTAATATACAGTCTTTTTTTCTTTTTCTAGGGCTACCCTTTAAATTAAAGTCTACTTCTGCATCACAATAGTTTTCAGCACATTTTAAATATTCATCTGATGATTTATCGCCTATATGTGTTTCACAAGTATTTTTACATGAAATTAAATCTACTAAATAATAATGCTTAATTCCTGTTTCTTTTCTTCCACTAACACCATCTGAACAACTACCATTTAATAAAAAGTAGTTTTGTGTTGTCGTACCTACTAAGGCTTTATCCAAACTTGGTCCAACGTAATATTGATATAGGATATTTCCTTTTGAATCTTTTTTACATGTAACATTATCATTTTCAAGTTCACAATGTTTATTATCTGTATTATTACAATAGTTAACAGCCCTATTCAAATATGTACTTGAAGAATTCAAACTTCTTGAAGTGGCTATATGTGAATAACCATCAGCATATCTTCCGTAAATATAAAAGAAATTTTTTATACCATTGGATTGAAATGGTAAAGAATAATTCCATTTATCGCAAGCACCTTGGTATGTACAGTAACCATTTGAATAAGTTCCATTATTCATAGTACAATCTTTAGCAGACATTTCTCGTTTGTAGCTTTTTCTGTGACAACAAGTACCTTTGCTCCAAGAAGCACTGGTCCATGTAGAGTTTTCTTTAACAGTTTTTGAAATGGTTTGAGCAAGATAACTACCTTGCGTTCTAGCAATACCATCAAGCACACGTTGAACCGGCTCAACAGAAACATAATACTTATCAATTTCTGAATAATTTATATCTATGCCAAAATATTGTTTAATAGATTGAACATTTTTAAAATATTTATTCTTAATTAAACTATCTAAATAGCCATTATTTTTAACATTATATTCTGTTAATTTACTATCAGGATATACAGCGTAAAAATCATTTAAATTTGTTATATCTGATGCCTTATAAGTAACTTTTCTATCTTGTGACATGAATTTTTGATAAAGAATAGTATAACCGGTACTACCGCCACCACCTGGAGAAGAACTACAAATAGTTTGAGGAGCCTGCGCATTTTCTTGACTACCGTCATGTGTATAGTAATATCTATCGCCAATTGTAAATTCATTTCCAAATTCGTCCTCTGCAATCACATCATGACCAGATGTACTTGGATTTTTAATATCTGGCATCAATTCACTTGGTGTATCACCATTATGAGTCCAGTCTTTATCACGGTCAATTATTTGCCTTAACCCCCAGCTACTGCTTACAAAAGAATCATAACTTCCTGGCATACTAACTGAAATATGTCTAAAAACATCAGCGAATAAATCTGGATGATACACAAGAATTGGTTTACCAACAACCTCTGGTGTACCACTTCCAGAATACTTAACCAACGTTATCTGATAACCATAAGCAGTCATTGCTTCTTCCCCTGCTAAAACCAAGAATGGTATTAACAGAACAAGAGAAATTGTGATACACATCAAAACAAACATTTTTTTACAATATTTATTCATTTAAATCACATCCTTTATTAAACATTTAAATTTATTTTAGTTCTCTTTCTAGATTTAACAATTCTAATAACAATAATAGTAACTATTAAACCAACAAATATAATTGTTATTGGCAACGTTATACTCAAATTTTGTACATAATAATCAATAATTTTTTGAAAAGTTGTTCTAGTGTCAACTACAGGTTCAGGTTCAACAGGTTTTTCAATGCTTTTTTTATATATTTCTAATTGTTCTAAAAAATATTCTCTATCCCTTATGTTTCCCTCATACCACTTGCCACACAAAGAGAACTCTTCATATTCTATACATTCCTCTGATTCACTATATGTATTATATTTAGGTACCTTCAATTGCCTTGTATAAATATATTCTTCAGCACAAGGGCTATCGTAACCACCATAGAATTTGAATTCATATGTATGTCCACCATCTAAGTATGAAGCGATTACAATAGTAGCATTATCATTTGGAGTTTCATATACAGAATCATTAAAAATAAGTAAAACATCTTTATTCATATTTGAGGCTGTAATCTCAAAATATGATTTATTATCACTATCAAACTTTAAATTCCAAGAAAGTTGTACATTATATGCTGCTCTTTTAAGTTCGTTATAACGACTACCAGTACACAAATTAGCGGCATCAGCAGGAATTGGAAAGAAAAAACATAATGCAAATAAGCAATATATTATAACTTTCTTATTCATAATCAAACACACCACCTTTTCTCTTTTATTTCTTCTTTTTTTTCTTTACAAATTTATAAATGCATATTAAGACAATTAAAGTAAAACCAGAAATCAGTGCATATAATGCATAATTATTTTGGCTCTTCTTATCAAGCACAATTTCTCCAGTTCTAACTTTTTCTTTATATTCTTCAAGTTTATTGTAAAAATCTTCTTCACTCTCAATATGACCGGAATACCATTTATCACATAAATCCCATTCAGTGTATTCGCTACATTCTTTCATTTCACTAAATTTATTGTATTTAGGAATTTCTAATTTTTTTGTATATAAATATTCCTCAACACAAGGATTATCATATCCACCATAAAAGTTAAATTCATAGGTATTTCCACCCTCAAGTAAAGTTACAAGTTCTATTTTGTTATTGCTTGGTTCATAATATACGTCGTTATACAAAAGAAGCAAATCATCATCAACATTATTAAAGCTAACTTCAAAATATGCATTATTTTTCTCATCAAATTTTAAATTCCAATTTGCTTCGACTTTAGATGCTTTTTGTTTTAGCGCATTATATTTTGATTCAGTGCACAAATTAGCAGCATTTACAGAAAAAGGTAATACAAAGAATAAGATTGAAATAAACAATGATAAAAAACATTTTTTCATATTTTAAAAGTCACCTATCTTCACAATAAAGTATACTATATTTCACATTTTTTTCCAATAACTTTTATTGAAATAATGTCTATTATATGTTAATCTATCTTAGAGGTGTTAAGATGAAAAAGATAAAGAGTATTTTATTAGTTATTGCATTATTTCTTTTGTTTACTGGTTGTTCAAACAGTAATGATAGTTACTTAAAAAGTATAAGTTACAAAGAGTTTAAAACAATGTGTGAAAATAAAGAAACATTCTTCGTTGAAGTTGTGCAAGATGGATGCAGTCATTGTCAAGCATTTACACCAAAACTAAAAGAAGTATTGAATGAATACAAAGTAACAGGTTATCAGTTAAATCTAACTAATATGACTGAAGAAGAAGATAAAGAATTCAGTAAAGAGTTTAAAATAACAGGAACACCAAATACATTATTTATAACAGAAGGGCAAGAACTTTCAATACTTCAAAGAATCGTAGGTAATGCATCAAAACAAAAAATAATCTCTAAACTTAAAAATAATGGATACATAGAAAAAGAGTAACTAAATAGTTTAGTTACCCTTTTTATTTTTTTAAGAAAAGTTTATCAATATTTGTTTTAGGAATCATGATTTTAACATTTTTATCGATTTTTATTTCTACTTCTTCTGAATCTATTTCAAGTTTTTCTCCATCTATACACCAAGCAAGTTTCTTCTCATCATTAACACGAATCTTCAAATTATCAGTTTTATGAAAATAAAATCCTGGAACATGTGAAATATCATTTTTCCTTAAATAGTAAAGTGTTTTCAGAATATCTTTACGTTTTTTTATGTTACAAAGCAGTACTTCAAACTTACCATCATCAAGTTTTACATCTTTAAAAACATTATTAACGCCTGCTACTCTAGTAGCATTAGATACAAACATGAAAGAATAAAGGCCTTCATACTCTTCTCCATCGATAATGTAAGTAATATCATGAAGTCTAGTAAATCTTAAAAAATCTTTAAAGCCATTAAAGATATAAGCAAGGTATCCTAACTTTTTCTTAGAATTTCTACTTGTCTCATACGGTATATTCATAAACTTACCAAAACCTGCAACATATACAAAGGCTTCATTATTTATTGTACATATATCAACATTCTCTACTACCCCGTCCATAAGAAGTCTTAAGTTGTTTATAACATTTTTTCCATATCCAAACATTTTTCCAACATCATTTGTAGTACCAAGTGGAATATGTGCTAAAACAAGTCTTTTTTTCCTTTTAAAATTACCACGCATTGATTCATTAAAAGTACCATCTCCACCAAGAGAAATAACTAAGTCAACATCATCGTCAAGAGAACTAACTATTTCAACAATATGGCCACGATACTTAGAATATATAACTTCTGGTTCATAATTATTTTCTTCCAAAATTTTTATAAATTCATCTTTAAAATCCTTTTTACTTTTCTTACCACTATGGGGATTATATATAACTACACATTTTTTCATACATACCTCTAATCATTCTTAACTGCTTTAAAAATCTTCTTCCACATGTTATCTGTAGAATAATTTAAAATTCCTATTTTATAAATCCTCAATCCATACTTTATTATAACATAAATAAACAAGATCATTATACCAATAGATACAAAAACATCTATTATAGTTACTTGCCCTATCATAAGAAGTGCTGGAGACAAAAGACATGATATGAGTGGAAAATAACTCAATACTTTAATAAAAGTACTTCCATCAAACATACTTGCCATAAATGATAAGTAATAACTGATAAGACAAATTAGTATTATTGGAAGTTGTACATGTTGATAATCTTCTATATTAACTGTCATACTAGCAAGTATTCCTGCAAGAAGTGAATATGCTAAGAAGGAAAGTAACATAAGTACAAGCGTAATTGGAATTATAACAACAAGTTTACCCATAATTCCAGAAGACTGTAAACTAGATAAAACATCTTTTATAGTATCACTCATCCCTCCAGTAACATTTGGTGTAAAACTTCGTAGTAAAAATCCTAAAGTACCATATAAAAATATTAAAATAGTTTGAAAAATAATAAATAGATTACCAGATAATATTTTAGCAAACAAATGAGTTTTAGCAGAAACATTAGAAATAATTATTTCCATACTTCTAGTGGACTTTTCTTCATTTATTTCTGTACCAATTGATTGAACAAGTAATATTATTAACATGAAAAATGGTAATATCAACGTAGGAAATACAACAGACATAATAATATTCGTATTCTCTTCTTCTGAATTTTTTTCTTCATCAAGAATTACCCTTTCTATAACTGGTGGAGAAGAAATTTTATTTAACTCTTCGACATCAATATTACTATTTTTTAAAGCAAGTTCATATTTAGTACTACTTATACTTTGATTTATAATTTGATAAGTTATTGTATCAATATAATTATCACTAATAATTCTTGCACTCAACAAATTTAATCCATCATTATTAAGCTCAACAATTATATCACGTGTTCCTTTAATATCATCTTCTTTAATATTGTTTTCAAGCACAAGTTCACTGTTATTATTTGCTTCTTCATCGGTATAAACACTACTATTTACTTGATTAAAGTTATTTGTAAAAGAGCTTGCAGAAACATGTGTATTATCCACTAAATATATTTTAACTTTTTCATCAAAATCTCCGCCAAAGAAACTAATTATGCCATCTATATTGATAATACATACAATAAGGACTAATAATACAATGTTAGAAATAATAAATGATTTTGATTTTATTTTTTTACTAAGTCCAAACCTAGTCAAATACCAAAATTTATTCATCACTTTGCCTCACCTACTTTAGCAATAAATATTTCATTAAGAGTGGCCTCTTCCACAATAAACTTATTAACGTCATACTTAGAAATAACTTTAAATACTTTTGACACAACATCTTTATTTTCTATTTTTACAAGATATTCATCATTTCTTTTTTCGACATTTATAACTCCATCAATTTTCTTAAGCTCTTTATCATCAATGTCTCCTGCTATTATAATATTTTTCTTTTTATATGCTTGCTTAATATCTTTTACATACCCATCCAAGATGCTTTTCCCTTTAACTAATATAATTAGTTTTTCACAAAACTCTTCTATGTGTTCCATCTGATGTGAAGAAAATATTATAGAACAGCCATTTTTTTGTAATTTTCTAATGTATTTTTTAAACATTTCTACATTTATTGGATCAAGCCCCGTAAATGGTTCATCAAGTATTAAAAGAATTGGATCATTTATAACCGCTGCAATAAATTGTATTTTTTGTTGGTTACCTTTTGACAACTCTTTTATTTTTCTGTTCTTATAATCTTCTATGTCGAATTCCTTCAACAAAGAATCTAGTTTACTTAAAACTTCTTCTTCAGTCATTCCTTTTAATATTCCATAAAATACAATTTGTTCTTTGACAGTAAGTTTAGTAAGTAAGCTTCTCTCTTCTGTCAAATACCCTATTTTATTAGTTACACCATAATCAATTCTTTTACCATTAAGAAGAACTGTTCCCTCATCACTATTAAGAAGTCCCATTATAATCCTAAATGTAGTAGTCTTCCCTGCTCCATTTTCTCCAAGTAATCCAAAAATTTCACCATCTTTCACTTCAAAAGATAAATGATTTACAGCGCAGTTTTTACCATAATACTTAACAATGTTATCAACTTTTAACATATTTTATCTACCTTTCTATAACAACACCTAATAAACCAGCCAAAATATATGCTTGATATGAACTTATAATAAGACCTTTTACATCTGTTAAAGAAGCATTAAGACCATCAATAATATCTGTCGTTAAATCAACTTTATTAAGACTTGTTTTATAAAATTCAATATTCTTCATATTAGACTGTTCAAAATAAACATTTAAAAAAGTATTTTCTAAAAATCTTGACTCTGCAATTGAACACTCAACGAACAATACATTTTTAAACTTATTGCTAGCAAAATTTATATAATCTAAGATTCCATTAAATTTAACATCTTTTAAAGTAGAATCATAAATATTGGCACCAACAAGTTTGCAATTTTTAAACTGACATCTTATAAATGAACATAATTCAAATGATGAATTTGAAAAATCACAACCTTCAAAAATAGTATCTACAAAAGAAACATTAGAAAGTTCTACACTAAGAAAAGCCATTTTAACAAATTTACATTCATTGAAATTAACAAATTTTATTTTTTCTTTCGTAAGTTCAGTTAACTCAAAATTATAGTTTGATACATTATCTTCATCAAGAACTTCAAGAATAACACCTTTAGTAAATTCAGCACTAACTTTTGGATCTGTTAAATACTTTTTCATATCTTATCACTTCACTTAGATTATATATTTTTTAAAACTATAAATCAATCAAAAACTACATACCAAAGTATGTAGCTAACTAAATTATTTTTTTAACTTAAGTAACCGTCTGATAAATTCCATTATAATTTTGATAAAACACTTTTTCATGTTTTCACTTTCGCTATCATTATCATCTTTATTATTATTTCTATTATCGTCATTATTATTACTATTGTTATTATTGTTATCTATTTCGTTGTCTTTTTTACCATCTTGATTATCATCCGCAATATCCTTTTTTGGATGCAAAATCATCCAGTCACTTGAAAAAGCAACGTAACCATATTCTATTTTATACCACTCATATCCATCTTGTGAAATTTTCCCAAAATAATCATATATACCAGGCTTTAAGTAACCGCTTACATTTGCTTTTAAAGATGAATCAGCTCTGCATCTTAAGTTTGTTGCAAGTACTTCTATTTGATCTACATTTTCATTTCTTATAACAGGATTTCCCACAATAGGAATTTCACTAGGTACTGTTTTAAACTCACTACCTTTCGTATCCATTACTCTAGTAAATTTTTTATCTACATAAAAAGCTTCACTTGGTGTGAGTGCTTTTTCGTAAGTGTAACACCACGATCCATTTGAATTTTTTAATAAGCCATAGTATTTACCAGTGTTTGCAGTAATGTGAAAGTGATTACCTGTCGCATATCCATCGGTACCCTCCAGTAAAATTCTTGAGTTTTTCTTTAAAAGTTGGCCTTTAAAGACCTGTTTTAGATTGTCTTCATTCATGTGAGTAAGTGTGAGGCATAAATAATCTGGTTCATTTTTATATGGCATGTAAAGTTTATTTACAGATTTAAGTCTTACTGAGTTTGTAATGTTATTGTTAATTCCTAGTACTTCTTCAACGATAAAATCATTTTGTGGAACAAAATAATCTCTACCAGAATCTTTAAGTGCTTCATCCCAAGGTTTATCACTGTAATTTTTACTATTTTTCCAATGTGGTACATGATTTCCTTGATTATAATTTTGTGAAATGTTCAAATATTCAAACGGATAAATTGCATATTCTTTCATATCTATCACCACTATAATTTATGATGATAAAAAATAAGTAGTAATTACAAAAGTACTTGTAAAATTTATTTTTAATTAAGTTTTAATTTAAACAAAATAAAAACGTTGATTTCTCAACGTCTAATTCATTATGGTGGAGCATAGCGGGATCGAACCGCTGACCTCCACGGTGCAAACGTGGCGCTCTCCCAGCTGAGCTAATGCCCCATAACCAAGCAACAATAAGATAATATCATATTGTGCTTAAACATGTCAATCTTTTTTTAACAAAAATTTTAAAAATGAATTCTAATCTATCATAATAAAATCTTTGTCTTTGTGTGGTTCATCAAAAAGAAGACCTTCATAATTTCTTTGCCTTAATACTTCATACACCACTATTGCACATGCATTGCTCACATTGAGTGCTCTTACATTATCTGTCATAGGAATTCTCATACAACGGTCTATATTAGGTCTAAGAATTTCTTTTGGTATACCAGTAGATTCCTTTCCAAAGATTAAATATATATCTTTGCTCTTATCACTATAATCAAAACTTGAATGAGGTTTATGTCCATATCTTGTAAAAAAATAGAATTCTCCAGAATTTTTACTCAAAAAATCCTGATAATTTTCATATACAAAATATTCAAGCTTATCAATATAATTAACACCAGATCTTTTTAAATGTGCATCATCAATAGAAAAGCCAAGTGGTTTAATTAAATGTAAACGACTTCCTGTAGCAACACAAGTTCTCATAATATTTCCAGTATTTTGTGGTATTTCTGGTTCATATAAAACAATATTTATCATATTATTTTTCCCTCACTTCATATTCATCTAAAATTCTTTCTATATCAAAGATAGTAATTTTATTATTAGAATTTTGAACAATATCTAAAATTTTCTTATTTGAAATAATAATAAATGCTGGATAACTTTGTAATTTAACACCATTTGAATATTTATCATTAAAAGTAGTATAAAATTTATTTTTATCAGTAATGCTAGTAATATTCAAATATATTGTTTTATCAAGTATATTACGTTTTTTTAATACATTTTCTAAATTTTCTTCTACTTTACGAGAATTATCATCATTTGCTACTCCAACATAAATAAAGAAATCACTATTTTCAAGAAAATAATCATCAATGCTTTTTTCATTAAGTTCAGAAATAACTCCCCTCATAACAGGAATATCATTCATTTCTTTATTTCCATTATTATAAAGTACATATAAAGTAAATGCTAAAGCAATTGTAAAAGTAAAAATAACTGCAACTATAATATAATTTTTTCTTGGTATTTTTTTTAGTTCTTCATTTTTTTCCATAATATCATCCTCAAAAAAAATTATAGCAGAAAAAAAGAAAAAAAGAAATTAGTTTCTACTATCAAATTTCTTTCTTTCTGTTGTATTTAAAATTCTTTTTCTAAGTCTTATAAAATGTGGAGTTACTTCAACTAATTCATCTGAATTTATATAATCAAGTGCATATTCAAGTGATATTGGTCTTGGTCTTTTAAGAACTACTGTATGATCACTTCCAGCAGCACGAATATTTGTTAAGTTTTTACCCTTAGTAACATTTACTGCTAAATCATTTTCTCTTGTATGTTCTCCAACAATCATACCTTCGTAAACATCAGTAGATGGTTCAATGAACATTATTCCACGATCTTCAAGACCACCAAGTGAGTAAGCAGTTGCTTTTCCTGTATCTATTGAAACTAAAACCCCAAGAGCTCTTTCACCAACATCAACATTAGCCATTTCACGATATTCTTTAAATGTATGGTTAATAATTCCATATCCTTTAGTAAGTGTTAAAAAGTTAGTTGTAAATCCAATTAACCCACGTGATGGAATAGTATAAAGAACTCTAGTCTGTCCATTAACATTGCTCATAGATTCCATAGTAGCACCACGAAGTCCAAGCTGTTCAATTACACTACCAATGCTTTCTTCAGGACATTCTATTTGTAATTCTTCATATGGTTCCATCTTTTTACCATTTTCTTCTTTTATAATTACTTTAGGTTTACTTACTTCAAGTTCAAATCCTTCACGACGCATATTTTCAATAAGTATACCAAGGTGAAGTTCTCCTCTACCAGATACAATCCAACTTTCTGTATCATTTGGTTCTACTCTCAAACTTACATCTTTCTGAGTTTCCTTGATTAGTCTTTCTTCTATTTTTCTAGCTGTTAAGATTTTTCCATCTTTTCCGCAGAAAGGTGAAGAATTTGTTCCTATTGTCATTTGTAGAGTTGGTTCATCAATATGTAAAATAGGAAGTGCATTTAAATTGTTATTATCACAAAGTGTTTCTCCTACTGAAATATCTGCAAGACCTGCTACTGCAACAATGTCTCCAGCCTCAGCTGTTTCAACTTCTATTTTTTTAAGTCCTAAATATCCAAAAATCTTTTGAATTCTAAATTGCTTAGTTGTACCATCAAGTCTCATACATGTAACCATTTGACCTGTTTTCATAACACCATTATGAACACGTCCAATACCAATTCTACCAACGAAATCATTATAATCTAACAAAGCTGGTTGGAATTGAAGTGGTGCATTAACATCACCTTGTGGAGCTGGTATTTCTGAAATAATGTAATCAAGTAAGCCATCAAAACCTTTTGTTTGAGTTGAAATATCATCACTTAAACTACTTGTTCCATTTATAGCTGATGCGTAAACAACTTTAAAATCCAATTGATCATCAGTAGCACCAAGTTCTATAAAAAGTTCTAAAACTTCATCTACTACTTGTTTACATCTTGCAGAAGGCTTATCAACTTTGTTTATAACAACAATAGGTTTTACCTTTGCTTCTAGTGCTTTCTTTAATACAAATCTAGTTTGTGGCATAGTACCTTCATAAGCATCTACTACAAGAAGAACGCCATCAACCATATTCATAATACGTTCAACTTCTCCACCAAAATCAGCATGGCCTGGTGTATCAAGAATGTTTATACGGTATCCTTTATAATTTACAGCAGTTGTTTTAGCAAGAATAGTGATACCACGTTCCTTTTCAATTTGGTTAGTATCCATTGATATGTTACTAGTATCTTCATTTTCTCTAAAAGTCCCTGTTGACTTTAAAATTTCATCAACAAGAGTTGTCTTACCATGGTCAACATGGGCTATTATAGCTATATTTCTTTTTTTCATAAAATCACTCACTTCTTTTAAACTTTTACAATTATATCACAAAGTGCCAAAAAATCAATTATTTTTGTATATAAAGAAAGAAAAAATATCTAACACACTAGATATTTTTCAGTTCTATTTATCATCTTGTAATGGTTCAGAAGAATAAAAATAATACTTACCATCACTTGCTTTTTTAAATTTGAATACATACGTACTAAATTTATCACTAGTAATATCTTGATTAAAAATAGCACTAACTTCAATTTTTTCATAAACAGGTTTATCACTATCAAAATCTTTATAGAAAGAATAATATGTTTTTACACTGTTATCTTCATCAGTAAAAATTACTTCTGATACATAAGCAATCTTTTGATAAAAAGTAATTTCTTCTTCTGTCATATTTTTTTTAATTATATTTGTTAATATAAAGTCATTACTTTCAACGTAGTTTCCGTTATCACAACTATTATTGTGAATTTTAAATTTTTCGTTTTCATAAGTAAACTCAACACCAGAAGCTGGCACTTGATATATTAAATCCGGTCCATACAATTCTTTAATCAATTGATTTATTTCTTCTACATTTTTCTCTTCTGTAGATGTATTACAAACCTTTTCTTTATTTTTCATTCTATTATACTCAATAGCGAAATCTATAAATTCATAATTAGGAATCTCATTAACCGATGTTTTTTTATTATTATAATAAATATTACGTACATAACTACCAGCATACTTATACAAATCATTATTAGATATTATATCTTGCATAAATGCTAACTCTTGCTCACTTACATTAACTTCATTGTCATTTGGAACATCATTATTACCATTATTATTCTTAGTAATATAGACAATTATGGCTACTGCAAACAAAACAAAAGCCAATATCACAAAAAATAACCGATTTTTATTTTTCATATAATCACTCTCATTTCACTAATAATGCCAACATGACTTATATCCACCTTGACATGTATTATGACCAGTTAAACATGAATCATAATTCCCATTAACGTATCCACCTTTACATGAACAGCTTTGATTTACAGAACAACTAACATGACCAAGTTGACTGCCAGCACAAAATCTATAAGATTCACAAGCACTATATGCTGCATTACTAGAACTAAAACCACTTCCAGAAGCACTCTGAGTAGTACCTTTATTAGTTTTGTTGTTTATACAAACTGCTGACCCTGACCATCCATAGGAACAACTTTTACTTGCACAACTACTCCAAACTTTTGGATATCCACCTTGGCAAGTATTTTCACCAGTTAAACAATCATCCCAACCGCACACAGGATCTTGGCTATATATTCTTACATAATATTTTTTCTTTATCATCGGTCCTGAATCATTTCCAGCATTATCTACGCATGATGTTTCTACTTCTTTACCTTCAGATGGTGATGGTATATGTATTGTCTTTCTGTTTTC
>CAKOPN010000002.1 GCA_934100165.1 uncultured Bacilli bacterium
TATCAACTCCTTACCTTAATTATAACAAAAATAAAAGCATACACTTTTTTTGTGTACACTTTTATCTTACAACTTCAGATTTTTACCTATCTTTTTTTATGTCTAATATTACTGGCAGAATTATTGGTTTCCTTCCTGTTAGTTCATATATATAAGGAAATAACTCTGCTGTTATTTGACTTTTTATATCATTAAAAGTAACGTTTGGTTCTTTTAATTTTTCTGTAATGACTTTTTCAGCCATAGTTTCAATCTTCTTAATTAAAGCTTCATTTTCATTTATAAGGACAAATCCTCTTGTAGTGATATTAGGATGGATAAGCAATTCTTTATTCTTCATATCGATGTTTGCTATTACTACTAATATTCCATCACTGGCCATTATTTTTCTATCTCTTAAGACTGCACCATTGATTTCTCCAAGTCTGTTACCATCAACATAAACATCACTTGTTACAACGGGACTTCCTTTTGTTATTACATGGTTCTTTAAGTTAAGAACATCACCATTTTGAAGAACGAAAGTGTTTTCTTTTGGAATGCCACATTCTACTCCAATATTGGCATGGTTCTTAAGCATTCTGTAATCACCGTGGAATGGCATTAAGTATTTTGGTTTAATAAGCCTAATCATAAGCTTTAACTCCTCAATATTAGCATGTCCAGATGTGTGTATCTCATTTAATGAAGTGTTTGTGAATACCTTAACACCTTGCAAGTAAAGTTTGTTTATTGTATTACCAATAGATAATGCATTACCTGGAATAGGTGATGAAGAGAATACTACTACGTC
The DNA here is from genome assembly GCA_934100165.1 of uncultured Bacilli bacterium. Classification (GTDB taxonomy): domain Bacteria; phylum Bacillota_I; class Bacilli_A; order RF39; family UBA660; genus RUG13868. Next base: position 794 of record CAKOPN010000002.1, read on the forward strand.
ATCAGGTCTTAGTTTAATTTGTTTATGAGTGCCATTTGCAATTCTTGAAAGAGCTGCAAGCGGTTCTCCTTGTGATCCTGTACATAGAATAGTAACTTCATTTGGCTTTAAATTGTTTGCTTCTTCTGGTTCAATTAAAATATCTGAGTGATTTATATAACCACCTTCAATTGATATTTTAATGTTGTTCTCCATACTTCTACCAAATACACAAATTTTTCTTCCGTGATTATAGCAAGTTTCCACAATGTGTTTTAATCTATATATGTTAGATGCGAAAGTTGCTATTATAATTCTATTAGAAGAATATTTATCAAAAATATCATTTAAAGCATTGTCAACTTTTGTTTCACTTATACTTATTCCTTCATTTAGTGCATTTGTAGAGTCACTTATTAAAAGGTCAACACCTTCTTCACCAATTCTTGCCATTTTGTGTAAATCTGCCATTGGTCCAATTGGAGTAAAGTCAAATTTAAAGTCACCAGTTGTAACAATGTTACCATCTGGAGTCTTAACAAGAATTCCATGAGAATCTGGTATAGAGTGAGTTGTTCTAAAAAATTCCACCGTAATTTTTTTAAATTTTAAAACTGTTTGATCATTATATACAAATAAATTATCATATCTAATATTCTTATCCTGTAATTTGAGCGCAATAAGTTCCTTAGCTTGATTAGGAGCATATATAGCAGGAATATTCAAAGTTTGTACTAAATATGGAATCCCCCCTATATGATCCTCATGTCCGTGAGTTATTATCAAAGCTTTAATTTTATCCTGATTTTGTTTTAAAAAAGTAACATCAGGAAGAACATAATCAATTCCTAGAAGACTATCTTCTGGAAAACTAATACCTGAATCAATAATAATAATTTCATCACCATGCATTACACAATACATGTTTTTACCTATTTCACCCAAACCACCTAAAATAATAATCTTAGTATCGTTTGTTTTCTTTAACATATTTTCTCCTTTCATTAAACAAAGAACTAACTATGAAATTATACTATATAATGGTCATTTTGTCCATTATTTTTTATTCCGTGATACTAATTGTAAAATTTGTGTATCAATGTTAAAATATATTATAGTAAGGTAGGTGCTTGATATTGTGATAAAAAAAAGACGTGTAAATGGGTTTACACTAGTTGAAATAATAGCGGTTATTATAATACTTGGAATCGTGGCAATAATAATTGTTCCTGGCATATCTAGATATATTACTGGTGGTAGAGAAACTAATTATGCTTCACAGGAAAAAAGTATGATAGAAGCCACAAAGGCTTATATTGCAGAATGTATTGCCAATAATGATCTTAATTGTTCAATTCCAGATAATGGGGAAAAAAGTTTGTATGGTTTAGGTGAACTTGTTTCCAAAGGTTATATAGATAGAATTAAGGACACAAGTGGAGAAGGCTTTTGTAGAGAAGATGCAAGTTATGTAGAAGTAAGTGGGCTAGGAAATGCTAAGTTTGAATATAAAGCTTGTTTATATTGTAGTAGTTATCAAACTGATGATCCTACTTGTGTTACATATGTTGATACTGGTAAGGCGCCTAGTTGTGGTGCTATTACTGGACAGTCATCAGAGTGGACAAATAAAGATAGGACAATAACTGTAAAATGTGATGACACTGATGTACAGTGTTTAAAAAGTGAATTTTCAAAAACATTTACATCTACTGCTATGGCTGGGAGTATCTTAATTTCTAGCAAGGATGGTTCAACAAAAAGTTGTGATGTAAATGTTTATGTAGATAAAGACTTACCAACATGTGAACTTGAAGTGTCAAGTGGAACTTTGGAATCTACTGGATGGTATTCTGGTGATGTAAAAGTAAGATTAAAAAGTACATCTGATGTTGGAAGTGGTTTATTAACTTATGGTATCGGTACAAGTGTTGAAAAAAGAAATTACAATAGAGAAAAGGAAATAAAGGTAGGTCTTGGTACTACAACTGTTATTGGTTATGTAAAAGATTATGCTGGAAACGAAAATATCTGTTCTCTTGATGTAAGAGTAGGAACTTCAAAACCAGAGTTTGATGTTGAATATGGATATCAGATTTTTCCAAATAAAGAAAGTTATAGTTTAGGAAATATGACTCAAAATGGTAGTAGTTTTACTACAACATCAAATGATCCTCTTATATCGTTTACTGGCCTTAGTGAGTATAGAAGTGTTAATAAAGTAGTTGTATATTTTAAAGATGCTATACCACAAACAGTTACTGGGCAAGTGTTCTATTCAAATGGAACTTATAGTGAAACCAATTCAAAGAAAGCACTGTTGGTTCAAGGAAGTAAAATGATAGAGTTTGAAATTCCAACAGGTACATATTCAAATATAAGAATAGATTTTGGTGATGTTAGTGGACTTACATTTAATGTAGATAGAATAGAGTTAAGAGTCGGGGATAGAAGTTTACTTTATACAAATAAAGATGTAACTGTAGCATTGATACCAAAAAATGAAGTAATTAAAACGACTGGTTATTCGTTTGATGATGGTGCTACTTGGCAAGATTCAAATACAAAAATATTTAGTACAATTTACAATGGAAATTCTAAATTAAGAAATAGTGCTTCAATGGTGTCAAATTCAGTTTCTATTTCTATTCCAAACATAGATAAAGTTGCTCCAAGTTGTACGATATACGGCGATGGTAATAAAACTGCTAGTGGTGTATTTACAAATGGTGCAACAGTTAGATTTAGTAATGCTTCTGATGGCGCAGCAACAAGTCAATATGCACAGAGTGGTGTTAGATCTTATGGTTTTGGTAATGCCTATGGAAATAAGACTGATACATTACTTACAAGTGACGCTTCAAAAACGTTTACTGGCTATATAGTTGATAAAGCTGGAAATAGTGCAACTTGTACGGTTAATCTGGTTGGTGATTCTGTTCCTCCTACAGTAAGTTATAGTGTAGCAGGTGGAAATTATAACACTAATAAGACAATTAGAATAACACCTAGCGATTCTGGAAGTGGAGTAGCTGGCTACAATATTCATGTTTATAAAGATGGTTCTATTTTGAATACTTATAATAATTTAACAGCTGCTTATTACGATGTAACACTTAACAATGATGGTAGTTATACAGTGTATACACAAGTTGTTGATAAAGCTGGTAACAAAATAGTTCAAACTCCTAATAATGGTTCTAACTGGTATTATCAAAGCTATAAAATCGATAAGACTGCTCCTACATGTACAACTTCAAAATCTGGTAGTGGTTCTGGTGGAGTAACAATATCATGGAGTTGTTCTGATACAAATGGAGTTAGTTCTGTAACATATAATGGTTCTGGTGTTGGCGCTTCTGGAAATTATGGAAGTCAAAAATCGAGTGCTACGATAGTAGCAAAAGATAGCTTTGGAAATTCTTCTACTTACACTGTAACAGTAACTAAGGGACAGAATTGTACAACTTATACTGAACACTGGTGTTGTGTTGGCGGTTGGTGTGGCTGGGCTGACAAGAAGAAAAAGGAACCATATTGCTGTGATTCTTATAGATGTCCTCTTGTAGAAAGACAAAATTGTACTGATAATTATTATTAAGGAGAAACGATATGAAGGTAAAAAATAAAAAGATTGGGTTAACGCTTATAATTATTGGTGTTGTTTTGTTAATATTATCGCTGTTTCTTCTTAATTTTAATAAAAGTGTCATTGATAATAAAGATGATAAGCCAAATGCTAATGATGTTCAAACTGTATTAAAAGAAAAGATAAGTCTTTTGACTTCTGATAAGTATTGTAATCTTTCGAGAAATGTTAAAGATGATATGGGATGTATTTATTTTAGAAATAGTACTAAAAAGTCTGATATTTCTTCAATGTATAAACTTTATTATTTAGTATTATCGAATATTAACGATAGTACTGCTGTTATTCTCGATGGCGTAGATGAAAATAATTATATTGAAAAAGATTTTGTTTACTTTATAACACATAAAATTTCTGCTGATAAAATTAAGTCATTATATACTGAATTGTATGGTGAGAATGATTTTGATGTAAATTCACTTGATAATTTTGATACAATTCCGAGAGTTAAATATGATTCTAATGAAAATAAGTTCTTAGTTTATTATTCAGAAAAAGAAGATATTGGAAGTTATGTACTTTATTATCCAGAGAAATATGAAAATGATGGTAATAATTATTACGTTTATGTTAAATGTGTTTATGTTAGAAAAGTAAGTGGTGAAAACGATTCTACTTTATATTTGATATATAAGAGCTTTGATAGTAAAGAGTCGTTTGATAGTAAAGAAAAATATGATGATATTTTAAAGTATGATGTTAATAGTGCTATTGATGATAATGTATCAAAGTATAAATTTACGTTTTTAAAAGAAGATAACAATTACTCTTTTGTGGAAGTAAATAAAATTTCTTAAAAATTCTGTTAGCAAATAGCTAGCAGTTTTTTTGCGTAAAAAAAGAACTGTTTTTTTCCAGTTCTAAGTATTTTAACTATTGTTATCGTTTTCTTCTTTTTCACTTGTTACTTGTTCTTTAAATTTTAATATTACAAAATTTATCGTTTCTTTCTTTTTTAAAATTTCTTTAACTTTAGTTTCTTTTTCTATAGACTGCTTTTCAATAAGTCCATTTTTTTCTTTATCAGTTGTATCTTTATATTCAAATCTTATAGCAATTTCATTAGAGAATTTATTTCCCCAAGTAATTACATCGCTTTTCTTTTTGTTTGTAAAATCTGGAAGAATGCAAAGCTTGTTATTTTCTTCTTCTAAACAGTCGATTTTTGTTGTAGTTTGTTCTTGCTTTTTATTTTTTATTACTGTTATTGTTACTGTTTTATTATCAATTTTATCGAGCCTTTTATTAACAGGATAATTTTGTTTTCTTATTTTATCATCTTTATATTTTGTGTTTTCTTCATATTCTATGTTTAGTGTTATTTTGTTCTTTGCAGCCCAGGTTTTAGCTTCACTTAAGGTCATCTTTGTTAAATCTGGAAGTAAGTCATATGTTGTGTATACTTTGTACGGACCTTTTCCAATTATTTTTTCTTTGTAGCCATCTTTTATAGAGTAGGTAAATATTTTTATTACTTCATGTTCTTTTTGCCCTAAATTTATTTTCATGGCATCTTTAACATCGTTGACACTTTGTTTATTTGGAATATAGTTCCATAATTGTAATCTTGTATTTTCATCATATATTGTTTGACCTGTACCATCAATATATAATTTTTGTATTGTTAGCACATCATCGTTTGAAGATGAGAACATAACATCTTTTGCTACGTTGTAGAATGATAATATCGTACTTTCAGTCATATTTGTATCTAGGTTATTTGAAATTGCTTGTAATATTTCATCTATTTTGTTTACGTTTGAGAATGATTTGAGCTTTGTGAGAATTGCTTCCACAACCATCTGTTGGTGAGTTCCTCTTACGAAGTCATCTCTACGTCCTTCTGTCCATTCTTTTGAACAATATTCTGAGTTTTTCTTTCTGTTTCTTGAAAAGGCTAGGGCTTGTTCACCATTTAGTGTTTGATATCCTTTCTTTACATATATTATGTGATTTCCAAATCTTCTTTGACTATCTTGTTCACAAAAACTATAAGGGACATCAATGTCTACGCCGTCAACGGCATCTACTAATTCAACTAATCCCAAGAAATTTATTTTTACATAATAATCAATTTTTACATCTAGAAAATCTTGTATTGTATTTATTACACAACTTGTACCTCTTGATGCAGCATGTGTTATTTTATTTTCATATTTTCCTTTGAAACATGCAATCGGTACATAGCTATCACGAGGAATACTTAGCATGGTTGCGTTCATAGTCTTAGGGTCAAACGTTACTAACATTAGTGAGTCACCATTAAATGAATCTGCTTGTTTTAAACCATCTGTGGTAGAATCAATTCCAATTAGTAATATGGTAAATGGTTCTGTTAAATCTTTTGAACTTCCAAGTAGTTGTGCTTCTTTTTTAGTTTCTTCCATACTTTCACTTGTTATTGTTTTTAATTTTTCACCAAGGGTTTCAAAACCTTTTGTAGTACTGTAAATATCAGCATAATTGGTTGGAAGAAAAGCATAGTCTATTTCTTTATCTAAAAGATCTGTTATCATCATTGTATAGTTATCGTACGTTACTAATTCATTGTTTTCACTTAATTTATAGTTATTTATAATTTTCTTCGATAGTGTATATTCTTTGTTGTCAGATCCTTCATCTGTTATTATTCCCAGCTTTGCTTTTTTAATTGTTATCAAATCTGGTACAGACTCATCATTTCTTGTAACCATACTTATAGAGTAGGTTACATTTTTATTGGTTTTTGATATATAAGAATAAATTTTATTTAGGTTGAATGCCAAGAAAATATATAAGATAGTTAACATTATTAAAAGTATATTGTAACTTTTTTTCTTTTTCTTTTTTCTTTCTTTAGTGTTTTTTATTACTATATATATAGTGAATATATCAAATATAATCATTAGTACTATTATTAGGTATCTTATAAAAGTTTCTACTTTTGTAAAAAGAGATATAGAACGCATTAAATATATACTTGAACCAATGGTTAAAAGTGTTAAAATTGCTCTAATATTTATTTTACTTTTCTTCATTAAACCCTCCGTGATATTTATTTAATTAAAAAGAAGATTATTTCTTCTTTTTTTTCTTTTTATCTTTTTTACTTTCTTGAATTTCTTCTATAGTTACTTCTTCGGTTGCTTCTTGTATAACTTCTTCTTCTTTTGGAAATGTTTCTAATACTTTTGTACTTTCATTTTCTTTAGTGTTCTTTTTTTGTTCATTTTTCTTTTTCTTATTTTTTACTTTTTTTCTAATTGCACTGATTAGTAGTATGAAGTATGTTACTACTAGTATTGTGCCTAGCCCTAAAATCATATATGCATATTTTTTTTCTTTATTTTCAGTTCTTTTTAGACTAGTTAGATCAAATATTTGTAGTGTATTTTCTTTGCTGTCATATTGATATAGGCTTGTTTTTCCATTTTCTATGTTAGTTCCGTATAGTAGGTAGTAACTTGAACTTGTATCTTTTTGATATGCTGTTACAGTTTTTTCATTTATTTTTAATGTAACTTTTTTGTATTTCTTTGGTATTTCTTGTGTTGGTGCTTCTATTATGATAATTTCTTTTGATTGAATTTCTTGATATATAGTGTATTTTTCATTATCGTATTTGTAAAGGGCAATATTTCCTTCTTCATCTTTGAGTCCTACTAAAGTTATGTTTATTTTTTTATTTATAAAGGCTGGAACTTCTTCTTCACCAATTTTAATTGTTGTACTTTCGTATGTTGAGTTTGGTGCTGTTAGTAGTTCTTCTTTACGTACAACATTATACTTTTTTTCATCAACTTCCACAACTATTGGGGATAATTCTTTTACTGTGGCATTTATTATGTAAGTCCTTGTACTTCCATTTTGTGCTGTTACTAATATTTCTATTTTGTTTAATCCTTCAGCTAAGTCATGTTTTCCAAGTCCTGTTATTGATGCTTTTGAGTCTTCTTTATTTCCTGTAACATTTATTCTCCTTACATCATTTTCAAGTGTTAAAGTATATTCAAGTGTGTTTTTATTAAAGCTTGGAGAAAGAGAGTAGTTGTCTACTGCAAGAGATGATAAATAGTTATTTTTGCTATAGCTTGCTTCAAGTTCTTTTTGTGTTATTATTCGTGTTGTTTTGCTTGTTGTTTTGTTGTAACTAAAGTTATTTCCATCCCAGTCAATTGCTTCATTTAATACGAAATTTACAGTTGTGTTACCACTTGCTTTAGCTTTGAATTTAAATGTGTAGGTTATAGACTTTTCTGTTCCATGGAAGTCATAAGATAGACCATTTGGTGTACCACTTATTAGTGTTAACTTTGAACTATCATATGTAAATGAATATCTTGTTCCTCCAATGGCACTTGAAGAGGATAATCTTACTGTATATGTTATATAGTTACCTACGACAATTTTGCTGTTTGACTGTGATAGTGATATGTTTAATGTTGCTGCATTAGCAGAAAGCGTTGGTATTAGTAACATAAATAATCCTAAAAGTGAGTATAATATTTTTTTCATTTTTCCTCCTATCCTTGACTTATGTTAGTGTATCCTAGTAAATGTTTTTGCATTACTAATATATCGTTAATTGTAACTTTTGAATCTTTATTAACATCTGCTGCTCTATAATATGGATTTAGTAGGGTAGTTTGTCCAAGTAGATGTTTTTGAACTGCTAGTAAGTCAGATAAACTTATGGTTCCATCACCATTTGTGTCACCATATATGACAACTTCTAATGTTTTTTCACTACCATTTATTGATATTGTTACTTTATCTCCTGTAACTATTGTACCGGTATTTTTTGTTTCATTATTTTTATTCTTAATATTTACGGATACTGTTTTGTATTTTTTAGTTAAGTTTTCAATTACAGTATTAACATCTGTTGTCATTGGTATGTTCCACAAATAATTATCATTGTATTTGTAAGTTGAACTTTTTAGAACATCATCATGTGTTATTACTATTTCAGGTTCATCAGGTTTTTCTTTTCTGTCACGAATTATTGTGATTGTATAAGTTTTTAAATCACCATTTTGTGCTGTGACATTTATTTTAAAATCTGATTTGTCATTTTCTAGTTTAAATGTTCCAGCTCCTTCTACTTTTGGTTTTCCATTTACAGATGTTGCATCAATTATGACACTTTCAGTATATGGAACTGTTACTGTGTATTCAGTAGTTCCTCCATAGAAGTTTGTTACCATATTTCCATTTACTTTTAGTTCTTTCAACCAGTTGTTTGGATTTCCCATATTTGGTAGGGAAGTTGATTCTGGTAATGAATCAAAAATTGGTATTGTAAAGACAAAACTGTTATTTAGCACATTTGCATTTACATATGATGAGTAGGTGATAGATGCTGCTGAAGTACGTGATATTACACTTGTATCGTATTGGTGCCATACACCTTTTGTAGCTGTTGGTGATACATTAAATCTTTGAAAGTAAGATGTGTATTGTCCACATAGGATGTAGTTTTTAGATATAAGATACATTCCTTCAAGTATTGCTGTTTCTTGCGTATTCCATTTAAATGCTTTAGCTTGTTGTAATGATTTTAATTTTGGATCTTTGGAAGAGCTAGCACCATAATTAAAGAAGTTATAGTATCCAGTGTAATCGACCCCGTCTGATAGAACTCCAGCTTTTCCGTTTGTAACTATGTTTGTATCATATAAACCAACTTCTTGTCTAGATAATGATGAGAAGAAAATTGGTGATGTTTGATATGTTTCAGCACCTTTCATAAAGTGTGGTACGAATTGTCCCATAAAATCTGTGTATAGTATTTTTCTAACTACATCTTCAGTTTGATATTCTGGATCGTATAATAGGTTTTCAAACATAAAGATGTATTTTTCATCTAGAAAGTTTCTTGGGTCCATATAGTATTCAATTGTTTTTCTATGTGCTTGATACCAATATAGGCCATCGTGTGGTTGAAAAGTGTCGGTTTCAAAGTCATAGTTTCCAGATTCTGTTGAAAGAAGTCCTTCATAACCTTGGTTTTTTCTTGACTGATTTACATTTAACAAGTTTTTACCTATTGGTAATTGTTCTTGCATTGCATTATTCCAATTAACTCTTGTTTTAACGCCCTTAAATATCCAGTTCGGATGAATTTTGTGAAGTTCTTTTAATTTTATTTTGTAACTTTCTGGAAAACCTTGATTTGTTAAGTATGCATCAAATTCTTCATCTGTCAAATCCTTCATTTCTTTTTTGCTTGGGTCTTTAGGTTCTTCTTTATCGTCATCTTTATTGTCTGATGGATTTTCTTCTGTTGGCTTGTCCTCTTTTGGTGGTACTGGCTCTTCAGTAGTAGTTGTTTCTATATCTGCAAGATATGTTGAACATACATATCCTTTGTATGATGTAGAATTTCCATCATAAATTATTTCTGCCCATTTATCATCGCAACCACTTGATTTATCGATTTCACTGTATGATGTAATTGTTACTCTTGTATTATGAGGTATGGTTATTATTTTATTGCTAGCAGTAGTTGGACCTTCTCTTAACTTTAATCCATTGGTTGCCGCAACCCTTCCTGTTGTTTTTTCCACAGCATAAACGGTTGGAATAAAAAATATTGCTATAAATATTGTAAGTAAGTATAAAAAATGCTTTTTATTCATAGACACCTCCATCATGTTATAGTAATATAATTATATAGTAATAAATCATTTTAGTCCACGTAGTGGGAAAATCTTTTAGATAGGGGCCATAATATTAGACATTTTTTTACATTTTATGCTTAATAAATCGACATTTATCTGTTAGAGTAACACTAGAAAAAATCAAGTATAAAAAATAAAATTTTACATTTATTTTTACACCTATGGCAATAATACACAAATACTGTGTACAAATTTTAATCAGATAAGATTTTTGTTACAGTATGTCTATATATTATTTATGTGTACTTTGGAATATAAAAAAATAAAAAATTAGATAAAAATGTGGTTTTAACTAGTTTTTTAAATAAAAATGATATAGAATTAGAGATGTTAGATAACGGCATTTTGTTGTAGTTTTGTAGCACAATAAAAGTTCATAATTTTTTTGTGAGGGTGGCGGTATTTTGATTAAAAATCGTGATAATGAAAAAAATGTAAATAATATCTTACAAAAAATGCAAATATAAAGCTTAAAATTACTTAATAGGAGTTACTATGGAAAAGAAAAAAAAGACAAAAGTATTATTTATTTCTTCTACAGGTGGACATTTGTCTGAAATGCTTAGACTTTCACCAATGTTTGAAAAGTATGATTATCATATTATAACAGAGAAAACTAAATCTAATTTATCACTTAGAGATAAATATCCTGGAAAAGTTGATTATTTAGTATATGGGACTAAAAAAAATTTCTTAGTATATCCATTTAAACTTTTATATAATACTTTCAAAAGTCTTTTTTTCTATTTAAAGTTTAGGCCAAAAGTAATAATAACAACTGGAACACATACCGCAGGACCTATGTGTATAATTGGTAAAATATTTGGAAGCAAAATTATATATATAGAAACACTTGCTAATATGAAGACAAAAACTGCAACAGGAAGAATTATTTATCATTTTGCGGATTTGTTTGTTGTACAGTGGGAAGGAATGCTCAAACTTTATCCAAAAGCTAAATATTGGGGGATGATTTATTAATGATACTTATAACACTTGGTACCCAGGACAAGTCTTTTGAAAGATTATTAAAAGCCGTTGATAAAGAAATAGAAAATGGCAATATTAAAGAAAAAGTAATTGCACAAATTGGTACTACAAAATATGAAAGTAAAAATATGGAACTTTTTGATCTTATTCCAAGAGAAAAGTTTGATGATTTGATTGAAGAATGTAGCCTTTTAATAACTCATGGTGGAGTAGGTTCAATACTAACTGGAGTTACTAAAGGTAAAAAAGTAATTGCAGCGGCTAGACTTTCTAAATATGGAGAACATGTTAATGACCATCAAACACAGATTGTAGAAAGGTTTGCTAAAGAGAAATACATATTAGAACTTAAAGATTTTAGTAAGCTTGGAAAAATGATTGAAAAGTCTAAATCATTTAAGCCAAAGAAGTTTGTTAGCAATACACAAAATTTAATAGAACATTTAGAAGACTATATAGATAATCTATAAACTAAGAAGGTACACATTATGAAAGAAAGATTTGAAATACTAAATTATAAATACAGAATACTCATACTTACTTTTTTGTTTTTCCTTGTTATTACAGCACTTTGCCCTTTAAGTGGCGAAGATTTAGGTTATTACCTTATTAGCAAAGGAAATATTTTTGATAATATAGATATACTAGACGGTAGAATTATTACCGAATTACTTGTTCCATTTTTTTGTGGTAATAAGCTTCTTTTTAATATTGTTTTTTCTTTTTTAGTGTCTCTTTTTGTGTATGAATGCAATAATGCTTTGGGAATAGTTAAATGTAAACACTATTATCTTTTTCCTTTCTTAAATCTTTTACTTGTTAGTGTATTTACTTTTTCGTATAGCTATATGTCAGTATCTAGTACAGTTACTTATACTTTCCCAGCTTTACTTATATTTATTTATTTCTTAAAAATTGTAAAAAGAGAAGATTACTTGTTTAAATTTAATGACTATGTTTTGATTACTTTGGTTGTGCTTTATGTTTCTTTTTCTTCAGTGTTTATTGGTCTTACATTTGCATTAACAAATTTTTTCTTCTATCTATTATGTTTGAAGAGAAAAAGAAATATCTCTAACATTTATATTTTAATTTTAATATTACAAGTACTTGCTGTTGTTACTTCATTTACATTTATTGATAAAACACTTTTTTATAAAAATGTAAACACAATGCTTAGTTTTTTACCATCATATATAGATAACGTTTTTTCTAAAAATATTGTAATTGTATTTTTATCTGTTATACCAATTAACTATTATTTGAATGATAAACTCGGTGATTTTGTATATAAAAGAGTAATAATTACTTTTTTTGATGCAATAGTAGCTTTTTCAATTACATACAATTTTTACTATTATGTTCCAGTTAATATGAATTTAGTTATAAGTAAATATTTTGGAGTATTTGCTACAGAGAATTGGTATTACATTTTTTATTATCTTATATATTATGTACTTTATTTTTGTACAATAAGACATTTTGTTAAATCAAAAAAAGTTAAAGATATACTTACTATACTTTATTTATCTACAATTTTCCTTAATGCTTTCAACTTACTTAGCCCAATGTGGGATGTTGGAAATACAATTTATAATATTTTCTTTATGATTTTGTCACTTAGTGTTTTGTTTAAAGATATAGAGATAAAAATATATCCAAAATTTACAATTTTAGTATTAACTTTATTGGTACTTTATTATGTTTCTATGTTTGGAGTAATAAAATATATAGACGAAACTAGGGAAGACTATATTGATGAACAAGTGGAAGCCAAGAGTAAAATCGTTGAGGTGAAAGCCAATCCTTTATATCTAGTATGGAGATATAATCCTGTTAACTTTTTTCAAGAAAAAGATTTTAAGCTTTATTATGATATACCAGAAGATAGTCAAATAGAAGTTAAATACTTTGGAGTATTTGAAAAGATAAAAAATAAAGTTAAGGAGTGATATTATGAAAAAAAAGTTATTATCAGTTATTGTACCTTGTTATAATGAGCAAGAATCTCTTCCATATTTTTATAAAGAGATAAAAACAGTGGAAAAGAAAATGGACTATGTTGATTTTGAATACATTTTTGTAAATGATGGTTCAAAAGACAAAACATTAGACATACTTAGAGATTTTGCAAAAAAAGATAAGAAAGTAAGGTATGTTTCTTTTTCTAGAAACTTTGGTAAAGAAGCTGCTATGCTTGCAGGTCTTGATTATTCTAAAGGTGATTATGTAACATTAATGGATGCTGATTTACAAGATCCACCTCATCTATTGATTGATATGTATAAAGGTATTACTGAAGAAGGATTTGACTGTGTTGGTACAAGAAGAGTAACTAGAAAAGGTGAACCAGTTATAAGAAGTTTCTTTGCTCGAATGTTTTATAAAATTATAAATAAAATGTCAAAAGTTGAGATGGTAGATGGTGCTCGTGATTTTAGACTTATGACAAGACAAATGGTAGATTCTATTTTATCTTTGAAAGAATATAATCGTTATTCAAAAGGTCTTTTTAGTTTTGTTGGTTACAAGACTAAATGGTTAGAGTATGAAAATGTTCAAAGAGTGGCAGGAAGTACAAAATGGAGTTTCTGGAAACTTTTAATATATGCATTTGAGGGAATAATTGCTTTTTCAACAACTCCTCTTATGATAGCAGCTTTAGTTGGAATAATTTTCTTTATCGTTTCATTTATTATGATAATAGTAATAATCGTTAGAACACTTACTTTTGGAGATCCTGTTAGTGGTTGGCCAAGCTTGGTATGTATAATTTTCTTTGTTAGTGGAGTACAGCTTTTCTGTCTTGGAATTATTGGGGCATACCTTTCCAAGACTTATTTGGAGACTAAAAATAGACCTGTTTATATTGTTAAAGAAACTGAAAAAGATTAGTAAACTTTTAGTACTTTTGCTAAAAGTTTTTTTCTTGGATTAAGAAAGTAGTGCAAAAAAGGTTTTTGTATCGTATAATTGTTATGGAAAAGGTGATTTAATGTATAAAATAATGGATGGTAATGAAGCGTGTAGTTATGTTTCATATAATTTTGCGGAACTAGCTGCGATTTACCCAATAACACCAGCATCTCCAATGGCAGAGTATGTTGATAAATGGGCAAATAGTGGTAAAGTTAACTTTTTTGGGGAAAAGGTTGATGTTGTTGAAATGGAAAGTGAGGCTGGCGCTATTGCTAGTGCTCATGGTGCTCTTCAAAATGGTATTTTAGCTACTACTTATACTGCGTCACAGGGGTTACTTTTAATGATTCCTAATATGTATAAAATTGCTGGAGAAATGCTTCCTTGCGTAATAAATGTTGCAGCAAGGAGCCTTGCTACACATGCTTTATCAATATTAGGGGATCATCAAGATATATATGCTGTGAGACAGACTGGTTTTGCTATGCTTGCATCATCTTCTGTACAAGATGTCATGGATTTAACTAGTGTTAGTTATTTATCTAGTTTGAAAGGGAAGATACCTTTTGTAAATTTCTTTGATGGTTTTAGAACTAGTCATGAACTTCAAAAAGTTGAAGTTATTGATATGGACAAGGTTAGGGGACTTATTGATAAAAAGTCACTTAATGAATTTAGAAAAAAAGCTTTAAGCATAAATAATGTTACTAGAGGCACTAATGAAAATGATGATATATATTTCCAAATAACTGAAGCTAGAAATAAATATTATGACTCGCTTGGTGATATTATTAATTCTTATATGGAAAAAATAAATGAGATTACAGGTAAGAATTACAAACCATTTAATTATTATGGAAGTAGTAATGCTGATAGAGTAATTGTAGCTATGGGTTCTGTTTGTGAGACTATAAAAGAGACTATTGATGTAATGAACAACAATGGTGAAAAAGTTGGACTTGTAGAAGTTCATCTTTATAGACCTTTTAGTAGTAAATACTTTTTAGATGTACTGCCTAAGTCAGTTAAAAAAATGGCAGTTCTTGATAGAACTAAAGAAAACGGTGCTAAAGAACCACTTTACCTTGATGTTTGTGAGGTACTTAACAGTGTTAAATCAAAGATTAAAGTGGTTGGCGGAAGATATGGACTATCAAGTAAGAACACTACACCATGTCATATAAAGAGTGTTTATGATTTTCTTAATAGTAAAGATATGTTTAATGGATTTACTATTGGAATCAATGATGATGTTACTAATCTTAGTCTTAAACCAAGTGATTTAATTTATAAAAGTGGTAATCATGAAATCCTTATTTATGGATTTGGATCAGATGGAATGGTTAGTGTTTCTAAAGATATTATTAAGATAATAGGAAATAATACGAATGCTTTTACACAAGGATATTTTGAATATGATTCTAAGAAGTCAGGTGGTGTTACTAGATGTCATATTAGACTTGGTAACAAACCAATTCGTTCTACTTATTATGTAAAATATCCTAGTATTGTTGTATGTACTAAAGATACATATTTGAAAAAGTTCCAAATGCTTGATGATATCCTTGAAAATGGTATTTTTGTATTAAATACTTCAAAATCAAAAGATGAAATACTAGAGTATCTTTCTAATTCTGATAGAGAAATACTAAAAAAACGTAATATTAAATTTTATATAATAAATGCTAATAAAATTGCTATGGAACAAGGACTTGATAACAAGATAAATACTATAATGGCGACGGTAATATTTAAAATAGGTAAACTAATAGATTTTAATTTTGCTATAAATGAAATTAAAAAATCTTTGGAAGTTCTTTTGACCAATAAAGGAAGAGATGTAATTGATAAAAATATTAAAGCTATAGATAATGCTCTTGAAACTTTAGAACTTGTTAATTCTGATGATATTAAAATTAAATCTGAAAGAGTTATTGAAAAAGAGAAAGATGTATTTACTTTAATTACTGAAAGACGAGGAAATGAAATCCCTGTTAGTAAACTTGAAAAATATGTTGATGGAACTTTTGAAGGAGGACTATCTCATCTTGAAAAAAGAGAAGTTACACAGATGCTTCCTTGTTATGATGCAAGTAAATGTATTATGTGCAATCAATGTTCTTTAGTTTGCCCACATGCAGTTATTAGACCTTTCCTTTTAGATGAAAAAGAAGAAAAAAATGCTCCAGCATCTTTAAAACCTAAATTAAAGGATTCACTAATTAAAGATCAAAATCTCAAGTTTACAATTGGTGTAAGTATGGATAATTGTACAGGATGTTCTTTGTGTAGCAATGTGTGCCCTGGTAGAAATAAAGAAAAAGCTATTGTTATGAAGCCTGTTTCAGAAGTTAAAACAGATGACAATGTAATAAGTAATAAGTATTTGTTTGAAAAAGTTAAAGAAAAGAAAGTTATGCCGCTTAACACCATTAAAGGAAGTCAGTTTGCTATGCCTAGATTTGAATTTTCTGGTGCATGTGCTGGTTGTGGTGAGACACCGTACTTAAAACTTTTAACACAATTATTTGGGCCAGAACTTGTAATTAGTAATGCAACAGGATGTTCTTCTATTTATGGAGGAAGCATTCCTGGTACTTCTTATAACGTTCCTTGGGCTAACTCACTTTTTGAAGATAATGCTGAGTTTGGTTTTGGTATGATGCTTGCAGATAAAATTCATAAAGAGAAAATCAGAAGTGCAATATATAGAAATTTAAAGAAAATTCCTAGTGAATATAAAGAAATATGTGCAGCATATTACAAAAGAGGAGATTATGAATCAAGTTTACTTTTCTATGAAATAGTAAATAAGACGAAGATTAAAGAGTTAATTGAATTAAAAGAATTCATTAAACCTAAATCATACTGGATTGTTGGTGGAGATGGTTGGGCTTATGATATTGGATATAATGGTCTTGATCATGTTCTATCATGCAAAGAAAATGTTAATATACTTGTTTTAGATACAGAAGTTTATTCTAACACTGGTGGCCAGTCTTCTAAATCAAGCAAGGTAGGAAGTGTTGCTAAATTTACTTCTGGTGGTAAGAATCTTCCAAAGAAAGATTTAGCTAAAATAGCACTTACTTATCCACATGTTTATGTTGCTACTGTGTCACTTGGTGCTAATATGATGCAAACAATTAAAGCGTTTACTGAAGCTAAAGCATATAATGGACCATCAATCATAATTGCATATGCTCCTTGTATTGCACAAGGTATAAAACTTGGAATGAGTAATTCAATAAATGAAGAGAAGAAAGCTACTGAGTCTGGATATTTTCCAATATTTAGATATAATCCAGAGACAAATAAATTTAGTTTAGATAGTAAAGCTAATTTTGATTTATATAATGAATTTTTAGATGGTGAGACAAGATACTCATCTTTAGCGAAAGTTAATCCAAATAAAAAAGATGAACTTTATGAAGCTAATAAAAATAATGCTATTAACAGATACAAGTATTATGAGTCACTAAAAAGCGATAAATAATATTTGATATAGAATGGGGGAAATATGAAAGATATAAATGGTAAAGAACTTAAATTCTTATCATTAGAGAAAGATAAGAATGGTGGAATGTATGTCAAGCAAAGTGGTAGAAAAGATAGCAAATCCTGCAATATTTATAAAGCAAGAAGTTATGCTATTAAAAATGAAGATGGCAGTGAAAGTATTTATTTAACAGGTAAAACAAGATTTTCAAATCTTCCTGTTTTTGCGCATGTATTTAGTAATGGTCAAGATTTTGAAGTTGTTATGGATCAACTTAAAGTATTTAATGTATCAATATTAGAAGATGGAAATGCAATTTTAAAAACTGATGATGGTTATATATTTTACAATGCCAAAGCAAGAGACTATGTGTCAAAACCTTTTGATGAATTGACTACTGATTTTAATGGTAAAGATTATTACCATGATGATGGTGTACTTGTTTATAGAAAGAAAGTAGAAAGTGATTCTATATCTACATCATTAATAGGAGTAATGGACAAAAATGGTGCTTTGGGTGAAAAAGTTTACGATACATATTTTTCTGTAATAAGATCAACATCTGATTCTTCACTTTTAAAAAATGTTAAAAAAGATTTAGAAAAAGAAGATGAAAGAATTACTCGTGGTTTTGATATTACTATGAAGCTAGAAAAAGTTAATAAACTCGTATAAAATTGCAATTTATAGGCAAAAATAGCCAATATATTAAAATCTCCTTGACAAGATAGTAATTTGTATATTATTATCTAGGCATCAGTGAGTGTACATACGGTTTTACCTAGCTGTACAAGGATTTTTCCTACACGTTGCGTTTAAGCACGGAGTCACTAAAATAAAGTGACTTTGTGCTTTTTTTGTTACTTTACGGCATAAAGTTACTAGAAGGAGGTGCTAAAATGGCAGTTATTGAAGTTCAAAAATTGAACAAAGAATTTAAAGTAAAAGAAAAAGAAAAAGGCTTTAAAGGAAGCCTAAAATCTATTTTTAAACCAAAGTATAAAAAGATAAAAGCTGTAAAGAATATAAGTTTTACTGTTGAAAAAGGCGAAATGGTAGCATTTATCGGTCCGAATGGAGCAGGAAAAAGTACAACAATTAAAATGCTTACTGGAATACTTTTCCCAGATAAAGGAAAAATAAGTGTTTTAGGGATAGACCCAACAAAGAATAGAAAACAACTAGCATATAAGATAGGCACTGTATTTGGACAAAAAGAACAACTTTGGACACATTTACCACCAATAGACAACTTCAAGTTCTTTGGTGCTGTTTATGATATTCCAGATAAAGTTGTAGAGAAAAGAATTGATGAATTAACTGAAATGTTTGAACTTTCTGATATTCTTTATACACCAGTTAAGAACCTTTCTTTGGGACAACGTATTAAATGTGAAATAGCAGCATCACTTATACACAAACCAGAAATATTGTTTTTAGATGAACCTACCATTGGACTTGATCCTGTAGTCAAAGAAAATATAAGGGTACTTATAAAAAGAATGAACAAAGAGTATAAAACAACAGTATTTTTAACAAGTCATGATGTTGGAGATATAGAAAAATTATGTCGTAGGGTAATAATAATTAACCATGGCGAAATGGTTATGGATGAATCTATGGAACATTTGAAATACCATTATTTAGATAAAAAGATAATCGAAGTAAAAATGAATACTAAAGTGAACCTTGATAACGAAGATGGTATTAAGATATTGAAAGATAAAGAATATGGACTAAAAATTGAACTTGATACTAGAAAAAAATCTGTTACAGATGTTATAGACATGCTTGATTCAAATAAGATAATAGATATAAATATTTCAAATACACCTCTTGAAGAGATAATCGCAGGTATTTATAAGGATGTTAACAATGAAAAAGTATAAAGAAATTACTAAAATGGTAATATTGGAACAGGCTCAGTATGTGTTTAACAAGTTGGCAGGAATTATTATGTATGGTTTATTTATCTTTATATTTTTACAATTATGGAAGTATATGTATACTGGTAAAGACTATATTGAAGGGTATACTTTAAATCAGATGGTTTGGTATGTTGCTATTACAGAATTGATATGGAATACAACAAGACCTAGAAGTTTACGTAAAGAAACAACTCATGATATAAAAAGTGGTAAGATAGCATACGTACTTAATAAACCATTTGATTTCGTTAATTATTTACTTGCAAAGAATGCTGGCAATGTTATTCTTTCAACATTACTTTATAGCACAATTGGTATTTTAATTACCGTTGTTATAGCAGGACCACTTGCAACATTTAAATTAGAATCAATACCATTTATATTTATTTCATATACGAATTCTGCTATTGTAACAGCACTTGTATATATATTTTTATCAATGTTTGCATTTTGGTTTGAGGACAATGAACCATTCTTCTGGATATATGAAAAGTTTGTTTTATTAGTAGGTGTTTTATTTCCAATAGAAATTTTTCCAAAAGTTTTGCAACCAATAATTAGGTTTAGTCCAATATATTCTACTAACTATGCAGTCGCAAAAATGTTTTGTGATTTTAATTTTGATAAATTTATAGAAATATTAGTATTTCAAGTAGGTTACATAATACTTTTATACTTATTATGTAAAGTTGTCTACAGAAAGGCGGAGAAAAAGCTAAGTGTTAACGGAGGTTAAAAACAATTTAAAATTGGTTGGCTTGTCATTTAAATACAATTTGTTAAAAGCAATGGATAATAGAGCGGCATTTATTTCTCAAGTATTAGGGATGATTTTAAATGATGGACTTATGATAATACAATGGATAGTTTTGTTTTCTATTCAGAGTAATATTGGCGGTTATGGTTTCAAAGAAATACTTTTACTTTGGGGTCTTGCTGCTGGTACATTTGGAATAGCACATATGTTTTTTTCACAAGCTTTTAATATATCAAACTTAATAATAGATGGAAAATTAGATGCTTTCTTAGTTCAACCCAAAGATCCATTATTATATATAGTAACATCTGAAATGAGTGTTTCGGCAGTAGGAGATCTTCTTTATGGAATAGTTGTATTACTTATAGTACATCCTCCTATTGTAACTTCGCTTTTGTATTTGTTTTTTACTGTTATAGGCGGCATTATTGTTGTTAGTTTTTCTATTATACTTAACAGTTTAACGTTTTATTTTAAAAATTCTACAGATTTAGCTAATACACTTAATATGGCAGTTGTAAACTTTGGAACATATCCAGATGGAATTTTTGATGGTATAGCTAAGGTATTATTACTTACAATTATTCCGGTTGGCTGGGCTGTTTATATACCACTTAGTGTAATTGTAGAATTTAATTTAGGATTATTTTGCTCAGTTATATTATTTGCAATATTCATGGTAGTACTTGCAAATATACTTTTTAAAAATGGTTTAAAAAGATACTCATCAAGTAATTTGATGAGCGCAAGAATATAGAAGAGTTAAAAAATATTTACTCTTCTTTTCTTATGCAGTAAAATAGTAACAAAACGGGTGGGTTTATGAAATATTATTGGGATAGAAATGACATTGAAAAGGATTTCAAAGATCTTAAAAAAGCATATAAAGAGAGTTCAATGGAAGAAGAAAAAAATGCAATTATGAATGCTATTAAAGAAACTGAAGAAATAATAGAAGATATTGATTCTTCCTTTGGCATTTATAAAAAAGAATTAGGATATCAAGAAAGTCTTGATTTGCTTGCTGATACTGTTCCGATTTTTGAATTTGTTTATCCTTATCTAGAAAAACTTTTAAGTATACTTAAAGATGATGCATCACATAGAAGATTTTCCTTTTCTTTCGATAGTGAAAGTAGTAATAAAAATTTAACTGAAGATGATGCTTTTGGATTGGTTCATGACTTTTTTAAAGGAACTACTAAAAAAATTTATGATGCTTTTCTTTCTATTTATAACAATAGATATAAAACGGCACGTTTTCTAGACAGTCATCTTGATTATGTAGATGGATATTCTTATTTTATTCCATATTTGAATAAAGGATATATTGATGTTTCTAATTTAAAACAAGATTACGTGGGTGGACTTTTAACTCTTACACATGAATGTGCACATATGACTACTGCTATGATTAACCCAAATAGATATGGATTTGAAAGTGCTTTCTTTAATGAAATAGAAACTATTTTTATGGAGTTAATAGCAAGTGATTATTTTGAAAAAACAATGCATGATAAAAGTTTTTCGAAAACTTCTGTAGACAAACTAGAACATTATTATTTCGCTGCAGATGATGTTTTGGATAAAAAAAGAATAACAGAAATTAGGCTTTCTATGGGTAATCCTCCGTATAATGAATTTAGGGATTCTATGAATGATGAGTTTTATAAAGCATTACTTACGGTGGAACCACTTAGAAATATAGATATTGATGTGAAATATTTATTTAGTTATATAGTAGCAGTTGAGCTTTATGAAGTGTATAGAAAGGACAAAGAATTGGCATTTCACTTACTTGATACAATTATTAGAGCTGATAATGAAAAAGAGAATGAAACAATATTAAAAACTGTTGAACCGGTTAAGTCTTTACGTAAATATAAAAATAGGATTACTTAAAGTAAAAAGTAGTCCTATTTTCTTTTAAAAATGTATAAAAAAAGAAGTGTCTCCCCCTGAGAAGACACTCCACAAAAAGAATAAAAAGGGGTTGGCTAGTGTGATACTAGCGACCAATTCGCCAATTTCGAATTGGTAGTTTCTATAATAATCGAAAGGACAAATTTTGTCAAGGAAAATGTTTTTAAATTTACTTTTATTTCTATGTGTTGTATATTTTTATTATAGGGAGAGTTGCGTATGGAAAAAAAGTTTGTTTTTGCATTGTTTGGAGTTGTTGTTTTGTCTGTTTTTCTTCTTTTTGTATCTGGTAATCAAGTTACTATTGAAGTAGATCCAGTTACTAATAATGAAAAGAAAAATGAGGATGTTCCTAATAGGGATTTACCTGTAAAAACCAATACACTTGGTGAATATACTGTTAAGGATGATAAAAAATCTAGACTAATAATTAAGGATAATGGTGAGTATACATTTTTTATAAATGCATGTAATAGTTATTTGGAAGTAAGTGGGAAATATATTCTTGCTGACAAGAAGTTGAAACTTATAAATGATAGTGCATTTATTGGGTATACAACACTTGAGGGAAATACTGAATTCTCATTTACTGTTATTGATGATGATATGATTAGACTGGATGAAGATTTGGAATGTTTATATCAAAATACATTGTTTGAAAAATAACAATGTTTTTTCTTTATAAAAATCACTTTTTGTGATATAATCACAGGCAGGAAGTGATAGTATGGATAAGTTATCTAGAGTAAAAGGAATAGGGCCCAAGACCGAGCCTTTGTTGAATAAAATAGGAATCTTTACTATCGATGATTTACTTACACATTATCCTTATAGGTATGATGTTTTAAGAAGAACAGATTTGAAAAGTGTTACTGATCCAGAACAAAAAATAGTAGTGGATGGTAAGGTTGAAAGTATACCTTTAGTAATTAGATTTAAAGGTGGTACAAATAAACTTAATTTTCGCCTTTCTACCGCAAACGGAATGGTAGGAGTATCAATATTTGGAAGAGCTTTTTTAAAACAAAACTTGCCCATTGGAGAGAGAATTATTGTAATAGGAAAGTTTGACTCTTCTAAAAATGTTATAAATGCTTCTGATATTAAATTTGGTAGCTTAACAAATCAAGATAAAATAGAATCAGTATATCATTTAACTAGTGGACTTTCTCAGAAAGTTTTAGCTACTGCTATAAATAATGCTTTGATGATGTATGGAAATGAAATACCAGATAGCATTCCTAAATACTATCTTGATAAATATAATTTTTTGAATAAGAAAACAGCACTTAACATAGTGCATAATCCACCTAGTTATGAAAAACTTAAAGAGGCTAGCATTAGACTTAAGTATGAAGAACTTTTTGAATTTATGTTTAAAATTAACTATTTGAGAGCAGAAAATAACAAAAATAATGTTGGCGTAGAGAGAAAGACAGACAAAAACATCGAAGATTTTATTAAAACATTGCCTTTTGAATTAACAGATGATCAGAAAAATGCTTTAAATGAAATTATATTAGATCTTAATAGTACAAGAAGGATGAACAGACTTTTGCAAGGTGATGTTGGTAGTGGTAAGACTATAGTGGCAATACTTGCAATGTATTATAATTATCTTTGTGGCTATCAAAGTGCACTTATGGCCCCTACAGAAATACTTGCTATACAACATTTCAATAATATAAAGGAGTTATTTGCAGGTACTAATATAAATGTTGAACTTTTAACAGGATCATTTACTAAGAAGGAAAAACTTGACATTTACAAAGGACTTGAAGATGGAAGTGTAAATATCGTTGTAGGAACACATGCGCTTATTCAGGAAGATGTTAATTACAATAATCTTGGACTTGTTATAACCGATGAGCAACATAGGTTTGGTGTTAATCAAAGATCAAATTTAAAGAATAAGGGAGTAAGACCTGATGTTTTGTATATGAGTGCAACACCTATTCCTAGAACGTATGCACTTACTATTTATGGTGATATGGATGTATCTATTATTAAACAGATGCCTAAAGGAAGAAAGCCTGTTAAGACAAAAGTATTTACATCTAAGCAAATGAAAGAAGTATATGCTCTTATGAAGAGTGAACTTGAAAGTCATCATCAAGTTTATGTTATTGCACCACTTATTGAAGAGAATGAGGAATCTGATTTAACTAATGTTTATACTCTTAGAGACAAAATGAACTTGATTTTTGGTAGCAAATACAAAATAGATATTGTTCATGGAAAAATGAAGAGTAAAGAAAAAGATATTATTATGGCAGAATTTAAACAAAACGTTGTTAACATTTTGATAAGTACAACGGTAATAGAAGTTGGAGTAGATGTTCCTAATGCTTCGATGATGGTTATTTTTGATGCCAACAGATTTGGACTTTCTACACTTCATCAGTTAAGAGGTAGAGTAGGTAGAGGTAGTGTTGAATCAAAATGTATACTTATAAGTGATTCTGATACTAAGAGACTTGAGATTATGGAAAATGTAACGGATGGTTTTGTTATCAGTGAGGAGGACTTTAAATTAAGAGGTTCTGGTGATTTGTTTGGTACAAAACAAAGTGGTGATATGACGTTTAAAATGGCTAATTTAAAGAGTGATTATAAGATACTTGTTCAGGCTAAAAATGATTCTATGGCTTACCTTGAAGATAAGAGCTCTGATGATGAGCCACTTAAGAAAAGATTACTTGCCGCAATTGATGTTGACTAATTTTGTAAAGTGAAAAATATTTGTTAAAATTGAATTGACTTTTTATAAATATCATATTATTATTAAGATGCATAGTGAAGATAAAGAACATTATGCACGTTTCACTCTTACGGTTTATAATGTGAGAGTGTATTCAACCAAAACCCCCTGAAGAGAGTGCCCGCCGCACTCTCATTTTTTTTGCTTTACGGGATATTTTGATAGATTTTATAGACTGAAGTCCACCATCTATTTATCAAATCGATGTTTTTTATAAGTTTAATATGGTTTATTTAGAGAATTTTTTGTCAAAGTCTTTTTCTGATGTGTCAAAAAAATTATGTGCATTTGCGTTTTTTTATCTATATGTTTCCATTGTAATCCTCCTGTTTCAGATTTTCTTAATTCACAGTAATATAATAGTTTAAAAAAAAATTTATATCCTAAATCACCAACTACTGAAATAAATTTAAAGTATTTTTCAGATTCATTAAAAATTTATTGTTTCCTTTAAACATTTGCGGTTTTTAAAAATTCTAATTTGTTAGAAAATTTTCTTAAATTAAAATACCATCTTGCTTAATTGTAAAGACTTAAGTGTAATTTAAATCTAAAGTGGCAAACAAGTAATTATTTATGTTAAAAATAAATAATTGAAAGATAAAATATTATTGCAAGTCTTCATTTTTTCAAAGTATGCTCTAATTATTTATCTTTACTTTGTAAAACTTTTATAAATGTAATATGATACGATTTGCTATTAGTAATTTTTGTTTAGTAATGTAAACACCTTGGCTTTCTAAGAGTATTATTTAATAGTTTTATAAATTCTTCCGATGACATTGATATATTATCTTTATTTTGTCTATCTATTATAAATAAAAAACATTTTTTAGTTGAAAGTTTTAGAAACTCCAATTGTTCCTTTAATTGACCTTCATCAGATTCTATGATAATCTATGAAATAGGTAATGAGTTTACTTTGCACACTAAAAATGATGATCTGTTAATATCAGAGAAATATATTTTAAATATGCGCCGAATTATATAAAATACATTACCGTATGCTAATAAAATTTAAAGGAGTGTAGATATGGCAAAGTTTGATGTAAATAATGTAAGTGTAGAAACACTACTAGGATATGTTAATGATGGAACTATAGCTATTCCGGAAATACAAAGACCTTTTGTATGGGATACAACAAAAGTTAGAGATTTAATAGATTCACTATATAGAGAATATCCGGTAGGTTATATAATTACATGGAAAAGTCCAGATATAAAATTAAAAGATGGTTCTGCATCTGAAGGAAAGCAAATTTTAATAGACGGACAGCAAAGAATAACTGCATTGACTGCTTCTTTATTAGGTAAAGAAGTACTGGATAGTGATTATAAAAAGAAAAGAATAAAAATTGCATTTAATCTTCAAACAGAAGAGTTTCAAACAAGTAATCCCGCAATTGAAAAACAAGAAGAATGGATATCAGATATAGCTGAAGTAATGAAATCTGGATTTAATACTTTTGAATTTGTAAGAAGTTATGCAGATAAATTTAATATTGATGCAAATGAAGTAAGTAAAAAAATAACAAAATTACAATCTATTAAAAATATAATGATTGGTCGTATTGAGTTAGGTTCAATGTTAGATATTGAAACAGTAACAGAAATATTTGTTAGAATAAATTCAGCTGGTGTAGTTTTATCTCAAGCAGATTTTGCAATGAGTAAGATTAGTGTTAACGAAAAATATGAGGGTAATGATATTAGAAAAACTATTGATTATTTCTGTCATTTTGCTAAGACACCTATTGATTTTGATAATATTAAAAATAATGATTCTGCATTTAGTACTAAGGATATTTTTAATAAGATAACATGGATAAAAGATAAAAACGAAGATTTATATTTACCAAGTTATGTAGATGTTTTAAGAGTGGCATTCACATATAAGTTTAAAAGAGGTAAATTACAAGATTTAGTAAGCTTACTATCTGGTCGTGACTTTGAAACAAGAGAATATAGAGAAGATATTGTAGAAGATAGTTATAAAAAATTATATGATGGCGTAAAATCTTTTGTTAGTCAAACTAACTTTGAAAGATATGTAATGATTTTAAAATCTGCAGGTATTATTGACGATTCATTAATCAGATCACAAAATGTATTAAATTTTGGATATATTTTATTCTTATTATTAAGAGAAAGGAACGTAGTTCCTGATGTAATTGAAAAATTAGTTAAGAGGTGGGTAATAATGTCAATTATTACTCAAAGATATACTTCTTCTCCAGAATCTCAATTTGACTTGGATATAAGAAGATTAAATGAAGCAGAAGATTTAATTCAATATATTAATGATGAGTTAGATAGAAGATTAGGTGATGCATTCTGGAATAGTATTTTAGTAGAAAACTTTAATACTCCAGTAGCTAGTTCTCCTTATTGGAAAACTTATCTTATAGCTCAAATTGCTTTAAATGATAGTGCATTTTTATCTAAAGATATGAAGGTCAGAACATTAGTTGAAGGTAGAGGAGATGTACATCATATATTTACTAAAGATTATTTACAAAAGAATGGTAAAAATAATAAAAGCATTTACAATCAAATTGCAAATTTTGCATTAATTCAAACTGAAATAAATTTGCAAATAACTAATAAAGCTCCTAATGTTTACATGCAAGAAGTTAATAATCAATGTAATAATGGGATTGCTACTATAGGTTCAATTGTCGACAAAGAAACATTAAAGAAAAATTTAATTCTTAATTGTATTCCGGAAGGATTTGATAATATGACTGTTGAAGATTTTGATAAGTTTTTAAAACAACGTAGAGTACTAATGGCAAAGAAAATTAAAGATTATTATTATTCTTTATAGTTATAACTATAATGTCATAATGTCATTTTGATATCAAATTATATTATAAAAATAATAAGAGTATGTTTCATTGTTTAGGGTGAAACATATTCTTTTTCGGTTGGAGGTAATAAAAATGTTGGAATTTACGAAAATAAAAAAACAAGAAATATTTAATAGCGATTTTTTAAACATGACTGAGAATAATAAAATTACATTTTTAAATACAAATCTTAGCGTGATTTATGCGCCTAATGGTGTTGGAAAAAGTAGTTTATGTAGTGTTTTAAATGGCGAAGGAGAATTTTCTGTTATATTTGAAGGTACAAATTATACTAATACAAATTGTAATTTGTTCCATGTGATATTAGATCAAAATAATAGAAATATTATTGGGGGAGTTGCCAAGGATTATTTGTTAGGAGATAATATAGCTAGAGAATTTGAATTGAAAGAATGGTTAGATAATAAAATATTAGATATATATAATAATTTAAAATCTAGATATAAAGATGAATTAGGAATAACTAAGAAAACTGATAAAAGAATTAATTGGTTCCCAGATAGTAATAGAGAGTTTATTAAGAATATAGTTAATAGAAATAATAATGCAGATGCTATAGATAAAGATTATTTAGTACAATTAGTTCAAAGTATGGAAGAAAAGATAATAGAAGAATATGATATTGAAAAACTAAATTTTTTTAAGGATGAATCAAATTGCGATATTATAAATCAAATTTTAGAAATAAGAGAAATAATTCAAAATGAAGAAATAAAAAACATTGAGCAATATGATGATGCAATTGATATATTAAGTAAATATCAAAATTTAACAACTTGTATTGTTTGTGATACAGAAAATATAAATTGCAATAATCTTTTAAATGAAAAACAAGATAAAAAAAATACTATAATCAATAATTTAGATCGAACTACTAAAAATATTTTGAATAATATAATTAATAAAATATCTGATACGGATCCATTTGATATTAAAAATATCTTAATACAAAGTATAGCTTTGGGAAACGATTCATTATTAGTTGCGTTAATAAATAATTTAAAAGAATATAAAAGTATCTATGTTAGTAAATCAAATAATTTTATATTTACTTCCATAGATAGTACATTTATTGAAAAGTATGATGAATATAAACAGATGTCAAATAGTGAATTAAATTTTACAAGTGAGGATTTATTATTTATAGAAGAACTTATAGAGAAGAATATTAATAAAAACATTTCATTAATGAGGGAAAATAATAAAATAACTATAAAAATAAATGATGATTATTTGTTAGGTACTGAAAGAAAAGATTTAAAATTAAGTTCAGGAGAACAAAATTTTATATCGTTAGCTTTTGAATTATTAAAGGCCAAAAATATGTCAAACGAATTTATAGTAATAGATGATCCTATTTCAAGCTTTGATTCAATTTTTAAAAACAAATTGGTATTTTCAATTATTAAAATTTTATCAGATAAAAAAACAATATTATTGTCTCATAATATGGATTTAATAAGATTAATAACTTATCAGACAAATAAAGGATTTGAATTATTTTTGTTTAATAACTATGAAAATCAAATTAATGGATTTATTAATGTTCCTGAGAAAGAAAAAAAATTAATGATATCGATACCAGAATTACTAGATTTTTTTAGAAAAAGTGATATTGATTCTGAAATAAAAGATGAAAAAATGTTTGTTTTATCATTAATTCCATTTATGCGTGGATACTTTAATTTTATAGCTGATAAAGAAAATAAAAATAAATTAACAAAATTAATGCATGGTTATGAGCAAACTTCTGTTAAATTAAATGAAATTTATAAAACTGTTTTTTCAAAAGATTTAAATAATAATTATGAATTGAGTGTAGATGATATTCTTTCTATAGATCTTGATTTGGTTGAAGAAATTATTAATAAAGAAAATTATCCGTTATTAAATAGAGTTTTAATTAATAATTTTACTTATTTGTATTTAAGATTAAAAACAGAGAAAGTTTTGGTTAATAAATATCATATAACAATTGGTGAACATACAGATCAGTTATCAGGAATAATAAATGCTGCATTTTCAACAAGTAATAATAATGATATAAAAAATAGAATTTTCTTTTTTTCAAAGAAGACATTACTTAATGAATTTAATCATTTTGATGGAAATATGAATATTTATCAACCAGCAATTGATATTTCAGAGAATATACTTAATAAAGAAAAAAATGATATTTTGAATAAATTAAATGAATTGTAGAATAGAAAAATTATATTAAGTATATTTAAGGTATACACAAATATAACTTCATGATGTCTTATGCATAATAATAAAAAGTAAATTAAAAAATGAGTAACTGATGAGTAATTTCTACCCATCAGCTACCCATCAAATTGAATTGAATTTCTCAATTTTTAGTTAAATTTTATTAAACTATATATGAATTGTATGTCGATATTACGGGGATTTTAAACAATTCTCTTTTTTAATATAATAGCCCCCCTGAAGAGAGTGCCCGCCGCGCTCTCATTTTTTTTGTAAAAAAAATTAGAAAAAATAATGTGACGAAAATAAATCTTAATGGTAGGTTATTTATTGAATTCCCCAAAAAATTTTAAAACTTTTAAATACAATCGACATAACTAACGATAAATATTATGATTTCATCAGTTTCAGCAAATCATAATATGAATAGAAGGATAGGTAAAAGTAAAATCTTTGTTGACTGTTTCTATGACTTTTTTAAACTTTACTATTATGTCTTGGCATTCTTGGTTTAGTTAACTTATTATTTATTCCTAATTCATTACAGAGAATATCTAAAAAATGCTTTTTTTGTGAAGTGTGAGTAAATTCAACATTATTATCAGTTTGAATTATTTGAGGTTTATAACCATAATAAACAATAGTTCTTTTATATTAGAATAAAGTGAATGTTCTTTATAATGGTAAATACATCTTTCACAAGAAGCCTCGTCAATAGCAGTATACTGATAAAACTTTTTGCCATCAGTTCCAATATGACATGTTTTAGGTATAAATTTAACATTTGACTGTCATTTTATATCAATTATTTTAGGAGTATCATATTTTTTTGTATACAAGTGATGTTACATCAATTGTAACTTTATAACTTTGTAGAACATTTGGATATGTTCTTTTCCTTTTTAAAAAGTTTAGTGATATAATAGTTAGTATTCGGGAGGATAATATGAAGAAAGAAGTACAGGAAATATATATAAATTTAGATGATTCAGGCAAACTTACCTCAAAAGAAAAAGTAAGTGTATATGGTGGGTTAGTTTTTTTATCAAAAAAAGAAAAGGATAAGTTTATAACACAATATAGAAGTATTATCAATGATATAAAATGTGATTATTGTATTCCTCGTCCTGAAATTTGTGATAAAAATTGTCCTGAAATCAAAAATACTAATATAAAAAACCGTGATAAACGTCGTTTAATGAATTATATAAAAAAATATTATGTTGTTGCATTGGTTATTAAAAATGAAGATGTTTATGAACCAATTAAGTCTACTAAAGCTGCCAAAGGTAGATTTATTGATTATTCAATCAGAAGAATGATAAAAGAAATTGTTAAAACTTTAATTAAATGTAATAGTATAAATCCAAGTAAACCTATTAAGTTAATTATAAATATAGATCAGCAAAGTACTAAAAGTAATGGATACTACAATCTACATGACGGTTTAATAGAAGAGTTAAAATATGGAATCCTGAATTATAATTATTCAACAAAAATAAGCCCAATAGTTTTTGATAATTTAGATGTTGTTGTTTCATATCAAGATTCTGGAAAAAGTTTTGTTGTTCAAGCTGCAGACCTCTTGGCAGGGACAATTAGAAAAACTGTTTTAGATAATCCAGGCAAAATTCATCAATCATTATCGAAGTTTGTTGATTTCAAGATATTTCTTCCATAAACGAAAAAAAGCCATGATATGGCTTTTTCCCAGTTAGGGCGACGTACAAATAGCACGCTTAATTAAAAAATCGTATCCTAACTATCGACCAGACAAGATTTCTCTCCGGTAATACAATAATACTACTTTTGCTCTTAAAAGTCAATATTTTATATTATTGTACACTAATATTATATTCAATTATATATATTTTATGTAATTTTTTTAGAAAGCATAAAATATTGAATTAACAATAGCTCTGGTTATAAGCAAAAAAAGACTTTTTTACATATAAACTGAATACTTTTAAAGCGATTTATTATAATATTATTGCAATTAGGTGATTATTTGATGGAGTGCCACACTTTCATTTTTTTGTAATTTATGAGGTTTTGAATGGTTATAAAAAATATGCATATGCATCATGTATATTTTTTGCTAAGATAATAATATGCATTTGGAAAGTGATAGAATAAGTTAAAATTGTAGAAATTTAAACAATAAATTATAATTTATTGTTAAATTTTTAAAATAATTATAAATTTGTCTTTTTTTTGCTATAATGTTTTTATAGTAGGTGGCTTTAATTATGATAGAGGAGTTTATAAATAAATTAAATAATAAAGAATATATATCAAATTATCTTTATATTAACATTTTGGAAAGAGCGAGTGACAAAATACCAAAGAACTTTAATATAGAAGAATATAATAGTAAAATATTAGCAAAACTCTACCAAGAAAACAATGAGTATTTTTTGTCTCTTTTTAAAGGCATTGATGATAATATTAAATTAGATGAAGAACAGGCAAAAGCAATTTTATCAGATGAAAAATATTCACTTATTATTGCAGGCGCTGGTACTGGTAAAACAACTACTATGGCTGCCAAAGTAAAATATTTAGTTGAAAAGAAAAATGTTCAACCTGAAAGAATTTTGGTGATGAGTTATACTAGGAAAGCGACTGAGGAGTTAGAGAAGAGAATAGTATTAGATTTTAATTTACCAGTGTATGTAACTACTTTTCATTCTTTAGGATACGAATATATTAAAGAAATCTTTAAAAATAGAAAGTGCATTATATTAGATAGAAATAAAAGACAAGAGATTTTTTTAAACTATTTTAAAGAACTATTTCTGAATAAAGAAAAAATAGAAGAAATAATAAATAACTTCGATATAATTAAATCTATGCATAGATTTGTATTTAGTAATTATTTTGTTAATAATTATAGGAAATTTGCAACATACGATGAACTAATTGATAATTATGTAAAAATTAAATTGGAGGAAGCAAAAACAGTTGGAATAGATACTCAAATACGAAATTGGGTGGAAAGGCAGCTTTTAAAAGATGAAAATATAATATCTATTAAAGGTGACTATGTTAAATCCGCTGGTGAGGCAATAATTGCAAACTTTTTATACCGACATGGTTTAGATTATTCATATGAAGAAGTTTATGATGAACTTATGGATAATAAAACTGTTTATAGGCCTGATTTTACTATTGATTATGCAGGTGAAAAAATTTACATCGAATATTTTGGTCTTGATGATATTGATTATAATAAAATAAAAAAGAAAAAAGAAGAATATCATTTAAAGCATAATAACAAATTTATTGAAATAGAAAAATTACCACTTGATAAAATATTAGTTGTTTTAGATAAAAAATTAAAAGAATTAAATATAACATATAATGTTAGAACTAGTGAAGAAGTGTATGAACATATTTTAAGACTTAATCCTTTGTCACAGGTTTATCCTTTTGCTTATTTCTTGTTTGATAGTATTAAATACAAGAAATCTTCTCCTTATAGGGATGATAACTCTATTGTGAACCGTTATATAGAATCATTAGATGGTCCTGAAAAAGAAAATGTAGAAATACAAGCAAAATATTTTAATGATTTTTATAACTATTATTCAAGTGAACTTTATGGCGGTGAAAATTATTATTTTGACTTTGATGATTTATTATATTATGCCGTAAAATATATAGAAAAATTAACTATTGATACTAAACTTAAATTTGATTATATAATTATTGATGAATATCAAGATATTTCTAATATTAAATATGAACTCACTTATAAAATTGCTATGAAAAACGATGCTAAGGTGTATGCAGTAGGAGATGATTGGCAGAGTATTTATTCTTTTAGTGGTTCTAGAATTGAATACATTTATAATTTTAAAGAATATTTTAAAGGTGCCAAAATATTGAGAATTACGAAAACGTATAGAAATAGTCAAGAATTGATAAATTATTCTGGTGAATTTATTATGCGTAATAGTGATCAAATAAAGAAAAGATTGGTATCTTTAAAACATATAGAAAACCCTATTGTTAAAAGAATGTTTAATAGTGAATATGGACCAAATGAAGAGATTGATTGCCTTAAGGAAACTATTCTAGAAATTCATAAAAAAGAGCCAACACATAACATCTTAGTTTTAGCTAGAACGAATAGAGCAATAGATAAGTGTCTAGAAGATGATATGTTAATTGATGGGATAGAAACTAAAATAATATTTAGGAATTATGAAGATATAGAAATTGAAGGTATGACAATGCACAAATCTAAAGGATTAACATTTGATGAAGTAATTATTATTGGGTTAAACAAATCTTTTCCATCTGTAAGAAAAGAAATGACGTGGATGGAGATGTTATATAAAAACAAGACTATAGAAGAGGCTGTACCTTTTGCAGAAGAAAGAAGAATATTTTATGTAGCACTAACTAGAACAAAAAATCATGTTTATTTACTATGCGATGTTAATGTTAAAAGGCAAAGTGAATTTATAACTGAAATGAGCGAAATAATAAATAGTAAAGTTGAGGTTTAATTTTTTTCATTTATGATATTATAATGCCACCAAGGAGTGGTAATAATGTATAAATTAAATTATATGTTGTATTTAGTTATACTGTTATTAACTAATATTAGTTATTATTAAAATTTTTAATGCTAAAATTAAATAATTAGTAGAAAAACTGGTAAGTACGTATTTATAGGATGTTCGAATTATACAAAATGTAGATATAAGTGCAGTGAGTTTTTGTGATAACAAAATTTTCACTATAACTTAAAAAAATAGGATTATTCCCATTTTTTTAGTTATAAGTTAGTTTTTAATTTTTCAAATATTGATATATTACCTTTGTAACTTAACGGAGATATTGGTGATGGATGATAGATTGGTATTATTTTTATTCCATCTACATAAAATTCTTTTCCAACGATTTCACTAAACTTTTTATATTTTACTTGAAGTATTGTTTTTGTAGCAGCATCTCCTAGTGATAACACAACTTTTGGCTTAATTATTTCAAGTTGTTTAATAAGAAAATTTTTACAGTTTTTTCCACATTTGTTTAGATATTTTCTATCTTTTGGATAACATTTAATTGCCTCGAGAAAGTATGTATCACTTAGTTTTAAATTTATTATATTTAATAGTTTTTGCATTATGATACCACTTGGTAGTAATTTTTTATTTATGTCATACCATGCAATTTTACTTTTCCTCCAGCCATTATTTGCTGGTGCTTCTCCTAATATAACGACATCATGTGTTTTCCCTAATGAAACAGTTTTACTATTTGGAAAATGTTCCACCATATTTTGACAAAGATTACATTTACTTATCTGCATATCTATTTGTGATAACTCTAACAATTCTCTTAATTTTAAGTAACGTTCTTTTGTACTTTCATTTTTTAATAGATCTTCATAACTTTTTTCTTTGTAGTTTTTATAGTCAATGTCATTTTCAAATTGTTCTTTTGTTAAATCAATTATTTCGTCATTTATGATATTGAAATAATGTGATATTCCGTTTACAGTTGTTTTGCAAATTTTTCCTTTAAATTTATCATATACTAGAAGAGCTGTTATTGCGCATTGTCCGTAAGATATATCATGTTTTTCATAATCTTTTGTACAACTAGGATGTGTAGTTTCAATAGAGTAGCAGTTTCTTAATAATTTTTTAAATTCTAATAATTCTTTATTCATAAGTTATCACCTCTTTGTTTAATTATATCATGCTAGATATATTTTTCTGCACAATAGATGGTGTTTGTAAACCAATTTAGAATTATAATTAATTATGTTATAATATTTATTAGGTGATTATGTGATATATATAATTGTTGTGATTATTGTTTTAATTTTATCCTATATTTTACTTGGACTTTATTTTTTTTATTATTCAACTAACCCTAAAGTTTCTGCTAAAAAACTGTTTAAAGGTAATCATTTAACCTTAGCCAGTGATGCATCATTTGAATGGTTTGAAAATGTAAAGAAATATGATGTTTATGTAAATAGTTTTGATAATTTGAAATTGCATGCTTATAAGATACCAAATAAATCTCATAAGTGGATAATTTTAATCCATGGTTATACGAATACTAGTAATGATATGCTTGATTATGCTAAACATTTTTATGATAATGGATATAATATTTTAATTATTGATCAAAGAGCACATGGAAAGAGTGAAGGCAAGTATTCTACTATGTCTTGGAATGAAAGGTTAGATGTATTAAAATGGATTAAATTTATTGTTAAAGAAGATAAACAAAGTAAAATTGCACTTTTAGGACTTTCTATGGGAGCTTCTACTACTGTTTTAACTTGTGGAGAAAATCTTTCTGACAATGTAGTGTGTGCGATTTCTGATTGTGGTTTTTATTCGATTTATCATCAATTTTATTATCAATTGAAACATGGTGGACATATACCTGAAATAGTTATTTCAGCGGCAAATATTTTTTATACACTTTTGGGTAAGTTTAATATTTATAAAGCTGATGGACTAGAAAAGTTAAAAAGTGGTAAAATACCTATATTGTTTATTCACGGTGGAAGTGATAAATTTGTTTCTATAAATGATCTTGATGTAATGTATAAAAACTACCCTGGCAAAAAAGAAAAACTTATAATAGATGGTGCAAAACATATGAAATCAATGAATGTTGATCCAAATACATATTTTTCTAAGGTAGATTCATTTACGAAAAAATATATTAAATAGGAGTGTGTAATTTATGAATAATAAAATGGAAAATTTTAAAAAAGGCATATTTTTATTAAATACTAATTTTGGTGAACTTGCTCAACTTATGGTAAAAAAACTTGAGCACTTTCATTCTGCAGATGCAAAATATTATGATTTATTAACACCGGATGGCAAAAAAGTGGAAGTTAAATTTTCTAGAGCTAAGAAAAAGTCTGAACCACTTAATGAACATAATGCAATCAATTTATGTATTGAGGCTACTACGGATGCTAATATTTTGTTGGAAGAAGATGCAACTAAATATGTTTATGACTGTAATATCCAGCAAATAAAACATGATGAGTTTGACTATTTGTATTATGGAATTTTCTTTAATGACAAAATTATGATATTTAGAGCCAAAAGTGATGATGTTGTAAATATGCCTGGTTATTCTATTCAGCATAAAGGAGGAACTGAGTATCAGTTTCATATAAAGAATACTGTTTATGAGTTCCATAAGAAAAACTTTTTGTATAAAGAACTTAGTTATGAAGAATTATTTAATTTATTTGAAAAAAATTAACCTCAAGTAGGTTAATATTTTTTTCTTAAATATTCAATTTCTTCTTTTGTTAGTTTTAAATTTGTATAAATAATGTTTTCAATATTTTCATCATATTCGTTTCCAACATGTTCTTTTGATAATTTGATAATTTTTTCTATATCATTATTATTAAATTTAAATATATAAAATGATTGAATATGATTTTTAAGAACTTTGTGTGTATTATAAATTTCATCAAAGAAAAGTTCAGTTATTCTTGAGTTTAATATAGCAGATATATAATATATATTTTCTTTTTTAATATTTATTATATTGGCACTATTAAGAGTTAATAATCCATTTTCTTCTACAGAAAAACATAGCTTCTTACTAATAAATTTGTAGATTATTTTTGGTAATCTATAATTTTCTATTTTAGCTACTTGTTGAAATTTTTCTTTTTCAAATACAATGTATTGATTTATATTTGCGTAGTTAAAGTTGTATTTAGTCAAATCTTTTCCACTTATAATTGGTTCGGCATTTTTTACTTTCTTATTTAAAATCATTTTTTTATTATTACCGGTTACAATTCCTAATGAAAAGTTTGAATTTTTATCATTTAAGTGAAAGTGCTTAAATTTTTTAACTTTCTTTATAATGTTTTGTGGTATTTTTGATGGTAATAGAAAATTAAATGAAGGATTTTTTAAGAATATATTTTGGTTAATTTTTTCATTGTTGTATAAGCACTTTTCTTTATTTCTATTCTTGCTTACTTTTAATAAAATAACTTCTGTTGTTATTTCGTTAAACTGTCTTCCTATATTTTCTATGCAATTTATATTGTAATTTAATAAAAACTTTCGTATGTGTTCATGTACTTTAATATTTAATAAACTAGAAGGTAGTACAAAGTATAAAGTTCCATTATTTTTTAAAACTTCAAATGATTTTAAAATAAATTGTGTAAAAGAGTCTTGTCTAGAGAAAAATTCGCCATATAATTTTTTTAATTTTTCTTTTTCATCTTTTTTATATTTTATTCCCCAAGGTGGATTTCCTATAATTATATCAAAGTATTCATCCTTGTTATTTTCAAGGAAGTTTTTATTAAAGATATTTATATCTTCATATTTAATTTCTTCATCTAAACAGTAAATATTGATTTTTGCAATTAACACTGCAATTTCATCTATATCATATCCGTATAAAAAAGATACGATATCTTTAGCTGGAATCTTTTTACTCTTTAATTTTTTATATATTTCTATTAGAAAGTTTCCACTTCCACAACCAGGATCTAGTATTTTTTGATTTTCTTCTATTTTTAATTTTTTTACCATGTCATGCACAACTTTATGCGGTGTATAGAAAATTCCTTGTGTATCTTTTTTGCCAACAGATAATAGTGACATGTATAATAATCCTAGAATATCATCTTTTTTATTATATGATATTTTAAGTTTTTGAAATTCTCTAATGAAGTTTACATTGCTTGAACCATTACCTAAAATTTTTTTAATTTCTTCTGGTATTTTTTTATTTTTCAATTTTTGAATAATTGTTTCTATTAAAATTTCGTTATTTGTTATATTGTATTTATCTTTTAAAATAAGTATATTTTTTACATAGTTGATAGCTTTATTATTGCCTAAATAACTTTCTGGTATGATATGTTCGTTACTATTTTTTTTGTTTCGCCTTGTATTATCCTTTTTACTTATAATTTTTTCTATTTCTTTAATAGTGATTTTGTCATTATCTTTAATGTATCCGAGTTTTTTCCAATTTCTCAAGGTGGCTTCACTAATATTATAATTTTTAAGTACTTCTTTTTTGTTCATAAAGCCTCCTTTTTTTGCTTTCTTTATTTATTATAACATTTAATTTAGACTATAAATATAATCTTTCAAAAAAAATGTAATTAAGATATAATAATATTGGAGGTAAAATATGGAGAGAGTATATAATAAGTTGGTTAGAGATAAGATACCAGAGATAATTGAAGGAAAGAATGAAACCCCTGTAACAAGGATACTTAATGATGATGAATACAAGCTTGAACTGGAAAAGAAACTTTATGAGGAGTATAAGGAAGTTATTGAATCCTCTGGTGAAGATAGACTTTTTGAACTTGCTGATATGATTGAAGTAATTAAATCACTAGCTTTGTTATCTGGTAAAATTTTAGAAGATATTATTGAACTTGCTAACGGAAAAAGAAATAAACGTGGTGGATTCGAGAAAAAGATATTCTTAGAAAAAGTTATTGAATCTAAACAGTAAAACTAATTTTTCTACAAAAAAATCACACAAATATGTGTGATTGTTTTTTATAATGGGGCGAAATAAGGGGATCGAACCCTTGCATACCGGAGCCACAATCCGGCGTGTTAACCGCTTCACCAATTCCGCCATCTCTAATTGACTACCTTATTCTATCAAAAAAGATTAAAAAAAACAAGCCTTTTTTATTATAAATGGACTTTTACCCATTCACTAGGCTAAAATACACATAAATTAAACTGAGGAGGATTTATGAATAATTACAATTATTTTGACGCTTTCAACGAAAGATTTTTAAATGATATGTCAGAAAGCAATATGAATAGTGCAATGCAAAGTGCTATGATGAATGGAAATAGTAACATGAATAATGTGGGAAGTGGTCTTATGAATAGTGGTACAAATAGTAACTCAAATAACATGAATAATATGACTAATAGTAATAGCCAAAACAATGCTAACAATAATTTAAATAATGGTTCAAATTCTAATGTGATGCTTTATGGACCGTATGAAGGATATGTTAAAGGTAACTTATTTAGAAACTTATATGACCAATACAAAAGTTATCGACCAATGTCACTTGCACCAAGCAGTGAACGTGAAGAAGCTTTACTAAACCTTAATCAAATACAGTTTGCTATGCATGAATTAAATTTATATTTGGATGTTTATCCAAATGATGCAAATATAATGAGACAATTTGTAGCTTACAGAAATACATATAATGATTTATTAAATCAATATGAAAATAGATATGGGGCATTAAATGTTAACAGTACATCTTTAAATAGTGTTCCATTTGGCTGGGTAGATCAAACATGG
Source organism: uncultured Bacilli bacterium (assembly GCA_934100165.1). GTDB lineage: Bacteria > Bacillota_I > Bacilli_A > RF39 > UBA660 > RUG13868. The sequence goes on from CAKOPN010000002.1 coordinate 41,277, forward strand.
CCTTGGGAAAGGAGTGCTAATTAAGTATGTGGCAATATCAGAAAAAACTTGAATATCCGATAAATATAACTAAAAAAGATTTGAGAATGGCAAAATATCTAGTTACACAATATGGGGGTTCAGCAGGTGAACTTGCTGCAGCTTTAAGATATTTAAATCAAAGATATACTATGCCTGATGATAGAGGTAAGGCACTTCTTACCGATATAGGTACTGAAGAGTTGGGACATGTAGAAATGCTTTCTACTATGATATATCAACTTATGAAAGGTGCTACGATAGAAGAAATAAGAAATGCTGGACTTGATGGTCATTATGCTGAACATGAAAGAGCTGTATATCCAACAGATGCCAGAGGTGTTCCTTTTACAGTTAGCTATTTTGCTACAACTGGTGATCCTTTAGCAGACTTATCTGAGGACATGGCAGCAGAACAAAAAGCAAGAGCTGTTTATGAGCATTTAATTGACTTAACAGATGATCCAGATGTTATTGGACCACTTCTATGGTTAAGACAACGTGAGGTTGTTCATTTTCAAAGATTTAAAGAACTTTACGATTACTACAAAAATCAGCAAAAAAAATAATTGGTACCATTTGGTACTTTTTCTTTACCTCTAAAAAATATATAATAGTGTTATATGGAAGGTAAGAGGTAAATATTATGTCAAAACTTTATTTTAATTATGGTGCTATGAATAGTGGAAAATCAACTGCACTTTTGCAAGTAGCACACAATTATGAACAACAAGGTATGAAAGTTCTAATAATTAAACCTGCTATTGACACAAAGGCTGAAGATAGAGTTTCTAGCAGATTAGGAATAGAAAGAAAAGTTGATATTCTTTTAACAAAGTCAGGTAGAATTGTTAATGAAATGAAAGATGTTCCAAATGCAATATTAGTAGATGAAGCTGAATTTTTAACTAGAAAACAAGTTGATGAGTTATATGCAATTACAAAGGAATATGATGTTCCTGTTTTATGTTATGGATTAAGGACAGACTTTCAAAGTAAAGGATTTGAAGGTGCTACTAGACTTTTAGAACTTGCTGATGATATAAAAGAACTTAAGACTATTTGCAAATGTGGTAGTAAAGCTACTCATAATTTGAGACTTGTTAATAATGTTCCAACTTTTGTTGGTAAACAAGTTGAAATAGATAATCAAGAAACTGTTGAGTATGAGAGCGTTTGTGGAAAATGTTATTTGAAATTAAAAAAGCAATATGGCAAATCTATTAAATAAATTAGGCCAATAAAATATACCTATTTAGCTATATCTTCATATGATAGACTAGATAGGAGGAATAATAAAAGTGTTTAATCGTGGATGTCAAAGACAAAATGAATTTAATCAAAATTTTACTGGTGATGGTCCTATAAATATGGATATTGATGTTAATATGACAAGTAGTCAAATGAATGTAGCATCACAACCAAATACAGTAATGCAAGGTGGAGTTGGTCAGCCAATAATCGAACCAATGCAAGAGAGAATAGTAAACAGAACTATTATGCATGAAGTTCCACATGTTTGCCCAATAAGAACAAAAATTATTAACAATCATGTTTATCGTCATACATATAGACCTAGTTATTCATGCTGTGAAGAAAATACTTGCACAAATATTCAATGCGGTTCATGCTGCCAATATAGATAACATATATAGTATTTTAAAGGCTTCTATTCTGAGGCCTTTTTGTTTTGCTAATTTTTGTATATATGTTATAATTACAGTAGTATTTTACATGGGAGGAGTTTTACATGATTAAAGGAAAACCATTTGTTAAATGGGCCGGTGGAAAAAGACAAATAATTGATAAATTGAAAAAATATGTTCCAGATGAGTTTGATACATATTATGAACCATTTATTGGAGGGGGAGCACTTTTATTCGAACTTTCTCCTAAAAAGGCTGTTATAAATGATTCTAACGAAGAACTTATGAATGTTTATGAATGTTTGTGTGATGAAGAAAAATTTAAAAAGATGTGTGGTGTTTTAAATCATTATGAAACGGAACATTCTGAAGCATTTTATTATGACATTAGAAATAAAGATAGAAATAAAAATTCTTATAATAGACTTTCTTGTTATACTAAAGCAGCACGTACTATATATTTAAATAAAGCATGTTTTAATGGGTTATATAGAGTTAATAGTAAAAATGAATTTAATGTGCCATTTGGTAAAAAGTTAAAAGTTAATACCTATGATGGTGGAAACTTAATAACTGTTAGTAATTATTTAACTATGAATGATATAAAAATACTTTGTGTGGATTTTGAGGATGCTGTAAAAAGTGCTAAAAAAGGTGATTTTGTATATTTTGATCCGCCATATGATTCTGATACATCTACATTTAATAGTTATACAGAAGATGGCTTTGGTAAAGAAGAACAGAGAAGACTAGCAAAAGTTTTTAAAGAACTTGATGCTAAAGGTGTATATGTTATGCTTTCTAATCATAATACATCTTTAGTTAATGAATTATATAAAGATTATCATATGCATTTAATTGAAGCTAAAAGAAGTATAAATGCTAATGGTAAAAAAAGAGGTAAAGTAGAAGAAGTAATTATTACTAATTACGAAAATGATAGAAGTATTTAATTGTTTGAGGAGGTATATGTATGATTCATAAAATGAGATTACATAATGAGCCATTTGAGCTTATTGCAAACGGTACAAAAACATTTGAACTTAGATTAAACGATGAGAAAAGAAGAAATATTAAAGTTGGAGATATTATTGAGTTTGAAAATAGAATTACTCATGATAGAATAGAAACTTCAGTTGTGTCTTTGGATACTTATGACAGTTTTGAGGAACTTTATAAACATTATGATAAGGTTTCTATGGGTTATGGTTTGGATGAAGATGCTAAACCTTCTGATATGGAACTTTATTATTCAAAGGAAGAGCAAACAAAATATGGAGTTTTAGCTATAGGAATAAAACTTTTAACTGAAAAAGTTAAGGAAATTGTATATAATTCCAATAATATATTATTAGAAGATGTTAATAATGTAGTAAGACGTGCAAAAATTTTGATAGAAAATACAAAAGGGGAAATATTAACATGCTTTTGTCATAATAATTACTTTTTTACTGGTGGGCATGTTGAAGATGAGGAAACTGATAAAGAATGTTTAGAAAGAGAGATTTTAGAAGAAACAGGTTCTTCTTTACCACTTGATGATACTAAACTTTTTATGAGTATAAGATATTTTAATAAAGACTATCCTAATGTAGGGGATTTATCATTATATATTACCAATTATTATGTAATAAAAAATGATTTTGTCCCAGATCTTGGAAATGTTTATTTAACTGATGATGAGAAAAATGGTGAATTTAAGCTTGTTTATATTCCAAAAAGTGATATTATATCTATTTTGGAGGAATCACTTGCAACTGCAACTAGGAAAAATCCGGTAAAAGATACTATAGAGGTATTAAAAGAATACCTAAAATAACTTGACAGTTGCTTATTGTAAAGTTTTGTCTAAACTGTTGAAGTGACAACTCTTATAGTGTATTCTTTAAATAGGGAAGGTGATAGAGTGATATATCCATCAATCGATAAACTTTTAAATATTGTGGATTCAAAATATGAACTTGTTCATATTGCTGCTAGAAGAAGCAAGGAGATGACTTTAACTGGACACTTTCAAATGCCTATCAACAAATATGTATCCAAAAAGAATATAGGTAGAGCACTTGAAGAAGTAGCAGAAGGATATATAAAAGTAAGAAAAAATGAGACGGAATAAGACGTCTTTTTCTTATAGAAGGAGGTTTTAATTTTTGAATATAAATAAATTTGTTAAAAAGAAAAATGGTATGTACAGTATATTTCTAGAAGATGGTGATGTGCTAGTTGTACATGAAGATTTGATTTTAAAATATGATTTATTACTTACAAAAAAAATTAGTGATGAAGACAAAGAAAAGATTCTTGCAGAAAACCTTAATTATATAGCATATTCTCTAGCTATTAAATATATAACAGTTAGACAAAGAAGTAGAAAAGAAATTATAAAATATTTAAGCGATAAAAATGTTGACAAAGATATTATTGATAAAACTGTTTCACTTTTAGAAAAGCAAAAGTATATAAATGATGATTTTTTTGCTGAGTCATTTATAAATGATAAAATTTTGCTAAGTCTTGATGGACCATATAAAGTTAAAAAAATGTTGTTAGAAGAGGGAATAAGTGAAAATATTATAGATAACAAACTTATTAAGTTTACAGATTCACTATGTTCCGAAAGAATAAAAAAAGTAGCAACCAAAATGATTGCTACTAATAGAAATAAAAGTACGCAAGTATTAAAAAATAAAATGGTTAATTATTTGTGTACTCTAGGATACGATAGATCACTTATACTATCAGTTTTAAATACTCTTTCATTTAACTCAGATAAAGACATATACAAAAAAGAGTATGATAAAGTATATAAAAGACTTTCAAGAAAATATTCTGGAAGTGAGCTAGAGTATAAAGTTAAGCAAAAAATGTATGCTTTAGGTTTTACAAATAATTCATTTGACTAGAAAAAAACTCCTTTAATGGAGTTTTATTTAGTTACATTATATACATAATTTTCGTATTGTTTTTTAAGTTCTTTGTCTTCAATTGTCATTCCAGCTTTTTCTCTTGTTTTGATTAAAGCTTTATAACTTAACTTAGAATTTGCATTTAACTTTTCTTCTGCAAGTGTTTCTATAATTTCATCTTTAACACTTTCTAATGCTGGTTTTTCTTTTTGTTCAGTTTTTAAAATTATATGATATCCATATTGAGTTTTTACTGGTTCTTTTGTATATTCCCCAACATTAAGTTTTAATGCTGCTTCGAAGAATTCATCAGCCATGTCACCACGGTTAAATTCTCCAACATCTCCACCTTTATCAGCGCTTCCATCTTTAGAATATTCTTTTGCTAATGTAGCAAAATCTTCACCATTATTTAATTTAGTGATAACTTCTTTTGCTGTTTCAAGTGCTTTGTTTTCAGCTTCTTTCTTTTCTTCGTCTGTAGCACCATCTTTGTAATCTGCTGTTATTAGAATATGACTTGCTTTTATATTACCAACAGTTTTATCTTTGTAATAATCATTTATTTCACTTTCAGTTACTGTTTCTTTTACATAATCATTTATAGCTTGTTTTCTTTTATAATCTAATGCGAAAACATCTTTTAATTCATCAGTAGTAGAAACACCATAATTTGATTGAATAAAGCTTTCAAATGTTGAGTATTGTTGATAATAGTAATAATTATAATAAGTTTGAGCTTGAGTTAATGCATTTTCAATATAAGTTTTTTCTTCATCTGTTGATTCGTATTTATCATTTAAAATTTTTCTGTCCATCATGTCAATTAAAACACTAAGAGCATATCTATCTTTCATTTCTTCATATAGATCATCTACTGAAATTGCACCATTATCAAGACTTATTACAGCTTCTTGTCCATTTTCAAGTTTAGGTACTTTTCCACAACCAGTTACAAGCATTAACACTAATAACATACTTACTACTAACTTTTTCATACTGTTCTCCTTTCAAAAGTAACAATACTATAATAACAAATATTGTAAAAATTAACAATTGTTTTAGAAAAATTTCACAATTGTCACGAACCTTTTTTCAGTTATTCCATAAAATAAGGTGAGTAATAAAAAAAGGAGGGCTAAATTATGGGTAATTGTGTTTCATCATCTGCTATTGTTTTAGTACTATTCATTTTACTAGTAATAATTCTAGGTGCCTATATATAAGGAGGTGAATTAACCTTGCAGAATTCTCAAAACAATTGTCAAAGAAGTAATAACGGTTATGTTGTTATAATAGTAATCTACATATTGTTAGCAATTATTGTAGGTGGATTTATTTCATATTAGCAAGATGCAAGTCTTGCTTTTTTAATGCCTTGTAAATAAATCTTTACTGTGCTAGAATATAGATCACCTAAAGGAGATAATGATATGAACAATATAAATGATAAATATAAATTACTTAATTCTGGTATAGAAAAGGAAAAGATACTTAGAAGAAAGATTTTAGAAAAAATGGTCAGTGATAAAAATGCTAATGTAGGCATATATCAAGATGTTTATAATTGTGTCTTTGCAAAGAATGAAACTCTTGTAAATGATCTTGCAGACTCACTTACTTTAAATAGTGAATTTGTTGATTATGATTTAGATCAAAATGATACTTATTTCTTAAGAGAAATGGTTAAAGATGCGTATGCAAGAGAATTTGGAGGATTAAGTGTTAGAGAACTTGCAGTAAATAATGCTGTTCATTCTGTAAAATGTGAACATGATATGATTTTACTTGAGATGGCAGTTAAATATTTAAAAGAAAATAATGTTTCAGAAAATGATAAAAATAAACTTTTAGATTCACTTACAGAGTTCTTTACTAACAGTGACTCTGTTAGATGTTATTTAGCAGGTGATGATATTGGTGCAATTATGCATACTACTATGTCTGTTCCAGCTTTTGTTGATAACAAGAAAATTTCATTGTTATATACTGATATGATGATTGAAGATGGTGAAAAAGATCCTTCATTGTTTGGGACACTTTTGATAGCTTCTGCTATAGAAGAAAGAAGAAGAAATGGTATTGATACAAAAGAATTTCTTGAATCTAAAGATGAAAAAATGAAAAATGCCGGTGATATAGCAACTGAATATGCTAATAGTTTGCAAAAAGAAAAAGCTAAATCTTTGGTTAAAGTAAATTAACACTTTTGTAGATTTTGTGGGGTAATGGTATGGAAATATATGATGTATATGATAAGGGAATTGCAAGTGTCAGAAAAGAAAAAATTCTTGGTGAAAAAATAATTAGAGCATATTATGACCATGATAATGCTTTTCTTAGTATGTACCTTGATAAATACAAAGAACTTTTTGCACAATCAAATAAATATATTATGGATATTGTAAATTGTGATAATAGTGAAAGTATAGATAGTGAAGAGCAAAAAAATGTGTTTGAAGAAAAATATGGGGAATACGTTACTTTTTTTGAATATTTAGTTCATATTTTTCATTATGTAAAAGACATTAAAGAGTCTAACCAAGAAGATGTTGTAGCAATAGATGGCTCTATGCTTGGAGATATAAGCCGTATTATTTATTTGGATATGGTTGATTACTATTTGAATAATAGGGAAATTGAATTTGATGAGAAAAAAGATTTGCTTAAAAAGTTTCAGAGTGTAATTTCTGTTGATTATTTGACTAGACTATTTTTGGCTTATGGTATGGATGCTATAAAAGAAGTGGATTCAAGTCTTAATATTGATCAAAAAGCATTGGAGTTTATGTGCCATTTCCCTTTCGAATTAACTATGGTTCAACTTTGTAAATCATTTGATGACAAAATAGAAAAAGAGGAAAAAGCAGAACTTGAATCGATGATAGACAAGGAAAAAGTTTCCGATGAGACTATGGATGAGCTTAAAGAAGCTAATTATTCTTATTTTGACAACTTGCTTGGTGTTGCTTCTGTTGCTGAATGCAGAAGGATTAAGGGACTTCCTCCAATCTCTGAATGTTACAGTGTTAAAGAGCCATATAATGAAGCACTTGCAGAAGCTGAGAATATTGCACTCGATTATGTTTTAGCAAAGAAACTTAAAAAGGAAAATATTTCTAAGCCAATATGCCTTTAAAGGAAAAAAATATAAAAACAAAAAGAAGTATTCAATCTTTTATTTGGTTAAATACTTCTTTTACTTCTTTTAGTATTTCTTTATTTGATAACTGTTTAACGTCATCATTTTTATATCTTGGTATTAGATGTACATGATAATGTTTTATTTCTTGCCCATAAAAATTATTTTGTACAAGAGTTAGTCCGTCAATATTTAGCTTTTCTTTTAATACATTATAAATTTCTTTACTAATTTTATGTATATGAGATAATGTTTTATCGTCAAGGTCTAACATATTTTCTATGTGTTTCTTTGGTACAATTAAAGTATCACCATTTGTAGTAGGATTTATATCTAAGAATACCTTAACAACATCATCTTCATATATTGTCATGCTAGGAATTTCACCTTTTATTATTTTACAAAAAATACAATTTTCCATAATTATTAACATCCTTTCAATAAATATTTTACCAAAAAAATGAAAATGCTTAAAGCATTTTCGGGTGAATTCAGCAATATCATTATTATTTTGTTTTTTCTGTCTGTTTTTTATACAAACTTTTTTACTAAATTGATAATTTATTCATATTTTTGTGGTATAATAACACCTAGGTGAGGTGGTTTCATGTTTAAAGTAGAAAACCTAAATGTAAAAGTTGGCGATAAAAAGATATTAAATGACTTTAATATAGATATTAAACCTGGTGAAATTCATGCAATAATGGGACCAAATGGAACAGGAAAATCAACACTTTCAAAAGTTATAATGGGAAGTAAAAGTTATGAAGTTGAATCTGGTAATATTATATTTGATGGTGAAAGTATAAATAACCTTGAAACTGATGAAAGAGCTAGAAAAGGTATATTCTTATCTATGCAGAATCCAATTAGTATTGAAGGAGTTCAAAATAGCGAGTTTTTAAAAACAGCTCTTAATGAAAGAAGAGATACACCTATTAGCCTTTATGAATTTATTAAAGTTTTAGATCAAAAAGTAAAAGAACTTGATATGAATGAAGATATGATTCATAGGGCAATAAATGTTGGTGCAAGTGGTGGCGAAAGAAAGAAAAACGAAATATTACAAATGGAACTTTTAGAGCCAAAGTTTATCATACTTGATGAAATTGATTCTGGGCTTGATGTTGACAGCTTACGTAGTGTGTGTGTTGCTATCAATTCTTATTTAGAAAGAAACCCTGACACAATGGTTTTGATAATTACTCATTATCCTAGAATTTTGGAGTATATTAAACCTAAATATGTACATATGATGGTTGGTGGTAAAATAGTTAAGACAGGTGACTATAATTTTGCTTTAGAAATAGAAAAAAATGGTTATTCTGATACATTTAATATAAGTGAGAATAAAGTTTATGAATAAATTAGTAATAGATAACGATGTTGTTAACAAGCACATTTTGATAGATGAAGATGCTGATATAGAAATCAATCTTATAGATGTGTCAAGAAATATCAAGATAGAACTTATGCCAGGAGTTTGCTTGCGAGTTTTTGATAAAAGCCAGAATACAAAAAATATTATAGAATATGCAGTTAATCAAAAATGTAAAGTTTTTGTAAATAAATTGTCAATTGATAGTAGTGATGATATAACACTTAATTTGAATGGTGAAGGTTCATCTGTCACATTCAATACCAGCATTATCAATTACAAAGATAATGAATTTAGAGAAGTAATTAACCATAATGTTCCAAAATGTGAAAGTAAGATTAGAAATCATGCGATAAATGTTAAAGATAATACATTTAAATTTATTGTAGATGGTGTTGTGAAAAAAGATAGCGCCAAAACAACTTTTAAACAAGACAATAAAATTATCAACTTAAACAGTGGAAAAAGTTTTATTCTACCTAACTTAATTGTGGATAATGATGATATAGAAGCAAGTCATTCAGCTTACATTGGTTCATTTGATTTAGATAGTAAATTTTATATGATGACACGTGGTATTGACGAGAAAACTTGTGATATACTTTTAATGAAAGCATTCCTTTTAAACAATATGAATTTAGATGAGAAAGAAAAATCAGTGTTTGAATCAATGATAGAAAATATTTAACTGACAGGAGGTGATAATTTGAATAGAGAAGATTTTGAAATTTTTAAAGATGGACTTATTTATTTAGATAATGCCGCTACTACGATGAAACCAAACGTAGTAGTTAACTCTGTTGTAGATTATTATACAAAATATACTGCCAATGCTCATAGAGGCGACTATGATAATAGCTTGAAAGTTGATAATGAATATGAAGGCGCAAGAGAAAAGGTTAGAAAATTCATAAATGCTGATAGTGTTAATGAAGTTATTTTTACTAAAGGTTCAACTGAATCATTTAATATGATAGTGTTTGGTTTTATGTCAGGATTTTTAAAAGAAGATGATGAGGTAATACTTAATAAAGGTGAACATGCTTCAAATATTTTGCCTTGGGTAGCATTAAGTAAAAAGATAGGTTTTAAAATAAAGTATGCAAAATTAAACGATAATTATGAACTTAGTGTGGAAAGTATAGAAAATGAGATTACTCCTAAGACTAAAGTAATATCTTTAGCACATATTACTAATGCTATTGGTGATATAAGAGATATTGAAAAGGTAGGTAATATATGTAAAGAAAAAAACATATTATTTGTACTTGATGCAACACAAAGTATTGGTCACATAAAAATGGATGTAAAAAAATATAATATAAGTTTTATGGGATTTTCAGCACATAAAATGCTAGGGCCAACAGGAGTTGGTGTATTATATGGGAAGGAAGAACTTCTTGAACAACTTGTACCAATGGAATATGGTGGTGGAATGAACATTGCCTTTTCTAGTGATGGGGAATATACTTTGAAAGAACTTCCTTTTAGACTTGAAGCGGGTACTAGAAATATTGCTGGTGTAATAGGACTTGGAAGTGCCATTGATTATCTTGAAAATATTGGTATGGACAAAATACATGATTATGAAAGAGAACTTAAAAAGTATTTAATAAGTAGAATGGAAGAAGTTCCTAACATTAAGATTTATAATAAAAATGTAGAAAGTGGTGTTTTACTTTTCAATGTTGGAAAATACTTTAGCCAAGATGTTGCTATTTATTTAAATCAGTTTAAAATATGTATAAGGGCAGGTAATCATTGCGCTAAAATGTTGGAGGAAGTTATTTGTGATACAAATACTTGTAGAGCAAGTTTGTATTTTTATAACACTAAACATGATATAGATGTACTTGTAGATGCACTTAAAGATCAAGATAAAATTTTAGATACACTTGTATAAGTAAAGGAGAATAAAAATGGATAGTAAGTTAAAAAGGGACATTATGTTAGACAATTATAATAATCCTGCTAATAGAGGATTACCAAATGATGATAGTTATACGAAAATGAACTCTAGAAATGAGTCATGTGTCGATAACATAACAGTTGCTTTAAAAGAAGAAAATGGTGTGATAGAAGATGTGAAGTTTGATGGAGAAGCTTGTGCTATTTGTACATCAGCATCCTCTGTTATGACTAAAGAATTAAAAGGAAAAACAAAAGAAGAAGCAGAAGAGATTATTGAGAATTATGAGAGAATGATAAATGAACTTCCTTATGATGAAAAACTTCTTGGTGAATTAAATATATATAATGAAGTATATAAACAACCAAGTAGAAAAAGATGTGCACTTCTTCCAATGAATGCTGCTAAAAAGATATTAGAAAATAAAGAAAAATAGAAAGGGGCTTGATGTTCTTTATGGAAATTGTAGGACTAAATGAAGAAAATATTAAAAAAATATCAGAGATAAAACATGAAGAACAGTGGGTTCTAGATTATAGACTTAATAGTTATAAAATATTTAAAGAACTAGATATGCCTAATTATGGACCTAGTTATGAACTTGATTTTGATAAAGTTATCTATTATAAAAATGAGGATAACAAGTTAAATAGTAATTGGAGTTGTATAAATAAAAATGTAAAAGCTGAATTTGAAAAACTTGGTGTAGTTGATAGTGAAAAATATTTGGATGGTATTGGTGTTCAATATGAAAGTGAAGTTATATATCATAACATGTTAGAGGAACTTGTTAAAAAGAATGTAATTTTTACGTCAATAGAAATGGCAATGAAGAAATATCCTGACCTTGTGAAAAAATATTTTTCAAAAATTGTTAAACCAACTGATAACAAGTTTGCAGCTCTTAATAGTGCAGTATTCTCTGGTGGTAGTTTTATTTACATACCTCCTAATACAACACTTGATAGACCACTTCAGAGTTATTTCAGAATCAATTCACGTGGAATGGGGCAATTTGAAAGAACTTTGATAATTGTTGATGATAATAGTCATTTGCATTATGTTGAAGGATGTACAGCTCCTACTTATAGTGATTCGAGTTTGCATGCTGCTGTTGTGGAAATCTATGTTGGTAAAAATAGTAGTTGTCGTTATACAACAATTCAAAACTGGGCTGTTAATGTTTTGAATTTAGTAACAAAGAGAGCACTTGTTGAAGAAAATGGTACTATGGAATGGATTGATGGTAACATTGGAAGCCGTGCTACTATGAAGTACCCTGCATGTATTTTAAAAGGTGATAATTCATCTGGAACATGTATCACAATAAGTGTTGCTACAAAAGATCAACAACAAGATAGTGGTGCTAGAATGATTCATATTGGTAAAAATACAACTAGTAATATAATTTCTAAGAGTATATCTAGACTTGGTGGTAATGCAACATATAGAGGAAAAGTTGATATAAAGGAATCTGCTGTTAATAGTAAGGCTATTGTAAAGTGTGATTCCTTAATACTTGATAGTGCCTCTAAAAGCGATGCGTATCCTACAAATGTATGTCGAAATGTATCGAGCAATATTGAACATGAAGCTACTGTATCTAGAGTAAACGAAGAAAGCTTATTTTACTTAATGTCAAGAGGGCTTACTATGGAAAAAGCCACTGAACTTATTGTGCTTGGCTTTATAGAAAAGTTTAGAGAAGAACTTCCTATGGAGTATGCGGTGGAACTTAACCAACTTTTGAAAAAAAACTTATAAGTTATACAAATATGAATAAAAAATTAAAAAAGAAGCATAATTCTAATAAAGAAATGCTTCTTTTTTTGCGTATAAAATTTAATTTCTCTTGTTTGTTCACGTCTTTTTAATATGTTAGAGTATTCAAACGAAAGGAGGAATTAACATTTTAAATCAAATAGTATTAGTTGGGAGGCTGGTAAAAGATCCTGAACTTGTTGAAACTGAATCTCATAAAAAAATATCTAACATTACAATTGCAGTTCCCCGTAATTTCAAAAACATGAATGGCGAATATGAAACAGATTTTATAAACTGTGTTCTCTGGGATTCAGTTGCCAAGTCTACTAGTGAATATTGCAAAAAAGGAGATATTGTTGGTATCAAGGGTAGACTTCAAACAAGGGTAGTTGAGAAAGATGAGAATGAAAAAAAGTATTATGTAGAAGTAGTCGCAGAAAGAGTAACTTTCTTATCATCTACAAGCAAAGATAAAAAATAGGAGTTTCTATTTAGTTAACTTCACCCAAATAGAGCCTTTGATTAAATATAATGTATTTATTCTGAAAGTGGTGATATTACATGGTTTTGTTTGGAAAGAGGTTAAGAGAACTGAGAAAAAAGTTCGGAATGACACAGAAAGAATTAGGCGATAGCATAAATGTCACTAAAGTCAGTATTTGTTGTTATGAGAAAGGAACTAGGATACCATCACTAGATACAATTATTGATATTTCTAATCTTTTTAAAGTAAATATAGATTATCTTATAGGTCATGATGTATATGTTACAAGTGATGATGATATAGAGTATGGCATCAAGATGTCTAAAGAAGAAATAGAACTTATAAAAGAGCTTAGAAAACATATAGATATTTATGTTAAGCTTATTGAGAATCCAAAAAGAACATTGGAACTCATTGAGAAGAAAGTTAGATAACTACCGGTAAAATACCTGTAGTTTTTTTCTTTTTCTTGGGTATTATTATTGCCAAATAAACTTAAAAATGATAACATTATTATAGACTAGGGGTCGGTTGATAGATTCGTTATTGAAAATATCGATAGGAAATGGAAGCTGGTGAATGGATGTTAGTTTCATTAATTAAAAAAGATAAGATTTATTCTGTTACATTGCCACTTGCTGTTAATGGTACTTATTGGGTTTGCGATACAGATAAAAATGGCAATGAGAGAAAACTTGTATCAATAGAAGAACGTGATGGCAGTTGGGTTTTAAAAAGCAATAACTATAATAAAGTTATTGAGGAAGATAGAATAATAGGGGAAGTTGTTTTACGCGATTTTAGTTTTCATTATGTACAAATAGAAAAAGAAGAAATAGCACTTCTTTATTGTTCTCCTGTGTATGATCCTGATAATATTCAAATTGAAGTTAGAAATCAAGCTGATATATTGATAGGTAAAAGCGCGCTTTGTAAAGTTATTTATAATTTACCTACTGTTTCAAATGAACATGCAAGACTTATATATAATAATGGTTCATGGCAAATTACTGATATGAATAGTAGCTTTGGTACTTATGTAAATAATGAAAGACTTGTAGGTACAAAAAATTTAAAACATGGAGATATAATCTTCATAACAGGACTTAAAATGATTGTGCTTGGTAATATGATTATAACCAACAATCCTTTTGGAAGAGTTAAATATAGTAGTGATATTTTTACTATACATCAAAAACCAAATGTTGTTATTGAACCAGTTGATGAAGAAAAAAATGCAGAACTTGAAGTATTTGAAGAAAATGATTATTTCTTTAGATCACCAAGATTTAGAACAATAATCGAAAAAGAACAAATGGTAATTGACCCTCCACCTGGTAAAGAAAAACAAGATGAAACACCATTTATTTATACAATTGGACCAATGATGACAACTGGTATGAGTTCAATGGTAAGTTTGTATAACACAATAGATATTATTTCATCAGGTCAAAGAACATGGCAACAATGTTTACCATCTTTGATAATGGCATTTGGTATGATGGCAAGTATGTTTTTATGGCCATTACTTACTAAAAGATACCAAAAGAAACAAAAAATTAAATATGAAAAAGAACGTCAAGAAAAATATGGTGCCTATATTGATGGTAAGAGAAACGAAATTGACTTGATAATGAAAAAGCAAAAACAAATTCTTATTGAAAACTATATCACATTAGAAGAATGTGAAAAAATAGTTCTTACTAAGAATAGACAGTTATGGGAAAGAAAAGTTGATCACTCAGACTTTTTATCATTGAGACTTGGTATGGGAGATACACCTTTGGAACTTGATATTAAGTATCCAGAAGAACATTTTACAATGGATGAAGATGATCTTAAAAAGATTCTTAATACGCTTGTTGATAAATCAAAAGATTTAAATGATGTTCCAATTAGTATTTCTTTAACAGAGAAATATATATTAGGTATGGTTGGTAGAAGAGATGAAACTAGAGAATTTATGAAACAGCTTCTTCTTCAAATTATTACTTTCCATAGCTATGAAGATGTTAAATTTGTAATATTTACAGATGAGAAACGTGCTCCAGAATGGGAATATGCTAAAATGCTTCCACATACATGGAGTAATGATAGGCAGATGAGATTCTTTGCTACCAATTATGAAGAAATGTGTGCACTTTCTTTATATTTGGAAAGAGTGCTTGAATCAAGATTGGAACATGATAAAGAAGATTATAAGTCCTTTCCTCCATATTACATAATAATAACTGATGATTATAAAATTGCTAAAAATGTTCAAATAATTAGTAAGGCACTTAAGTTAAAGAAAAACATAGGTATGAATGTAATCGTTATAAATGATAACTTGTCTACACTTCCTAATGAATGTACAACATTCTTAAGTATAAATGGTAGAAATGGTGCAGTATTCGAGAGTGAACTTACTTCTGATAAACAAAAAGAATTTAGAATTGACAACTATACACAAGGTAATTTTATTACATGCTGCAAAAAAGTTGCTAATATACCTATTAAATTTGCTCAAGATAGTTATGCACTTCCAAATGTGGTTGATTTCCTTGAAATGTATGGGGTAGGTAAAGTTGATCAGTTAAATGCTATTTTCCGTTGGAAGATGAGTAATCCAACATCTACTTTACAAGCACCTATTGGTATTGATGCTAACGGAATGTTATTTAAACTTGATATTCATGAAAAAGCACATGGACCTCATGGACTTATAGCAGGTATGACTGGTTCTGGTAAATCAGAATTTATCATTACTTATATATTGTCACTTGCAATTAACTATCATCCAAATGATGTTTCATTTATCTTAATAGACTATAAAGGCGGAGGACTTGCGGGAGCATTTAAAAATGAAGATACAGGTGTTAAACTTCCACACTTGGCTGGTACTATTACAAACCTTGACACATTAGAGATGAATAGATCTCTTGTATCAATACAAAGTGAGCTTAGAAGAAGACAAACAATATTTAATGAAGCAAGACAAGCTTTAAATGAAGGTACTATAGATATTTATAAATATCAAAAGTTCTATCATGAAGGACTTGTTAAAGAACCAGTGTCACATTTACTTATCATTTCCGATGAGTTTGCTGAACTTAAAGTACAACAACCAGAATTCATGGATCAGTTAATAAGTGCTGCTCGTATTGGACGTAGTTTAGGTGTTCACTTAATTCTTGCAACACAAAAGCCTAGTGGTGTTGTAAATGATCAGATTTGGTCAAATGCTCGTTTTAGAGTTTGCTTGAAAGTTCAAGACAAATCAGACAGTAATGATATGCTTAAAGTACCAGATGCTGCATTTATTAAACAAACTGGTAGATTCTATTTACAAGTTGGTTATAATGAGTATTTTGGACTTGGACAAAGCGCTTGGTCTGGTGCTCCATATTTCCCTATGGAAAAAGTTAAAAAGAAAATTGATACTTCAATGAACTTTGTTAATAATATTGGTGAAGTTGTAAAAGAAACTGATGAAATTAAAACAGATGGTGTTGCTGCTCAAGGTGAACAGTTAACTAATATTGTTAAATATCTTTCTGATATAGCAGAGAAAGAACATATTAAAATTAAACAATTATGGCTTGAAAAAATTCCTGCTATTATATTACTTGATAAACTTAGAACGAAATATAATTATTTAACAACTAACTTTGTTATTGAACCAATAATAGGTGAGTTTGATGATCCATTTAACCAAAGACAAGGTATTTTAACACTTCCACTTTCTCGTGATGGAAATGCTATTATTTATGGTTCTGCTGGTAGTGGTAAGGAACAGATGCTTAATGCTATTATTTATGATTCAATTACTACACATGCACCAGAAGAAGTAAATTTCTACATACTAGAATTTGGTGCAGAATCATTACGAGTATTTTCAAAGGCTCCACATGTAGGAGATATACTTTACATAAATGACAGTGAAAAAATTAGCAACTTATTTAAAATGCTTAGAACAGAAATAGATAGAAGAAAGAAATTATTTGCTGATTATAGTGGCGATTTTTCTACATATGTTAGACAAAGCGGTTCATCAGTACCTAACATTGTGGTAATTATAAACAACTATGAAGCATTTACAGAAGTTTACAATAGTTATGAAGATGTTTTACTACAACTTACACGTGAAGGTACTAAGTTTGGTGTATTCTTCTTACTTACTACTAGTGCAAGCAATATGGTAAGATATCGTCTAGCACAGAACTTTAAAATTAAACTTACACTTCAGCTTAACGATGAAAATGATTACTCTGCAATCCTTGGTAATGTGAGAGGTACTAAACCTTCAGATATAGTTGGGCGTGGACTTGTTAACTTAGGTTCTATTTATGAATTCCAAACTGTTTCAATAGTTAGTGAAGGTAATGTTAATGATGTTATAAGAGATACTTGTAACAAACTTAAAGAATCTACTAGCTTTAAAGCAAAATCAGTACCAATTCTTCCTACTAGAGTTACCTTTGACTTTGTTAAAAGTGAGTTTACTGGAATTAACAAGATTCCTATTGGTGTTGAAAAGAAAACTCTTAAAATTTCCACAATTGATATGTTAAGAAATTATAATACAATTCTTACAACGCTTGATATACTTACACTTAAACCATTATTAAATGAGATTGCTAAAGAAGTTAACTTAATAAATGGCATAAATTATTTGGCTATTGATACTGAGGAAATAATTGATGCTGCTGATTTAACAAATTGCAAGTATGTAAATAGTGGTATTGATGCTATATTTACAGAACTTTATAACAATATTAAAGATGTTGAAGAGGTTTATAGAAATAATAATTTTGATAAGAAAAGCATTGAAAATGTTCCAGTTACTGTATGTATAATTGGTGGAATTGATAAGTTCCAAGCTAAGCTTTCACCAGATAATAAAAAGTTATTTGGAAAGATGTTTGAACTTGGAAAAGACTTAGGTAAATTCTGTTTCTTGCTTGCTGATAGTGTTGACAAATTTAAGAAAATTGAGTATGATGATTGGTATAGAAATACAGTAAATAATTCGAGAGGAATTTGGGTTGGTGACGGTATTGCTAACCAGTTTGCTCTTAAACTTACTAAAACTACTAAAGAATTGTACGAAGAAATTGGTAATAGATTTGGATATGTTGTTGAAAGAGGCATACCTGTATTAGTTAAGTTCCTTGAAGAAGGGGAAGATGGTGATGCTTATGGTGATGCTTAATGAATAATAAGATTTTTATAATAGTTGAAGTTCCTTTGATTGAATCTAAGTATGAGGTTTATATACCAGTTGGTAAAACAGTCAATAAGGTTTCTATGCTTTTGGCTAAGGCCGTTTCAGAGCTTTCTGGCGGCCATTACCCTGTTAAGAAAGATGCTGTTATTTACAGTAAACAAACTGGTAAACCTTATAATGCTAATTTAACGATTAAAGATTCTGATATAAGGAATGGAACAGAAATAATTTTGATATAGTGAGGTTGATTATATGAGTAATACTAATCATGATAGTTGTTGGGGAACTATAGTTGGGGATAACACTAATATTGATTGTGATGTAGTCCGTCAAGCATGTGAGTCTTGGAATCAAGGAAATAATAGTTTAAATGCTGCTTTTCAAGAGATGCAAGGTAATCCTTTTCAGGCAATGACTAATTTTAATCCTGCTATTGGAGCTACTTATATTGAAGAACTAAAAAATAGTATGGAGGAACTTTTGATTGAGTCACAGAAAATGTCTGCTGCTGTTTCTAATTATGCTGGAATAACATCTAAGGAGGATAAAGATGATCCTTGGACTGGCGGTGGCGGCTCTAGTGGAGGCGGTGGCGGCTCTAGTGGAGGCGGTGGTTCTTCTGGTAATGATTCACCACAAACTCCTAGTACACCTGCTTCAGTAGAGAAAGCTCAAAAAATAGTTGATGCAATAGATACGACTTCTTTAGAAAAATTGGATTTATCAGCACTTGATAATTTTGTTGAAATTTTACGCGACATGTCAGGCAAAGAAGGTAAAGGCATTGATGAGATTTTAGCTGATGATAAATATAATGATGAAATTAAAAAGAGATTGTTAGAATCGCAATATATTCCTGATGAACTTAAGAAAATTCTTACTGAAAATGACAGTATAGTTTCTAGACTTTTATTGAACGATATAATGAGTGGAAAACGTCTTGATATATTTGAGTTAAATTCTGTTAATTTGGATGTTATGTATGAATATCTTAATAAAGTAGCAGCGGAAAATAATATTACATTTAGTGATTTTATTTCTAAAGAACAACATACCGATTTATTAAAAAATACACTTTCACAGCTTGAGGATTGTAAGAATGTTATAAGAAGCTGGGATAATTTATCGGTAGAAGATTATCAAACAAAATTATTAAATGTTTATGATGGCGACGGTATTGGTGATATGAAAGAAAATACTGTTGGTGTCCTTAGAACATTTGTTAAATATTTAGAAGATAAGTCTGGTGTTAGTTCTGAAGAAATGTTAACACAAACCAAATATGCTGATACTATAAAATCTGCAGTACAAGAATTTGGTAAATCAACTATATTTACTAGTACTTTACCAAAATATTCTAACAGTGGTATAAGTAGTGTTCTAGGAAAAAATTTGTTTACAGAAAAGTTTATATCTGAACATCAAAAATAGTAGTTGAAGTAATTTAATGTGAAGGAGGATTGTATGGGAAGAATATATGCAAATCATAGCGATTTATATAACTATGGCAAGTATTTGGATGATAAGTCTAAAGAGTTTGAAAAAATTTCTTCTGAAATGGCAGAACTTGTCAATAATATAAAAAATAGTTGGGATGGAATTGACTCTGAAAATTTTGTGAAAAATTCTTTAGAATATATAAAAGGACTTAAATATGTTGAAAATTGTCTTGCTTCTTTTGGCTCATATGTTAGAGGTAAAGCTTTGAAGTATGATACTAATGATTTAAAGTTTAATGAGGATTTTAACAGGAGGATTGGTGTTGATGAATAACAGTCATAATATTAAATTTATTTCTGATGAATTTGAAACAAATCTTGCAGCATTAAAAGGTAAAGTTGAGGAAATGAACCAATTATTTGCTGATGTTAAATCTAAAACTAGTGCTGTTTCTTCTTATTGGTCTGGTAACCTTGGCAGTTCTAATTTACAAAGCTTTAATAATTTTTCTAAAATTTTTGATGAAGTTAGTTTAAAAAATAAAAGTTATATGGATTTCTTAGATGAGACATGTAGTAAGTATAAAATGATGGAAGAAATGATAAACAAAGCAATTGATGATGGAAAAGATGCTTTGAGTATAAATGATAGCAATAATGCATAATGAAAGGAAGTGTTTTGTATGGCAGGTCCAGGGTTAACTTTGACTCAATTTTCAGGTGGTGATAAGGTAGATAGTTTTGATACTCAGGTGTTGCCTAAAGTTGCAGAAATGGAGTCTAAAAGAGCTTCTATCGTTGGAAGTATTACGACTGCCAAAAGTAGTTTTTCTTCTGCAAGTAGTGGCATAGGAAGTGGCTGGACTAATGGATCTGGTGTTGGTGTAAAAAGTGCTCTTGATAATACTATTGTTGAGGGTACAAATAGAATAGAAATTAGTATGAACGGTAGTTTGGCAACACTTATTTCTAAAATTGGAGAATTTAAAGAACCTATTGATTATATAAAAGACTTAATTAAAGTTACTAATACCCTTAAGTGTGCGGTGAACGTACCTAAAGCATCATCTACTAGTACTTCTAAGTCTGAAAAAGGTACCTCTAAAACATCATCTACTAGTGATTCTAAGTCTGGAGGAAGCACCTCTAAAACATCATCTACTAGTAATCCAGAATCAAATTCTGTATATCAGGCTAATGATCAAGCCCAAATAGATGCAAATTACAAGATTATAGAATCTGCTGTTGCTGCTGTAGCACAAGCTATAGATAGTCTTGCTGCAGCTGCGACTGGAGAAAGTTTAGGAATAGTTGGTAATGTATGTAATGGTGTTCCTTTAGGCACAATGACCACAATGGATTTAGGTACTATAACTGTTCCAAGTTTTTCAAGTTCTTCCGAAACTTCTACTACTACTTCAGCTGGAAGTATCGATGAACTTAAGGTTCTAGTAGAAGGTGATGTAGATTATTTGAATACTACTGAAAAAGTACCTTCTGCCGATTTCTTTTCTAGTGAAAAGGGAAAAGAAGTTATGTCTCATTTAATGGCGTATTATAATGCGGTTAATAATGCATATCTAAATGGAGAAATAACTTATGATCAACATAAGGAATACATGGAATCTTTGCATGGTAGTACACATAAGTCACTTTATTCTATCCTTTATTGGCGAGTTAATGACATGGCAGGTACAAGGCAAGGAGATATTTCGTTTTTGGGTGATGACTTATTGGAAGCTGATAAGAAATTTTATGATTACCTTAATCAATATTGGAGTGCTGATGGAAAAGTTTCTCCTGATGTTATTTCTGATAAATCATTTGACGAATTAAATGGAATTGTTCAAAATAAGAGTAAAAGTAAAGAAGAGCGCGAGGCTGCTGCTGTTGCTGCAATGATTGATATTCGTCAAGGCTACTTAGATGGTACTTATTCTATTACTGAGGCTAAAAAGAAATTTAAGGCTGTTACTAATGGAGAGGGTTATTGGCTTGCAAATAATGGCGTTTCTGGTTGGGTTCCTGTTTATGGTGCATTTGCTAACTGGGGTAATGGTACTACTGGTCTTGATCATGTGTTTACTGAAACTCAGCGTTGGCTTGATACTGCTCAAAAATATGATACAGCATCGCTAGAACTTGGTGTTCCTACATATTACAATTCAAATACAACCACAAGTACAAGTACAAGTTCAGAAACTGATACAATTTAACCTTGCATTTATAGTGAGGTGTAAGCACAGTTAAAAATTGTTAGCTAGAGTGATAATTTTTTCCTACAAAGAAACCAAATATTAAAATGTAAAAAGGTGTTATATTTTTATAAATAAATTGACAAATGCTAAAAAATATACTACGATTAATACATAAAAATAGTGATGCATATTGCTGCTATTTGTATATTCAAGGAGGTGAACTAAATGATCTTAAAGGCAAGTCCAGAAGAAATAAGAACTGCTGGTAAGAAGTTAGTTGCTAATGCTGAAAGTTATTTAGCTTCAGTTAAGGCAATCTATGAGACAGTAGATAATCTTAAAGCTAATTGGCAAGGTGCTGATAATCAACAATTCGCTGCAACTGTTTACGGTTACAAAGAAAACATTGATGCATTAGGACAAGTTATTGGAAACTATGGTGTTTTCCTACAAGAAACTGGTAACAGTTTGGAAAAACTACAAGCAGACATTGCTCAACAAGCAAGTAGTCTATAATTAAATTATGAAGGAGGGATATATAAATGGATATGCAAGTTAATTCAGTAGAATTACGTAACGCAGCATCTTCACTAAGAAAGAATGTAAATGATATGCAATCAACACTTGATGAAGCTACATCTACAATCAACGGAACAGCAGCTTCATGGGAAAGTGCTTCTGCAGAAAATTTAAGAGCTAGATATACTAGTCTTTCAGCAAAATTTACTGACTTCTATGATGCTATAAACAAGTATGCTACATTTCTAGATAATACTGCAGCAAGTTATGAAGCAGCAGATAAGAAAATAGAAGAAAAAGCAAACGAATTATTAAACGAAGGATATAACGGTTAATAAGTAATTTAATATTGGAATACAGATACAATCTTTATTGTATCTTTTTTCATATTTTGCTATAATTTACTTATAATGTGAGGGATTTTATGTATAATGATAATTTTCAATATGACTTCGTAAATTATGAGGAAAGTAATCAAAAAAAAACAAAAAAAAATAGCAAACTAAAGTTTATTATTTTAATAGTCGCCACAATTATTGCTATTATTTTGTCAATAGTATTTATTAAAATGGCTAGTACAGATAATTATTATATTATTTTAGATAATAGCGGTGTTATTGAATATAGTGATGGAACTTATAGTTATGCTAAAAATGATGATTACTTAAAGTCCAATTTTAGAGTTTTTAGTCAAAAAGAGTATGTTGGTAATTATTATATAAAAAGAGTAGATACTTCAAACGATGTATTATTTACAAATATTCATGCTGATTATAATTATGTCTTTAATAAACCGCTTGTTGCTATATCTAATAACATTAAATATATTGAATTTACTAATGAAGAATTTGATCAGAATGATTTTGAAATTTTTTACAATGTTAGCAGCAAGGATTATATTACAAAACTTTCTGATTTATTAGATACTGTCAAAATAACATTGGATTTTGATGGGGATGGTCAAGAAGAAACTCTATATTCTGTAACTTATGAGTATAACAAAAATTTCGCTACTGATAATAATGAAGAAATTAGTAAGTATAATTATTCACTTTTATATTATGTTAAAGATGATTATATAGATTTAATTGCTGAAAATGAACCTTATTATGAAGAGGAAAGCATAGTCTTTCCTAGTTATGGTGTAAGTGCAGTTATAGATGCTGATAATGATGGTGTATATGAGATAATAATGCAAAATAGAATGTATGATGAACCAATATATGAAATATACAAAATGGTTAATGGTTCTTATGTTTCGGTGTTTAGTACGAGTTTAGGAGGTGAATAAAATGAAAAAGAAATATAAAGTATTACTTGTTACATTATTACTTGCTTTAGTGTTACCTTTTTCAGTTTATGCAGATGAATTATTCCCTTCAGAACCCGTTGCAGTTTCGTGTGATGGTTTGTTTACTCCCGAAGCTTTATCTTTGGTTCGTGATATTTTGGGATGGTTTAGAATTTTAGCACCATGTTTACTTGTAGTGTTGGTTGGTGTTGACTTTGCTAAAGCTGTAATAAGTCAAGACGATAAAATGCTTGCTAAAGCTACTAGCAATGTTAGTAAACGGGCAATTGCAACTTTGTGTGTAATTTTTACTCCAACAATGGTAATAGCGTTTTCGAAAATCGCTGCTGTTGATTCTGTTTTAGGATCAGATCCATTATGTACAAATGCAACTGGTACTGCTGCTAAAGAAAAAGCTAGAGTAGCTGAAAAACAGAGAAACCCTGAATTTACATGGGAAGGGGGTGTAATTCATGCTAGTCATGGAGGTGGCGGTGGTTCATTTGGTGGTGGCACTTTTGGGCCAGGAAATGAATCTAAGAGATCTTACATGACATATACATATGCTGGAAGAACTTATGATATGTATAATCAAGGTGGTCTTGCTGATATTTCTTATCAAAGTGGAAATTTAGCGATGTATGGATGTGCCCCAATAGCATTTGCATCTGCTGTTAGTGGCTTTGATAGTAGTATTGGTGCTCATGAAGCTGCTAAAATGTGTAAAAGCAGATCATTTTCTGGAATAATGGGTGCTTTGGATTCTGCTGGTGTTAAATATTCTGGACCATATTATTATAATTCTAATAATCATGATGATGCAGAAGTTAGCAAAATGGCAGCGATGATAAGAGAACATTTTGCTACAGGACCTGTAATAGCTCTTGTTACTGGCGATTCTGCTGGACAAAATAAATATGCTACCAACAACCATTTTATAACTTTGTTAGGGGAAGAAAATGGTGAAGTAATAATTAGTAACTGTGTTTCTTCAAGAGGGAACTTAGAAGAAATTATTTCACAATATATGCGTGGTGGAAGAAAAGGAGTTCTATTAGTTGGATAAAATGGATGGAGTTGGTTTAATTGAAAAATAAGTGGTACTCTTTAACAGAAAAAGAAATTTTTACAAAACTTGATTCTAATCTTGAAGGATTAAAATCAAGTGATGCCAAAGAAAGACTTTTGAGATATGGCAAAAATGTTTTACCTAAGAAAAAAAGTGACGGACCATTAAAAATTTTCTTTATGCAATTTTTAAGTCCGATTATATTTGTTATGGTTTTAGCTGGTGTTTTATCTCTTGCTGCAGGAGAATATCTAGATTTTTTTGCAATTGTATTTATTATTTTAGTTGATGCGATATTTGGTACTGTTCAAGAATGGCAAGCAGGCAAAGAAGCTGAAAGTCTTCAAAATTTAATTAAGGTTAAGTGTAAAGTTTTACGTGATGGAAAAGAGAAAATGATTCTTTCTGATGATTTGGTAGCTGGAGATATTGTTCTTTTAGAAAGTGGTAATAAAGTATCTGCTGATCTTAGAATATTAACTTCTTCAAACCTTACTATTGATGAATCAGTTCTGACTGGAGAATCTATTGCAACTGTTAAAAACTCTGATTTAATTACAGATAGTAAATCAGTTACTGATATATCTAATATGGCTTTTGCAGGTACTTCTGTTGTCACAG
Source organism: uncultured Bacilli bacterium (assembly GCA_934100165.1). Classification (GTDB taxonomy): domain Bacteria; phylum Bacillota_I; class Bacilli_A; order RF39; family UBA660; genus RUG13868. Next base: position 66,870 of record CAKOPN010000002.1, read on the forward strand.
GACGTGCTAAATGTATAGTTGTTGAAACAGGTGTTAATACAGAAATTGGTAAAATATCTAGTACTGTACTCGAGACAAAAGAAGAGAAATCGCCTTTAGTTATAAGAATTGAAAAATTGAGCAAGCAAATAACACTTTTAATTGTTTTTGTTGCAGTATTGCTTATTGTCCTTTTACTGATTAAAGGAGAAAAAATAGAAGATATTTTTACAGCAGTTGTTGCACTTTCTGTTTCTGCTATGCCAGAAGGACTTCCTCTTGCTTTGACACTTGCACTTACTATAGGATCACATAGAATGTCTAAAAAAAATGTTATTGTTAAAAAACTTAATTCTGTTGAAAGTTTAGGTAGTTGTACTGTTATTGCTAGTGACAAGACTGGTACTCTTACTGTTAATGAGCAAACTGCTAAGAAAATAGTACTACCTAATGGTTCTGCTTTTGAAATAGAAGGTACTGGCTATAATGGTGATGGTAAAGTAATACCAGTTGATGATGCTAATATAGAGGATGCCATGTATATTGCTAAACTTGGTGTTATAAACAATGAAGCTTTTTTAAAAAAAGATAATGGAGCATGGAAAAGTCATGGCGATTCTATCGATATTGCTTTTCTTGCTCTTGGTGAAAAACTTAATTTAAGTAGTTATTATACAGAAATAAAAAATATTCCTTATGAATCTGAAAAAAAATATTCTTCAGTATTTTATGAAGAGAATCGTTATAAATACTGTACTGTAAAGGGTTCACTTGAAAAAGTATTGTCATTTTGCGATAGTTCTTATATTGATGGTAAAAAGTCAAAGTTAAATGAGAAAGAGATTATTAGTCAAAATGAAGAACTAGCGAAAAATGGTTATCGTGTTATAGCGCTTGCATCATCTCAGGTAGATAGTATTCCTTCTAAAGAAGTCCTTTCTGATGAGGATATACCAAAGCTTTCTTTTGTTGGGTTAGTGGCTTTTATAGATCCTATTAGAGAAGAGACTGTAGAATCAATTAGAGAATGTAAGAAAGCTGGAATTAAGGTTGTTATGATAACAGGGGATCATCCACTTACAGCTTTTGCAATTTCAAGAGAACTTGGACTTTGCTCATCATATGATGAGGTAGCAACAGGTGATGATATTGATAGTTACCTTGCAAAAGGAAATAAAGAATTTGACAGATATGTAAAAAAGAAAAAAGTGTTCACGCGAGTTACACCTATGCAAAAACTTGAGATAGTTAACTCATACAAAAGAATGGGGGAATTTATTGCAGTTACTGGTGATGGAGTAAATGATGCTCCTGCAATTAAATCTGCAAATATCGGTATTGCCATGGGAAGTGGTACAGATGTTGCAAAAGAAACTGGTACAATGATAATAATGGATGATAACTTTATGTCAATTGTGTCAGGTATAGAAGAGGGAAGAAATGCTTATAGTAATATAAGAAAAGTTGTATATTTACTTCTTTCTTGCGGACTTTCAGAGGTGCTTTTCTTTACTCTTTCTATTTTATTTAATTTGGATATGCCTCTTTTAGCAATTCAACTTTTGTGGCTTAATATAGTAACTGATGGCCTTCAAGATATGGCACTTTCTTTTGAAAGAGAAGAAAAAGAAATTATGAATGAAAAGCCTAGAGACCCTAGAGAATCTGTTTTTGATAGCCTTATGATTCAAGAAGTACTTTTGTCTGGACTTACTATGGGACTAATTGTATTCATAACTTGGCTATTTTTAGTAAAACGTACTTCTATTCCAGTTGATACTGCAAGGGGTTACATTATGATGCTTATGGTATTTATGCAAAACTTTCATACATTTAATTGTCGAAGTGAAAAAAGATCTGCTTTCTCAATTCCGCTTTCTAGAAATTGGTTTGTAGTACTTAGTGTTATAGGAGCGATTGCATTAGAGATAATTGTTATGGAAGTAGATATATTTAGTTATTTCCTAAAAACAACTAGTATGCCTGTTCAACATGTATTTTATATGTTACTAATTTCACTTCCTGTACTTTTAGTGATGGAAGCATTCAAGAAAATAAAATTTAAAAGGAGAAAATAAATATGGATCATGCTGCTCAAAAAATTATAGAAGGTTTAGTGGACCTTGGTTTTAAATTAGTAGGGTTAGTACTAATATTAGTTATTGGATTTAGAATATCTAAAATTATTATTAAACTTCTCAATAAGGGAAAAGGTTTTAATAAGCTTGAAAAGAGTGTTAGAACATTTGTTTTAAGTTTTGTTAATATAGCACTTAAAGTGTTAATATTTGTTACTGCTTTATCTTATATCGGTGTACCGATGACATCAATACTTACTGTTGTTGGTACTGCAACTTTGGCTATTGGTCTTGCTTTACAAGGTGGGCTTACAAATATGGTTGGAGGAATTCTTATTCTAGTATTTAAGCCTTTTAAAATTGGTGATTATATTGAGACTGGTGATAGTAGTGGTACTGTTCAGGAAATATCAATATTTTATACAACATTAACTACTCCTAATAATCAAAGAATAGTTATACCTAATGGACCTCTTTCTAATCAATCAATTACTAACTATTCTTACAATAGTGATAGGAAGTTAGAACTTAAATTTTCTGTTGGATATAATAGTGATATAGATAAGGTAAAGAAAGTAATTAAGGATGTGATTGATAAGGAAGATACTGTAATTAAAGACAAAGAAATATTTATAAGACTTACTGCTCAGGCTGATAGTGCTTTGATATTTACTGTCAGAGTGTGGGCTAAGAATAGTGATTATTGGAATTTGAACTTTAATTTACAAGAGAAAATTAAGACAGCTTTCGATGAAAATAATATCGAAATACCATATCCACAACTTGATGTTCATATTGAAAAATAGTGATGCAAATAGACACTTTAAATGTGTCTATTTTTTTACTTATCATATGTTCGATTTACATATTTAACTATATGAAAATTTGTTTTTAAAGTCCTTGCAAAATAAGAAAAAAATCCAAAAAATAAAAAAATCACTTTTTTAAAAAATGATATTTTTCAGAAAAAAATAAAATGTTATATTCTTGAAAATTCCCTATAAAATAAGGAAATATTTTGTTTTTTGATATTTTTGTTTTATCAAAAAAATGAAAAAAATACTTTACATTAAAATTTAAAAAGTATTTTTTTCTTATTTTATAAGCAATTTGCTGAGTTGGGAAAAAATGGTAATTGACTTCTATTTTTTTTATGCATAAAATGGATTTATAAATTACTTGATGCAAGGAGTGTAATGATGGATAATAGTGAATTTTTTGAAAATTTAAAAGTAGTTAAAAGAAATGGTAAAAAAGTAGATTTTGAGGGGGCTAAAATAGCACTTGCAATTAAAAAAGGTTTCGATAATATAGTTGTTCCAGATGATGTTGAAGTAGAAACTGGTAAAGAATATACTGAAAAAGATATGCAAAAGGTATATCAATCAGTTATGAATAGAATTGCTAAAGAATATAAAGATGAGGAAAAAATTAAAATAGAAAATATTCAAGATTTGATAGAAGATGAACTTCAAAAAAAAGGATATTTAGATGTTTTTCATTCATTCAAGGATTATCGTGAAAGACGTAATCAATCAAGAGAGGCTTTCTTTGATGATAAGAAAAAACATAAATTCTTAAAAACTTTGGAAGGTCTTGGACTTAAGAGTGCACATGAAGATGATACAAAAAGGGAAAATGCAAATGTAGATGGTGATACTGCTATGGGAACTATGCTTCAATATGGTTCTACAGTATCTAAAGAATTTGCTAAATCATATTTGATGAAGAAAAAGTTCTCAGATGCTCATGATGATGGTGATATACATATTCATGATTTGGATTTTATGCCAATGGGTACTACTACTTGTATGCAAATAGATTTGGAAAAGTTATTTAAAAATGGTTTTTCTACAGGTCATGGTCATTTAAGACCTCCAAAAGATATTATGAGTTATTCAGCACTTGCAGCAATTGCAATTCAGTCTAACCAAAATGATCAGCATGGAGGACAAAGTATACCAGCATTTGATCATTACTTAGCACCAGGTGTTCTTCAAACTTTTAGAAAGCAATTGAAACAAACAATCTCTGATTTACTTGATTTTTCTTGTTTTGATACATATGTAAATATGGCTACTGTTGCTAAAGAAATAGATAAAATTGATACTATTGGGGTAAAAGTTGAATATTTCGATAGATTTATTAAAGATAATGAAATGTTACATAGATTATTTGCTATGTCAATAGATAAAGCTTATAAGAAAACAAATAGAGTTACTTATCAAGCTATGGAAGCTTTTGTACATAATTTAAATACAATGCATTCTAGAGCAGGAGCACAAGTACCGTTTTCTTCAGTAAACTTTGGTACTGATACTTCACTTGAAGGTAGAATGGTAGTAGAAAATTATTTATTAGCTGTAGAAGCTGGACTTGGACATGCTGAAACCCCAATATTCCCAATATCAATATTTAAAGTTAAAGAAGGCATTAACTATAATAAAGAAGATCCTAACTATGATTTATTTAAGTTAGCATGTAGGGTGTCTGCAAAAAGACTTTTCCCTAACTTCTCATTTATAGATTCACCATTCAATTTACAATATTATAAACCAGGAGATTTCAGTACTGAAGTTGGATATATGGGATGTAGAACAAGAGTTATGGGAAACCACGTTGATCCTGATAAAGCAATAACACCAGGAAGAGGTAATTTATCATTTACATCAATTAACCTTCCAAGACTTGGTATTAAATATGGTATTGCTACTAAGCAAAGAGAAAAAGCTGATATGAAAGGCTTCTATGAAGCACTTGATGAACTTCTAGAACTTGTAAAAGATCAATTACTAGAAAGATTTGAAGTACAATGTAATAAAAGAGTTTATAACTTTCCATTCCTTTTAGGACAAGGTGTATGGATAGATTCTGAAAAGTTAAAAAATACAGATAGACTTAGAAAAGTACTTAAACACGGTACATTAAGTATTGGATTTATTGGTCTTGCTGAATGCTTGAAAGCTCTTATTGGAGAACATCATGGTGAAAGTGACAAGGCTCAAAAACTTGGACTTGAAATTATTGGCCATATACGTCAAAAATGTGATGAGTATAGTGACAAATATAACTTGAACTTTACTTGCCTTGCTACTCCAGCAGAAGGACTTTCTGGTAGATTTGTAGCAATAGATAAAGCAATATATGGAAAAATAAAAGGTGTAACAGATAGAAGTTATTACACAAATTCATTCCATATACCAGTATATTTCCCTATTACAATAAAGAAAAAAATTACTTTGGAAGCTCCATACCATGCACTTACAAATGCTGGCCATATCTCTTATATAGAGCTTGATGGAGATACTTCTGAGAATGTAGAAGCATTTGAAAAAGTAATTAGAATAATGAAAGAAGCTGGTATTGGTTATGGCGCTGTTAACCATCCAGTAGATAGAGACCCTGTTTGTGGCTATGTTGGAATAATAAAAGATGTTTGCCCTAAGTGCGGAAGACGTGAGGGTGAAGGCGTTAGCTTAGAGAAAATTACATCATTAAAATGTGATTGTAGATAAAAAGGAAAGAGGTAAAATATAATGAAAAAAGAATTAGAGTTTGATACTAATGCAAAGGAGAAAAAAACAGTAGGGGAAGGACAAGGATTCGAAAGAATTAGAAGAATAACAGGATATCTTGTTGGAACAGTAGATAGATTTAATAATGGTAAACGTGCTGAAGAGCATGATAGAGTAAAACACTCTTTCTAGAAGTTTGATTATGTTCATACGACTAGCAAGTGATTTACAAGAAAACAGTATCGTTGATGGAGAAGGTATAAGGGCAGTTATTTGGACACAGGGCTGCCCTCATAACTGTCCAGGATGTCATAATCCAGAAACTCATGATTATAATGGAGGCTTTCTTAAAGGCATTTCTGAGCTTGAAAAAGAGATAGATGCTTTAGATAGTGAAGTTGGTGTTACTTTTTCAGGAGGTGATCCTTTTGTACAACCAAAAGAATGTGCTGAAATTGCTCATTACTGTCATAGCATTGGCCTTAATGTTTGGTGTTATACTGGTTACACCTATGAGGCTTTGCTTAAAAAAAGTGAAAAGCATAAGGAAGTCATGGATTTCTTAAAAGAGATTGACATTTTGGTTGACGGTAGGTTCCTTATAAAGAGAAAAAGCTATACTGTAAAGTTTAGGGGTTCTAGTAATCAAAGACTAATTGATGTTAAGAAGTCTTTGAAGTCAGGGAATACTGTGATATATGATTTAGATAAAAGCAACAAGAGAATGTTTTATAATAGAGACGTCTATATATGATGTCTTTTTTGTTTACACTTAAATTGACTTGTTTTTCTTTAATATGCTATACTCTTATATAGAATAGATGGTAGGTGAAGCGTGTTATGGAAGAAAATCAAAAAACATTTAATCAAGGTGATTATATCATTTATGATAATAAACTTTATTGCGTTGGGCATACGTATAGTGGTTCATTTGTAAATGATTATACTCCTAGTGTTGGGTTACGTCCTGTTAAGGATGATGGTAGCCTTGGAAATGAGAATAAAAATGTTTCTTTACCAAATAGTTATTTAGTTAAAGTTTCTGCTGAAGAAGCTGCAAATTATTTAAGTAATCCTTCTGGTTATCAAAATGCAGTTTCTAATGAGAGTGGTTCGAATGCCCAGTCAGAAGATTCTACTTCTGATACTTCTACTTCTGATACTTCTACTTCAAATTCTGCAACTTCAGTTAGTAATGGTGAGATTGAAGATGCTAACAATCATCAAGATGTTTCTCAAATACCGTACGATGAAGCTATTGGAGTTGTTGGAGACTTTGATGGTCTTATTTCTGCTTTTAGTGGTATTCCTAAAGTGTCTACTAATCCTGGATTTATGAAATTAAAAGAAGCAGGACTTGAGGCTGGATTTTCAGAAAAATTTGATGGAGATGTTGAAGATATTATATCAAGTGCTCAGTCACTTAGTAGTGCGTTACGAGCTCAAATAGAAGAGTGTAAAGTGGCCGATTTGGAAACAGAAAAAAGTATTCCAGATAAAAGAAATGGTTCAAGTTCTAGAGGTAGCAGTAACAGTACCTCAACAAATCTTGTTGATAATGCTGATAAACAACTTGATGCATATGAAAATATGTCAATGAGCGATTTAAAAGAAGTACTCTCAACTCTTGTTTCTACTGCTAGTGCATGTGGTGCTGACTTGACTGCTTTAATAAATGATTCAAAATATTCTGACAAAATAAAAGAAGCACTTTTAAATAATGTTAATATAAATAAGGATTTAAAAGAATTGTATGAAGTAGCTGATCCTAATGTTACTCAAAAACTTTTAAATAGTATTGTTAATGGTTCTCAGGAAAAAGTTGTTGGTTTAAATACTGAAACTATATTAGCGATGAAAAAATATTTATCAATGATAGCTAATGATAATGGAATTACTTTCGATGAACTTATTGGTAATCAAGAATACTCTGAAAAAGTTAAAGCAGCTTTAAAAGATTTCGGCGCTGTTTCTAGTTATGTTTCTCAAATAAAAGAAGAAAATCTTCAAGAATCTTTTGGAAATGTTTATGATGGTAACAATGTAGGAGATCAAAACGCCGGTGTTATCAATTCTATAAGATCTTACATTTCAGCTGTATCTGATAATAATAATGTTCCTTCAGAAGAATTACTATTTAATAAAAATAATAATGATCTTTTGAATAGCAGTATCAACAATTTATGTAAAAGTTCTATTTATGCAGATACTATTTCTTATTGTAATTCTTCTAATATTTTAGGAATTTTAAATACATTGTTAAAAAAATGATATAAAAAGAGGTGAAATATAATATGGGAAGATTTAATGGAGTTAACTGGGCTAGGTTACATTCGTTAGGAAATAAAACTTCAGATAACGCTGGTAGACTAGAAGAGTCTCGCAAGAAGCTTCAGGAACTTTTTAGTAGTACTTCTTCTTGTTGGATAGGTGTTGATGCAAATGCTTTTAGAAATAATGCTAATCGTTATTTTGAAAATATGAAAGAAGATGTTTATTATCTACAAGAATGGAGTAATTTTTATACCAAAGCAGCTTCTGTATATTCTGATAGCGTCCGAACGGCTGCTAATATGATTAGACAAAGTACTATGGATTTAGAAGATTCGAAAGGTAGTGATATATAATATGAATTCTGGTGTATATGTTAACTATGATGAATTATCTTCAATAATTGAAATGCTTAAGTCCGAAAGACAAAATCTTAATAGCATTTTTACCGATATTAAGAATGATTCAAATGGCATGAGTAGATATTGGATTGGTAATACCGCTAATCATGCAACTCAAAATATGAAGGACTTTACTGATTCATTTGACTTAATTTGTGAACAGGTTGATAAGTATATTAAATATCTTGAAACGGTAGCACAAGCTTATAAAACTTATGATGATTCAGTTGAAAGAAAAATGCAGGAAAATTCTTCTGTTTCTGCTATTTAAAAGGAGGTAATTTTATGTTTAACTTAGCATATGCTACTGATTTGGAAGAAATGTATAACAAGATAAAAGATATAGATACTGGTAGTTTTGCAACACTGTCAAGTGAGTTAGAAACTCATATTGTTAACTTTGATGATAATATGGGTTCTTTGTTTGAATCAGCAAATTCTTCTTGGGCTTGTGCTACTAAAGATTCTGCTAATAATAGTGTAGCTACTATTAAAGATTCTCTTAAAGCTATAAAGCCAAGTGCTATACTTGTAGGTGGGGTTGGTCCTCTTGTTCAAAGTACAATTGATAATATTAGTGAATATATGAAAGCATATCAAAATTATATTCAAGTAAAAAATTCTAAACCAAGCGAAACAATTCGAGATGTTGATGTTAAAGGGAACCCAGTTAGAAAGGCAAATCCGGCTTATGCTACTTGGAAAGATGCAACATTTCCTAATGCTTACCACAATGCTTCTAATTTAGAAAGTAAATCTCGTGCTAGTTTAAAAAATATTACTGCTTATTTGTCTGGGCAAGAGGTTTCTGACGCAACAATATCATCTGTTTCTCTTGGTGAAGGTCAATTTATGGTTACAATAGAAGAGACACTTCCAGATGGCAATGTAAAAAGAGGCTATAAGGTACAAGATGCAGAAGGTAATTTATTGAAAGAAATATATAATATAACTAATGAAAATAATATCATTATCCAAAGTAGTATCGTTACCTATGATAGAGAAAAAAATACTAGAAGTGAAGAATATACTTTATATTACTCTAATGGAGATGCTGTTAGTGGTACAAAGTGGTACGATCAATTGTCACGTGTTGTTAGTGATATTTATACTGATACTAATGGTAACAAGCATACGTTGACAAGTCAATATGTCTCTGATACAGAAGAAATTTTTTCCGTTGAGGAAAAAATTGAAAGTATGATGAATGGTAAAAAAGTTATAACAGAAAATAATACACCTTATTATAATGGAAGTGCAGGCGATACTGAATACACTGTCTATTATGATGATAAACCTGATAAACCTATTCAGACTGGTACTATTTGGTGCGATAAAGGTGATATTAAACGTGATGATTATGTTTTGTATGACGCTGATGGTAATTCTATTGGTGATGGAGAAAAATCGTATAACTCAAACGGTACACTAGCACAGGAAGAATACCATTTATATACTGAAAAAAGAGATGGTACTATTACGTATGCCGAAGATGGAACAAAAATTGATCATTATACACAAAAAAATTTCAATGATGGCAGTGTTGATGAAGGTACTATTTCATATGACTCTAGTGGTAATGCAAGAGAAAATAAATATGAAATAAAATACAAAAATGGAGATACAAAAAGTGGAACTATTTTCTTCGAGGAAGATGGAACAAAGAAAGATGAATATACTTCTTATGCTGCTGGTTCAAATACTACTCAAAAAGGAACGTATAGTTATGATTCAGCAGGTGAGCTTGTATCTAATGAATATATTTTAAACCCTGATAGTAGTCATGAGGTTACAATAAAAGAAACGTACGATGGTAATACTACAACAAGAGAAACAACGCAAAAAATAATTGGTGATGCAACTAGTACTGTTGTGTCATCTACTACATATGGTGATGATGGTAACAGTATTTTACATAAAACAGTGACTGATACAACTGTAAGTGCTGATGGCACAACAACAACGGTTGTTGGTTCTGAGGAAGGTTACAATGAAGAAGGAAGACATTTTATAACTAATACTGATGCTCAGGGAGTTGCTACAACAAGAGTACAAAACGATGATGGTTCATATTCGATAGTGTCAAATGAAACATCTTCAGAAAAGTAAGTTAGTATAAGTTTTGCTAGTTAATAGTGATAAAATGTCTAGGACTTAAATGGTGAAAGGAAAAAGTTGTAAATGAAAAATGAAAGACAGTTAGTTTTATTCTTAAAAAAAGGGAATGAGTTTAATCCTACTAATTTAGCATCATCTATTTATAATAAATTTAATCAATTAGGTGATCCTATAATTTTACAACCAAATCAAAATGATCCTAATCAACCACTTATAATATTTAATCGTGGTGTATTTGGACTAAATATAAATCACAATGATATTTCTTTTGTTATGTATGAAGAAAATTATAAAAAATATTTTGATTTAGTTATTGAAATTATGTCATTTCTAGAAGATGAAGATTTAAATTTTGTTAGAATGGGATATATTTCAACATTCCTTAGTGACGAAAAGACAAGAGAAAAATTTAAAAACAATATGTTTAAAGATCCAGAAATAATGGAAAATGATTTTCAATTATCATGGTATTCAAAAGAGCATATTGATTCTGTACTTGTTAATGTATGGGAGAAACATTTGACAGATTTTTACAACAAAGTTGACTTTGTTTCAATATTTGATATAAATACACCATTAGACGAAGAGTATAATATTACAAGTTCGTTTGTTGATAATTTCTTAAAAAAATGTGATAAATTTGTTGAATCTAGACTTAATGATAGATTATAATTGAAGTTGTTAATTTACTTAACAACTTTTTATTTTGGGGGTGTGTCTATGAATGGAAAACTTTTACCTGCTGATACTTATATAGTCGTTAATAAAACAATTTTGTCAGAGCAAGATAAAAAGAAAATTACAATGTTATATCAACCAATTATTGGACATACTGCTGTTAGTCTTTATTTAACACTTATTGATGATCTTGAAAAAAGAGAAGTAATGAGTGATGAACTTACACATCACCATTTAGTTAGTACTATGCAGCTTAAACTTAATGATATTGTTATAGCAAGAGAAAAACTAGAAGCAGTTGGGCTCTTGAAAACATACGTAAAAGAAGAAAATGTTAACAACTATGTGTACGTTTTATATTCACCACTTTCGGTTAATGACTTTTTGAACCATCCAATATTGAGTGTTGTTTTATATAATAATCTTGGTAAAAAAGAATATGAAAAACTCGTTAATTATTTTAAAATTCCTAGAATAGTACTTAAAGATTATGAAGATATTACTGCAAGTTTTTCTTCTGTGTTTACTTCTGTTCCAGGAAACTTATTTACTGCAAATGATAACATCATTAGTAAGAATATTGGATCAATTAAGATGGATGATAAAATAGATTTTGATTTACTTATATCAAGCATTCCTAAGAATATCGTTAATGAAAAATGCTTTAATGATGATGTAAAATCTTTGATAAATGCTTTATCGTTTACTTATAATATCGATGACTTTGTTATGCAAGGTTTGGTTAGAAATAGCCTTAACGAAAAGGGCATGATAGATAAAAACGAGCTTTCTAAAAATGTTAGAAATTATTATGAATTTGAAAATGCTGGAAAACTTCCTACACTTATTTATTCAAAACAACCAGATTATTTGAAAAGCCCTACTGGAGATACTTCTAATTGGGCTAAACAAGTGTATACATTTGAAAATGTTACTCCAAATGATTATTTACGTAGTAAGTATAAAAATGGTGAACCAACAATGAGAGAACTTCAAATAATTGAAGACTTGATGAAAAAGCAAAAAATGAAACCAGGAGTTGTTAATGTTCTAATATCTTATGTATTGAAAGTTAATAATAATAAATTTACTAGAAGTTATGTAGAAACTGTTGCGGCACAGTGGTGTAGAATGAATATTGAAACTGTAGAAGATGCTATGAAAGTTGCAGAAAAAGAACACAAAAAGATTAAAAAACTTATGGAAAAAGATAATAACGGTAAAACTTATACAAAAACAAAAAATGTAAAAGAAGAAGTACCATCTTGGTTTGAAAAAAATATTGATAAAAAGGAAATTTCTAAAGAAGAGCAAGAAGAACTTGATAATCTTTTAAAAAATGTTTAATTATTTTGACAAATTATGCAATAAAAGGTTAAACTATATACATAATAGTATGGTTTATAAGTTGCTTTTATTTAATTATGAAAACAATTTTAGTTAGTTTTAATACTAAAAAGCTTTGAATATTTAATAATTATTATTACAATAAACCAATAATTTTGTTTATTAAAATTTTTTGAGAGGGTGAAAAACTAAATGAATATGATGCATATTTTGCCTATGGAATTAAATTTCAAGATTATAAATAGTTTGCGAAGAACTAAAAAAAATTTGCTATCTTTGGACCAAAATAAAAAAAATTGTAAATACGTTTATTTTTTAGATACTCCAGAATATGGAAATCTTGGCGATCAAGCAATTGCATATGCAATGATGAAATTTATGAATGATTTCTTTCCAGAATATGTGCAAGTAGAAGTGCAAGAAAATCAAATTTATTACAATATAAAGAAACTAAAAAAGCTTATAAAACCAGATGACATTATTTGTTTGACTGGTGGCGGTAATATGGGAGTTTTATATCAGAGATATGAAGCTATAAGACGAATGATTATTAAAAACTTCCCCAATAATAAAATAATTATTTTTCCACAAACAATTGATTATGGAAAAACACGTTATGGAAGTAGAGAATTCAAAAATGCTAAAAAAATTTATAATAATCATAAAAATTTGACACTTATGGCAAGGGAAGAAAAATCATATAAAATTATGAAAGATAATTTTGACAAGTGTAATGTATTTTTATGCCCAGATATAGTTCTGTATTTAAATTATTTTGATTTATGTAAGAAAAAGAATAATTCAGTTGGCATTTGTTTAAGAGATGATAAAGAAAGAGTAGTGTCTGGTGTTGATTTAGAAAAGATTAACAAACTAAATTGTAAAGTAAACAAAACCTCAACTACAGCAAGTGATGTAGGTGAAATAAATGTAAAAAACAGAAAAAAAGTCATAGAGAATAAACTATTGGAAATAGCGAAAAACAAATTTTTTATTACTGATAGATTACATGGAATGATTTTTGCTTTTATTACTAATACTAATTGTATTGCATTGCCTAACTCTAATGGAAAAGTTGAAGGTGTTTATAAATGGATTAAAAATAAAGGTAATGTTAAATTTGAAAAAACTTTTGATGGTGTATTTATTAGTGAAAAGAAAACAAATGAACCGTTAGAAAAAGAATTTACTCTTTTAGCCACAAATATTAGAAATAGTTAATGTTTGTAATTAAAAAAATCAAAATAACAATATTTTTGTGTATTTTGATACTTTAATGCAACTAGAAGAAAGGATGAGAAATGAAGATAGCATTTATATTATTGTGCCATAAAAATAGTGATCAAATAAATAAACTCTTAAAACAATTAAAAAAATTTGATTGTGAAATATTTTTACATTGTGATACAAAAAATAAAGATATTAGAAAGAATATTATGAAATCTAATAATGTACATATATTGTCGGAGCAAGATTCTTATGATATAAAATGGGGCGGAACAGAGATGATTTTTGCAACTTTATCACTGTTAAAAAATGTAAAAAAGTATTCTGAGAATAATAATATAAAGTTTGATTATATTTGGTTATTAAGTGGTCAAGATTATATAATTCAAAAACCTCAATTTATAATTAAAAAATTACAAAGTAATCCTCAAGTAAATTATTTGAATATTACTCCTAGCAATACAAAAAAATATTATGAATATTTGAAAAGATGTGAAATTAAATATTCTAATCCTGGATGGATTACGAAAAATACATTCATTATTAAGGCAATTAAATATTTGTATCTGGTTGTTACTGGTGGAAGATTTCATACATTTAAAATATTCAAAAGGAAAAAAACATTTGATGGTGAATTTTATTTTGGCAGTCAGTGGTGGACAATAACTGATGATTGTGCTAATTATATTTTGAAATTTTGTGAAGAACATGAAGAGTACATTGAATTTTTTGAAAATACGATTGTTCCTGATGAATGTTTCTTTCAGACAATTATTATGAATTCCTGCTTTAAAGATTCAGTAAAAAATAATTTAACTTTCGTTAATTGGGGAAATAACAATAGAAGTCCAGATTTGATTACAAGTAGCAAATTGCCAGAAATAATTAAGAAAAATAACGAGTATTTTTTTGCTAGAAAGTTTGATACTTCAGTTGAAAGTAATATATTAGATAATGTTGATGAACTTTTAGAAAAAAATACATATAAAAAGAAAAAATAAAATATTAAGTTATATGAAGAAAAAAATTGTAAATGCTTTATATGTTTTTTTGTTAAATATTTATTTTTTATATAAATAACAATAAATATATGGTTTACTTTTAATAATAATAAATGTTATAATTTGTTTGTAAATCGTTGAATGAGATTAGTATACTTATGATTATATTAAGAGAGATAACGTTTGGTGTGAGTTATTTATATAGTAAGTAGAATCAACTCAGGAGTGAAATAGGGAATTTAAGTATCTGTTTCCGGGTTAAACCGTTATTTAGAATTAAGACCAAAGTAGGATGGCACCGTGATTATTCACTCCTATTATTTGGTCTTTTATTTTTAGGAGGTAATAAAATGCTTAAAGAATATTTTGATTTAGAAAAATATGAAGAACTTAAAAGTTCTAAAGATTTGATTTATAAGGCTTTAGAAATTGTCTCGACTTTGTTTGAATATGATACAGATAAAGGTGGCATGCCATATATGCTTCATATTATATATGTGTACAGACATGTAAACACAAAAGAAGAAAAAGTGGTAGCACTTTTACATGATGTTTTAGAAGACAAAAAAGTTTTAAAAGAAGATTTACTTGATATAGGTTTTCCTAAAGATATAGTAGATGATGTAGAAGTATTAACAAGAGTAAAACCAATTTCTTATGATGAATATATTGCAAATATATTAAAAAATGGTTCTATTAGAGCACTTAATGTAAAACTTGTAGACCTTGAAAACAATATGGATTTATCTAGAATTAAGAATCCTACTGTAAAAGATTTTGATAGAGTACAAAAAAGATATATTCCAACACATGAGAAAATAATGAATAGAATTAAAGAGATGGAGATGTAAAAATGATTGATATAAAACTTATAAGGGAAAATAGAGATTTAGTTAAAGAAAACATTAAAAAGAAATTTCAAGATGAAAAATTAAAACTTGTTGATGAAGTTTATGAAATGGATAAAAAAGTAAGAGAAGCTCAAAGCAAGGCTGATAACTTAAAAGCAGAAAAAAATAAGTTAAGTAGTGAAATTGGTGCTTTAATGAAGGAAAAGAAAACTGATGAAGCTGCAAAAATAAAAGAAAAGATTGCTGAAATGAGTAATGAAATAAAAGAACTTGAAGCATCATGGGAAGAGTTATCAAAAGAGATAAGAACACGTATGTTAGTTATTCCAAATATAATGGATCCTTCTGTTCCAATTGGACATGATGATAGCGAAAATGTAGAAGTTCAAAGATTTGGTGAACCTGTTGTACCTAGTTATGAAATTCCATATCATGCTGACATTATAAACAAACTTTGTGGAATGGATAAGGAATCCGCTGGTAGAACAAGTGGAGAAGGCTTTTATTATTTACTTGGTGATATAGCAAGACTTCATGAGGCAATGATTGCGTATGCAAGAGATTACATGGTAGAGAAGGGCTTTACTTATGCAATACCACCATTTATGATTCATAGTGATGTAGTAACAGGAGTTATGTCTTTCCCAGAGATGGAAGCAATGATGTATAAAATTGAAGGAGAAGATTTGTATTTAATTGGTACTAGTGAACATTCTATGATTGGTAGATTTAAAGATCAAATCATTAAAAAAGAAACTTTACCAGTTACTATGACGTCTTATTCACCATGTTTTAGAAAAGAAGGTGGATCACATGGACTTGAGGAACGTGGATTATATCGTGTTCATCAGTTTGAAAAGGAAGAAATGATAGTTATCTGTGAGCCTGAAGATTCTATGGAGTGGTATGAAAAAATGTGGAGATATACTGTTGAAGTGTTTAGAAACTTTGATGTTCCGGTAAGACAACTTGAATGCTGTAGTGGTGATTTAGCAGACTTAAAAGTTAAATCATGTGATATAGAAGCTTGGTCTCCAAGACAAAAGAAATACTTCGAAGTAGGTAGTTGTTCTAATTTAGGTGATGCGCAAGCAAGAAGATTAGGAATACGTACTAAGGGAGATAAAGGAACATATTATTTACATACACTTAACAATACAGTAGTAGCATCTCCAAGAGGACTTATTGCACTTATTGAAAATAACTACAATGAAGATGGAAGTATAAATGTTCCGAAAGTTTTATGGCCATATATGGGTGGAAAGAAAGTTATTAAATAAATATATAAAATGCTGTAACCCCGTTTATAATTAGTAAACGGGGTATATTATGAGTTAGTAGTTATATAAAAATTAGAACGAGGGTGAATTATGAAAAAAGATAAAACGATAATTGTTTTATTCCTAATTATTGTTTTTGGAGTATTTGCTTTTTATCCAGTAAAGTATGTTTTACTTAAAACAAACAAATTAAATTTAATTTCTTCAGACAACTGGAAAACTTATGAAAAAAGTGGTAATCGAATAAAAGATTTAGTTATGAACCTTGAGACTGCAATTGATAACAGAACTGTTAATTATTTTCCTTTTTATAATGACGTTACAAGTGCTTTTTATAATTTTAATATTAAAATGGATTCTTTATTTTCAGATAAAGTTTATGTGAAAGCTAATTATGATGGTGAGAATCTTTTCTATGATAAAGAAAATAATTTTTACTTTCTTTTGAATAATCTTTCTAGTGAAGAGTTAAATTCTAGAATTAAAACACAAATTTCTTTCTATAATGATATTAGTGATAAGTATCCTAATGTTAATTTATATGTGTATCTTCCACTTAGATATGAAGTTACTAACTTTTCTAATCTTCATAATTTAAATAATTATGTTAATAAATTTAAAAATGGATTAAATAAAAATATTTACGTATCTATGTTGGAATCTATAAATGTTGATGAATACTTGACTTATTTTTATAAAACAGATCATCATTATAATTCAGCTGGTGCTTTAAAGGCTTATAATGATATTGTAAAAATGATGAATATAAATAATACTAAGGAGCTTTCAATAGTTAATGTGCAAAGTCCTTATTATGGTTCACTTGCTAGGACAGCACTTAATAAAAGTGTGTCAGATAACTTAATGGATTTTGATTATCAAAACGATGTAAAAAGTAATAATCTAGATAGTAAGTTTAAACCTAGAACTATAGTTAAAAAGGCTAATCCTTTCTATGATTATTATATTTCTTATTATAATGGTCAATATGATGAAGTTATTTATTCAAGTGATGTGCAAAACAATCGCAATCTTTTAATTATTTCTGATTCATTATCTTGGCAAGTTGACTATATTTTAGCTGAAAACTTTGAAAATACGTATGTTATAAATTTAAGATATGGTAAGTGGAAAACTGATAAACTTTATTTAAAAGAATATTTAGCTGAGCACAATATTACGGATATATTATTTTTACAAGAAGCTGAACAGCAAATGTTTGATTTATATAATCACAATATATCAGATACGGTGGTGAGATAATGGTATTTTCTTCAACAACATTTTTATTCTTATTTTTCCCTTTATTTTTAATTTGCTATTTCTTGGCTAAAAAGACTAAGACAAGAAATATAATTTTACTGATATTTTCTCTTTTGTTTTATGCATGGGGAGAGCCATTTTATATATTCTTAATATTATTTTCTATAATTGTTAATTATTATTTAACTATTTTAATGGATAAGAAGAATTCTAAACTTTTGTTATGGATTATAATTGCTTTTGATTTAGGAATGCTTTTTGTATTCAAGTATTCAAACTTTTTAATAGATATACTTAATAGTTTAACAAATTTAAATATTAGAAGTGTTAATATAGTTCTGCCAATAGGTATTAGCTTTTACACTTTTCAAATGTTATCTTATGTTATTGATGTATATAGAAAAGATGTTAAAGTTCAAAAGAAGTTATCTTATTTAGCTTGCTATATAGTAGCGTTTCCTCAACTTATTGCAGGTCCTATAGTGCGTTATATTACAGTTGAAAGAGAATTAAATAATAGAAAATCAACTTGGGAAGGCTTTGCTAAGGGAATAAGACGTTTTATAGTAGGTCTTTCAAAAAAAGTGTTAATAGCCAATAATGTTGCTTTCATTGCTGATCAAATATTTAATCAATCCGCAACAACGTATGGCTTTATTGGTACAGTTGTTGGAATGGTGGCATACAGTTTACAAATTTATTTTGATTTTTCTGGTTATAGTGATATGGCTATAGGAATGGGACATATGTTAGGCTTTACATATGATGAAAACTTTAACAAGCCTTATTTAGCTACTTCTGTAACTGATTTTTGGAGAAGATGGCATATTTCATTATCAACTTTCTTTAGAGATTATGTTTATATTCCTCTAGGAGGTAATAGAGTATCTAAGATTAAACATATTAGAAACATTTTGATTGTTTGGTCTTTGACTGGACT
This sequence comes from uncultured Bacilli bacterium, assembly GCA_934100165.1. GTDB lineage: Bacteria > Bacillota_I > Bacilli_A > RF39 > UBA660 > RUG13868. The sequence continues at coordinate 85,819 of CAKOPN010000002.1, forward strand.
TTGGCATGGAGCCTCTTACAATTTTGTATTGTGGGGACTATATTATGCAGCTTTTTTATTGATAGAAAAATATTTACTAAAAAATATTTTGGATAAAATTCCTAGCTTGTTAAAACATATTATAACTTTGATAATTGTTAATATTGGCTGGGTAATCTTTAGATTTACTGATATAAATGAAATGTTTACTGTTTTCGGTGCTTTAATTGGTAAATTTGGTTTAGGTAACTTAGGTAGTTTATACTTTACTGGTATTTTGTCGGTTAGATTTGTTCTAGCGTTTGTTTTAGGTACTTTGGTTTCTATAATTCCGATTAAAGTAGAAAAATCAAGCAAAACTTTAGATCTTATTTTGATAATCTTATTTATTTTATCAATAATCTTTATATTAGTAGGTAGTTATAATCCATTTATATATTATAGATTTTAAGCTTTTTATAGAAGATGAAATAAAATGTATTTAGTATATTTTGTTTCATCTTTTTATTATTGTTGAATGTAACATAGTGAGTAAAATTTTAAAGATAATCTTTTTTTTTACAAAAAATTTGATATAATTATTATTATAATGGAGGTCTTAATATGGATAATGTTAATAGCGCCTTGAAGCTAAATGATTTATATGATGTTATCAATTTATATAAAAATGCTAGTATTACAGGCGAAAAGGTAGAACTTATTATTACTCCAACTGAAAAAGATGGAAAGTTTACTAATGATGGAAGAGTCATAACTGTTAGACTTGCAGGAGGACTTTCAAGAGATAGTGATACTTTTGTTTTTGATGATGCAAAAAAATTTGATGAAATTATTTTACCGAGAATTTTGAATTTTTATAACAATGGTGATAGTACTCTTGATTTTGAATATGCTGAACCTAATGTGGAAGGAGCAATGGTAAAACTTTCTGCAGTTACTGCTGATAATAATTATATTTATATAGAGTCATTTGATCAAAATATTAAAGATAAAATATTATCAAGTAAAGTTGCTTCAATAGATGGTATGGATATGGTTGATAAACCAATAAAACCAACTAGCTATGATGAATGGAATGAGGTTTTAATATATAGTAGAGCAAAGTATAAAAATAAACTAGTATTTGATAACTACTTTACAAAAGAAGAAAAAAGACAGATTAACAGCTTTATTATGAAACTTTCAAAACTTGATGATATTAGAATCGATAATAGAAGTTTGGCTGCTAAAAAGCATAACATTGAGCTTGTAAAAGAAATACTTCGTTCAAATGAATCGGATATAGTTAGTCATGAGTTATCAGAAAAAATTCTAAATTATAATTCTTATGTTGAGTTTTTAGGAGAATTTGTTGGACTTACTAAGAGAATGGAAAAGAAAATATCCGAAAATGGATATGATAAAAATGAAATCAATTCTAAATTGAAGTTTGCATCTGATGTTCTTGGAAGAGTTGGTTTCTTTAATCTTGAAACACTTAAGGAAAATAGTTATATTGGTTCTAAAAGAGAACTTTTAATGGCATTAGGCTACAAATTTCATGATGATGATAATAGTAGATATGAGCAATATGTACAAGATTTAATTAGTTATTTAGATTATACTGTATCTAAAAATTACAAAAAAAGTAAGTTAGATACCTTTAGACGTGAAAACTCTTTTGTTTCAGATGATTATAAAGCTTTAGAAGAATCACTTAAACTTTGCAAAGAAGCACTTTTAGACGGCGAAAAATATGAATTATTAGTGAATCGTGATAATACTGGTAAGGTATTAGTTAGAATTTCTCTTATGAATGGAATCAGTAAATCTTCCAGATTTAATTTCAGCTTTGATAATAATGATGAAATAATGACTGAGTTAAAGAAGTCAATGGAGTACTTAACATTTGATGATAATGTTATTTACAATATAAAATCTGATTTTTTAGGAAATGCTACTAATAAGACTTTATATAGAACTAAAAATGGTAATGAAATCCTAATAGATAAAGATATCGATGACTCAATAAATAGAATTTCTTCCACAGAAGATAAACATTGGGTTATGGAACCTGTTGAATTTTTAGAAAATGATGTTGATCAAACGATAGATTCAAATAATGAAGTTGATGATTCAATTGAATATTTAGATACTGATATTCCTTTAGAAGTTTCTCCTATGCCAAGGAAAGAATTTGAAATTAAAGATGAAATGAATAATAATGATTTCTCTATTGATGAGGAAGATGTTAGAGAAACTTATAAAGATGCTTTAGAAGAAGCAATATTACGTGCTAAAAATACTAAAGTAGAAGAAACTAAACTTAGTTATGATGAAAAGGCTAAGTTATTAGAAGAACAGATTTTGTCTTATGTGTCAGAAAAAGAAGAAAAAAAAGAAGAGCCTATTTTAGAAGAACAAAAACTTGATGAAGATAATTTATCATCTTCCGTAATTGGTGCAGAACATGACACTAGAATTGAAAAGATTGCCAATAGATTGGATAAACTTTTAGAAGAACTAGAGCAATTAGAACGTGGAAACAAGAATTCTAAAAACAGAAAAAGATATAAAGAAGTAGTTAGAGCTATAAAGAAATGTAATAAAGATTTGGAAAGACTTTCTGGTGAAAAGAAAGGCGAAAAGTATAAAATTAAAAAAGATCATAAAGTAAGATATACTACATCTAAGGGTATTAGATATTATAGTAATATCTTTGATATGGTTGGATATGATGTTAAAACTGTTATTGATAAAGTAAAATTTGCAGTTAACTTTGATGAAAGATACGATAGAATATGTGATGCTGCTCATATGTATTATTCTTCTGTTGTTGATGGTAAAGTAAAAATTTATTCAAAAAATACGAATGATGAATATAAACCACGCGATATAACGGAAGTCAGCGAAATTGATTTTGCTAATTTATGGAGCATGATTTCTACTCTTGGGTTAAATGGTGTATATGACTTAGATAGTGAAGAATCTAAAAAATTCTTTAAAGTAATGGACAATTACTTCATTAAAAGTTTGGATGAAGATAGTTTAAATAAAATGACCTTAAAGAAAGCACTAATTAAAAGTGGTTGTAGTAATGTTGATCCAATTATTGAACTTTTACTTGCTAATACACGTCATATGAATATTATTAAATCATATTACAAGGATGTAAATAGAATTAGTAAAATAAGAAATAAGCCTGGTTATAACAATCCTATAGAAAGTGATAAAGAATATTTAAGATATTTAAAGGATTTCTATAGTAATATACTTGGAGAAAATAATAAGTTGCAAGGATATGAGAAAAAAGTTGTTAACAATATTAGATTTGCTTATAATACAGCTGATAATAATGCTACATTAGATGGACCTGCATGTTTAAAAATTTATTTTGCTTATCCAAATGAGAATTTTGGTACTGTTGAAGTTACTTATGGTAAGGATGCTGAAAAAACGGTTCTTTACAAAGAGAGCTTTGATAGAAATGTACTATCTAATAAGATGTTTGAAAGCCTTAGTGATATATTCGTAAGTGTTAACGGACTTTCTTCTATTACTGATAGTGATGATGAGTCGTATATTTTAGCTTTAGGTCGTGATAACAATTCATTGCAAGTTGTTAATGCTAAAAAAGAAGAAATAGAGATTGTAAAACAAAACTTACAAAAGTCTAATGAAAAATTATCTGTTATAAGACAGGGAAAAGGAAAGTAGAAAAGGGGAGTAATAAATGAAAAAATTTAACAGTTTTTTCTTTCTCTTTCTTCTTTCCCTTTTACTTCTTTTTACCTCTTTTATATTTGTTGGACAAAATTTATTACATAAGAATAATGTTGATAATATTATATCAACATTTGATACTATTAAGTTTCTAAAAGAAAATAAAGCTATATCAAATAGACTTGAAGAAATTAGACTTCCTCTTGATGTTTTGGATTATATAAATAGTTCTGCTTTTCAAGATGTTTTATCAAAAGGATACGATAAACTTTACATGGAGGAATTTAGCGATTATAATTTTATTGAAACTTTTAGAATTGAATATATAATAAGGAATTCACTTAATTCATATGGTGATACTTATAATGTTGATATTGGTAATTCTTTAAATGATGTAATACATGATATTACAAATGATATAACAGAGAATGTAAACACTAAAGATGTTGCAGATGCTTTTGTTATTATAAAGAGAATATTTAATTATTATGTATTTTTTGCATTTATTTTAGTCGATTTAGCTATTATGATATATTTGATTTTAAAGGAAAAATTATGTTCTTTGCCTTGGCTATGTGCAGTTAATGTTGTTATTTCTTTTGTTGTATACAAAGTTGGAGAGGTTATAGCTAATTATCATATATCTGACTATTTTAGTATTAAATCGACTTTTGAAAAATGTGTTGAACCGTGTTATATTTCCTTATTTTTATTTGGAATTTTGTGTTTAATAATATATTTGATTTTTAAGTTAAAAAAATGGCTTGTTATGGCAAAAGTAAATTATGATGATAAAGTTTATTGGAGGGAATAATATGAAAATACTTGTTACTGGTGGAGCTGGTTATATTGGAAGTCACACTTGTGTAGAGCTTTTGAATGCTGGATATGACGTAGTTATAATTGATAATCTTTCAAATTCAAAAGAAGATGCTGTTTTAAAAATTGAAGAGATTACAGGTAAAAAAGTTAAATTTTACAAAGAAGATTTGGTCAATAAGGAAAAAGTTAGAAAAATATTTGAAAAAGAAAAAATAGATGCGGTTATTCATTTCGCTGGATATAAAGCCGTTGGAGAAAGTGTAAAGAAACCACTTATGTATTATAGAAATAATCTTGATTCAACACTTACACTTCTTGAAGTTATGAATGAATTTAATTGCAAAAAGATTGTCTTTTCATCAAGTGCTACTGTGTATGGTAGTCCAAAGTGTCTTCCAATTAAAGAAGATTTCCCTTTGTCTACTACAAATCCATATGGTACGACAAAACTTATAATAGAAGGAATTCTAAAAGATTTATATAAATCTGACAATGAATGGAGTATCGCTATTCTTAGGTATTTTAACCCAATTGGGGCACATAAGAGTGGATTACTTGGTGAGAACCCTAATGGTATACCAAATAATTTAATGCCTTATATTGTTAAAGTTGCAACAGGAGAGCTTAAAGAACTTAGTATTTTTGGAAATGATTATGATACTGTTGACGGTACTGGTGTAAGGGATTATATACATGTTGTGGATTTGGCTAAAGGGCATATCAAAGCTATTGAGAAGGTTACTAAAGATAAAGGTGTTGATTGCTATAATCTTGGTACTGGAAATGGTTTTAGTGTTCTTGAACTTGTTAATACTTTTATGAAGGTTAATAATGTTAAGGTTCCATATAAAATTGTTGGAAGAAGAGATGGGGATATTGCTAGTTGCTATGCATCTTGCAAAAAAGCTTCGGATGTGTTAGGATTTAAAGCAGAATATAACATAGAAGATATGTGTAAAGATTCTTATAATTTTGTTTTAAAGAATAAATAGGAGGATGTTATGAAAGTATGTCATTTTTGTGGAGCTCAAAATGAAGATTGGATGAAAATTTGTCAGGAATGTGGTAATCCTGTAATAGATACTGCTAAAAGAGAAACAAAAGAAGAAGAAAAAAATGAAAATGAAAATGATAACGATAATGAGAATGTGAATGATGATTCTAACTATAGTTATTCTTATGATTATAACAATAGTAATAACAATAGTAATAACAGTTCTACTGACAGTAATAGAACACTTAAGATAGTTCTTATTACATTGATTTTGATTTTGCTTGGTCTTTTAGTTTATACAGTAATTGTTGTTATGTCTGATGGTAAAAGCAATGCAAATACCAATACTAATACCAATGTAAAGGTAGAGGATAAAGCTAATAACACAGAAAGTGACAATACTGAAAATAATACAACAAACGATAACACAAATACAGAAAATAAATAATTTATAAAAATGTATAAAAAATCTCCTTTTATATCTTAATAGATATGTAAGAAAGGAGATTTTTTCATTGTCACGTCATAAAGTTGAAATAACTGGCGTGAATACAGCAAATATCAAAGTATTAAGTAATGAAGAGATGTTAAATCTTTTTGAAAGGTATAAAAATGGTGAAAAATTTGCAAGAGATGATATTATAAATGGCAATTTAAAATTAGTTTTATCGATTCTAAAATCTTTTAATAAGTCTGATGAAAATAAAGATGATTTATTTCAGATTGGTTGTGTTGGTCTTTTAAAAGCTGTAGATAATTTTGATCCTTCATTTGGTGTCAAGTTTTCTACGTACTGTGTTCCAATGATTCAAGGTGAAATAAGAAGATATATAAGAGATAACAGTAGTGTTAGAGTAAGTAGGTCTTTAAAAGATTTATCTTATCGAGCATTAAAGATGAAAGAAGAATTATCATTAAGTTTAGGGAGGGTTCCTACTACTGAAGAGATTGCTAAAGCACTTAATGTTACTACTGTTGAACTTTTAGATGCACTTGATTCTAGAAGAATTCCTCTTAGCCTTTTTGATCCGATATATAATGATGGCGGAGATACAATTTATTTATATGATCAAATAGAAGATAAAAAAAGTAATGGTCTTGATATTGATATGAAAATGGCCGTTAATAATGCGATTGATGAACTTGAGGAACGTGAAAGATACGTTTTGGATCAAAGATTTGTAATTGGTAAAACACAAACAGAACTTGCAAATGAACTTGGTATTAGTCAAGCCCAAATATCTAGAATAGAAAAAAGAGCAATAGATTTTCTTAAGAAAACTTTAAAGTAGTTTTCTTTTTTTATTTATGTTATACTTACTTTAGAAGGAGCTAGAATTATGAAAGTATTACTTTACACGGAGGGTTTAAAAACAATTGGAAAGAGTGGATTGGGTAAGGCCATTAAGCATCAGATGACAGCACTTGAAAATGAGCATATTGAGTATACTCTTGATCCTAAAGATGATGATTATGATATATTACACATCAATACTTATTTTCCAAAGTCATATAGAATTGCTAAGAGAGCAAAGAAAAAAGGAAAGAAGATTGTATATCATGCTCATTCCACAGAAGAGGATTATAAAAATGGTTTTATTCTTGCTAAACAAACATCTAAATTATTTAAAAAATGGCTTATTAAGTGTTACAGTTTGGGCGATGTTATTGTAACTCCAACGTTATATTCTAAAAAATTATTACAAGGATATAAAGGCTTAGAAAATAAAAAAATATATGATATTTCCAATGGAATAGAGATAGATTTTTTTAAAAAAGATAAAAAACTTGGTGAAAAGTTTAGGAAAGACTATGGATTTACTAAAGATGATAAAATAGTTATGGGGATAGGCTTATATATAGAACGTAAAGGAATTGTGGATTTTGTTGAACTTGCAAAAAGACTTCCTGAATATAAATTTATTTGGTTTGGTTACAGTCCTCTTGCTGCAGCTACTAAACCTGTTAGAAAAGCTGTTAATACTAAACTTGATAATCTTTTCTTCCCAGGTTATGTTGAACGTGATGTTATAAAAGGTGCGATGAGTGGAGCAGATTTATATATTTTCCCAACTTTTGAAGAAACTGAAGGAATTCCAATAATAGAGGCATGTGCATGTAAGCAGAATGCTATTGTTAGAGATATTCCAATATTTGATGGTTGGCTTGAAGATGGAAAAAATGTTTATAAAGCTAAAGATGTTGATGAATTTGAAAAGAAGATAAAAATGTTTTTTGATGGTGAACTTCCTTCTGTAGTAGATGAGGCTTATAAAGTGGCAGTAGAAAGAGATTTAAAGACTGTTGGGAAAAAATTAAAACAAGTATATACAGATGTTATGAAAATGTAATAATAGAGTAAGTAGCTCCATTTTTCTTTTCTATAATTTATATAAAAAAGTATTTTGAAAATTTTACATTTGTGCTATACTTTATTATAGGAAGAGTATAGGGAAGGCGTGATGTGTGATGATCGCGAAATGTGAATTTAACACACTTTTGAGAAAATATGATACGTTTCACTGTCAAATGTTAGATTTTAAACACATTGAAATGGATATCAATTTTTATGAGAAATATGCAAGTATCGTTATTACTTTAATGGCAAAAGATAGTGTTATTGAAAGATTAAACTCAGATATTGTCATAGACAAATCTTTTGAAACATCAATTTTTCCGAAGATTATATTTCAGTTTTTAACAAAAAACTTTAGCTTGTCAAAAAGAAAAGTTATGACTAGTGAAAAAAAGGGAATGTTGTTTGTAAATAGAACAGATGGAATGGAGTCATTTACTGCAAGAAATATACCAATAATTTATATTGACTTGTTTGAAAAAATAGAAAAAGCTGTTAAAACACTTAGAGAAGATGATTTTACAAAACTTAATATCTCTTCTGATATATATAATGATTATACTTTGAGTAATATAGTGTTACAGTATGCTTTATATAGAAGACGTTTTGTTGGTAATCTTTATTTTGATAATGCTTCATATGACTTTACTAAAGATACAAATGTAAGTGATAATAACTTGACTAGAGAGCTACTTATTTTAGCTGTAGCAAGATGTTTGTATTCATCGAATTTTTGTCAAAATGGAAAATATGATTTGTCTGTTTTAGATGAAATTAAAAGCACTACAACAAATGTAATGGTTAAACAAATCTGTGATTCTTATAAAGAAGTTGATTATAGCAAGCCTTCTTTACTAACAGATGCACTTATTTGTGCTGAATATGAAATGAATAATGAGGCTGTTATTTCTAAAAATTCAAAGCGAATTCAAGAAGCTCTTAAATTTATTTTATCAGTAACAAGTAATAAAATTCAAAAATACGTTGATTATTGGCAAGAGAGAAAAGAATTTTATAAAATTGTTAATGATGATGAAATGATAAAAATTTGTGATGACTTTCTAAATTGTATAAATATTAAGCAAGAAAAAAAGAATGATGAGGATGGTATGGAAATGATTGAAGCAAAAGAAGAAAAGGAAACAATAATTTCTAGATTAAAGAGAATTAAAGAAGAAGATAATAATAAATTTTCTAATATTATAAATAATCCTATTAAGGAAGATGAAGTTTCTAAAGAAGATGAATCATTTGCTAAATTTGATGATGAATCACTTCATAAAGGTGCAGAAGAACAAGCAAAGATGCTAATGAAAGCTATTGAGGAACGTGACAAGATTAAGAAAGATGCTGAAGAATTTGCAAAAATTATCTTGAAAGCTCAAAGAGAAAGAAGAGAAATAATAAGGGCAGCAGAAGAACAAGCTAAAAAGATTGTAGCACTTGAACTTGAAAATGAAAAACTTAAAGCAATGGCACTTGATACTGCTAAAAGCATACTTGCTAAGGAAAAAAGAGAGACTGATGAAATTAAAAAACTTGCTATGGAAAATGCAAAAGACATTTTAGCAAGACAAAGAAAATATAATGAAGAATTAAGACTTCGTGAAGTTTTAGATAATGCACCTGTAAATAGAAGTGATATTGATAAAATAAATAATTTATTAAATGCTTTATCTAGTGTTAAAGAATTAGATTTTGCAGTTAATCATCCTACTGTAATGCAAGAAGTATCTTTATTGGAAGAGAAAATTGTTACTTATTTAACAACACACAAAAATATCGTTGATAAGGAAAAAAGAGAAGAAGAAATCATTCTTACTCCATCTGATGAAAAAACTCCAACTGACTTATTAGCAATAATTAGAAATGTATATTTAAAGAGTAGAACTTATGAAAAAGAAGGAAGACATACAGTAATAAATATAGTTCCTAGTTATAGTAAATATCGTGTTACACTTTATTCAGTTAAAAATGATTCAGCAGATGTGTTGACAGATGTTTACTTCGATAGTGCATATTTTACTGAAGGAGTTATAAAAGAAATTTGTGATATATATAAAACAGATTCTATAATAGTAGCTAGTAAAACAGATAATGTTCCTGGAGAACTTGCTGATTATTTAGTAATAGATAACAAAGATAACGCAATTAAATTTATGGGTTGCAACAAGTTAATAGTAAATATAGCAAAAGCCTATTTATAGGCTTTTTTCTTTTTCTCATCTTCCTTTATATTTACTATTATTCCTAAAAGAATCATATAAGATAATATACTAGACCCACCATAACTTATAAAAGGAAGTGTTATTCCTGTTATGGGAAGAAGGCCTACTGTCATAGATATGTTTTGAACTTGACAGAAAAATATCATTGATAAGATACCAATAATTGTGTATTTGTATTTATTTACAGTAACATTCTTAGCAATTCTTAGTAAGTATAGATCAAAAATCATTATTAAAGTTATAAATATTATTATTCCGATAAGACCAAAGTTAGATGCATAAATGGAGAAAATAAAATCAGTTCCAGCTTCAGGAAAGTATATTGGAGCTTTATTAAAACCATGACCAATTATCCCAGAAGAACCAATTGAAATAAGAGAATTATTAAGCTGCATACCGGACTTCATATTCCAGTTAATGATTCTATCCATACGATAAAAAAAGTTACTACCAAATATATCTATAAAAAGATTTTCTTTGTAAAAATAAATGTATAAAAAAGATGAAAAGCCTAGTATTAAAAAGAAGAAAAAGAATATAAACCATTTTTTATCAATGCCACTTACAAATAGCATAGTAAAAGTTATAATACAATAAATTATAACTGAACCAGTATCTGGTTCTAAAAAGGTTAAAATACTAGGTATTGCTAAGACTAATAAAAGTGTTAACACTAGTTTAAGTTCTTTTAGAAATGATATTTTTTTACCAGATTTATAAAAGCTATTTATAATTTCAGCATTTATTAGAATTAATGATATTTTCATAAACTCACTTGGCTGAATGCTTATTTTGCCAATAGTAAACCATGATTTACTACCATTTATTGGTGGTGCTACAAATAAAAGAAGAATTAAAAATAAAATGTTAATTATGTATATAATATATGAACTTTTATAGATGCCTTTTATGGAGATTTTACTTATAAGCATAATTATTGCTATACCAATTATGTACCAGAATACTTGTTTTATATATAGCTTTCCTAAAAGTGGTGACAAATACATAGAAGCAGAGTATATGCTTATAGAACTTATAATTAAAAATAATATTATATATATAAATAAAGTTTTATTTTCTTTTAAAGTATTCATATTTTTCACCATTATTATTATGAGAAATTTTGTAAATATTATTTAATAAATACATAAAATAAATTAGAAAGAGTGGTTGAAATATGACTAAAAAATTACCTAAAGTATATAAAGCTAGTGATAATATTAAAGCTGTTAATGAGTCATGGTATAGTTCTTATATTAAACGTGAAGATGATATTAGTCAAAATGTATTAGAAAATAGTGTTAATGATTATAACTTTTTTTCTCTTTTTAATAAAAATGTTACAATAATACTTAAAAATAATGAAATTATAAATACAAAGATTCTTAGTAAGTATGATTCTAAAATTTTAATTAAAGATGGTAGATTTATTGACATTAAAGATATAAAAGATATTAGCTAAAAAAAGAAGAGTAAGCTTAAAATGAACGTTATAGTTCAAAAAGCTATACTCTTTTTTTATAGATTAGTAATTAGTGTATCGCCGTGACACTTTATACTACCAACGCAGTTTAAATCAATTGTGAAGAAATTATTTGTTGCAGTATATGTATATGGTTCAGCTTCACCACTTCTAATTAGAATTCTAAATGTAGCACAGTTTTCGTTTATAGATTCAACTCTAAAGAAAGTACTTTCACCTTGGGTACCATTTGAATTGTATGGTAGTGTCCATATTGCATTACTACAACAAGCATATAAACTTAATGGTCTTGTATTATAATTTGTATTGTTACCTCCTAGAAAAGGCTGTGAACAACCACCGTTTGGTTCATCTATTTGTTGCAAAATTACGATTTGTTGTAATAACTTTGCTAGGCAAGAGCAACTTTTTTTATTATCGTTACACATTTATTTATCCTCCCTCCTATAACGTAATAGACACATCGCCAAAGCATTGTATAGCACAAATACATTTAGCATTTACTATGGCTGTTTCATTAGTACTTGAATAAGTACCATCTGTGTTTGTAGTTAGTAATCTTATCTTGACACATGTATCATTTACATTTTCTATTCTAAAAACATTGTAAGTAGTAGTACCTTCAGTATATGCAAGTCTTGAAGCATCGCACATATAGAATGCTACAGGTCTTGTGTTATAACTTGCAGTCTGTGTGCCTAGAAAAGGTTTTGAACAGCCGCTATCATTTTGAACGACGGAACACTTTTGTAAATTGTCAATTAAATTAAGAATATCAATAAGACAATTTCTATTATCCTTCAAATATATCACTCCTTTATATATTCCTAATATAAAATATTCAAATTACCCATTATTAGTGATGGTTAGTACCTATTTTTAGAAAATATAGTTAAAAATATTAGATTTCTTAAAAATACCCTTTGTGTTATAATAAATGAATAGAGGAGTATGCTATGGAAATTACTTTAAAAATAGATGACTTTGAAGGACCTTTAGATTTATTACTTCATCTTATTAAAGAAAAAAAGATGGACCTATTAAATTTAAAACTTGAAGTAATAATAGATGAATATCTTGATTTTATAGAGAAAATGGAAAAAATGAATCTTAACATTGCTAGTAGTTATTTAGTAATGGCAAGTGAACTTATAGAAATGAAATCAAAACTTCTTTTACCGCGTAATGATGTAGAAGTAGAAGATGAAGAAGAAAACAGTAAAGAAAGTCTTATAAATAGACTTTTAGAATATCAAAGATATAAGGAATTAACTAGTAGTTTTAGAGAGTTAGAAGAAGAAAGAAAAGAAATATATACGCGTCTTCCTAGTGATTTGAGTGAGTATAAAGATAATACGATAGTGAGTAATTCTACAGTTACTTTAGAAGATTTATTAAAAGCTTTTGAGAAGTTTTTGGAAAGAAAGAAATTAGAAAGGCCACTTAGTACTAAGGTAACAAAGAAGGAAATTTCTGTGGAAGAAAGAGAAGTTTCTATACGTAGTATATTAAAGATAAAAAAGAAAGTTGACTTTTTTTCTTTGTTTGAAAAAGTTACAAAAGAATATGTAGTGGTAACTTTTCTAGCTGTTTTGGAAATGGCTAAAAGAAATGAAATAACTTTGGTTCAACAAGATAAATTTGGAAGTATAACATGTGAGGTAAATAATGGTTAAAGAAGGTATATTAGAGGGTTTACTTTTTGCAGCAGGTGATGAGGGGATGACACTTGATGACATTGAGAGAATTTTAGAGGTTGATAGTGAGGAAGCGAAAAATCTACTTGTTAATTTGAAAAAGAGATATGAAAGTGATAAACACGGTATACAGATAGGTTTTTTAGGTAATAGTTTTAAGTTAACTACTAAGAAAGAACATAAAGAATATTATCAAAAACTTATTGAAAGTCCTGGTTCTAATACATTGACACAGGCTGCTTTAGAGACTTTGATAATAGTTGCGTATAATGAACCTGTTACTGTTTCTGTAGTAGATGATATAAGAGGTGTTGGAAGTCGTGATATGATAAGAAGACTTGTAGCGAAGGGGTTTTTGAAAGAAATTGGTAAAAGTGATTTACCAGGAAGACCAACTGTGTATGGTACAACAAGAGAATTTTTAGACTATTTTGGATTAGCTAGTAAAAATGATCTTCCAAAGCTTGAAGATGTTAAAGATGAAGTAGTGCAAGATGGTGATTTATATCATTCAAAATATAGCGAAAGCGGTGAATAAAAGTGGCAAATGTTATTGTAATTGGTGGCGGAGCAAGTGGACTTGTTTCGGCAATTGTGGCTTCTAGATGTGGTAATAATGTTAAAATTTTGGAAAAGAGAAGTACTTGTGGTAAAAAGATATTAGTTACTGGTAATGGAAGATGTAACTATTATAATGATAATCAAGATAATTCTAATTTTTATTCTAGTGATAAAGATACACTTTCTTTGATATTGACTATGGATAGAAAAAAAGAAGTACTTGAGTTTTTTAATAAACTTGGAATTGTTCCTTTTGTTAAAAATGGCTATTATTATCCTTATTCAAAAGATGCTTCTACAATTAGAAATTTGTTATTGATGGAATGTAAAAAAAGTAATGTAGAGATAGAAAATGAAGTAGAAGTTATTGATGTTGTAAAAAATTCTTCAGGTTTTACTGTTATGTCTAATGACAAGAATTACTTTTGTGATAAGGTTATTTTTGCAACAGGATCTTTAGCATATTACAAGGATGATACACAAATGACTGGTTATAATATATTGGAAAAGTTCGGACATAACATTGTGCCTATTCTTCCTTCTTTAGTACAACTTAAAACTGATGGTACATTTTTAAGAGACTGGACGGGAGTTAGATGTGATGCTTCTGTTAGTATTTTTTCAAATGATGAACTTTCTATGCGCGAGTCTGGAGAGATTCTTTTAACTGATTATGGAGTAAGTGGCATTTGTATTTTTAACATTAGTGGTATAGCATCAAGAAATATGACTAACAATGTTTCTACAAATTTGAAAATAAATTTTGTTCCTTGGTTTAAGGAAAATAATTTTATGGAATATCTTGATGAAAGATGCAAAAGTGTTGAAGAGTTTAAAATTGATAGATTTTTAGAAGGCTTTTTAAATTATAAACTTGTAAATGTAATCCTTAAGTGTTCTGGTATTAGTAAAGATACTTATTATAGTAAGCTTAACACGACTTTAAAAATGAAACTCGTTTCTAATATAACAGAGTTTTCTCTTAATGTTATTGGTACATATGGTTTTGATAGAGCACAGGTTTGCACTGGGGGAGTTAAGTTAAGTGAAGTTAATAAGGATACTATGGAATCACTTAAAGAAAAAGGAATTTTTATTACTGGTGAAGTTTTGGATGTTGATGGTAAGTGTGGTGGATATAACCTTGAATTCGCTTTTTTAACAGGTATGCTTGCTGGTAGTAATGTTGGTAAATAATTATGATTAGAATTAAAAATATTAAAATAGATGTAGAAAATGATAATCTTTGTTTTCTTAAGAAAAAAATAACAAAAAAAATTAAGGTAAATGATAGTGACATTATAGATCTTACAATAAAAAAGAAATCTATTGACGCAAGGAATAAAAGTGAAATATTTTATGTATATGATGTATGTTTATCTTTAAAAAATGAAAGCGGTATTTTGAAAAGAATTTCATCAAGTGATGTTTCTTTATATGAAGAAGAAATTTATAAGAATGTAGAGAGTGGAAATGATACTCTTGATTATAGACCAGTGATAGTAGGAAGCGGTCCTTGTGGTCTTTTTGCAGCTTTAATTCTTGCTGAAAATGGCTATAAACCAATTGTTATAGAACGTGGTGAAAAAATTGATGATAGAGTAAAGGCCGTACAAAAGTTTTGGGATAGTAATGTTCTTAATCCAAATTCTAATGTTTCTTTTGGTGAAGGTGGTGCTGGTACTTTTTCTGATGGAAAATTAAATACACTTGTTAACGATAAATTTTGTAGGATAAAAAAAGTATTTGAAACTTTTGTAGAGTGTGGTGCTCCGGAAGAAATACTTTACTTGCAAAAGCCACATATCGGTACAAACGTGCTTAGAAATGTTGTTAAAAATTTGGAAAATAAAATAGTGTCTTTAGGCGGTACATTTTATTTTAACAGCATAGTTACTGATATTTTAACTAATGATAATCATGTTGTGGGAGTTAAAGTTAATGATAATGATATTATTGATGCAAGTGTTTTGATTCTCGCAATTGGCCATAGTGCTAGGGATACTTTTGAAATGCTTTATAAGAAAAATGTTTCTATGAGTGCTAAGCCTTTTGCAGTAGGAGTTCGTATTCAACATAATCAAGTTGAAATAGATAAGGCACAGTATGGAAAATTCTATAAAGAACTTCATCCTGCAAGTTATAAACTTACTTTTACAGCAAGTAATAAAAGAGGAGTATATTCTTTTTGTATGTGTCCTGGTGGTTATGTTGTTAATGCTTCATCAATTTGTAATCACTTAGCAATAAATGGAATGAGTAATCATGAAAGAGATAGCGAGAATGCTAACAGTGCAATAGTAGTTACTGTTGGACCTAGCGATTTTGGAGATAATCCAATGGATGGAATTAAATTTCAAGAAGAGCTAGAAAAGAAAGCTTATGAATTTGGATGTGGACAAATTCCTGTTCAACTTTTAAAAGATTACAAAAAAAATAGGATATCTTCATCTTTTGGAAGTGTTAATCCTATTTTTAAAGGTAATTATAATTTTGCAGATTTGAATTTGATTTTTCCTGATTATGTAAATGAAGCTTTAAAAGAATCTATGGATTACTTTGATAAAAAAATTCATGGTTTTGGAAATGATGATAGTATTCTAGCGGGTGTAGAGAGTAGAACTTCTTCTCCAGTTAGAATAGAAAGAGATGAAGACTTTGTCTCTAATATTTTAGGTATTTATCCAGCTGGAGAAGGGGCAGGTTACTCAGGCGGTATTACTACTTCAGCAGTTGATGGCATAAAGGTTGCAGAAAAAATAATTCAAAGATATAAACCATTTAACTAATTTAGTTGTTCAAAGACAGTTTTTAAATTGTCATGAATTACTAAATTAGCTTTTTTATCATATGGGGTTTCATCTTTATTTATGATTACTAGATATTTTCCTAGAAAGTAATTTATAAATTCACAGGCAGGGTAAACAGTTAACGAAGTTCCTGCAACTATTAACATATCAGCTTCTCTAATAGCTTTTATAGCATTTTCAAATGCTTCGTTTGGAAGCATTTCGCCATATAATACAACATCTGGTTTGATTATGCCACCACAAGAACATTTAGGTATTTCTTTAGAGTTGAAAACATACTTAGCAGAATATCCTTTTTTACATTTTATACAGTGATTTTTGTAAATTGTTCCATGAAGTTCATAGACATTTGTACTTCCAGCTTTTTGGTGAAGTCCATCAATGTTTTGGGTTACAATAGCTTTTAGTTTTCCAACACTTTCTAGTTTTTTTAGATATTTATGTGCGTAGTTTGGCTTTTGTCTAAAACATTCATTTTTTCTTTATAGAATTCGTAGAAATCTTCCGTATTTTCATAAAAGCATCTGTTACTTAACAAGTATTCTGGTGGGAAAGTGTATTTTTGACTGTAAAGACCATCTTTACTTCTAAAGTCTGGTATTCCACTTTCTGTTGAGACACCAGCGCCTCCAAAGAATACGATATTGTTTGATTCATCAATCATTTTTTGCAATATTTTAATTTTTTCCATAACTATTTTTCCTTTTTAATAAATATTAAGAAAATTATAGCACAAATTAACAACTCTGTGTTATAATGTGTACATGCACGTGTGGCGGAATCGGTAGACGCGGCAGACTCAAAATCTGCAGAAGAGTGATCTTCGTGTGGGTTCAAGTCCCTTCACGTGCACCAATCGATAAACTTGTTCGAGTAATTTGAACTTTAGATATACTTTCAGTCTTAATTCGACTGATTTTTTTTATAAAATTTTCCAATTATTTTGGTAATTGTATGTATTTGTATCCCGAGTTATTAAATAATGGGAATTTTTTAGGCCCTATTTTTTTATAATTTTTACTTTTTAAAATTAACACTGTGTAAAATTTTAACTTTCTTTTATTTTGCATTTTTTTTTAAATTATGTACGTTTAAATATAAATATGTATGCTATAATATTTCATATAATTGATGGTGGTAGATTGGTGGTAAATATGAAAGATATTATAAAGTTAACTTCTAAACCTTATATTGTTAAATATAAAAACACTGGTAAAATAAAAATTCTTTTAACTTATTGTACTAAATATGATAAAAAATATATATTTTACTTAATACTTATGAGACAAATAATTTTAAACTCATCATATGAATATAAAACAGAAAAAGAATATAAGAAAGCCTATAGGACATTTATGCTTATTGCAGAAGATTTAGCTGTAAGAAAATTGAAAAACAACTTATTTATAACATTTACACTTGTTATTCCTAATCCTAAAAAAGTTAAAAGTTTTGATATTGATAAAGCCTTTAAGTTCTTTATTGATACGATTTATAAACCAAATGTTGTGAATAATAAACATTTTAATGATAAAGTATTTGAAAGAGAAAGAGAATTCTTAAAAAATGATATTGTTTATAGTTTGAAAAATGTATATTCACAAAGTTATCAAAAATTTGTAAATATTGTTGATGACGATGGAATTTTAAAGGATAATATCTATAACAATATGGATATGATAGATAGTGCTAATAGTGAAGAACTTTATAATATTTATAAAAATATAGTTATTGATAATGTACCAGTTGTTATTGTGTATGGCGATGTTGATAAAAGTATAAATGACGTTATTTATAAAAATATGAATTTACCCGTTAAAACAATAGATATAGAATACGATTATGATAACTTTTTAAAACCTTTTGAAAAGCCAAAAGATGTTACTGACGATACCGAATTTAATCAATCTGTACTTTATACAGCATATAAAATAAAGAATGCTACAAAAAAAGATAAGAATTTTTTAAATATTATTAAAAATATTTTAGGTTCAGGAAGTGATAGTCTTCTTTTCAAAAGACTAAGATTAGAATCTGGATTTGTATATTCTTGTAAAGCATGGACAAATGATAGAGCGGGACTTTTGGTTATAGAAAGTTACGTTAATAATGACTGTAAAGATAAAGTAGTCGAATGTTTACAAGATATATTTAAATCTCTAAAAAATAAAAAATTCTTACAAGAAAACATAGATAGAGTGGCAGAGAAAGTACAATATTCACTTGTTAGAGATAAAGATAATATTAACAAAAAACTTAATGATTTTGTTAATAAACTTTTGAAGTTTGGTCCTAATGTAGAAGAGGTTTTTACAATTTATAAAAATATGAAAGTAGAAGAACTTTTAGAATTTTTAGATAGGCTAACACTTGATACAATATATTTCTCAAGGGGTGAATTTAATGAAAAAAACTAAGATTTTTAAAATGAAAAATGGTCCCAAAGTAGTACTTTATCAAGATACTTCTAAACATGTTGCATTTGCAAGTTTATACGTTATGTTTGGAGGAGATGTTAAAAAAGCTAAAATTGATGGAAAAGAATACAAAATACCAAATGGAATAGCACATTTTATTGAACATTTACTAATTGAACATAGCAAGTATGGTAATTTTTTGTTAGATATGGAGAAAAAAAATACTGATTGTAATGGTTTTACAAATAAAGATAGAACAGAATTTTATGTTAATTCTGTGAAAAATTTTGAGGATGATTTGGTTAAACTAATCAATGTTGTTAATAATGCACATTTTACAAAAAAGAATATAGAAGAAGTTAGAAGTGCTATTATTAAAGAAAAAATGATGGAAAAAGATAGAAACTTTGTAGATCTTATGCGTCTTGATTATTCTCTTTTATTTAAAAATATTGAATACCCAAATGTTTTGGGTGAAGTTGATGATATTAAAAATATAAGTTATGAAGATGTAAAGCTTTGTTATGATGCTTTTTACAGAAATGAAAATGAAATTATTGTTATAGCAGGTAACTTTAATATAGGAAAAATTGAAAAAATATTAAAAGAAAACTTTAGTAAGAAAGAACTTAAGTATAAAAATGTTGAATTGCTAAAAGAAAAAGAAGGTAAAGAAATTGCTAACTTTACTGGAAGTATAAAGAAAAATATCTCTATGGACTATGTTAGGGTTACATATAAGATTGATGCAAGTAGTTTTAAAGGTAAAGATAGAGTAGACCTTGATTTTTATATGTATATGTTTCTTTCGTATTTATTTGACCCATCTTCAGATGTCTATAATGATTTGGTAGAAAGTAAAACTTGTATTTATAATTT
Source organism: uncultured Bacilli bacterium (assembly GCA_934100165.1). Lineage (GTDB taxonomy): Bacteria > Bacillota_I > Bacilli_A > RF39 > UBA660 > RUG13868. Next base: position 105,747 of record CAKOPN010000002.1, read on the forward strand.
AGATTATTCTTCGTATTTTATAGATGATTACTTAATAATTATGATTGGTACTACTACTGATAATCATGAAGCTTTTATAGATAAAGTAGTAGATACTATGAAAAGTAAAAAAGTAAATGAAGAAGATTTTGAATTAAGAAAAAAAGATTCTATTGTGGAAATAATACTAAGAGAAGATACATTAGGAAAGACTATTAACCCTTTTGTAAATAATATTTTAGTTTATAATTATGATAAGATGGATACGACTGAAGATATTGAATCACTTACTTTTGAAAAATATAAGAATGTTATCGAAGGTCTTGATTTTTCACATTATGCTATTTCTATGATGTTGAAAAATGGTGATAAATGTGAATAACGAGGAAATTTTATACAGACTTTCAAAATCAAAGTTTAGAAATAGTTTCCATTTAAAAGAAAAAGATAAAATGTATGTTAGGGAAAAAGGGATAGATAAAATTAGAGAGCATACTTATGATTTTATTAGAAAACGTTTGGCACCTAAATACATAGCAAATGATGGCAAGCAGACACCAATGAGTGGACACCCAACTTTTATTGCGGAACATGCGACTGCAACTTGTTGTAGGTCTTGCCTTTATAAATGGCATAAGATAGAAAAAGATAAAGAACTTAATGATAAAGAAATTGATTTTATAGTTAATTTAATTATGGATTTTATAATTGAAGAAATGAATAATGATAAATAGAGGTTGTTATTATGAATGATGTTGCAAAGGGATTTTCGAAGGCACTAGTGTTTATTATAGTTGTGGTATGTTGTCTTTTCTTTATTGAACGTAATTCTCTTGAAAATAAGGGTATTGGAGATGTTAATATCGAAAATATTTTAGAAGATGAGAGAAAAGAATATACAGAAACAAAAGAATCTTATATTGAAGATGCTAAAAAGCTTTATGAAAAATATAATTTTAAGTTTATAGAAGAGAATTTTGGCAAAGATTTTTTTGATGTTTATTATGGCAAAGTAAAGACTTTAGATAGTGATATTCCAAGTGAGTTCATGGTATATCTTGCTATTGTTAACAGTTATAAAGATAATTTCATGATTAGTTGTAATGCTGAGTATGAAGCTAGTGAAAAAGAAGTTAATTCTAATGTCAAAGAATTGTTTGATTATGATGTAAAATATGATGAAGACAAGGAACTAATAAATACTTCAGAATTAAATATTAGTTATGACAGTGAAAAAAAATCTTATATAATTACAAATAATGTTTGTAGTGGTATAGAATTTGATAAGGATTATATAGAAACTTCTTTTGATGGTGCAAAAATGATAGATAATAAACTTATAATTGTGGAAAATGTTTACTATGTAAGTTATGCTTATCAGGATGCTAATGGATATACACTTAACTTTCATTCTGGATTAACAAAGGATGATCCAGTTGTAGCAACAAATCATAATAAAAAAATAGACACTAGTCTATTTACTAAATATGTATACACATTTGAAAAAGAAAGTAGTTCTTCTTACAAATTTATAAGTATTGAAAAGAAGTAGTTAGAAAAAAGAAAAATTTGATAATTTATAAAAAGTATATAACACGTCAGAAATAAATAGAAATATTAGAATTTCTGTTAACATGTTAGGTACTTTTTTTATGAACTTATTTACTATTGGCATTAAGAAGTATATTAAAAAAATACTAGCTAATCCCCATATTAGCATCATTTTTAAAGATGTATATTTTCCGATAGGTACGAAGTGGTCATAGTATACCCAAAATACTCTTCCAAATACTATTTCAATATAGTAACCACCAATAGTTTCTATTATTCCTAGTATTATTGCAGATATAATAAATAGAAGTGGAACTTTTATATACCACTTTAGTTTATATTTATTTAAGTATTTGTTTATAAAAATGATTGTTAATGTACCAACACCATAAATTGGTGTCCATAATCCGTAAAGAATTCCACTATCGACTTTGGTATAAACAAAATTTTCAATAATGTGGCCAAGAAGAGAAAATAAGAAAAATATATTTATATAATACATAGTATCACCATTATATTATGTGTGTTTATTGATATTGTTATTCAGAAATATAATGTATAAATTCAATAATCTTAAAATTGAACTTGAAAAAAAATAATAGATGTGTTATATTTTTATGCATGTAAAGCAAATGAGGAAGACGTGGTTAAAAAATGCTTGATAGAGAGCTTATGGTTGGTGGAAATAAGCAAAAGACTATTTAACCAAGATCACTTCTGATGTTTTTTATGGATAAGATAAAAACGGTGACGCGTTATAGTTGTAGAGTGCATAGAATTATCTATGAATTAAGGTGGTAACACGGAATTTATTTCGCCCTTTGAAATAACTTTCGTGTTTTTATTTTATCTAGAATTGGAGGTTTTAATATGTTTAAGGAATTAAGAAAAGAAAAAAACAGTGAAGTTGAAAAACTAATCAGTGAAAACTGGCAGAAGATGGATATCCTAGAAAAAACAATTGAGAACAGAGAAAATAGCAAATATTTTGTTTTCTATGATGGTCCTGCAACTGCTAATGGAATGCCAGGAATACACCATATGCTTGCAAAACTTTTAAAAGATGTTTTCTGCAAGTATAAAACAATGAAAGGATATAAAGTTTTACGTAAAGTAGGATGGGATACTCATGGACTTCCTGTTGAAGTACAAGTAGAAAAAGAATTAGGATTCTCTGGAAAGAATGATATAGAGAAGTATGGAATTAAAGAATTCAATGAAAAATGTAGAGAAAGTGTATGGAAAAATGAAAAAGCTTTTAAAGATTTCACTAATGAAATGGGCCAATTCATTGATTTAAAACATCCATATATTACTTATGAAAATAGCTATATTGAAACTGAGTGGTGGATACTTAAAAAATTCTTTGAAGAAGGACTTATCTATGATGGATTAAAAATAGTTCCATATTGCCCAAGATGTGGTACTGGACTTGCATCACATGAAGTAGCACAAGGATATGAAGAAATAAGTGTAAACACAGTAACTGTTCCTTTTAAACTTAAAGATGAAGAAAACACTTATTTACTAATATGGACAACAACTCCATGGACACTTCTTGCAAACGTTGCAGCATGTGTAAATCCTAATGAAGAATATGTAAAGTGTTTGTCAAAAGGATACAACTTTATAGTAGCTAAAAAACTTGCTAATAAAGTTTTAGGAGATGACTATGAAGTAGTAGAAACATATTTAGGAAAAGACTTAGAGTATAGAGAATATGAACAATTCTTACCAATACTTAAAGTAAATAAAAAAGCCTTTTATATTACATGTGCTGATTATGTTACTATGGAAGATGGTACAGGTATAGTACATATTGCACCAGCATTTGGTCAAGATGACTATGAAGTTGGAATTAAATATGATTTACCAATGCTTAATCCAGTTGATGAACAAGGTTGCTACAAAGAAGGACCTTGGAAGGGAAGACTTGTTGTAGATAAAGAGCTTGAAATAGATATTATTAAATACTTATCTAGTCAAGACAAACTATTTAAAAAGCAAAAGATGGAACATAACTATCCACATTGTTGGAGATGTCATACACCACTTGTTTACTATTCAAAACCAAGTTTATATATTAAGACTACTGCATATCAAGATAAGATTATTGCTGCTAATAAAACAGTTAACTGGTATCCATCTTATGTTGGAGAAAAAAGATTTGGAAACTGGCTAGAAAATATGAATGATTGGGCAATATCTAGAAATAGATACTGGGGAACACCAATACCACTTTGGAGATGTTCTTGTGGACATGATGAAATGATAGGCTCTATTGATGAACTTGTTTCAAAATCTATAGAAAAAATAGATAAAAATATTGAATTACATAGACCATATGTTGATGAAATTCATATTAAGTGTCCAGAATGTGGAAAAGAAATGTCAAGAGTAAAAGATGTTATGGACTGTTGGTTTGATTCAGGAAGCATGCCTTTTGCACAATATCATTATCCATTTGAAAACAAAGAACTATTTGAAAGTCAATTTCCAGCAGACTTTATAAGCGAAGGAATAGATCAAACTCGTGGATGGTTCTATTCATTACTTGTTATATCAACATTTGTTATGGGAAAATCACCTTATAAAAATGTTCTTGTAAATGACTTAATCCTTGATAAATATGGACAAAAAATGCATAAATCAAAAGGAAATGCAGTATCACCATTTGGTACAATAGAAAAATATGGTGCTGATCCTACTAGATGGTATATGCTTTATGCATCTCCTGTATGGACACCATTAAAATTTGATGAAGATGGTATAAAAGAAGTACAATCTAAATTCTTTAATACATTAAAAAATACTTATACATTCTTCCAAATGTATGCTAATACAGATTCAGTTGATCCAAGAGAATTTAAAGTTGCATATAAAGATTTAGAAGAAATTGATAAATGGTTAATATCTAAATACAATAAACTAGTTAAAGTAGTAACAGAAGCTCTTGATGAGTATGACCCTAATAGAGCAGTTAAAGCAATTAACAGTTTTGTTAACGAAGAGTTATCTAACTGGTATATAAGAAGAAATAGAAGAAGATTCTGGAAGAGTGAGCTTGACAATAGCAAAAAAGCAGTATACCAAACAACATATGATGTTTTGGTAGGTTTATCACTTCTTATTGCCCCAATTGCATCATTTACAGCAGAAGAAATATATCAAAATTTAACTGGTGAAGAATCTGTTCATTTACAAGATTATCCAGTATTTGATAAAAAGATGGTAAATGAAAAAATAGAAGAAAAAATGGACTTAGTAAGAGACATCATTTCACTTGGAAGAAATGCTAGAGAGGAAGCTAAGATAAAAGTTAGACAACCAATTAGTAAAGTTATCCTTGATAAGAAGAGTGAAAAAACTATTGGCGATTTACAAAGTTTAATACTTGAGGAATTAAATGTTAAAAAAATAGAGTTTACTGATAATCTTAGTGATTATATGACATTTAGTATTAAACCTAACTTCAAAGTATGTGGACCAATATTCGGTTCTAACATGGGCAAGTTTACAGCAACTCTTAATACATTATCACAAGATGAAATTATCAAACTTGAAAATAATGAAACATTAAAATTAAAAGTTGATGATAAAGACTATGATGTTAATAAAGAAATGGTAGATATAAGAATTACTTCTAAAGAAGGATTTAATGCATCAAACGAAAAAAGTAATTTTATAATACTTGATACAACATTGACTGAAAGCCTTATAAACGAGGGTATTGCAAGAGAGCTTATAAGTAAAGTACAACAATTAAGAAAGAATAAAGATTTTAATATTGTTGATAGAATTAACATCTATTATGAAGAAAATGAAAAATTAGAAAAAGTTATCGAAGAGTTTATGGATACAATAAAGAATGAAACATTAGCTATTGAAATAACAAAGAAAGATAATGATGGAGAAGTACTTGACCTTAATGGTATAAATGTAAAAGTAGATGTTCAAAAAATAGGATAGGAATTTAAATTTTCTATCCTTTTCTATTTCAAAAACAACAAATAGTTGCTATAATTTTATAGTAATAATATGGGAGGCATTATGGAGAAGATATTTTTAAAAGAAGAAGATATACCTAGTTATAAAGAGTTAATAAAAGATGCTTTTGACATAGAGTGCAACACTTCAATGTTAAAAAAATCAATTGAAGGAGAAATTGTTAGAGTTTTAGCCTTTAAAGAAGATGATACCATAGTAGCTTCCGTTATGATAACTGTTAATGTTGACCCTGTTAAAGGTTTAAAAACTTTTTTTCTTGATTATGTGTCAGTTCTTTCTATTTATAGAGGGGAAGGCCTTGGAAAAATGATTATTGATGAAGTTATTTCTCTTGCTAAGAACGAAAATGCTAATTTTGTTATGCTAACATCTAGTCTTAAAAGATGTGGTGCTAGAAAAATATATTTTGATAAAGGTTTTAAAATAAAAGATACAGATTTATTTTATAAGGAGATTTAACATGAAGATTTTTAAATGGAGTAAAAATTCTAGATGGTATGAGAGAATATCTTGGATAAAGAATATAATTATTTTTCTTCTTCTTTTTTTGATATGTATTTTTTTATTTGGTTTCTTAATCGATAAAGGTAGAAACTTGGATTATGCTTATTTTGTATCACTAACGGTATCTTTACTAATTTTTATAAAACATTGTGTTAGTGATGTTATTGAAAATAGAATAAATATATATGTTGAAAAGGAAAATAAACTTTACATTATATTTCCTCAAAAATATACTTCTGACTATGATAATTGTATGATAAGTTATGATTCTTTTAGAAAGTTTACTAATGATGATGAAAATATCTCTAAAATAATGAGCGATATTTCTCTTTTTCAAGGAGTATCGTTATATGAAGTTAATGAAATTAGAAGAGCTATTGTTCATAAAAAATATATTACGTTTGTATCTGTTGGTAATTTAAACTTTTGGAGATCATCTCATAATCAAGTTTTGTTTTCTTCAAAGAACGATTTTAAAATGCTTTTTAGAGTTCCCTTTGATTACAATAATTACGAAGATTTTACAACAATTTTAAAAAAATATGAAAATAAAGATTAAGCCTATTTATTAAAAACTAATTTTTATGTTATAATGAATAATACTAGGAGGAGTAGAGTATGGATGAAAAATTAGCACAATTTGAGGCAAATTTTAGCGTTCTTGATAGATATGGAGTAAAAATAACTGATGAAGAATATATAACAAACCCTGCAATAGGTAGGGATCAACAGATAAAAGAACTAATATTGATACTTTTGACTCCTGAGAAGTCTGCAATTTTAATAGGTAAACCAGGTATAGGTAAAACTGCTATAGTAGAAGGTCTTGCTTATAGAATGCAAAGAAATGAAGTTCCTGATGCACTTAAGGGATACACGATAATAAACCTTAAAACAGCATCTTTACTTGGTACAATGCCAAGTGGTGAAAGTAAAGTTCAAAAGATGATCGATGAATTAAAAACACGTGACAAAGTAATTTTGTTCATTGATGAAATTCATATGCTTATTGGTGCGACTGACTCATCTTCTCTTGACTTTGCTAATATATTTAAAGAAGGGCTTGGACGTGGTAGTATTAAAGTAATTGGTGCTACTACTACAGAAGAGTATGAAAGATATATCTTACGTGATAAAGCATTTACTAGACGTTTCCAAAAAGTAGAAGTTCCAGAGCCAACTCGTGAAGAAACTATTCAAATAATGATGGGAACACTTCCTAAGTTTGAAAAACAAACAGGAAGAAAAATGAAATATACCCCTTTTATTCAAGAGAGAATTATGAGCTTTATCGTTGATATTACTAGTGAATATAAAAGAGTATTTGCACTTGGTTCTAGATATCCAGATGTATGTTTGACTCTCTTGAAACAAGCATTTTCTTATACAGTTTATGATAACCGTGAATATATGGATATTTTTGATATAAGAAAAGCGATAGAAAACTCAAAAAATATATATCCAGATGTAATAAAGAAAGAATTACCTAATTTTGATAAAATGTTTAATGATATCATTCTTGAAGAAAAGGGCGAAAAGCCAATTGAAGAGTGGAGAAAAGATACTTCTCCTATTAGAAGCGAAGTTGATGAGAATTATTCTTCTAATAATTCTAATAGTACTCCTCAAAATTCCAATAGATATGATATTTTATCTGATTTTAATAGTGATACAAGTGGCGATAGTGGAAATAGAAGAAATAGCAATGATGAAAATCTTCAAAAATTAGGGGATATTCCAGACATGGTTGATGGGGCAGAATTAAAAAATAGAAGGCCTGTACAAAAAATATTGAGTGGAAAGTCTATGAAAAAATTTGCCAAGATAGGACCGGCTTCTATTTCTAGTAGCTTTAAAGATAATTTTAATAGTAAAAGTGATGCTGGTAACTTGGATGAACTTTTACTATCTGGGGACATAGGTGTAATAAAAGAAAAAGATCCTAATTCATATATGCCAACTTCATATTCTGTTACAGATGAATTAAAACCAAATGGTACTAATGATATATTGCTTGGCTCTCCTATACAAAGTACAATAAAATATAATAATGATGAGGAAATCTCTGAACAAGAAGCTTATAAGTCAGATAATAGATATTCTAAAGATATAGATCCAAACAATAGGTCACTTATAATAAATAATGATTATGTGAAAGAAAATTCTGAAGATGGTGAGTTTGGCAAAAAAGAACTTATCGATAATTTTCTTTTGAGTGGTAGAAGCAATCAAGCTGTTTCTTCAGATGAAGATAATATTCGTTATATGGAAGAATATAAAAATGGAAACGTTCAAAATCCTAAGAAGATTGATTTAGTAGAATTAAATCCTAACTTTGAAAAATCAGAAAGCTTATTTTATAATGATCAAAATAACCAAATACCTGTTGAACAAGTTAATTCTGATGAAATGGCTGAAAGTGTTAAACCAGTTGAACCTGAAGTGAAAGAACCCATTTCTTATCAATCTGAAGAAAAGCAAAAAGCTGAAAATAAGGCTAAAGATAATTATGACTTTATCCAAAAATATCTTAAACCTTGGGAAGGTGGTAATAGTACTGATAGTATAAACGAAAATAGTAATAGCAATTCAAATTACTACCAAAACCAAGTAGGAAATGTAGAAGGTGAAAATTCTACGGATATATTTGGACAATTACTTGTGCCACATGGTAATATGAAAATTAAAGATGGACAAATAATTGATGATTTTTCTACTTCTTTTAAAACTTTACCAAATGATAAGCCAACGTCAAATATAGAAAATACAGATTTTGTTCAAAAATATTTAAAGCCAAGAGATGCTTCTGGCAGCATTAAAGAAGAAGATGTTAACAGTGAACCTGTTATGAATGAAACTGGAGGCAAGCAATCATTTATTGATTTTGGCTCTAGTACTTCAAATGAAAATAAAATAGGTGATACTTTTAATCTTAATAACAAGACTTTTGAAAAATATTTAGAAAACACTACAGAGCCTGTTGAACCAGTTCAAAATGATGAGTTTATTTCTGATAGACCTGATATACCAGGAAGAAAGTGGAAATTCCTTGGAGATTATGTTGATACTTCTATAGAAGATAGACCAGTTGAATCAACTAGAGATATTTCAAAAGATAGAAATTTATATAGTGATTATGAACAAGAAAAACTTCAAAATCTTCCATCTAGTGAATTTATCAACTTTAATGATTTGAAATCAGGTAAACTTGATGATAAAGAAACATCTAAATTTATAATGCAAACTGGCAATGAAGATAAAAATATGAGTACAAATATGAATATAAATAACAATGTATCTAATCAATTCTTGGAAGTTCCTACAAAAAGAGAAATATCTCCTAGTAATACACCTGTTATAGATACTAATAATAATGTTACTAATATTTCTAATATAGCTAATAGTGCAAGTAACAATAATGATAATTATGCAAATAATATGATGATAAATAATATTAAACTTGATGAAAATGTTAGTGACAATGATAACTTCTTTGATGATTTTTATGATGAATAAGAAAAACGGCTTCAATTTAATTTGAAGTCGTTTTTTATATCATGTAATTACCATTGTAATTTGTATCATTAGATAAGTTTGAGATAGGCATAGGTTTTATATTATTGTTTGGACTTATTTTTCTTTCTAGAACTTTGACAGCTCTTTCTAAATTAGTTAGCCTTTCATTTATCATTTGAATTTCTTTTTTACAATGACAAGTATTATTATTGTTGTTACAATTACAACCGTAATTGTTTCCTCCATTATCGAATGGTGGCATAAAATATGGCATTTGATTATTCACTTTTAATCCTCCTTATTCGTTTTATTATATGCATTTTATAGACTGTTGTGCTATAATTATACGTGGTGATTAAATGAGGCTTAGAAATGTTAAAAACAAAGAAGAAATAATGAACTCTTCTAGTTTACTTGTACGTGATGAAGCAAAGTATAAAGGAAACTGGAAAAGTTTGTTTAATAATGATAATCCTATATATATAGAAATAGGTATGGGAAAAGGTGATTTTATAATAGGAAATGCACTTAATAATCCTAATATTAACTATATAGGTATAGAAAAATATGATAGTGTTATGGCACGTGCGATTGAAAAAATTAAAGATGATATTCCAAATTTACGTTTAGTTAGAATGGATGCTAAAGATATAGAAAATGTTTTCTATAAGGAAGTTGATAGAGTTTATTTAAATTTTTCTGATCCATGGCCTAAGAAAAGACATGCTGAAAGAAGATTAACAAGTAATACATTTTTAAAAAAATATGATTCTATCTTTAGAAATAATATGGAAATACAAATGAAAACAGATAATATTTCTTTATTTGAATTTTCTTTAGTTAGCTTAAGTAATTACGGTTATATTTTAACAGAAGTATCACTTGATTTACATAGCTTACAAAAAGAAGACAATGTAATGACGGAGTATGAAAGAAAATTTTCAAGCGTGGGAGTTAGAATAAATTATCTAGCTGCTACTAAAAAAGTTGTATAATTTACAAAAAAAGTGTTAAAATTATGTTATTATATTAAATTATTTGATATAATTACAGTAGAGTAGGTGTAATATGAAAAAAATAATATTTTTGTTTACCTTGCTTATTCTTTTTACAGGCTGTACTGTGAAGAATATAAATGACTATGAAATAAATGAAGTTATAAATGTTTCTTTGAGCGGTTATAACTATAAACCAAATACATTTTATGATGGTTATAAGTTTTACTTGCCAAGAGGAATAAAAATAGTCGATAAAAAAGATTATAATATTAAATTTTTATCAGGAAGTAATTACTATTATCTTTATGTTGATGTTGTTTCTTATTATCATAAAAAAGAAATAAATTATACAGTAAATGACAATTTATACTTATCTAAAAAGATAAACTATAAGGGTAAGAATGGTTATATAGAAATTACTGAAAAAGATGATAATAACTATTTAGTTATTATATGTTACAATTATTCTAGGATAGAAGCAATTGTAGAAGAAAAAGATTTGAATACTACAATAAATGATTCAATTAAAATATTATCTTCTATGTATTATAATGATAAAATACTTAGTACAATTATAGGAGATAATATTCTTAACTATGATGAAGAAGAGTTTAATTTGTTTGATTCAAAGAGAAAAGACGGAACGTTCCTTGATTATATTGAGGAATATGATGTCTATGATGATACCAACGATAAAAAAGACAATAATATAATTGATTCGGAAAGATAAAATGAGGAAGGTGCTTTTATGGGATTTTTTGATAAACTAAAAAACGTATTTTTTGAGGAAGAATATGTAGAAGTAGAAGAGTCACCAGTTAAAAAAGAAAAGGTTACAGTAGCGAAAAAAATTGAAACTCCAGAGGTAACAAGAAGAGTTAGAGAAGAAGTAAAACCTCCAGTAGTTGCAAATGAAGTTAAAAGAGAAGAAGTAGTAAGAGAGGTTAAACCAGAACCAGCTGTTTCTGATTTTAGATTTCCAGTTACTTTTGATGACAAAGATTTTGAAGTAGAGGAAAAGAAAGAGGCAGTTAAGGAGGTTCCTGTAGTAGAGCCAAAACCTGTTATGAAACCTGTTAAACAAGTTGTGGAAGTTCCACTTTATGAAAAAAGAGTTACTACAGAAAGTTCTTATACTTCAGTTTATTCAAATGCTAATAATAATCATAACAATGAAATGGATTATCATGGATTATATGAAGGTGGAGAAAAGAGAGATAAAAAAAACAATTTTACTCCATCACTTATAATTTCTCCAGTATATGGAATTTTGGATAAGAATTATAAAAAGGAAGAAATCGTTTCTAAGAAAGAAATTAGACTTTCCGTTTCTTCATCTAAAAAGGTTGATCTTGATTCTGTTCGTGAAAAGGCTTATGGTGATTTAGCAAATGATATTACAGCATCAATGAATGAAGAAGAACCAGTTGAAAATGAAAAGAAAGAACCTGAAAAGGTAAGCAAGAAAACACAAGAAGATTTTGATAATTTACTATATGATTTAAATGAAGATGAATCTCCTAAAGTTAAGACTGTTACTATGGGTGATGCTGAAGAATATTTTAATGATTTAGGTTTAGAATATAATGTGGATTATAAAGTAGAAAAAGATTCTTCTCCTAGCGAAGTAAAAAAAGTTACTAGAAGATCTGAAAAGAATAAGAACATTGAATCGGAAGATATTATAGATAGTACTAAAGATGATACAAAAGATAAAGAAAATGATGATAATAGTAATCTTTTTGATCTTATTGATTCAATGTATGATGATGATAAGGAGTGATTAGATGGAGTTCTTGGGACAAGTTATGCCAATATTATTGTACTTCTTAGGAGCAGTGTTACTTTTTGTAATAATTCTACTTTGCTTAAAACTTGTAGATACTGTTGAAAAAGTAAATGTTCTGCTTGATGATATAACAGCTAAATCAAAGTCTTTAGATAACCTTTTTGGTGCTATTGATTCTGTTGGAGATACTATATCATCAATAAACTTAAAATTTGTAAATACAATTGCAAGTATAGTTGGCAAGATTTTCAAAAGAAGAAAAGCAAAGAAAAATATTGAAGAAGATTTAGAGGAGGAAGAGGATTATGAGTAAAAAATGTGGTTTAGGTAAATTTGTACTTGGAGTAGCAGTAGGAGCTGGACTTGGAGTTTTATTTGCACCAAAAAAAGGTAGTGAAACAAGAGAAGATTTAAAAAATCTTTTTGAAGAAATGTTAAATAAAGCTAAAAACATTAAAGCTTCTGACGTTAAAATGGCAATTGAAGAAAAAATTGAAGATATTAAAGCAGGGCTTGCTGATTTAGATAAAGAAAAAGTACTTTCTATTGCTAAAGAAAAAGGTGCTCAATTAAAAGCTAAATGTGAAGACTTAGTAATATATGCTAAGGAAAAAGGAACTCCTGTAGTAGAAAAAACTGCTGAAAAGTTAAGACTAAAAACAATAGATGTTGTTAAAAACGTTTTAGATAAGTTAGAAAAAGCTGAACCAAAAGCAGCAAAATAATGTTAATTAAGGGGCTTGTATAGCCCTTTTTATTTGTTTAAAGAGGTATATTATGAAAGATGTAGTTAAACTTTTAATAAAACTTAATAAGACGGTTTCAACGATGGAGTCTTGTACTGGTGGCTGTATAGCTAATGAAATAACTAATGTTCCTGGTGCTAGTGATATTTTTAAATTTGGTGCTGTTACATATGCAAATGAATTTAAGATTAAGATGGGTGTTGATTCAAAGATAATTGATAAGTATTCAGTTTATAGTATGGAGACAGCTGTTGATATGGCAAAGAAAATAACTTCTTTTACTTTATCTGACTATGGAATAGGGGTAACTGGTAAACTTAAAAGAAAAGATAAAAATAATTTATATAGTAGTGATAATCTTGTGTTTATTAGTATTTATGATAAAAAATTAGATAAAAGTTATAATTATAGTTATGAAGTTGTTAAAAGTACTAGAGCAAGTAATAAAAAGGATTTAGTTAAATTTATAGAGAGTAAATTTATGATGATACTAAGTAAATAAAAAAGCTTCCACATTTATCGTGGAAGTTTTTTATTTAATTTTTCTTAATGTTTCGTCGTAAGTTTGTGCTTTAGATTTTCTATATCCCGTTATATCTTCTAATAGTTTGTATTTTAATGCTAGATCTATACATTTATGAACAATTTCATCTCTGTCCCAAGCATAGCGTGATGAATCTATCATAGTACCACCATTAGGTAAGAAAATTCTTTTAGCACCATCTGAAGTTATAAAGCCTTTGTCTTGCTGTGCTTTATCTACATATGTTATTCTGTTATGACTTCTGTTACTTAAAAGAGTGAAATTTATTTTGTTTAGTGGATCTGTTGTGTTTTGCGTTCCACTCCAACCAGCTGATGCGAATGTTCTTCCACTTAATGGATGATGTACTTCGCTTCTTTCAATAATCGGACTTTTAGAGTGGCATAACATTCCTAAATATGTTGAATATGTTTGTTCACCGTCTTCGTTTCGATATTTAAACCCGGTTTGATTTTTTGCCATATAATTTCTATCGTTATCTGTTAATATTTTACCATCTATAAGTCCTCTTGATAGTTTTGTCATATCTTCTATATTTGAGAAAAGACCAGCATGCCCACTCAAAATACCTTCAGGCTGTCCTAGTATTCTTGCTTTTTCATCAGTTGATATACCAGGAGTAGCATTAGTTCTTATTATAAAATTACCATCTTTGTAATATCTACCATCATAGTTACTATTTGCAGTATTCTCAAGTTTTTTTTCTGGTACTTTTACAAATGTATTTTCCATGTTTAATTCTTTTAGGATTACTTCATTTAAAAAGTCATAATATTTCATTCCGCTAGCTTTTTCAATAGCATATTTTAAAATCATTGGCGCAAAGTCATTGTATACATTAGCACCATATGGTAGTTCTTTTCTTTCCGCAGTAAATAGTATTTTTTCAGCTTCTTCTTTTGATTTTGCTTGATCTATTCTTTCTTTAGTTCCTATTGGTTCAAAAGTTAATAAATCAAATATTGTAACGCCTTTTAATTCAGTGAATTCAGGTCTATATTTAGTAATATCATCGTCTAGATTTATCAAACCCATTTCTACAAGTTTAAGTGTTGAAAGTGCTGTAAAAAGTTTTGAACAAGATGCTAGATCAAAAATTGTATCTTTATGCATAGATTTGAAACTAGGCATAAACACTCCATACTTTTTCTCTGTTTCTTGTCTGTTACCGATTACTAAAGTTTCTTGAAAGCTTTCTGTTCCATAACTTATTACTGCTCCAGGAGTCATTTTACGATTTAACACAAAATCTTTTAAAGCTTCTTCAATTTGTGACTTTTTAAATAAATCTTCTCTTAGTTCTTCTATGCTAGCATCTTTGTTATTTTCAAGTGTTTCCTTTACATCATTTAATAAAGCTTCATATTGTTTTCTTGAATATAAATTCATTTGTGTATCGTTGGCCCCAATATTTTGATTTCTATAAAGTTCATCTACAAATTTGTCATAATTAGCCATTATATAATTCCCCCCATTAGTGAGCTACATTGTACCATAAAATCGTTAAATTGTCAAAAACTGTTTGACAACATTATATTTTATGCTAGAATATATTTAGTTATTCGGTTGTGATAAATAAAAGTAGCTATTGTAATTAGAAGAAGAGAGAACATGGTTGGTGTAAATGTTCCAATTACAGAAGTGAAGATACATATTTTGAACTGAAACGTAAATCTTGCGTTAAAAGATTAGAGAGTATAATAAACCTATTATAAAGTAAGATGGTACCGCGATTTTTTCGTTCTTACATTATAATAGGTTTTTGTTTTAGGAGGAAAGATTATGACATTTTTTGAAGAATTAAAATGGCGTGGACTTGTTAAAGATATTTCTAGTCCAGAAATTGAAAATAAGATAAATAATGAGAAGGTAACTTTTTACTGGGGAACTGATCCTACTGCAGATAGTTTGCATTTAGGACATTATTCTTCACTTGTTACTGCAAAACGTCTTGCTAAGATGGGACATCATCCAATACTTTTGGTAGGGGGAGCAACAGGTCTTATTGGAGATCCTAGACCAACTGCAGAACGTGAAATTATCTCTTATGAGAAAGTACTTCACAATTTGGAAGGTATTAGAAGTCAAGTTGACAGAATACTTGAAGGAAAAGCAGAGATTGTAAATAATTATGACTGGACTAAAGATATCAGTTTTCTTGAATTTTTAAGAGATGTTGGTAAGTATATAAATGTTAACTATATGCTTGATAAAGATATTATTAAAAGAAGACTTGACAGCGGAATTACATATGCAGAATTTTCATATACGCTTTTACAAGGCAATGACTTTTTACATCTTTTTCAAGATAAAAATTGTACATTCCAGGTTGCAGGAAGCGATCAATGGGGTAATATAACTACTGGTATTGAGTTAATAAAGAAGAAAATAGGGAAGGAAGCTTATGGATTTACTATGCCACTTATTCTTGATAAGTTTGGACACAAATTTGGTAAGAGTGAAGGCAATGCATTGTGGTTAGATAAAAACAAAACTTCACCTTATGAAATGTATCAATATTTACTTAATACTGATGATTCAAAAGTTATTGAATACTTAAAAGTATTTACTTTCCTTTCAAAAGAAGAAATTGACTTATTAGAAGAAAAACAAAAAGCACATCCAGAATTAAGGGAAGCTCAAAAAACTCTTGCTAATGAAATAATTACAGATATTCATGGTAAAGAAGAGCTGGAGAGGGCAATTGCTATGACTAATGCATTCTTTAGTGGAGATGTAACAAGTTTAACTAAGGATGAAATTGAAGAAGTCTTTAGAGGAATGAACAAAGAAAAACTTGAGAGTGATATTAACATAGTAGATTTACTTGTAGATAAAAAGATTTGTTCTAGTAAAAGAGAAGCACGTGAATTTATATCTTCAGGTACAATTAGCGTTAATGGTAGAAAAGTTGAAAGCTTGGATGAAGTCATTACTAAAGACTTAGCAATTGAAGAGAAGTATATAATTGTTAAAAGAGGAAAGAAAAAATATTTTCTTCTAGAATATTAAAAAATTAAAAGCCATCTTTGTAATGGCTTTTTTGTAAATAATTAGGCATAAAAAAACTTGGATTTTCCAAGTTTTTTCTTATTATCTGTTATAGAATTCAACGATTAGTGATTCGTCGATATCAGCATTTAATTCTCCTCTTTCAGGCATTCTTACATAAATACCTTCAAGTTTGTTTTCATCAAATGTAACGAATTCTACTCTTGATACGATTTTTTCTAGTGATTCTTTAACAACTTTCATGTCTTTAGAATTATCTTTTAATGAAATAGTTGAACCAACTTTTACTCTGTATGATGGGATGTCAACTTTCTTTCCATCTACTAAGATATGTCCATGATTAACAAGTTGTCTTGCTCCTCTTCTAGTAGTTGCAAAACCTAAACGATAAACTAAGTTATCAAGTCTTGATTCAAGAAGTTTTAAGAAGTTTTCACCATGAATACCTTTCATTTTTCCAGCTTCATTGAATGTTTTCTTGAATTGTTTTTCACTTAAACCATACATGAATCTTACTTTTTGTTTTTCTTTTAATTGAACACCATAGTTTGATAATTTAGCTTTACGATCTTTACCATGTTGTCCAGGTCCATATGGACGTTTTGCAATTTCCTTTCCACTTTCTAGAAGTGACATACCAACTCTACGAGCTTGTTTGTAACTAGAACCAGTGTATCTTGACATTTTTACTTCCTCCTTTATTTATTTTACATAAACAAAAGACTATAGAACACTTCTTAGGGAGTTTATTTTAATACTTTCGCTTAAAACAGCTAAAATAAGTTACTTATAAACTTAATAAACACATTAAAAAGCATTACTATATGAGCTGTTTGAATATGCAATAAGAATTATATATTAAAAGTCTTGATAAGTCAAATAAAAGTTTTTTGCTATTTAGAATAAAAAAATTGTAGAAAACTTCATTTTATGTGATAGAATATTATTACAAGATAAAAAGAGGTGATTTCGTTGGGAGACCTTACTCTGTTAATTGTGTCCTATGCAATTATAGCAATTGTCTTAATAGCAGTTGTTCTTGGAATGATAAAAAAACAAAGACATAATTCATATAAAAAAGAATTAGAACTTTTAGATAGAGAAAAAAATGAAATAGAAAGTGCTCCAGTAGTATCCGAGCTTGCTAAACTCGAAACAATTGTTAAAAACGATAAAATGGAGGAAAAGTACAAATCGTGGTTTAACTCTTTTGAACACATAAAAAATGATTCTATTCCTAAAATCAATGATATGATTATTGACCTTGATTTGTATATTGAGAAAAACGACTATAAAGAGTATCAAATAAATGTTGCTAAAACAGAACTTGCTATTTACAAGGCTAAAATGGCTACTGATAATCTTTTAGATGAAATAAGGGAGATTAACCTTAGTGAGGAAAAGTATAGAAAGATAGTTACTAAACTAAAAAGTAAATATCGTGAGTTATTAGCATCATTTGAAGAGAAAAAAGCTTTATATGAAGACATTGCAAATGTAATAGAACTTCAGTTTGAAAATATAGAAAAGAGATTTCAAGATTTTGAAGATTATATGGAAAAAAGTGATTATCAGGAAGTATTCCATATTGTTAAAGGAATAGACATAATGATAGATCACATGGGTATTGTTATAAATGAAGTTCCAGATTTAGTACTTCTTGCAAATAAACTTATTCCAAAGAGAATAGAACAAATAACAGAAGTATATGAACAAATGGAAAAGGAAAATTACCCACTTTCACATTTAAAAATAGAATATAACGTAGAAGAATCGTTGAAAAATGTTAACTCTATTATAGATAGAATAAAAGTTTTGAATCTAGAAAATTGTATGTTTGAACTTAAAACAATGCTTGAATATTTAGATTCTTTATTTAATGAGTTTGAACTTGAAAAAAATGCTAGAAAAAATTATGTAGAAACAAAGGAAATATTTGATAAAAAACTTGATAAGATTTTGTCTATCATTAGTGATATTTATCTTCAAATAGATGACATTAAAAATATGTATGATTTAACTGAAAAAGATGTAAAGACTATTGATGATGTTAACACTAAGGTAAATACTTTAAATATGGAGTATGATAATACTGTTAGAAAACTTGAGGAAAAAACTTTACCTTATTCAGCAGCTTATGATAGTTTGGAAAGTTACTTAAACATATTAAAAAATATTGAGGATGAACTTGATATTGCTCTTAAAAATCTTGGAAATATGTATGAAGATGAAGAAAGAGCGCGTGAGCAATTAGATGAAATACAAGAACTTTTAAAGCAGTCTAAAGCTATAATAAGAAGTTATAAACTTCCAATTGTTTCAAATAATTATTTTGTTGAACTTGAGGAAGCAAATGATGCAATACTTGAAATTATTAAAGAACTTGAAAAGAAGCCAATAACAATTAAAACTTTGAATACTAGAGTTGATACTGCAAGGGATTTGGTACTTAAACTTTTTAATACAACTAGAAATATGGTTAAACTTGCTAAGACAGTAGAATCATTAATTATTTATGGAAATAGATATAGAAGTGATAATTCTGTTATTGATTCTGGTTTAAATAGAGCGCAAATGTTATTTTATAAAGGAGAATACAGAAAGGCACTTGACTTTGCTATTGTTACTATCGAAAAGGTTGATAACAATATAAAAGAGAAAGTTGGTGATATCTTTGAAAAGGCTATCTAAGCGTGGTATTGGTGGAGTTGAACTAATGGTAATTCTATGTTTACTTTTAGTTCTTTTTGCTATTGTTTCTAAAGTTATTATTGATAATGAAAAGAATGGTAATTTTTCTTCATTTAAGAAACTTGCAGATAACTTTGCATATAAAACAAGTTTTTATAAAGATGCTTATGAAAGAGCTGATGATACATATTATCTTCATTATTTAGTTAAATCTAACTATATAGATGATGTTGTAAGTCCTTTCGATCATGAAAAGTGTAATGAGTACACATCATATGTTAAATATGCTGGTAGTAGCAAGTTTGTTTATCTTGAATGTGGTGAATATTTAATAACTGGAGATTATGATGATAGTTATACTGTCTATAAGATTTCTCCTTGGTCAACTTCTATTGTTGGTGGAGAAAAGGAAACACTATATAATTATTTGAAAAATGGTAATGAAGTTATAGATCATTATGTTAATTCATTAGAACTTATTGATATTTACAATAAAAATGAAGGTAAAAATATTAAAAACATTAAATATGTTAATGATTCTGATACTAAACTTATTTCATCTGTTTTTCGAAGACAGAAAGATGTTATTAAAGTAATAGATTAAAAAGAGTGATTTATCACTTTTTTTTTGATATAATGGTTATGGTGATGGTTAAATGGGATTATTTGATAAAATAAAGAAGATATTTAAAAGAGAAGAAAAAGATGAAAATGAAGAAATCTTAGAAAAAGAAAATTTAAAAGAAATTGATATAGAACCTGAAAGCAGTAATGACGACAACTTACAGAAAAGTGATACAGGGATACACTTTGATAAAGAAGAAAATACAAAAGCTGATAAAAAACAAGATGCTGAAGCTGAAAAGAAAAGTGTTAAAGTGTATGAGAAAGGTCTTACTAAAACAAGAGAAAATTTTGTATCTAAACTTATAAATCTTACAAACAAGTATAATAAAGTTACTGAAGAGTATTTTGATGAACTTGAAGAGATTCTTATAATGGCTGATATTGGTGTCAATACTGTTATGGATTTTATGGATAGATTAAGACAGAGAGTAAAAAGTGAAAAGATAGAAGACTTAGAGTACTTAAAAGAAGTTATTGTTGATGAGTTGTTTATAATTTATGTAAATGATGAGGTTATTGTAAATAAAATTAACTTTAATGATAATGGGCCTACTGTTATTTTGTTTGTTGGGGTTAATGGAGTAGGTAAAACTACTACTATTGCTAAAATAGCGTCTTTAATGCATGATGAAGGTAAGAGTGTTATGATGATAGCAGGCGATACTTTTAGAGCTGGTGCTACTAAACAACTTGAAGATTGGGCAATGAAGACAAATTCTTACTTTGTAGGAAAATATGAAGGTGTTGATCCTTCTAGTGTTATATTTGATGGGCTAAACGAAGCACTTGCTAAAAATGTAGATGTTGTACTTATTGATACTGCTGGTAGACTTCAAAACAAGGTTAACTTGATGAAAGAACTTGAAAAGATGAATAAGGTAATTGGAAGAGTCATTCCTAATGCTCCTCATGAAACTTTATTAGTTATTGATGCCACTACAGGACAAAATGGAATACTTCAAGCTAAAGCATTTAAAGAAATAACAAATATAACTGGAATTGTACTTACTAAACTTGACGGTACTGCTAAAGGTGGAATTGTACTTGCTATAAAAGAAAGTGTTGGAATACCTGTTAAATATATTGGTCTTGGAGAAAGAAAAGAAGATTTACAAGTCTTTGATATAGAAAAATATATTTATGGATTGTTTAAAGATATGATGTAGGTGATTGATATGGATATGGAAAAAATTATTCACTACAATAGCTTGTATGATTGTTACAAGCCTTTATTTACTGAAAAGCAACAATTATATTTTCAAGATTATTATTTTAATAATCTTTCTTTAGGGGAAATAGCAGATAATAACAACGTTAGTAGAAATGCTGTTCATAATCAACTTAAAATTATTGAAGCAAGATTAGATGAACTTGAGGTGCTTCTTGGACTTTGTAAAAAAAGAAAAGAAGTAATCAGACTTTTAAATGGAAAGGTTGATGACGAGCTTCTTGAAAAAATAAAAAATATATTGTAGGAGAACTTATATGTTTGGTAGAATTTCGTTTATTGGGGAAGATAATGTTTTGGTTGATTTAAATGAAGGTGTAGAACTTAAAAATAATATATTAAGTTCACATGTTGTTATTACCGATAAAGAGAAAATGCTACTTGGAGAAATTTCAGAACTCAATCAAGGAAAAGTAAAAATTAAGCTTTTAGGGGAGTTTCAAAATGGTAAACTTTTTGGAGGTATTATTAGGAAACCACTTCTAGATTCAGTTACTAGACCAGTTAATGAAGAAGAAATAAATATTATTTTGGGTGGTAACAATGAACATGGATTATCACTTGGTGTGAGCCCATTTTACAATGATGCTTCTGTTTTCTTTAATATAAATGAATTCTTTAGTAATCATTTTGCAATATTTGGTAATAGTGGTAGTGGTAAATCTTGTGGTATGGCTAGACTTGTACAAAACGTTTTCTTGAATGATAAAGTAAAACCATATAATGCAAATTTTATTCTTTTTGATGTTTCTGGTGAATACTCGCATGCTTTTAGTAATTTGTCTAGTATTGATCCTAATTATAATTACCGTGTATTTACTACTAGTGATACTAACAAGGAGTTTGAACAGTTACATATCCCAATATGGTTGCTTGATGCTAATGATTTAGCACTATTGTTGATGTCAAAGTCACACTCACAACTTCCAATTGTTGAAAGAATGGTTAAACTTGCTAAATGCTTTGCAGAATCTAGTGATATGTCACTTGCTTACAAGGATCATTTGATTGCCAAAGCAATTATTTCTGTTTTATTTAGTGATTCAACACCAATTAGAAAGAAAAATGATATATTTTCTATAGTAGAAACATGCTCTACGCCTCATTTTAACTTAGAAACTGTTATAACAGGTGTTGGGTATACAAGAAAATTTAGGGAATGTTTTAACATTGATAAATTTGGTACATTTACAGAAAGCATTTTATTTACAGAATATGTTACTTCTTTTGTAAACGAAGCATTTGACGATTATGAGCCAAGTGGACCTTGTTATTATAGCTTACAAGATATGGAAAAAGCACTTGATTTTACACTTATTTCTGAAGGTTGGTATAAAAATGAAAATACGTATGCTGATGCCGTTAGTATAAAAGTAAGATTACACTCATTAGTTACTGGTCCATATAGCAAAATCTTTAATTATGATCAACAAGTAAATGTTGAACAGTATCTAAGTAGTTTACTTTTTAAAGATGGAAGAAAGTGTCAAATAGTTAATATAAACTTAGATGATATGGATGATTCTGTGGCTGCAGTTATTACTAAGATAATAACAAGACTTATCTTTGATTTTTCAAAGATTGTTCCAAATCGTGGAAGTATTCCTTTTCATATCTTAGTGGAGGAAGCACATAGATATATAAAAAATGATAATGACCATTATTTGATAGGTTACAATATATTTGAACGTGTTGCTAAAGAGGGAAGAAAGTATGGTGTTATTTTGGGTGTTATTTCTCAAAGACCAGTTGAACTTTCTGATACCGTTATATCACAATGTTCAAATTTCTTAATATTTAAAACAAATCATCCTCGTGATGAAGAATATATTAAGAAGATGATTCCAAATATCAATACAGATATTGTGGATAAACAAAAAGGACTTCAGTCAGGAAGTTGTCTTGCATTTGGTACAGCGTTTAAAATTCCTGTAATTGTTAAACTTGCTATGCCAAATCCTACACCACTTAGTAGCAATAGTGATGTAGTAAAATATTGGGGAAATAATAGAATATAGAAAGGTTGATTAAATATGTTTGAAAGTTTAGGGGAAAGGTTACAAAATGCCTTACATAAAATAAAAGGATATGGAAAAATAAATGAAAATAATATTAGCGATATGATGCGTGAAATTCGTCTTGCACTTTTGGAAGCTGATGTTAACTATACAGTTGTAAAGGAATTTACTAACACAGTTAAAGAAAAAGCTTTAGGGGAAGAAGTACAAAGAAGTTTAAAACCTGGAGAAGTGTTCGTTAAAATAGTAAAAGATGAACTTACAGCTTTACTAGGAGGAGAACAGAAACCTCTTAATTTAAATGGGAATCCTGCAATACTTATGTTAGTGGGACTTCAAGGAAGCGGTAAAACTACTGCTATTGGTAAACTTGCTAATTTACTTAGAAAGAAACATGGTAAAAAGCCTCTTTTAGTTGCTTGTGATGTTTATAGACCAGCAGCAATTGATCAGTTAAAGCAAATAGGAAAACAACTTAATATTGAAGTTTATGAAGAGGGAAAGAATGATCCAGTAGAGATTTCCAAAAATGCTATTAAATATGCAAAAGAACATAATTATGACTATGTTCTGATAGATACTGCAGGTAGACTTCATATAGATGAAAATCTTATGGACGAACTTGAAAATATTAGAAAAGAAGTATCGCCACAAGAAATATTACTAGTAATAGATTCTATGATGGGGCAAGATGCTATAAATGTTATCACTGGATTTAATGATAAACTTCCACTTACTGGTGTTATTCTAACAAAACTAGATGGAGATACTCGTGGTGGTGTAGCACTTTCTGTAAGACATTTAACTAATGTTCCAATTAAATTTATTGGTACATCTGAAAAAATGGATGGAATTGATTACTTTGATCCTGAAAGAATGGCTGGCAGAATACTTGGAATGGGTGATATTGTTTCACTAGTTGAAAAAGTTCAATCAGAAATAGATGAAAAAGAAGCAGAGAAGGCTGCTAAAAAGATGCAGAATGGAAAATTTGATTTAGAAGATTTTCTTGCACAAATGAAACAAATTAAAAAGTTAGGGCCTTTAGAAAATCTTATTAAACTTATACCAGGAGCTTCTAAGCTTGGACTTAATAATGTTAATATTGATCCGAAACAGATGGGACATATCGAAGCAATTATACTTTCTATGACACCAAAAGAAAGAAAAAATCCTGACATAATTAAAGCTAGTAGAAAAACAAGAATTGCTAAAGGATGTGGACTTTCAGTACAAGAAGTTAATAAACTTTTAACTCAATTTGATCAAATGAAAAAAATGATGAAACAGTTTTCAAACGGCAACATGCGTCTTCCATTTTAATATTGTGAGGTATGTATGAAAAAAAGAGTCTTTGTCTTTATTTTATTTATTATATTATTGGTGCTTGGTTCTATTTTTATTTATGTAAAGTTTGATAATAGGCCAAAAGATACAAATGAAAATAAAGAGTTCTACTTTAAACTTAATTTAAAATATCCGAAATTTGAAAAAAGCAGTATTTCTTTGATTATGGTTGGTGATTGTCTTATTCATGGTTCCATATATGATGATGCGAAAGAAAATGGAAGGTACAACTTTTATAAGATGGTAGATCTTGTTAAACCAAAGATTAAAGAATATGATTTAGCTTTTTATAATCAGGAATCTATTCTTGGAGGTACTGCGCTTGGTCTTTCAAGTTATCCAACATTTAACTCTCCTCAAGAAGTTGGTGATGCATTTATAGATATGGGATTTAATCTTGTCTCACTTGCTAATAATCATACACTTGATAGAGGAAAAAAGGCTATACAGTCATCTCTTGCATACTGGAAAAGTAAAGAAGGTATTATGACGGCTGGGTCATATGAAAGTGAAGAAGATAGAACTACACCTAGAATAATGGAAAAGAATGGAGTTAAGTATGCACTTTTATCTTATACTACAACTACTAATGGCATACCTGTTCCGAAAGATGCACCTTATTTAGTTGATGTTTATGAAAAAAATAAAGTCAAAGAAGATATTGAAAGACTTAAAGGAAAAGCGGATTTAATAATGGTAGCAATGCACTGGGGAGAAGAGTATACACATGTTCCTAATTCCGGCCAAAAAGAAATTGCTCAGTATTTGGCTAGTCTTGGTGTAAATATTATTATAGGCCATCATCCTCATGTAATTCAGCCAGTTGAATTTATTGGAGATACGATGGTAATATATTCACTTGGAAATTTTATTTCTTCGCAGTATGGTACAGAAAAGTTGACAGGATTAGAAATGTCTGTTAATATTGAAAAAATAGTTTTTAATGACCTTGTATCGTTAAGCTTAAATAACCCAAAAGCATCTCTTGTTTACACTTATTCTGTTAAGGATAGATATAGACATTCTTATAGACTTTATCCATACAAAATGCTTAATGATGATATATTAAAGGACTATAAAAGTTACTATGAAAAGTATATGAATATTGTACTTAGCATGGGTGCTAATATTGAAAAGGATTGAAAAAAAACATTATAAATGTTATATTATGGTAGGTGATTTGAATGAAAAGGGAACAAAAAAAAGAATATGCTAAGCTTATTAGCTTTATTTTAGGACTTACTTTTATTATTGCAGGAATAACATTTTCTGTTACACAAGTATATAAAGAGAATAGAGATAAAAAAAGAGCTGAAGAAATTTTAATAATTGATGAAATAGTTAAAGATTATGAAACTTTTAATGCTAAAGCAGAAGAATTTAGTGAAAAAAGAACTGATATAAATGATGATATGAGTAGTTATACATCGTATTATTTGAATATGTTTCAAAACTATGATGATATGATGAAAGAGTTAGAAGATTATGAGGCATTATTAAAAGAAGTTGATGAATCTGGTTCTTATTTAAAGAATAATTGTATAAGTAAAACTTACAGTAGTGCTGATGCTAATCACAAATGTAATACTTATATAATGAATCTTGAAAAATCTATCAATAGTTTTGTTAGTGATATTTCATTTTTGAATAATAAAATAGATGAATATAATGAATGGATAAAAACAAATAAAGAGGAAAAAATAATAGTTACTGAAGGAAAAAAGAAAGTACAAAAAACAATCGTATATGAAAATCTTGATACATTTTCACCAAAGTATTATAAAGACTATGTTGATATAAATAATGATGGAACATATCTAGGAAAGAATGCAGATTAGGAGGAGTTGTAGTATGAAGTATGAATTACCTAAGAAGAAGCTTGGTAAAAATTTTATCATAGCAAGTGTAATATCTTTTCCACTTGTATCTTCTTTTTACATAGTATCTATAAATAGTAATAATCTTATAAATAGTACGATGTCTTTTATCTTGCTTCTTTTGTCAGCCTTTTTTCTTGTCCTTTTAGGATTCGGTATATATTTTTATAAAACAGGTACTGATAAAATTACTAAGAGGTTAAAAAAAGGTTTTAGAATAGCACTTATAATTTTAGCAGCTATTTATAATTTGGCTGGTTATACTGTTGTAGGACTTTTATATGCCCCTGGTAGT
Organism: uncultured Bacilli bacterium; assembly: GCA_934100165.1. Lineage (GTDB taxonomy): Bacteria > Bacillota_I > Bacilli_A > RF39 > UBA660 > RUG13868. The sequence goes on from CAKOPN010000002.1 coordinate 132,477, forward strand.
AAGTTTAAAGATTGGCTTATTACAACTGCGATGACAACAATGTCACACCAATATTTTGCAACTTGGTTTTATGATGATTATGATGTTAATGTTGTACTTGCTAATAATACTGTAATAGAGTCTGGTGAGGATACAAATCCTGATTTAATAGAATTTACAGAGCCTAAATTTAATCAGACAACATATAAAAATGAATATGAAAAAGAAATCTTAGATAGAGAAGATGAAAATCAGATATATAAAATAATTGATATAAATAGAGATGGTTTCAAAGGTAAATTAGCTGTTGTATACGATCCTTCAAAAGTTAAACTTGGTATTTCTAAGGGTATTGGTCAACAACTTAATAGTTCTTACGGTCAATTCATTACACAAATTTCTAATAGATATGATGCCATAATTGCTACTAATGCTAGTGGATTTTATGATCCAGATTGGAATTCAACTGGTGGTGTTCCACATGGAATAGTTATTTCTGATGGAAAACTTATTGCTAATAATAGTAAGGCTACTAGTGCAGGTGGTTTAATTGGATTTACTAGTGATAACAAACTTGTACTTGCAAGAATGACTGCTAATGAGGCTATCCGTAAGGGTATAAGAGATGCTGTTGATTTTGGCCCATTCTTAATAGTAAATGGTAAATCATCATTTATAAACGGAAATGGTGGATGGGGTCAAGCTCCTAGAACTGCTATTGGACAAAGAGAAGATGGAATAGTACTTTTACTTGTTATAGATGGAAGACAAACGGGTAGTATTGGTGCTGATATGAACGATTTAACACGTGTTATGTTAGATTACGGTGCTATAAATGCTGCAAACTTAGATGGTGGTACATCTAGTGCAATGTCATTAAATGGAAAAATAATTTCTAATCCAAGAAACGGAAATTTCCAGGCTAAAACAAGACCTGTACCAAATGCTTGGATAGTGGTAAAATAAGTTAAAATAATAAAAAGCATTACTTTTAATAATGCTTTTTTTATTGTATTATTTGTGCCTAAATGTTATGATATCACTATAGATAGGTGATTAGAAAATGAAGAAAGTATATAGATTAAAAAAGAAAAATGTATATGTTTTATTGACGGTAACATTAGTGATTTTAGCAGTAATATTTTATAAACCTTTTGTTAGTATTACATCACTTATGCGTCTTGATTACAGTTATAGTGAAGCTAAAAAAATATATAAAAGTGGTAAGACTAGCTTAATAAAGGATAAGGGATATAACCAAGATATTATTAACTATATCGATTCTCCTTCGTTTAAAGATGAAAACATAGATACATATTATTTAATTAAATATTTTGATAACGATAATTTTGTGGAACACGTTAATGCACTGATTTCTAAAGGGTATAGTAGTAAAAAAATTGATAAAATAAATAGTGTAAATGACGAAACTTTATACAGCGTTCTTGAAGAAAAATATGTTGAAAATATAGATAAATATTTAGAATACGATTTCTTTAAAAGTGCTAATCTTGAAAGATATTTGAATTACTTTAATGGTAATTATAAAGATACGGTGGTTAAGGTTAATATTGGTCTTGATAAACCATATTATGAAGATAGCAATGTTGTTACCAATTTTAGTGATACAGTGTTAGTTAATAAGTATAACAAACTTGATAGTACATTTGTTCCTTCTAATCTTACTTTACTTGATAATTGTAGTAGTGGTGAACATTATTTAAGTGCTGATGCTAAAAAGGCTTATGATGAACTTTGTAAAGTATCTTTAAATGACGACATGAAAATATCTGTTAATTCATCTTATAGAAGTTATGAAAGTCAAGAAGATGTTTATAACTATTACTTAAAACTTTATGGTAAAAGTTATGTTGAAAAATATGTTGCAACTCCTGGATATTCTGAACATCAAACTGGTCTTTGCCTTGATGTAAAGTCTTTATCATCTAATATATTTAGAAATTCTAAGGAATATGAATGGATGCTTAATAATGCTTATAAGTATGGATTTATACTTAGATATCCTAAGGGGAAAAATGATATCACTGGGTACAGTAATGAAGAATGGCATTTTAGATATGTAGGAGTTGATATTGCTAAATATATATATGACAATGATATTACTTATGATGAGTATTATGCCATGTTCATTGATAAATAGATGTGCTTATGCTATAATTTTTTTAGGTTAGAGGAGGATTGTTATGTCTGTTGTTATAGATCAAGAACTAATAAGTTTTAAAACTAAAGTTGAACCATCTCTTGGTAATATGAATAATACAAAATCTCTTTTAGTAAGTAAATTAACTAATTTATCAAATGCAGCTACTAGTGTTAAGTCTTCCATTGATAATGTTTATAATAGTGAAAATAAGGCTTTAATTCTTTCTAAATTTGATGATATAAACTCTGTATATGCAAAGATTTCTTCTTCAGTGGATGGTGATTTAGAAAATATACTTGGCAAGGCAGAAAGTTTGGTTTCATTAGTGTCACAACTTGAGACATTAAGAAATGAAATAGCAACAGATGAATATATTGTTGGACATGCAGATAATTATAAAGCAAGTGAAGTTAGTGCAGCGCGTGCTAGTATAAATAGTAATACTTCGCAGTTTAATTCTAAACATCAGGAAGCACTTACTGCACTTTCAACTTTGAAGGGAATGGATGCCTCACTAGGTTTTACATCTTCTTCTGCAACTTCAACTGCTAGTGTTAGTAGCTATAATAATGGTCAAATTGTTGGAAGAACTTTTGAAAGACGAACTTTTGTGTCTTCAAAAGGTGTTAAGATGGATTATTATATTTACATCCCTAAATATGCAACAGATGTTAAAAAACTTCCTGTTCATGTTTATTTACATGGTGGTGGTGGAACTGGAGGCGTTAAGTATTCGTTACCTAAAATGATCAATAAGGGACTTGATGTTAATGGAATAGTTATAAGCCCGCTTTCTACTAGTGGTCAGTGGCTTAATGAAGATCTTGAAGATGCAGTTGTAGAACTTACTCAACAAGTTGTAGAAAGTTATGATGCAGATTCTAATAGAATATCTTTAAGTGGACATAGTAATGGTGCTAATGGTGGTTATAGAATTCTTTCAAGATATCCTGACTATTTTTCAGCTTTTGTACCTATAAGTGGTCAGCCAAAGTATATGGTTACTGCCAAAGATCCTAATAGATGGACTGATATTAAAGATGTTCAAATTTGGGCTTTTCATAGTAAAAACGATAACTTTATTGGTTACAAGTATCCATTATCAATTCTTGAACAAACAAAAGAAGAGGGACTTGATAACTTTGAACTTCATACATTTAATAGTGCCGGACATGATATATACTATAAAGTTTTTGGTGAAAAGTTTGAAAAAGATGGCAAAGAATGGAGCGTATTGGACTGGTGTTTTGCACAGTCTAAAAGCAATACTTAATAATTTATGATTTTACTAAAAAGGAAAGTACTACTTTCCTTTTTCCATAAAAGATACTTGAAATTTTTTAGAAATGCATATATTATTATATGTGTTGATTGCCCCATAGCCAAGCGGTAAGGCGGGAGACTCTGAATCTCTTATGCGCTAGTTCGAATCTAGCTGGGGCAGCCATTTTTATTAATGATAGAAAGTAGGGTTAATATGACAAATAAAGAATTAGCAGATTTGATATATCCAAATATCACTAAAACACCGGAAGATTATGAAAAGATATATCCAGAAAGAAATTTAAAGGAAGGTGCAGTAGTATCTAGATTTGCACCAAGTCCAACTGGCTTTGTTCATATGGGAAGCTTACTTACTACTTTAATAGAAAGAAAGATCCCTGATGAAACTGATGGTGTATTCTATCTAAGAATAGAAGATACAGATCAAAAAAGAAGTGTAGAAAATGGAATTCAAGGAATAGTTAATGACCTTAAGAATTTTGATATAAAAATAGATGAAGGTGTAGTTGGAGAAAATGAACAAATAGGTAACTATGGTCCATACATTCAAAGTCAAAGAAAAGAAATATATGAATGTTATGCAAAAAGCCTTATCGAAAGAGGACTTGCTTATCCATGCTTTTGTACACCAGAAGAAATAGAAGAAACAAGAAAAATTCAGGAACTAAATAAAGAGAGAATTGGTTATTATGGTTCTTTTGCAAAATGTAGAAATATGTCAAATGAAGAACGTGCTGAAAGAATTAAAAATGGAGAACATTATATTATTCGTTTAAAATCACCTGGTGATTATGAGAAAAAAGTAGTTTTTAATGATTTAGTACGTGGAAAAATAATTTTCCCAGAAAATGACCTTGATGTTGTACTAATCAAAAGTGATGGACTTCCTATATATCATTTCGCACATGCTATTGATGACCACTTGATGAGAACAACTCATGTTTTACGTGGTGAAGAATGGGTTTCAAGTGTTCCTGTACATATTCAATTGTTTGATATTTTAGGATTCAAACTTCCACAGTATGCACATCTTGGACTTGTTATGAAAATAGATGAAGAAACAGGAGCTAAGAGAAAACTATCTAAAAGAAAAGATAAAGAAGCTGCTGTTAGCTATTATCATAATATGGGAATACCTGTTGAAGCTGTTAAACTTTATTTAATGACAATTGGTAATTCTAACTTTGAAGAATGGTTAAACCAAAATCCAAATGCTTCACTAAATGATTTTAAATTTAATTTTAAGAAAATGAGTGCTAGCGGATCTTTATTTGATCTTGAAAAATTAGTTAATATTTCTAGGAATTATATAAGTAGATTATCTAAAGAAGAAGTTTATGATAAAGAGATTGCTTGGGCAAAAGAATTTGATCCTGATTTTGCAGCACTACTTGAGAAACATAAAGAATATGCATTAGAAATGTTTAATATTGAAAGATGTCAAAAGAAACCAAGAAAAGACTATGCAAATTTCAAAGAAATTAAAAGCTATACTTGGTATATGTTTGATGAATTATTTACTGGAGATATAAGTTATGAATTTCAAGCAATAAATGATATGGAAGAAATAAAGAAAATTCTTAAATTATATTTAGATAAATATTATAATGAAAATGATGATGAACAAACTTGGTTTGAAAGATTAAAAGATTTATCTATGGAACTAGGTTATGCAAGAGAAGTTAAAGAATATAAAGAAAATCCAGATAAATATAAAGGACATGTTGGTGATATAAGCATGGTATTAAGAGTTGCAATGACTTCTAAGGCAATGACACCTAACTTATATCAAATCATGAAATTATTTGGAAAAGAAAGAGTTATTAAAAGACTTCATTTAGTTATTGATAAATAAATTATTAGTACTATTGCAAAATAGTACTTTTTTAGTATAATCATTAAATCTTTGAATAGAATTTTTATTGTATTATTTACTTTAACATGATATTATGATTTTAAGAATAAGGTGATAATAGTGAACAATAAAAAAATCTTTATTTGGGTTCTTTTTGTTATCTTTTTTATATTGTGCTTAATTTTAATTTTTGTATTAAGAAATAAAAAAACTTCCGCTGAAGATAAACCTATTACATCTTTAGTTCAGATTAAAGATTCTATTGAGGTTTATGATAATGTTAAATTATCTGACATTGTAAATATTACCAATGGAACATTAAAAAGTGATGATGAAATAGATACTAGTACTGTTCGTGATATGAAATTAACAGTTCATTATTATGACAATCGTGGTAAAGAAGCAAATTCATTATTTGATGTGTCTATTGTGGATACCCAAAGCCCTTATATAGGTCTTTCTAAAGTATATACACATGTTATTGGTAATGAGTTCAATCTTGAAGAAAATGTTATGTGTGGTGATAATTATACAGTTAAACCTAAATGTTATATCAAAGGTGATTATGACTTAAATAATGAGAAAAGTTATGATTTAACTTTTGTAGCGGAGGATGAAAGTGGTAATATTACCGAGAAAGATTTTAAACTTAATGTCGTTAAAAAGAAAAATAGTTCTTCTTCAAGTTCTCCTAAAATTTCTTTTAATGAATTAAAAAAGAGAATTCCAAGTGGTTCTTCTATGATGATTGATATATCAAAATGGCAAGAAAATGTTGACTGGAAAAAAGTAAAAGAAAGTGGCATAGATTATGTAATGCTTAGGGTAGGAATACAAAAAGGAATTGGTGGAGATTCTGTTATAGATAGCTATTTTGAGAAAAATGTAAAAGGTGCTTTAGAAAATGGTTTAAAAGTTGGAGTTTATTATTATTCATATGCCCAAAATACTTCTGAAGCCTATGAACAAGCTAAATGGGTTGTTGATAAAATTAAAGATTATAATATAGAACTTCCTGTAGCTTTTGACTGGGAATGCTTTAATATGTTTAATAGCTTTAATATGAATTTTCATACGCTTAATGTAATTGCAGATTCTTTTCTAGAGGAAATAGAGAAAAGTGGATATAAATCTATTCTTTATGGAAGTAAAAATTATTTAGAAAATGTTTGGACTTATTTAGATTATGATGTTTGGCTTGCTCATTATACAGAGAATACTACTTATGGAAAAGAGTATATTATGTGGCAATTTACAAATATGGGATCTGTTCCCGGTGTAAATGGTGGCTGTGATGTTGGTATATATTACAATAATAAGGTTCAAGAATAATTTGGTATAAATATGTTGTCAAAACTTTGCTTTTATGCTAAAATTACTGTGTTGTCAAGTTATGATAACATGGCTCGTTGGTGAAGTGGTTCAACACGCTGCCCTCTCAAGGCAGTATTCATGGGTCCGAACCCCATACGAGTCACCATTTTGATTTTGAACCAGTATGAGAAGCTGGTTTTTTTGATATAATTAGAATATATTATATAAGAAGGAGTAAAGATGTTAAAGTTTATCAAAGAAGGCTTATTAAAAATGTTTCAGGATTTATTTAGTAAGGACAAAAATAGAATTAGAAGTCAAATTCCTAATCTACTTACTTTAGTAAGAGGTGTTTTGGCCCCGATATTTATTATCATTTCTTTGTGCATCGATTCACTTTTAATGACAATTATTGTTATTGCAATATCTGCACTAACTGATTCATTTGATGGCTGGTATGCAAGAAAATATGGTTATGTTAGTGAATTCGGTGCTCTTATTGACACGATATGTGACAAGTTTTTTATCTTTTGGATTATTTTGCCTATAATTAAGACTAAACCATTTTTATTCATGATAATTATTTTCTTAGAGTTTTGTATAAGTGTTATAAATGGAATACTAAAATTAAGAGGAAAGAAAGTTAGTTCAAGTATAATGGGAAAAGTAAAGACAGGAGTTTTAGATACTAGTGTAGTTTTCTGTTATTTAAGCTTAGTTGTTGATATCAATTCCTTATTCTTGGATGTTATTCTTTATATTTCAATTGGATTTCAAATAATGTCTATTTTAGGATACATAATAAATTTTGTTAGACAGGAGAGGGTATAATGGCATATATTACTTTTAAAAATGTAGATAAAATATATAAAATGGGTGAAGTTGAAATAAAAGCTTTAGATAAGACTACTTTTGATGTCGAAAAAGGTGAGCTTGTTTGTATACTTGGTCCAAGTGGAGCAGGAAAGACTACTTGTTTAAATATTCTTGGAGGTATGGATACACTTACTAATGGTGAAGTTTCTGTGGATGGTAAAAGAGTAGATAAACTTAGTGAAAGAGAACTTACAAAATATAGAAGAAATGATATAGGTTTTGTTTTTCAGTTCTATAATTTAGTACAGAATTTAACTGTGCTTGAAAATGTAGAGTTAGCGGTTCAGCTTTGTAAAGATCATTTAAGTCCTGCTGAAATATTAAGTAAAGTTGGTTTACAACATAGACTATTTAATTTTCCGTCCCAATTATCTGGTGGAGAACAACAAAGAGTGGCTATTGCAAGAGCAGTTGCTAAGAATCCAAAAATATTATTATGTGATGAACCAACTGGTGCTTTAGATTATAAAACCGGAAAACAAATCTTAAAACTTTTACAAGATTTAGCAAGAAATGAAAAGATGACTGTAGTTATAATTACCCATAATTCTGCAATAAGTGAAATGGCTGATAAAATTATTAAATTTAAAAATGGTAGCGTTGAAGCAACAATTATGAATAACGAGCCAAAAAATATTGAAGACATTGAGTGGTAAAATATGAAGAATAAATTATTTGAACATAGTATAAAAAAAATTAAAGATAATTATAAAAGGTTTATTTCACTTTTCTTTCTGTCACTACTTGGTGTAGGATTCTTTGGGGGAATTAAAGCTACAAGTCCTGATATGCTTGATACTTTAGATAAGTTTTACGATGATAGTAAAGTTTATGATATAGAAGTTTTGTCTACTTCTGGATTTTCAGATGATGATAAAAATGAAATTAGTAAACTTGAAAGTGTAGAAAATGTTGTAGGTAGTTATTATAAAGACGTTTATGTTGATATTGAAGATAAAGAATATATATTAAGAATGCTTCCAATATCTAGTGATATAAACAAAGTATATTTAGATGAAGGAGAAATGCCAAGTAACAAGTCAGAAATTTTTGTCGATGAGAAGTTTGCATCTAGAAATGATTTAAGTATTGGTGATTCACTTATTATAGATAATGACACTTTTAAAATAGTTGGATTTGCTGTTAGTCCTCTTTATTTTTCAACGGATAGAGGAACTACAAATTTAGGTGATGGTAAAGTAGATTTCTTTGGATATGTTTTAGAGGAAGACGTAGTACTTCCATATTATACTAATCTTTATGTAACTGTTAAGGGTGCTAAAGAGAAGACTACATTTACAGATTCTTATAAAGATTTAGTTACAAATTCCATGGATGAGATAAACTCTATCAAAAAGGAAAGAGAAAGTAGCCGTGATTATATTCTTTCTTTAATGGGAAATACTAGTAAGACTAAGTGGTATGTTTTTGATCGTAGTAATAATGCTGGTTACAAAGATTTAACAGATGCTTCTGTTAACCTTGAAAGACTTGGCAATGTCTTTCCTCTTGTATTTTATGTTGTAGCCATTTTAATTAGTCTTATTTCTATGAAGAGAATGATAGAAGAAGATCGTACTGAAAATGGAACCCTTAAGTCACTTGGCTTTACTAATTTCCAAATTACAAATAAATATATAATTTATTCCTTACTTGGTGCTTTATCTGGTGGTCTTGTTGGACTCTTTATTGGATTTAATCTAATACCTAGTATCATTTGGAACATTTATGAAATGCTTTTCTATATTCCGGGATTTGTTTGTAAGTTTAATTTTAAGTATGCTTTTATTGGTCTTGCATTTGGAATATTATCTATTACTGGTACGGCAATATATGCATCTTATAAAAACCTTAAAAATAAACCTGCTATACTTATGAGACCAAAGGCTCCAAAACCTGGTAAAAAAATCCTTTTTGAAAAAATCCCTTTTATTTGGAATCATTTAAACTTTTCAAATAAAATTACAATAAGAAATATTTTTAGATATAAGGGAAGAGTAATTGCTACTATTATTGGTATAAGTGGTTGTACAGCATTGATTCTTGCAGGTTTTTCACTTAAAGACTCATTAAAAGATATTTCGGTATATCATTTTGAAAATGTATTTCATTATGATAAGATAGTATCCTTGAAACCTGGATATGATTACGATGATATAATAAATGATTTAAATAGTAACAAAGATGTCAATACAGTTACTTTAGGAATGATGGATTCTGTCACGGTTAGAAAAGATGATAAAAAGCAGGATGCAGTACTTTTCATCCTTGATGATATAGAAAAAATAGATGAGGTAGTAACACTTAAAGATATGAGTACATCTGTTAATGTTGTACCAAGTGATGATGGTATTATAATTAGTGAGAAACTTTCTGAACTTTTAAATCTTAATACTGGAGATATGTTGACATTTACTGATAATAATAATCAAGCATATCAGTTTAAAATATCTCATGTTGTAGAAAACTATGTTAACCATTACGTATATTTGACTAAAGAAACATATAATAAAGTTAGTGGAAATTACAATAACAATACTTTATTTATAAATATGAAAGATAATTTAGATCAAGATGTTCTTGATAATTTTGACAAAAAACTTTTATCTACAAAAGAAATCTCTTCTATCGTTAATTCAAAAGAAATGATAGATATGATAGGGGATATGATGAACTCACTTGACTCTGTTGTGTTAATACTTATAGTATCTTCAATGCTTTTATCTTTTGTGGTACTTTATAATCTTTCAAATATAAATATAAGTGAAAGAAAAAGAGAAATTGCTACTCTTAAAGTGCTTGGTTTTTATCCAAGTGAAGTAGACCATTATATTACAAAAGAAAATATTATACTTACTGTTATAGGTATTTTAATTGGTCTTTGTTTTGGTACATATTTAGGTCATTACATTATTTCTACTTGTGAACCTGATTATGTTATGTTTGTTCGAAGTGTTAATATAGCAAGTTATGTATATTCTGCTGTAATTACAGTTTTATTTACTGCTATTGTTAATTTTGTTACACATTTTAATTTAAAGAAAATAGATATGATAGAATCATTAAAGAATGTGGAATAGAAGAAGTATTAAAGGCGTTTTAATACTTTTTTCTTGACTTTTAAAATTTTTAGTGTATGCTAAGAGAACACTGGAAAAAAGGGTGAGACTATGAATAATGTGACAGTAGAAGATAAAAAATATTTAGAAAAAACTAGGAAAGCTATTGAAAAACTTCTTTCTGAAAAGACAATACGTGCTGAAGATGGATTAGATCAAATTCATTCAATTAGTAAGTATTTTTGGGAAAATAAAGAAAATATGGATGCTATAGAAACTTGTCAAATTCTTAGAGAGAATGAAAACGTAGCGAATCGTACAAATGAAATTATAAGAGATGTTAGACGTTTACAAAAAGCACTTTCTTCACCATATTTTGGTAGAATAACATTTGAAAGTGATCTTGATAAAAAGAAAAGAGACTTGTATATAGGAACAAAAGCTGTTATTGATGGTGAGGACTTTTATGTTTTAGACTGGAGAAGCCCTGTTGCTACTATGTTCTTTGATTCTAAACTAGGTGATACCTCTTATGTTGCGCCTTGTGGTAAGGTAACAGGTAATCTTTCTGCCCGTAAGCAATATAAAATTGTTGATGGTAAGATAAAACGTGCTATTGAAAGTGGTCTTTATATTAACGATGATCAACTACAAGAAACTTTAAGTGAAGCATCAAGTAATAAAATGAAGAATATAGTATCTACTATACAAGAAGAACAAAATGATATAATAAGAGATGTTAATAATAAAATAATTATTGTTCAAGGAGGTGCTGGTAGTGGAAAAACTGCTGTTGGACTTCACCGTTTAGCATTCCTTTTATATCAAGACGAAAAAGCAACATCTCAAAATATGTTAATCTTTTCTCCTAACAATATGTTTAGTGAATACATATCAAATGTTTTACCATCTTTAGGAGAAGATTCTGTTATGGATACAACATTTAGTGATTTTGCATCTTCTTTTATTAAGGATTTTGATCATTTAGAAACATTTAGTGAACTTATTTCAAATTACTATAATGGTAATTTAACTAAAGAAGAAGTAAGACTTAATAAATTTAAATTTTCTGATGAATATAAAAAAGCACTTGATAAATATATTTTGAGAATTAGTAATGAAGTAAAATTTAAAGATAATTTAAAAGTATGTGGTGTTACATTATCAAAAGATGTATTAAATAGAAGACTTGCATCTTATACTGATATGTCACTTCAAGATAAAATTGATGAAGTAACAAGACTAATTTGTGCTGCTTGTAGATTAGATTATAAAAAAGAAAAAGAAAACATTAAGAAAACAGTTAAGAGATGTATTATGCCTACTGTTAGCAGTAGAAGACTTTATCATGAATTCTTAATTTCAGATGAATTTGAAGAAGCAAGTGGAGTAAGAAAAGGAATTAGAGATAATAAGACTTTGTCATTCCCAGACTCAATTGGTATGCTTTATATGAATTTTGAATTATTTGGATATCCAAAAGATAACAAAGTTAGACATTTGGTCATCGATGAGGTTCAAGATTATTCTCCACTTCAGTTAACAATGATTAAGAAAATTTTCTCTGGAGCTTCAATAACAGCTTTAGGAGATGTTAATCAAACTGTAAATCCATATTTTAAATATGATTCATTAGAAGAGTTAAAAAAATACTTTGGTAAGTCAAAGTATGTTGAATTAAACAAAGCATATAGATCAACTCCAGAAATTATGAATTATAGTTCGGCTTTTGCAAGTGATAGCCCAGTTTCTGTAAGGGATGAAGGCAGTGTTCCTGTAAAGGTGAAAGAAGTTTCTAGAGAAGATTTACATAATGAACTAGTACATGATATTTTAGAAATGAAAGAAAATGGATTTGAAAGAATTGCTGTTATAACTAAAACTGAAAAAGAAGCTAAAGCTATATATGAGGGATTAAAAGATGATGTAGAAGGTCTTTCAGTTATTTGCGATGGTGATAATCCAGATGAAAAAGATTATAGTAAAGTAGTAGTGCCATCATATGTTTCTAAGGGATTAGAGTTCGATGCTGTTATAAGTTATAATGATGAAAAGTCTCCTTATACAGAAGAAGATAAGTGCTTATATTACATCGCATCAACTAGAGCACAACATAATTTAGTTGTATACAATGAACCACAAAAAATTAAGTCAAAGAAGGCTAATAGATAGTCTTCTTTTCTTTTTTTATAATTTATAAACTTATTAGCACTTTCTATTGACAAGTGCCAAAAACAGTGTTACATTTATTTTGTTGAGTAAACAGAAAAGAGGATTACATAATAATGAAAAGAAAACAATTTAAAGCAGAATCAAAAAGATTATTAAATTTAATGATTAACTCTATATATACAAATAAAGAAATATTTTTACGTGAGATAATTTCTAATGCTAGTGATGCTATAGACAAGTTATATTATCGTTCTTTAACAGATCATGATGTGAACTTAAATAAAGATGATTTCTTTATTAAAATAGATATAGATAAAGATAATAAAACTTTAACTGTGACAGATAATGGTTGCGGTATGAATGAAGCAGAACTTGAAGAAAATCTTGGTACAATTGCTCAAAGTGGAACACTTTTATTTAAAGAAGAAAATAAAAACAAAGATATGGACATAATTGGGCAGTTTGGTGTAGGGTTCTATTCAGCATTTATGGTAAGTGACAAAATTGAAGTAATCAGTAAAAAATATGGTGAAGATAAAGCTTATCGTTGGGAAAGCTCTGGAGAAGATGGATATACAATAGAACCTTTTGACAAAGATGGATATGGTACTAGTGTAATACTTCATTTGAAAGATGATGATGATAATGAAAAATATTCAAGATACCTTGATACTTTTAATGTAGAAGCTCTTGTTAAGAAATATTCTGATTATATTAAATATCCAATTAAAATGGAAATTGAACATGAAGATTTAAAAGAAGGAACAAAAGATGAATATGAGAAACACGTTATAGAAGAGACTGTTAACAGCATGGTTCCTTTATGGAAGAGAAATAAAAGTGAAGTAACTGAAGAAGACTACAATAGATTCTATATGGATAAGTTCTATGATTATGAAAAACCACTTAGAGTTATCCATTCTAATGTTGAAGGACAATGTAGTTATAATGCTTTACTTTTCATACCTGGTAAAGCACCATTTGATTTTTATACAAAAGATTATGAAAAAGGCTTGGAGTTATATTCTAATGGCGTTCTAATTATGGAAAAATGTAGCGACTTATTACCAGATTACTTCAGCTTTGTAAAAGGTCTTGTAGATACACCAGATGTTTCACTTAATATTTCTCGTGAAATGTTACAGCAAAATAGACAAGTTTCAGTTATTGCTAAAAGTATTGAAACAAAGATAAAAAAAGAACTTGAAAGTATGCTTGAAGAATCTCGTGAAGATTATGAAAAGTTCTTTAAAGTATTCGGAATTCAATTAAAGTTTGGTATATATAACGGTTATGGTGCTAATAAAGATGTACTAAAAGACTTAGTTATGTTCTATTCATCTACAGAGAAAAAGCTTGTTACGCTTAAAGAATATGTTTCAAGAATGAAAGAAGATCAAACTAAGATATATTATGCTTGCGGAGAAAGTGTTTCTAAAATTGATTTACTTCCTCAAGTTGAAAAAGTAAAAGATAAAGGATACGAAATACTTTATTTAACTGAATATGTTGATGAGTTTGCACTTCAAACACTTATGGAATATGATAAGAAGAACTTTGCAAATGTTTCAAGCGAGAATCTAGATATTGAAACTGAAGAAGAAAAAGAAGAAGTTAAAAAGAGTAATGAAGAAAACAAGGATATGCTTAGCATAATGAAAGATGAGCTTAAAGATAATGTTAAATCAGTAAGATTTACTAAGAGACTTAAAAATCATCCAGTATGCTTAACTAGTGAAGGTGCTGTTTCAATAGAGATGGAAAAAGTAATAAATGCTATGCCTACTGATGAAAGAGTTAAAGCTGAGTTGGTTCTTGAAATAAATGAGAATCATCCAATTGTGGAAAAATTAAAAAATCTTTATGAAAATGATAAAGAAGGCTTAAAGAAATATACAGAAATTCTTTATTCACAGGCAAGACTAATTGAAGGTCTTCCAATTGAAAACCCTACAGAAATAAGTAACTTGATTTGTGATATTATGGCTGAAAAATAAGAAAAACTGCTGACTGATTGTTAGCAGCTTTTTTACATAATGTTACAATTTCCATTTGCAATTATTTTGTTAACTATTTACTTATTTTATATATTTTGTTAGTATTTAAAATATACGGAGGTATATATGAAAAAAATAGTTGGTAGTATTCTTCTTATTGCAGGTGTATTATCTTTATCTTTTGGAACATATAAATATTTTAGTAATACTTCAAGTGACAATAAGAAAGATGATAATAAAGTGGAGGATAAAAATAATACAAATGATGATGATAATGTAACTGCTAGTAGTTTAAATGGAAAATATACTTTGGGTGCTATGACACTTAACGTGTATAAACTTAGTGATGAGTATGTTGCTTTAAGTTATGATAATTCTGAATATTTGCTTACAGAAAGTGAAAAGGATGTTTATACTACTTCATTTGATACTTTTACAGTACGTTTTAGCGATGATTCTTTAGAAATTAAAATCATTGATACTACAGAAGATTTAGATATTTTTGAAGGAGTTTATAAAAAGAGTGGTGACTATACTGATAAAGAATATTATAGTAGTATTGGTGGAGACATTAAGTATTTAGATTCAGAATTAACTGGGTTATTTAAATCTGATGTTGGTGAAGTTTATATTTTAAGAAGTGCTGAAGACAAGTTATCTTTAAGAGTTACTGTTACGCAAAATAATAAGATTTCTGTATATGGAAATAATTTAACTGTTACTGGAAATACTACAGCAGAGTATAGTGGCGATTCTTTTGGAAATAAAGATTACGTTAAAGTTTCACTTTCTGGAGACGTTCTTACAATAACTGCTAGTTCAGTTAATGCTTCTAGTGGCGCTTTAGATAAAGATAATGTACTTAATGACATAAATGGTACTTATAAACTTGATAAAAAACTTGATTTAGATACTGCTATTAAAATGTTAGCTAATCTTATGTAATTTAGTAATTTGATTTAAATGCATTGATGAAATTCAATGCTTTTTATTTGCTTTCCTTTTCTAAGCTTATTTCCCTTACTTTAGATATGACATATTCTTTAGTATCTTCATAACTTTTCCCAAGTACTACGGAAAATTCGGTATACAAATACTTTTCTGCGAGATTAAAATATGTAGTATCTTTTTCACTTCTTTTTTTCTTTTCCTTATCTCTTGTTTCATTTCGTAAATAAGTGGTTTTAATTATTGCTATTAAATCGTTGTATGTTCCACTTCTTAAAAGTTCTTTATATTTATTTTCGAGTAATCTATTATTTTCAGCTATTTCCTTGATATTTGGAATTTCTTCAATTATTTTTTGTATTTTTATTTTACTTATCAGCGGTCTAATTACAGTTAAATCTGTTGGAACTTCGATTCTTAGACTAGTATCATTTATTGGCGTTATAACATAGTAAAGAAAGTCATTTTTATATTCTTTTATTTCCGTTACTTTACATACTTCTTTCCTATAAACAAGGTAATCATTTATTTTAAACATTTCTCTCTCCTTAAAAAAAGTGTAGCTACAACTGGACTTATGCCAATATAGCTACACGTTGTAATGTAATTATAACAAAAAAATCCTCTTTTGCGTGCCAAGAAGTTTTATTAAAATGCGGAAAATTTGTTCAAAATTATTTGCCTTAAATACAACAATTTAACTTTTTTAAAATAAAATTTTATGATATAATACTATATCATAGGAGGCGTGTATGAATATTATTGATGTTATTGATAGAAAAAGACTAAAAGGTGAACTTACCAAAGAAGAACTTGAATTTGCTTTTAACGGTTATTTGAAAAAAGAAGTACAAGACTATCAAATGTCAGCGCTTTTGATGGCTATATGTATAAACGGAATGACTGATGAAGAAATATTTAATTTAACTGATATATTTATTAGAAGTGGAGATGTTTTGGATTTATCTAGTGTTTCTGGTGTTAAAGTTGATAAACATTCAACAGGGGGAGTAGGTGATAAAACAACTTTGATTATTGCTCCAATTGTTGCATCACTTGGTATAAAGGTTCCAAAGATGAGTGGTAGAAGTCTTGGTTTTACTGGCGGTACGATTGATAAACTTGAAAGTATTCCAGGTTTTGTTACTGGTTTGACTAAAGAACAGTTTATAAAAGAATTAAATGATATTGGCATGGTTGTAGCAAGTCAGACTGATAACTTAGTGCCACTTGACAAAGTAGTATACGCTTTAAGAGATGTAAGTGGTACAACAGAGTCAATACCTTTAATAGCAGTTAGTATAATGAGTAAAAAAATTGCTAGTGGTGCAGATAAAATATTGATTGATATCAAAGTAGGTAAAGGTGCTTTACTTAAAACTATGAAAGATGCAAGAAATCTTAAAGATATCATGATTAGAATTGGTGCTAGATATAATAAAGAAGTAAGATGCTTAATTTCAGAGATGGATAATCCACTTGGAATGTGTGTAGGAAATTCTTTGGAAGTTGCAGAAGCTGTAGAACTTTTGGATGGAAAAGTAAAAAATAATCTTTATGATCTTTGTGTAGATATTGCTTCTAATATGGTAAGTATGGCTTTAGGATGTTCTATGATAAAAGCTAGAAAAGCTGTAATTGATTCTATTGAGTCTAAGAAAGCATATAATAAATTACTTGAGTTTGTTAACTATCAACATGGTAATCTTGATAAAATGAAAATAAGTAAAAGTAAAATAGAAGTTCAGTCTTCTAGAAGTGGTGTTGTTAAAAGTATAGATGCTCATAAAATTAGTGAAATATCTTGCTTACTTGGTAGTGGTAAAATGAAAAAAGATGATGTTATAGACCATGAAGTAGGGGTATTCTTAAATAAACTTGTTGGAGATAAGGTAGAAAGAGGAGACGTTATTTGTACTATTTACTGTAACAAAATAAAGAAAGATTTTGGTATAGAAAACGCTTATGTTATAGAATAAAAAAATTGATCATTACTGATCAATTTTTTCATTGTCTAAAAATCTAACAAAATATTCTTCATAAGTCATTGGATGTTCTTGAATATATTTGGCAATTTCTACTCCAACATATCTATAGTGCCATGGTTCATCTTTGTAACCAGTTATAAATTCATTTTCTTTTGTATATCTTAAGATAAATCCATACTTATAGGCATTGTTTTTCATCCATTCAAACTCTTTAGTAGAACCAAAACTTGTATATGATAAGTTAGCATTATCTACGTCTACTGCTAGGCCTGTTTGATGTTCTGAATATCCTGCACGTGCTGAATATCTATCAGCTTTCTCTGTACCATCACTTTTTGCATAATTGTTATAAAGTCTAGTTTGATAAGCATAATCTCTATATGTTGATACTGCTCTTACAGTGTATCCTTCTTTTTTAGCATTTTTAGCTAATTCTTCAAAAGCATTTTTAGCATCTTTTGTCATTTTGTTAGTTTTTGATGAGTACATGCTGTTTATTGTTTCTAGATTTTCTGGTACATAGTCACTTCCAACGGAATAAAACTTATTTACAATTATTGTATTTGTTTGCTTGTAAGGACTATCTTTTACATTTGTATAAAATTCATTATCAAGTCCAATGTTAACGTAGACAATAACTTTTTCCAAATCAAGATCTGGATTTTTATTCTTGTATGCTATATATCTATCGATGTTTTCATTTTTGAAAAAGGATAATTTTTCGTTTATATTATTTAGCTCCTTTAATTTTTTCTCTTCTTCTGTTAATTCTTTTGGTGGGTCATCTTTTTGCGTATTTCCAGATGAGCCATTATTATTTGTGTTATTATTTGTGTTTGTATTATCTAAAGACTTATACAGTGATGCATATACGAAAATTGCAATAATTATTGTAATTATGATTATTAAAGTAGCAACACTTTTTTTATTTACTTTCCTAACAACTTTAACTTGCCTTTTTTCATTCATTTAAATCACCTCTTAATATAATTATTATATCATAATTTGTTACAGTAATATCATATTTTTAATTAGGAGGAGTTATGAAAAAAATATATATAGTTATTTGTTTTATTTTGTTAATTATTCCTAGATGTTCACCATTAGCATTAGAACTTTTGAATGGTGCGAAAAGTGGAGTGCTTTTAGAAGCATCTACTGGTGAAACTTTATATGAAAAAAATAAAGATGAAAAGGTTTCTATAGCATCTCTTACTAAGATGGTAGCTCAAATAATTATACTTGAAAAAATTGAAGAGGGAACTTTGAAGTGGGATGATATAGTTACAACTAGTAGTAATGCAGCAGGTATGGGAGGTACTCAGATTTGGCTTGTAGCTGGAGAAAAGATGAGTGTCGAGGATTTGTTTAAAAGTATGACAATGGCGAGTGCTAATGATGCTACTGTGGCTTTGGCAGAAAAGGTTGCAGGTACTGAGGAAGCGTTTGTTAAACTTATGAATGATAAAGTTAAAAGTTTAGGACTTGTTAATACAACTTTTGTTAATTGCACTGGTTTTGATGAAGAAGGACATCTTTCTACTGCATATGATTTAGGACAGATAGCAAGAGAACTTTTAAAACATGATGAAATACTTAGATTTTCTTCAGTGTATGAAGATTATATAAGAAAAGATACCCCTAATAAATACTGGCTTGTTAATACAAATAAACTCGTGCGTTTTTATAGTGGTGCTGATGGACTTAAAACAGGATTTACTGATTCTGCTGGATATACAATGGCTGTTACTGCTGAAAGAGACAATATGAGGCTTATTGCTATCGTTTTAGGTGAAGCATCTGGAAAAGCAAGAAATCAGGATGCTACTGATTTGCTTGATTATGGTTTTAGTACTTATAAAGTTGATTTGCTTAATAAGAAGAATGAAGTTGTAAAAGAGTTAGAAATAGAAAAAGGAAATAAGAGTAGAGTTAATGCAATACTTAAGCATGATGTATCAATATTAAGAAAGAAAAGTGACGCAGGTATCAATTATGATACTAGTGTTAAAATAAATGATATTAGATTGCCTTTGAAAAAAGGTGATGTTGTTGGAAAATTAGAAGTTTTAGATAATGGAAATGTTATAAAAAGTGAAGATTTAATAATAGATGAAGATGTAAGCAAAATAAATTATTTTAAACATCTTTATAATAGTTTCAAAAATATTATAAGTGGTAATTTTATATAGTTAAAAATAAAATGAATTAAATTTAGAGCATTTTTCCTTTCTTCTTTCATTTATTGTTGTTATAATTTACTTGGTGAAGTAGTTTGAAAAAGATGATGATGGCCTTAATGAGGCTTATCGTGAGCTTTTTGAAGAAACTGGAATTAGCAAAAACGATGTAGAGTTAGTATATTTTATGAATTTATCTTATATTAAGTGGAATAAAGAATTAGAAGTATATTATGGTATTTTGAATAAGAATATTACATTGAAAGAAGAAGTTAATAAGCTTGCATGGGTTTCTTCTAATGACAATTTTTTTGACATGTCGAGGTATGCTGGTGAGGAAAATATTGGTCATATTATAGAGGAAATTAAAATTGATTTGAAGAAGTAGGGTATTAAATGAGTAAGTATGATTTGTTATGGAAACATATAAAAGAGAAAAATGAAAAAGAATATGTATTAACTTATGCAGATATTGAGAAAATACTTGGGTTTAGTATAGATCGTTCATTTTTAAAATATAAAAATGAACTAGCTGAATATGGTTACAAAGTTTCTAAAATCTCTATGAAAAAAAAGAAAACTTTGTTTGAAAAAATTTAATTGAGAATATATGTACAAATAAGAGGATTTGAATAAGTTCTCTTTTTTTCTCTTAAAAAGTTTAAAAACAATTGACTTTTTTTAATTTTTATTTATAATAAAAGCCATTCTTATTTATTAGGGAGAATATTTGCTAAAACTAAAAAGTAGATGAAATTTGTTAACGGTTAGGCGGGGTTGTAATGGTTGAACAAAAAAATGTGCGAAAAATGTCGAGAAAAGAGCTTTTAGAGGTTTTGGTTTTACAAAGCAGGAAGATAGATTTCTTAGAAGAAGAGCTTGCTAAAAAAGACAAGATAATTAGTGATAGAAAGATATTACTAAAAGAATCTGGCTCAATTGCTGAAGCATCTCTTAGACTTAATGATATTTTTAAAATAGCTCAAAATAGCGCTGATGACTATTTGAAAAGTATCGAGGCAATGAAGATAAAAGAAGAAAAACTTCTTCAAAAATTAGAGAAAGAAAAAGCAAAGCTTGCAAAATCAAAAAAAGAAAAAAAATAAAGATATTAAAGGAAATTTTGGAAAATGGCGGATAAGAAAAGTAAAGAAGAAATAATAATACCTTCTACTAAAGAGTTGGAAGCTGAATTACATAACGAAAAGTATAAATCAAAATATAAAAAGATTTTGAAGAGCACTGTGTACATCCTTTTGATTGTAGTAGCAATTTCTGCAATTGTTGCAACACTTGTATTTCCAGTATTGAAGATATATGGTACTTCAATGTCACCTGTTGTTAATAATGGAGATATAGTGGTTGCTGTTAAAAAAAATAAATTTAAATCTTCAGATGTTGTTGCTTTTTATTATAATAACAGAATACTTGTTAAAAGAGTTATAGCAACACCTCAAGATTGGGTAAATATAGATGAAGATGGAAAAATCTATGTTAATAATGTATTACTTGATGAGTCTTATACTTATGGTAAAACTGTTCAAGGTGATATAGAGTATCCTTTTCAAGTTCCTAGTGATTCCTACTTTGTCCTTAGCGATCAAAGAGAAATAATGGTTGACTCTAGAAATAAAGAAATAGGATGTATCAAACAAGAAGATATAGTGGGGAAAGTCGTTTTCAAAGTTTGGCCTGTAGGTCGCTTTGGCTTAGTTAAGTAACAATTTTTTGGGGAGGATTTTGGATGAAGAAGATATTTAAAAAGTTTTTTGCTATTATATTGGTTATTTTAACGTGTGCATCTTCAATACTTACAACATATGCTTCTATTAACACATCTGTTATAGAAGGACTTAAACAAGTAGTTGAACAAGGTGGAGAAAATGACACAAATACAGTTGGAGAAAAAGATGGTGTTAAAGTAAGCAAAACAATTACTGAAACAGAATTTGAAAACTACTTTGATATTAAATTAACAGTAGAAACAAATGAAATGCTTGCTCAACCAGATTTATCTGTAGTGCTTGTAATGGATGTTTCAAACACTATGACTTATGCTTTTGGCAATACAACAAGATTACTTGCGGCACAGGAAGCAGGTAAGAATTTCCTTGATAAATTTGCAGCTAATTCAATAGGTGTTAATGCAACTAGAAAAATTGGTTTTGTTGCATTTAACTCTAATGCACATAACATCTTCGGTTTAACTTCTATTGCTGATAACGATGCTAGAGATAGTTTGAAAAATACAATGGTAAATGAAACCAACAAAATTGTAAATGCATCTGGTTATGCAAGTTCACATGATAGATTTACTAATATTGAAGCTGGCTTAAAAATGGCAAGAGATATGTTAAATGGATCAAGTGCTAAAAATAAATACATTATATTCTTATCAGATGGATTCCCAACAACTTATATAAAGAGTGATTATACTGGTTATGATACTTATGATTCTAGTGGTACTAGATTTAAAGATCGTGTACGTAACAAACCATGTGTTCACGGTGTTAGTTATAGTGATGAAGCTGCTATTAGAGCTAGAAAAATGGCTTCTAGTATTAAGAGTGATGGAACTGTTAAGGTATATTCAGTAGGTATTGATATTGGTGGTCAAACTATAAAACAATATGTTAATCAAACTAATAACTCAAGTTATTTTTCAGTAGTTGATAGATATTCTGATTCATATGAAATAGGAAGTGCAGATTCTGCAGATAGTTATAAAAACTGGCTAAAAAATAGTATAGGTTCAGGATATTATTATGATAGTACAAATTTTTCTGGATTAAATGATGCTTTCAATAAAATATTTGAAGATATTATGAAATCTTCAGAAGCAACATGGGTTGCAGAAGATCCAATGAATACTTCTGGCAACACTAAAAATATACAGTTTGTTGGAATATATAATGATGATAAAACAAATATCTATCCTTCTATTAATCAAGGAACAGGTTTTCAAAATACAGCAAGTTATGATGAAAGTGGCGACAGAATAACTTGGGATTTGAAAAAATCTGGTTATACAACTAGAAAAGAAGGAAATGTTACTTATTATAAATATGAACTTAATTATCGTATAAGACTACAAAATGAACTTGAAGATTTTGATATAAACAAAATATACAAAACAAATGGTATAACTAGACTTACTTATGTCGTAAGAAATAACGAAGTATTATCAGATAATAAATACATAGATTTTCCAATACCTAGTGTAGTAGGTTATTTAGGGAACTTGTCATTTAATAAAATGTCTAATTATACAAATGGACCTTTAAGTGGAGCAAAATTTGAACTTGTTCATGATGAAAACTGTAATCTTCACGATTCAAGAAAATATCCAAAAACAATTAGACTTGAAGCAATTTCTGATGAAAATGGTATTGTAAACTTTGATAAAATACCATCTGGACATAAATATATCTTAAGAGAAATTGAAGCTCCTAGTGGCTATATTAAGAGCGATGATGAATATAACGTTACTGTTACATATGGAGAGACAATATCAAACCTTCCAGAGAATAATAAAATTTATAATACTATTGAAACTGGTGACATTGAAATAGAAAAAAATGTTACTTGGGGAGATAAAAACAAAGACTTTGATTTTGAAATTGAAGCTGATGTAATTGATGGTAATTATGAAGCGGAAAGATATATAAATGATGTTTTAGATCAGTCTTTTGAAGGCACTGTACACTTTGAAAACAAAAAAACACAATTTAAGTTGAAACATAATGAACGTCTAGTAATTAGAAAATTGCCATCAGATGTTAGATACAAAGTAACGGAAAAAGAAGAAAGTGATTATATAATTACGAGTTCAGGAAGTACAGGAACAATCAAAAAGAACGAAACATCTAGTGTAATATTCTATAACCAAAAGAAACCAGAACCAGTAAAAGTAAAATTTAAAGCTATAAAAACAATGGATGGTGATGCTCCTAGTCAAACATTTACTTTCGTTTTGACTGATGAGAATGGTAACATCATTCAAACTAAAACTAATTCTGGTAAAGATATATTATTTGACGAAATAGTTTTTGATAAAGAAGGACAATATATTTACTTTATAAAAGAAGTAATACCAACAGATCAAGGTAACATTATTTATGATGATACAGTATATAAAGTTATAGTAAATGTTACTAAAGATAATGATTATAAAGCTAGTGTTGAGTATTATGTTGAAGGAAGTAATGCATGTATTACTGAAATATTGTTTAGAAATAGAACAAAACCAGTAGATGTTAAAGTTGAAAAAAGATGGGAAAACATGGGAAGTATAAATATTCCGGGAGAAATAAAAGTACAACTTTATAGAAATGGTGTACCTTATCAAGTGGTTTCTTTATCAAGTGTAAACAATTGGACATACACTTGGATAGGTCTTGATGGTAGATATCAATACACTGTAGATGAAGTTGAAGTACCACAGTATTTCTATAAGAAAGTGCAAAAGAGTAATGCAGAAGAAAATTACTGGATAATCACTAATGTAAACACTTTAACAGTTGTGTTGCCAGAGACTGGTGGAAGGGGTTCTGAAAATTATATACTAACGGGAGCAAGCATGATGCTACTTTCGTTTGTAGTAGGATGTGTTTATAAACTAAAGAAAAAAGAAAGCTAGGATCTTTAAATATTAGTTAAAACATGTCTGATAAATAAAATAATGGAGGAAAGAAAATGAAGACTTTAAAGAAAATAATGTCACTAATGTTATTCGCTATTGTAACAGTTATGCTTACTTTAACAGTTAATGCTGCTGGTAATGGTACTATTACAGTAAACGGAACAACAGAAGGTAAAACTTATGAAATTTACAAGATATTTGATTTGACATTATCTGGATCAGGGGCCAGTGCCAAAGTCGCTTATACAATCGATACAGATTGGACAGCATTCTTTGCAACTGGTGGACTTGGAGAAAGTTACATCACTGATACAAATTCAGGTAATTTAAGTTCAATCATTGTTAATGGAAAAGTTAAGTATATTAACATTACTGAAACAAACGTTGCTGAGTTTGCTCAAGCAGCACTAGAATATGCTAGTAGAAACAATATTGCAGCAGATGATTCTAAAGAAGGCACTAGAGATGGAAGATTAGTTTTTGATGGCCTTGATTTAGGTTACTACCTAGTTTATCCAAAGGGAGCTACTGAAATTTTAGATGGAAATGCTTCAATTTGTTCATTAACTTCAACAGTTCCAACTGCAGAAGTTAACGTAAAAGCTGGTTATCCAACTATTGATAAAGTTGCTGATAAAACAAATGTAGACGTTGGAGAAATCGTTACATTTACAGTAACAGGAACAGTTCCAAATACAAAAGGATATATAAAATATAGATATGTTCTTAAGGATACAATGAGTGCCGGATTACTATTTAATGAAAACCTAGCTAACCTAAAAGTAGTTATTGATGGAAATGAAATTGATCCAAGTAGATATTCATTAGCAATTGCTAACAATGGATTTGTACTAGAATTTGATATGACTAAATTCCAAGCATATGTTGGAAAAGATGTTGTGGTTACTTATCAAGCAAAAGTAACAGAAGAAGCTATTAAGAGTACTACTACTAAGAATAGACTTACACTAGAATATAGTAATAATCCTAAAAATGCTGAAGAAATGGTACCAACACCACCTATTGAAGTACCAGTATATAGTTCAAAAGTTACAGTTAAGAAAATTGATGCTAATAACAATGAAACACTACTTAGTGGTGCAAAATTCGTATTAACTAAAAGAGAAGGTAACAAAACTTTATACTACAGAGCAATCAATAAAGATGGAAACTTCATCACTTCTACTGATACAACTTTAGTTTCTGTAGCAAGTAACGTAGAAGTAGTTGAATGGGTTGAAGATATAGCTAATGCTACAGTATTAGTTACTGATGCAAATGGTAATGCAGTATTCAATGGTATGAAAAATGGTACATACTATTTAGTAGAAACTGAAGCACCAGAAGGATACAATAAACTTACTGAGCCAGTTGAAATTAAAGTTGGTTACAATGAAAATAATCAATTAGTAGAAGCAGGTGTTGATCATAACGTTTCTGTTGAAAATAATTCAGGAACACAATTACCAACAACTGGTGGAATGGGTACTACATTATTTGTAGTGTTAGGTTCACTACTAGTTATGGGAACAGCAATTGTTCTAGTAACAAATAAGAGAATGGCTAGCGAAGAAATATAGTATTTGCTTAAATTCATAGGAGAAGTAATATGAGGGGAAAAAAAGTTACTTTAGTTTTACTTATTATATTTTTTGTAGGATTATCCATTCTTTTATATCCGATGGTTAGTCAATATTTGAACTCTAAAGTTCAGTCAAAAGCTATTGATGACTATGAAAAGAAATTTTCTAATATTAGTAGTGACGATTATAAGAAGATGTTTGAAGAAGCTAAAAGATATAATGAAGAATTATTGAAACTTGACTATCCGCTTGCTCAATATAATAAATTAACTGAATATAATGATATTCTTAATTTAAATGATAATGGAATGATAGGGTATGTTTCTATTGAAAAAATAAAAGTAGAATTACCAATTTATCATGGAACAAGTTCTGCAGTTTTAAATGTTGCAGCAGGTCACATGGAAGGAAGTAGTCTTCCAGTTGGGGGAGAAAGTACACATAGTATAATCTCAGCGCACAGAGGACTTCCTTCTTCTAGACTTTTTACAGATTTGGACAAGATGGAACTTGGTGATACATTTACGATAACTGTATTAAATCAGACTTTAACTTATCAAGTTGATAAAATTGAAGTTATAGAACCAAAAGAGGTCAAATCACTTGAAATAATTGAAGGTGAAGACTATGTTACACTTCTTACTTGTACGCCATATGGTATAAATACACATAGACTTTTGGTAAGAGGTAAAAGAATAGAAAATGTAAATAAGAAGAAACTATATGTTACATATGAAGCCTATAAAGTAGATAGATTTATAGTAACAATAGCGATAGCTTTACCAATCTTGCTTGGTTTAATCATATATGTTATGTTTAAACCTTCAGGAAGCAAAAAAGGAGGAATCTAGTATGAAAAAGAAAATGATGTTTTTACTGTTAATCATTACAATGTTATTGTTTCCAGTAAAAATAAATGCTTTAAATACCACAGAGGCTAAAGATAAAATAGATACTAGCAGAACTGGTACACTTGCATTAAGCTTTGTTTATGATGACTTAAAGTTTAATAATATCGAAGTGAAACTATACCATATTGCAAATTTTACAGAAGATTATCAATTTGAAATGACTTCTAATTTTGCTAGTTATAAAATTAAACTTAATGGTTTAAAAACTGATGAGGAGTGGAATAGCGTTAAAGAAACTCTAGATTCTTATATTGAAGCTGATGCAATAGATTCTGATGATGTTAAATCTATAAGTAACAATTCAGTTTTATTTACTGGTTTGACTCCAGGTTTATATTATGTAAAGGTACCTGTTATAACGACAGATAAATATATTTTAAGATTTGAAAATGTACTTATCAGTGTACCAGAGTTGTATGAAGATGGTACTTGGAATTACGAAGTAAAAGCTTTCCCAAAAGCTGAAAGTTATGAACCAATATATGAAGAAGTTCGTTATTCAGTTGTAAAAGTGTGGAAAGATAAAAAGTGGAATAGACCAAATAACGTAGATATAGAAATTTATAAAGATGGTCAACTTATTGAAAAAATAACTTTATCAAGTGATAACAATTGGAGTTATAGTTGGGTAGCACTTGAAGATGGAAGTAGTTGGAAAGTTGTTGAAAGAAATGTTCCAAAAGGCTATACAGTATCAATAAGAAAAAATAATTATAAATTTACAGTAGTTAATAGCGATGAACCAGATAATCCTAGGACAGGTGATAATATTAACTTATATATGTACTTGTTTGTAGCATCACTTTCTGGACTTGTATTATTAAGTATAGGTCTAGTTTTGAAGGATAAGAAAAATTCAAATGAAAATTAGAAAAGTCTTTCTTTTCTCTTCAGCTATAATATTGTCTTTATGCTTAATAACCTTCATTGGTATAAATGTGTATGCAAGTTTGAAGGAAAATGAAAACACAAAAATAGTAAAAAAAATTAAAGATGTAATTCCAAATGATATTTATTTAGTAGATAACGAATTATCATTACCAACTTTAGAGATAAATGATAACGATTACATAGGAATTGTTAAAATAGAAAATTTAACTTTACCAGTTCAGAGTGATTGCTTATCATCTTATCTTAAAATTCAATCAACATGTAGTTATTCTCATGAACCATTTATAATAATTGGCACAAATGAGAAAAATAGTATACCTATGTATAAAGACTTGTACATAGATGATACAGTAGAGTTTACTAATATGTTAGGAGAAGTAGTTAAATATAAAATAGATAAAATAAAAAATGCTCCAGATATAGATAAGTTAATAGACATAAAAAGTGATTTAATTATAATTGTAAAAGACTATTACAGTCTTGAGAATATAGCATTTATATGTAGTAGATACTAACTAGTTGTTAGTATCTTTTTTAATTATTAAATAATGTGTCGAATATACTTTATGGAAAGTGTTTTCTTTAATACATTTATCTACAAAAAAATTAAGTTTTCTTTAGTAGAATGTATAAGAATCTTTTAAAGAAACATTTTATTTAATCCTTAAGGAGGGACATATTTTGAAGAGGATAATTTTCATTATTATGGCAGTATATTTGAGCATTATAACGGTAGCAGCAAGTGGGTATAATCAGGTTGTAAATGTTGGTGGAGAAAATACCAATGCAAATGATGGGGTATCTGTTAGCAAGACGATAGAAGAATCTGATATAGAAAACTATTTTGATATAACTCTTAATGTAAAAACGAGAGCTAAAATAGAAGATGTTGTAAAGGATGCCGATCTTGCTATTGTAATAGTTATGGATATATCTAATACTATGGCTACTAATAATCTATCTAGTGGTGAAGTAAGAATAAAAGCAGCACAAGATTCAGGAGAAAAGTTTATTAAAAATTTTGTAGAATTTTCTAAAGGTGTAAATGCTAAAAGAGAAATTGGGTTTGTTTCTTTTAACACTGATTCACAAGAGATATTTTCACTTCAAGAGTGTAATGATGACCAAAAAGCATCAATGCTTGTTAATGAAATGAAAAACAAGACTAATTCAATCGTATACGAAAATGGTTATGGAAGTTCTCATTCAAGATTTACCAATATGGAAGCAGGGTTAAAAAGAGCTGAAGATATGCTTAAAAACTCAAATGTTAAAAACAAATATATAATATTTTTAACAGATGGATTTCCTACTACATATTTAAATGGTTCTGGCTATAATGGATATGACCCTTACAGTCCAAATAGTAAAAACTCAAGTATTGGAAATTTTTATAATGAACTTCGTGGTAATTCGTGTAGTGAAGGAACTAACTATAGCGATGAGGCGGCAAGGCGTGCCAAAGCTGTTGCAAACAGAATTAAAGAATCTGGTATCAATATTTTTTCAGTTGGTATTGGTGTGTCAGATCAAAAAGTTATTGATGCCAATAAAGATCCATATATAGATGTTAATTTGGATAAGTATAATAAAAATGGCGGTTATGAAATAGGTAACAGTGGTGAAGAATTTAAAACTTGGCTAAAAGATAGAATTGGTTCTGGATATTATTATGATACTAATGATCAAGATGCATTGTTTAATGCATATAAAGAAATTTTTACAAAAATGAAAAGTAAACTTGAACAATCAATTGAGGCAACTTGGGTAGTTGAAGATCCAATAAATATTTCAGAAAAAATTAAGAACATCGAATTTGTTGGTTTATATAATGATGATGCTGATCTTGTAGAGTCTTTGTCATATTTAAACAATGATACAAATACTGCAAGTTATAGTAATAATAAAATATTATGGGATTTAAAGAAATCAAAATATACAACTATTAAAAATGGTGAATATGAACTCTTTAGTTATACGCTTAAATATCGTGTGAGACTTCAAAATGAAAATACTGGTTTTGAAAAACAAAAAGAATATGACACAAATGGCAAGACAACACTTACATATGTAGTTAGAGAAAATGATGTGTTATCTGAAAATAGGGAAATAGAATTTCCAGTACCAAGTATTCTTGGATATTTAGCAGATTTTAAATTTACTAAAGTTTCTAGTTATACTGGAAAATTTTTATCACTTGCTAAATTTAAACTTTATCATGACGAATCTTGTGAATGTCATAATGAAAGAAAGTTTGCAAATATAAATGAATTTTACTCAACATCAACTTTAACCGGTATTGTATCTTTTGAAAACATCCCATCAGGGCATAAATACATAATTAAAGAAATAGAATCACCTTTAAATTATAAACTTGATGATAAAAAATATTCATTATCTGTTAATTATGGAAATATAACTACTAGTATTCCACATGATGAAAATAATAATTATATTTTTAAAAATGATATTAAAACAGGTAATCTAGAAATTAAAAAAATTGTTACTTTGGGTGAAGATAACAAAGCATTTAGTTTTAAAATAACAGCGTTAGTAAATGATGGCAATTATAAAATAGATAAATATCTAGGTAATGACTACTTAGAAACAAGTATGCTTACTTTTAAAGATGGTATTTCAGAGTTTAATCTTAAACATAATGAAAAAATTATTATATATGATTTACCGGTAGATACTGAATATCTTATATCAGAAGAGGAATCTTTTGATTATATTGTTACCATGGATGGCGAAAAAGGGGTAATAAGTGATGAGAAAGTTATGATAGCAACTTTTTATAATCAGAAGAAACCTGTTTCTGTAACTGTAAAAAAGATATGGAAAAATACAGATTCAATTCCAGATAGTATAAGAGTTCAACTTTATAAAAATAATGAAAAAGTAGAAGAAGAAATTGTAACTTTGTCTAAAGAAAATGATTGGACTTATACATGGGATAATCTAGAAGGTATTTATGAATATACAGTTGATGAAATAGATGAACTTGAATCATATACAAAAGAAATAAAGATAGATGATGATGGAACAATTATTATTATAAATACTAAAAATGATATTCCACCTAACCCAAGTACTGGTGACAATATCATTAAGTTAATATCAATATTTAGTATATCAATATTAGGACTTATTATTACTAGACATTATTATAAAAAAGTTAGTTAAAGTTTACTTAGTTTTATAAAAGTGTTCATTTTCAAGTGTACACTTTTTTTCTTTTGTGTTATTATTAAAGTGAAAATAGAGCGGTAGGCGGTGATTTTATGTTTTGCGATAATTGTGGTGCTAGATTAAATGACAATATAAAATTTTGCCCTGAATGTGGTACCAAAGTAAATCAAGATAATTTTTTACTGCTTGAGCAGAAAAAAGCAAATGTTTTTAGTGCTTACTCTAAAAATATTAAAGCCAATATTGAAAAATCTAAATTTAAGACAAATGGTAAAAAAGCAAAAATAGGGAGAACTTTTCTTGCATTTGGTGTTTTGCTTTTAGTGATGGGTGTTGTTTTATATTTTTTAAATAGCAACAGATATGATGGTAAGAGAACTATAATGATTTACATGATTGGATCTGACCTTGAAAGTAATTATTATGCTGCAAGTGCGGATATAAATGAAATGCTTACTTCAAAATTTGATGAAGAAAACATTAACTTACTTATTTATACAGGTGGTTCTAAAAAGTGGCATACTGACGTTATATCAAGTGAAGAAAATGCTATATATAGAGTAAAGAGTACTGGTCTTGAAAAATTAGAATCTTATTCAAGAACTAGTATGGGAGATCCTAATACTTTAGTTGATTTTATAAATTATGCTTATAAAAATTATAAAGCAGAAAAATATAGTTTAATTCTTTGGGATCATGGTGGAGGACCAATATATGGCTATGGTTATGATGAATATAACAAACTTGATTCTTTAACGTTAATTGAACTTAAGGATGTTTTAGAACATAGTCCATTTAGTGATGGTAAAAAATTAGAATTTTTAGGCTTTGATGCTTGTTTAATGGCATCAGCTGAAGTAGCATTTACAGTATCACCTTATGCGGATTACTTAATTGCATCTCAAGAAGTAGAACCAGGAAATGGATGGAATTATTCGTTTTTAGGTACGATACAAAAAGATAGTAATACTACAGATATCGGTAAAAATATCATTGATTACTATAGTGACTATTATAGTAAAAGAATTGATGGTCGAGGAATTTCATTATCTATGATTAAGTTAAATAAAATGGCTCAATTTGAAGAAAGACTCAATGACTTGTTTTCTGTAATGGATCAAAATTTGAAATTAGATTATTCAAAAATATCTAGAAGTAGAAGTGGCACAAAAACATTTGGTAAAGCTACTGCCATAAATTATGATTTAGTTGACTTATATGATTTAATTGATAAATTACCTGATGAATACTATACAAAAGTTAATGCTCTTAAGAGTGCTTTAGATGATTTAATTGTATATCAAAAGACAGATATTTGGGCTACTAATGGATTATCAATTTATTTCCCTTATGAAAATAAAACAAGAGTAAATGATATTATTTATTTATATAAAAAATTTGATTTTGCAAGTGATTATACTGAATTTATTGATAATTTCACAGCAACGCTTACTGGTAAGAGAATTTTTACGGGAAATGTTGATGATGCTGAAGTACATTCTAGTGTAGGTGGTATTGTAAGTGTTACAATACCTGAAGAACTTAGTGCAAACTATAGTGATGCTAGTTATGTTATATTTGAAAAACTTGATGATGGATATTATATGCCAAGATACAAAGGTACTGATGTAAAACTTGAAAATAACATATTAAGTACTACGATTACAAAGAAAGCTTTAGTAGCTACTGGTAGCGATGGAGAAGAAATATATGTAACTGCATTAGAAGGAGATAAAGGTACTGATTATGTGAAATATTTAATACCTGGAACACTTCAAAAATGGGGAGATGACTTTATTAGTGATTTTACTATGCTTCCAATATATTTGGAACTTGTCGTTGATTCTAAGAACCCAAATGGTAAGATAACTGGTGCTAAGGAAATTACTGACTCTGACACTAATGTTTCTCCTAAATCATCAATAGAGCTCAAAGACTGGAAGGTTTTACAACTTTTAAATATGCGATATAAAATATTTGATGCAAATGGTAATTACACAACAAACTGGGAATCATCTGGAGTTATAACAGGGTTTGAAACAGAACTGGATAAAGATTTTTCAATAGAATTTAAAGATTTAGATATAGAAAAAGAATATTATGTACTTTTTAAAGTTGCAGATACGCAAGGTAATATTTATACTACAAATCTAGCTAAAGTTAAAAATTAAAACTTATATATTAAAGTAATCATGACTTATAAATACATGGTTACTTTTTTTGTATATAAAAAAGAGTTATATGAGTTGCAAAAATAGGTACATTATGTTTAAATAATAATAGGAAGGTATGTGTGGTTATGGAAAATGATAATGAAAAAAAGTTAGAAAAGCAACCAGAAGAAGTTTCTAAGAGTGAAGAAGTGATTATTATTGAAAAGAAGAATGATAATAAGTTAAAAGTTATAATAGCAGTTGCAATAGCACTTTTAATTATAGCTAGTATAATTTGTGCGGTTATTTTCTTCTGTGATGGCAAGTCTAATAACAATAGTAACAATAATGGTAATAATTCTAATGAACCTAATCCAAATGAACCTATCAATTATACTTCACCTTATAAGTTAGATGGAAATTCATTAGAAAACTTTGATTTACAATTTTTAAAACTAGAAAATGAAGAAACAAATAAAATCTACAGTCCACTTTCAGTAAAATATGCATTAAAAATGCTTAGTGACAGCACCAGTGGAAGTACAAAAAGACAAATAGATGCAGTCTTAGGAAATTATGAAGTAAAAAGATATGCAAATAGTAATAGAATGTCATTCGCAAATATTATGTTTGCTAAAGATTCTTATAAAAATAGTATTAAAGATGATTATGTTACTAAATTAAGTACATATGATGCGAGTTTAGCATATGACTCATTTGAAACTGCTAGTAAATTAAATAATGCTGTAAAAGAAAAAACACTTAATAAAGTAAATAATATAATTAGTGATAGTAATGTCAAATCTTATAATTTCGCTCTTGTTAATGCATTAGGAATTGATATGAATTGGGTAAAAAGAGTTCAACCTGATGACAATAAGATAGCTCGTGATCTTGCATCACAGGCTTGGGAAGTTGATTTTAAACATGAGAAGTATAGTACGAAAGTTCCAGCAATTCATAATGTTCCTACAAAAACAATTAAATTTAACAACAGTGTGGATGTCAAAGTTTTAGAAATGGGTGCAGTTATAAATAATTATGATATTATTAGAGATTTAGGTAGAGATAATATATATAAAACAGTAGAGACTGACTATACTAGTTGGTTATCTAAAGTTCATTCTACTGAAACAGCATTGAATATTCAAAGATTTGTAAATAATTTTGTAGAAGAGCTTAATCAAAATTATGGAAAGTACTCATCATCAACTGACTTTTCAATTTACACAGACACTGAAGTTAAGGCTTTCTCTAAAGATTTAGACGTATATAACGGAGTAACACTAGAGTATGTTGGTATAATGCCTATAAATAAAACTTTGAAGGAATTTGTAGATAACAGTACAGCTGATAGTTTAAATAAAATTATCTCTGGTATGAAAGAGATAAAACCAGCAAACTTTATTCAAGGAAAAATAACTGAAATAAAAGCTTATATTCCAATATTCAACTTTGATTATCAAATAAACTTGACAGAAGATTTGAAAAAACTTGGTATAGAAAATGTTTTTGATAATACAAAAGCAGAATTGTCTTCACTTACTTCCAGTGAGAATGCTAGCATTTCTTCTGTAAATCATAAAGCAAGCATTGAATTTTCTAACGAAGGGCTTACCGCACCTATTATAAGTAATGATGTTTATCCAATTGATGATGGATTTTTTGGATACGACTATGAATTTGATGTACCAGTTGAAACGATAGATTTAACTTTTGATAAACCATTTATGTTTCTTATAAGAGATAAAGAAAGTGGAGAAGTATGGTTTGTTGGTACTGTTTATGAGCCAAGTAAATAAAAATCATTCCAATATTTAACTGTTGATAAATTTTTAATCAACAGTTTTTTTGTATAACTTACTGGTGTAAGAAAATAATAATTATAAAAAACAATTTAAATATTTTTAAAATAAATGCTAATATATATATTGATTTAGTTAAATGATGAGGTGTTAATATGTTTAATAATACAAATGGTGGTTATGTTTTAGTAGATGGACCAACTTCTAACGGAGATAGTGCTTTGGATTATGATGGAGAATTAGTAATTACTAAGGAATGGTATGGCACAAGGTATTAGTGCTTCTTCAAGCCAGTATGGAGTACTAATTAACTTTTCTAAAACTTATAGTTCTGGTTCAGTGATTAAAATATTAGACTCTAATGATGAAGAAGTAATGAGTTATGAAACAACAAAGAATTTTTCATCAATTGTATATAGTTCTGAAAAACTTACAAAAGGTAGTTATAAAGTTCAAGTAAATGATGAAGATTACACATCTTTTGAAATAGATGATATATCTGTTATAGTAGGAAGAAACGGTTTTAATAATAGACCAAGAAGATAAACATTTGTAATTGATAGCCTCTTTTCATTGTGATATAATTGTTACAGAATAGAAAAGAGGTTAATATGACAGAGTTAGAGAGAATTGATGGATATTTTAGAGCAGTTAATTATATATCAGCATGTCAGCTTTATTTACTTGATAACCCACTTCTTAAAAGACCTTTAAAAGAAAGTGATATTAAGAAGAAGATTGTAGGACACTGGGGAACTGTTCCTGGTCAAAATTTTATTTATGCGCATTTAAATAGAATTATAAATAAGTATGACTTAAATATGCTTTATATTTCTGGACCAGGTCATGGTGGTAATTTTATGATAGCTAACACTTACCTTGAAGGAAGTTATAGTGAGATTTATCCAGAAATTACAATGGATGAAGAAGGGCTAAAAAAGCTATTTAAAAGATTTTCTTTTCCGGGTGGTGTTCCAAGTCATGTTGCACCAGAGACACCAGGCTCTATTCATGAAGGTGGCGAACTTGGTTATTCTCTTGCACATGCTTTTGGTGCTGTCCTTGATAACCCTAGTTTAATTGTAGCTTGTGTTGTTGGAGATGGTGAAGCAGAAACTGGACCTTTGGCAACTTCTTGGCATGGTAATAAATTTATAAATAAAGACCGTGATGGAGTTGTATTACCAATCCTTCATTTGAATGGTTATAAAATTAGTAATCCAACTGTATTCTCAAGGATGAGTGATGAAGATTTAGCAAGTTATTTTTATGGATGTGGTTATAAGCCTTATTTAGTAGAAGGCGATAAGCAAATGGATATGCATAAAAAGATGATGAAAACTTTAGATACAGTAGTGGAAGAAATAAAGAAAATCAAGGATTCAAATTCAAAAGAGTTACCTAGATGGCCGATGATTATTTTAAGAACTCCAAAAGGATGGACTGGCCCAAAAGAAGTTGATGGTAAGACTATTGAAGGTTCTTTTAGAGCACATCAAGTTCCTATTTCAATGGAGAAAAAAGAGCATTTAAAATTACTTGAAAATTGGCTTAGAAGTTATAAACCTGAAGAGCTTTTTGATCAAAATGGTACTTTAAAAGAAGAATATAGAGTGTTTTGTCCAAAAGGTAATAGAAGAATGGGTGCAAATCCTAATGCTAATGGCGGACTTTTAAGAAAAGGGCTTATTCTTCCAGACTATACTGAATATGGTGTTAAGTTTACTAAGCCAGGAACTGTTAAAAAACAAGATATGCTTGTACTTAGCAGTTTTGTTCGCGACATATTTAAACTTAATGAAGCAAGTAAAAACTTTAGAATTTTTGGCCCTGACGAGACTATGTCTAATAGGCTTTACGATGTTTTTGATTATACAAATAGAGCTTGGGAAATGGGAATAAAGAAGAATGATGAGTATCTTGCAAGAGATGGTAGAGTTATGGACTCTTACCTTTCTGAACATATGTGTGAAGGAATGCTTGAAGGATATTTACTAACTGGTAGACATGGATTTTTTGCAAGTTATGAAGCTTTTATTAGAATAGTAGATTCTATGGCTGCACAACATGCTAAGTGGCTTAAAGTTTGTAATGAACTTTCTTGGAGAAAGCCAATATCTTCTCTTAATTTTGTATTAACTTCTAACGTATGGCAACAAGATCATAATGGATTTACACATCAAGATCCTGGATTCTTAGATCATTTGGCTAATAAAAAAGTTGATGTTGTTAGAATGTATTTACCACCTGATGCTAACTGTTTGCTATCTTGTTTAGATCACTGTTTAAGAAGTGAAAACTATGTTAACGTAATAGTAGCTTCTAAACATCCTAGTTTGCAGTGGCTTCCTATGGATATGGCTCGTGAACATTGTGCCAAAGGAATTGGTACTTGGGACTTTGTAAGTAATGATCCTAATCCTGAGATTGTTATGGCTGCAGCAGGTGATACACCAACATTAGAAATGATAGCAGCAGTTAAAATACTTAAAAGTTATGTGCCAACACTTAGAATAAGATTTATAAATGTTGTAGATTTAATGAAACTTGATTCTACAACTAAACATCCACATGCTTTATCAGATGGAGCATATGATGGTTTATTTACTTTTGATAAACCAATTATCTTTGCATATCATGGTTATCCAACTCTTATACATGAGTTAACATATTTTAGGCATAATCGTAATATTCATGTTCATGGTTATAATGAAGAAGGGACCATTACAACACCGTTTGATATGCGTGTAAGAAATAAAATAGATAGATTTAATTTAGTAATTGATGCAGTTAATAATTTGAATCTTGGTATTATTGGAGATGATATTGTTCGTGATATGAAAGAAAAGTTAGCACTTCATGAACATTATATTGTTGAAAATGGAATAGATATTGAAGAAGTAAGAAATTGGATGTTTAAAGACTAACAAAAGTTAGTCTTTTTTTCATGCTTTAAACATTGAAGAATAAACAAAGTAAACTCGTTTGGCTACCAAAGTAGCGGTTTTAGGGGTGGTAAATTATGCCATTTTTTTGTTAATATGATGTCGTATAGGGTGTTCTGCGAGAAGGAAAGGATGGTGCTTGAAATTAAAACTTGAAATTTTAGGTTAAGCAGTAAAAATATTATAATGAGGAGGTGGCTTCAATGTTAAATGAAATGAAAAATATCAAAAAGATCACTTCACTTTCTACGGACATTGTTAATGAAAGAACTAAGATTGTTCATGATTTTTCAATGATTGATACTTCAAAATATGATTTCGATGAGGCTGTTGATAAAACGGGTGGCTTACATATTCATAGATTTCAAAGAACAGCGGAAACCAATATTTAACTTTATTGTTATTTATAAGGTATTATTTGAAATATTTATTCAACATAAATAATCTTGGTGTATAATAAATGTAGATTTTTATTTATACAAGAAATATTTTTTAACGATGTATCATGATATTTTCAAAATAATACTTTTGAAGTGTAGGTGGTATATGTAGTATTTTAACATGATTTATGTTGTGTTTTTTCCCTTAATAAGTATTATTTTTAATAATTATAATGAGATTTAAATTCTCTTGATACTTCTATAAAATATTTTTGTTTTATTAGAGTGTGGTGAGTTATGAACGGTTTTAAAAATAGTATTTATAAGCTTGGGAGAAATATAGCAGAAATTAGAAAAAAGAGGGGCTATACTCAAAAGAGTTTTGGTGAGATTTTAGATGTTAATGAAAAGACAATTTCAAAGTGGGAAAGGGGAATTACTGCTCCAGATGTTACGTTATTAACTTCAATAGCTGATGTTTTGAATGTAACAGTTGATGAATTGTTACGTGGTGAAAAGTTAGATAATGAAGAAAAAGTTATAGAAAATGATAATGTGTTTAATGTCGAGGAGGAAGAAAAAAGTCCAGAGGTAAATGAAAGTTCTGATCTTAGTGATGTTGGGCTAGAAAAAAGATACCTTGGAGGAGAGGGCATCTCTATATGCGTGGTCGATTTATACACAGGTAATGCTAGAAGAAGAATACTAGCAAGTATTTCTATAATTATAGCTATTGTAGTTACTTTTATTTCAGCATTCATGCTTATTAGAAATCATTATGAATGGAAGAAAATAGATATACACGGTTCTGGAACGTATGATGTCTATGGATATATTTTTAAAAATGATAAGGAATTTCAATTAGTTATAGATAAAATAGTTTATATAACTGATACTCCTGGTGTTATAGAAAATCCTGTTACTGGTTATATTAAAGTAAGTCTTTTGTCTGGTCAGCGAGTATTTTATTCTAGAGAATATAATTTGGAAAATGAAATATCTGTTTATGATTATTTTTCTGACTTTTCTTTGCTATATGTATCAACAAAAATTATTCCTAAATTAGATGATTTGCATATTAGAATAGAATATCTTGATGATTTTAATGAAATTCAGTGTAGTGATATATTTTTTAAGAGGAGTTAATTTTAATATGAAAAAAATATTGTATTCTTTGTGTTTTGTGGTTTTGTGCATTCCATACTTGGTGTTTGCAGATACTGATAAATATAAAGTGGTGTCTGAAACAACAAAGTATTATAAAACTGTGTCGCGTTATAATACTTTGGAACAGTATTCGTTAGCAAACTCAAATTTATCATCTGTTCAAAGTGAAACTTTTGAAGTATCAAAAGAAGAGTATGATTTAGCAAGTGATAGTGGTTGTTCTATTATGGGTGCAACTACTATTGAAACTACTTATAGATATGTGACTTCAACTATTCTTACAAATGGTAGCTATTATAGATACAAAAATTTGGTTGTTTGGAAGTCAATGCCTAGTTTAAGAAGTTATGATATTATTGGAATTGGGTTTTTACCAACTGTTAAACTTCATGGTAATCCTGTTTTTGAACAAGAATATTGTTCCGGTTCCTCTTGTTATACTTCAACTTCAAGTTATATGCAAACATTTTCAACGGGTGTTGGTGCAACATTTAAGTTGGCTTCCGGTTCACTTTCATCATTAAGAATAAGATTTTATTTCGATGTAGAAAAAAATACAACCGCCACAATTATTAACCAAAGAGCTTATAGTGATTATTTACATGCTGAAAGTGCTATACTTTTACCAACTGCAATGAGATATCAAGTTAATGGTAGTGGGGGAATTATTCCAGATTCTTCAGCCTCTTCTTATTATGAACGTTCTACAGTTGCTGGTGCTACCTGGTCTGGAAGTTGGTAGAAAATATTGAAAACTCTTCGGAGTTTTTTATTTTGGTTAAATTAACAATTTCATACAAAAACTTGGTGTTAATTTAATTATTTTTTATTCGATATAAAATTAAATTTTAATATTAAATGATTTTTGTAGAATTTTTAACTTAAATTAGTATAATATTCTTAGTTTATTTTGTTAGGGGGTATTTTTATGTCTGATTTTAATAAGGTTAGTTTATTTCAAAAACGTAGAATGGCTATCGATGAATTAGCTAATTATTATGCTGAATATCGTAAATATGAATATGATAATGGTAAGAGTTTAAAAGGAATAGAACTTAGAAAAAAAATGCATTTTTTAATAGAAGGCATTTTAAAGTTGGATCAGTTACTTTCTAAAGAGGATATAATCATATTAAATGATAAACATACTGTTGATAATGATACTCCTAAAATCTTTGCTTGCACTCATGTTGGTGGTAACGATGTGCAAAGAGCATTTCAAGTATTAGCTGCTCCAGCTTATTTGATGTTAGGTGATCCTGGATATATATATCGAATGCCAATATATCAAGCGTTAAAATTAAATGGAGTTATCCCTTTGGAAACAAAAAATCGTGAAGACCGAAAAATTGCATATAATAGATCTGTTGAATTATTAAACAATAATGGTAATTTACTTATATTTCCAGAAGGAGCTTGGAATGTTTCACCAAATTTAGTTGTTATGAAACTTTTTTCTGGTGCTGTTAGAATGGCGCAAGAAACTGGTGCAGAAATAGTTCCAATTGCTGTTGAACAATATGATAATAAATTTTATTTTAATATTGGAGAAAACTATAGTATCCCTAATGATGCTGAATATTCTATTCAAGAATTAACAGATGATTTAAGAGATAAATTATCAACTTTAAAATGGGAGATATTTGAATCTCAGCCTCAATTAGTTCGTGATAATGTTCCTAATAATTATTTGGATACTTTTCAAAATGGAATTGTTGAACGTTGTAATTTTGGTTATGGTTTGACAATTCATGATGCTCTCGATGAATGCTTTCATGATAAAACTATTAATGAACCAGATGAGGTGTTTTCGTTTCTTGATGGTTTGGAACTCGGTAAAAATAATGCTTTTTTGGCGAAAGATAAAATTAAAACCAAAACCAAAAAATTTATTAACAA
Source organism: uncultured Bacilli bacterium (assembly GCA_934100165.1). Taxonomy (GTDB): domain Bacteria; phylum Bacillota_I; class Bacilli_A; order RF39; family UBA660; genus RUG13868. Next base: position 173,861 of record CAKOPN010000002.1, read on the forward strand.
ATAGTAATTTTACTTTGACTTTTATAATGCTAGTTTGACTTTTATTAGGGTCGATGTTATTATATCATATAACGAGAAGGGGATTTTATATGGAAAAAGTGAACAATATAAATATTCATGATTATTATAAAGAAGTATTAAAAGGGAAAGATTTGACAGTTCCTGCTATAAGAAGTTGGAAGCTTATAAAGGACAACAACCAATACAGAACGTCTAATATAGCAATTAGCGAAGATGGAAAAAATATATCTTATGATGAAATGTTTAGCAATTGGAATTCCGTAGCTAAAGCTTTTGCATCTTTAGGTATTGATAGTGCAAATAATTCAAGAGTTTTGGTTATGATGCCAAATGTAGCTCGAACTTGTGATATTGATTATGCATTAGATATGACTGGTGCTGTGTGTGATTTTATTGATCCGACAACATCAACTGATAAGATGAAAAGATACATAGAAGATGAAAAAATAACTGATATTGTTTCTTTAGACTTGTTGTATGCAAAAACATTAAAAAAAGATACAGAAGAGTTACATTCTAAGTTTGGCATAAAAAATATAGTAGTCTGTTCTGATAAATTTATGAATTCTTTTATGCCACCACTTGTTAGAGCTTATTCATTGTTTAATGGGGTTACAAACAGGCTCTCTGGAAATGTTGTTACATTAGATGACGTGATAAGAAATAGTAGATATACACAATTACAACCAGTTGAAAGTGGTTCTGATGAGCTGTCACTTATTACGCATACTTCTGGTACTAGTACAGGCATTGGTAAACCAATTCCAATAACAGACTATAATCGTAATGCCTTGGTAAAACAACATGATTTAGTCGGACTTGATTTTACACCTGGTATGAAAATGCTTCATTTTATTCCGTATTTTGCTGCATATGGGGCTGTTAATACAACTCATCTTGGCTTAAGTAAAGGTATGGAACTTCAACAAATTCCACTTTTCCGTCCTGAAGATTTTTCAAAGTTATTATTAAAATACAAACCAAATATTGTACTTGCAAATACTCCAGCTTGGTTAAGTCTTTTAAAAGATGAGAATTTGAAAAACTGTGATTTGTCATTTTTGGAATGTGCTGTAAGTGGAGGAACTCCAACAAGTGTTAGTCAAGAAGAGGAAATTAATGAATTTTTATTAAAACACGGTAGCAAATCAATTTTAAATAAAGGATACGGGCTATCTCAATTATGTGGTTGTGCTACTTATTCAATAGATGGATATAATCATCTTCAGAGTATGGGGGTACCAATGCCACTGACTGATGTAAAAATACGTGATATTTCTACTAATAAAATAATAGATTCTAAAGAATATCCAATTGAAGGTGAAGCACTTATTTCAGCTCCAAATATGACTTCTGGTGTTCTAGATGGAAGAACTGTTGTAGAAACAATTGAATTAGATGGCAAAAAATATATTCCTACACAAGATATTGTTCAAATGTCCAGTGATGGTACATTAAAATTTATCGATCGAAAAGATAGAATGTTTCCAAGATTTGATGCTTACAATGTATATCCTTTGCAAATAGAAGGATTATTATTATCACAAGATGAAGTAGCAAATTGTGTTATTGTTCCTTACTTTGATGATGAAAAAAGTGGTTCAATGCCAAAAGTTTATATTAAGTTAGCTGATGAATTTTCTGATATTGATAAAGAATCTTATATAAAAAATACTGTTGAGAGCTTATTTATCAGTAATAACGGTCACGATAATTATCAAGCCAATTTTAGAGATATTCCAAGACAGTGGGTATTTGTTGATAATATACCTAAAAATACAATGGGAAAGAATGATTATCACAATATCAAAGTAAATGGAATAGATGGTGATGGATATAAAGTAAATGTTAATGAGAACAATATGAATGTTTCTGGGATTGAAGTATCAAAAATGACAAAAGATAAAACTTTGAACAAAGTAATTAAATAATATTAAAAAAAAGCAAAAGTTATGATATGATGTATATGATAGTACGGTAGTGAGGTGGAAGTTATGAATGGAACTATCTATCTAAATTTTTCTGGATTGTTATATACATTTTTAATAGCATTTTGCTTTTTTTCTAAGAAGCGTGTTAATAGCCATGAAACAAAAATATATTCAGGTTTACTTATAGTATCAATATTGGAACTTGTTATTGGTCTTGTTTCAACATATTGTATATATTTTAATGTAAATTATATTTTTAAAGCTATATTTGGTAAATTATTTTTAATTGCAATGCTACTTTGGATATCGTTATTTACTTTATATATTATATATATATCTTCAACGATAGCTGTAAAAAAGCAAAATATTGCAGCTAAGGTGTTAAAGATTTCTACGATTCTGTTTGCACTTTTAATAGTTTTTCTTAATTTAACTTATGTAAAAAATGGTTCTTTTATATATAGTGTTGGTGCTTCTCAAACTTCGTTATATATTGCATCTCTTCTTGCAATTATTGTTATGACTATTTCTGGTATTAAAAATATACATCACATCAATAGAAAATATATACCGTTGTCATTGTTTATTTTAATAGGCAGTATACTTATGGTAATTCAATTTTTAATGCCAGAGGTATTTTTAATTGTACCATTCGAAGTTTTTATAACATCAGTTATGTATCATACAATAGAGAATCCTGATATTAAGATGCTTGAAGAGCTTGAACTTGCTAAGAATCAAGCAGAACAGGCTAATCAAGCTAAAACAGATTTCCTATCAAGTATGTCACATGAGATAAGAACACCATTAAATGCAATTGTTGGGTTTAGCGAAGAGATAACCACTTCTAAAACACTTAAAGAAGCTAAAGAAAATGCTAAAGATATCGTTGATGCTTCCAATACACTTTTAGATATAGTTAATGGAATTTTAGATATTTCAAAGATAGAGTCAGGAAAACTAGAGATAGTTAATTCAGCATACGATGCAAGAGGAACTTTAGAAAGTCTTGCTAAACTAATTAGACCAAGAATAGAAGAAAAAAATATTGAGTTTGAAGTATCAATTACTAAAAACTTACCAAGTACGTTGTATGGTGATTATGCTAATCTAAAAAAAGTAGTAACAAATATACTTACTAATGCGGCTAAATATACAGATGAAGGAAAAATAGAATACAAAGTTAACTGTATTACTAAAGATAACATCTGTAGACTAATTATTTCTGTTGAAGATACTGGTAAAGGTATTAAGAAAGAAAGTATAGATAAGTTATTTGATAAATTTGAAAGACTAGATGAAAAAAATACCACAATAGAAGGAACAGGACTAGGACTTGCAATTACAAAACAAATTGTTGAACTAATGGGTGGTAAAATAATAGTACAAAGTATTTATGGCAAAGGATCAAAATTTACTATAGTGTTAGATCAGAGAGTTGAAGAGGTAGAGCAGAAAGAAGAAAAAATAGAAGCTCAAGAAAAAGAAATTGACTTAAAAGGTAAAAGGATTCTTGTAGTCGATGATAACAACTTGAATTTAAAAGTTGCAAGTAAAGTACTTGAAAAATATAATCCTACTATAGAAGTTGCTGATAGCGGATTTAAGACTATCGATAAAATTAAGAATAATGAAAAATTTGATTTAATCCTACTTGATGATATGATGCCTAAATTAAGCGGTGTAGAAACTTTTAAAGAACTTAAAAAAATAGAAGGCTTTAATATACCTGTTATCGCACTAACTGCAAATGCAATTTCTGGAATGAGAGAAAAATATATGGAGCAAGGTTTTACTGATTACTTATCTAAACCAATAAATAAAGTAGATCTTGAAATAGTACTAAGAAAACTTATGAATAATGAGATGGGTAATTCTGTTAAAACTTTAAAAGATGATAATACTGAACAAACTACTAAGGAAATTATTTCAGATAATACCAAAGTAGAAAGTACTTCCACTAGCGATGTAGAGGTTACTATCGAAGATAATAATTCTAAAGATAACATTCTTCTTCAAAATGGAGTAGACTTAAAAACTTCGTTAGAACTTTTAGGTACTATGGATATGTATAATGATATACTTAAAGAATTTATCAAAGACATAGATAAAAAAGTTAAAAAATTAGAAGAGTTTAAAAACAACAAAGATATGGAAAACTATAAGATTTTAGTTCATTCGATTAAAAGTGATGCTAAATACCTTGGATTTAAAGATTTAGCAGAAAAAAGTTATGAACATGAAATGAAAAGTAAAGAAAATGATATAGAGTTTGTTAATAAAGACTTTGATAATCTAAAAGAAATATTATCCAAAGTTATTAACTTATCAAAAAAATATTTAAAAGAAGTATAAAAGTACTTCTTTTTTTGTGAATCTCATATTCTTATAATAACTTTTGCAAAAATAGTCTTCTTGTGTTAGAATAAAGGGCATTCACCAAAAAAAGGAGTATTTATGAAAAAAAAGTATATAATGGTAGTTTCGCTTTTAGCTTTTATAGCACTTGTAGTGGGATTAACATGTTATATAGTTAATGATTATAATTACAAAATAGAAAAGAATAAAATAGCGGTTGCTAAGGAAAAAGTTGAATTAGCTAAAAGTACTAAAAGTACTGATGATATAAATGAAGCTAAGAAACTAATTGGTGAAGTTGATACAGAAGAAGTAAAAGAAGAGCTTACTATATTTATTAGTAATCTTGAAGTGGATATTGAAAAAGAAAACATAAAAAATGAATTTATGAATTTACTTGATACCATTGAAAAAGAATACAATGAAACATCATTAAATGAAGTAATTCAAAAGTTAGAATCAATTAAATATGAAGATGTTAAAAATTCTTTACTTGAAAAGTGTAATTCTGTAAGAGAAAAAATAAATGCTGAAAAAGAAAGAATTGCAAACTTATCATATGCTAATAGAATGAAAGAAATTGATGCTAAAGGTGTGATATCTACTCCAAAGGGAAATGCTGAGGTTCTTGAGGTTGTAACAGGTAAAGTTACTTCATATACTCCATACTGTAGTGATGGATGTCAAGGTTATACAGCATCTGGTAAATATGTAGGAAATGGCGACATATATCAATATGACCCAGAATATGGAATGGTCCATATAGTAGCAGGAGACAGATCTTATCCTTTTGGTACTATTGTTAAGTTAAAGAATTTAAATTATTTTGGTGAAGAAATATATGCGATAGTGCTAGATAGAGGAGGAGCAATAGGTAAAGATAGAAGAGTTTTATTTGACCTACTTTTTGCATCCGAAGATACTGCTAGAAATTTTGGTGTTGAGTATAATGTCGAATGTGAAATACTAAGATTTGGTTATTAAGAAGGGGAACCTTCTTTTTTGTTTAGACATAAAAATTGGTTTGTGCTAAAATTAAGTATGGAGGATGTTATGAACGATTTAATAATTAAACAAATAGCAAACAATTTAAATATTAAAGAAAAACAGGTGGAAGTTGTATTATCTCTTCTAAGTGAAGGTAACACTATACCTTTTATTGCAAGATATAGAAAAGAAGCAACTGGGGCACTTGATGAAGAAGTAATAAGAAGTATAAATGAAGTATATACATATCAAGTTAATCTTATGAAGAGAAAAGAAGATGTTATAAGACTTATTGATGAAAAAGGACTTTTAACAGATGAATTAAAAGAACAAATCTTATCTTGTACTAAGCTTGTTGATGTTGAGGACTTATATAGACCCTATAAAGAAAAAAAGAAAACTAAGGCTACTGAAGCAATTGCTAATGGGCTTGAACCACTTAGTAAAACTATAATGGAATTTAGTGATATTGATATTTATAAAGAAGCAGAAAAATACTTGAATGAAAAAGTAAAAACGACAGAAGATGCTTTAACTGGTGCTAAATATATAATTGCGGAAAATGTAAGTGATAATGCCGAATATAGAAAAGAAATTAGAAGAATGACTTATCGTGATGGTATTGTAACATCAAAATTAAAGAAAAATGCTAAAGATGAATCTAAAACTTATGAGATGTATTATGATTTTAGTGAGAAAGTTAATAGAATTAAACCTCATAGAATACTTGCGTTAAACCGTGGAGAAAATGAAAATGTTTTAAGTGTATCAATTGATATTGATGAAGAAGAAATACTTAATTATATTGAAAATAAGGTTTTAAAAGGTAATAATGAGTGCACACGTCTTGTTAAAGATGCAATTAAAGATAGTTATAAACGTTTAATTAAACCTAGTATTGAAAGAGAAATTAGAGCTATGTTAACAGAAGATGGAGAAAAAAGTGCAATTGAAAACTTTGCAGAAAATGTAGAGAATCTTCTTTTAACGCCACCTATAAAAGGACATGTTGTACTTGGATATGATCCTGCATTTAGAACTGGTTGTAAACTTGCAGTAATTGATGAAACCGGTAAACCTTTAAATATAAGTGTTATATATCCAACAGAACCACATAATAAAATAGAAGAAAGTAAAAAAATTGTACTTGATTTAATTGATAAATATAACATTGATATAATTGCTATAGGAAATGGTACGGCATCACGTGAATCTGAAGCATTTATTGCAGATACTATAAAAGATGCTAAAAGAAAAGTTGAGTATGTAATTGTTAATGAAGCAGGTGCTAGTGTTTATTCAGCATCACCACTTGCTATAAAAGAGTTCCCTGATTTAACAGTAGAAAAAAGAAGTGCAATAAGTATTGGTAGAAGATTACAAGATGCTTTGTCAGAACTTGTTAAAATTGATCCAAAGAGTATTGGTGTTGGTTTATATCAACATGATGTTACTCCTAAGAAACTTGATGATATGCTTTCGTTTGTAGTAACCAAAACAGTTAACAGTGTAGGAGTTAATATCAATACAGCTTCTTCATCATTACTTTCTTATGTTTCTGGTATGAATAAGAAAGCAATTGATGCTATTCTTGAAGAAAGAAACAAAAATGGAAAGATAACATCTCGTGAAGAAATAAAGAAAATTAAGGGAGTAACACCAAAAGTATATGAGCAGTCAATTGGATTCATTAGAGTACTTGACGGTACAAATCCACTTGATAAAACTTCTATCCATCCAGAAAGTTACAAGGAAACAGAAACACTTTTAAAAAACTTGAATTTATCTAAAGAAGATATTGGTACAGAAAAACTTAAAGAATCTTTAAAAGATTTTGATATAAATAAGTATTGTGAAGAATTAAAAATAGATAAGTATACTTTAACTGATATAGTTAATGATTTACAAAAACCAAATAGAGATCCAAGAGATGATATGCCAAGACCAGTATTAAGAAAAGATATTTTACATATTGAAGATTTGAAAATTGGTACTAAACTTCAAGGTACAGTTAGAAATGTTGTAGACTTTGGTGTATTTATAGATATTGGATTACATAATGATGGTCTTGCACATATATCAAAACTTACTAATAGATATATTAAACATCCAAGTGAAGTTGTTAGTGTTGGGGATGTAGTGGACTGCTATGTTACAGACATATCTTTGGAAAAAGAAAAAGTTTCTCTTAGCTTGGTAGAAGGAAAATAAAACTTAATTAAATATAAAGAAGTTGGTTTGGTTGGGTATTATAGTTAGTGGTTTTTCAAATATTGGAAAGAGTAGTCTTAAAAATTATAAAGATGTAAATTATATTGATTTTGATACTTGTTATTTTAATAAGATTGATAACTGGGTAAATGTTTATATTGAATGTGTTTTGGCGCTTAGTGAAAAATATGATTATGTATTTATTACTACATATGGTGATGTACTTCACGAATTAAATAAGAGAAAAATCGAATATTATTTGGTTTACCCTAAAAGAGAACTTAAAGAAGAGTATAAAAAAAGAGCAATTTTAAGAGGTAGTGATAAAGAATTTATAGATGGCTTCTTTGCAAATTGGGATAAACATATTGATGACTGTGAAAATCGTAGGTGTAATAATAAAATAGTCTTAAGTGAAAATCAATATTTAAGTGATGTAATATTTAAAATAAAATAATAAAACCTATAAAGTAGTTTGTTACTTTATAGGTCTTTTTTTATTTTTCATAATAATTTATCATAAGTGCTTTTTTTACATCTTTCATTGTTTCTTTTGCAACGCTTCTTGCATTTTCAGATCCTTTTAAAAGAATTTCATCAATTTCTTCAGGATGTTCTTCGTAGTATTTTCCTTTTTCTCTAAATGGTTCTAGGAATTTATTCATGTTGTTAATAAGTTCTTTCTTGCATGCAACACAACCACGTTTACCAAGTTTACATTCAGAACATATAGTATCTAAATTTTCACTACCTATAAGCTTGTGGTAGTAATAAACCATACATTTTTCTGGATCTGCTGGATCATCTTTTTTAATTTTGTTAGTATCTGTAACAGCACTCATTATTTTTTTAGAAATAGTATCTTCATCATCTCTTAGATAAATTGCGTTTCCTAAACTTTTTCCCATCTTTTCATTACCATCAAGACCTTTAATTCTTGATACTTTACTTAGGTATGCTTCTGGTTCTTTTAAAGTTTCTCCATAAATGTTGTTAAATTTTCTAACTATTTCACGACACTGCTCTAAAAGGGGAAGCTGATCTTCTCCAACTGGAACAAGTTCACCTTTAAATGCAGTTATATCTGCAGCTTGGCTAACTGGGTATCCAACAAAACCATAAGTTACACCTTCACCAGTGTTTCCAAAAATAGCTTTTTTCTGTGCAATTTCTGTTTTTACTGTTGGATTTCTATAAAGTCTTGCCATTGTGACAAGGTTAGAATAGAAAACTGTAAGTTCAGCAATTTCAGGAATCATTGATTGGATGAATATTGTTGATTTCTTAGGATCAATTCCTACTGCTAGAAGGTCTATTGCAATTTCTCTAACATTTTCACGTACTTTTTTAGGATTATCAAAATTATCTGTTAATGCTTGTACATCTGCAATTTCAAAATAAGAATTATAATCATCTTGAAGTGTTGCCCAATTTCTAACAGCCCCAAAATAATGCCCTAAATGTATTCTACCTGTTGGTCTTATACCTGTTAAAATTGTTTTTTTCATATATATTCACTTCCTTTAGAAACATTTTAACATAAATAGGTTTACAAATAAATATAAGCTTTTGTATTTTACTAAATTTTGTGTAGCATTTTGTTAAAAATAAAAAATGAATTTAAAGTAAAGTGTATAAAATTATATTTTGTTGATGTATAATTATTATGGTGAGAGTATGAAGAGGATTTTTATTTGGGCTAGTGTAGTTTTTATAATATTAGGGTTATCTGTTTTTGCTTATATCTATTTTAATGGTATTTCTAGTTATTTAAAACTTGAACTTAATGGAGACTCAGTAGTCACTATAAATTTAAGTGATGAATATATTGATAAAGGAATTAAGACAATATACAATGAAAAAGAAGTTTATGCTAGAGTATTTACTGCTGGTAATGTTGATACAAATAAAGTTGGTGAATATGAAATAACTTATGATGTTAGATATAAAAATATTTATAAGACAATTACTAGAAGTGTAAAAGTAGTGGATACAATTGCTCCTGTTATTACTTTGACTGGTGATAGCGAAGAAAAATATACTGTAGGAGATAAATATGTAGAGAAGGGGGCTACTGCTTCTGATAACTATGATAATAACTTAACTGAGAAAATAGAGATTACTAACAATATAGATGATTCAAAAGAAGGCATATATGAAGTTGTCTATAAAGTTTCTGATAGTTCTAATAATAGCACAACAGTTACTAGAAAGGTTACTTATAAGAAGAAAATCGTTGTTACTTCTACTCCTAAAATAGCAGTTTTAAATTATCACTTTTTTTATGATCCTGATTTGGGAGAATCTTGTAATCAGTCAATTTGTGAGAAGGTAAAAGATTTTAGAGCACAGCTTGATTATTTAAAAAATAACGGGTATAAAACACTTACTATGAAAGAGTTTAGAGATTGGATGTATGGTGAGATAGAACTTCCTTCTAAGTCGGTGTTAATTACGGTAGATGATGGCTGGATGGGAACAGGTACTCATAATGGAAATAAGCTTATACCGATTCTTGAAGAATATCAAATGCATGCGACACTTTTCTTAGTAACTGGTTGGTGGGATGTTTCTAATTATCAGTCAGATTATTTGGAAATTGAATCACATACTAATGATATGCATATATCAGGATATTGTGAAGGTAAAACAAGAGGGGCACAAATGCTTTGTTATGACAAAGAAAAACGTGATGAAGATTTAAGAAAATCTATTAAAGTAACAGGGTCAAAAACTGCTTTTTGTTTTCCGTTTTATGCCTACGATGCTGCTTCTATTCAAAGTGTAAAAGATGTTGGATTTGAACTTGCTTTCGTTGGAGGATGGAGAAAAGCATCTAGATTAGATGATAAATATAAAATACCAAGATTTGCTATTCAAAAAACTACTTCACTTGCAGAATTTGCTAGAATAGTTGGTTAGTTTTGACGAATAATAAATATTGACAAATAAAAAAATGATGTCTATAATTTACTTAAATCGATGAACAAAAGAAGTAATAGTAAATTCTTTTAAAGAGAGTTAACGTATGGTGGAAGTTAATAGAGATATACTATGAATAACATTTGGGAGAGCTTAAAGAATTAAGTAGACTAAGCCGGTATGCCCCGTTATGGCAATAAGCGATTACATTTCTATGTAATAAATTGGGTGGTACCGCGGAAATAACTAGTTTTTCGTCCCTTCTGGGATAAAACTAGTTTTATTTTTGAGGAGGAATATAAATGATTGATGTTAAAGAGTTATATGAGAAAATTGATTCTTATATGCAAAAAGAAGTAACACTTAGTGGTTGGATTAGAAACCACAGAAAACAAAAAGAATTTGGATTTATTGATTTTTCAGATGGAACATGTTTTTCACATGTGCAGCTAGTATATGATAACAAGTTGAAAGAATTTGAAGAGATTCAAAAATACCATGTTGGATGTGCAATTACAGTAAAAGGAACAGTTGTTCCTAGTGAAGGTGCTGGACAGGAGTTTGAGGTAAAAGTATCTAGTATCAAACTTGAAGGGGATTGCCCAGAAGATTACCCTATGCAACCTAAAAGACATTCAAATGAATTTTTACGTGAACAAGCATATTTACGTCCAAGAGTTAACTTGTTTCAAGCCGTATTTCGTGTTAGAAGTATGGCAGCATATGCAATTCACAAATATTTCCAAGATAGAGGATATGTATATTTTCATGCACCACTTATTACAGCAAGTGACTGTGAAGGAGCAGGGGAAATGTTCCAAGTTACAACCCTTGATTTAGATAGAGTTGCTAAAAGTGGAAAAGTAGAATATGACAAAGATTTCTTTGGAAAGAAAGCAAACCTTACTGTGTCAGGACAACTAGAAGCAGAAACATTTGCTCTAGCATACAAAAAGACATATACATTTGGTCCAACATTTAGAGCAGAAAACTCTAATACTAAAACACATGCTAACGAGTTCTGGATGATTGAACCAGAAATTGCCTTTTGTGATTTAGAAGGTGATATGGACATAATGGAAGATATGTTAAAATATGTAGTTAGTTATGTTCTAAAAGAAGGAAAGAAGGAACTTGAATTCTTTGATAAATTCGTTGAAAAAGGACTTTTAGATAAACTTAACAAACTTGTTAAAAGTAAATTTACAAGAATTACTCATGAAGATGTAATTACTATTTTGAAAAAGGCTGATGTTAAGTGGGAATTTAAACCAGAATATGGTGAAGATATAGCTAAAGAACATGAAAAGTATATTACAGAATACTTTAATGGACCTGTATTTATCACAAACTGGCCAAAAGATATTAAAGCATTCTATATGAAACAAAATCCAGATGGCAAGACAGTTGCAGCAGTTGATCTTGAAGTTCCAGGTGCTGGTGAGTTAATGGGTGGATCACAAAGAGAAGAAGATTATGATAAACTTGTTAATAGAATGAAAGAATTAAATATACCAGTTGAGGGCATGGAATGGTATTTGAACTTAAGAAAATTTGGTGGATGTTACCATTCTGGATTCGGTATGGGATTTGAAAGACTTCTAATTTATTTAACAGGAGTTGAAAACATTCGTGATGTAATCCCTTATCCAAGAACTCCAGGAAACTGTGATTATTAAAAAAAAAACAAATTAACAAATAAATAAACAAATGAATAAAATCCTCTATTTGGTAAAAAATACTAATGGGAGGATTTTTTTATGAAAAAAATATTACTATTTATAATAGCATTAACGTTCATAGTGGGATGTAATAATTTAATGAATACACCAACAAAGAAAACAGAAGAGTTCTTGAACAAATATCAGAAACTTGATAGTAAAGTACTTGATCAACTAGATGGTACTTTAGATACTAGTTATGACTTGAATGAAAGCCAAAAAGAAAAGTATAAGGATGCCATGAAGAGACAGTATAAAGATTTGGTGTATACAATAAAAGAAGAGACTGTTGATGGTGATACTGCAACTGTAAAAGTAGAGATAGAAGTATATGATTATAGAAAGGTTCTAGATGATGCTGATAGCTATTTTAAGACTCATCCGGATGAATTTCAAAAAAGTGATGGAAGCGTTGACAATGAAAAATTTATGGATTATAAAATAGGTAAATTGAAAAGTGGAAAAGACAGAGTAAAATATACTCTTAACTTAACACTTACTAAAAAAGATGATGTATGGACTATGAATGATATCACAGAAACAGATAGAAAAAAAATACATGGAATATATAGTTACTAAAAAGTACTGTATTTTTCCTTTTTTTTTGATATAATTGTCTTATGGTAATGGAGGCAAACATGAAGAAAGTAATGATGGAAAAATTTAAAAGCCCTGTAAAATCTGTACTTCCAATTACAGTGATAGTGTTAATAATTTGTCTTTTTTTAAAAAACGATACACTTACTAATTTAATACCGTCGTTCTTGTTTGGTTCTATTTTGCTTGTATGTGGAATGTTTTTATTTGATCTTGGTAGTGATATTTCTATGATTACTATGGGAGAAAAAATTGGTAATCATTTGACTAAAAAGAAAAGTATTCCTCTTATTCTTATTGTATGTTTTTTAGTGGGTACAATAATTACTATGGCTGAACCTGATTTAAATGTTTTAGCAAGCCAGGTTCCTTCGATTTCTAGTAATGTTCTGATACTTACGGTAGGTATTGGAGTAGGTATATTTCTGGTAATTGCAGCATTAAGAATATTATTTCAGATAAACTTTTCTTTAATAATTATAATACTTTGTACGATTGCATTTATTCTAGCATATTTTGCTCCAAGTGAGTTTGTGCCACTTGCATTTGACTCTGGTGGTGTTACAACTGGACCTTTGTCTGTTCCTTTAATACTGGCACTTGGAACAGGTTTATCTGCAATGCGTAATGACTCTAAGAAAAAAGATGATACGTTTGGAATGATGGCTCTTTGCTCAATTGGCCCAGTAATAATAGTATTGATTCTTGGACTAATTTATAAATCAAAGTCAACTTATGATGTAATTGAGATAGTAGAAAGTGCCAATATAATGGAGATGTTTAGGATATATTTAAATGATTTTCCAATTTATTTTGGAGAGGTTTTAAGATCTCTTGGCCCAATTGTTATAATGTTTGTTGTTTATGATTTAATTTTCTTAAAGTTAAGATGGAAAGATTTAAATAAAATATTTGTAGGATTGATTTATACATATATTGGATTATCAATATTCTTAACTGGTGTAAATATAGGGTTTATGCCTATGGGATATTTAGTTGGAAAATATATGTCAAGTTATGTTTATTTACTTGTACCTTTAGGTGTTATTTTAGGTTACTTTATAGTATCTAGTGAACCTGCTGTATCTGTTCTTACTTCACAAATTGAGGATATAACAAATGGTAATATAAAGAAAAGAGTTATGGATGTTTCTCTTGCTATAGGAGTTAGTATTGCAACAGGGCTATCGGTTTTAAGAATAATAACTGGTATTTCTGTTTGGTATTTTCTTCTACCTGGATATATAATAGCAATTGTACTTTCATTTTTTGTACCAAAAGTCTTTACTGCTATAGCATTCGATTCTGGTGGAGTAGCATCAGGAACAATGACTGCAACATTTTTATTACCATTTGCAATTGGTATTGCAGAAGCTTTAGGAAAGAATGTTTTAACAGAAGCTTTTGGACTTATTGCCATAGTTGCTACTATTCCGTATATTACTGTGGAAATAGTGGGACTTGTTTATAAGATTAAGATTAAGGCTGTTTACAAAGATGCTTTATATAATGAAGAAATTATTGATTACTAGGAGGGTTTATGGAAGACGATATTGTTAAGACAAAATTACTAGTTACAATAACAGATAAAGATAAGGGAAGTAGAATATTAAGACTTTATAGACGTCATAGAATTAGTTATTCAATTAGAATAAATGCTTTTGGAACAGCGTCTTCATCTCTTCTTGATTACTTTGGTTTATCTGATATAAGAAAACGTGTGATTTTAAGTATAATACCTGAAAATTTAGAAACTAAAATTATGTATGATTTACATAACAAAATGAAAATATATGAGCCTGGATTTGGAATAGCGTTTACATCATCTCTTACTAGTGCAACTAGATATTTATCAAATCAATATAAAGATATGAAATCTATTGAGGAGGAATACATCATGAAAAATGAAAAAAAATATGAACTTATCGTTTTAATTGTACTTGAGGGATATTCATCACTTGCTATGGATGCTGCTAAAAGAGTAGGAGCAGGTGGAGGAACTTTAATACATGGAATAGGACTTGGGTCAAAGGAAGCTACAAATTTCCTTGGAATAACAATAGAGCCTGAAAAAGATGTTGTTTTAATATTAACAGAAAAAGACGATAAGAAAAAAGTAATGCAAGAAGTTACTAACTCTGTTGGATTGTCACATGAAGGAAGAGGTATTTGCTTTTCTATTCCAGTTGATAATGTAGTAGGGTTAACTGATAAAGTTGAATTTATTAAAAAAGAAGATGAAGCAAAGTTAGAAATAGAAGACTTTAAAAATGATACAA
Organism: uncultured Bacilli bacterium; assembly: GCA_934100165.1. Lineage (GTDB taxonomy): Bacteria > Bacillota_I > Bacilli_A > RF39 > UBA660 > RUG13868. The sequence goes on from CAKOPN010000002.1 coordinate 188,888, forward strand.
AATTAGAAGAAACAAAGAATGATGATAAACAAGTTTTAGAAAATAATAATGAAAATTTGGTGGAAGAATCTTTGAAGAATGATAATCTTGAAGAGACCGTTGAAAAAGAGGAGACAACTATAAAAAAAGCTAAACCTAAAAAAGGAAAAAAGAGCAAATAAAAAAATCTGTTAGATTAAATTCTAATAGATTTTTTTAATTATTTTAATAATTTTTTATCTTCAGTTTCTTCTTTTTCTTCAATTACCATTGCTTCTTCAACTGTATTTCTTTTGTCATCTTCTCTTTTGCAAAGAATGTATCCAATTATTTCAATTATTGAGTAACCAATTATAAATAAACCAATTATTCTAAGTGGAAGATTATTTATTAAGGCAAGTGCTACTGATACTGCAACAATTAAAAGTGAATTAACAAAATATATTGCTTTGTTTCCTTTTGGAGCTTTAAAAGCATTTATGAATCTATTTATTCCTACATATAGAAGAAATACTGCAAATGTTAATCTTAAAACATTTTCTACTGCATCAAAGAATATAATAGCACAGACAATGGTAACCATACCAATAATCATGTACACAAGACCATTAACTATTTCTTTTTGATTTTCTTTTGTTTGCGGAAGTTTATAACACATCAATAATTTAAAAATTCCTATCAAAATTGAAATACCACCAATTATATATATTAAGACTTTTACAATACCATTTGGATTGGTAAAAAGTATTATTCCTAGTATAAAAAATAGTATTGCATTAAATAAAGATTCCCCCATATTATAAGTTCTAACTTCTACTTTCTTCATATTTATTTCCTCTTTCTATCAAATTTATTATATATTAAACACAAAAAAAAGTATAGTAATTTGTTAAAAAATACCTTTATATATGTTACAATATAAATATATAAATAGGAGGGAATTACTTTATGAATGATGTTAACAATATGAATGTAAAAAATATTCTTGTTGTAGATGACTCTAATGTAATTAGAACAATACTTAAAAAACTTATTGGTACAGGGTATAATGTTATAGAAGCATCTGGTGGAAATGATGCAATTAACATGGTTGATACTGATAGTAACATTGTAGGAATGTTTCTTGATCTTAACATGCCTGATGTTAATGGTTTTGATGTACTTGAACATTTGAAAAAAATAAATGCTTTTGATAGAATACCTGTTGCAATTATCACTGGAGATGATTCAAAAGAAACTATCTACAAAGCTTTTGATTATAAAATAGTAGATGTTCTTAATAAACCGTTTAACGCAAGTGATGTAAATAGAATAATTTCTTCAATGGAAATGATGAGAAAAAATTAGAAAAGGAAGAATATTTAGAAGCAGGATAAAGTCATTTTATAGTGACTTTTTTCTATTCTTTTTAGTTAAAATGTGGTAAAATCTATTCTGAAAGAAGGTGTAGTTCATGAACAAATTATTTAAAAAATCTATAGTAATAAATTTTATTTTGATTTCTATAGTAGTAGTATCTTCTATTCTTATTTATAATTATAACTATGTTAGTAAAGACTTAAGTAAAATTGATTTAAACAAAGCAAAAAAACTTATGATAGTAGCTCATCCAGATGATGAGACATTATGGGGTGGAGCACATCTTCTTGAAGATGATTATTTGGTAGTGTGCATAACTTGTGGTCCAAATAAAACAAGAGCAAAAGAGTTTGTTAAAGTAATGAATAAGACTGATGACCAATATATAATGCTTGGATATCCTGATAAAGTGTTAGGACAAAGAAGTACTTGGAAAGAGGAAGAAAAACAAATATATTCAGATCTTAATAGAATTATAGCACTTAAAGATTGGGATCTTATAGTAACTCATAATAAAGAAGGGGAGTATGGTCACCAACATCACAAAATAACTAATAGAATAGTTACAAATATATATAATGACTTTAATGTAGAATCACCACTTTACTTTTTTGGAAAATATTATACTAAAAATAAGATGAAAAACTTGAAAGATAAACCACCTAGAATAAGTGATGAGTCATATGATGTTAAAGTTAATGAACTAATAGAAATATATAAGTCACAAAGCTTTATAAAAGAGATGTTCCCACAAATGTTCCCATATGAAGATTGGACTTTGTATGATAATACAGTTGCATAATCAAAATATTAGAAAGGTATCATTTTTGATGTATTAGTTGTTATGAAAAAATTTACTAAAGAAAATTATTTCCATCTTTTAATATTTGCAATTTTGCTTGCAATATATGTTTTGCTTGCTACAAAAGGTTTTAATTTTTTATATGGGTCTAGTGTTGACTGGGATTGCCAACATTATGTAATACCGGATTATTTTAGACAGCTTTTTTATAAGACAGGTAACTTATTTCCTAGTTTTGCTTTTAATTTAGGAAATGGACAGAATATATTTAATTTTTCTTACTATGGACTTTTGAATCCAATAATTTTAATATCATATTTATTTCCTTTTATAGATATGGCTGTTTATGTTCAAGCATCTTCTATTGCTGTAACATTTATTAGCGTAGTTATGTTTTATAGATGGATATTCAAAAAATATGATAGTAGTACAGCTTTTTTATCTTCACTTTTGTTTATGTTTACAGTTCCAATCTTATTCCATAGCCATAGACATATTATGTTTGTTAATTATATGCCATTTCTTATTATGGGACTTATGGGAATTGATTTATATTTTGAAAATGGTAAGAAAAGTTTAATTACATTTAGTGTTTTTCTTATGATTATGACAAGTTATTTTTATAGTGTAAGTGGTATTTGTGCTCTAGGGCTTTATGCTGTTTGCAAGATTTTAAATAGTAAAAAGAATATTAAATTTAAAGAGTTTTTTAAAGAGTGTTTGAAAGTTTTGTATCCAGTCATTGTTGGAGTACTTATGGCAATGATAATTATTCTTCCTACTTTATATGTTTTATTAAGTGGAAGGGCAAAGTCAAATGTATCTATAGATTTAATTAAACTTTTTGTTCCAAGTTTAAATATTTCTAAAACTTTCTATTCAGCATATTCTATATCTTTAACTGCACTTTCATTTTTAGCACTTATAATGACAGCATTTAATAAAGATAATAAATTTAGACTTTTATCTATATTTATTTTGTTAATACTTTTATTTCCAATTTTCTCTTATGTATTAAATGGAACAATGTATGTTGATGGTAAAGTATTTATAACATTTATTCCTCTTGTACTTTTAATTACTGCTGATTTTATTTATAAGTTTGATGGTAATAAGAAAAGTTTTGTGTTTTACATTTTTATTTGTATATTCTTATTTTTATTTAATATTAAAAGAGCGTCTTCCTATCTTTTCTTGATAGATTTTCTTGCTGTATCTTTAGTTTGGTATTTGTCACAGAAAAAAGAAAATATTAAAAAATATTTAGTATTTTCTATTGTTATACTTACTTCTATTTCTTCAGCATTTTCATCAGTAAGTACCGAACATTATATGAGTAAGAAAAGCTATCTTGACATAAAAAATAAAGATAGTAAAATTCTTTCTAGTGTACTTGATAGTGATAATAATATTTATAGAGTAACAAATTATAATTATTTACTTCAAAATATAAATAGAGTACCTGATATGAATTATTATACTGGTACAATTTATTCTTCAGCATCAAACAAGGAATATAAAGAATTTTATTATAATGTTATGAAAAATGAGGTTACTCAAAGAAGTTATGGAAAGCTATCTAGTGTTTCTAATATTTTTGATAATATGTATAATGCCACCAGGTATATAGTGAAAGATAGATATATACCAGTTGGGTATAGAAGAGTAGATAAAAACGATAATTTATATGTAAATGATGATGTTCTTCCAATTATTTATTCTTCTAGTAATCTTATGAGTAAAAGTGATTTTGAGAAGTTATCTTATCCATATAATATGGAAGCTTTGTTAAAATATGTTATTGTGGATGAAAACGTAGAAAGTACGTTTGTATCTAACATGGAGAAGTACGATGGTAATATAACTTTCTCAGATAATTTTATTTATAAGAAAAATGGTAATGACTTTGAATTAGTACTTGATAAAAAAACAAAAGTTAGTGCAAAAGTAGATGGACTTGAAGAAGGAGATATTTTAATTATAAAATTTGATTTAGACAATGTTAATACATGCTCTTTTGGAGATGTTTCTATATCAATAAATGATGTTGTTAATGTTCTTACTTGCAAAAGCTGGAAGTATCATAACAGAAACAATACATTTCATTATGTTATTTCTCAAAATGAAAAAATTGATAAACTAGATTTTTTGTTTTCTAAAGGTACTTTTAAAGTTTCTAATCTTGAGATGTATAAGATAAATTATAAAGATATAAAAAATATAAAAGAAAATGTATCTGTCTTTAATTTTGATAAGAAAGAGACTAAAGGAGACGTTATAAAGGGGACAATTGATGTTAAAGAAGATGGATATTTCTACATGTCTATTCCTTATGATAAAGGTTTTGAAATATACTTAAATGATGTTAAAACTTCATATGAAAAAATAGATAATAATTTTATTGGTACAAAGATAAAAAAAGGACATTATGATGTAGAGATAAAATACAAAGCCCCATATTTGAATGTTTCTTATGCAATGAGTGGAGTGGGAATTTTACTGTTTATTTCCATTATTTATTGTGATTTGTGCAAAAAAAGCAAGAAAAGTCTTGTCAAACAAAAATAATTGATATATAATCAAATAGTCTTATGAATTTAAGACTGTTGCCTGAGTGGCGGAATAGGTAGACGCACAGGACTTAAAATCCTGCGGGTGTTAAAGCCCGTGCCGGTTCAAGTCCGGCCTTAGGCACCACTTGAATATAACGCGGATTACAATCCGTGTTTTTTTATGTCATACTTCACAATTTTGAAGTATGATTTTTTTACATTATATTATGAAATTTGTTCGATAGGGAAAAAATGCAAAAAAGTTTTCTTTTTGTAGGAATTTCTATTATTACGCTCTATAATAATAGTGAAGTTTTTGTTATAATTATTAACGAAAGGAGTGATAGTCATGTATACACCATTTTATGTAAAAAGTAACTATTCATTTATGTCAAGTTTAGTAAAAATAGATGAGTTTGTAGATTCTCTTATTTCGTTTAATATTAAAAGTGCTGCACTTTGTGATGATAACATGATTGCCACTATGTACTTTTACAAAAAATGTAAAGAAAAAGGGATTAAACCTATTATTGGATATGAACTTAAAATTGATGAATTTAAAGTTTTACTTTATGCAAAGAACTTTTCAGGATATCAAAACCTTCTAAAAATTGTAACAATGAAAGATGAAATAACTTTTGAAAAGTTAGAAAAATATACAAATAATTTAATTTTGATTGTTCCTTATGAACAAAGAGAAATATATGGAAAATTAAAAGTTTTTTTTGTTAACTCTTATGTTGGAATTAAAAACAATGAAGAAGAATATAATGCCCTTAAAATTACTGATTCTTTAGTATTTTTAAACAAGATTCTATATCTTAGAAAAAGTGAAAATAAATATTTTAAATATTCAATAATGATGAAAGATAAGAAGAATGTTTTAGATGACGTTAAATATGATGATGATAAGAACTATTTAATGAAAGATGCGGAAATACTAACATTTTGTAAAGAAAAATATTTGAAAACATCAAATAATATTGCAGAACTTTGTAATGTTGAATTCCCTAAGTTTGATAATCTAATACCTGTTTTTGAAAATAATTTTGGCGTATCAAGTAGCGATTACTTAACAAAACTTAGCATTGAAGGACTTAAAATAAGACTTTCAGAAAATGTTAATGATACTTATAAGAAAAGATTGTTGTATGAACTTGATGTTATTAAAAAAATGGGTTTTGCTGATTATTTTTTAATTGTTTATGATTATGTTAAATATGCAAAGAAAAATGGTATTTTAGTAGGACCTGGGAGAGGTAGTGCTGGTGGAAGTTTGGTAGCATACTCTTTAGGGATTATAGATGTTGACCCTATTAAATATGATTTGCTGTTTGAAAGATTTTTAAATCCAGGAAGAGTAACAATGCCTGATATTGATATTGATTTTCCAGATATATATCGTGATGAAGTTATTCAGTATGTAAAAGAAAAGTATGGTGAGAAAAAAGTTGCAGGAATTATTGCTATTGGAACACTTAAAGCCAAAGCAGTTCTTGATGATGTTTCAAAGATTCTTAAAATATCACAAGAGAAAACGGACAGATTAAAAAAATATATAGAACTTAATTCAAAACTTAGAGATGTATATAATAATAATGCTGAGTTTAAAAACATCATCGATAATGATGATAGACTTTCACTTTTATATGATGTTTCATTATATTTTGAAGGGTTCCCTAAAAATATTACAACACATGCTTCAGGAATTATTATTTCAAGAGAAAATTTAGATGATATAGTGCCACTTGTTAAATCAGATAACTTGTATATTAGTTCATATGAAATGGGATTTCTGGAAGAGTTAGGCCTTTTAAAGATGGATTTCTTAGGAAATAGAAATCTTACTACTATTATGGATATACTTAAAGATATTAAGAAATATGAAAATAAAAATATTGATTTTTTAAGTATTCCACTTGATGATAAAGAAACATTAGATTTGTTTTATAATGTTGATACTAGTGGTATATTTCAGTTTGAAAGTGATGTTATGAAAAACTTGCTTCAAAGGTTAAAAGTAACAACTTTTGATGATATAGTAGCGGCGAATGCCTTAGTAAGACCAGGCCCTGATACTGATACATATCTTGAAAGAAAAAACAATAATATTAAGATAAATTATTTAAATGCAGACTTAGAAAAAGTTTTAGGTCCAACTTATGGTGTAATGGTTTACCAAGAGCAAATAATGCTTATCGCAAATATTATGGCAGGATTTACATTATCAGAAGCTGATATATTAAGAAGAGCCATGAGTAAGAAGAAAAAAGACTTATTAAAAGTACAAGAAGAAGCATTTATAAAAGGTGCTTTAAAAAATAAGTATGATTATCAAACTGCTAAAAAGTATTATGATGATATTTTGTCTTTTGCACAGTATGGATTTAATAAATCACATGCTGTAGCATATTCAATGATTGCATATAAAATGGGATATTTGAAGGTTCATTATCCAAAATATTTTTATTTAAGCCTTTTATCAATGATAATTGGTAATGATTATAAAACTAGTGTTATTATAAGAGAAGCAAGAAGTAAAAATGTTGAATTCCTTTTACCAGACATAAATAAAAGTACAGAGAAATATGAGATTGTTGATAATGGTATACTTTTTCCACTTTCTAATATTAGAAATATAGGTATAAGCACAGCAAGAGATATTGTGAAAGCAAGAGGAGATGGCTTTACAAATATTTTTGATGCTTTAACTAAACTTTTAGAAATAGGGGTAAATAGGAAAACAATAGAGTCTTTGATTTATGCTTCTTGTTTTGATTCTTTTGGATATAATAAAAATACTCTTCTTTATAATTTAGATAATCTTTTGACTTATGCTTTTATTGCTAAAGGTTTGGAACAAGATATAGTAGAACATCCTTCTATAGAGGTTAAAGAAGAATTTTCTAGAGACATTCTGATGGAGAAGGAAAAAGAACTATTCGGATTTTATTTGAGCTATCATCCAGTTACAAAATACAAAAATAAATACAATGTTATCAGCTTAAATAACGTTAAATCATATTTTGGAAAAGTTATTGATACCATGGTATTGGTAGAAAGAGTCAAAAAGATAAAAGATAAAAATGGGAATGATATGGTTTTTGTTACAGGAAGTGATGATGTTTCTGTTTTAGAGTACATTATTTTTTCAAAAGTATATCAAACAATTACAGAGTTAAAAAAAGGAGATATACTCTTAGTAAGAGGAAAAGTAGAAAGAAAAGAGAATTATCAAATAATTGCAGAAAAAGCTAAAATAATTGCTTAAACCTTTAATTAAGTATTTAATTGTGATATATTAAATACAGTTAGTAGTGTAGGAAGGTGATCTTTGTGAATGTTGAATTTATAGTTAATGATTATTTATTGGCTTGGAATTTACTTTTTAGACCATCAATATCTGAAGACATTCAAAAAATGAAAGAACGATTGTGGAAAAACTATCCAAAGCAATATATGAAAATAGAAAAAGAGAATGTAGAAATACTTAAATATACAAGTGATTTTATTCCTGATGATGATACTATGTATAATATGATATTTAATACTGAAGAGTTTAAAATAGTTAAAAGGCAAACAGATAAATATAGAAGATTTTTAATGAGAATTTGGGATACACATCAAAAAGAAATTCAAAATTCTTTAAAAGAATTACTTAGATTTAAAGTAGAGAATAAATATCAAATATTAGTTGTACATCCTTTTTTGGATAATGTTGAATTTTTAAAAACTAATCCAAAGAAAAATGTTGTATGGGGGAAAAAGGAAGATACACAGGATGGACTTAAAGCAATTATTAGAATACTTTTCACTTTAGTAAAATATGAAGTTGGTGATTTTCAAAGCCAAAATAAAGAGATTGTCTCTTCAATAATAGATTTATTAGTAACAAACGAAATATACACTAGAATTACTGGTGTATCTAAATATGAGGAAGGTTTGAAAAAATTGAAATTTTTGAAAAGACAAATTTATCCATACTGGCTTATGTATATGGGCGCTGATAGGGAAGAACTTGTTAGCTATATGATGAGAGATCAAATGCCTTTTGATATAGATAAATATCCAGTTGAAAAGGGACTTAGAAAAGTAGATTTATTTGGGTTCATTGATTTTTGCTGTAAAAATCAAAAATATATAATTAGACTTAGTAATTTAGAAACAATATAAGATTTATTTATTCTTTTTAAATCTTAATTGTGTAGTAGTGGGGTAGAAAATGAATGAAAGATTAAAAAGAATATTAGATAGAATAAATGTTGATAAAAAATATTTAGTAGAATTCAAAGATGCTACACTTGAAAGTGTAAATATTGATGAATTAGATAATAAAGTAAATATAGTTATTAAGAATTATGGAGACATTTCTTATGATTTTTATAATGAATTAAAAGAAAAATTTAGTCTCTATTTTTCTGATGCAACAATTTTCTTGAAGATTGATAATGACTCTGCTGTTAGCAATCATTTTAAAGAGTATTTTGATATGATAGTTAATAATGAGGAAGAACAATTACCTCACGTTAAATTACTACTTACTAAAAGTAGTATAAATGGCAATAGTATATCTATTACGGCATGTAATGAAATAGAAAAAAAAGATTTTGTAACACTTTTAGATAAAATATTAGGTAAAATAAAAATGTATGGTGCAACGTTTACATATAAAATAGATATAGATGAATCACTAAGTGTTAACATAGAAAATACTATTGTTGAAGAAACAAAAGAAATAATGGAAAGACCATTTACAAATTATTCATCTTCTAAACAGACTATCTCAACACCTTTTCCAAGAAGAAGGAAAAAAGAAGTTGATGACAAAACAATTTTTGGTAACTTGATAAAAGATGATGAAGCTGTTGATAAAATTTCTTCTATAGTTGGAGAAAATCCTGAAGTTATTATCGAAGGTAAAGTATTTGGAACAGAAGAATTTGTTCCTATGAGCAAAGCTTTTAAAATACTTACATTAAAAGTTACAGATTTTACTGACAGTATTATATGTAAAACTTTCATAAGAGATGATGAAGTTTTTGATAGTGTAGTTAAGAAAACTAAAGTAGGTAAATGGATTAAACTTAGGGGAAGTACTAAATATGATCAATATTCTGGTGATGAATTAGTACTTAATGTATATGACATATATGAATCATCTAAAAAAGATAAAAAACTAGTAGATGATGCCCCTGTTAAAAGAGTTGAATTACATGCTCATACTATGATGAGCCAAATGGATGGAGTATCAAAATTAGATCTTGATAAACATACATGTGAACTCGTTACAAATGCAATAAATATGGGTTATCGTGGAGTTGCAATAACAGATCACTCTGGTTGTCAAGCATTCCCAATTGCTTTTGAACTTATAACCTCATATAACAAGAATTTAATGAAAGGTTTGAAAGCTAAAAAAGAAGAATTAAAAACTAAACTTCAAGAAGAAAGTGAAGAACAAAAACCTTTAATAGAGAAAGAGCTTGAAGAAGTTGAAAAAAGCCTTGCAAATCCTCCTAAATTTAAAGGATTATATGGAACAGAACTTACTCTTGTTGATGATACTGTAAATATTGTGGTAAGACCATCTGATGATAATCTTTCTGAATGTACTTATGTCGTATTCGATACTGAAACTACTGGATTTAATGCAGCTGGTGGAGATCAAATGATTGAAATCGGTGCTGTTAAAATGAAAAATGGGGAGGTTATAGATAGATTTGATGAACTAATAAATCCACATAGACCACTTCCTAAAAAAATCACAGAATTAACAAATATTACAGATGAAATGTTACAAGATAAAGACAATGAGGAAAACGTAACAAAAAGATTTTTAGAGTGGGCTGAAGATAACCCAATGGTAGCACACAATGCTAAGTTTGATATTTCATTTATAGAGATGTCTATGAAAAAATATAATCTTGGTGAATTTAAAAATACTGTTATAGATACTCTTGAACTTTCTAGAACTTTGGACCAAGGTTTTGCAAGACATAGCCTATCAGCACTTGTTAGTAGATATAATGTAGAATTTGATGAAGAAGGACACCATAGAGCAGATTACGATGCTGAAGGAACTGCTAAAGTTTTTCATAAAATGATGCTTAAACTTTTAAATCAAAATTTCAGAAAAATAAGTGATTTAGATAAACTTATTTCTAAAGATGAAATACATAAATTTGGTAGAACATTCCATTTTAATGCTATTGCACTTAATAAAAAAGGACTTAAAAACTTATTTAAAATAATTTCACTTGCTAATACAGTATATCTTTATAAAACTCCTAGAATACTTAGAAGTAAGCTAGAAGAATTAAGAGAAGGTTTGCTAATTGGAAGCGGTTGCTATAATTCAGAAGTATTCATTGAAGCTAGAAGTAAAGAAGGACAAGAGCTTACAAATATTATAAACTTTTATGATTATGTAGAAGTACAACCTGTAGAGGTATATGGTCATTTAATTCAAACTAGTGATTTTTCTGGAGAAGAAGAAATTAGAAATCATATTAAGAAAATTGTTGCAGCAGTAGAAGAAGCAGGAAAAATAATGGTAGCAACTTCTGATATGCATCATTTTTATAGAGAAGATAAGATTTTTAGGGAAATAATAATAAATCAAAAAGTTCCTGGTGGTGGAAGACATCCTCTTGCTAAAAGAGAAATTACAGAAATCCCTTCACAGCATTTTAGAACAACAAATGAAATGCTTAGTGATTTTGAATTCCTTGGCAAAGACTTGGCATATGAAATTGTTGTAACAAATACTAATAAAATTCTTGATATGTCAGAAGAAATTGAAGTTATTATAGATACTGGTGGAATACCTTTTTCACCAAGAGTAAAAAGTGATGATGGTAAAAGTTACTTGGACTGCCCAAGAGTTGTTACTGACCTTGTTTTTGAAAAGGCAGCATCTTGGTATGGAGATCCACTTCCACATAATATAGAAGAGAGAATTGCCAAAGAATTATATGGTGATATTGTTTATAAATGTTATTCATCTAAAGTAGAAAAGGAACATCCAGAGTACACAGATGAAGAAAGGACAAACCTTACATTTAAAATGGTACATGAAACATTAGTGGCAGGATTTGATAAAGTTAAAGAAGAACTTATTCCATTTGTTAAAGAAAATTGGAAAGAAGAAGACGGAGAAATGACTGATGATGCCGTTGCAAAAAAGCTTAAAAAAGAGCTTGGTGGTATAATTGGTGGAGGGTTTGATCCAATTTACTTGATTGCACAACGTCTTGTTAAGCACTCTAATGATGAAGGTTATTTAGTTGGTTCACGTGGTTCTGTTGGTTCTAGTTTTGTTGCTACAATGATGGGAATAAGTGAAGTTAATCCTTTGCCAGCTCATTATAGATGTTTAAATTGTAAGACTAGTATATTTGATTCAGATGATGGTAAAGCACTAGGTGCTACATATTCTTCTGGATTTGATTTACCAGATAAAATGTGTCCAAAATGTGGCGAACGTTTATATAAAGATGGCCAGGACATGCCATTTGCAACATTCCTTGGATTTAATGCTGATAAAGTTCCAGATATTGATTTGAACTTTTCAGATTTGAACCAAGCTAGTGCTCATGAATATACAAAAGTGCTATTCGGTGTAGATAATGTTTATCGTGCTGGTACTATTGGTACTGTTGCTGATAAAACTGCATATGGTTTTGTTCTTGGATATTTCGAAGATAAAATAATGGCTTTAATAAATAAAGTTGCTAAAAGTGTTGATAAATCTGTTGAAGATCTATTATCCGTTGAAAAAAAAGAAAAGCCATTTAAAATAGCTAAAAAATTCTTACTATTACAAGAAAGTATTAGAAAAAATGTTCCTGGTGATATTGAAAGTGAATATGATGAAATTGTTAGGAAAATAAAAGAATATTCTACAATAAGAAGTGCAGAAATAGAGAGAATTTCTTTAGGCTGCGTTGGTGTTAAGAGAACAACAGGTCAGCATCCAGGTGGTATAGTTGTTGTACCAGATTATATGGATGTATCAGATTTTACACCATTCCAATTTCCAGCAGATGATCCAAATAGTGCATGGAGAACGACACACTTTTCTTACCATGCAATCGACCAAGATTTGCTTAAACTTGATATACTCGGGCATTCTGATCCTACACAACTTCGTATGATTCAAGACTTAACTAAAACTGATATTTTGAAAGTTCCACTAGATGATAAGGATACGATGAGCATATTTACAACTACTAAAGCACTTGGTGTTACTAATGAACAAATAATGTGTGAAACTGGTACGCTTGGAATTCCAGAGTTTGGTACACCATTTACTATTGGAATGGTTGCAGAGACTAAACCTAAAACGTTTGCCGAACTTATTAAAATTTCAGGTTTATCACACGGTACAGATGTTTGGCTTGGTAATGCCCAAGAACTTATTAAAAATAATGTTGTACCATTTAGTGAGGTAATTGGGTGTCGTGATGATATAATGGTTTATCTTATGTATCATGGAGTAGCACCGATTAAAGCATTTAAAATAATGGAGTTCGTTCGTAAAGGAAAGGCAAGTAAAGACCCAGAAACTTGGAAGATTCATAAACAAACAATGATAGATGCTGGAATAGAAGAGTGGTTTATTGATTCGTGTCAAAAAATTAAATACATGTTCCCTAAAGCTCATGCTGCTGCATATGTTATTAGTGCATTTAGAATAGCGTGGTATAAGGTTCATATGCCTGTATATTTTTATGCATCATGGCTTACTTCTAAGGCAACTGATGTTGATGTTGAAGTTATGATAAAAGGTTATGATGCAATAAAAGAGAAAATTGAAGAAATTAAACTTAAAGGTAATGATGCTACTAATAAAGAAGTAGGTCAAACAGAAAGTTTGAAAGTGTGTTTGGAAGCTACTGCTAGACATATTCAATTTTTACCAGTTGATCTTGATAAGAGTGAAGCTACAGTTTGGGGGGTAAGAGATGATAAATCAATTTATCCACCATTTGCGTCAATTGATGGCCTTGGTGATACTGTTGCACAAAACATTGTTGAAGAACGTAAAAAAAGACCTTTTACAAGTATAGAGGATTTACAAAAACGTGCCAAAATTTCTCAAACACTTATTGAAAGAATGAAAAAAATGAAAATACTAGATGGACTAGATGAGTCAGATCAGTTATCGCTTTTTTAAAAGAAGTATAATTTTATACTTCTTTTTTTAAAATTGAGTACTGACAGTACTCAAAATATTTATGTTCTTTTTATTTGTTTTCTAAATTTTTATTTTGAATATATTCTAGAATCTTCTTTTGATTTTTTTCAATAGCAGAAATCTTGTCATGTAATTCTTCCAAAATTAGTTCACTTTTTAAATCGGTTTTATAATCATTACGACTACGCATACTATCTTTTTTTGCTTGTCTATTCTGACTCATCATTATAATAGGAGCTTGGAGAGATGCAATACATGATAAAACTAAATTAAGAAGAATGAATGGATATGGGTCAACACTTTCAAATGCATAAATATTTAAAATAATCCAAACTACAAGAAATAATGTGAACCCAATAATAAAAGTCCAACTACCTGCAATGGCTGTTATTTTATCAGCTAGTTTTTCACCAAGTGATATTTTTTCTTCTTTATCAGTATCAACTGCGATCGATTCATCAATTAACATTTCCAAAAGTTCATCATAATTTTCTACATTTACTTGCTTATTATTTAGAAGCATTTTTACTAATTCTTTTTTACTTTTCATATATAATCCTCACTTTATGTCATAATTATAGCATATATACTTTGGTTTAAAACAAAAAATAACATTTTAATATATTGTGTTATAATCGTGAAAATTTTCCCATAGTTTTAAACAATTAAACCATAATTTTGACATATTTATTTTGTATACTGTTATCATGAAAGGAGGAAAAAAATATAGACATAAAAATAATTGGAGCAAATTGTAGTAATGGAATTAAACTATCGAAAATGGTATCTCGTGCCATAGAGGAGGTAGATATAGATAATATTAAAGTTGAACAATTAGATTTTAATAAAAACAAGTATGGTATTTCTAATATACCTGGGCTTGTGATAAATGGAAAAAAAGTATCAGAAGGGAAGGTGCTAACAACTAGAGAAATAAAAAAATGTTATTAGCTTAAGAGAAGAGAAATCTTCTCTTTTTTAAATTCTTTTCTATTTAGATAAAATTAAAAGATAATAGAATGATTACTAAGTGCTTATAATTGTAAATAATGTGACTAGACCAATAGACGTATTGCAATAGAGAATATTACTCCATGTAATGGACAACATGTTGTATATGCTAAAAAATGGTTAGAAAAGAAAGAAAAAAAGATTTTCAGAGGAGATTTTAATTTTCTTTTTTTTATGTTATAATTTTGATAACGTGAGGGGAGTGGTTATTTATGGATAAAAGCTTTCTAATTTCTTTAAAAAATAAGATAAGTTCATTATCTGATGAAGACAAAATTGAGAGAGATAAATATTTGAAAGGAATCTCAACTGGAGAAATATATGGTCCTAGTACAGGATATTCTTCTATTGATAAACCTTGGCTTAAATATTATGATGATGAAATTTTTTCTTCTTTTGTTCCTAATATGTCGGCATATGATTTTTTAATGTATGAAAATAGTGAAAATATGGGCAATAATGCTTTATACTATTTTGGTAAAAAATATTCATATACTGATTTAAAAGAAAAAATCGCTGAAGTTGAGAAAAGTTTTCGTTCACTTGGTGTAAAAAAAGGTGATATTGTTTCTGTAGCAATTCCAAATGGTCCTGAAAATGTTTTCGTTTTTTATGCATTAAACAAAATTGGTGCAACAGTAAATATGATTGATCCAAGAATAAAGGATGAAATGTTAACTTCTTTATTAAATGATACTGACTCTAAAATTATGGTTGGTTGTGATTTGTTTGCAGAAAATATTGCTAATGTTGTAGATAATACATGTTTGGACAAGGTTATTATGACTTCACCATCAATTTCTCTTCCACCTATAGTGAAGCAGTTATATAGCTTAAATTCAAAAGTAAAAAAAGTTGAACATGAGAAATTTGAAGACTGGAATAAATTTATTTCTAGAAGATATGATGAAGATGAAACTTTAGAACAAAAACCAGATGAAGATACTCCAGCTTGCATACTATACACAAGTGGTACAACTGGAAAACCAAAAGGAGTAGTACTTACTAATAAAGTGTTTAATAACATGGCAGTTCAATATCAAAATATTGGTATGTATTATAATGAGAATGATAAATTCATGAACCAAGTTCCACCATTTCTTGCATATAATACTATTTTGTCTACACATATGCCGTTATGTATGGGCTTTAATATTGTTATGTTTCCAAATTATGAACCAGAGAATTTTGCAAAAAATGTAATGAAATATAAAATAAATCATGTTTTGGCAGGACCAGCTGATTGGAGTAATTTTTTAGAAAATCCAAAAGTTAAAAAAGGCGATTTGAGTCATTTATATACAATGGGTAGCGGAAGTGCCAAATTAAGTGAACCTAAAAAAGAAGAAATAAACAAATTGATTCATGAAAGAGGCGGAAAATATAAAATCTTAGAGGGATATGGAATGACAGAAGTTGGTTCTGCTGCTTGTTCTGCTCTTCCTAATATAAATATTCCTAATAGTGTTGGGGTACCACTTCCAAAGATGACTATTGGAATATTTGAAGAAGATAGTGATAACGAGTTAATGTACGGCCAAGAAGGCGATATATGTATAACAGGTCCTACTGTTATGAAAGAATATTTTGATAACGAAGAGGCTACAAACGAAACTTTGATACGTCATAGCGATGGTACATACTGGATTCATACTAATGATATAGGTTGCATGGATGATGAAGGAAGATTGTATTTAAAGGGACGAAAAAGTCGTAATATTACAAGATATGATGGTATTAAAATTTCACCATATGATATAGAAAATGTTATAGAAAAAATCGATGATGTTAATGACTGTTGTGTAGTTGCTGTTGATGATTTAGAGCATGGTAGTGGCTCTGTTCCTCATATAAATGTTGTGCAAAGTGAAGAATCTCTTCTTTCTGAGGAAGAACTTAAGAGCTTAGTTTTGGATAAATGTAATGAGAAATTATCTTCAAAATACTGTATTGGAGCTATTACTGTAAGGGATGAGTTACCTTTAACACCTGTAGGCAAGACAGATTTTAGAAAGTTAAGCGATATGTGTAATAAAGAGAATAAGGGCTTGGTAAAACAAAAAGGTTTATAAAGGAGTGATACTTTAATGACGGCTAGTATTATTTTTTCTGTTTGTAGTTTTGTTTATCTAATTATGATTTTTGCTATATATTTATCGAAAGCTCATATAAAGAATGAAGAAAATAGAATTTATTTGTGGCTTTTAATAACAAACTTTGTAGGATTAGTGGTAGAAATTGCTTCAACAATTTTTAAATATAAATTTCCTGATATGGATATAATTTTCAATGTATTGTTACGTTTTATTATGGTTTATTTTGTTACGTGGCCTTTTCTTTTCTTGCTATATATCATAACCGTTTCAAAAGATAGAGATATTAAAATGAATGTGGCAATTCCTTTCCTTACCTTAGAATGTTTACTTTCATTTTTGCTACCACTTAATGTGCAATATTCTAATGGGGTTGTTGTTTATACTTATGGTATGAGTGTTATTTTTACTTATATAGTAGGAGCATGTGACATCGTTTTATGTTTATATTTCTTAATTAGATATCATAGTGTTATGGGTAAAAAGAAAATGATACCTGTTATATTATTTTTAGTGTTATATACTATTGCAGCAATAATAGCTATGAATAATCCAGATTTACTTATAATATCTAGTGTGGAAACTTTAATTACTGTCCTTATGTATCATACAATAGAGAATCCCGATTTAAAAGTTATAACAGAACTTAATATTGCGAAAGATCAAGCAGAGAAAGCAAACAGAGCTAAGAGTGATTTCTTATCAAGTATGTCCCATGAGATAAGGACACCATTAAATGCAATCGTTGGGTTATCTGAAGATATGAAAGAAAAAGATGAATGCCCTGAGAGTATGAAAGAAGATTTAGAAGATGTTGTTTCAGCATCTAGAACTCTTCTAGAAATCGTTGGAAATATAATGGATATAAGCAAAATAGAAAGTGACAAGAT
>CAKOPN010000003.1 GCA_934100165.1 uncultured Bacilli bacterium
ATTGTCTTTAGCCCTTATTTTATCGGCATTTATTTATTTTTATATTTGGGTATCACTTATTCAACCTCACCCAAGGACATTTAACCATCCTAGGACCATTTTCATCCTCAGCACCCTTAGCATTTTTAATTAAATAACCAACACAGTCAATAAGTCTTATATTACAATCAAAATCATCTATGTTGACTTTAGCAGCAGTATTAGGAACAAACTTTGGCTCAATCGTCATAATTGTTTTACCACTAGCACTCTGTGGTATTTCATCAAGAGCTCTCTTTCGTTCATATTCATCCTTAATATTAGGTACAACCAAAGTTTCAATTACTTTTTTAATAAATGTACTTTTACCAGTTCTTACCGCACCAACAACACCTAAATATATATCACCACCAGTTCGACTAGCAATATTCTTGATAATTTCTTCTTTATCCATATATACCCCTTCCTTAACTATTCAGTTAATTCTATGAGTGTATAAATAAAATATTCAAAAAAAAGCTAACTATTTTTCATAGTTAGCAATTAACCTATTTTATATTACTTTCCTTAATTGTATACTCATATACACATTTCTCATCTATAAGTATAAAATGAGAAACTCTAGCATCTTTATCCTCGTGGAACAATATTGGTTTATCAACATTATCTCTAGCATCTAATAGTTCAATAAATGATTTAACAGTAATAATATTTTTATCGCCAAAATCAGTTTTAATATCAGATGTTTCAACAATATATCTATCGTATTGTTTTAAAATGTTATTTTTTAACTTTGTATATCCTGTTTCGTTAGCATGTTCTTTTCTTTCTTTTAAGAATACTACATATACTATTGAAACAATTATAAGTACAACACCAGTTGCAATATAGATATAGTTATTAGCATTAAGACTACCATATTCTACAAACTGTTTACTGTTATTGATTGAGTTATAGTCAAAGTTAATGTTAAGTGTTTGTTCAGAAAGTGGGATAGATAATACTAGGTCATTTTGAGAAGTAAATGCTGATCCTTCCATCTTATCGCTATTTGCTGTTGAATCAATATGCATTGTAACTAACAATTTACTACTTACACTAAGTGCATATTCCCTTTTATATTTATTAACTATAGCATTATATTCATCATACTTAATGTCAACTGATTCATATATTTCATTATTTGTCTTGACATTCTTTACTGTCTCATCCTTTAATTTTACAGGCATTACATATAGAACTTTACTATCTTCACCACGTTCAGTAATAAGTAATTTAGCATCTACTGTATATTTTGTATTTATTTGTGATTCATTACTACTAGTTAATCTGTAAGTAAAATCAACATGTATATAATCAATTAAGCTAGCAATAAATGACATATGTTCACTTTTAGATATAAATGGTTCAGAATAATAATCATTTTGTTTCAAATATACCTTATAATCTGCTTCACCACTTTCATTAAATGTAATATTGTTCTTATCGGTTTTCATAAATCCAAGAACTACTAAGAACAATCCACTTAAAATAACTAAAGCAACAATAATAATCTTAGCTACCATACTGCCAGTATTTTTAAGTTTAACGTTATTATTTTTGACTTTAACCTTCTTATTTTCCACTTTTTATTCCTCCTATTTTACTAATTTATTTACCCAAATTGTTGGATAACCCAAATATTTAACTTTTGCTTTTACAGTACCAATTATATCTTCTTCATATATATCGTACCAGTCCTCAGCATCGTTGGCGTCACCTTTGGTTCTGAAAACATACTCATTATCTATTTTGTTTTTCTCAGTAATACGGTGAACAACAACTTTTGTTTCTTTGTTGTAAACTAGTATATCACCCACTTCTAAGCTCTCATAATCTTTAGTTTTTCTAACTATAACTATGTCACCAACGCCAAGATTAGGTATCATTGAACCTGAACCAATGGTAACAGCATAATAAGTAAATAGTCCAGATGTTAAGTATACTGTTACTACAAGTATTACAACTGAAACTGAAAATACTATTCTCTTAGCAAGATGATTACTCCTTGCTTTTTCAAGTTGTCTTTCTTTATTACCGCTTACTTCTCCATACAAAGAATGTAAAAGTAAAAGTGGGAACACAATTCTAAAAATTACATCAATATAAGTATTTATATTAGGAACAATAGGTACCACATAAACAGGCATTTTCATAACGACCTGATAAGTTATTGCTGAAGTATATCCACCTTTCATAACAAGATATGTCAACATAACATTCTCAGCTGCTAATGGGAAAAATGATACCTCCAAAAATTTAACTAAGTCTGAAACATTAGTTAAATCATACTTATATAGAACTGTTGAAGTATCTACTAAAATAAATAACACAATAGATAACAGAATCAAAAGACCATTTCTCTCACCTTTTGTACTTATTTCATATCTTAGCAACTCTTTTGCAAAAATAAACACAAGCACCGGAGTTACATTTCGCAAAAAAGTAACTAAACTTAAACTATATGGACTTCTTAAGAATTCAAAAAAGATACCTAAAATATATGTTAATATGTAATAACTTATTACATAAATAAGAGTTGTCATTAGCAAATCTCGTTTTAATTTTAAATTATCTTTTTCAAAGCCTACCATTAAGTATAAAAGTGCTAATGCAATTGCTAATACAGTTGCAATTAAATACTGATTAGAATTTTTTAATACAAAAATATTGAAAATAAATGTTAAAATCAAAATGATCTCAACTGTCAAAATCTTTTTCTCGCTCTTTTTCACACAATCACCCTTTTCAACATTTCCCTATTAAAAAATAATATGATTTTAGTTGGGGAGGTTCCCCAACTAAAATCTTTAAATCATCATAAATTATGCTTGTACATAGTTAATAGATGCATTTAATCCTGTAATAGTAACAGTTTCTGTTGGTAATGTAGAACTGTCTGCTGTTGAATCATATTCAACAGTAATTAACATCCATTTAGTTTCTCCAGCTGCTAAAGTATCATCTGCTGAAGGTACAGCACCAGCTGTTCCAGTGTTACTGTCAGTATAAGTGAAGCTATATTTAACGTTTGCGCAGAAAGCTTCTGTTGAGCATACTGGAGCTCCAGTTACAACTGAACCAATTTTAGCATCAAATGATCCAGCATTTGTTACTTGGAAATAATAAGATACTTTATCTCCTGGTTTTGCAAGAGTTACTTTATAATCTTTAATAGTAGTAGCACTTACAGTTGGATCTGTACTTTGTGCACTTCCTACTTTATCTACTTTTAAAGAACTATCAACAAATTTGATATCCCAAGTTTTTCCTCCTGTAACCTCTGCAGTACCATTGATTTCTAGCTTAGTTTGTAGAGCTGCGAAACCAATTGATAAACCTACTACAGCAAGAACTAAAGCTATTACTGCAATAATTTTTCCACCATTATCTCTGTTTTCCATTTTTTTCTCCTTTTCTTTTTACTAATCTTGTACATATGTTATAGGTATTGACAAATTAGATATTTTTACATCATCTGTAGGTAATTCAGTAGCTGTGTCCATGTATTCTATCTTAAGTGTCATATTCTTTGTTTCGCCAGCAGCTAAAGTATCGTTCTGACTAACAGCAATTCCACTATCTGTATAAGTTAGTGTATATGCTATATATCCACATACTTTAGAAGCATCACTTGTAGCGTTTGTTCCATTACCAGTACAAGTTGGCGTTGGAATTGAAATACTACCTATCTTAGCATCAATAGAACCTGCATTAGTAGCATCAAACTTATATGAAATAGAATTGCCAGGAGAGCTTAAACTTACAACAAACTTTTCAATTTTTGTTCTTGAAAAAGTTGGTGCAACGTCCTCATATACATCTGTCGAATTACCAACAATCACAGCATCAGACAGATTAGCAAATCCTACATCCCAAGATGATGCTTCAACTTCTGCAGAACCACTAATAACTAATTTAGTATTAAGTGTCGCAAAACCTATGGAAAGGCACATTACCATAAATAGCAATGTCATTAGTGTCATTGTCTTACTATCGAATCTTCTTCTTCTCATATTTACACTCCTTAATATTGAACATAAATAACAGTTGCTGTAATACCATTAACTTTAACGGAATTTCTAGGTAAAGATTCACCTAAATATCCAATTTTTAATGAAAGATCCTGAATATCACCAGCATAAAGAACATCATCAACATCTACATACCTACCATCTGAGTAACTCAAACGGAATTCAAGGTTATTACAAACAAGTTCTGCATCAGCTTTAGCATTTTCACCAGTTCCTTCACACTTAGGCAAAGAATAAGTGATATCTGCCACTCTAGCATTAAATACTCCCTTGTTATCAACCCTAAACTTGTAAGTTATGGAATCCTTTGGTTTGTTAAATAAAACTGAAAAGTTTTCCATAGTAGTGCTATTACCAGAAGTATATGGCCTTTGTATTTCTTTTGTAGCACCATCGACAATTACGTCAGATATTTCTCCAAAAGCAACACTCCATTCTTTCGAATCTACATAACCAGTATTTCTAAGTTTAATTTTAGATGACATTACTAAGTAGCATAAACTTAATGTTATTATAGTCAATAAGACAGCAAGTATAGACAAAGTATAAGTCAACTCAACATTTTTATTCCTTACAATGATATCACCTTCCATAGTTATAAAACAACCGCCAGTTATTTTATACAATATAATTGTAAACATAAAATTATTTTTTTTCAAGTATAATATTAAAAAAGTAACTTTTTTTTAAGTTACTTTTGTACAATATCTAAAATAAGATTTAATTTACAGTGAACAGGTAAAACACCATTGTCTGTATTTTCAACATTGTATGTTGCAATTAAAGAAAAATTTTTGCTTTCGCCACTCTTAATTACATCTTCGGCATTTACATTTTCAAGAGAAAATTTAACATAATTATTATCAGGTACAAGCATAATACTTCCAATTTTTGCATCTATAGTACCATTATTTTGAACATTTACATTATATTTAACTTTATCGTTAGTATCTCTCAATATTACTTCAAAAGTTGCAACAGAATTATTTTCAATATTATTATTTATATCAAGACCAGTACCATCTATTGAAATATTTCCAATGGAATTAAAACCGACATTCCACTTTTCCGTTTTCCCATCTGCCATATTTCTAAATTGAATAGATAGAAGTGTATATCCAACAGACAAAATTAAAATGGCAATTAAAAGAAACATAATCATTACATCTTTTTTATCATTCTTCTTCATAAAGTCCTCCTATTGTTTAGTTTAATATAGAGGAAAAAAGATGTCAATTACTTAAAACATAGTATCAACATCTTTAGGAACTTTATCATTCATAATAGCATTTACAATTTTTTTCTTTTTTTCACTACTGACGTCTCTACCAGTGAGATTAGAAATATCGTCCACTATCTCATTTAAAACCTTTTCATCCTTCATATTTGAATCTTGTAGCTTTTTAGCGAGAGATAATATAGTATTTTTATCTACCTTTGTTTTACTTTCCACCTTTTTAAAAAAAGAATCACCAAACATAAAAAACCTCCTACATAATTATATGTAAAAGGTTCATTTTTGTTATTTCTCACCTAGTTTTTTTCTACACTTATCGATTTTCTTACGAAATTCTTCAGACTGTTTTAAATAATATTCAGTTGTTACTCGCTTGTTTTTAAAATTTTCATTTAACATTTCTTGAGATTTCAAAAGTCCTTTTAAAACCTCTTCAGTATTTTCGTTTGTTTCATTTTTACCAAATGGCCACCACATAAAAACCCTTCTTTCTACGATTTATTTTTAAATTGTAATACAATTGGAGTACCTTCTAATTCAAAGTTCTCTCTTAGTTTATTTTCTAAATATCGTTCATAAGAGAAATGTACAAGTTCCTTATTATTAACATGAAAAGTAAATTTAGGCGGTTTTGTTCCTGATTGATTAGTAAAATATATCTTTAATCGTTTTCCTTTGTAAGACGGTGGAATGTTTAGCATATATGCATCTGTAATCACATCATTAAGTACACTAGTTGGAATTTCTCTTTTGATATTTTCACTAACCTTTAATACTTCAGGCATAATTGTGTGTATACGTTTCTTAGTAAGTGCCGAAACGAATACAACTGGAGCATAACTTAAAAATTGAAATTCATTTCTTATTTTCTTAGTATAATCTTTAATACTTTCTTCACTTACCGTATCCCATTTATTAACTACTATAATTAAACCTTTTCCCTTTTCAAGTACATATCCAGCAATATGTTTATCATGTTCAATTATTCCTTCTTCGGCATTTATAACAAGTAAGCAAATATCGCTTCTGTCAATTGCTTTCATACTACGCATCAAACTGTATTTTTCAATATTCTCATAAATTTTGCCTTTTTTTCTCATTCCAGCAGTATCTATAATTACAAATTCTTCCCCATTATATTTAAGAGTAGTATCTATTGCATCTCTAGTTGTTCCTGCAACATCACTAACAATTACTCTTTCCTCATTTAAAAGTGCATTTATTAAGCTGCTTTTACCAACATTAGGTCTACCAATAACAGAAAACTTTAATCTAGTATCCTCATCGCTATAATCATATTCTCTAAAATGTGAAACAACAGTATCTAAAAGTTCCACAAAACCTATGCTGTGTTCACCACTTACAGGAATGTAATATTCAAATCCCAATTCATAGAAATCATATATATTTTCCATAGATTTGTTAGTATCTATCTTGTTTATAACAACAATTACTTTCTTAGCAGCTTTTCTTAACATATCTCTTACAACAAAATCATTAGCAGTAAGACCTTCTTTACCGTCGACAACAAAAAGAACAATATCAGCTTCATCTATAGCAATTGAGGCTTGTACTTTAATGTTATCATTAAATCTTTCGTTACTAATATCTATACCACCGGTATCAATTATGTTAAATTTATAATTATTATATGTAGCCTCACTATATATTCTATCTCTTGTTACACCTGGTGTATCTTCAATAATAGAAATTTTTTGACCAACGATTTTATTAAAAATAGTACTCTTTCCAACATTAGGTCTACCTACTAACGCAACAACTGGTAATTTCATAATATCACCTCGCATATAATTTTAACATATTTTTTCTTCAGTGTAAATTAAAGGTTTTTGCACAAAAAAAGTGACTAACTAGTCACTTTTTAAACACATTCACCAAATTATTTTTGAACGTAATTTATAGTTGCTGTTAAGCCATCAACTGTTACAGTGTCTGTTGGTAATGTTGATGCATCAGAAGATGCAAGATATTCAACAGATAAAACTAACCATTTAGTATCTCCAGCTGCTAATGTATCGTTAACAGCAGGAACAGTTCCAACCTCACCACCGTTATCAGTAGTATAAGCAAAAGTATACTTTAAGTTACTACAAAAAGCAGCTGTTGAACATACAGGTTCACCAATTGTGATACTATCAATTTTAGCATCAAATGATCCAGCATTTGTTACTTGGAAATAATAAGTTACTTTATCTCCTGGTTTTAGAAGTGTAGCTTTTAATCCAGTAATACTTGTTGCTGCAACTGTTGGATCAGTACCAGTAGCACTACCAGTTTCAACTTTGCTTAAAGATCCAGTAACGAATTTAACATCCCACTTTGCTCCTCCTGTTACTTCTGCAGTACCATTAATAGTTAATTGAGTTTGTAATGCTGCAAAACCAATTGATAGTCCAACTACAGCAAGTACTAATGCTATAACTGCTATAACTTTTGAATTGCTATTCTTCATTTTCTTCTTCCTTTCTATATTTTATGTACACATAATTGGATTACTCAATGTTGAATATTAGCAATATCAACTTGGTAAAATAACCGCCAACTATTTTATACAATTACATTGTAATATCAAAACGAAATACTTTCAAGAGATTATTTATTTTTTTTCAAAAAAAAATGACTTTTATGCAAAGTCATTTACATTATCAATGTCTAAAATTATGCTTGTACATAATTCATTGTTGCAGATAAACCACTTACTGTTACAGTAGTTGATGGTAGTGTTGAAGAATCTGCAGATGCAAGATATTCAACAGATAAAACTAACCATTTAGTTTCGTTAACTGCTAATGTATCACCAGCAGCAGGAGCTGTTCCAGCTACTCCACCAGACGCAGTAGTATAAGCAAAAGTATACTTTAAGTTACTACAAAAAGCTGCTGTTGAACATGTTGGAGTACCGATCGTGATGCTATCAAGTTTTGCATCAAATGATCCAGCATTTGTTACTTGGAAATAATAAGTTACTTTATCACCAGGTTTTAAAAGTGTAGCTTTAAATCCATTAACACTTGTTGCTGCAACTGTTGGATTAGTACCAGTAGCACTACCAGTTTCAACTTTATTTAAAGAACTAGTAACGAATTTAACATCCCACTTTGTTCCTCCTGTTACTTCTGCAGTACCATTAACAGTTAATTGTGTTTGTAGTGCTGCAAAACCAATTGATAACCCTACTACAGCAATAACTAATGCTATAACTGCCATCATTTTTGAATTGCCATTTCTCATTTTATTTTTTTCCTTTCCTATATTTTAGTATATATAATTGGACATAAGAAATAAAATAAATAACGTAAAAAAGATAACTGCCAACTATCTTATACAATTACATTGTAATATTAAACTAAAAATGTTTCAAGGGGTTATTAAAATTTAATTAAAGAACAAGAAGAGATTTCATTAAAAGTGTCAATTACAATATCACAATATTCCAAGAATAAATTAAAGTTTTTGCATTTTATATCATTTATATTTGCATAATAATAGCCATTATAAAATCTAATTTTTTTAAAATATTTATTGAGGAGAAAATCTTCAAACTTAAAATATACATTGTCACTATCATGTTCTATTATTTTTAAATCAACATTCTTATACATAATAGAGTCTTCATCTTTTTTAACAAATTTTAAAATAGTAGCATAATTTTCTACATAAAAAATATCTACCTCATAAAAGCCAAAAATATTTAACGCATATTTTTTCCTTACATTGATAAGTATTTTTTTCAAATTGTCATAAAGTTCGTTATCATTATCATTAGAATCACTATTAAAGTTAATGTATAAATTATTGACATATATATCAAACTTATTATCATCGATAATAGTTATATTCATGGTATCACCTAATGTATGATATGTAATTAAATTTTTTTTGAAAGAAAAAAAGAGTATTTCTACTCTCCACTTTTTATTTGCAACATTTGATTAGTAATAACATTTTCAATTATAGATATTACTTCTTCTCTTCCATATTTACTTAGGCTAGAGAAAAGAACAATATTGTCGCCAACAACTATATCAAGTGCATCTTTAATTTGTTTTATGTTTTTATCCTTATCCTTGGCACTTACCTTATCAACCTTTGTAGCTATTATTGTAACTGGAAGTTGATAGTATTTCAAAAAATTATACATTAAAACATCATCATTACTAGGTTTATGTCTAAAGTCAACAAGCAAAAATACTCTTTTAAGTTGTTTTCTTTTTTCAAGATATTCTTCAACCATAAGGCCAAACTTTCTAATTTCTTCTTTGCTTGTATCTGCATAACCATATCCAGGAACATCTACTAAATAAAAACTATTGTCAATATTATAAAAGTTAAGTGTACTAGTTTTACCTGGCCTAGAAGATATTCTAGCCAAATTTTTTCTATTAACAATTGTATTCATAAAACTACTTTTACCGACATTACTACGTCCAAGTAAAATAAATTCTGGTAAGTTGTTTTCTGGGTATTGACTTCTTCTAACCGCACTAACGTACAAGTTAACATCACTAAACTTCATCTTAAATTATACCCTCTTTCTCAATATAATCTTTACATACATCATCAAGATCATTTATTACATTCATGACATCATCCATTTTGTTAAGTCTAACACCACATGCAAACTTATGTCCACCACCATGGTATTTTTCCGCTACTGTGTTAACAACAGGGCCACGAGATCTTATATTAAATTTAATTATATTATTTTTTACATCTTCAGATACCGTTACCCATACAAGAACTTCTTCAATACTATTAAAGTTATTTATCATATTACCAGCAGAACTTGCATCAACGCCATATTCTTTCATAATATTATTATCAAGAATAATATATGCTAAGTGATTATTTGTAACTTTCATATTGAGTGATATATATCCTTGAAATCTAATTTCACTAAGTGGTCTCATAAAAAGGCTTTGATATAGTTTTTCAACATCAAGTTTATAATCTTTAACCAAACAAGACACTATTTGAAATGTTTTATATGTAGTATTAAATAAAAATCTATTAGTGTCAGATACAATACCTAAAAATATATATTTAGCTACTTCTTCATCTATGTACATTTTATTATCTTGAATAAATTTAAGTACTAACTCTGAAGCACTAGAAGCTTCAGTATCTATATACTCATTATCACCAAATTTTTCAATAAAAGGATGGTGATCAATTTTACATATTTCAGTGTAACTATCCAAATCATCTATATCTATTCTTTTCTTATCTGGTGTATCCACTACAATTAAAAGTGCATCTTTATTACTATTAGTAAACTTATCTAATCTAGGAAAATAATTATATCTAGAGCTTTTCATTCCAACTGCATACACTTTTTTATCTTTAAAAGTATTTTGAATAGATAATTTTAAAGATAATTGACTTCCTAGTGCATCTGGATCAACACCAATATGCCTTGCAATTACTATTGTATTATATTCTTTAATCTTTCTATAAATATTCTCTAACATTACAACTTTCCTATCTATTTATAATATCTAAAGTATCCTTTGCTATCATAAGCTCTTCATTAGTAGGAAGAACATATATTTCACACGTTGAGTCATCCGCATTAACTTGAGTAAATTTACCTCTAACGTTATTTTTAAGTGCATCTATTTTAATACCTAAAGGTGCAAGTGCTTCTACAACTGCAAGTCTTGTTTCAGGACTATTTTCACCAATTCCAGCAGTAAATACTAAAGCATCTACTTTTCCAAGTAAGACATAATATTGAGCTATATATTTAACTATTGAATTGATATACATTTTTTGAGCTAAAATACATTTTTCATTTCCTTCTTTAATACCATTTTCAATATCACGTGAATCACTACTAAGTTCACTAATTCCAAGGAATCCTGATTTTTTATTTAAATCATTCATAATTTCATTAGCACTCTTACCTTCTTTTTCCATTACATAAGGTACTATTGAAACATCGATATCACCACTTCTAGTTCCCATCATAATACCAGCATGTGGAGTAAATCCCATAGAAGTGTCAACACATTTACCATTACTAATTGCAGTAATACTTCCACCATTTCCTAAATGGCATGAAATAATATTTAAATCATCTCTTCCAAGTTCTTCAGCAAGTTTTATAGCAATATATCTATGTGATGTACCATGTGCACCATATTTTCTTACATGGTAATCTTCATACCAATGATATGGAACTGGATATAAGAATCTATCTTTAGCTATAGTTTGATGGAAAGCAGTATCGAATACAACAACCATTGGAGTTTTTGGTAAAACTTCTCTAAAAGCTTTAATACATATAGCATGAGCAGGGTTATGAAGTGGTGCAAAATCACTAAATCTTATAATGTCATCTACGACTTCATCAGTAACCATAACAGATTCAGTATACTTATCTCCACCATGAACTATTCTATGACCTACTCCTTCGATTTCTTCTATATTAGATATAACTTGTAACTCTAATAATTTTTCAATTAAGATTTTAACTGCAACTGCATGATCAGGAAGTTCAGTTTCTACCTTAATTTTGTCTCCTTTGTATTTTAAAGTATAACAGCTACCTTCAATACCTATTCTTTCAAATAAGCCAGATATAAGAACTTCTTCATTTGCCATATCAAATAAAGAGAACTTAAGTGAGCTGCTACCAGCATTAATTGACATAATTTTCATAATATCCCTCTTTTCAATATCTATATTTTATCAAACAATGCCTTATTTGTGAAGAAAAAATGACTATAAAAAAGTTACCAACAAGTAACATTGGTAACTTTTAAAAACATTAACACAAATAATCAAATTATTTAGACCACATTGCTGAATACAAATAGTAATTATTATTTTGACCTAGCTTTAAGGTATAAACAACATATAAAGTATCAAAATCTGCATTACTAACACTATACGATTTAATATACACTACATTCTTTGTAGCAGGATCAATAGAAAGTGAGATTTTTTTTGGTGAACTTACAGAAAATGCAGAAATATCACCACTGTTTTGAACATAATAATTATCATTAACTAATTTTTGATCATATTTGAATTCATTAAAGTTAAACATTTCCTTAGCTGCAGCATCAATAGCACTTTTTGAAACTATCACACATACACCACTTCCACTTGTAGAACAAGGATCAGTTCCACCAGTACTTTGATGAATTTGCTTTTGTGAGTCATCTACATAAAGATAAACAAGTTTTTGTGTATAATAATCAGACATATTATTAAATTCTTTATAAAAACTTGAAGAATTATCAGCAAGGCCAGCAGTAATAGATTCAATGTCTTTTTCAAATGTATTTGCTATTTTTTCAGCTTTAGTTGCTGTTTCATCTGAAATTGTAACTAAATCTGTTACTGAAGGGCTTTGATTATTATCAGTTTTCTCATCATTACTTGTACACTTTTCAGTTGAGTTTAATTTAAATAAAATAAACATTGACATGGCGATAATTAAAATACACATAACAATTATTATAATATTTTTTGATTTTGTTTCTCCATTTTCATTTACTATTTTTCCATCCATTCTTACACTCCTCCTATGATAAAATTGTAGCACAATTGCTAATTACAGTAAACAAAAAATAGATAACATTTGACCGTTATCTATTTTAACTTATTTATATCAATTAGAAATTACTATTAGCACTTCCACCTAATTGATTCATTCCTTGACGAACTAATCTTTTTGTGATTTCTCCACCAACTGAACCATTAGCACGTGAAGTAGCATCTGGTCCAAGGTTTACACCAAATTCATTAGCTATTTCATATTTCATCTTATCGATAGCTTGTTTAGCACCAGGTACTCTCATTTTCATTGTATCTTTGTTGTTATTCATTTGTTTCACCTCCTATACATTCATAGGATGTGAAAAATTTAACAAATCATACATTATTTATGTTGGTAATTTTTACCTATAATAATTCTTTAAATTCATCTTCATCATTTTCTTTAATTGTAATTGTTTTTATGTTATGCATAATGTCTCTAATTATTGATTCATAATCAATTTTCTCTTCTTCGCTTTTTGCATAACTTAAATCAGGATTTATAACAGGATGTTCAGGAACAAAAACTGTACAGCAATCTTCATATGGCAAAATACTAATATCATATGTATCAATTTTTTTAGCAATATCAATAATTTCAAGTTTATCAAGACACGCAACTGGTCTTATAACAGGAAAATTAGTAACATTATTGATTACGTTCATACTAGTAAGTGTTTGACTTGCAACTTGTCCTACTGATTCACCATTTACAATAGCAAGTGCACCTTTTCTTCTAGCAAGTCTTTCTGTAATACGATACATCATTCTACGCATAATAGTAATAATATATTCTGGATCACATTTTTTATAGATTTCTTCTTGAAGCATAGTAAATGGCACAATATGAAGTTTAACATTATTAGTATAAACAGAAAGTTTTTTACATAAACTTATTACTTTTTCCCTTGCCTCAAGACTAGTATGCGGTATAGCTTCAAAGTAAACAGCTTCAACATGAATACCACGTTTCAAAGCAAGATAGTATGCAACTGGAGAATCTATTCCACCACTAAGCATAAGCATTGCTTTGCCCAAAGTATTATTTGGATATCCACCAAGTCCTTCATATTGATTAGTATAAATATAAGTATAATCTTTTCTAATTTCAATATTTAAAAGTAAATCAGGATTTTTTACATCTACTTTTTTATCTTTAGTATTTTTAAGTACTAAACCTCCAATTTGTCTAGAAAATTCTGTACTTTGAATTGGAAAAGTCTTATCACTTCTTTTTGTTTCAACTTTAAAAGTATCAAATTTTTCATTGTTTACAACATCAAGAACCGTATTTTTAATAACCTCTACATCAGATAAAACTTTATAAGCTACTAAATAACCATGAATACCAAAGATATTATTGATTCTCTTTAAAATACTATCAAGTTCGTTATTATCAAATTCAATATACATACGAGATAAATCTCTAGATATATTTACATTATATCCACTAAGTTTATCTTTTATACTTTTATATAAAGCATTAACAAAAAAGTTTCTATTTCCCTTTTTAGTAGTAAGTTCTCCATATTTAATCATTATTACTCTATCCATATAAAACCTCCAAAAAAATAGGTTTATAACCTATTTAACTTCTACTATATATAATTTATTATCACTATGAACAATAGTTAAAGTAACTTCTTTAGGATACTCCAAATCAACTACATAATCAACTGATAATGTTGTTATATAAGCATTTTCATCAGAAACTTTCTCACTTTCAAACTTTTCATTTTTTAAGTTTGTAACTTCCACAGATTTAACACTAGGAAGTTTTTCTTTTCTATTGCCATAAACATTACTTTCTATATACTTATACATAGTATTTTTACTTGCATTTACAAATGAATCTTTCTCTGTTGGGTAAATAAATTGTAAACCACCAATATCAGTATTAGTAACTTTACTATCTAAATCATAAAAATCAATAACAAATAATTTAGAAATAACTTTTGCATATTCATCATAATCAACAGTTTCACTATTAAGTACTGCCTTAAGATTTTCAAAATTTTCATTATAAAGTTTAGTTTTGTTTTCATACAAAACATAATCATACTTATCTATATTATCAATAACTTTTACTTCAGTTATCACAGCTTTTTCTTTTTTAAAGAATAAAGCATAAATAAGTACAGCACACACAACTACAATTATCAATACTAACCAAATAAACTTTTTATTACTTTTTTTCATATTTAATTTCCTTTTATTATATCAGTTTCATTTACTGTAGTTTTATTAGAATTCTTTATCAAATCAAATACCAAAATATGATTGGATACTGAAAGTATTTTATCTGTATACTTTGTATTTTTTTCAATTTCCTCATTGCTTATTACAGAATTATTAAGGATATATGATTCTCCTTTTTGGCTATTATAGTAAACGTCATTAGTTAACCAGTTACCATTAGGGAAAACAACTATATTTTTATCTTTTATATCAAATATGTCATGTCCAAGGGCATATTTATTATAGAATCCAAACATATTTCCAAGTGTAACAGATAAATCATACATTCCCATTACATTACTAATCTTTTGACTTTTTCCATCTTTTGACCAAATAATAAGTGGTACTTTTCTATTAAGTTCATAACTATATTCATTGAAATCTACATAATTTGGATCATCTTCACTTAATACTCCATCAGTTTTTTTATCATAATTATATAGTCTAACATAATCAGATTCAGGAAGACGAGCATCATGATCTCCATATAAAACAATTACCGTATTCTCTAAAAGTCCATTTTTCTCAAGCTCTTCTAAAAATACTCCTAAAGCATAATCAGCATAGTGTACTGATTTCAAATAATTGCCTAGTTTTGTTCCTTCCATATAAGGGTATACTACTTCTTCAGTCATACCTGTTTCTGGATTAACAACTTGTTCTTTTATACTAACATCAAAATCTCCATATTTATCAGTTTCGGAGAAAGGTGTATGATTAGTAAGCATAATAAATGTTCCATAAAATTTACTGTGTTCTTCATTTATTTTTACTAACTTTTGTACAGCTTGTTTAAAGAATGATACATCAGATAAACCTAATCCAATAACTTCATCTATATTAAAATCTGCCTTGGCAATAAGTTCATCATAACCAAGATTTTTATGCATTACACGTCTGTTCCAATAATCAGCATTATTGCCATGCATTGCAAATGTATAATATCCTTTTTCTTTAAGTAATTGTGGCATTGCAACAAAAGTTTTATCTGCATAATCAGTGAAAGCCGTACCTATATTAGCAGGCATTAAAGATGTACTCAATGTAAACTCTGTATCACTACTTGTACCAACACTAACTTGTGTATAGAAATTATCAAAATACATTCCACTAGCAGCAAGTTTGTTTAAATTAGGAGTAACTTCTACACCATTAAATTTCATTCCAATCACAAAATTTTGCATACTTTCGGCATGAATTCCAATAATATTTTTTCCTTCAAATATATTTGTATACTCGTTTGGTGCACTCTTTACTTTTGTACTATAGAATTCTTTAAATTCTTTCATAGCATTATCATATCCAAAAAGTGCAGCAAGTTTTGGTTCAACACTTTTTATTAAATCGTTAACATGATATACATATATACCAAATCTCATAACAATATATTCACGATTCCACTGTTTAGTAAGTCTACCAATATCAGTACCTGTAAGAGTTGTAGCAAAAATAGCTAAACTAATTACGCCTACAGCAAGAGTTGTTGTAGCTTTTTTCTTTGATTTAACTAAAAAGCCACTTCTAGTATAATAGCCACTCTTTTTATAATGTACATTAAAGAAAATGAACACAATAGGCATAATCATATATATTAAATCTTTTGGTTGTAATACATTTTCCACAACAGCATCGCCAACAGCAGTTATAAATCTAGCTGTAGACAAAAGTGAAACTGAAGAGAAAGATGTATAAAATGTATAATAAGAAGAATTTATCATACATATAACTGAAAGAATTATTGTCCAAACAAGTAAATATATGTATTTAGCTCTCTTAGACATGAAGTACGAAAAAGAACCAACTATTACAATAAAAGAAAAATCAGCTAAGAAAGGATGAAAATCAAGCAAATCTCCACCTATATTAACAGTTAAAACTCTAAGTAAAAAAGAGTTTAAAACATTTATAAATACAAATAGTATAAACATTTTATTGTTAAAACAGTACTTTTTAGTAGCATCCCACATGTAACGGAATGTTTCTCTAGGATTTTCTTTTAATTTACGATAATAACTTTTTACTTTGCTAAAAAAAGTTCTTTTTTTTCTAGTAGGTGTATCTACATTATCACTAGTTATTTTCACTTCTTTTTCCGCTTTTTTTTCTTCTTTATTTATCATATTTTTTAAATTATTATTTACTTTATTTTTTTTCTTTTTACTATTTTTTTTCATAAAACTACCTCATTTCATGCAACATAGCCACTTAATTATACAACTAAAAAGAAAAGAAGTAAAATTATTTGTCATTTTCTTCTATCTTTTGTAACTCTCCTCTTGCTTTTGAAGCATTAAG
This sequence comes from uncultured Bacilli bacterium, assembly GCA_934100165.1. Classification (GTDB taxonomy): domain Bacteria; phylum Bacillota_I; class Bacilli_A; order RF39; family UBA660; genus RUG13868. Next base: position 17,392 of record CAKOPN010000003.1, read on the forward strand.
AGCAATGCCTAAAACAAACATATATGAGAGTAAATATATCCAAAGCATTAAAAATAAAAGGCTAGAAAGTCCACCGTAAAAAGTTTCATAACTTGAAAAATATTGTATGTAATAAGAATATCCTAACGTCACTATAATCCAAGTAAGAGAAGTAAAAAATGCTCCTATATTAGTGTCTTTCATTTTAATTTTTGTATCTGGTGCCATAACATATAGCACCTTAATAGATAAAAATACAAATAAGAAAGTAACAGGGTACTTAAGTATTTTAAATAAAATATAATATGTATTATTAACAATGTTCTCATTTGTAACTATATTACCAATTATTTTGAAAATTACGTTTCCAAGTGTAGGTACCAATATCAAGAACAAAAATATAAAGATAAGTACAACAAGCATTATAAATGCCTTGGTTCTATCTTTTATATATGCAAGTATCACATTACCTTTAGGTCTTACTTTATAAACTGAATTTGAAGTAATAATCATAGAGTATGTTCCATTAGAAGCTAAAATCAAAGTTGGAACAAGAATTATCCACAAACTCAAATTTGAAACATCCTGTCTTGATACTGATATAACAATATCAGCAATACTACTAGGTAGATGACCATAAATAACTTGAGAAATAGAAGTAGATACAAGCTCAAAATTAGTTAAAATACTACCTAAAAGAGTAAGAAGTGGTATTAACATCATCATAAAGTAAAAGGCCAAATGTCCAGGCAAAACCTCCATTTCTGGCCTATTTACTATTTCATATAAAGTTTTAAAAAATATTTTAATTTTATTTTTCATATAATCACTCTAACTTTACTTGTATTCTTCTTTGTCTCTTCTCATTTCCAAAGTTGCTTCATTTATAGCATCATCTATAGTTTTAATCTCATCTGTAATCATACTATAACCTACTGCTGCACCAAATCCATATGGTAAATTTTTAAATTCTTTAGTAAGTTTTTTAGCATAAGTAGATGTTTGCTGTTCACTATAACCAACTAAATAAATCAAAAATTCATTACCATCACTTCTTATTATTTCACTGTTCTCAAGTTGTGTATTGATAAGAATACTTGCAGCACCAACAATAAGTTTATCACCATTTTCATGTCCATAATTATCATTAACATATTTAACATTATTAAGGTCAATAATTATAATAGCCTGTGGATAAATTTTACTTTCATTCCACTGTTTCATGTTATAGTTAAGATAGTTTCTGTTTTTAAGTGATGTAAGCATATCTGTATATTTTCTACGTTCTTCTTTATTAACTTTCTTAATTTTCTTTCTTCTTTTAAGAAATAAGAATAAAAGTAAAAGTACTATAAGTGGTAAGAAAATTATTGTAAGAATTACTATATACAACTCTTCAAAAGAGCTCTTTTCAAGCATAGATAAATTCAAGCTATTCATACCAGCATTTCTATAATTATAATAAGAATTTGTACCAATTATATAATTAAATATTTTATAAAATACCTGGTTATCAGTTTCGTTTTTAACCATAAATTTGTAATCACTAGTAATTTTTGACTCAAATAAAACTTCATAATTCTTAAATTTGCTATTTTTATAGTAGTTATAAATTTCTTTATCTACAACAACTAAGTTACCATCACTACCTTTTAACATTTTATTTAAATTTTCAAAAGGTACTAAAGAAGCTTTGCTATTGTCTTTAAAATAATTATAAATTGCATTACCTTCAACTATTGAAACCTTTTCTGACTTCATTGCTTCAAATGTATTTACTACATAATTATCACTGACGTCTGCTAATACCACAAACTTTTCAACAAAAGGTGATTTAGTAGCTAAATATGCTGAGTTTTCATAATCAAAATAATTGAAATAAATATCTACTTCTTTTTGTTCTATAGCCTTCTTTAAAGCTTCTATAGAATCATATTTTTTGTATGTTATAAAGTCTGAATTTCCAAGACGAACCATTCTCTTAACATATTCTGCAGCAATACCACTTAAACTATTTTTTTCTTTTACTTCATATGGATAATTCTCAACATAACCATATACATAAGTTTTAGTTAAAAATTCTGCCTTTTCTTTATCATTAACTTTAAATGCTGATACATAATAATTAAGTAAACTACTATTATACATTTCTACATAATAATTCTTTTTAAAATTGTTAAAATATTTTCTAACGATTGTATTCATTTTTTGATTATCATTACCATCTGCAAGTGTTAATACTATTTTCTTTTTTAACTCTGTAAACACATATTGTATATTATATTTATCTGAAGTAATTGTTTTATTTAAATACATTGTGTTTGGAATAATAATATTATCAACAGAACCGCTTTCATAATCAGAAAACATATCATCAGAAGAATCATAAGTTTTATATTTAATTGAACTATTGCTTTTTAAATAATATATAACTTCATCAGAATCAGATGATAATATACCAATTGTTACTGTTGGTATTTCCTTAATAGAATCATATTTGTTAGAATCTTTTCCCATAAGTACATAAACATCGTCTTGTAATAAAATATCATTTTCTCCAAGGTTATCATTATTATTTAAAAGTCTAAATCGATAACCTGTCGAATTTACTTCACTTTCCTTTAAATACGGAACAATATTAAATTCAAAACCAGTGTCTTCACTAAATTTGTTTATGAATTCTCTAAATACACCATTTTCTCCAAAAACAGGATAATCATTCAAAATATTAAAATCTATTATCGTAGAAGAATGTTCTTTAATCCATTTATTTTCGGAAATTGTAAATGAATTCTTATCTTCTCTATTAAAAATATAATAAAGTCCTGCAAAAACAAGTATTGCAATTACCAATGGAATAATAATTATCCATTTTTTCTTCATTTTCACTTAAGCTCACCTCTATCTATCTTTAGTCCAAACAAAATCTTTTGTATTTCTTCTTAGATAACCAATTATAGGGAAACTATTACTTGTAGCACTTGTTATAGTACTAACACTATTTTTATTTTCACTACTTTTTTTAACTACTTTAACACTACAACTAGTTGCACCAACTTTATCTTTAGTGTAACCATATATAACATATTCGCCATCATCTTTTATTTCAATTTTTTGTTCACTGTTATAATCAACTTTTTCACTTTTACCAATACCAAATGATTCAGCTTCACTATTTTTAGACAAGTCGCTAGCAAAAGAAACTACCACATCACTAGTAAAGTTTCCATCCTCATCCATTTCACCAGTTGCATTAAGTGTACATTTGTAATCCTTATTGATGAAAACCTGAACATCATAAAGTTTAAGTTGTTCTTCAGAAAGTATTCCAGTAATTCTAGTAGCAAGAGCTTTTGCATTTGCAATTTGAACATTGTCGCCAACTGTTATGTATACATTAAAAATTCTTCCTTTAAGAACAGGTTTATCAACTTTTATAACATAATCAACTGCACCTATTTCTTCTTGAATTTTACTATATTTCTCCTCTTCTATTGGAACACTTTGAATATCATCAAGCCTATCTCCATAAACAGGAAGTCCACTATTTCCTAAAAACATTTTATATATTACAAAGCCAAAAACTATAACAATTGTATAAGCAAGTATTATAAAGCAAGTAAGCTTATGTTTTTTAATATAATTCATATCAACACCTCGGTACTCTAATTATATACTAAAATATAGCAATAATCAATTTTAATTAACAAAATATCACTATATTATAATAATAAAGAATGAAAAAAATGAAAGAACATCTTTCATTTAATCAAGCAATTTTTTTAAATTATCGGTTACATCTTTAGGGTTAGCATTACCACGAGTTTCCTTCATTATAAGCCCCATAATAGCTTTTATTACCCTTTCATTCCCAGCTTTGTAATCATTTACTAGCTTTTCATTCTCCTCAAGAACGTTTTTAATTATTTGAACAAGTTCTTCTTCACTCATACTCTTAACATCATGATCAGAAAGTACTTTTTCCACTGAAACATCAGTTTCCATAATATCATCTAAAATAGTTTTAAAAATCTTACTATTGATTTTTCCACTATCTAACTTATTAACAACATCAATAAATTTGTCATCAGTAAGATGCGTTTTATCAAGAGTCATCTCATACTTATTCAAATATGCTGCTATATCTCCAAGTAAAAGGTTACTAGCAATTACTAAGTTAATATTTTTATCTATATACTTATTTAAATAATCTGATAGAGGCATATTTTGAAGTATCTTTTTAGCATTTATTTCACTTATTCCACGGCTTAAATAAATTTCTTTTCTTTTATCATAAGACATAGGAAGTGATGCTCTAACTTTTTCAATAAATTCATCTGTAAGTTCTACAAAAGGAATATCAGGTTCTGGAAAATATCTATAATCGTTTCCAGTTTCCTTAACACGCATTAAAACAGTACTTGAAGTTTTATCATCAAATCTTCTAGTCTCTTCTTTTAAAGTTTTTCCTTCTTCTAAAAGTCTAGATTGTCTTTTTTCCTCATATTCAATAGCAAGTCCAACATTACTTATTGAACCAATGTTTTTAACTTCTATTTTAGTTCCAAGTTTATCTGTCTTACTAACAGAAACATTACAGTCACATCTCATGCTTCCTTCTTCTATTTTACAATCTGAAACACCAGCATATAAAAGAAGTTCTCTAAGTTTTTCAAGATAAGCCATAGCATCTTCACTGCTATTCATTCCAAGATCTGTTACTATTTCTACAAGTGGAACTCCAGCACGGTTAAAATCAAGTAAAGACTTATTTTCAGTATGAATACTTTTACAAGTATCTTCTTCTATATGAATATCATGAATTTTAACTTTCTTTTTACCTTTACTTGTCTCTATTTCCACATAACCATCTACACCAATAGGAGTTCTATTCTGTGTAATTTGATAATTTTTTGGATTATCTGGATAAAAGTAATTTTTTCTATCAAAATGCATTCTTTTATTTATCTTGCAGTTAAGTACTAAAGCAGTACGTAAAGCAAGTTCAATTGCATATTCATTCAAAGTAGGAAGAACACCAGGATATCCAAGATCAATTACATTCGTACAAGTATTAGCCATTTTTCCATAAGTATTTGCGCTGTTCGAAAAAAGCTTTGTTTGTGTCTTAAGTTCTGTGTGAACTTCTATTCCTACAGTAGTCTTGTATTCTCCCATGTTATTTTTCCTCCTTTCCTGGATTTAATGATAAATTAAGTTTATTTTCAACAAATGATGCAAACTTATAAATAGTCGCTTCATCGAAACTGTTACCAATAATATGAAGTCCTATTGGCATATTATCTTTATTAAATCCTATAGGTAAGTTAAGCCCAGGAAGTCCTGCCATATTAACAGGAATTACTAAAACGTCATCCATAAAAGTTTTTGAAGGATCCGTTAGATTTTCATCAAGTCCATAAGCAACAGTTGTTGTTGTAGGCCCTATTATTAGATCATATTTTTTAAAGTTTTCCAAGAAACTTTTTCTCATATCATCTCTTATAGAAAGCGCTTTATCATAATATGTTTTAGCATTCTCTCCACTAAGTAAGAAAGAACCAACCATTATTCTTCTTTTAACTTCTTCTCCAAAACCTTCTTGTCTTGTTTTCTTATAAAGTTCTTCTAGATTTTTAGGTGCTTCACAAGAATAACCATATCTAACGCCATCAAATCTAGCAAGGTTACTACTAGCTTCACCCATTGCAATAATCTGATAAAGTGTTACAGCATTTTCAATAAAGTCAACATCTATGTATTCAACTTCACATCCCCATTTTTTCAAAAGTTCAACAGTTTCATTAAATTTATCTAAAACTTCTTTAGAAACTACATCACCACTAACAAAATACTTAGGAATTCCTATCTTCATACCAGAAATATCTTTTCCAATTAAACGAGTAAAATCTTCTTTTTCTTTATCTGCACTTGTTAAATCCTTAGAATCTTTTCCACAAAGCATGTTCAAAAGTATCGCATTTTCATAAACATTTCTTGTCATCGGACCAATTTGATCCAAACTTGATGCAAATGCTACTAAACCGAACCTTGAAATGCGTCCATATGTAGGTTTCATACCAACTATTCCACAGTAACTAGCAGGTTGTCTAATTGAACCTCCAGTATCACTTCCAAGAGCAAAAGGAACAACTCTTGACGCAACACATGATGCAGAACCTCCAGAAGATCCTCCACTAATTCTATTTTTGTTCCATGGATTCTTTGGAGCGCCAAAATGACTAGTTCTACTAGTAGACCCCATAGCAAATTCATCCATATTAGTCTTACCAATTATAATCATATTGTTTGCATTTATTTTTTCCACAACAGTAGCATTATAAATAGGTATAAAATTTTCAAGTATTTTAGACGCACAAGTAGTTCTTAACCCCTTAGTACAAATATTATCTTTAACAGCTATTGGAAGACCAAAAAGAATGTTATCCACATCTTTTGTTTCTAACTCTTCAGCTCTTTTCAAAGCACCTTCTTTATCCAAAGTAATAAAAGCATTTAAATCTTTATTTGCTTCAATTCTATCAAAAGCTTCTAAGACTAAATCCTTAGGTTTTATCTTTTTGCTTTTTAATAATTCATTTATTTCTACCAAACTCAAATCTAAATATTTACTCATTTAACATCACCGGAACTTCCACAAAATTACCACTCTTATGTGGTACATTTTCCATAGCTACTTTATAATCCAACATTTCACCTTTTTCATCACTTCTTAATTCAGCATCTCTAGAAAAAGGAGCTATTAAAAAGTCTTCATCATAGTTCTTAATATCTTTAACTTTGTCTATATCATCAATTAACTGTTTTAATTCAACTCTATATTTTTCTATTTCTTCTTCTGTTAAAGCAAGCTTTGCTAAATCTGCTACATGCTCTACTTCTTCACGTGTTAATTTATCCATGTAAAGGCCTCCTTTATAACTACTAAATATTATATCATATATGAAAAAAATGCAACATAAAAAAAGCACCACTTCTTAAGATGCTTTCCCACTCCATCACCATCCAAGTGACATTATATTATGATTATAAATTAGTAATATTATTCACATTTCTTTACGTTTATACAAAATTTGAAAATTTAATTTATTGACTAATAAAAATAAATAATATAATATCAAATTATAGGAGGATATATGAATAGAAAAATTAAAGTAGTACAATATGGTGTTGGAAAAATGGCACTATATACAATGAGATATGTGCTTGAAAAAGGATGTGAATTAGTAGGAGCAATTGATATAAATCCTGAACTAATTGGCAAAGACATAAACACTGTACTTGGTGGAGAAAAAACTGGGGTTACAATTACTTCAATCCAAGATGCTGAAAAAATGTTGAAAGAAGTAAAACCTGATATTTGTATTGTAACAACAATGAGTTTATTTAACGATGTTTATGAATCTCTTGAACTTTGTGCAAGACTTGGAATCAATGCAATTACTACTTGTGAAGAGGCTTTCTTCCCAATGAATTCAAATCCTGTATCAGTTAAAGCAATAAACACTATTGCAAAAGAAACTGGTTGTACAATAACAGGCAGTGGATATCAAGATATTTACTGGGGTGAGTTAATTAGTGCTATTGGAGCATCAACTCAAAGGATTACTAAAATTAAAGGTAGTTCAAGTTATAATGTAGAAGAATATGGTATTGCACTTGCAAAAGCTCATGGTGCAGGCCTTACTCTTGAAGAATTTGATGAACAAGTTGCTAGTGTTGATAAAATTTCTGATGAAGAAAGAAATGAAATAATCAACAAAGGGGAATATCTACCATCATACATGTGGAATGTTAACGGATGGCTTGCAGAAAAACTTGGGTTAACAGTAACAAGTCAAACTCAAAAATGTGTACCTCAAACATATAAAGAAGATTTAGATTCTACAACTCTTAACATGACAATTCCTAAAGGAAATGCCACTGGTATGAGTGCCGTTGTTACAACTACAACAAAAGAAGGAATTACTATTGAATCTGAATGTATTGGTAAAGTATATTCAAAAGAAGATTATGACAAAAATGAATGGACTATATATGGAGAACCAGATACTACCATTGTAGTAGCACGTCCTAAGACAGTAGAACTTACATGTGCAACAGTAGTAAATAGAATTCCTGATGTAATAAATGCTAAACCAGGATTTATTACAACAGATCAAATGGCTGAGCCTATGTATAAAGTAAAACCATTAAATGAATACGTAAATGAATAATTAAAAGTTAAAAAAACAAGTTAGTGTTTACTAATTTGTTTTTTTATACTTAAATAAAAAGTATTCATGATACAATAACTATAAGGTGATATATTATGAAAAATATCGAATTAGATAAAGAAATTAAAAATTATGAAAGTATAATGAATACATACTTTCCTATTTTAAAGATGATAGAAGATATTAAAAGTTTAGATTTTGATGATAAAGAAAAGCTTTCTGCCATTGCAGAGTCATCTATAAAATACTCGCCAAAGAAAGTCTACAGCACGACAAAAGGAAAACAATCTTATGCATTTGATAATCCAATAAAAGCTTTACTATATGGAATATTCACCGATCAAAATAAAGTCATTATAAATATTAAAGAAAACTTAGACAAAAATAAAAAATATCAAGGATGCTATGAAATAGACGAAAGAGTTGAAAATGAACTTTCAAACAGAATAAAAAGCAAAAATATTACATTATATATATATGATGATAATAATTTTACTAAACCAGAAATGCTAGGTCCTTTAAATAGAACTTGGATAACTAATAAAAATGCTACCATAAATAAAGAAATAAATGTAAATATTAAAGATTTTTTGAATATTCTTGAAAAAAATAAGCAAATAACTTACAACAAATATAAAAAGTCAAAAGACTGGGAGACAGTAATAAATTTATTAACCAAAAATTATCCCTATGGAATATATGAAAACTTTGCTAGCAATATAGAAACATATGATAAATTATATACAAAATTCATAGAAGAAAATTTTAAAGATAAATTAGAGTTTTCTATCTTATTACAAGATTTTATAAAAAGAATTATATTTAAAAGTAAAAATGATAAAATAGAAAAGTTAAAATATATAAATAATCTTAAAGAACATTTTCTAACAAAAAAAGAAGACGGAACATATATACCAAACGAAATTGAAATAAATGATTTTATTATCCAGGAAAAACTTACAAGAAAAGATGCTTAACTCATTCTAAGCATCCTTTTTTTAACTCTTTAACATTTTTTTCATATACAGTAAGTTCTTCATTAGTATTACACGTAACAAGTAACAAAGAAGTAACATCATCATAACCCATTTTCTTAAGTCTCGTTGAAAGCCATTTTTTATCTTTATTAAAATATTCTAAGTTGTTTTCCATAACTACACCATCAATTACCACGTTTGCTGTAAGACCTTTATAAGGTGGTTTAAGTTTCATATCATTTGGGGTAAGTGGTTTATATTTACTTTTCGGTAAAAAACTAATTCTTCCATTGTCTTCCATTATAGCAAATTCAATTTCGGAAAGTTCAAAATAACCATTTATTCTAGCTTCTTCCATTAAATCATTTATATCAAGTTTTGTTTTTTTCATCGCGGACTCGATTATTTTACCATTTTCTATAAGTACAACAGGAACACCACCAATGAATCTTCTTATCCATATACTTTTAGTAGTAATATAGGAAATAAAAAGAGCAATAAGTGCATAAATAACCATTACGTATACACCATCCCAAAAAGCAACTTCTTTATTAACAGACATTTCTGCTACAACGTTACCTATAGAAATACCAATTACATAATCAAATAAATTAAGTTGTCCAATTTGTTTTCTTCCAAGCATTTTAGTAAGAATATATAATACTACTATAGAACCAAAAGATTTTATAAACAGACCTAAAAAATCCATAATATCACCAATAATATTATGGACATTTTATTTTAAAATAAACCTGTTATTTTAAGTGAATCATCTAAATCAATTTTTTCATAATTAGGACTTTTTGGAAGACCAGGCATAGTAAGTATTTTACCTAAATAAACAGTTATAAAACCTGCTCCATTTTGAAGTTTAACATCACGTACCAATACCTCAAAATCTTTAGGGAATCCTAATTTTTTAGGATCATCACTAATAGAATATTGAGTTTTAGCAATACAAACAGGGTGCTCTGCTTCTCCAATTTTATTTATAAATTCAATATTTCTAAGAGCAGTATCAGTATAATTAACTTTACTTGCATGATAAATTTGTTTACAAATTATCTCTACTTTTTCAGTTATTGAAAGGCTCTCATCATATAATAGTTTAAAATCTCTTTCTTTTGAACAAATCTCTTTTACTTTATCAGCCAAGGCAATAGCCCCTATTCCACCCATTGAATAAGTTTCACAAATAGAAAATTGTACCAAGTTATCATCGCAATAATTTTTAACTATTTCTATTTCTTCATCTGTATCGCTATCAAATTTATTTAAACATACAATTATATGTGAAGTAAATTTTTTCGAGTTTTCAATATGAACTTGAAGGTTTGGTAGACCATTTTTAAGTTTATCTATTTCATTATCACCATATCCATTATATTTAAGTGCTCTAATTGTAGCAGTAAGTACAATACAGTCCGGTTCCAGTCCTGCTTTTCTACATTTTATATCCATGAATTTTAATGCCCCAAGATCAGATCCAAAGCCAGCTTCTGTAACAACATAATCCGCAAGTTTTAAAGCAAGGTTAGTAGCAACAATACTGTTACAACCATGTGCAATATTAGCAAAAGGTCCACCATGAATTAAAACTGGATTGTTCTCAAGAGTCTGAACCAAATTAGGATCAAAAGCATCTTTCAGAAGTACTACTAAAGCACCTTCAAGTTTTAAATCACTTACCTTAATTGGCAATCCATCCTTATTTTTTGCTACTATTATTTTTCCTAAATTTCTTTTAAGATCATTTAAATCTTTTGACAAGCAGAAAACACTCATTACTTCACTTGCTGCTGTAATATCGAAGCCAGTATCACGAGCATAACCATTATTAGTATCCGTTTCTATTTCTCTTAATGCTCTATCATTAACATCTAAACATCTTTTAAAAGTTATGTTTTCGTGATCAATATCTAATAAATTACCTTGATAAATATGATTATCAATAGCTGCTGCAATTAAATTATTAGCACTAGTAATTGCATGTAAGTCACCTGTAAAATGAAGATTTATATCTTCCATAGGTACAACTTGACTGTATCCACCACCAGTAGCACCACCTTTAAGTCCAAAGACAGGTCCCAAAGAAGGCTCTCTTAAGACAGCAATCGCTTTTTCATCAATATGTCTTAAAGCATCAGTAAGACCAATAGATACTGTTGTCTTACCTTCACCATATGGAGTAGGATTTATTGCAGTAACTAAAATTAGTTTACCATTTTTACCTTTCATTATGTCATTAGCCTTAATCTTAGCTTTATACTTGCCATATTGAATAACACTATCTTCATCCAATCCTAATTCTTTTGCAATAGTAAGAATATCTTTTTTTGTGCAAAGACTTGCAATTTCTATATCATTCACCTAAACATCACCATCTTTATTATACTATATTAGATTTTCTATTTAAAGTGTATTATAATATTTTTGGAAGTGAGAAATATGAATCTAAGTAAGTGTGATATATGTCCACGAAAATGTGGAGTAAATAGAGAAAAAGGTGAACTTGGTTTTTGCAAAATGAAAGATAAAATTAAAATAGCAAGATACTCTTTGCACTATTGGGAAGAACCTATTATATCTGGAGAAACGGGATCTGGAACAATATTCTTTTCTGGTTGTAATTTGAAATGTATATTTTGTCAAAATTATAAAATTTCAAGTGAAAACATGGGTAAAGAAATATCCGTAGAAAGATTAAAGAAAATTTGTTTAGAATTACAAAATATGGGTGCTAATAATATAAATTTAGTAACTGGAACACACTTTCTACCGCTTATAAAAGAAGCACTAATTTTAGCAAAAAAAGAAGGGTTAACAATACCTATCGTATACAACACAAGCTCTTATGAAAATGTTGAATCTTTAAAAGAAATGGAAGGTTTAATAGACATATATCTTCCAGATTTAAAATATTATGATAATAAACTAGCAGAAAACTTTTCACTAGCAAATAATTATTTTGAAATTGCTACTAATGCTATAAAAGAAATGGTAAGGCAAACAGGAAAGCTTGTAATAGAAAACAACATAATGAAAAAAGGAGTCATCGTAAGACACCTTCTTTTACCAAATCACCTTGAAGATTCAAAAAAAATAATCAAATATTTACACGATACATATGATGAAGACATTTACATAAGTATTATGAATCAGTATACTCCAATAAAAAAGTTCGATAAGTATCCTGAACTAAATCGAACTTTAACTGATAAAGAATACGATGAATTAGTAAATTACGCTTGTGACTTAAATATAACCCAAGCATTCATCCAAGAAGGAGAAACTTGTAAAGAAAGCTTCATTCCTGACTTTACTAACTATGATGAAATATAATTATACCTCACACATTATTATAATTGGGAAATCATCACTACCACTACATTCATATTCACTACTTTTTAAACCATAAGATTTATACTCACAAGGAGTATATTTTTTTTCTACACTATTTTCATCTTTCTTAAATACAAAAACGGCATTTGTAAGTGAAAACTTATTATCATGACATTCTACAAATGTACTTAAATCTAAAATATCCATGCCATCGATTTGCTCTATAACACTACTTGAAATTTCATCATATTTTTTTCCATTCAAGCCATAATTATTACTATCTAAAAAATAAGCATAATAATTATCTCTATATGTATCAGGAGCAATTATAGCATAACTTTTATTATAAAGATAACTTCCAAAAGGGCTTTCAGTACTCCCACCCTTTTCAAGTTTAACAAGCTTTATAGGTACTATCATAAGCTCATTGTCATAGATTTTATCACCATATGTTCCCATATCATAATCGCCTTTAACTGTTTGTAAATAAGATAAAATAGTTGTGGAATAATTTGTTTTTCTAGAATTAGTAATGTAACCAGAAACAGCAGGGACAGCAATAAGTGCTAAAACTCCCAAAATAACAACTACAGATATTATTTCTACTAAAGTAAAACCATTCTTATTTTTCATGTTTTATATCTCCTTATTTATTAAACAATTCTATTGCAGCCTCTAATTGAACATCTTTTGTAGTATCATTACTCTCTTCAACAAAAACAGTTGGTTCAATTCCAACACCATTTAAATTTATACCCTTAGGATTAAGCCAGTACTGAGAAGTATACCTTACATAACCACCATTATTCAATTGATGTAATTTCTGTATAGTACCTTTACCATATGTCTTAGTTCCTACAACATCTATATTCAAATTTTCTTTTAATGCACTAGCCAAAACCTCAGCAGCACTTGCAGTACCATAATTAGTAAGTACAACTGTTTTAAGACTAATTATTTTCCTTGTGTCTGTCTTAAATTCTTCTATTTTACCTTTTGTATTTTTCTTATAAACCACTGTATCCTTATCTAAGAACATAGAAGCAATATTATAGGCAGATGATAAATAACCACCAACATTATTTCTTACATCTATAATTAGTCCTACTACATTATTATCTTTAGCTTCATTATAAGCTTTTCTAAATTGATCATAAGTATTTTCAGCAAAATTTGTAATTGCAATAACTCCAACTTTACCATTTTTAGTATCAGCATAAGTAATACTAACAGATTTTAATTCAACTGCTTCCCTTGTTATTTCATATTCCTTTGTTTCGTTATCTCTAACAATAGTTAATTTAATTTTTGCACCTTTGTCTCTTGTTTTTATAAGACTAGAAACTTCATTAGCAGTAAGCCCTTCCAAACTTGTATCTTCTACTTTAGAAATAATATCTCCAGATTTTAAGCCAGCTTTTTCACAAGGACCATCTTCATATACACTTTCAATAACTGGAAGTGTTCCATCAGATTTTACCATTGCACCAATACCAATGAAAGAACCTTTTAATTCTTCATCAAGTGTTAAAGCAGCATCTTTATCTATATATGCGGCATAAGGATCATTAACCGAAGAAATCATTCCTTTTATAGCAGACTCTAATAACTTTTCTTTATCAAGTTTTGTTTCTGTATAAAGTTCATTAATAAGTGCATCATAAACACCAGAGAATTCAGAAACATCACGTCTAATAACAGAGCAATTAACTTCTCTACCATCTATTCTGGCATAAGCAATAAATCCACCAAGTAACAAGCTAATTAAACTTGTAACGACCATAATAATTACAACTTCAATAGAGTTAAAACGATATTTGTTATTTTCAGAGTTCTTTTTTTCTAAAGTTTGATATTCTTTTTGAGCTTCTTTTTCTTTGTGTTTTATTTTTTTAGATTTAATAACATGTTCATCATTATCAATATTTTTTTTCTTACTATTTAACTTGTCATCACTATTTTTATTACTTTTGTCTTTTTTATCATTTGCCATATTTCCACCTCTATCATCAATACAATATTATGTTACCACAAATAATTAACAAATTAAAGTAGTTAAAAAAAAGAAAAATATTTCTATTTTTCCTTATCTTTTAACAATGTATCTTTATAAGAGTTTATCTCATCCATACCTATTTTAGCAAATTCTGTTTTGCCCGATTTTACTTTAACAAGTGTACCATCCATAACTTTAAGTGTTGAAATATCATTAACATTTGCTTCACTACGATTTTCAGTTAAATATTGTTTATTAAAACCTTTATGTAAATCTACAACATACATTTTGAGTTTATCAGTCTTACCTGCATATAAATTATAAATTGCTACACAATCTTTAGCATTATCACCATCAAAATCATAGTATAAAACGAAATATTCATCTTCAACTCTATTGAATGTTGAACCTGCAAGTATTTCAATATTTTGTATTTCTGCTGGTGTTGTTTCAGCATCTTTTTTTCCAAAAGAAATCTCACCGCTAAAAATAGCATATGCTAAATAAAAAGCACCAAGTACTAATACTACTGCTATTAGTATTTTAACCATTCTCATCATTTCATCATTTTCAGAAGAAATTCCACTATCAATTCTCTTTAATCTTTTTTTCTTTTCACTGTTTTTCATACATATCACCATAAACAGTATACCATAAATACAAAAAATAAACACCATTTAGTGTTTATTTTACAAATTATTTCATTATTGGAATTGTACTAATTGAATTTGCAATTTCTATTAGTTCCGTTTTCCCCATCACATCAGATACAAGGTAATAATCTATTCCACCAGATGTCCAGCTGACTGAATTATCAGTTATAGCACCAACTGTATCATTAAGGAAATGTGGTTCTCCAAATATAGGAATTATTGAGAATTCATCTGTCGCTGTAGCTGTTTCTTCAACAAGTAAGAAAGGTTTTTCACCATCAAATGTTAATATAACTCTCTCACCCTTGTTCTTTGCAATTTTTTCTTGATCAACAAGTACTGTTCCTACAGGTATATATAAAGGATAGATTACATCATCAATTGAACCAACCTCAGAATCTGGAATATTTTCCTTATCAATATCGGAAATTATACTGTTAAGTTCAAAATAGTTATCATTGAATGTTGGACTATCGTCAATCTTATCAAATGTCATAACCATTTCTACGATTCCTGTATCATTAAGTACTTCTATTTTTGTTATATTACCATCTTTATCAGCATAAATTTTTTGTTTTACAAGTCCTATGTTATTTGGATAATTAACTTTCGTAGTGATAACAAATGACGAATCAACTTCATCAATTGTTTTTTCATTGTCAGAATTCATATCATTTACAATTGAACTTAAAATATAGATTTGTGAATTATTATCTGGCCAATTACTTTGAAATTTAAAGCTTTTATTTAACGCAGGCGTTATTACATAAACTTCATTATTACTTTTTAAAATTATTTGTTCATGATTATTAGATTTATTTACTAAACTAACTCTGTAATTATCTTTTGCTTTATATGATGCTTTAACATCATAGTTATATGTATCTTCATTATTAGTAATTGATAATATACCTGTAATTTGGTAAGAATCCATAGCTTTTACTTTTTTATTTATTTTATCAACGATATCATTTTTTCCACTTTTACCACATCCAGTGACAAAGGAAACAATTAACATTAAAATAATTAAAAAATTTTTTTTCATTTTCCACCCCAATTTTTTATTTTCATTTAATTATACTTAAACAGTAATAATATTATTCATGAATAAACAAGAAAAAATTGGATAGTATAATAACAAAAGGAGGAGAAATGAAAACACTTCAAAAAATAGCGCTAGTTTTAACAATAATCGGTGCATTAAACTGGGGAATGGTTGGTCTATTTGAAATAGATATAGTTGCATCATTATTTAATGGAAGTGATAGCATTATTTCAAGAATTATCTATATAATAATAGCTATTGCTGGAATTATAAATATTGGATTATTGTTTGATACAAGTGATAGAAAATAGAAAATAAATTGCTACGTAAGTGGCTTTTTATTTTGAACAAAAAAAGTGACCAAAATGGTCACCTTAAACTTAATTATTTTTGAGATATTTTTACTTTAATCTCTTTTACTCTAGATGTATAAGTTACTTTTGAATCTTCACCAACAACTTTTACTTCTACTGAGTGTTCTCCAACTCCTAAGCCAGATAAATCTATATAAGCCTTAATTGATGATGCATCTAAAGAATCAATTACATCTTTACTTCCGTTAACAATAACTGTAACAGTTCTATTTTGTTGTCCAATTGCTTGAACTTTATAACCTTCACCAATATTTATTGTCTCTACTGGAATTGCTTCAATATCTCTTGACACGATTGTATCAACTTTAAGTTCAACGTTAATTGTCTTAACACTGATTTCTCTTATACCTGTTGGTTTAGTAAGGTTAATTGTATAGTTTTTATCTTCCTTAACACCATTTACATCAACGTTAACTGGTAAATATTCAATGCTGTTAACTGCATCACTATTTCCATATACTGTAACAGATGTTGTAGGTGAATATAATGATTTAATAGCTACACCATTAGTCTCACCTTTAGCAATAAGTCTAATTGGAACTTCTTTACTTGGTGAAGTAATCTTAATAGTAGCAGTAACCTTTTCAGGAACAATTTCTATATCAAGTTTATTTCCTTCACTATCGTATGCGATAAGTGGTACATCGCTAAGTGTTGTAGTACCAACTTTTACATTACTGATTTTATCAATATCTATAATTGCTTTAACTATAGCAACTTTTTCAAGTTGATGAGTAGCACCTTTAACAGTAACACTATCTCTATCAAGAACTACACTATCAATATTAAGTTTAGTATCTAAGTTATCTTTATGTATTATTTCTGAAGATAATTCTTTCATTACTGATATCTTATCATATATTCTAATATTTACAGTAGATGGGTCTATTTTATATTCTACTGAAGATACAGCTTGTTGATACTTAAAATTAACAGCATATGATCCTGGTGTATAACCAGTTAAATCAAGTGTTACACCATCCATTGGATATTGTTTTGCAAGATAAACATCCCATCTTCTACCGACAAATGTAACATCTACTGTTTCAGGAATACCTTCAACCACATAAAGTGCTTCATTATAATTAGCTTTTACTTTTTGGTTATATAACACTTCTGCAGAATTTGATATAAGTGTTACATGTTTTTGATCTATTGCATAAAACGTAATAAGTGCAAACAATAAAGATATTATTAAAAGTGATTGCCTATTTACTAAAACTTTTTCTATACCACTACCATTATTTCCAAAGAAATCAAATATTCCTACAAATAATTTTGTTATTGGAGTGATAAGCCATTTATCAAAGAACCTAAATATTGCTCTAAAAAATTTAATAATTACTTTACTTATTTTCTTCATATATCTCTTCCTCATCTATTTCATCATCAAAATCAGACTCTTGTTTAGGTCTAAGCTCATCTACTAACATCATTCTAACATCATCTAGTGATAAATTATAGAAAAGTTCACCTTTAACGGCAACAGATAATCTACCTGTTTCTTCTGAAACAACTAGTGCTATACAGTCAGTTTCTTCAGCAATACCAAGAGCTGCTCTATGTCTAGTTCCAAGACGTTTATTTATCTTTGAATTTCCACTTGTAGGGAAAACTGCACCAGCACAACTTATTCTATTTCCTTGAATTATAACTCCTCCATCATGCATTGGGTTATTTGGGAAAAATAATGCTATTAAAAGTTCACTAGTTAAATCACCATATATTTTTTTAGCTTTATCGATATAATCACTTAGACTAACATCACGTTCTATTACTATTAAAGCACCTATTCTAGCCTTTCTTAAGTAATCCATTGATTGAATGATTTCATATATCATTCTTTCTCTTTCATCAACAGTTAATATTTTATGACGCCCTAATAATTGACTTCTTCCAAGTTGTTCAAGAACTGCACGTATTTCCGGCTGAAAGATAATAATAAGTGCAAGTGGCCCCCACATGATTACATATTCAAGTAAAAGACCTATAGTAACAAACTTAAAGAAATCACTAATTATTTTAAGTAAAGCAACAATCAAGACACCTTTAAATATAAGTGTAAGTTTAACATTGTTCTTCATGTTCTTTAATATATAATAAAACATCAACCATACCAATAAAATATCTATGGTTTTATTTAAAATTGACAAAATTGTATCTACTGTTATTGACATACATCCTCCTTAATTTCCATTGACATTTTGATTACCAGTCACAACACCGGTATCTCCAACTGCACCAGATTCACCAGTTGCACCAATAACCAATACAGAAGGCACATCTTCTTTTTGCTCGTTAGAATTTGTTAAAGATGTAGGACTTTCTATTTGTTGATTAACATTTTGAACAGGCACAGTACTAGGAATAACACTCACAGCAGGAGTTGTATCATTTGTTTCTGGTCCCATTGTTGACATTATATCAAGGTTCTCTTTAGTTTCCATTGCAGCAAGACGAGCAACTTTACCTGAAGCAATATCTTCTTGCCTTTTTGCCTTAAGTCTTACAGCGATTCTTTCCCTTTTTCTGTCTGCTACAACACCTAGAAGCACAAACATAAAAAAGATACAAGCAAGGATATAAAGAAAATACCAAAATCCAGTTATGCTATCTCTAAAAAATTCAATCATAAATATTGATTCACCTTCTATCATAACTATGATAACATTTTAAAGATTTTTTTACAAGACACATGATAATTTTTTAAAAATAAACTAAAATTTTCAAAACATCAGTAATATCTCATCATTATTTATTATTTTTAGAAATATAAATACCTGATTTTAATTGTTTCATATAAAATACCTCCTCTTATATAATAACACAGCTACTATATCATTACTAAAAAATCGAACTTTAATAGTTCGACTAAATCAATATATGGTGCTGAAAACGGGATTCGAACCTGCGACCTATCGCTTACGAGACGATTGCTCTACCAACTGAGCTATTTCAGCATAAAGAACTTACTAATCCATAGTAAGAAGTTCATGTAGAAGTTCTTCTTGATTATTAAGTTCAAAATCTTCTATTCTATCAACCCTGCATTTTTCTGCTAAAATTATAGCTTTTACTTTTTCTACCGCATTAGAAACTTCATCATTGATTACAATATAGTTATATTTAGTAACTTCATTTATTTCCTTATATGCATTTTTAAATCTTTCAATAATTTTATCACGTGATTCAGTGTTACGTTTAACAAGTCTATCTAAAAGCTCTTTCATACTAGGTGGCATAACAAATATAAACACACCTTCTTTTAATGTTTCTTTTACCTTCAAAGCACCTTGAATATCTATCTCAAGTATTACATCATGACCAGAACTCAAAGCTTCAAGAACCTTATCTTTAGGTGTTCCATAATAATTGTCACCATGAACTTTTGCATATTCAAGGAAATTTCCTTTTTCAATATTTTCTTCGAAAAAAGAACGTGTTACAAAGAAATAATCTTTTCCATCAACCTCATTACCTCTAGGACTTCTTGTAGTCATAGATATAGACAAGTCAATTGGAATCTCTTTAAGTAACTGTGCACATATAGTTCCCTTACCTGCACCACTTGGGCCAGATAAAATAATTAAAGTACCTGTTTTTTTCTTTTTAACCATAATATCCTCACTTAATTTACTATATTATATAACAAGGATATTTTATTCACAAATATTATTTTATATTTTTTCCACAAAACTTGCAGAAAACTGAATCATCATCAATTTCTTTTCCACAATGCTTGCAAAACTCTCCCTTAGAAGATGATAATCCCTTCTTTATAGCAGCAGTTGTAATAGTTACTGCATCTTCATTTATTTTTGCACTTTCAGTAGCAATATCTTTCATATCATCTTTATTTCTATCAATGACTTTCTTATGAGACCCAATCCCTATCTCACTAGACAAAACAGACAAATCAGTCAAATCATCTTTTGCTTCTTCAAGCATCATTTTAGAATTTCTAATTTGCCTTTTCAACATCTTAGCTCTCATTTTAGGGCTAAACACCATAAGCATTGAAAAAATAATTATAAGAAAAGCAAGCACAAACATTACAATAAATACTACAAAAAAAACATCAAAATCCATTATATTTCCTCCAAATTTAAACTATCTATAACATTGCCAGACAAATCTTTCAAAAAAATCATTTTATCTGTCACTATCAAATAACTATTGACACTCCCGCACCTTGGGAATGCAATAGAACCGGGATTAGCAAAAACGTGATTATTATTTTTACTTATAAATCCCTTATGTAAGTGACCATATACCATAATATCAAAGAAAGAATTAGGTAAATTATATGAATTATATATATTACCATGAGTACAATACAAAGTTTTTCCTCCAACACTAATCATAAAACTATCGAAGAAAGTTTGATTAGAAGTTTCAATATCTAAGTCACTATCACAATTTCCTCTTATTAAATATAAATTATTAAATGACGAAAGAAGATCAAGATACTCTTTCCTATCAAAATCAACATCATAATAACCATAAGGAAATATATCACCTAAAATAATTACTCTATCGGCATTTTCCTTTATATAAATATCTTTTAGCATTTTCAAATGAAAAATTGAACCGTGAATATCCGATGCAAATAGTATTTTCAAATCTCTCACCTAACATTCTAACTCTTTTTTTACAAGTCCTTTATACTTTTCAACACCTGGTTGATCAAAAGGATTAACATCCATAATTAGTGCACCAACTATAGCAGAAAGTAAAAAGAAATGCATTAACTCACCAATAGTAATTTCTGTTTTTTCATCTATAGTTATAAGATTACTAGGAGTATCACCTTTCATATGAGCCATAGCAACTTTATCCATAACTATTTTATTTAATGAATTAAGTTCCATATCATATTTATCAAGGCTAACTTTAACATCCTTTGTAATATCAATAATTGTTTCAAATATAATATGATTACCGTCTTGTAAAAACTGTCCTAAAGAATGTAAATCCCTAGTATTAACAACGGAAATAGGTAAAATTCCTTTACTAGATTTACCCTGAGTTTCCGCAAAAAGTTGTTTTAACCATTCAGTAAAGTAATAAAGTTTTGGATTATAAACAGTAAAAGCTTCTACAATCTTTCCTTTTTGATACATAATATCTCTAAATACAGCATATTCAATAGCTCTATCTATCATATCAAAAGATTTTTTAGCACCTTCAATTAAGTAGAGAATATTTATACCAGATGCTGCAATAGGAAGTAATCCAACAGGTGTTAAATAAGAAAACCTTCCTCCTATATTTTTAGGAATATCAAATGACACATAACCTTTTTCATTAGCAAGATTTCTTAAATAACCATCTTCAGGATCAGTTGTAACAATAATTCTATTCTTAAGCTTCTCTTCATCGTATTTTTTCTTCATCTTTTCCATAACAAGTGAGAATGCTGATGTTGTCTCAATAGTAGACCCTGACTTAGAAATTACATTTACTATTATTTCTTTATTTTCAATATAATCAAAAATCTCTTTATATTCTTCACTACATAAGTTATTTCCTAAAAAGATTATCTCTGGTTTCTTCTTTTCATATTTAGGCGACAAAGCTTCAATAACAGCTTTGCTTCCCATATATGAACCACCAATACCAATTACTAAGAAAACATCACAATTTTCTTTTATATAATCAGTAATGTTAATAAGCTTAATAAGATCTTTTTTATGAATATAACTATCAAGTTTATTCAGATAACTTAAATCACCATTTACAAAACGTGCTTTTATTTCTCTAGCCTTATCAAGATACTTTATCTTATCATCTTTTTTTACATAGCCACCATTATACTTACGAAAATCAAAACTTATCATACTACCTCCTTATATTAACTATAACAGCATGAAGTCTTTCATCATTTTTTAGTGTTATAAAATTCTCATCAATTCTATCCTCATCTATAACTATATCACTTTTTTCGCCAAATTTAACTTTTATTTCATAAAGTGTGTCAATGTATTTAAAAATAACTTCAAAGTTTTTCCATGAACTAGGTACTCTTGGTTCGATTTTAAGTATGTTACCATTTCTTTTTAAACCTAATATTTCTGTTATTGCAATATTATAGAACCAACCACTACTACCAGTATACCAAGTCCATCCACCTCTAGCAGGGTTATCTTTATTACTATAAATATCACCAGCAATAACATAAGGTTCAACTTTATAAATATTGCATTCTTTCTTTGAAGAAGTTCTGTTAATTGGGTTAATCATTTGATAATAATCATATGCTTTATCATTTTGTGAAAGTTTTAACAAAGCCATTATATACCAGCTTACTGCATGTGTATATTGTCCACCATTTTCACGTATACCAACTGGATAGTCCATTATATAACCAGGATTACTTATTGAATTATTAAATCCAGGTGTTAAAAGTTTAATTATATTAAGTTTTCTATCAACAAGGCTATCTTCCACTGATTTAATAACAGAAGGAATTCTACTTTCTAAAATAACGTCTGATAATATAGCAAAACTTTGAGATATTAAATCTATTTTACATTCAAAACTGAATCTAGAACCAATTGGTGTTCCATCATCAAAGAATGCTCTTAAATAATAGTCTTTATCAAAGCCAACGGTGTTAAGTGCATTTTTAAGCTTATCAAGGAAAGCATTGTACTTTTCAATATCAACTTTCTTATACTTTTGTGTAATTTCAAGGAAATCTTTCATTATCATATACAAGAAGAAACCAAGCCATACACTTGTACCACTTCCTTGAATACCAACCTTGTTCATTCCATCGTTCCAGTCTCCACCACCCATAAGAGGAAGACCATTTGCACCAATTTCATTCATGGACTTTTCAAGAGAAAGCATACAGTGCTCATAAAGTATAGAAGTATTTTCTGAATAAGAATATGTAATACCTCTTTCTTCTTCATTATCACGAAGAGTATCGCCTTCTACAAAAGGGATTTTCTCATCAAGTATTTTATAGTCATCAGTAATTTTTATATACTGATTTACTGCATAAACTAGCCATAAAAAATCATCCTTATATCTGCTTCTAAGTCCCATTTTAATGTTTTCATGCCACCAATGTAGAACATCTCCTTCTTTAAATTGATGTTTAGCATTATTTATAATTTGATTTCTTGTAATATTTTCATGATTTATACAAATGTTAACAGAATCTTGAAGTTGATCACGATATCCAAAAGCTCCTCCAACTTGATAGAAACCTGCTCTAGCATTTAATCTTGAAGATATCGTTTGATATAAGTACCATGGAACAATAGTGTTAAACGCATCATCTTCAGTCTTAACTACTATAGAGTTAATTTTTTCCTTCCAAGAAGTTTTTACTTTCTCAAATTCAACAGCTATTTTCTCATTAGAATCATATTTTCTAGTAAGACTTGCAATGTTATCCATTCCCGCTTCACAACCAAGCATAAACGAAAATTCTATTTCTTCCATAGGTAAAACTTCAATATCAACATCTATTGATTTAAATAAGATTTTATCCACAGAATATGTTGAAACTGGCAAAGTTGAAGTCATAAATGCGGTAATATTAGAGTAAGTTGGATTGTAAACATTTCTTATACATACTGCATTAAAATCTTTATAGAAATCTGATAACAAATATCTGCTAGATTTTTCTTCATTAGGACCAAACGTTGGATTTATCCAGAATGTTAATTTGTATTTAGTTTTATCATGTGAACTATTTTTAAACTTAATATTATAAAACTTAACTGTATCATCTTTACTAACAAAGCTATTTAAGTTGATTTTATAGTCATTTGTATTATACACAAAAGAAGAATAACCAAACCCATGAATACATCTTATTGGATCAATAACTTTACCATCAACATTTATTCCCTCGGATCTATCATTTAAAATAACATCATTAGTCCAAGAGGTAATTTTAAACATCTGACTATTATATGCATAAGTAAAACCGCAATTATTATTAGTTACAATACTACCAAATTTATCATTAGAAAGGACATTACACCATGCAAGAGGAGTATTTGGATTTGTTATTACGTACTCACTTCCATCATGATTAAATCCACCATATCCGTTATAAAACTTCAAAGTACTATTATCATAATCATCATTAACCATTACATCGTGCTCTAAAGGAACATAATTAATCATTTTATTTTCTTTTTGTAAAATTTCAATACTTTCTTCAAGTGAAGTGCAAACACGTGTATCAAATCTAAGTCTAGCAACCATATTTAAAAGATTATATTCTTGTTGTGATAAATTATCATAGTCAAGAACAAAAATATCTCCTGGAGTAAGCATAAAATCATTCAAAGTATTCATTCGATATTTCTCTTTTTCGACTTCCCTTTTAATAATTGCCTTATACTCATTTTTTTCCATATTTACAACTACTATATCAACGAAAATCGCTCTACTTTTATAAAACTCATATGCCTTTATAATTTCTTTAACTAAATTTAATGCTTCAGTTTCATGAACTGTAACTAAAATAATTGGATAATCACCAGTTATAGAAAATCTCCATAAATTTGTTTGATTTAAACTGTTGTGAGCTAGTATATCTTTCCTTGCTGGGCTAATAAAATGTTTACTAGTTTGGTATAAGTAATTAAGCATTACATTATAATGTCTCATATCAGGGCCAGTTACCCCAAGCATTTTTGTATTTATATTATTAGCAATAGTCGCATACTCAAATGCAGAAGAAACCTTAGAAGAATTACTATAAAATGACAATATATCATTTATTTGTTCAACTGACTTACCATATCCATTTAATAGGTAAATTGTTCTTTCTTCTCCTTTAGGAATTTCAATAACAGTTCTAAGACTCATCACCGGATCAATACTACAACCAGTTTTATTAGAGAAAGTATTTTTGTCTGACACAATAGCAAATGGTTTACTATAGGTACCACTTCTTCCTAAAAAATCACTTCTTTCTGTTTCATAACTTATCTCTAAATCATCATCGCTAAAAAGTCTATTAACCACATATTGAGATGCTCTACTATTACTTTTCCTACACACAACGAGCGCTTTATATTCCTTATTAAAGCTACTTTCAATAAACAAGCTTTTAAATGCTCTATGCGTAATATCTTCAATATTTTCAATTATTATTGGTTCAGTATAAGATGTAAGTTCTAGTACTTTATTATCTTTTGAATTATTTCTAAAAGTTATTTTTCTTATATCAGCATTATGTTCTTTTGTAACTATTATTTCAGTTTTAGTGGTAATACCTTCATCTTGTCTTAAGAAATTAACTCTATCAGTTGCAAACACTACATTATATTTATCAGGTTTAACATTAACTGGTGAATATGTATTAGACCAATACTTTCCTGTTTCAACATCTTTGATATACAAAAACATTCCATAATCTTGTTCTGTAATTTTTCTATATCTATTAAGTTGAATCTTTTTATATCTAGAAAAACCATTTCCTCTATCATTTATAAGTAATAAATAATTAGTGTTAGAAAGAGCAGATACTTCTGGTATTAGTGATAAATAATCAAACTCTCTAATATCATTTTCAACTTTTTCTTTTTCATAGCTATACTTTTTATATCCATATATTTTTAAATCAATTACAGGGTTAAGTTGTACCTTTTCTTTCAAAAGAATCTCTCCAGACTTAACTCTTATATCATCATGGAAATAATTTCTTATTACATCAGTTTTTAAATAGTTAGCAAGACTTGCCAAAATCATTCCTTGATGGTGTGCAAAATATGCTGCTACCACTTTTTCATCATCATAATCATAAGATTCATAAAAGCCATACTTATCATATAATCCAAGTTTTTTTAATTTTTTAATATTCTTACAAACATCTTTTGGATTTGCGGAAATAGCAAGTATTGAGGCATATGGAGAAATAACTATTCGTTGATTTTTGTCTTCATGAACTTTTAAATATGGTGTTGAAAAGGCTTTATATTTATAGTTTAGTCCATCATCAAGTTCATCATATGCAGATTCTGAAATTCCCCAAGGCATTGATCTGTCAATTTCTTTCATATACTCTTCTTGACAATATATTGAGAAAAAGTAACTTTCATCAAGAAGTGTATTTGGGTAACTTTTCATAAATATATATGGCATAAAGTATTCAAAAGAAGTTCCAGACCACGATGTTAATCCTTTATAATTTCTAAATTTAGTAAGTGACTTATCAAGACATAACCAGTGTTTATATGGTACATCTCCCTTTACAATTGCCACAAAACTAAGTATTCTACTTTCACTTGCAAATTTGTTGTAATTATAAATAGAAAGTTTTTCTTCACTTGTATTGTAAGCAACACTAAACACATCTTTTGATGTATAAAGTTTAGTAAAGTCCATACTTGAAAATAAATTTTCTATTTTTCTTTCTAATTCAAAATAGGAATGTTTATTAGCAAAAGACTTAGCCACAATTAAACAAGCAGCCAGATTACCATTATCAACAGAAGAAATATCATAAGGAAATATTTTTTGGGCTTTCTTAACATTATACCAGTTGTACAATAAACCATTCCATTTTTCAAGATCTTCTATTGAAGTAATAATAGAGTCAATATATGAAACTGCCTCATTTTCTTTTATAAATGACAACTCATAAGCACTAATTACAGAAAGAATTGACATTCCAATATCAGTTGGAGAAGTTTTGTAATCTTCCCTTTTCTCCCTATTGACTTGATAATTATCAGGTATTAAGTAATTATTACTTTCAGTTAAAAAGCTAGAAAAATATAACCAAGTTGAATATGCAATTTTCATAAGGTCTTCTTTATTTTTTTCTAAAACTTCATCTTCTTTAGTGCTGTTATCTTGACTAACTAAATATAAAATAAATGGTGCTGTAACAAATGTTAATACTGTTAAAATAGTAATTATTACATTACATTTATTAAATATAGCAAGTAAAATAATTATTAAAGAAACTATATAGTTTGACTTAAATGCGCAAAGAAATGTTGGAAGTTTATTATTTATTTTTTTACCAGCATCTTCTGCTGTAACCCAGTTAAGTAAGTTTTTATGACTAATTAACATTCTATATAAAGACTTAAATAATGCATCAAGTCTCATAATAGCTACATATGGAATTGTAACAAAATTTATATAAAATCTTGATAAAAGTGCAGAAGTTCCAAACATAAGTGAATCATAATGTTTGAAAGACGAACTCTTCTTTTGGATATGAAATATCTCTCTTAAATAGAAAAATATAGGAAGAGATATAGTTAAAAATACAAATACAAAAGTCCAAAATGGATTTCCTTTAAAAAATGACAATAACAATAATAAAAGCATAACTGGATTTAAAAGAATTCTTCTTAAATTATCAAATATTTTAAATTTTTCTAATGCATTAAGAGGATTCTTTACTTTTTTTAATTCTCTATTTTTAACTTTTCTTTTTAAGAATCCAAGTATCTGAACGTCTCCTCTAGTCCATCTATGTACTCTTGACATATCAACTAAAAAGTTTGGTGGAAAGTCATCAATTACTTCTATATCTGATGCAAAACCACATCTTAAGAAGTTTCCTTCTAGCAAATCATGACTTAATATTAAATTATCTGGGAATGCATTTCTAGTAACTTGTTCAAAAACCTCAAGATCATATATTCCTTTTCCAACAAAACTTCCTTCTTCAAAAACATCTTGATAAAAATTAGGGATTATAGAAGAATATATATCAAATCCTCCAATACCAGCCATAAGCTGTGAATAATATGACTTGTTTGTAGATTCAATATCAACACTTACTCTTGGTTCAATAATGCCATAACCACTAATTACTTTTGTATGATTTCTATTAAGAATTGGTTTATTAGCAGGATGTGCCATAGTACCAACAAGTTTAATTGCAGAATTAAATAAAAGTTCTGTATCAGCATCTAGTGTAATAACATACTTAATCTTGCCTTTAAGCTTACTAACAGTTTCAATATAAACATACTTGTCAATTTCTTCTTTACTTAATTTACCAAGCAAAAGTTCATTAAAATGTGTTAATGCACCTCTTTTCCTTTCATAACCTAAATATTTACCTTCGCCTTTACTATATGCTCTCTTACGATACATAAAGTAAAATAAATCTTTTCCATATTTTTTATTAAGTTCAAAAGCTTTATTAACACCATAGTTAGCGACTAAATTATCGAAATCGCAATCTAGATTCTCAGACTCACAAGTATCGCCAACAAGTGCAAAATAAAGATTAGATGTTTTATTAAGTAAATAATATTTCTCTAAATTTTCAAACATTTTATCAATTTTTTTAGTATCTTTAATAATAGTAGGAATAACTACAATAGAAGCATATTCTTTTGGAATGCCATTAGAAAAGTTCATCCTTGGTATCATTCTAGGTCTATTAAATTTCATAAAAATTTTATTAAGAATTTCTATCACTATTTCACTAGTTGGTATAATCAAAAGAATAAAACTAAGTATTCTATTATCAAGTATATATGGAGAAACAAAGTAAGAAATCAAAAGAGTAAAAATCAAAACTAAAGATATATATATAATAAAAATTCTATTAACATGTTTTCTTCTAAATAAATATTCTCCAAGTTCTTTACCACTTTGCTGTGCTTTTTTTACTATTTTATCCACATAAAAATATTCATCTTTTCCCCTGGTTTTTTTTACAATTTCTCCTCTATACATACTCTTCGTAGATGCTGACATTTTTTTATACACAGGATCTGTTAATAAAAGTTTTTCACTTCTACTTATTTTTTCGCAAAGATAAGAAAACTCAAGTTTAGGTATAATTCTTAAGTTATTAAAAAGATTGGAAACTAAGATGTTATCATTTATACTAGATATATGTTCATCATTTATAACATTTTTCAAGATAACATTATTTTTTTCTAAAAATTTATTTAGTTTTTTGAAAATTAAATCTCCATCACTGCCAAACTCTTTTAAGTTGGCATTTAAATGATATAAATAAGTTGGATGTTCAAGAAGATAATTATCTATTTTTATATAATCTTCTAAATCAACATTAGCACCATTAGAACGTTTTTCATCAATTTCATCAATTGTCTTTTTAACTTTTAAAATATCATCTTCTTTATCCCATTTTCTAGCACAAAGAGTAGTAAGTTCTTCAATTAAAATCATCGTAATAAAAACCGGAATTACTTCTATCATTTCATAAGAGAAAAATATATCATGACGAGTTTGATAATTATTAAGTTCTCTCATTAAAACACTAGTTTCAACATTAAAATTATGTTTTTCAAAGATGTATAGCAAAATATCATACATTAAATAATTACATTCAACCTTATTTTTAACCCATTTTCTATCCTTAAAAAGTTTTTTTAGAGCATTTTTATTTTCTACCACTAAATAATAATTATCAATAATCCATTCATTAGTAGAACCAACATAAGTATGGTTTTTAGTAAGAAGAACAAGATTATTATAATATTTATCTATATACTTGCAGTTTTCTTTAAATTTTGCATAAAATTTATTCATAAATAACCTCCGGATTCTTTACTTTTTTACTATACAAGATATAACAATTATAACACAATTAAAATATTTATGTTAGAATATAATCAAAAGGATGATGAGCAATGACTGAAAAAGCCGTAACAAAAATTTCTCTCATTATAAATTCTATTCTGTTTATTACGGTAGGTTTTATAATTATTTTTTACAAAACTAAATATTTAGATTTGTTTCATTTAATAAATTCTCTTTTAATAATCGGTCTTGGAGGAATATCACTCATATTAAACATTTTAAAAACAAAGAGAATAAAAGACATACTATTGTCACTTTCTACTCTTGGTATTGGAATCTTTTTTTATAACAATAAAAGAAAGTTCCTATCGTTATTTCCTATTATGTTTGGAATATACATGTTAGTTAATGGAATAATCAAGTTTGTAACATATGTGGTATTTAAAAAAGTTGAAAATGAGAACTTTTATAATGTTTTATTAGGTAGTGTAATTGACTTCATATTTAGTTATATTATGATTAAAGAGCCAAGTGAAAATATAGATAATCTTACTATCATACTAGGAATATATATAATTTTATTTGGAGTAACTTATGCAAAAGATTTCCTAAAAGAAATATTTCCAGACATCATGAGAAAAAAAAGAAAAAAAAGAATTACTTTGCCTATAATTGTATCCAGTATGATGCCATATGGAGTATTGTTGAAAATAAATAATGCTTTAAATAGCTATGAAACACCAGTCAAAGTAAAGAATAAAAAAGTAAGTGGAAATATGGATCTTGAAATCTTTATTCATGTAAAAGACACTGCAATAGGAAGATTTGGCCATGCTGATTTATGTTACAAAGGAATGGTTTATTCATATGGATGTTATGATGAAAAGTCGAAGAAGTTGTTTGAATCACTAGGTAATGGTACTTTATTTAAAACAAGTGAAAGAGATAAGTATTTAAAATTCTGCACAACTAATTCTGATAAAACAATATTTGCCTTTGGAATAACATTAACGGATAAAGAAAAAGAAAAGATTGAGAAAAGATTAAAAGAGATTGAAGATGATACATATCCATGGAATCCAAAAGAAAGTGAAAAAAATAGTTATGCACAAAAGTTGGTGAAAAAAACACAAGCTAAATTTTATAAATTTAAAAATTCTAACTACAAAACGTATTTTTTAATGTCTACAAACTGTGTAAAACTAGTGGACGATGTTGTAGGAACTACAGGCAGTGATTTATTAACTATCAATGGTGTAATAACACCTGGAGCATATTACGAATACTTAGAAAATGAATTTAAAAAGAAAAACAGTAATGTAATAACAAAACAAATATATAGTAAAGAAAAAAAGGCTATTAAACAATAGTCTTTTATTTATATATACATTTATTATCATATTCATTTATAATATCAACAACTTCTCTAGCTTTGCTTTTCAGTTTACTTATAGTTAACTTTTTAAAGAAAGTGGTTTTATCATATTTTACTTCTAAGTTATAGACATCTTCAAGTAAACTACATAGTCTATTAAAACTACCATGTTTACAAGTAACATCATCAAACAAATTTGGAACGTCACTAACAAGGCCTTTTAGTCTAAGATTAGAAATTGTTGGAGTAAACGTTTTGTTTTTCATAAGTACACTACAAATATATGATTGAAAATAATAAGCATCAGACTTATATTCTTTACCTATCTCATGCTTTAAAGCATAAAGCATATTATTGAACTCAATGTTTTCTATCTTGTAATTATTAAAAGAATTGATTATATTTACAACTTCTTCAGTTTGAAGAGTATTTATAACTTCTTCTAGATAACTATCTTTTGATTTAAATAAAAATTGCATGCTTTTTCTATCATACACCAAAAAACTAATTCCACATCTTACCTTAATATATTTATCATCGCACAATATTTCGTTATTTATAGAATTTATTGCATGATTAAATTCATGGACTATGTTATCTATTAAGTTTGGAAGAGATGCATTTTTATATTGATTTAAGACTATAAATTTTTCAGTAAAATAGCTATCACCATATTTTACCAGATTTCTATTAAATGAAGCTGTAATTCTCTTGTCTTCACTATTAGAAATATATATTTTCACTTCTTTAAAGCACTTAAGAATAAGAGCTTCATAACTAATTCCATACTTAATAATAAATGCTGGAACAATTAAATATAGAAGATGTCTAATATTAAGAGGATAAGAATATTCAGAAGAAATATCATTCACATAATTTATATATCTAGATAAAAATTTATTAACATTTTCATTATTAAGATTCATACATTCTCCTTATCATGTTCTATAAAAGAAGCCGGTTTAATTATATCTACTCCATATTTATCTCTAATCAAATCAAGAGCAGTCTGAATTTTTTCGTTATCAATTACTTTTTCATCATTATCATCAAATAAACTTCTTTGAGATATTCTGTAATCTGTGAAATTAGCAAGTCTTATTCCAATATTTCTAATTTTCTCAAAGTTCCATGCTTTATAAAGAATTTTTAAGGCATTTTCATATATATCATCATTAGAGCATATTGGTAAATCAAGTGTCATTTGTTTAGAAAAACTAACAAAATCAAAAGTTTTAAAAGTAACTGCAATAACACTGGCATAAAGCTTTTCTTTTCTTAAACTTTTACCAACTTCACTTGCTTGCCTAAATAGCACTTTTTTAATTTCGTCAACATCATCAGTATCTTTTTCCATTGTCCAAGACACACTTATACTTTTATTTTGCACAATATTAGAATCAACTGGTGATAAATCTATTCCATTTGCTCTCTCATAAATAACAGAACCAAAAGATTTAAAAACAAGAGTAAGTTTTTTAGGATCACTTCTTGCAACATCTCCAATAGTATTATACCCCATGCTTCTAAGCTTTACTGCTGTTTTTTTACCAACCATAAACAGATCTTCAATAGGTAAAGGAAACATTTTCTCCTCAATTTCATTATCAAAAAGTGTGTGTACACGGTTTGGTTTTTCAAAATCACTTGCCATTTTTGCACAAAGTTTGTTATTACCAATACCTATATTAACAGTAAAGCCAAATTTTTCATAAATTTCATCTTTTATTTTATATGCAGTTGCAATAAGATCTTTATAAAGATAAGAAGTTCCAGTAAAATCCACAAAACACTCATCAACAGAAAACTGCTCTACATCTGGAGAATAACTAGAAATATATTCCATAAGTTTTTTACTAGTTTGTCTATAATAAGTCATATCTGGAGGAAATATTTTCAACCCAGGGCATTTCTTTCTTGCCATATACAAAGTTTCCGCCGTAACTACACCATATTTTTTAGCAACTGGAGATTTAGCAAGAACTATTCCATGTCTTTTAGATTCATCTCCACCAATTACAGAAGGAATTGTTCTAATATCTATATTGTAACCTTCTTTCAAAAGCTTAACAGCAGTCCAAGATAAGAAGGCATTGTTTACATCTATATGAAATATAACTCTAGTCATAACAATCACCAATATAATTTTAAGATATTTTTCATACATGTGCAAGGAAAGGAAAGAATTAACAAAAAAAAGAATTCCTATGATAAGAATTCTTTAAAACTTATTTAACAAGTACATTTCCTGTCATTTCTTTAGGAACATCAAGTCCCATAACAGTAAGCATTGTTGGCGCAATATCTCCTAGTTTTCCATCTTTTAATGTTAAAGATTTATCAGTAACAATAAATGGTACTAAATTAGTAGTATGTGCGGTTAAAACATTATTGTTATCATCTAGCATTTCTTCACAGTTACCATGATCCGCTGTAACAAATAAAGTTATTCCAAGTTCATTAGTTTTTTCAATTATTTGTCCTAGTTTAGAATCAACAGTCTCAACAGCCTTAATAGCAGCTTCCAATACACCTGTATGTCCAACCATATCACAATTAGCAAAATTAAGTATGATTAAATCAAAATCTTTCATTATACTTAAAAGTTCTTCTGTAACTTCATTAGCACTCATTTCTGGTTTCAAATCATATGTTGCTACCTTCGGAGATGGAATTAACTTTCTTGTACATTTTGGTATTTCTTTATCAACACCACCATCAAAGAAATAAGTAACATGAGCATATTTTTCTGTCTCTGCAATTCTAAGCTGACTAAGACCTAAACTACTAACATAGTCTCCAAATGTATTATCAAGTTTTTCTAAATGGAATGCGTTTGTAGTAATAACATCATCGCTAACCTTCATCATAGTTACCAAACGTAAATTGTTAAACTTAGTATGTTCAAATTCATTAAAGTTTGGATTAGTTAAACTCATAAATAATTCTCTTAATCTATCAGGCCTAAAGTTAAATACGATAAGTCCATCATTTTTCTTAACCATACCATTTTTATCAATTACACCAGGCACTACAAACTCATCTGTTAACTCTCTTTTTTCATTAGAGTCAACTAAATCTTTATAATTAGAATATTCTTCTCCAACACCATTTACAATAGCATCATAAGCAAGATGAATTCTATCCCATCTGTTATCTCTATCCATTGCATAGTATCTACCTGATATAGTAGCAATAGAACCTACACCAGATTCTTCAATTTTTTTATTAAGTTCATCCAAGAATTTAATTCCTATATTTGGAAGTGTATCTCTTCCATCCAAGAATACATGATAGTAAACTTTTTTTATGTTTTCTTTCTTACACATATCTATAAGTGCAAATAAATGATTTATGTGAGAATGTACTCCACCATCACTTAAAAGTCCAAAGATATGAAGAGATGAATCATTCTTTTTTACATGATTCATAACATCAAGGATTTCTTTATTTTCAAAGAACGTACCATCTTTAATCTTTGAATTTATAAGCTCTAATGGTTGATAAACAATTCTACCTGCTCCAATATTTAAATGACCAACCTCAGAGTTTCCCATTTGACCTTCTGGAAGGCCTACTAAACTTCCACTAGCTACCAAAGTACTATGTGGAAAATTATTCCATAAATAATCAAAATTTGGATGTTTTGCCATAGCCACAGCATTTCCATGTGGTTCCTTTCTTAATCCAAAACCATCCAATATACATAACATTGCTTTTTTCATAATACTAACCTCCTAAATAATTTCACTTAAGCAAAAAGTTGCATAAACAGGAATATATCTTACATTCTTTTTTACGCAAAAATTGTCTCCAGTGATTCTAAAAGCACAAGCCGGCTTATATTTTTCAATAAATAATGCTAAAGATTTAGACTTAGTCTTGTTCATTGGAACAAGCTCAATAGGAATTATCGAACCTGTTCTAGTTTGAATAACAAAGTCAAGTTCTGCTTTTCCCATTGACTGATAATATTGAAGACTAAATCCTATATTTATAAGAGCAATTGCTACACTATTTTCATAAAGTATTGCCTTATATTTTGCATCAAGTTTATTTTTATTAAGATACATTTTTTTGAACAAAAGACCTGTATCATTCATATATACTTTAAAACTATCCTTATCTTTAAAAGTATATAAAGGAGACTTAACGTCTTTAAGTTTATAACATTTATATATAAATCCATTATTGTGAAGAAAGTTCAAGGCTGTCTCATATTCTTTTGATCTTCCACCATCTTTTATAAGCCCATATTGGAACTTTTTATTATCCTTTTCAAGTTGTAAAGGAATGCTATCATAAACTTCATTAGACCTAATTATATCGATAAGATTATCTTGCATACTCATCTCTTTCTTATAAGTATCTATTACCTTATCAAATATTGATTCTAAGAATAACATACTCCCGCCTTTAGAAACATGAAATACTGCTTCTGGCATTCCACCAGTTTCCAAGTACATATCATAATACTCCATAGCAAGACTATGAAATGGCATCTTAGTACCATTTTTAAATGATATTTTTATAAATTCTATTAACTCTTCTTTTCCTAACGCTATAAGGAATTCTTCAAAGTCCATAGGAAGCATTGATTTAAACTGTAATTCCATACCTTTAAACTTTGACAAATTTTCTCTTAAAGAAGTGATAATAATAATATGGTAATCATTTTTAAATTTCCCAAAAATTTTAATTGCATTAACAATATCAACACTATTAACGTTATCTATAACAACAAGTGTATCATTTTTATTTATTTGGCTTTGTGTATAGCTAGATAAATATGAAATAACGCTATCCATTGTTTTTTCTTTTTTTAAGTTTTGTGACAAAATAACATCATCATTTGCATCAATGTAAACGACATTATCATAATTTTTTTCACCAAATTCTAGGACAGTATAAGTTTTCCCCACTTGCTTACTACCATATACTACTAAAGGTTTACGCAAAGGTTCATCTTTCCAATGTTCCAGGAATTTTACTATTTTACGCTCCATAAAGTGGCCTCCTATATCATTTTTCCTACTTTATATTATATTACTAATAATTTTTATAGTCAATAAGTAAGAAATATTTGTAAAAGAAAAGGAGCCTTAAGACTCCTAATTTTATATGTAATTTTTATGAAACTCTAACCTCAATTTATCAGCCACTGTTACGATAAACTCAGAGTTAGTAGGTTTAGCTTTATCTATATCTACACTATGACCAAAAATCTCTTCCATAAGGTCCCAGTTACCTCTATTCCAACTAACTTCAATTGCATGTCTAATTGCTCTTTCTACACGTGATACTGTAGTGGAAAAAGTTTTAGCTATTTCTGGGTATAATTCCTTAGTTATTCCACCTATTACTTCTGGTCTTTCATAAATAATTGAAATACCTTCTCTAATGTATTGATATCCTTTAATATGGGATGGAACTCCTAACTCATGTAAAATTTTTGTAATTGATATTTGTAAATTGTTGTGATAAACATCTATAGATTTTCCCGCTGCTACTTTTGGATTAACACAGTTAACAATTCTTCTTTCTAAATCAGATAGTTCAAATGGTTTAAGAATAAAATAATCTATACCAAGTTCTGATGTTTTTCTAATTATATCATCAGTATTATAAGATGTTAGAACAATAACTTTCTTGTTTATTCCAAACTTCTTCATCTCTTCAAGTACATCCATGCCATCCTTCTTTGGCATTATTAAATCTAAAATTACTACATCGTAATCACTTTGATTGTTCTTTATCAATTTTAGACCCTCTACACCATCATGAGCTTCTAATGTAATATCGATACTTGCGTGATCACTAAAATACTCCTTTACCATATTGATTAACTCTACGTTGTCATCAATCATAAGCACTTTAATGTTATTCATATTTTCCCTTTCTATTAACTGCACGCAACTACATTATACAAAATATTTAGATAAATTTATATAGCGAACTTTAGCTACTTATGTAAAATTTTGTCGAATTAAGTAAAAAAAAATAGCTATTTGCTATTTTCTCTCATAATATATAGAAATTCATCGGCTTTTGCACTTGCTCCACCAATTAAATAACCATCGATAACAAAAATTTCATCAAGCATTTGAATATTAACTTTATTTACGCTTCCCCCATAAAGTACTTTAACAGATGAATCATATTTTTCCATAACAAAGTCCTTAATATAAGAAAGCATTTCTTCTATTTCTTCTGCTTTAGGAATCAAACCAGATCCAATTGACCATATTGGTTCATATGCAATTATAATCTTTTGAATCTGTGTTTTATCTAGATTACTAAATACTTCTATTATTTCTTTACCAACGACATCTTTTGTTATATCATTTTCCTTTTCTTCAAATGACTCACCAATACAAAGCACTGGTATGATATCATTTTCTAAAAGTCTTTTAATTTTTTCAAGAATAATATTGCTGTCTTCATTTTGATCTTTTCTGCGCTCAGAGTGACCAACTAAGCAGTATTTGCAACCAATCGATTTTAATTGTTCAGCACTAATCTCTCCAGTTGTGGCACCATTTTTTGATGCTGATACATTTTGAGCTCCTACTAAAAAGGAACTATTATTTTTATATTCAGAAATATATATATAACTTGGACAAATCACTGTGTTACTGCAATCAACACCATTAAACTTTTTTTCAAATTTTTGAACATCAGCAAAGTTCATGTAAGTTTTTTGATTACCTATTACTATTTTTGTCATCATCATTCTCCTTATTTTTTATAATATCAACAAGTTTTCCAATAACACCATAGTTATCATATTTCTTATGTTCAATCGCATGCTTATAAACATCCAAAACAGACTCACCATAATATTTAGAACTATGAACTTCTGCATTAAGTCTTGCCTGTTTTTGAAGTTGTGTTAATGTTTTCTTATCTTTGGAAAGCTCTAAAACTATTTTTATATATTCATCTTTTGTTTTAAAAATTCTACCATTAAGACCATCAATAACAGTATTTCTAAAGCTTTCATCATCAATGCAGATAGGTGCAACACTAGCAGCCATAGCTTCAATAACAGTAAGCCCCTGAGTTTCTGTTGTAGAAGCTGTAGCAAAAACATCAGCTATTCTATAATACAATGGAACTTCTTCCCAAGGAACTTTTCCTGTAAAGAAAGTATTCTTATCAATACCAAGCTTTTTAGATGTTTCCTTATACTCTTCCATATCAGGCCCATCACCAATTATAATTAAGTTAATATTTTTATTTTTCTTAATAATCTCCTTTTGTGCGCTAAGCAGCAAATCAACATTTTTTTCCTTAGCAAGTCTTCCTACAAACACTATATTAAATGAACCATCTTTTATCTTCAATTTTTCTTTTATAGAATTAACCTTTTTCTTATCAACATTTTCTACATAGAATCGTTCTATCTCTATACCAGTTGGAATTATATATATATTTTTATCAACCTCGTATTTTTGTTTAAACAAATCATATGTTTTCTTAGTTGGAACAATTAGTTCATTTGCAGTTTTATCACAGTAGAAAAGTGTTAAGTATTCAACAATTTTTTTACTAGACTTATCAAAGTATCCCTTAGTTATATAATGAGTATAATCTTCATACATTGTATGATAAGTATGTACAAGTGGGATATTAAATTGCCTAGATATTATTCTTGCAAATGTTCCCATACTAAATTCAGTATGTGAGTGAATAACATCAAGTTTCCATTTACGTATTATATTCATAGCTCTTATAGGATAAATTCCAGATACTCTATAGTCATATATTCCAATAGGAACACCAGGTATCCTAAGAACCGTGTTATTTTCATCAAATTTATAATGCATATTCTCTGTATTAAGTGTTACAACATAAACTTCATGTCCCTTTTTCTCAAGAGCCTTTTTAAGCATAAATACACTTGTTGACACACCATTTATAAAAGGCGGATATGTATCGGTAAAAATCCCTATTCTCATGCTTTTTCTTCATCTCCTTTAAAGAATCCTAAGGCAATACCACCTGCTATCATGCCCAAATAATAAGTAATAAACCTCCAAATAATAAGTGCAGAAGAAAGTCCAGACGGAGAAATAAATCCATTGAAGAATTGTAAGAATCCCCATTCTATACCACCACTTCCACCAGGAATAGGTACAAAATTACCTATTAAAAGAACAAATGCTGAAGCAGTTATCGCTTCCATCATGGAAATACTGACAGAAGAATCAATACTCATAAATATAAACATAGGTATTACATAATAAACAACCAATGCTAAAAGTTGATAACAGAAACACTTAATGAAAAGCATTTTCTTTCTCTTAAACAGTTTAGCGCTGTTATGAAATTCAGAAAGTTTCTCTTCCCATTTTTTTACTGTTTCATCTTGATCTTTAACAATTTTAAACTTAGCAGCCAATTTAATTATTAACTTTCCAATAAAGTCATTAAACTTCTTAGAAAAGCTAACAAACAAAAGACCAACACCGACTAAAATATTAAGTACAAATCCTATAACAATTAGTGTAGAAAGTGTACTTGAAACATTAAAGAAATGAAACTTCATATTAACAAACAAAGCAAAAATACCGATTATGATAAGTGCTAACTGATACATAATAAAGTCTTGGACTATTATATTTGTAGCAGATGCAACTGTTACACCAGTTTTCTTAAGCATATAAACCTGCATTGGTTGTCCGCCTGTAGAAAATGGAGTAATTCCATTAAAGAACTGTGTTATGAGTGTCTGATGAACCATTCTTTTAAGAGTAATTTTCTTACTATACTCTCTAGCAACTAAGTACAAACATAAAGATCTTAGTAATATATAAAGAGACATAAAAATAATTCCAAGTAAAATAAGCCATTTATTAGCAATTATTAAATTATTGATGATATTTTGATAATCATCTTTCATTACAAAGAATAAAACGATAGCGGTAATAGCAAGTACAATTAAGGTGTTTCTTTTAGTATTTTTCATTTATAGATGCTACCCCTGGTAGTTCTTTTCCTTCCATAAATTCAAGTGTTACACCACCACCGGTAGAAGCAAATGTAACTTTATCCTTGTAACCAAGTTTACTTGCTGCAGCTACTACATCTCCACCACCTAAAATCGTTTTTGCATTTAATGAAACTATTTTTTTAAGTGTTTCAGCAGTACCAACAGTAAAATTAGAGAATTCATATACGCCTAATGGGCCATTCCAAAATACTACTTTTGCACCGTTTAAAACACTATTATATAAAGAAATTGTACCACTTCCTATATCCATACCCATTTCATCATCTTGAATATTATCAACTGAAACTGTATTATAAGGAACTTCATTTGAAAATTCTTTAGTAACAACTGTATCTACAGGAAGAACAATTTTATCGCTATATTTAGAAAGAACATCTTTACAAAAATCTATACTGTCACTATCTAGTATTGATTTTCCAATATTTTTTCCTTCAGCTTTTAAAAATGTATAAGCCATTCCTCCACCAATAATTATTTTATCAGCTTTAGTAACCAAGTTATTTATAACGCCTATTTTATCAGTTACTTTACTTCCACCCAAAATAACTACAAAAGGATGTTCTGGATTGTTTAAAATACCTAACTCATTAACCTCTTTTTCAACTAAGAAACCAAGTCCTGAAGGAAGGTTACTCGCAATTCCAACATTTGATGCATGAGCTCTATGAGCAGTTCCAAAAGCATCATTTATAAATATATCGCCAAGACTGGCCCAATATTTGCCAAGTTCAGGATCATTACCACTTTCTTTTTTACCAGGAACATCTTCGAATCTAGTATTTTCCATAAGAAGAACGTCTCCTGTTTTTAAATTGTTTACAGCATCTTCTAAAATACTACCACGAGTTTCTGGTACAAATATAACGTTCTTACCAAGAAGCGAAGAAAGTCTTTCTGCTACTAATCTTAAGCTATTTTTCTGTTTATCTGCTTCTTCTTTTATTCTACCTAAATGAGACATAAGAATAACTTTTGCACCACCATCTATGGCATATTTAATAGTAGTTAAACTTTGAACTATTCTATTATCATCTATAATTTTTCCATCTTTAATAGGAACATTAAAATCACATCTAATAATAACTTTTTTATTATTTAAATCATAATCTCTAATTGTTTTCTTCATAACATTCTCCTAACAAATATATTATAGCAAAATATACTGCTTTTGCAAATAACCACAATGTAAAATGTAAATAGTAAAGAGCAATACAATCACATAAAAAAACAGGTTTCATTTTTTGAAACACTGTCTTAAATTATATATAATTTATTTTTCCATTAAATACTTTGCAGTTCTAACCATCTGAGTTGAATAACCCATTTCGTTATCATACCATGCTACTACTTTTACTAATTGTTTTCCATCTACTTCAAGAACATTTGTAGAAAGTCCATCAACAATTGCACCATATCCTAATCCAATAACATCACTAGATACGATAGGATCCATAGTGAATTTCAATGTTTCGTTAGCATTTGCTTTCAAAGCATCATTTATTTCTTCTTTTGTAGTATTTCTCTTTAATTCAAGAGTTAAGTCTACAACTGATCCTGTTGGAACAGGAACACGCATAGCTGCCCCATCTAGTTTTCCTTTTAGGTTAGGAAGTACATTTCCAATGGCACTAGCTGCACCTGTAGAAGCTGGTACTATATTGGCAGCACAAGCTCTTCCACGTCTTGCTTTAATTCCTTTTTTATGTGGAACATCAAGTGTAGCTTGGTCGTTTGTATAAGCATGAACAGTTGTCATATATCCTTTTTCTACACCAAATACTTTATCTATAACATTCAAAACTGGTGCTAAACAGTTTGTAGTACACGATGCTGCTGATATAACTTGTTCACTACCATCAAGAGTTTCATGGTTAACATTGTAAACTATTGTTTTAAGTTCACCCTTTGCAGGAGCAGAAATAATTACTTTTTTAGCACCAGCATTTATATGAGCCATTGCTTTCTCAA
This sequence comes from uncultured Bacilli bacterium, assembly GCA_934100165.1. Lineage (GTDB taxonomy): Bacteria > Bacillota_I > Bacilli_A > RF39 > UBA660 > RUG13868. The sequence continues at coordinate 59,857 of CAKOPN010000003.1, forward strand.
GTGAAGTAAATGCACCAGTACATTCAAATACTACATCTACATCCATCGCTTTCCAAGGAAGAAAAGCAGGATCCTTTTCTGCAAATACAGGAATTCTTTTATCTCCAACAACAAGCTTATCTCCTTCAAAAGAAATTTCGTCAACACGATAGTTTCTATGATTTGTATCATATTTTAACAAATATGCAAGTTGTTCTGCATCAGTTAAATCATTGATAGCTACTATTTCAAACTCAGGATCACTATCCATAAGTCTAAATACAAGTCTTCCAATTCTTCCAAATCCATTTATTGCTACTTTTACCATTATCTATCATCCTTTCTCTATTTAAAACAACTTCCACCAATAAATTCTCTTAATAAGGAGTCATCTGGTACAGCATCAGATGGTATTGGTAAAAATGTTTTTAGCACATTTATAAGTCTTCTTGCCTCTTCATAATAAGGGCTAGTAATAGGCACAGAATATAAAAGTGGTTCAACATAAGTTTTTAAAACACCTATTTCATATATTAAAGCTGTGTTGAAAGTTGCATCTGCTGAATCTTGGTTAGGGAATATATGTTTTTCTTCACCAAGTCTTACTTTTCTCCAACTTTTAAGTGTATCTTCAACTTTATATCCACGAGTCCTATTATCTCTTACAATCCTTCTTAAAAGTCTATTGTCAGTTGTAGATATTCTATTATGAATATCAATATTTAAAATTGTAAGTGGAGACAAATATATTTTAAACTTCTTCTTTCTATCAATAGAAGTTAAAATCTTATCATTAAGAGCATGAATACCTTCTATAATAAGTACCTCATTTTTACCAAGTGCTACCTCATCTTCACCTGGTTCTGACTTACCTTTAACAAAATTAAATATTTGAAGTCTTACTTTTTCACCATTCAATAATTTTTTAACATCACTATCAAACTTTTTAATATCAACAGCCTCTAAACATTCAAAGTCTGGCTCACCATTTTCGTCAAGTGGTGTCTTTTCACGATCGACAAAATAATTATCCATAGATATTTCACGTGGCTCAAGACCAAAGCTTCTTAAATACATTGAAAGTTTTCTACAACTTGTAGTTTTACCTGAAGATGAAGGACCTGCTATTAAAATTATCTTAACTTGATCTTTCCTTGAAACTATATCTTTAGCAAGATTTAATAATCTATTACTTTGCAAGGTTTCATCTATTCTTATTATGTCATCAGCACGACCATTTGATACAATAGTATTTAAAGCAGGAACATTACTTATTTTCATAATTTCTGCCCATTTTTGGTATTCTCTAAATACTTCAAATAATTTTGGATGATGTTCATATTTTTTTATACCATCAATATACACAGTAGGGAACAATAATACAAAGCCTCTAGGATTTAAAAAATGAATATCAAAATGTTTTAAACAACCTGTTGATGGTGGCATCAAAGTAAAGAAATAGTCATACATACCACCTATTTTATAAAGAGTAATATGCGTGTTAGTAGCATACTTTAAAAGATTAACTTTTGATGTCTCCTTATTAAGTTCAAAATACTCTATTGCTTCATATCTTTCTACTCTACACTTTGTAATAGATATGTTTTTTTCAGCAAGCTCTTTCATTTTTGCTTTTAAAATTTTACATTTTTCTATATCTAAATCAAAGTTTGTTTCTATATAAATTCCTTTATCTATAGAATATTTAACTATTATCTTAGCATTTCTCCCAAACGCTTCAGTAACAGCATAGGAAGCTAAATACACAAGTGAATTTACATACACTAAATTTCCCATTCGATCTTTCAAGTCAACAAACTCAATATCATCATTATCTACTATATAGTCAGAAAGCTCACGATATTTATTTTTTACTTTAGCTAAAATTATTGGGTACTTAAATTTGTCTTGATAATCTTTTGCAACATCTGCAAAAGTAAGGCCACTAGGAATTTCTTTTTCCTCGCCCATTATTTTTAATTTTATGCTTTCTATCACAATATCACCTTTTCTATTCTCAAATAAATATTACCACAAATTATATGTTTTTTCCACTAATATATGATTATTTAACACAATTTAACAAAAAAGTGAATATAATTATTTCCTAATTACTATTATATATATAGGTGATTATAAATGGGACTTATACCAGTAGTAATTGATAAAGAAAATAATGTTGAAAGAAGTTATGATATTTTTTCTAGACTATTAAAAGATAGAATAATATTTATAAGTGGAGAAATAGATGACAATCTAGCAAATAGTGTAGTAGCAGAATTGTTATATTTAGATTCTCTTGAAAAAAAAGATATCTTCTTATACATCAACTCACCAGGTGGTAGCATAACATCTGGCATGGCTATATATGACACGATGAATTTTATAAAAAGTGATATATCAACAATATGTATAGGAATGGCAGCATCTATGGCAGCATTTCTCTTATCAAGCGGAACTAAAGGGAAAAGAATTGCTCTTCCCAATAGTGAAGTAATGATTCATCAACCACTAGGAGGAGTTGAAGGTCAAGCAACAGACATGAAAATACGCACGGATAGAATAATTGAAACAAAGTCAAAACTAAATAAAATTCTTTCTGAAAATACAGGCAAACCATTATCAAAAATAAAAAAAGATACAGAAAGAGATTATTTTATGTCAAGCAAAAAAGCATTAGAATATGGATTGATAGATAAAATTATAGAAAAAAATGTTAGCGTTCACTAACATTTTTTGATTGTATAAGTTTATCATACATTTCTTTAATTTTTCTAAATCTATGATTAAGTCCTGATTTAGATACGCTCTTTCCAGTCTCTAAAGTCATAATTTCACTAAGTTCACTAAGAGAAGCCTCAGGATATTTTAGTCTATACACAGCAGTTTCTTTTAATTTTTCATCGAGAAAATCAATTCCTAAAACAGAGTCAATATATTCAATTTCTTTTATTTGAAATGTAGCTGTAGCTATAATTTTATCAGTATTTGCTTGTTCACAATTATTAAGTCTATTAGTGTTGTTTTTTTGTTCTTTGTGAATTCTTACATTTTCATAATATAGTACAGAAGAAGGTGCATTTATTATTTTTAAAAAATCACTTATCTTCTCCGCCTCTTTTATATAAACCATATATTTAACATCACGCATCAATATTTTTGAATTCATATCAAACTGATTTAATAATCTTTGTACAAATACAGCTTCATACTTATTATCATATAAAAGCTCTAAGTGATACGAAGTTTTAGGATCATTTATACTTCCTCTTGCTAAAAAAGTTCCACGTAAATAAGCCTTCATTTCTTCAACAGAACCTACTATATAATCTTTTGGATACTCTAAAAAGTTATTATTCTCATCAATTAAAGATATATCTGAAAGAATAGTAGAAACTTTTGAAGTAACTGTTACAACATACATTTTTTTTGAAGCAAAATTTGCCATGCTTCTACTTTCAAGTGTTGCAGTTGCACCATAAACTGTTTTTATTAAAACATAAAGTCTTTTAGCAACTTTAATATTTTCAGAAGAAATTTCAATTTTGTCTAAAGAAAATTTACTACTACTTCTAATAAAACCGGAAATTTCTGCAATATTCTCTAATATTGAAAAATTTAAACTGGAAATTTCATTTTTCACAGTTGTCGTAAAAGACATAATATCTCCCCCTTACAAATATTTGATAAGTGTATATATAGCAAACCCTATAAAAGCAAGTGATAAAAACAAAACTGGATAAAAAAGGAAATAAATAAAAGCACTTTTTTTAATTTCACTATCATTGTTATTTCCACTTTCAACACTTTGATCTTCATAAAACTTACTAGCAGCATTAGAAAGTACTTTCTTATACCCTCTCACGTTAGACATGCTTCCAACATCATCAAGTCTTTTTATATTATCGACATAACTATTATAATAAACATTTTGACCATTTACTAAAACATTATCAAAATATAAAAAGTCAAAAGACTCGTCAGTAATAGACCCAGAAATATCTGGCATATTTTCTAAAAACCATTCTGTAGGGACAGAAGAAAAATCTCTAAAACCTGTTGGAATAGAAATATAAGTACCAAGGAATAATTTTGTTAAACTAACTATATTACCTCTTATATTATCTTTACTATGAGAACTATCCATTTCTCCAAAGGAAAACTTTCCATCATCATACAAAATATGTTCAGAATCAAGAGTAGGAACATACATACCATTATCATGAATTATTTCCAAATCACCATAAAGTTTATAAAAAATCTTTGACAAATCACACTCAGAATTACATAAAAAATAATCTTTTAATGTTTCCACGATATCATCACCTATAATAATGTTAACACTAAATTCCTTAAATGAAAACATCTTTATTTTTCAAAAGACTTCTTAAATGTCGTTTAATTGTCGTTAATGTATTATCCACCTTTTTATATGGAATATCAAGTAAAACTGAAATTTCTTTATTAGAAAAATTGTTTAATCTTAACTCGTACACTAAAGAAGCTAAATAAGGCAAATCATATTTATATGCATAAATTTTTTTGACTAAAGAATTTTGAAAATATTTTTCCTCTAAGCTAAAATCATTAGATAAAATATCTTCAAGCACTATCTCACCAGTATCATCCAATGCATAATCAAGTGAAATAGCATTATTTAAAAAATTACATTTCAAAGTTGAAAACTTTCTTATGTATACAACAACTTTGCTTCTTATGCAAAAAAGTACATATGTATAAAAAAGGCTTTTATCATCAGTATAAGTATTTATAGCAACACTTATCCCGTAATAGGCTTCTTGATATAAGTCCTCAAGTTCAACACCATATTTTTTACATTTAACATAATAATGATATGCAACTTTCTTAGCAAGCGGAATATATTTATCAAAAAGAGAGAAATATGACACCTCATTATTCTCTCTTATTTGATATACAAGTTCATAATCATTTAATTCTAGATAATCCAAAAATCCTCCTATCTGTCTAAACTTATCATCTCATATATCATAATACCAGCTGCAACAGATGCATTTAGACTGTTAACTTTTCCATACATAGGGATTTTTGCTATATAATCACACTTTTTAGAAACCAAGTTACTCATTCCATTTCCTTCATTACCAATAACAAGAGCAACTTTTCCAGTATAGTCTATATCTCTATAATCAGTGTCACTTTCCATTTTTGTTCCAACTACCCAAAAGCCATTTTCTTTAAGTTCATCTAACACATTGGCTATATTTACAACTTGTGCTATTTTAATATTTTCAACAGCACCAGCGCTTGTTTTCATAACGGTTGAATTAACTTCAACAGATCTATCTTTCGGAATAATAATTCCCGTTATACCTGCTGCCTCACAAGTTCTAATTATTGCACCAAGATTATGAGGATCCTCTAAATGATCCAATACAACCACTTTTGCATTTTCTACATCAAGAAATTCAGTGTAATCACTATAACAAAAATCTTCTATGTCAAGTATTATACCCTGATGAGAAAACTTATCAAATCTAGAAAATTCATTTTTCTTTAAACAAATTGGTTTAATATTTCTCTTTTCTATTAAAGAAAGTATATCTTTATCTGAAAAATCCTCTATAATTGTAATTTTATTTATTTTTTTGTTACCAGACAATATTTCCTTTGCAACATTTCTTCCATATACTAACATATACTACCTCCCAATATGTTACTCATTATTTCTTCTATTCTATCTCTATTTTCAGATAATTCCAAAAATCCAATAACAGCTTCTAAAGCCGTTGCATACTTGTAAGTAATTATATCGCAACTCTTTGGATGACCTGATTTATGATTTCTAGCTCTTCTAATAACGTCTAACTCTTCTTCAGTAAAAAAGTTATTATCAAGTAACTCTTTTATATATTTCGCTTGATTAACAGCACTAACATAATTAACAGCAGTTTTTTGTAAATCATTAACATTAGCAATATTTTTATTTATTAAAAATCTTCTAACATAATACTCATAAATGTTGTCTCCTAAGTAAGCCAAAACTAAAACATTTACATTTCTTATATCTATATTATTCATAAATTATTCACCTTCTGTAACATTTTTACTTGAAACATCTAAAACTAAATCAGCTTTAGAAATAATCTCTTTAGAATTACTTATAATAACAATAGTATGATCCGTTTTTAATTCATCTAAAAGATTTAATACTTTCTTAGATGCTTTATCATCCAACACATTTATCAAATCATCAAAAAGTAAAATTTTACTATCTTTTAAAAGCATTCTAGCAATTACCAAAAGTTCCTTTGTAGACTGAGTAATAGGAGTACTATCAGTAAGCACTGTATCATATCCTTTATCTAACTTTTTAATTTCAGCATCTAATCCTATCTTTTTACAAATATCAACTACTTTAGTAAAATTGGGATTGATCATAAGGAAGTTTTCTTTAAAAGGTATATCAAAGAAAACAGTATGTCTTCTAACGGAAGAAATTGATTGAAAATAACTATCATCACTAATATCATTTATGTCAATTCCATCTAGTAAAATTTCTCCTTCATGCTGACGATTAAGCTTTAAAAGCAAATCAAAGATTCCATTTTGACTGGCTTCATCATGTCCAGTAAGCACCGTTATAGCATTCCCAGGTATAGTAAAACTTACCTTATTCAATATTGGTGCATTACGAAATCCATATAAAACTTTTGAGAATTCTATTTTACCTTCTATTTGAGTTTTGTCAATAAAAACGCCACCTTTTTTCATTCTACTATACTCTATAACCTTATTATATCTATTAAGGGATACCATCAAATTACGATACTCTACATTTATTGTTAATATAGTAGAAAAATTATCAATTATTTTTTGATAATAATTATATACAATTAAAAGTACCCCTACTTCCATATGTCCATTTTTTACAAGAAAGACACCATAAGCAACAGAAAGTAATCTGAAAAGTTCAAAAGCAAATAGAAAAGCATGATTATTACAGTTAAATCTAACATTATATTTACCATTCGCATCTAAATATTTTTTTACTTTACCTTCTATGCTTGGATAAATATTGTCATATATATTAAAACTTTTTATTTCCTTTATGGAACCAAAATAATCATAGACAGAAGCAGTCATCGAGTCAAGTTGAAGTTTCCTTCTTTCACTCAACTCTTGAACTTTGTTCCCAGATTTAATAGAAATAACTAACATAATTATTGAAACAACAACAGCAAAAACAAATATATAAATATCTATTGAAAAGAAATAAACATAAATAACTAAAAATTCTATAATTTGTACAACTCTAATTACACCTGCAGTAAAAAATCCCGATATTACATCAACATCCGTTATTACAGTATTTGTATATTGTGCAGGTGTAAACCTAGATAAACTAAATAATGAATTATCTTTAGTCTTATTAAGTGCTAAGTCGTTATAATAAGAAAATAGCTTATTGTAAAGATTATAATAAGCAACCTGGTTTATACCTTCAGAGAAACGATAAACACCTGCAATAACTATTAAAATAAGAAGAAGTATAACTGCATTATCAAAATCGCTCTTGGTAACACAGTTAATAACCTCACTAAATAAAACGGGTATTATTAAAAGAAGAGCACGTATAGAAATAGATGTAAAAAACTTATAAAAATATTCAAGCTTTGCAACTTTTAAAACCGTCTTTAACTCTGATTTAAAATTACCTTTCATAACAAATTCTCCATTTATACATTATAATCAATTTTTACAGCCGTAATAATATAATAAGCATTATCCAAATGATGTGAACATGTTTGTAATATAATAATTTCCGAATTTTCATCATATGGAACATCTCTTGTGTATATAGAATTACTTTTCAATTTATCAACATGTCTTACAAAATCTGTTCCATAAGTATCCACAGTCATATGTTCAAAATCAGTAACGACTTCTTTAATAGAAATAATTTTATAAATATTTTTTCCACTATCATGTTGAAAAATAATATATGGATTTTTATTAAAGAAAGATTCATCTAAGAAACTTTCTAATCTTAAAAATGGCACCTTAATATTCTTGTCTCTAGAATTATGTCCATATATGTTAATTTGTTTACTTGAAGGATAAACTCTATAATCCATAAATTCACTACCACGAACATCTTGTTTTTTTTCTATTGATCTATTTAAATAATATTGATTATCTTTTCCTCTAACAATAAGTATGTTAAATAGATCTGGTATTTCTAGTCTACCCACAATATCATAATTATTCTTATTTTTCCTCTCAGCCTGTAAATCTACATCAGGAGACATTTTGATGTATTCTTTTGGTTCTACTTCTATATGTTCTTTTTCTGTTTCATCAACTTTTATTTCTTCTGGAGCATCTTCATACTCTTTAATCGGATTTGATTCTTTATTGTAATCAATATAAATTTTTATACCCGATCCTACAATAAGTAATAAAAAAATAATAGTTAAAAATATTTTTGTTTTATTTTTTTTCATAATAGTTTCCTTTCTAGTATAATACATTATCATTTTAACACAAAAGATCTTGAAATTATCAAGATCTTTTACTGTATTTAAATAATTTTAATTTATATATAACTTTTTAACTATTGATTAGCTTCATCATTTGAATGTTTTTCTTCTTCTTTGTTTTCTTTATCTTCTTTTTTATCTTTCACAAATGATGTAGCAGCTAAGCCAGCTGATCCAAATGCTAAGCCAAGCAATCCTTCAAGTCCAATTGATGCTTTATTTGCTGAACCAGCAATACCATCAATACCAGTACGTGGAACAAACGGTGTTGTAGGAGTTGGCGTTGGGGTCGGTGTTGGCGTTGGAGTCGGTGTTGGCGTTGGAGTCGGTGTTGGTGTTGGCGTTGGCGTTGGAGTCGGTGTTGGTGTTGGCGTTGGCGTTGGAGTCGGTGTTGGTGTTGGTGTTGGTGTTGGCGTTGGAGTCGGTGTTGGTGTTGGTTCACCTTTTACTGGTGAAATTTCACGTTGATCCATAACAATAATTGGTTTTGACCCATCTATAACATTTCCATCTTTATCGCATGCAATAATCGTTATATATCCATTTTTGTCAACTTTGATAATCTTATAATATGTACCAAATCCATCATCAAATTTTACAATTTGTCCTTCCGTGTAATCTTGTAAACTAGTAATGACTGGCATTCTCTCATAATTTGTAAATTCATAATTCAAATAGTCATAATTTGCAAGAAGTTCATCTCTTGTTTTAATATTTTTAACCTTAGTAACCAAACGCTTAAATGACTTAACAGAAGTAGAAAGATTTTTAAGCATTTTATACAAGCCATATGCATCAATTATTAAATTATCAAGCTCATTCTGAGCAGTTTTAACTTCTTCTCTTTTAGCAGCAAGCTTACTTTGAACATATCTAAGTTTATTAGTCCAAGTACGATGGGCAGTAGTTTCTCTCTGCATAGTTTTATATTTAGGGACTTCTTTACCATCGGTATCGTAAACAACTTTTGTAACAACTTGATAACTTTCATATGCTGTTGGCTCAGAATCCAACAATTGAAATTCCTGATCTTCTAATTCTTTTAATTCTTTTTGTAAAATTTCCAAAGCTTCATTCTTTTTTTCTATCTCATCTAAAAGTTCATTTAATTTATCAACTCTTTCACCTGATTTAGTAAGAGCTGTGTCTATATTATCTGCAGTAACATCAAACAATCCTTTTAGTCTATTGATTGAATTAAGTGCCTCACCAGTAGCATCACTTGACCAAGTATCAAAAGATTGTCTTATTGATTGTAAATCCGTTGCCAAATTATCAAATTCTTCTCTTAGTCCACTAACTATATTTGTAGCACCCTTCGGTCCTAGAGATCTTAGCTCGTTTTTCCATTTTTCTAGTGTAGTTCCTTTAAAATAGTTTGTTCTATCAGTTACACCTAATTCTGTCATTGCAGCAGTGATATCTTCAAGTGAAGCTTGTCCGTTTTCAAGTAAGCCAGGAGCAACTGTACTTGCATTATCCACGGTAAGATTACTTCTAATGTCACTAAAAGTATAATCTTTTCCATCTACAGTAGCAGCATTAGTAAGTCCACCAGCTGTACTATTATCTCCTTTCCATCTAGTTCCACCTTTGTCATGTGTAGTATCAAAAGTAGAAGAATCCTGTGAAAATTCAGGAGTGATTGCACCGCCAATTTTCTTTGCAGTTGTTACATCATAATTACCTTCTAAAACAGTAGATGCATCAGAAATTACTTCATAATTACCATTGTATAACGTATAATTACCATTTTCTCCAAATTTAATATAAATCGGCTCTTCTCCTGAATTAGACGGACTAACAATATATGTGTCTCCAGAAACAGCATTTGATTTAATATCCTCTATGTATTTACTGATATCAGTAACACTATTAGTTGGATTATTAGTTGAAGTTGATTTTACAGAAAAATCGCCTGCTTGTAAGTTAGATACTACTTCAGTTGTTCCATCATTTTTAACTCTTGATAAAATAAAATTAGAAGGTGCCTTTCCAAGACCATTATCATTATAATCATATATTGTCCATTCTTCACCTTGGTATATAACTGTTTTTCCTCTACTACCACCAGTTGGATTTCCGTTTACATCAGGAACTATTGTGGTACTAGAAGCATTAACAGAATCAACAGGTGGAGAACCACTACTATCATTTGGAACATATTGTACCGGAATTAAACTATTACCATTTGGAACTGTAATTGATACATTTGTCTTTTGGCCATCAGAACCAACTTCATTTAAAATAAAATTATAAGAAACACCTCCTGCTTGGCTACAACTAGAAACTACATATGTTTTACCATTATATTGATAGTAGTTACCTACAGAATCATTACCCATCGTGCTTGGATTAGCTGCTCCACGAATCGGAACAAAACTTCCAGTGACAGTATTATCATCAGAACTTGTATGAAGTGTAGCCGTACTTTCTATATCTTCAGTTTTATCCATAATGCATCCTCCTTTTTACACTATTAACTATTAACATTCAAGGTTGCTTCATTATTTTCAGCTTGTTTATCAATATTCTCTTCAAACGCTCTATAATCACTAATGGTTTTCTTTAAAAAATTTATATATAATTGTAAAGATGTTTCAATTGGTTCAAAATTATTAGATAGGCTTTTACATTTATCATAAATAATACTTTGTGTATCACTTGTCCAAACATCTGTAGCATTTATTTTTTCATAAGTGTTTTTCTCGTTAACAAAAATATCTTTAATTTTATTTAGACTTGCCTCAAAATCTTGAATACAACTATCAAATTGTTCAAAATCAGTTATTACCACTCTATTCATAATTCTCAGCCTCCGCTTTCAATTCTCTAGCAAATGCCGCATCATGTTCTGCATAATTTGTATCAGTTTTTGCTATAAATGTACTAATATTTCGCATTGCAACTGGTAATGTTTTCATCTTATCTAAGTATGCATGAACATTACTGCAAAACATAGTAGAATCTTGTCCTTGCCATCTAGACTCAAGTACTTCTAACTTTTTTAGTAATTCATCAACTTCGTCATCTAGTTTATTACCATCAAGCTTAATAACATCAGCAACATTCTTAAGTTCACCGTGTTTAACTTTTAATATCATTCTATCACCTCATTTATAAGTTTTTATTATTAGAAAGAATATCAGCAGATACGTTTGCCACAGAAGCAACGTTTGAAACATCATCATTTAAAGTCTTAGACGTTGTAACACTAGAATTCAACGCATTATCAAAAGTAGATTTTGCACTTTCAATTCCAGATAAAACCTTTTCAGTCAATGTATCAGGATTATCTTCAATAATTTGTTTATCACTATTTAACTGGTGAAGATTTGCTCTAACAATATTAGATGCATCATTTAATTCCTTAGAATCAAGCGTTTCATTTTTGTTAATATTCTTAACTGCAACAGATGAAATTCCAGTAGAATCATCTAACTTTTTCTCATCAAGATTACTATCCTTAGAAATTGTGTTTAGATTTTCCTTCTGAACAGTCATAGTTTCATCATACGTTTGCTCATCATTTTTATTGCCATTTTTAATATTACCAAGGTTAACTCCTACAACAGAAGATTCATCAAGAGGTTTAGTATCTCTTAAATTAGAGCCATCATTAACACTTTGACCATCCATCTTTTCTATTAACATTTGATCAAAGCTGTTAGTTTTCATAGTATCATTTTTTACAAAGTCTTGTGGAATTTCAATATTACTAGCAACCTTTGAAAGTTGTCTATCCATTTCAAACATTTGTGTAGAATGTTTTTGTACTATATTTTTTACATTAAGTAAGGCTCCTGACAAAGAATCCATCTGATCTTGAACTGTATCAATTGCATTATCAATCAATCCAGTATTTTTAATCGGGCTCATTTTAGTATTAAAATTATTGGCAGTTGTTTCCTGATTATTTTGAGTTCTTCCAATAAGATTAACACTTTCCTCCATTTGAGCTTCGTTCATAACAATAACATTCCCCATAGATTAACACCTACCTTTAGTTTTCTACCATATAGAGTATACATTAATTTTAGAATATTTTCACTAATTTATCAACTTATATTTTTATAAAGCATTAAAGTTTACAGCAAACAAATATTTCACAAACATTTATTAACTTCAATAATTTTTCTTTCAATATTATTTTTTAATTCAATATTTCTATTATCATTGCAAAGACTAACCGCTACAACAGCATAATAAAGTGCACTTTTTAAATCACCAGTACTGAAATAACTTTCTGCAAGAAGTTTATATAGAGTATCATCCCAAGCAAAAATTTCATTAACGACATCTAAAGAATTTTCTTTAATACTAGCAGCTCGTTCTAAATAAATAATAGCATTATAGTAGTTCTTTAAATCATATTCCATCATTCCATACTCAACATATGCCTCTCTTAAGGTTGGAGTTTCTACTAAAGCTTTTTCATACCAAATACGTGCCATATTATAATTTCCAAGTCTTTTGTAACTTCTAGCAATATATCGCATAGCAGCACCGCGTTCTACATAATAAGTAGCACTTTTAAGACCTAAATACTTTTGTAGTATATCTATACATTCATGATTGTTTTCATAAACTACATACTCACGTCCCAATAAATAATAATTCCTTGAATCTTCTGGATTTTCTTCAACTGCTATTTTTAAAAGTGGTAAATATGAACTTCTTTCACTTTTAAACTCTGGATAATGATTTAATATAATGCTTTTGTCTTCTGCATAAGTTTCTTCTTTTTTCCCAACATATTTTAATACTTCATGAACAGGATAAATCCATTTGTAATCTTTATTATGAATTTTATTATAATAGAAACTTAATGTAGGATTATTATTTTTATCTAAAGACCAATTATAAGTATAATGTAACGCTGTAGTATCATCATTCCATGCATCTTCAAGCTTTTCCCTCCATCCTGGTAAAAATATTTCATCTAAATCAGTGCAAACGTAAATATCTGTATCTTCTGGTACTAACTTTAAACTTTCATTTCTTGCAACATCAAACCTCCATGGATTTATTATCTTACTAAAAACATGTACACCTTTTTCTTTTAAAAGCTTAACAGTATCATCATTGCTACCAGTATCTAAAACATATATTTCATCTGCTTCTTTCATTGAATTTACCCATTTATCAACATTTTTAGATTCATTTTTGCTAATTGCGTAAACACAAATTTTATACTTATGCATAATTACCTCCTAGTATCTTACTTAATTATATCAAAATTAAAAAAACTTGAATATAACCAATTCAAGTTTATTATAATCGTTTAAATTTCTTCTTTTTGACATCACATTCAGAGTTCAATGATTCAAGATACAAAGAATAATTACTATAGTCAATAGGTGGGAAAAATACCTTTCCAGTAGATAGAGAAACAATTTTTCTTTTGGGCTGCATTAAAAACATTTCTTCAGTAGATGCAAAAGCCCATTTTTCAGCATTTTTATAAAAATTACCAGCAAAATTATTATTACAAAACTCTACCATTGTCATATCAAAGTTAATCCATTTTTTATTATCAGGATCATATACAACATTCCAAGCATGTGCAGTACTACTATAACCGTAAACGATACAAGATGTAAGACCAATATCGTTGCAAAGCTTATTTATCCATTGAGCATAATCGGAGCAAATACCTTTTTGAAGAAGGCCATTATAAAATCTAGAATTATTCAAATCAAAATTAAGAGCATTTCCATCTTCTAATTCATAATTTTTAAAAATGATATCAATAACACCATCACTCAAAATAGTACCATCTTGCTGATATAAAAGATTATCAAGCATTTCTAAAATTCGTCTTTTATTAAACGGAGTCCTAGAAGTTTTATTAGCAAAGTCTTGTATATAGGCAAGTTTTTTATCATCACTGCGCACGATTTTTACTAGTTGCAAATTATCATAATCATAAGAAACAAAATCTCTAAAATATTGATAAACATAGTAAAGCTTTTCTTCTACAGTATTTAAAGAATTCAAAAAATCAACAAATTCATTATATTTTTTTAAATCTTTAAGTGTTTTCATCTTCATCACCAACAATTCAAACAGCAATTATTATACAAAAAAAAATAAAAATGAGAAAGAGATTGTTAAATTAAAGCATTATAAAATGATGATTTATCACTTTAAATCATCATTAAACAAATCATTTCAATAATTTTTACTGTTCAAATAAAAGTTATTTTTGTATTGTATGCATAGAATTTTCAGAAGAATTACCATTATCTTGTGTATTCATTTCCATAGTATTATTATTTACATGCTGATCAATTTCTTGCGAATTTGTTTGGGACACGTTAACACTTGTATATGATGAATTATTATTTGTTTTTTCTCTAACATAAGATGCTTTTCCAAGTCCTAATACCATATGTGCAATACCGGGAAATAAACATAAAGCAATTGTAGTACCATCGCCTCTACCAAATGATTTTGCTAAGCAAGAATTTAGATTTACTAAAAAGAACATTAAGTTAATTAAATATAAAAAAGCAATCATCGAAGAAATGACACTAAATAAAAGAGCTATTACAGTCGCTATAATTATTTCAGTCATCCAAGATTTTTTCAAACCTGATATTTTACCTAATATCCACAAACGATAAAAAGGAATGACTGATTTCCATTTATCTTCTCCAGCTTTCTTAAATATTCCGCCTATTCCAATTACAAGTAATATATAAATAAGCAAAATAATAATACAAAATATCATAAAATAAGCGAAAAAATTATACATCAAATTAAGTAAATCACTAACAACCACATCATCACCCATATTTTTAACTCCTTTCATTAAGTAAATTTTATTGCAAGTAACATCTTAAAATCAACATCTTAATATCATTTTAAATATATTTTACATAAAAGTTTACAAAACGCTTTGATTTATATAAACTATATTTTTACAACATAAAGTTATAGATATTTTAATTTCTATAATTTTTATGATATATTATTAAGTTGAAAAGAGGAATTTATATGCATTTTTACCAAATAATCGAAAATCTTTCAAAAGAAAGAAAGTTGTTAATATTTGTAGATATGGATGGCGTTATAGCATCCTATGATATTGGGGAACCATACGATTTTGATAAAAAGAGGCCTTTAATAACAAACATAAACACACTAAAAAGATTAAATAGTCTAGAAAATTGCGAATTATATATATTATCAATATGTAAAAAAGACTACCAAATTAAAGAAAAAAATGATTGGTTAGATTTGAATGCCCCTTTTTTTAAGAAAGAAAGCAGAATAATAATTTCAAAAGAAAACAGTAGCATAACTGAATCAGGGATTTTGAAAGCAAATTATTTAAATAATCTGAATACAAAAAATCAAATTATTTTAGTTGATGATGATAATAAAGTTTTAAAAACAGTAAAAGAAAAAGTTAAAAATATAATACTATTTCAAGACTCAGAACTAATAGATTAAAATAGTTATTTTACAGCCATCAAAAGTTTTAATACCAAATTAAAACTTTTTATTTTTAGAAACTAAAAAAACTAGAAATATTTCTAGTTAATATTTATTACAACCCGAAAAATTCAAGTTTATTTTTATTATGGTGGAGTCGGGGAGAATCGAACTCCCGTCCGAAATAAATGATATATAAACATCTACAAGTTTAGTTAATTACAAAATTTCACTGTATGAAAAACTAATTAACAAATTAACACACAGCAAGCCTATGTTATTCATTGCTACTTATAGGTATCATAACAATATATCCTACTTTATAAGCCCTTAAAATATCTCGTAGGAAAAGATATATCAAGAGCACACCTTCCTAAACTAAATTAGGCAAAAGCTACAGCGTTTCTATTAAACATTGCAGCAAGTGTATCTTTAATTTTGTTTCCAGTTATTTACTGAATGCATTTACGTATACCTCGACTTGCAGTCTATATTCTATCTATCCCGTCGAAACCTAATCGACCCCATACATGAACATTATACCATGAAAAGTATAATGTTACAAATTTTATATTTTAGTCTTTTTTGCTATTTCTCTTTTAATATCCCTTTCTTTTATAGCATCTCTCTTATCAAAATCCTTCTTACCTTTACATAAACCTAAAAGTACCTTAGCTTTATTGTTCTTAAAATACACTTTTAGCGGTATTAAAGTATATCCTTCAAGTTTTACTTTATTAGATAATTTAAGAATTTCTTTCTTATGCATTAAAAGTTTTCTAGTTCTAGTCTCACTATGGTTGAAAATATTACCTTCTTTATAAATACCTATAAACATATTAAGTAAATATATCTCACCATTTTTTATATGACCATAACTATCTTTTATATTACAACTACCATTACGAATTGATTTAATTTCTGTCCCTTTAAGGCAAATACCACATTCATATTCATCTTCAACAAAGTAGTCGTGTCGTGCTTTTCTATTTAATATTTCCATTTTAAAACCCCTACAATTTTTTAATTATTTCAAAATCAATAAATTTTTCCTCTTTAGATGCCGCTACAACTTTTACTAGAACATTGTCACCAATAGTGTATTTATCACCATCCTTTTCACCTAAAAGTGATTGTGAAGTCTCGTCATAATTATAAAAGCCTTTAAGTGAAGTAATATGAACAAGTCCTTCAATCAAGTTTTCAAGTTCAACAAACATTCCAAAATTGGTAACTGAAGAAATCATTCCCTTAAATTCTTCTCCTATATGTTTTTCCATATATTCAGCTATCTTCATATCTTCAACTTCTCTTTCACAATCCACAGAAGATCTTTCTGTTAATGAAGAATGGTCTGCAACATATATTAGTTTCTCTTCCCAATGCCTAATTGTTTCAGGTGACATATCGTTGTTAAACAAATATGTTCTAAGTAATCTATGAACAGTAGTATCAGGATATCTTCTTATTGGTGAAGTAAAGTGAGTATAACACTTACTAGCAAGGCCATAATGACCTAGATTTTGTGGTGAATAAACAGCTTTCTGCATATTTCTTAAAAGTAAGCTAGAAAGTATTTTAAATTCTTTCTTATCACTTAAAAAGTTAATAAGTTTTTGCATCGATTTTGGGCTTGTATCTTTAATGTTTCCGGGAACCGTGTACCCAAGAGTTTGAACAAAAGATAAGAAACCTTTTATTTTTTCTTCTTTAGGATACTCATGTATACGATAAATAAATGGAAGATTCATATAAAAAATATGTGTTGCGACGCATTCATTTGCTTGAATCATAAAGTCTTCTATTAAATTTTCACCTGCTCCTCGATCTCTTAATACTACGTCTGTTGGTACACAGTTTTCATCAACTAATATCTTAGCTTCATCAACATCAAAATCAAGGTAACCTCTTTCTACTTTTGCCTTTCTAATGATATCAGCAAGTTCTTTCATAAGTTTTAACTTTTGAGCATATGGTTCATACCCACTAGGTATAACATCTTCTTCTAAAATCTTATTTACTTTCTTATAAGTCATTTGGATCCTAGATTTAATAACACTTTCAAAAATCTCGTAGTCAACAGTTTTACCTTTTGAATCTATCTCCATAACACATGAAACAGCAAGACGTTCTACATCTGGATTAAGTGAACAAATACCGTTTGAAAGTTTATGTGGAAGCATTGGAATAACTCTATCAACAAGATAAACACTAGTACCTCTTTCCATAGCTTCATTATCAAGAGGACTTCCCTCTTTAACATAATATGAAACATCTGCAATATGAACACCTAATTTATAATGACCATTTTCAAGTTTTTCCATAGATATAGCATCATCAATATCTTTAGTATCATCACCATCTATAGTAAATATCACTTCGTCTGTTAAATCACGTCTTCCAATCTTATCCTCTTTAGAAATTTCTTCAGGAATAGAATCAAGCTGTTCAATAACTTCTGGATCAAATTCTGTTTTAATTTGATATTTTTCCACAATAGAAAGAATATCAACACCAACATCGTTTTTATGGCCGATTATTTTAACAACTTCACCTAAGCATTTTCCCTTTTTCTTAAAAGTATCTATTGCAACAACTACTTTATGTCCATCTACAGCACCAAGATTTTTCTTTTTAGGAATTTCTATTTCAAGTTTAATTTTTTTATCATCAGGAATTATATAACCAATATCCTTTTTAAAATAGATTTCCCCAACTACTGTGGATAATCCTCTTTTTATAATTCTTACAATTCTACCTTCTCTTCTGGCATCATCTTTTACTGCAGTAACCTCTACTATAACAGTATCACCGTCAATAGCATCTCTTATATCACTTGCAGAAATAAAAATATCTTCGTCTTCACCTTCGATTTCAACAAAGCCAAAACCTTTTTTATTTACACGCAAAACACCTTTTCTAAGATTAGAATCAGAAAAAAGCATATATTTATCTTTATTAGAATGGTATATATCACCATTTGCTTCAAGTTCATTTAAAGCATCAAGCATTTCCTTAGTTTCTTCTATTGTTTTAATATTTAAAAGAGAATCTATTTCCTCATATCTAAGAGCTCTACCAGAATTTTTTAAAACATCAAGTATTCTATCTTTCATATCATCACATCCTACCAAAAATTATAGCACAAAAAAAGGGCTATTGATAGCCCACAAAATTACATCAAATCCATAACTAAACATATGATAAAGAAAAGCGCCCCTAAAGCAAATGTTAATCTACTTATAAAAAGTTCACTACCACGTTCTTTTCTTTGACCAAATAAATCAGAATTACCACCAGAAATTATCTGAGATGCTCCTTCTGCTTTGTTACTTTGTAATAAAACAATAGCTATCAATAAAATTGAAATTATTATCAATAAAGTTTTCATCATGTCACCCCATTTGCTAGTTAATAATTTAGCATATTTTAGCAAAAAATACAAGTGCTACTTATCTATTTCTTCTTCTATCCTCATAAGTTCATTATATTTACAAATTCTTTCTCCTCTTGACATACTGCCTGTCTTAATAAAATCTGTTCCAAGTCCCACTGCAAGAGAAGCAATAAGTGTATCTTCAGTCTCACCACTTCTATGAGACATAATAGTTTTATAATTGTTCTCCTTAGCAAGTTTAATTGTAGCAATCATTTCACTAATCGTACCTATTTGATTTGGTTTAATTAAAATAGCATTGCCAGCCTCCATATCTATACCTTTTTGCAAATAAATTGGATTTGTAACAAATAAATCATCACCCACTAAAATAACTCTATCACCAAACATTCTAGTAACTTTAGCAAATAATTCAAAATCATCCTCATATACTGGATCTTCAATAGAAACAATTGGATATTTATCTAAAAGCATAGAATAATAATCCAAAAGTTCATCGTTAGAATATTTATTTCCATCAATTAAATAATTACCTTTATCATATATAGAAGTTGCAGCAACATCTAATGCAAGAAAAACATCAACACCTGGAACATAATTAGCCATTTTGATTGCTTCTACTATAAAATCTAAAGCAGCTTCATTACTTTTTAGATTTGGTGCAAAACCGCCTTCATCTCCAACAGCTGTAGAGTATCCTTCTTTATCTAATAATGTCTTCAAAGAATGAAAAACTTCTGATGCTATTCTAACATTATCTCTAACACTATTTCTTTTAGGTATAATCATAAATTCTTGAAACGAAATATTATTATTAGAATGTTTTCCACCATTCAAAATATTTACCATAAGTAAAGGAATCTTTCTATCTCCAAGCATGTCATACAAAGTTTTTTGATTATACACAGCACTTGCCTTAAAGAAAGCGCCAGATACTCCAAGAATAGCATTTGCACCTAATTTGCTTTTATTTTCTGTACCATCAAGTGCAATTAACTTATCATCAAGTTCTTTTTGTGTATCAAAATTCATATTCAAAATATTTTCTCTAATAATACCATTTACATTAGCTACAGCAGTTATTACACCTTTCCCAAAAAAGCGATTTTTATCATTATCTCTCAATTCCAAAGCTTCTCTACTTCCAACAGAAGCACCACTTGGAACAGAGTATCTTCCAAAGCAATTATTTTCTATTACAATATCAACCTCTATAGTAGGGTTTCCTCTAGAATCTAGAATTTCTCTAGCTTTAATATCAGTTATTTTCACAATTTTCCTCCTAAAAAAGTATACATATATCAATGTATACTTTTATTATTTACAAGAATACTAATTTTATAATTTATTAACTAATTCTTTAAATTCTGCTCCACGGTCTTCACATTGTTTATATTGATCCCAAGAAGCACTAGCTGGTGATAGTAACACAACATCATTTGCATCAGCTAAATCAACACATTTTTCAAAGCCATCAGAAAGTCTTTCATATTCATAAGTAGGAATATTTATTGAATCTCCAAATTCTTTTACTCTAGCTCTACACTGTCCGATTGCCACAATAGCTTTAACATTTTTAGCAAAGTCTTTAAGTTCATTAAAATCTTGACCACGTTCATAGCCACCTAATATAAGTATTGTCTTTTCATCAAAGGACTTAAGTGCTATTTGAGTACATTTTATATTAGTAGCTTCCGTATCATTATAATATTTTACGCCATTAACCTCACGAACAAACTCCAAACGATGCTCTACTCCATTAAAATTTTTCAATACTGTTACAATAGAATCGTTTTTAATACCAAATTCTTTTGTAGCCATTATTGCACACATAATGTTTTCATAGTTATGCATACCTTTTAACCTAATATCATCAAGTGAAACAATTTTTTCATCATAATAGTAAATAAATCTATCTTTAATATATGCACCATTTATTACATTCTTACTAGAAAAATATTTCACAGTAGACTTAATATTTTTACTTATTTTAATTGATTCTTCATTTTCCATATTTATAATAGCTACATGATTACTATCATGATTTTTAAAGATTTTAGCTTTCACTTCTTTATAATGTTCATAAGTTTTCATAAATTCAAGATGTGCTATATCAATATTTGTTAAAACAGCTACATCAGGATTATAAAGATCTGTATTCTCAAGTTGTTGGCAAGAAGTTTCCATCACAATAATGTCATTTTCTTGAAGTTTATCTAGAAATCCACATAAAGGGTATCCAATATTACCTGTCAAATGTACTCTTCTTCCATCTTGTTTCAAAAATTCGTAAATAAGTGTTGTAGTTGTTGTTTTACCATTTGTACCAGTTATTCCAATAACTTTAATATTTTTATCTTTTGGAATAAGTCTGTAAGCCATTTCTACTTCATTTATAACTTCTATACCAAGTTCACGAGCCTTTAATACATATTTATGATCTATTGGCACACCTGGGTTTTTTATTAAATAGTCAAATGATGAATCAAGTAAATCATCAGGGTGACTACCAAATATAAAATTAACTCCTAGCTTTTTTAACTCTTCTACTTTGTCTTTATCTTGTTTTTCTTCTTCTTTTGCATCGTTAAGTATAACGATATTCCCTCTTTTTGTAAGAAATTTTGCAGCCTCATAACCGCTTCTAGCAAAGCCAAGAATAAGTATTTTTTTATTTTCAAACATTTTTAACCACTCCTAACAAAATTATACTACATAATATTTCAAATTCAATGAATTTATGTTATAATAACTATAATATATCAGTAGGAGGCTTTATGAGAATTGTAGAATTAAGACCAGATGAATTTGATAATTATGCCACAAACAATGAATATGCTAACCCATGGCAAACATCTATTTTTGGCAAAGCAGCAGAGACTCTTGGATATAATGTATTATATTTAGGTTTTGAAGATGGTAGAGCCATAAAGGGATGTACACTTGTATTAACAAAAAATGTATATTTAGGTCAAAGTATATCATATGCACCACGTGGTGTTTTAATAGATTATGAAGATTATAACTTTTTGGAAAGTGCATTAAAATGTTTAAAAGACTATTTATCAGATAAAAAGATTATGTCATTTACCATGGATCCTCCAATAATAATGTCTGTAAGAAATAAGCATGGTAATTTAACTGAAAACAGAGGCAGTGTTGATAAAAAAATTGACGCAATACTACATGGTGGTGACGAATTAAAAGCAAATCAATATGCTAAAGAAATAAGAGAAGTCATTATGAAAAAGGCAAATTTTGAATATAGAGGAGAAAATTTCTACTTTGAAGGTATACTTCCTAGATGGTATGCCATAACAACACTTCCTATCAATGCTAGAAGATTACTATCAAAAATCGATAAAAGAACCAGGACAAAATTAAGAAAGGCTGCCAAACTTGGAATAGAAATTTTAAGAGATGACACAAAGAACATTGACAGCATTGCCCAAATACTTCAACAAAGACCAAATAAGCCATTGGAGTTTTACAAGAAATTGTTTGAAAATAATGACAAATTCGAATTATATATTGCAAGAATAAATTCTGAAAAATATGTCAATAACAGTAAAATATTATATGAACGTGAAATAGATAGAAACGAAATACTGAACAGAATAATTCAAGAAAAAAAGCGTTTAGGTAAAAGTATAACTCATATATTAAATCAAAAAATGGAATCAGATAAAATTATCAATGGATATAAAGAACATTTAGTTAAATCAACTCAAACACTAAAAGATTTTCCAGATGGAAAAATAGTTGCCATGTGCATTGTTGCTAAAGAAGGTAACAGCATTATGATATATGAGGACGGCTATCTACACGAACATAAAGATATTCCTGCATTAACTTTATTAAGATGGAAAATACTAGAGCAATATTCTAATAGTAATTATAGAACTTTTAACTTTGGTGCAATTACAGGTAATTTCAATAAAAAACAAAATCCTCATTATGGTTTAAACGAATCAAGATTATCGCTAAAAGGAAGCGTTTTAGAATATATTGGAGAATTTGGAATAATGACCAATAAAACAATGTACAACTTGTATCAAGCATCAGTTAGAAACAGAAAGAATTTTAAAATATAAAACAACTTAGTTTTATTACTAAGCTGTTTTTTTCACAAAAAAAGACCTCCATATGGAAGTCTTATTTTTATTATTCAATAATTTCGCTAACGCTACCAGCACCAACAGTTCTTCCACCTTCACGGATAGAGAATTTAGTACCGTTTTCAATAGCGATTGGGTGAATAAGTTCAACAGTAATTGAAACATTATCACCTGGCATAACCATATCTACTCCTGGTTCAAGTTCAATTACACCAGTAATATCTGTTGTTCTGAAGTAGAATTGTGGACGATAGTTTGCAAAGAATGGTGTATGACGTCCTCCTTCTTCTTTAGATAAAACATATACTTCTGCTTTGAACTTTTTATGTGGAGTAACTGATCCTGGTTTAGCAAGTACTTGACCACGTTCAACTTCTTCACGAGAAATACCACGTAATAGTACACCAGCATTATCTCCTGCTTCAGCATAATCAAGTTGTTTACGGAACATTTCAATTCCAGTTACAACTGTTGATTTAGTAGGTTTGATACCAACGATTTCAACTGTATCGTTAAGTTTTAACATACCACGTTCAA
Organism: uncultured Bacilli bacterium; assembly: GCA_934100165.1. Lineage (GTDB taxonomy): Bacteria > Bacillota_I > Bacilli_A > RF39 > UBA660 > RUG13868. The sequence continues at coordinate 83,853 of CAKOPN010000003.1, forward strand.
CACGTCCTGTAACAACTGTTCCACGTCCAGTGATTGTGAATACGTCTTCAATGCTCATTAAGAATGGCTTGTCGTTATCACGTTCTGGAGTTGGAATCCATGTGTCTACTGCATCCATCAATTCATCGATTGCTTTAACAGCTTCAGGATCTCCTTCAAGAGCTTTTAATGCAGATCCACGAATGATTGGAGTGTTGTCTCCATCATAACCATACTCATTTAATAGGTCACGGATTTCCATTTCAACTAAATCTAGTAATTCAGGATCATCAACTTGGTCACATTTGTTCATAAATACTACCATTCTTGGTACACCAACTTGGCGAGATAGTAAGATATGTTCACGAGTTTGTGCCATTGGTCCATCAGTTGCTGCAATAACAAGGATAGCTCCATCCATTTGAGCAGCACCAGTGATCATGTTTTTAACATAGTCAGCATGTCCTGGACAGTCAACGTGTGCATAGTGACGAGTTGCTGTTTGATATTCTACGTGTGCAGTATTGATTGTAATACCACGTTCTCTTTCTTCTGGAGCTTTATCGATATTAGCATAATCAACAAATTCTCCACCAAATTTTTCAGATTGTCTCTTAGTAATAGCTGCAGTTAATGTTGTTTTACCATGGTCTACGTGACCAATAGTACCAATATTAACATGTGGCTTAGTACGATCAAATTTTTGTTTTGCCATTATATTTCCTCCTTTTTAATATTACTACTATATTTTATCTAATAATTGATAAATTATCAACTATTTTTTAATAATCAGAAATATTGTTTCTGTTATTACTTATTAAAACTAATTTCCACTTTTTTTGATAATATCTTCAGCGATATTTTTAGGAACTTCTTCATAATGATCAAATGACATAACGAAGTTTCCTCTTCCTTGGCTGTTACTTCTTAATGAAGTTGCATATCCAAACATTTCAGCAAGTGGAACCATTGCAGATAATCTAATAGTATTACCTCTAGACTCTTGTCCTAATGGACGTCCACGACGAGAAGTAATATCTCCCATTACATTACCAAAATATTCATCAGGTACATCTACGTCAACCTTCATGATTGGTTCTAGAAGTACTGGATTACATTTATTTTTAGCTTCTTTTAATGCCAAACTAGCAGCAACTTTAAATGCCATTTCACTAGAATCGACATCATGGTAAGATCCATCAAATAATGTACATTTAACATCTATCATTGGATATCCAGCAAGAACACCTGAAGCTAAAGCTTCTTGTAATCCTTTATCTGTAACTGGTATATATTCACGAGGAACTACACCACCAACGATAGCATCAACGAATTCATATCCCTTATCAGGATTTGGTTCGAATTTAACCCATACGTGTCCATATTGTCCACGACCACCAGATTGTTTAATATATTTACCTTCACAATCAGCAGCCTTTTTAATAGTTTCACGATAAGCTACTTGTGGTTTACCAACATTACATTCTACAGCGAATTCACGTCTCATTCTATCTACAAGTACATCAAGGTGTAATTCACCCATACCAGAGATAACTGTTTGACCAGTTTCATGATCAGTATGAACTCTAAATGTTGGATCTTCTTCAGCAAGTTTTTGAAGAGCTGTGCTCATCTTTTCTTGGTCTGCTTTTGATTTTGGCTCTACTGCAAGCTGAATAACTGGTTCAGGGAATTCCATTGATTCAAGAATAACAGGTTTCTTTTCATCACATAGAGTATCTCCTGTAGTAGTATTTTTAAGTCCTACAGCTGCCGCTATATCACCAGTAAATACTTCTGAAATTTCAGTACGGTTATTAGCATGCATAAGTAGTATACGACCAATTCTTTCTTTAACATCTTTAGTAGAGTTAAGTATATATGAACCACTTGATAAATGACCAGAATATACACGGAAGAAAGTAAGTCTTCCAACAAATGGATCTGTCATTACTTTAAATGCTAATGCACTAAATGGTTCGTCATCTTTTGGATGTCTATATACTTCATTACCATCTAAATCAGTACCCTTAATAGATTCAATATCAAGAGGTGATGGTAAATAATCAATAACAGCATCAAGTAGTAATTTAATACCCTTGTTACCTAAAGCAGTTCCACACATAACAGGGAAAAATTTAACTTCAAGAGTTCCTTTTCTGATACATTTCTTGATGTCTTCAACAGAAAGTTCTTCTCCTTCAAGATATTTTTCCATAACTTCATCGTCATATTCTGCTACAGTGTCAATTAAATCTGCTCTTCTCTTTTCAGCTTCAGCTTTAAGTTCAGCAGGGATTTCAATTTCTTTAGCATCTTCTTCTTGCTTACCATCATATTCATAAGCTTTCATAGTAACTAAATCAATTACTCCTCTGAAATCAGCTTCTGCTCCAATAGGCCACTCAATAGGCTTAGCATTAACACCAAGTCTTGAATCAATAGTCTCTAAGCTAAATTTAAAATCTGCACCCATCTTATCCATTTTATTGGCAAAGATAATTCTTGGTACTTTAAATTCTGTTGCTTGTCTCCAAACAGTTTCTGTTTGTGGTTCAACTCCTGCTTGAGCATCGATAAGTGCTACAGCACCATCAAGTACTCTTAAACTACGACTAACTTCAACAGTAAAGTCTACGTGTCCTGGAGTATCGATTATATTAAATCTATATTTTTTCCAGTAAGCTGTAGTAGCAGCAGATGTAATAGTTATACCACGTTCTTGTTCTTGTTCCATCCAGTCCATTTGGCTAGCGCCATCATGAGTTTCACCAATTTTATGGATTTTTTTAGTATGGAAAAGTATACGCTCAGTACATGTTGTTTTACCAGCATCGATATGAGCCATTATACCTATATTTCTTGTCATCAATAAAGATGTTTCACGTGCCATAATTTATCTTCCCTTTCCTACCAACGATAATGTGCAAATGCTTTATTAGCTTCTGCCATTCTGTGAGTATCTTCACGTTTTTTAACTGCTGCACCTGTTCCATTTGATGCATCAATTATTTCGTTAGCTAAATTAACAGCCATACCTTTTCCGCCTCTTAATCTAGCATATTTTACTAACCAACGAAGTCCTAAAGCTTGGCTTCTACTAGGTGAAACTTCGATAGGTACTTGATAGTTTGAACCACCAACTCTACGAGATTTAACTTCTAGAGTAGGTTTAATATTTTCCATTGCTTTATCAAAAACAGTTAAAGGATCTTCTCCTGTTTTTTCTTTTACTATATCAAATGCTTCATAAAGAATTGTTTGAGCGATTCCTTTTTTACCATCTAACATAATTGTATTTATAAGTTTTGTAACTACTTTTGACTTATATATTGGATCTGGTAAAACATCTCTTTTTACCGCACGTCTTTTACGCATTTTTATTTCCTCCCTTCACTAAATTTATTTATTACTTACCAGTTTTCTTAGGTTTTTTAGCACCGTATTTACTACGACCTTGTTTTCTGTCTTTAACTCCTGCAGTATCTAGTGTACCACGAATGATATGATAACGAACACCGATCAAGTCTTTTACACGTCCGCCACGAATCAATACAACACTATGCTCTTGTAAGTTGTGACCAATACCAGGTATATAGCAAGTTACTTCTGCACCATTGCTTAAACGAACACGAGCGTATTTACGAAGTGCTGAGTTTGGCTTCTTTGGTGTCATAGTACCAACACGAGTACAAACTCCTTGTTTTTGAGGTGAATATTTAACAGTTTGTTCTTTTGCAATACTATTAAATCTAAAACCTAAAACAGGTGACTTACTTTTTCTTACTTTGTCATGTCTGCTTTTTCTTACTAATTGGTTAATTGTAGGCATAAAATATATCTCCTTTCTCTACACATATCCAGGTGTATCATTTTAACTCTTAAATATAAGTTTTGCACGCAGCAAAACCTAATTCATTAGCAGTAATAATATAACATTGTAGAAGTTTAATGTCAATATTTTTTTAACTTATTTATTATATAGTGCTATGAAATATTGTTATTTTAAAGTATAATCAATGTTGAGGTGAAAAAAGTGAAGAATTTTTTTGAAGAATTTAAGAAATTCATATCACGTGGTAACGTCTTCGATTTAGCAATTGCAGTGGTTATGGGAGGAGCTTTCAGTGATATTGTTACATCATTAGTAAATAATATAATAATGCCACTTGTAGGTATATTAGTAGGACAGACATTCAGCAGTTTATCAATTGAACTAAATGGTTCTGTAATTACATATGGCGTATTTATTCAAAATGTTGTTAACTTCTTAATTATTGCACTATGTATATTTACCACAACAAAAATTGCTAATAAAATTGCTAAAAAGTTAGAAGATAATACAAAGAAGGAAAAAGAGAAAGAGAAAAAAGAAGAAAAGAAAGAAGATGAAAATATTCTTCTATTAAAAGAGATACGTGATTTATTAAAAGAAAGCAACAAAAAAGCATAGGAATTTCAAACCTATGTTTTATTTATTGCCGTCATAACCTTCAGTCTTATAATTACCACATTTTAAATAACTATTGTAGTTTGAAGATGTACTATTATATACAGAAAATCCACTGCATGCTTCTTTAACTTGTTTAGTAATTTCTAAATCGTTTATATCTATACGACTTTTATTTCCATTAAGGCTAGCATATTCTAAAGAAGCTTCCGCTACTAACTGTTCATACTTTTTATAAGTTTCATATTCAGAATAAGAAACTCCTTTTGGTCTTTTTGAACTAAGACCAGTTTCAACATTATTAACCATAAATGCTATCATTAAAATAGCAAGTAAAAGGATAAAAAGAAAGACAAGAAACATAGTAAGACTCCATCCACCATTATCTGCCATCTTATTTTTCATTGAAACCACCTCTTTTTACAACCGCTATTATAACACATTTGCAAAAAAAGTACTAATATTTTTTTATAGAAAAAGACGAACTTAATCCATAAGTTCGTCTTCTAATTTATCAAGTGGTTCTTCATCAACAAATTGTGACTCTAAATCATACTCAACATTTTTATAAGCTTTAATACCAGTACCTGCAGGAATTAACTTACCAATTATAACATTTTCCTTTAATCCTTGTAGAGTATCAACTTTACCTTTAATTGATGCGTCTGTAAGAATTCTAGTAGTTTCTTGGAAGCTTGCTGCAGATAAGAATGAATCTGTTTCAAGAGAAGCTTTTGTAATACCAAGTAGTATTGGTTTACCACTTGCTGGTTTCTTACCACTTATAATAACTTCTTTGTTACCTTCAGTAAATTCATTAAAGTTAACAAGTGAACCAGGTAAGAACTTAGTGTCTCCAGCTTCAACTATTCTAATTTTAGAAATCATTCTCTTAGCAATTATCTCAACGTGTTTATCAGAAATATCAACGGCTTGACTACGATATACATGTTGAACTTCTTTTAGAATGTATTCTTGAGTTGTAAGTGGGTCAGTAACAGCTAGAAGTTCTTTAGGACTAATAGATCCTTCAGTAAGCTTATCACCAGTTGTTACAACATCACCAATTTCAACTCTTAATTTAGAACCATAGTTTGTAACATGCTCTTTTGTTTCCAAATCATTTGTAATACTGATTTTATATTTACCATGATCTTCTTCAATTTTAGTAACTTTTCCGTTGATTTCAGCAATAGTAGCCTTTCCTTTTGGTATTCTTGCTTCGAACAACTCTTGAATACGTGGAAGACCTTGAGTAATATCTTCTCCGCCTGCAACACCACCAGTGTGGAATGTTCTCATAGTAAGCTGTGTACCAGGTTCACCAATTGATTGAGCAGCCATAATACCAACAGCTTCACCAATCTCAACTACATTTCCTGTAGCTAGGTTTCTACCATAACATTTTCTACATACACCATTTACTGTGTTACAAGTTAATGTTGTTCTAATTTCTACTTCTTCAATTCCAGCAGCAATAATCTTATCAGCAATTGCTTCAGTAATTAAATCAAGTTTTTCACAAATAACTTCTTTAGTAGTTGGGTTAATAACCTTCTTATTAGCATAACGTCCAAGTATTCTATCATAAAGTCTTTCAATAACTTCACCAGTCTTGTCGTTAATAAAGGCTTTAACAACAACACCATTTTCAGTTCCACAATCTTCTTCTCTAACAATAATATCTTGAGAAACATCAACTAAACGTCTAGTTAAGTAACCAGAGTCTGCAGTCTTTAATGCTGTATCGGCACTACCTTTACGAGCACCATGTGTTGACAAGAAAAATTCAGCAACTGACAATCCTTCTCTAAAGTTAGAAGTGATTGGAATTTCTACTGGTGTACCATCTGGTTTACTCATGATACCACGCATACCAGCAATCTGAGTAAAGTTAGAAATTGAACCACGAGCTTTTGAGTGCATCATCATGAATATTGGATTATCCATGTCTGCATCTGCTTTAGCTTGTAATTCTTTTTGAACCTCACCCTTAGCAGCATCCCAAGTAGAAATTACTTTATTAAATCTTTCTTCGTTAGTAATTAAACCACGATTATATTGTTTATTTATTTTCTCAACCATCTTGTTAGCTTCAGCAATAATCTCATTTTTCTTATCACTGGTAACAACATCACTAATAGAAATTGTAATACCTGCTAAAGTAGAATATTTAAATCCTAAATCCTTAAGCTTATCAAGCATTATAGAAGTTTCTGTTGTTTTATATCTCTTAAAGATTTGAGCAATTATTTTTTCTAATATACCTTTAGCAAAAGGTTTAACAAGTGGCATTGATTTAATAACCTCTGGAATATTTTGTCCTTTTTCAATGAAATATTTATTAGGGGTAATATTTTGAATATTATCACTTGTAGGTTCATTGATATATGCAAATGAATCAGGTAATATTTCATTAAATTTAATTTTACCAACAGTAGTTACTAAATATTTACCTTTTTGTGTTTCAGTAAATAGTTTATGTTTAAATGAATCTACTGGTAAAGCAATTCTTGTATGAAGTGTTAATTCACGTCTTTCATATGCCATTAAAGCTTCATTAGAGTCTTTAAATACTCTTCCTTCTCCAGGAAGTCCAGCTTTTTCCATTGTTATGTAATAGTTACCAAGAACCATATCCTGTGATGGAGTAACAATAGGTGTTCCATCTTTTGGAGAAAGAATATTATTTGCACCTAACATAAGAATTCTAGCTTCTGCTTGAGCTTCTTCTGAAAGTGGTACGTGAACAGCCATCTGGTCACCATCGAAGTCTGCATTAAATGCTGTACATACAAGTGGGTGAAGACGAATAGCTTTTCCACCAATTAACACTGGTTCAAATGCTTGAATACCAAGTCTGTGAAGTGTAGGAGCACGGTTTAATAGAACTGGATGTTCTTTAATAACATCTTCTACAACATCCCATACTTTTGGATCTTTATTTTCTATAAGTCTCTTAGCTGCTTTAATATTATGTGCAATATCTCTTTCAACTAATTCATGAATAACATGTGGTTTAAATAATTCAAGTGCCATATCTTTTGGAATACCACATTGATACATCTTAAGAGATGGACCAACAACGATAACTGAACGTCCTGAATAGTCAACACGTTTACCAAGTAAGTTTTGACGAAATCTACCTTGTTTTCCTTTTAACATACTAGAAAGTGATTTCAAAGGACGATTTCCTGCACCTGTAACACTTCTACCACGTCTACCGTTGTCAAATAAAGCATCAACAGCTTCCTGAAGCATACGTTTTTCATTTTGAATGATAATACTTGGTGCATTTAAATCAATAAGTTTTTTCAAACGATTATTACGGTTAATTACTCTACGATACAAATCATTTAAATCACTAGTAGCAAATCTACCACCATCAAGTTGTATCATAGGTCTTAAATCAGGTGGAATTACTGGAATACAATCAAAAATCATCCATTCAGGACGGTTTCCTGATTTATAGAATGCATCTAAAACATCAATTCTTTTCAATAATCTTGTTCTCTTTTGTCCTTGCGCATCCTCTAATTCTTTAGAAATTTGAGCAATTTCTTTTTCAAGATCTATCTTCTTAAGTAATTCTTTTATTGCTTCAGCACCCATTCCTACTTTGAAACCATCACCATATTTTTCATAATATTGACGATATTCTTTTTCAGAAAGAGTTTGCTTGTTTTCAAGTGGAGCAATACCTTTATCAATTACTACGTAACTTACAAAGTATAGTACTTCTTCCAAATCTCTTGGAGACATATCTAGTACTAGTCCCATACGAGATGGAACACCTTTAAAGTACCAAATGTGAGACACTGGAGTTGCAAGTTCAATGTGTCCCATACGTTCTCTACGAACTTTACTACGAGTAACTTCAACTCCACATCTATCACATATTATATTTTTATATCTAACTCTTTTGTACTTACCGCAGGCACACTCGAAGTCTTTAGTAGGTCCAAAAATCTTTTCACAGAACAAACCATCACGTTCAGGTCTTAATGTTCTATAGTTGATTGTCTCCGGTTTCTTAACTTCACCATAAGACCAACTACGAATTTTTTCAGGAGATGCAATGCCTATCTTTAAGGCCTCAAATTTATTTACTTCTATCATTATTCATCATCCCCCTCTGCAAATTCACTTTCATATACACTATTGAACTCCTTATCAATTTCTTCATCAGTAAGTTCTTCATCGTCTTCTAAATCAGCTTCTGTATATTCATCATCAACCGGATCCGCAGGTGGTGGTAAAGGTATATCCGAAGTAGCATCTCCGATTCCTTCAAGCTCTTCTCTATCCTCTTCCTCTTCTATTTCTTTAAGTCCGATTGTTTCATTTTTATCATTTATAATACTAATATCAAGTCCTAATGCCTGGAATTCCTTCATAAGTACTCTAAAGCTTTCTGGAACTCCCGCTTGATTTATTTCTTGTCCTTTTATAATTGATTCATATACTTTAACACGGCCAATTATATCATCTGATTTATAAGTAATTATTTCTTGTAATGTATGTGCTGCACCATATGCATAGAGTGCCCATACTTCCATTTCACCAAATCTCTGTCCACCGAACTGAGCTTTACCACCAAGTGGTTGTTGTGTAACAAGTGAATATGGACCAGTACTTCTGGCATGAAGCTTATCATCTACCATGTGGTGTAACTTAATCATATACATGACACCAACAGTGATTCTATTATCGAAAGGATCTCCTGTTCTACCATCGTATAATGTGTATTTACCATCTGGAGCCATTCCAGCTTCCTTCATAATATCTGCAATGTCTTGAGTTTTAGCACCATCAAATACTGGTGTAGCAACATGAATGTTAAGTTCTCTTGCCGCCATACCTAAGTGCATTTCTAGAACCTGTCCAATATTCATACGAGATGGAACACCTTGTGGGTTAAGCATTATGTCAATAGTTCTACCATCTGGTAAATATGGCATATCTTCTTCTGGTAATACAAGTGATATAACACCTTTGTTACCATGACGTCCAGCCATCTTATCTCCAACTTGAATTTTTCTCTTTTGAGCTATATATACACGGATAACTTTTGATACTCCAGTAGGAAGTTCATCATTATCTTTTCTTGAGAATATCTTAACATCATGAACAATACCATCTCCACCATGTGGAACACGAAGTGATGTATCTCTTACTTCACGAGTTTTTTCTCCAAATATTGCATGTAATAATTTTTCTTCTGAAGTAAGTTCAGCCATTCCTTTTGGTGTAACTTTACCAACAAGGATATCACCTTCACGAACCTCAGTACCAACTATTACGATACCGTTTTCATCAAGATTCTTTCTTGCTTCATCACTAACATTAGGTATATCACGAGTAATCTCTTCTGGACCTAACTTAGTTTCACGGCATTGCATTTCATAATCTTCAAGATGTATACCAGTATAAACATCATTTTTTACTAGTCTTTCATTAAGGATTACAGCATCCTCATAGTTGTATCCATTAAATGTCATAAATGCAACTAAAACATTTTTACCAAGAGCAAGTTCTCCTTGATCTGTTGATGGTCCATCAGCAAGTACTGTTCCACGTTTAACTGTATCTCCAACTTTTACAATTGGTCTTTGATGTTGGCAAGTACCAGCATTTGCAAGTTCAAAGTTTGCAAGTGTATATTCATCTTTTCCAGTTTTATTTTTAACAACAATGCGTCTTGCATCAACATATTCAACTATACCATCTGCTTTAGATAAAACTTCTGCACCTGAATCTCTTGCTGCAACGAACTCAACACCAGTTCCTACAATTGGAGCTTCTGCCTTTAATAAAGGTACTGACTGACGTTGCATGTTAGCTCCCATTAGAGCACGTGTTGCATCATCGTGTTCAAGGAATGGTATACAACTTGTTGTAACTGCTACTACTTGTTGTGGTGATACATCGACATAATCTACTTGTTCTGGTTTAACCATCAAGTTTTCACCACGGAATCTTGCAGGTACAATCTCATCAGTAATCATATTGTTTTCATCAACTGTTACTGTTGCAATAGATATCATAACATCAGCTTCTTGATCCGCTGTTAAGTATTCTATTTCATCAGTAAGTTTTTTATCAACAACTTTTCTATATGGAGTCATAATAAATCCATAATCATCAATTTTTGCATAGCTTGCAAGTGAAGTGATAAGTCCGATGTTTTGTCCTTCTGGAGACTCAATTGGACAAATTCTTCCATAGTGTGATGCATTAACATCACGTACTTCCATACCAGCTCTATCACGAGAAAGTCCTCCTGGTCCTAAAGCTGATAAACGTCTTTTATTTGTTAGTTCGGCAATAGGATTAGTTTGGTCCATAAATTGTGAAAGTTGGCTTGAACCAAAGAATTCCTTCATTGCTGCTGTAATAGGTCTTATATTGATTAAAGTTTTAGGAGTTACTTCTTCCATTTCTTGTGTAGTCATTCTTTCACGAATAACTCTTTCCATACGAGAAACACCAATTCTGAATTGATTTTGTAAAAGTTCTCCAACTTGTCTTACACGACGGTTTCCTAGGTGATCTATTTCATCAAAATTGCCAAATCCGTGTAAAAGGTTTAAGTAATAAGATACTGAAGCATAAACATCAGAAATAGTTAACCTTTTAACAGAAAGTGTTTGATCATTACCTATTAAAGTAAATACTTCTTTTTTATTACTTGGGTTATATATTTTAATAGTTTGGATTTTCTTAAAATCATCCAATTCTTCATTGATTTTTGCATCTACAACGTTATAACCGTTTTCGAATATCTCTTTTAATTTAGCAAAAACATCTTTGTTAATAACTGTACCTTTCTCAAATACAACCTCACCATCAACCTTAATATCTTCTGCTAAAGTTTGGTTAAGTACTCTATCAAGAACATTTAATTTACGATTAAACTTATAACGTCCAACTTTTGCTAAATCATATCTAAATTCATCAAAGAATCTAGTAATAATTTGGTTTTTAGATGAATCTAATGTAGAAGGTTCACCTGGTCTTAATTTTTCATATATTTCAATAAGTGCTTCATCTGTGTTTCTAGTAGAATCTTTCGCGAGTGTATTTTCTATGTACTCATCATTACCAAACATCTTAATAATATCTTCATCACTAGATAATCCAAATGCACGAAGAAGTGTAGTAAGAGGTACTTTTCTTGTTCTGTCAATTCTTACATACAAAACATCCCTAGCATCAGTTTCAAACTCTAGCCAAGTTCCTCTTGTTGGTATTATTTGAGAAGTAATACAGTTTCTACCATTTTTGTCTATTTCTCTATTGAAATATACACTTGGTGATCTAACAAGCTGCGATACGATTACACGTTCAGCACCGTTAATTACAAAAGAACCACTATCTGTCATCATAGGCATGTCACCTAAGAAGATTTCTTGTTCTTTTACTTCACCTGTTTCATGATTAAATAATCTTACTTCAACTTTTAAAGGTGCTGCATAAGTAGTCTCTCTATCTTTACTTTGTCTTATGCTGTACCTTGGTTCATCAAAATGATAGTCACCAAATTCAAGTGATAAAGTACCGGAAAAATTCTCAACTGGAAATAAATCCTCGAATACTTCTCCGATTCCTTTTTCAATAAACCATTGGTATGACTTCTTTTGAATTTCTAGTAAGTCTGTTAATTCGTAAGTATTTCTAATTCTAGAAAAACTTCTTCTTTGTCTGTGATCACCACATTTAATAATCTTATATGCCACTAAAATTCACCCCTAACATTATTTTAACCAAAGAACAAAACAGCTAAATCTAACACGTAGCCAATTTATATTATTATCACACATTAAACAAGTTGTCAATCTAAATTGCATCTAATTACAAAAAAGCCGTTTTTTTTGTTTACTATATCCATTTTATAAAAAGGTTCTAAATCTTTCATTGCAGACTTTGCCCCTTGATCTTTTCTCATTACAAAAAACAAACTTCCACCATCTTTAAGATGACATCTAGCCCCTATAAGCATATCATAAATAACTTTTTTACCAGCTCTAATTGGTGGATTAGTAATTATATAATCATACTTTTTTGTTACATTTTGATATATATCACTTTCGAATGCATTCACATCAAAAGTAAGATTCCTTTTTTTATTCATTTCGAGCAAATGAAGAGCTCGCTTATTAACATCTACTGCATCAAAATTAGCATGCACCATTTTTGAAAGTATAATGCTAACAGCACCATAACCGCACCCCAAATCCAAAATATCGCCGGAAAGTTCTGAAAGCGGTAAAGACTCCAAAAGAACTCTCGTTCCAAAATCAAGCTTATCTTTGGAAAACACACCATTATCCGTTTTAAAATAAAAGTTCACACCAAAAACATTGGTTGTATATTCAACAATCTTACTAGGCAAGTTAACGTTTTCAAAATATTGACCCATATTATCAGTCCTTTAAAGAAAAAAAGAAGTTAACATCAAATTAAAAAGATAGTTAACTCCTTTCGTACTAATAATCATACTATAACTTTTTTTAAAAATCAATATACAAAATAAAACAAATGTCATTATTTTACATTATCATTTCACAAAGAATTATACAATGCGACTTAAACGTACGTGAAATAATTTTACTAACTGATTACAAGCTTCTTAGTAAAGTGAGAATTTTTAGTACTCACTTTCTCTTTATTATTTTTCAAACGGTAAAACTCAGATAATTCAGCAAAAAAATTTCCAGTTATAAAATCAATTGTCAAAGGTTCAATACGGCATTCAGCAGAAATTTTATCTCCTTTTAAAGAAAGCGTTGATTCCATAATTGTTCTTTCATCTTCAAAAGTAATTGCATATGCATTATAATTTTCTTCTTTAATACAAACACCATTTTTATCTGTCTCACCATAGTTACTATTAAATTCTGAAGAAACATACTTCCTATTCATATCATAAGTAAGTTCACCAGATATATCATTATCTAAATAATTACAACTAAATTTAACAGTTCCGCCACCAAGTTCCGCCATTTTTTTAGCTAAATCACGTATTAAAATTTCATGATTACATCCTTCAACAAACGAAGAGAAATGAGTTGATAACAAAATTGATAATTCATAGCATGATTTCGAATTGTCAATTGCATCAATTATTGCTTTTTTATCATTAGTAAGAAATAAATTTGATTCATCTAGCAAATTGCATCCGATAGGATTTTCTGCCCCTTTCACCATATTCACAGGATTTTCACAAATTTTATTATAACAATACATTCAAATAACCTCCGCTCTTTATTATATCAAAAGATATTATAAAATCAATCATTCTTCAGTAGTAATCAAATAAGTAAAAATGTTCTTATAAACAAAAAAAGCAAAACCATATTAAGTTTTGCTTTTCGTTAATATAACTATTTAACTTCTACTTCTGCTCCAGCTTCTTCAAGTTTAGCTTTAATTTCGTTAGCTTCGTCAACAGAAATGTTTTCTTTAATAGCTCCACCGTTATCAGCAATTGCTTTTGAATCAGCAAGACCTAATCCTGTGATTTCCTTAATTACTTTAATAACGTTGATTTTAGCTGCTCCAGCGTTAACAAGAGTAACTGTTACAACACTTGGACCTGATGCTTCTTCAGCTGCTCCTTGTGCTGGTGCTGCAACTGCAACACTACTTGGATCTACTCCAAATTCTTCTTTCATTGCATCTACTAATTCTTTAATTTCAAGTAGATTCATTTCTTTTAAACTTTCAATAAAGCTTTCTTTAGTTAATTTTGCCATCTTTTTTTCCTCCCTAATAATTATTTTTCTTCTTCCTTTTGTTTAGCATAAAGATCTAAACAGATAGATAAGTCTTTTGGAATTCCCATCATACCAGCTGCAAGCATAGTAAGTAGTCCTTCTCTTGATGGAATTGTTGCTAATTCTTCAAGTTTTGCCCTGTCAGAAACTTCGCCTTCTACAATTCCTACTTTTAAAGCTAATGCATCGTGTTTCTTTGCAAAATCTGCAAGAACTTTAACTGGTGCTACTGCATCACTACCAAATGCTAGTGCACTTGAACCATTTAAATACTCATTTAAATCAATATTCATATCATTAAATGCTCTAGCCATTAAAGTATTCTTGTATACTTTATAGTCTGAGTTAGTATTTCTAAGTGATCTTCTTAGTTCTTTAGATTCTTCATCAGTTAATCCACGATAAGCAAAAAGTACGATTGATGATGCATCTTGAACTGTTTTCTTAATCTCATCAATTACTTCTTGTTTTTTTGCCAAGATTTTTTCACTTGCCATAAGAATCCTCCTTCTATAAATATAATTTATTGGAGCAAAAAAGTCTCCCACTACCATAGGAGACTTTTACAAACATAAAGTTTCAATTAGTCCTCGGTAGGATTTACTAACAACCTACTGTCTATGGCACCAACAAATCAATTTGTATTATATATTACTATCTACTATTTGTCAAAAGAATTTGTAATAATTTTAATTCCAGGTCCCATAGTAGTAGTTATTGAAATATTTTTAACGTAATCACCTTTTACTGTTGTAGGTTTTGCTTTGATAATAACTGCCATGAATGCTTCTAAGTTTGCAAGTAATTGTTCTTCAGTAAACTTAGTATTACCAATAATTCCATGAATATTACCAAAACTATCTGTTCTATATTCTACACGTCCAGCTTTTACTTCTTTAACAGCTTTTTCTACATCTGTAGTAACTGTTCCAGTCTTAGGATTTGGCATTAAACCTTTTGGTCCTAAGATTTTACCTAATTTACCAAGAAGTGGCATCATATCTGGAGTTGCTATCATAACATCAAAACCGAACCAATTTTCTTTTTCGATTTTTTCTAGCATATCAACATCACCAACAAAATCTGCTCCAGCTTCTTTTGCCTTCTTAGCATTTTCTCCTCTAGCAACTACTAAAACTTTTTTAGTTTTACCAGTTCCATTTGGTAATACGATAGCACCTCTTAATTGTTGATCAGCTTTCTTAGTATCAAGGTTTAATCTAACTGCAACTTCTACTGAAGCATCAAAATTACTTACTGATGTTTCTTTTGCAAGTTTAACAGCTTCTTCCTTAGTATAAGCTTTTCCTTTTTCAATTTTATTTAAGGCTTCTAAATATTTCTTACCTCTTTTTTTCATTTCATTTCCTCCTTATGTGGTCTAGCGGAGCGGACATCCTCCCACATAGGTAATAAACCTATATGTTCTTAATTTAATTTATTCTAATTATTCACTAATAGTAATGCCCATATTACGAGCAGTACCTTCAACTATTTTCATAGCTTCTTCAACTGTATAGCAGTTTAAATCTGGTAGTTTGATTTCTGCTATTTCTTTTAATTGTTCTTTTGTAAGTTTACCAACATTCTCAGTAGAACCTTTAACAGATCCCTTATCAACCTTAGCAAACTTTTTTATTAAAAATGCACAAGGTGGAGTCTTAATTACGAAATCAAAACTTCTATCATCATAGATTGAAATTTCTACTGGTAATACATCTCCCATCTTATCTCTTGTTGCGTCATTATATTTTGTACAAAATTCTTGTAAGTTAATTCCTGCTGGTCCTAAAACAGTTCCAACTGGTGGAGCTGGTGTAGCTTTACCTGCTTGAATTTGTAATTTAACTTTTTTAACAACTTCTTTTGCCACGAAAAACACCTCCTATTATTTAGTTTTCGCGAGTGGTTCAAATAGCTCTGTCCGCATATACCATTTATTGCTTTTTTCGCTTCCCACTAATAATCTATATAATTAAATATAGCCATTTGATATTAACATTATTTTGTTTTTTTTGCAAGTATTTATTGAAATTTAGTTATTTGCAAGCTCTATTTGTGATAATTCTACCTCAACAGAAGTCTCTTGACCGAACAAATCAACATTTAGAGTAAGTTTTTGATTTGGTAAATCTAAGCTTTCCACAGTACCATACATACCAGTAAAAGCTCCTGCAATAATTTTAACTTTTGCACCAGGTTCTAGTTCCTTATCAACATCAAGTCTACTAATACCCATATTTTGTAAAATTCTATCTACTTCATATGGTTGTAATGGAGTAGGTTTAGCACCTTTACCACTTGAACCAATGAATCCAGTTACACCAGGTGTATTTCTTACTACGAACCAAGCTTCATCGCTCATTACCATTTCAACCAAAATATATCCTGGGAACATTTTCTTAACTTTTTCTTTTGAAACACCATCTTTTACTTCAACTTCTTTTTGTTCAGGAACAATGACTCTAAAAATATAATCTTTCATATCCATAGAGTTAGCACGCATTTCAAGTTTTTCTTTAACCTTGTTCTCATGACCAGAATAAGTATTAACTACATACCATTGTTTTTCCATATGAACCTCCTATATCATTTCCTTAATAAAGTAAACAGCGATCTCAATTAAATAGAAAAATACTGCAAAAAATATAATGAATAAAATTGTAGCAATAGAGTACTTAACCATTTCTTTCTTGTTAGGCCATCTAACTTTCTTAAATTCTGAAACAACTCCTTTAAACCAACTTTCCTTTTTTGCTGGTTTTGCCACGTTCTTCTTAGCTTTCGAATTATCTTTAGAAACTTTTTTTGTATTTTTTACATTTTCTTTTCTCAAAGACTCTTCTTTTTTGTTTTCTTTAACAGCCATATTTTCACACCCTTCATTTAACCAAAATAAAAACACATTCACGTGTCAGCTATAAGATAACACAAAACACAGAATAAGTCAAACAAATTAAACACAATTACACACAAATAGTAACTTGTGAATCTATAAAATTATAATTGCAATAAAAAATTAGGCATAATACAATTTCAAAAAAATTCAATTTTTTATATTCGTATTACACCTAAAATTTTACAACACACATTTTATTTTAAACATTAAATTTTGTCAAATAATTACACAAAACAGGTATAAAGGAACTAACTTTATCTTACGCAAGATAAATTTAAAGAATATTCTACTTCTTCATCTAAATCTTTATAAATCTTCATACACATATTATTTTTAGTATCATTAGCATCCACAAATTTAAAATATAATGAAAACTCTAAACCATCATTTATAAATTGATTAACAACTTTTTCAAGAGCATCTAAATTATATTCACTTCTTTCAGCTCTAAAAGAAGCAGATATTACAGTATTGCTACTTCTTATATATTCTTCAAACGATGAATCTGGTTTCAAATCATATGATTCATCTTTTCCAGTATCAAAACTCCATAATTTCACACTTGGAAAAGCAACATTCAATGACTCCAACAAATATTTTTTAGTTTCCTCTTCGTATTTTTTTGCAACGATTTGTTCTTTTCTAACAACATTATGATGAGTTTTATCATCTAGTTTATATATGTATTCACAATCAGAATCATTACTATTAAAACACTCATCAGAAACTACATAATACGAATTCGAACATTTCGGCATATCCTTCCTTATTTCATTATCTAAATCTATAAGTTGTTCTTTTTCGTGAAAATCACTAACCTTTAATAAGATTTTATCTTTAAACCATCTCATTTTCAAATAATTTTCAAAAGTGTCATCAGAAACTGGGAAAAAATTATGTTCATTTAAACTAGAATGTATTTGTTTTGAAGCTGAAAAAGAATATTTCTTTATCTTTTGTTCATAATAGTCAGACAATTGATCTTCATATTTCACTTCTAAATAGTTAGTCTTAAAGGAATCATAACTAGAAGGGTAAGCACATGTAGTTACTTCTTTGTAACGCATTGGAGAAGTTGAGTCAGTTGGATAAAGATAGAAACAATATGTTTCACTTCCCCATGCACCGCTTGAATAATAACCAGAACTTTTAAAAGATTCACCATACGTATCATTCATTTTTTCAACAACGGCATCTTCAATTGATTCACGTGTATGAATTGAACTATTTGAAGAAATTTTTAAAATATTATAAACAAAAATAGATATAGACACGACAAGCAATAGCAAAAATATCAAACTTACGACACCAATAACCCTGAAAAAATTAAACTTCATATGTACCTCCATAATAGCAATTGTTATTCAAATCCACATTAAATAACGTTGTGTTTGAATGATCTTTTTACAGAAAAATAAACTCATATTGTTTAATCCAACAATTATGCATAAGAAACATGATTACTGCCTAAAAGTTTTACACACACCTGTTATCTAACTATACTATTTAAATTATATAAATATTGAAAGGAAAAAGCAACTAATAAATTAAAAAAACTGAATTGTTTTTATAACATAACACATACTATTTAATAAAGGAGAGAAATATGAAAGACAAAATTAAAGCTTTATTTCATTTGTTTCTACCAATAATTGGTGGAAGTTTAATAGGTTTTATCACAAATAAATCAATAGACTATAGCAATTTAATTAAACCACCTTTAACACCACCAAAAATATTATATCCAATTGCATGGTCAATTATATATTTATTATTAGGAATATCATATTATTTATATAAAAAAAGAAACAATGATAAAACTGTTGATATTGTTTATTACATAGGGTTAATTGTAAACTATTTATGGACATTTATATTTTTTGTATTTAAATTAAGACTATTAGCAATATTTTGGATTATATTATTAGATATTTTAGTTATTCTACTAGCCATATTGTATTATAAATATGAAAAAAAGAGCGCACTGCTCTTAATACCATATATTCTTTGGATTATATTTGCAACTTATTTGACTACTGGAATATATGTCCTTAATTAACATTTTTCAAATAGTCTTTTGATGCTACCACAGCATCATCCATAGCAGAAACAAGTTGAAATACTTTTCTATTGTTAACATCACCTATGGCATACACACCATCACAACTAGTTTTCATATTCGAATCAACAACAATATAATTATCTCCGTCAAGTTTAACTAAATCCTTAAAGATTTCTGAATCTGGAACATAACCAACAGAAGCAAAACATCCATCTACATTTATTATTTCAGAAACACCGGCATCCACTATTTCTGCCTGTTTCAATACATTATCTTTTATAAGTCTTTTAAGAATTGTATTATATGAAATTTTAACATTTAAAAAAGTAGAAAGTTTATCTTGATAAAATTTATCAGCACTAAGTTCATTGCCACTTATTAAAATGGTAACATTTTTACAAATAGCTGCTAAATACATAGCATCTTTAACAGCATCATTATTGTCCCCAACAACAATTACATCTTTGTCTTTAAAGAAAGCTCCATCACAGGTAGCACAGTAACTAAGACCACAGCCCAAATAATCATTTACATTAGGTATATCAAGTCTTTTAACATGCTTACCTGTTGCTATAAAAATAGTATTACAAGTAATTACATCTCCACTCTTCATTTGTAGAGAAAAGTTATCCTTTTCTTTTTTTATTGATAAAACTTTATCTTTTATATAATCAATATCAAGTTCTTTAACCTGTTCAAAAATCTTACTAGAAAGTTCTCTTCCAGATATTTTAGAATAACTAGGGAAATTTTCAACAGATAAAGCAAAGTTAATCTGACCACCAGGTCTTTTTTCTTCAATTAAAGAAAAATTTACACCGGCTCTTTTTAAATAAATAGCAAGAGTCATACCACCGACTCCTGCACCAATAATTACTGCTTTATTTTCCATTATCATCACTCTCGCTATTATACAAATATTCAAATTTAGAAGTTCGCATTCTAAATATTATTAAAGCAAAGCCAATTAGGAACAGTATCACAGAAGTAATCTGTGCCATTCTAAAATGTCCAAGCATTAAGCTATCTGTTCTAATACCTTCTATATAAAATCTTCCAAGTGAATACCACATCAAATAGAAACCTGTTATTTGTCCTTCTTTAACATATTTAAACCTTCTAAATATAAAGATTAAACCAAATCCTATAAGATTCCATACAGATTCATATAGAAAGGTTGGATGATGATATGCACCATCTATATACATTCCCTCTATAATAAAGTTAGGTAAATGTAAGTTCTCTAAAAAGCTTCTACTAACAACTCCGCCATATGCTTCACTATTAAAGAAATTTCCCCATCTACCAAACACCTGTCCGATAAGTAATCCAACAGTACAGATATCCATCATTTTCAAAGTACTAAAATTATGTCTTTTGGTGAAATATGCGAGATACAAAGCACCTGCAATAATTCCACCATGAATAGCAAGTCCACCATTCCAAACTTCAAAAATTTCTATAATATGACTTGAATAATAATCAAGATTAAATAATACATAATAAAGCCTTGCGCCAATAATCGCAACTATCACAGTATTAAAAATCATACTTGCCACTAAGTCTTCATCATAATGCTTCCTTCTTGTTTCTTTTAGTATAAGATACATTCCAAAAGCCATACCAAGTATAATAAAAATTGAATACCAATATATCTGAATAAAACCTAAATCAATTGCTACTCTATTCATTTTGTAGCCCTCTTTATAAGTGATTTAATAATTACATCTTGAATTATAAAATTTATAAATGAAAGCACTATTGAAATAAAGAATAAAATCCATATATCAGTAAATTCTAGCTTTGGTCCCATTATCCAATCAGTAAGCTTCAAAATAAGTGTATTTATAACAAAATAGAAAAGACCAAAAGTAAGCCCTGTAATAGGCATAGTAAGTGTAACCAATATAGGTTTTACCGCCTGATCTAAAACATAAATAATAAGTACAGCAAGAAGAGCATATAAGCTCTTATAACTACTACTTAATTGAAAGCTATCGAAAAGACTTTCTACAATCAAAAACGCTACCGTATAGCTAATAATGTACAATATAAATTCAAATATTTTATTTATTCTAACAGATCCCTTTGTTCCCTTAGCAACAGTTAATTTCATAAAAGCCTCCTACAAAATCTTATTTAAGAACTTACCTGTATATGACTTTTTAACCTTCGCTATCTCTTCTGGTGTACCTGTAGCAACGACTTCTCCTCCGCCATCTCCACCTTCAGGACCAATATCGATTATGTAATCAGCACATTTTATCATATCAAGGTTGTGTTCTATTACTATCACTGTATCCTTATTATCTACTATTTTTTGAATAATTGCAAGAAGTCTTTTAATATCTGCTGAATGAAGACCTGTAGTTGGTTCATCCATAATAAATAATGTTTTACCAGTTGCTTTTTTCTGAAGTTCTTTAGCAAGTTTTACTCTTCCAGCTTCTCCTCCCGAAAGTGTAGTAGCACTCTGCCCTAATTTAACATATCCAAGTCCAACATCATGTAAAACTTGTAATTTATTTTTAATCTTTGGAACATTTTCAAAGAACTTAATTGCTTCATCAACTCTCATATCAAGAACATCCGCAATATTCTTTTCTTTATATCTGATATTTAATGTTTCACTATTATATCTTGTTCCATGACAGACTTCACAAGGTACATAGACATCTGGCAAGAAATGCATTTCTATTTTCTTTACACCATCACCACGACAAGCTTCACAACGACCGCCCTTAACATTAAAAGAAAATCTATTTTTTTCGAATCCATACATTTTAGCTTCTTTTGTATTTGTATACAAATCTCTTATATCATCAAAAACTCCAGTATAAGTTGCAGGATTACTTCTAGGTGTTCTTCCTATAGGGTTTTGAGTTATTTCTACAATTTTATCGATGTTTTCAAAGCCAAGTATCTTTTTATGTTTACCAGGAATCTCTTTTGAATTATATATGTGCTTCATTGCTGCAGTAGATAATATTCTCATAACAAGACTACTTTTTCCACTTCCAGACACACCAGTAACACAAGTATATGTTCCAAGTGGGAATTTAACATCTATATTTTTAAGGTTATTTTCACAAGCACCTTTAACTTCAATAAATTTTCCTGTTCCACGTCTTCTTTCTTTTGGTACTTCTATTTTTTCTTTGCCACTTAAATATCTACCGGTAATACTTTCATCGTTAGCCATAACCTCTTCTGGAGTTCCACTTGCTACTATATATCCTCCAGCATCACCAGCACCAGGTCCAACATCAACCAAATAATCAGAAGCAAGCATTGTATCAGTATCATGTTCTACCACAATCAAAGTATTTCCTAAATCACGCATTTCTAAAAGAGACTTTATCAACTTTTCATTATCTCTTTGATGTAGTCCTATACTAGGTTCATCTAAAACATATAATACTCCCGTAAGTCTTGAACCAATTTGAGTTGCAAGTCTAATTCTTTGTGATTCACCACCTGAAAGGCTACCGGCCATTCTACTTAAAGTTAAATATTCAAGTCCCACGTTAATAAGAAAAGTTAGTCTATTTTTTATTTCTACAATTAAAAGTTTTGCAATCTTTTCTTCTTCTTCAGTAAGTGTTAAATTATTAAAGAAACTTAAAATTTTATCTATACTCATGCAAGTTAATTCATAAATATTTTTGCCACCTACCAAAACTGAAAGAACTCTTTCATCTAGTCTTGCACCATGACAGGTTTCACATTCAGACTCTACCATATAATTTTCAAGCCATTCTCTAATCCAAGTACTACTTGTCTCCATATATCTTCGTTGCAAGTTATTTATAATACCCTCATAAAAATCATTTTGATTATATTGGTTCCCACTTTTCGTACTGTATTTAAAGTTAATAATATCAGGGCTTCCATAAAGGATTATATTAACTGCTTCTTTAGATAATTTTTTAAAAGGTTTATTCATATCTATCTTATAATGCTTGCATACACATTCTAGCCTCTTGTAATAAATTCCTTCTTGATCATCACTTAAAGTAACAATACAACCCTCGTTAATAGATTTATTTTTATCAGGAATAACTAAGTCAACATTAACAGTCAATTTAATTCCAAGACCTTTACAATCTGGACAAGCACCATATGGAGCATTAAAGCTAAATAGTCTTGGTTCAAGTTCAGGAAGAGAAAATTCACAATAAGGACAAGAATAAAGCTCAGAAAGTAAAATTTCTTTATCTCCTACTATATCCACCACAACTTTTCCACCTGATAATCTTACCGCATTCTCTAAAGACTCAAAAAGTCTTCCTCTAATATTTTCCTTAATAATAATTCTATCTACTACAACATCAATGTAATCTTTAATATTCTTTTCAAAATTAAACTCTTCGGACAAATCGTGCATTTCACCATTAACACGTATTCTTAAATAGCCTTCTTTTCTTAACTTTTCAAGTAAATCCTTATGTGTTCCTTTTTCACCATGTACAACAGGAGACATAATAACCATCTTAGTTCCTTCTTGGTACTCTAAAAGCTTGTTAGCCATTTCCTCAATACTTTGTCCTTTTATAGGTATATGATGATTAGGACACATAGCAACGCCTATTCTTGCATACAAAAGTCTTAAGTAATCATATATCTCTGTAACTGTTCCAACAGTACTTCTTGGATTATTACTAGTAGTTTTTTGATCAATACTGATAGAAGGAGATAATCCTTCAATTGAATCAACATCTGGTTTTTCTGTTCCACCTAAAAATTGTCTAGCATAAGCCGAAAGACTTTCTACATATCTTCTTTGGCCTTCTGCATAAATAGTATCGAAAGCAAGACTACTTTTTCCACTACCAGATACACCAGTCATAACAATAAGTTTATTTTTAGGAAGTGTTAAATCAACGTTTTTAAGATTATTTTCTCTAGCACCTTTAATTACTATATTTTCCACAATACCACCTCATTTAAAGTCAAACTATTATACCACATTTTTTACAAATCTATCTCTAAAATTACATTTTTTACACAAGTTACATACAGATTTATTATTTCTAAATCCATCTATTATTTTTAAAGTAAATTCTTTATTAAGTATAGTCTCAAGATTCTCTTCAAAAATATTTCCAAGTTTAATTTCTCCATTACCATCAAGACAACAAGGAACAACAGTCCCATCCGATAAAATTCCAATATGAGTAGTAAGACCATAACAAAATCCATCACTTTCACAACTATTATCATAATCTGGCCATGAAAAAAGATTATCTTTATCCACAAATGTATTATCTGCTATTTTAATATCTTTATCATGATAAATTTTATCAACAACATCTGGGGATAAATTATAAGATAAAATAATTTTATTCACAATATCTGTGGATTTTTTATTCATTGCTAAATTATTTAAATCCCATATTCTATAACTTATAAACATCTTTTGAGATAAAATTTTACATGAAGAAAAAATATCATCAAAATAACTACTCTTATTATTCTCAGAATGAAGAGAAATATTTATCTGTCTTACAGAAGAATGATTTAAAAGAATATCTTTTTTCTCTTTAAGGAATACACCATTTGTGGTGATATTAACTTTTAATAAAGAATTATCACAAACAGTAAGAATATCATCTAAAAAAGGATGCAAAAGAGGCTCACCTTTAACATGAAGATAAATATAGTCAGTATATGCTTTAATTTTTTCAATGACAGATTGAAACTCCTCTAAAGACATATCCTTATACTTTCTTTTATTAACACCACAAAAAGAGCAATTAAGATTGCATCTATTTGTAATTTCTAAATATATTTTTTTAAATCTTTTCTTCATAACTACTCCGATTTAAGTTCAAAAAGCAAGTCTCTAAGTTCCATAGCTCTTTCAAAATCAAGATTCTTAGCTGCTTCTCGCATTTCATTTTCAATTGTTTCAATATTTCTCTGCTTTTCTTTCTTAGTAACTTTTATTTTCTTATCTTTTGTATCATCAACGTTACTAATCAAATCTCTAATCTCTTTAATAATTGTTTTCGGTACTATACCATGAACTCTGTTATATTCTTCCTGAATAGCTCGTCTTCTCTTTGTCTCTTTAATAGCATAATCCATGGATTCAGTAATCTTATCTGCATACATAATACATTTTCCATGTTCATTTCTTGCACATCTACCAATAGTTTGAATAAGACTTCTACTGCTACGAAGGAATCCTTCTTTATCAGCATCCAAGATAGCGATAAGACTAACCTCAGGGATATCAATTCCTTCCCTAAGTAAATTTATACCTACCACACAATCATATTTACCAAGTCTTAAATCTCTAATGATTCTAAGTCTTTCAAGTGTTTTAATCTCTGTATGAAGATAAGCCACCTTAATATCTAACTCTTTTAAGTAGTTTGACAACTCTTCTGCCATTCTAATAGTAAGTGTTGTTATAAGAACTCTTTCATTTTTCTTAGCCCTATCTTTGATTTCTCCTACTAAATCATCAATTTGATTAAGTGAAGGCCTAACTTCAATTATTGGATCTAAAAGACCAGTAGGTCTAATTATTTGTTCCACAAAACGATTGTTAACTTTTTCAAGTTCATAATCACCAGGAGTAGCAGATACGTATATTACTTGATGAATTTTCTTTTCACATTCTTCAAATTTTAAAGGTCTATTGTCAAGTGCACTAGGAAGTCTAAACCCATAGTCTACAAGATTCATTTTTCTTGCTCTATCTCCATTATACATTGCCCTAACCTGTGGTATAGTAACATGAGATTCATCAATTACTAGCAAATAATCATTACCAAAAAAGTCCATAAGAGTAGTTGGAGTTTCTCCTTCCCCACGAAGTGCCATATGTCTTGAATAGTTTTCAACTCCAGTACAAAAACCTGTTTCAGATAACATTTCCAAGTCATAATTAGTCCTCTGTTCAATTCTTTCAGCCTCAAGAGGTTTATTATTTTCTTTAAAGTATTTTACTCTCTCTTCTAATTCTTGCCTAATTCTTTTAATAGCCTCCTGTAGTTTAGCATCACTTGTTACGAAGTGACTAGCTGGAAAAATTGAAACAATTTTTTTATTAGTTTTTACAATACCTGTAAGCGTATCAATTTCACTAATTCTATCTATCTCATCACCAAAGAATTCTATTCTTATACCATTTGTCCTTTCACTTGCAGGTATAATCTCAATTACATCTCCTCTAACTCGAAATGTACCTCTTTTAAAATCAAAATCATTTCTCTCATAAAGCATATCAACAAGTTTGTTTAAAACTTCATTTCTATCAACAGTATCTCCTATATTAAGTGTAAGCATTTTATTTTTATATTCTTCAACTTCACCTATACCATAAATACATGAAACACTAGCTACAACAATAACATCTCGTCTTGTGATAAGACTACTTGTAGCAGCATGTCTAAGTTCATCAATCTCATCATTTATAGAAGAATCCTTTTCAATATATGTATCAGTTGATGGAACATATGCCTCTGGTTGATAGTAATCGTAATATGAAACAAAATATTCAACTCTATTATCAGGAAACAATTCTTTTAACTCAGAATAAAGTTGTCCTGCAAGAGTTTTATTGTGCGCTAAAACAAGAGTTGGTTTATCAACTTGAGCAATAACATTAGCTATTGTAAAAGTCTTACCAGTTCCTGTTGCTCCAAGTAATACTTGATCTCTTTTACCATCTTTAATTCCATTAACAAGTTCTCTAATAGCCTCAGGCTGATCACCGCTAGGAATATACTTTGATACCAAATTAAACATACTACCACTCCTTTTGTCACCTTATTTTAACACTTGCATAGTATGAAAAACAAGGAGTTATTTAACATAACACATTACTTTATTATTATTATAATTATTTGTATTTTTATTCACTTTAAAAGCACATACTTTAAACTAAAAAAGCCTAATAAAAGGCTATTTTCAAATCATCAAACTGTTACTTTCTAGTTAAAATAGATTTTAAATGTTTTAACTTATGATACATAGAAAACGCTATTTTATAAAGACGATAATACCATTTGCTTATAATCAAATCGAATTCACCAACTAACTCAACTACTTGTCCACCAAAACTTTTTTTGAACAAGTATAAACCAAGTAAAGGATTATCTTTACTAAAGTTTCCAGTGATACCATAAAAATTATAAGTATCATAACCATGTTCTACTGCATATTTAATTCCTTCAAAATGAAGAGTATAAGCAGATTGGAAAGACATAAGCTCTTTCTTACTACCCCCAAACAAAGATAATACCTCATTTCCATATATTAAAAATAAAATACCACCCAAAACAGGTTTAGCACCATATTCCTTTTTCATAGATTTAGATTTTTCTATATTATTTTTTAATCTATCGATTTCATCATTATCTTTCTTTTGATTAACCTTATATTTGTTTTCATTCATAGGAGTAGCCTTATTATTGAATTTCTCTTCTCTTTCTTTAATAGCAACTTCTAATTTTTTAATTTCTTCCTCTGCATTTTTAATTTCTTCATCAAAATCAACTTCTGCTACTAAAATCTTTAAGATTCCACTTTCATGGAGAGTATCCCACATATTTTCATAATAAGAAAGTGGTCTATCAATAAAGTCTCTTCTTTCTCCTGTATGTTGCATAATATCTTTAAATATTTTAATTTCATCACGAGTTATTTCTCTTGTTTTAACTCCAAGTTTTTCATTTTTTCTAAGAATTTGTCTAGTTTTAGATTCAAAATCTTTCATCACATCATCTAATGAGCGGTTTTTAACTGTTATTGTATGCATCCATCTAGGTTGCAACGTATCTTGCATCAAGTTAAAACCAAAATGATGATAACCTAGTGATTTTAAATTATCAACTACATCACTATTATCAATACCATTTGGCACTAAATCACCGTTCAAGTCATGCTCTTTATACATAACATAAGGATCTATTTTAATAAATATAGCATTTTTCTTCTTAGCCCACTTTTTAATTTCATTAGTAAAAGCAGTAAGTAATTCTAAATCATGATAATCTATTAAAAATCCACGTGGTGCATAAAACATTTTTTTCTTTATTGCTGTATCTTTGGCAAGAAGTAAAGAAGCTGCTACTATCTTTTTGCCTTTTAACATTCCGACGTAATAACTACACCAACCGTTAGCCTTTTTTAACTCTGCCCATTCTTTAGTTTGATGAAATGTTATTTGTTCATGTTTTAAGGCAAATTTTTCAAAATCATTAACTGACAACTCTACAAATTTCATAGTTCACATCCTAACATTATTCCTTTATACACAATATTGTTTCATTACTTCGATAAGTATACCATTTAATTACTTCATTTACCATAATTATATAAACTTTTGATTACATTTGTTAATTAAAGAAAATTTAATTTACATTAATTATTATCTAAATAGGGCTAGAAATTAACATATTATTATGATAGAATGATGATAAAGGAGTGAAAAAATGAAAAAATTATTTACTTTCGCATTACTTGGATTATCAATGGTAATGTTAACAGGATGCGGAAAAAAACAAATTACTTGTACAGGATCTGAGGAACAAGACGGACAAAAAATCGAGTTAAAAGTTACTGCTACACCAAAAGACGGAAAAGTAACTGAAGCTAAAGCTATAATGACATTTGAAAACGAGGACACAGCAAAACAAATGTGTGCATTATTTGAAATGGCAAATGGGCTTGCTGAAGATGGAAAGAAAATAGATATTAAATGTGATGGAAAAAGTTTAACACTAGGAAATTATCTTCAAATGCAAGATAATGAAAAAGCTGAATATACAGAAGATGAATTCATCAAACTAATGGAAGACGAAAAATTAACTTGTAAAAAATAATTTAAAAGTAACCATAATGGTTACTTTTTATTTTGCATAATTTTATCGTCTAAAAATTTTTTGTACTGTAAAATTTGAAACATCGGTGTAGAAGCTCCACCAGTAATGCATATATCACAATCTAAAGTTAAAGAAAGTTTATCTAAAACACTAGAAAGATCATCAAAAGAAGAAATCAAATATGCATTAGATACTAAAGAACAACAATTATAGAGTTCTTTTGTATTAGAACTATTACTTCCACCAATCACAAATGTATATTTACATTTTTTTGCTACTTCAATACTACTTTCTTGTATCTTTTTCTGTGCTAAGCACACAGTATTTTTAACTTCAACATTTTTATTATAGAATTTTTGGCAGACAAGATTAGACAAACTTTTAAACTTATCTTCGCTAATAGTTGTTTGTGCTACTACAAATATATTACTTTTACTACATTTCAGATTTTCTATATCGCAAACATCTTCTACAACATAGCCTTTATCATCACACCACCCCAAGCTTCCAACCACTTCTGGGTGGTTTTTTTTACCTATAATTATAACATCATAATTTTCTTTATATTTTTCATATATAAGATTATGAACTCTTTTTACATTGATACAGGTTGCATCAAAGTACTTAATATTACGTTTCCGAAAATAATCATATAAGCTTTTTTTCTCGCCATGAGCCCTAATTACAACAGTCATATTATTTTTTATTTCATCTAAAGATAAAACACACTTAACATTATTCTCTTTTAAATAATCAATTACTGCTTTATTATGTAAAATTTCTTTATAAATAACAACATTACTATATTCATTGGCAAGTTTTATTGCCAAATCAATTGCAGTTCTAGAACCCATACAAACACCACATATTTTAGGAATATAAATCATTAAATCACCTCCAAAAAGAAAAAGAGCAAAGCTCTTTAACGCGAATTCCAAGATCTATAAGTACCAGTTGGAAAAGTTATTACACTTCTAGGTCCCTTATAGTTTCCTTTACGTAAAAGGTTTGTTCCGAAGGAAACATAGTTATTCCAGTTAGAACAATTTTTATCGCCAAAGTTATACATACGGCATGGGAAAACTTCCAAATGTAAATGTACACCAAAAGAATAACCAGTTTCGCCCATATATCCCAAATATTGATCTGATGTTACTTTTTTTCCAACATAAAGTCCTGGGGCATATGAATCAAGGTGTGCATAAACTGATGTATACCAAGAATTCTTAACAGAACTATAATGTTCAACTGCTATTACCAATGCACCATAATAATCTTTATATTTGGCAACAATTGTACCATTTGCTATAGGATAAATTTTCTCGGATTTTTTTCTATAACTACCAATATCTAGACCACGATGTGTATAGTTCTTTGTATAATAGGCTTCCTGTGTAACATAACCTGTTTGAGTAGGTCTTCTAAAGACTCCTGCATCACCACTTACTGCACAATCTACACCAATAACATCACTACTTTTACATCCTAGCTTTTTATAACTTGTTACAAGTTCATCATATATTTTAATTTGCTCTGCAACAGTAACACCTGCCGCATTCAAGGCATCCTTCTGTTCTCCCAAAGAAGTAATCTTACCACTTAGTTGATCTTGTTTGTTATTTATTTCTTGTTTTCTTTTATCAATTTCAACTTCTCTATTCTTATTACCTGATATAATTTTTTTCATATCATCAATAGAATTATTATTATACTCAATAAGTTCTTTTATGACCATCGTTCTATACATAAGATCAGAAACACTACTTGCTTTAAAAATATACTCTATATAAACGTTGTTATTACTAGCTAACTGCAAATGTTCAAGAATTTGTTGTGACTCTAGCATTTTATTTTTAATTTTTTCATTATAATTTTCTATCTCTTCATTCAATTTACCTATTTCATTACCTAATTGTATAAGTTCACTTTTTAAATTTTCTATCTCTTTATTAGCCTTATCTATATTAGATTGTGTATTGTTAATTGCATTCTTGTTATCCTGAGCTTGCTTTTTATAACTGGCAAGTTTACTTTCATACTCTCCTAGTGTTATACCTTTAACAGTAAGAGGAGTAATCATAGTAAATATTAAAGTAAGAGATAAAAATAGTTTAGACACTTTCTTCATTAAACCTTCAAATACCTCCTTACTGCTCTACCACTACCTACCATACCAACCAAAGCACCTAAAACTAGAATAACTAAAGATATAATATATACAAACGGTGCTGGTTTCAATACTTCTATAATCGATGAATATAAGTGACCATTATCAAGTGAATTATAAAAAGCTGTATATCCATATATTGTAATAAGGATAGGTACTATTGAACCCATAACACCTATTAAAAAACCTTCTATTATAAAAGGATTTTTTATAGTCCAGTTACTAGCACCAACAACTCTCATTATAGATATTTCTCTCTTTCTTGAAAATATTGTAAGTTTAATTGTATTAACAATTAAGAAAATAGTTACTACTATCAAAATTAACACTATTATAAATGCTATTTTTTCTATTACATTGAACATTGATATCATCTGATTTACCCAGCTTTCTCCATATTCAACATAGTAAACTTCAGGTAATTCTTTTATTTCCTTTGCAGTATCATTTATCTTTGTTATATCGTGAACTTTAATTTCATAGTAATAGTGAAAAACTTCATTTTCATTATCTAACAAAGGTAATACTGATTGCCAGAAACCATCTTCATCATTGTCATCTTGTACAAGTTCATTTTTTCTTTCAGTAGGTGTTGCTTTCTTCAAATCTTTTAAAACATTATCCATTTTATTAAGACTTTCTTCAAACTCAATAACTTGATCTTCATTAACTCCAAAGTTAAGGTATATTTGCATTGTAATATCATCTTTTATATTTTTAGAAATCCCTTTGACATTAAAAGAAAGAGTTAAAGAAAATGCCACAATCAATAATGTGATACTAATACACAATATAGATGCCATTGATAATGAAAGGTTTCTATGTACACTTTTAAAAGCATCTCTAAGTCCATATCTAAACATTCTTAACAGCTTCATTATCGTACTTCCCTTCTTCTATATCTTTAACAAGTCTACCTCCATTAAGAACAACAACACGTTTTTTAAATTTATTAACCATATCTCTATCATGTGTTGCCATAATAACGGTAGTATCAATACTCTTATTTATGTTATCCAAAACACCAACAATTTCTTCGCTCATAATTGGATCTAAGTTTCCCGTAGGTTCATCACATATTAAAAGTTTAGGATTATTAACTATAGCTCTTGCAATGGCTACTCTTTGTTGTTCTCCACCAGATAATTCATCTGGATAATTTCTTGTCTTTCCTTTAAGCCCTACAAGTTCCAAAGCTTTTAAAGTCTTAATTCTAATATCACTAGATTTTTCACCAATTACTTCAAGAGCAAATGCAACATTTTCATAAACTGTAAGTTTTGGTAAAAGTCTATAATCCTGGAAAACGATTCCCAATCTTCTTCTAAGTTTATAAACTTTACTATTTCTCAACTTAGCAACATTGGTACCTCCAATTATTATTTCACCTTTTGTAGGTTTTTCCTCTCTATAAAGCATCTTTATAAAAGTAGATTTTCCACTTCCAGAACCACCTATTACAAAGACAAACTCACCTTTCTTAATCCTTAAGTTCAAATCATAAATAGCGGTTACACCATTTTTATATTTTTTTGTAACATTTTTAAGAGTTATAAGTTCCATGTTATTCACCTCTATCCTAAGACATATTATATCATAAATTCATAAAAATTCCTAATTATTTCTCCCACCATTAACCTCATATGAATCAGTTGTAACAAAGAAAGCATCTTTATCTATCTTTTTTATATTCTTTCTAAATTTATAATAGTGCTCATTTGACACTGAAGCCATTAAAACTGATTTTTCTTCATCATCGTTGTCTTTAGCATTGAATATAGTAACACCAGAATCTAAATCATTTGTAATATATTCTCTAATTGCATCATTCTTGTTTGTAATTATATAAAAGGTTTTGTTACCTGAAACACCAAGCATTATTCTATCTAAAATTGCACTGCTAATATATAGCAAAATAATTGCATAAAGAACAGTAGTAATCCCAAAAGAATAACCACCAATTAAAATTATTACTAGGTTAATGAAAAAGTTTGCTCTTCCGATAGATATTTTAAATTTATCATACAATATCTGACTAATTAAAACAGTGCCACCTTGACTCAAATCAACTTTGCATATTAGTCCAGATACAATTCCACTCAAAATACCTGCAAAAATAGTAGCAATTATAACATCATTTCCACTTACATTGACATAACCAGTAACTGGTTCGGTTAAGCTAACAAAAAAAGGATACACAAATGTTGCAACAAGGGCACTAGATGTTTTTCGAATTCCCAAGGTAAAAAAACTTACAACAAGCACAATAACTGAAAATGAAAGAATAAACCAAAATGGTGATATTGAAAAATATTTTTCTACCAAAAGTGATAAACCATTCGTACCACCAGCCACTATTTTTAAAGGTCTTAAGAACAAATTATAATTTAAAGATGCTACAAAAAGTGCTATTAAAAGCAACATGTATTTATATAAAAGATTGTCTTTTTTTACTTTCTTCCAAAACTTTTTTATTCTTTTATTCACCGCCAAACACCTCGTATGCATCTGTAACAACAAAGAAAGCATCTTTATCTATGTCATGAATTCCTTCCTTCAATTTAAAGTAATCTCTAGTAGGAATAACACAAAACAAAACTTTTTGATCTTCTTTTGAGAAACCTCCAACCGCATCAAAAATTGTTATACCGTGCCCGAGTTTAACCATAACATAATTTTTAACCTCATTAACTTGACTTGTAACTATATAAAAAGCTTTAGAGTTACTTATTCCGAGTAAAACTTTATCAGTCATTGTACTAATAATATATAATACAACAACAGCATACATAAATTTAATAAGGCCAAACGAAAAGAAACTACAAAGTACTATCGATCCATCCGAAATAAGCATACATTTTCCAAGACTAATTTTAAAATATTTATGAATAATTTGATTTATAATATCTGTACCACCCATGGTAAAGCCAGCCTTATACACAAAACCAATTCCAACACCTGCTAAAAGTCCTCCAAAAATTACAGCAAGGAAAACCTCGTCAACTTTGTCTATATTATCTGTAACAAATGACATTATTTTAAGAAAAACAG
Organism: uncultured Bacilli bacterium; assembly: GCA_934100165.1. Taxonomy (GTDB): domain Bacteria; phylum Bacillota_I; class Bacilli_A; order RF39; family UBA660; genus RUG13868. The sequence goes on from CAKOPN010000003.1 coordinate 118,079, forward strand.
GTAGCAAAAGAGAACCAACTGCAGAACCAAAGGTCTTTTCTTTGCCTAAAAATATATAGCTAATTATAAGAAGAAGAGAAGATACTACAAAAACAAATATTGAAGGATCCAAAACATTTTTAAAAATTATTGATAATCCGCTTACACCACCAAAGACTAAATCATTAGGAAGCAAAAAATAGTTAAAGGAAAAAGAGAATAAAAGCATCCCTAATATAAAATAAATAAATCTAGAAATACTACTCCTTGAAAAAACACCAACAAAATTATTCTTTGTCATTTTTGTCCTCCTTCAACATCATTTCTATAAAAATATTTATATCTCCGTCTAAAACTTTTGAAACATTACTAGTTTCATAAAGAGTTCTGTGATCCTTTACAAGTGAATACGGATGCATTACATAACTTCTTATCTGAGAACCAAATTCAATATTTTGTTGATTTTCTTTGAAGGAGTTTAATTCACTATTCTTTTTTTCAGTTTCTAAAAGTAACAATTTACTTTTTAGAATTTTCATGGCTTGTTCTTTATTTTGAATTTGGCTTCTTTCGTTTTGGCATGTAACAACAATATTAGTAGGTATGTGAGTAATACGAACTGCAGAATCTGTCGTATTAACACCTTGTCCTCCGCATCCAGACGATCTATAAACATCTATTCTTAAATCCTTTTCATTTATATCTACACTCGTTTTATCATCAATAAATGGAACCGCCATAACAGAAGCAAATGAAGTATGTCTTTTATGGTTTGCATCGAAAGGTGAAAGGCGAACAAGTCTATGAATTCCAGACTCACACTTTAAGTAACCATAAGCATATAATCCTTTTACAAGCATTGATACACTTTTAATTCCAACTTCTTCACCTTCCTGATAATCTAAAACTGTATACTTGTATCCATTTTTGTCACACCATCTAGTATACATTCTATAAAGCATCATAGCCCAATCGCAAGCTTCAGTACCTCCAGCGCCAGAATGCACCTCCAAAATAGCATTTTCTTTATCATATTTACCATTAAGTAAAAGTAAAAGTGAAGCTTCTTTTGTATCTTTATCAATTTGTAAGACTTCTTCTTCTACTATTGGAATTGACTCTTCATCAAGAGAAGTAGATAAATCTTTAAGTGCGTCTATTCTGCTTTTTAAATTTGTTATTTTCCCAACTACATCTTTTAACGAATTCAGTTCTTCAATAATTTTATTACTTCTGACATTATCATTCCAAAAATCGTGTTTAGAAGTCTCTTTTTCTAATTTATCAATTGCTGATTGCTTATTATCAATGTCAAAGTAACCTCCATAAATCATTTATCTTGACACTATTTTCATCAATTATTTTTTTTATTTCGTAAAGTTCCATATAAACCTCCAATCTAATAATAACACAAAAAAAAGCTTAATTTAAAGCTTTTACATTTAATTTATAGCGACTTTACTATTATTGTCATCAAATAACAAATTCTCTATTTCTGAAAATATAATTTTCTCCAACTTTCTAGCACCAAATTTTTCATATTCGCTTTTATTTATTACATCCAAAATCAATTCAGGAGAAATTTTTTTACTATCGAAAGCAACATTTTCTGAAAATTTATTAAATAACATTTCTGTAATTAACTTTATATCATTTCCATTCAGTTTGTTAAAATAAATAATATTTTGAATTCTATTAAGTAATTCAAGCGAAAAATATTTATTAAGAGAATCTTTATTTTGAGAACTATTATTCAAGAATCCTATATTTTGACTACTTGCACCAGCATTTGAGGTCATAATAATTATAGTATTATCAAATCTAAAAGTATTTCCTGATGAATCTTTTATCATTCCCTCATCCATTATCTGCAAAAAAAGATTTAAAACAGCAGGATGAGCTTTTTCTACTTCGTCAAGCAATATAACAGAATAAGGTCTATTTTTAACTTCTTCAAGTAAATTGTTTTTATTTTCATAACCAACATACCCAGGAGGAGAACCTATTATTTTGCTAACTGAATATTCTTCCCTATATTCACTCATATCAAGTCGAATAATATTGTTGTTTCCAAACAAAAACTTATGATATTCTTTTGCAAGTAAGGTTTTCCCAACACCAGTCGGACCAACAAAAAGAAAAGAAAGTGGTTTATTATCATATTTATAGCCATAAATAATCCCTCTAGTTGCATCAGTTAATACTTTAATAGCAGCATCCTGACCTATAACACTTTTTTTCAAAGTATCCATTAGTTCCTTAACTACAAAAGTTGGTTTTAATATTTCATACACAGGTACTCTTCCTTTACTCTTAATTACCTCAGCCACAATATCTTTTGTTACTTTCTTTTCCTTTGGAGTTTTCATTATCTTAACATCAAGCTTATTTATACAGCTTTCAAGCTTCATTTCTTCCTCTCGCAAGTATAAAGCTTCTTCAAACTTGCTATTTAAAACAGCATTATTTTTTAATGCTTTGATTGTCTTTAAAAGTCCTTTATAATAGTTACTTCTTTTAGAAAACTCATCTTCTTTAATAGCGACTTTTGCACAAACTTCATCCAAAACATCTATTGCCTTATCAGGGTTTTTCCTATTATATAAATATTTATCAGATAATTTTACTATTAACTTAATAATTTCATCATCAATTACAACTTTATGATATTTCTCATATATTGGTTTAAGTTTCATTAAAATATCCGTAACTTTTTCATTATTTGGCTCATCAATTATTACTGTTTGAAATCTTCTAGATAAAGCCTTATCATTTTCAATAAATTTTTTATATTCTTCAGTAGTAGTAGCACCAATTACATTTATTTTTCCACGAGCTAAAGCAGGTTTCAAAATATTAGAAGCATCTATTGCCCCCTCAGCACCACCTGCGCCTACTAAAGTATGAATTTCATCAATAAATACTATTACATCATTTACTTCTTCTATTTCATTCAAGAGTTTTGTTACTCTTTCTTCAAACTCTCCTCTATATTTAGTACCAGATACTAAACTAGCCATAGAAACTGATACAACACGTTTGTTTAAAAGCTTATTAGGTACTTCTCCATCAACTATTTTCCTAGCAATTTCTTCTATTACAGCAGTTTTACCAACACCAGCATCACCTATTAAAAGTGGATTGTTCTTGGTTCGTCTACATAATATTTCTATCACTCTTTGAACTTCATTTTCTCTTCCAATAACAGGGTCAATATTATTTGCTATAACTTCATTATTAAGATTAAGTCCATATTCATCCACTAAAAGATTTTTTTTGTTCTTTCTTATTTTTTTGCTCTTGTTTATTTCATCATAAAATGTATCTATATCAACATTAAAGGATAGAAGTATTCTGACAGCAACCCCTTCTCCTTCATCTAATAGCGATAAAAAAAGGCATTCTAAAGTTACTTCCTTATTTCCTTGTTCTTTGCTAAGTATTATAGAATTTTCGATAACCTTCTTTAAAAGTGGTGTATACACAAAGTAATCACTTTCTGAATTACCAACTCCTATTATTTTAACAACCTCTTGTCTAAAACTATCATATGTAATGCCATAATCTTTAAGTTTTCTTGAAACTATATTATCTTTTTTTAGTATTGAAAGTAATAAATGTTCACTTCCAACATAAGGATGCTTCAAAAGACTCATCTCTTTATTAGAATTAAGTAAAATTTTTCTAACTTCTTCATCAAACTTTGAAAACATAAACACCCTCCATATAATTTATATGTATATAGTGATTATTTTTCTTAAAATGTATACAAAAAAGAAAGACATTTTTTATATAGCAAAAAAAATGGACAATAAATGTCCATTTTTAATAACTACTAAACTTATATTAACGTAAGTATTAAGAATATAGCAAGTAGTAATACTAAAAGCTCAACAATAAGTTTCCAGTTAGATTTTAACCATTTTCCATAAGGAATATGTAAGTATGAAAGTGTTACTAATAATATTACACTAGTTGGCGCTATTAAAGTTGCAAGTCCATACATTGATTGGAATATAACTGAAATTATAGTAATTTCACTAGTATTAAGTGTTGTATATAATACACCAGTCGCATATGGTAAAACATTTGTAGCGGCATAATATAATTCAACAAAGAATGTACTAGATATAAATGATACTAAGCTCATTGTAAATACATTTAGTGATTTAGTTAATTCTAATATTGGTTTAAAGATTGTTAGCATTACTGGTACATATGTAACAATAACTAATACTACATAAACAAGAATTGCTAATACAGCAGCTTTTAAAGCTCTCTTTCCACCATCCATGAAACCTTTAACATATTGATCAAATTTAATACCATAAATAAATGATAGTAATAAACTTGCAATAATTATAATTATAGAAGCTTCATTTAGTGTCCATGAACCAAAAGCATTTGATAATCCTAAAATCTTACCAAATATAGCAAAGCCACCAATTTTATAAGTAGTTATGTTTTTAAATAACTTATCAAACCAAGTTATATTAAACAAACTCCATGATATGAATGCTAATATTAAAATAATAAATACTAAATCCATGATGACAACAACTGGCCAATATTTTTCATTTTTATCCTTAGGTTCTGGAATATAGCCAGCAGTAGTTAGTGCTTTAACTTCATTGACTTTGTTCTTGCTAGCATATCTTAAAGTATTAAATATTAAAAGTGCTAAGCATACTACTAATACAATAATTTTTAACCATACATCTTTGTTAGCAGCAGTACCAAGTACAATATCAATACCATAAGTGTCATTAGCAGAAAATACTGAACCAATAAGTCCAACTGATACACTACCTACAGTAACCAAAGCAGCTGTAATCTTATCATATCCCATTGCTAAGATAACTGATATAACAAATGGGAACATAAATATAAGTGGTAATGACATTCCAGCCATTGAAGAACAAATAGCAAAAATAACCATTACGATAGACATAAATAACCATTCACGTCCCTTAAACCCTTTTGTTACTTTATCAATCAAGTTACGGTAACCTGAAATGTTATGAAGTACACCATATAAACCGCCAACACTTAACACATATATACCAATATGACTAAAGTATTGAATAGCTATTCCTACATAACTCATAAGAGTAAATAGACCAACTTGTTCTCTTTCAGCTTCAACAAGACCTTGGTTATTATAATAAGTCTCTGGAAGAAGCCATGTTAGAAGAACTGTTACAGCTATTGTTATCATAACAACTTTAAACAAATTATGCTTTTTCATCTTTATCCTCCTCATCACAATTATACAACATTAAAGAAAACAAATACAATAATTATAAGCAAATTTCACAAAACAAACACATTATTCTTCACATATAACCTTAGTTTTGCAAATAAGGTCATGAAGGCCTCTACCATCTTTTCTAAACAGCATCATTCCAATTGTAACTAAGAAGAACAATGATTCTACTGCACTTATTCCCATATTATAGTAAAAATATGTACTTCTACTAACAACAAAACAGCAAACTATATTTAAAAATATAAATATTACATTATATAAAAGCACTGAACGAAGTATAAGTGACATATGTGTTGGATTAGTACCGTCTACGGATGTAATTTTAATTTTTGCAAGTTTTTTCCCAATAGTTTTTCCATCAGAATAATATGCATAAGTACCAAAATAACAAATAGTAGCTATTACATAAATAACATTATAAATTACATTTTCTCTACTTGCATCGTAGGTAGCTTCGCCATTCTGCTTTAAATATTCTTTTACAGATATTTCTCCATTTTGATAAGACTCTTGTATCTTTTGCGAATTTTCAACTGCTTCTTTATATTTCGTACTACTTGGAATCCAAAAAGTAAGTAACATGCAAATCAAACTAACAATTATAATATCAATAATATAAGCCATCGCTCTAGGTAAAAAATATGATTTCATTTAATCAATCCTCTCTTTATAATCATTTAATATAGTAATTATATCATCAACATCTTTAGTTAAAAAGATTTTATTTTTTATTTCGTTAGAATCTGTAAGTCCCTTTAAATACCAAGCTATATGATTTCTACTTTCAAGTACTACAAGCTTATCACATTTTATTTCTCTTAAATAAGAAATATGTTTAAGACACATATCTACTCTTTCCTTTGGTGTAGGTTTAGGAACAATATTTCCATTTTCTATATATTCAACAACCTCTTTAACAAGCCAAGGATTGCCAAGAACACCACGGCCTATCATGATAGCATCACAGCCAGTTTCTTCAAGCATTCTTTTAGCATCTTCTTTACTTGTAATATCACCATTTCCAATTACAGGTATTTTTACTGCATTTTTTACTTCTTTTATAATATTCCAGTCTGCCTTACCACTATAACCTTGACTTCTTGTTCTAGGATGAACACAAATAGCACTAGCTCCAGCTTCTTCAACAGCTTTTGCTACTTCTACTGCATTTATATGATTATTATCCCAACCACTTCTAATTTTAACTGTTACAGGAACATTTACAGTTTCTACAACACTTTTAACAATTTCTTTTATTTTAGGAATATCCTTCAAAAGAGCCGAACCAGCCTGAGCATGTACTGCAACTTTAGGTACAGGACATCCCATATTTATATCAATTATATCGGGATGCATTGTATCACAAATAAACTTACTTGCTACTACAAAAGATTCCTTATCGCTACCAAATATTTGTTGTGCGATTGGTCTTTCAAAATCAGTCATATATAACATGTCTATTGTTTTTTTGTTTTCATAAGTTATAGCTTTATCACTAACCATTTCGGCATATATAAGACCTGCTCCCATTTCTTTAATAATTCTACGAAAAGCAGAATTACATACACCAGCCATAGGCGCCAATACAACTCTATTTTTTATTTCTACATTTCCTATTTTCCACATAATACACCATATCTAAAAAAAGGCTTTATTCAGCCTCTTCTTCATCTTTTAAATTTTCAACAAGTTCATCCTTAGACATCTTTGAATATCCTTTGATTCCTTTGTCTTTTGCTTTCTGTTTTAATTCTTCAACAGATTCTTTACTAAAATCTTCTTCCTCTGGCATCTTACCGTTTTGAACAAGATATTCAATTTGTTCTTTTGTAAGAGTTTCATACTCTAGAAGATTATCAGCAATTAACTTAACTAAGTCCTTATTCTCACTTAAAATCTTTTTAGCAGTTTCATAACATTCGTTAATTATCTTACGCATCTCAAGATCTATTTCATGAGCTACTTCATTAGAAAAGTTTCTTGTTTTATTATAATCTCTTCCTAAGAATATTCCACCTTCTTGTTGTTCAAGTTGAACAGGTCCCAAGTCACTCATACCATATTCTGTAACCATAGATCTAGCGATTTTAGTAGCTTTCTCAAAGTCATTATGAGCACCAGTAGTTATTTCTCCAAAGTTAAGTTCTTCGGAAACTCTACCACCTAGAAGTCCAGTAATCTGTTCTAGTAATTCCTTTTTAGTAGAAGTATATCTTTCTTCCTTTGGTATCATCATTGCATAACCACCAGCATAACTTCTAGGAATAATCGTAACTTTTTGAACATCATTTGCATCATTCAATTTAAGTCCCAATACAACATGTCCTGCTTCATGGTATGCAACCATTTTTCTTTCAGATTCTGTGTATTTTTTACTTTTTTTAGCAGGTCCCATAAGAACTCTATCTGTTGCTTCATCTATTTCTTTCATAGTAATTTGTTCTTTATTATTTCTAACAGCAAGAAGTGCTGCTTCATTAAGTAAGTTTTCAAGATCAGCACCACTAAATCCTGGTGTTCTCTTAGCTAAATTTTTAAGTGTTACACTTGGAGCTAAGATTTTATTTCTTGCATGTACTGCAAGGATTTCTTCTCTTCCTTTAACATCAGGTAAATTAACTGTAACTTGTCTATCAAATCTTCCAGGTCTTAACAACGCAGGATCTAGTACATCCGCTCTATTTGTTGCCGCAATTATTATAATTCCTTCATTAGCACCAAATCCATCCATCTCTGTTAATAATTGGTTAAGTGTCTGTTCTCTTTCATCATGACCTCCACCTAAACCAGTTCCTCTTTGACGTCCAACAGCATCAATTTCATCAATAAATATCAAACATGGAGCATTATGTTTAGCTTGTTTAAACATATCTCTTACACGGCTAGCACCTACACCTACAAACAATTCAACGAAATCAGAACCGCTTATAAAATAGAAAGGTACATTAGCTTCACCAGCAACAGCCTTAGCAAGTAATGTTTTACCAGTTCCAGGTGGACCAACTAAAAGCACACCCTTTGGAATTCTTGCACCAAGTTTTTGGAATCTTTTTGGATTCTTTAAAAAGTCTATAAGCTCTTTAACTTCTTCTTTTTCTTCCTTTAACCCAGCAACATCTTTAAATGTAACTTTTCCTTTTTCAGTATTAAGTCTTGCTTTACTCTTACCAAAATCCATTGATTTTCCAGCACTACTCATTTGCTTAGAAAAGAACCAGAAACCAATTCCTACTAATAAAATAATAGGTAAGATATTCACTAATATATAAAGTAGCGGACTAGAACCAGGATCAGATTCTGTTTCTATTTTATAATTAAGGTTTTCATTACTATCTATAATTTGTGAAATTATAGTATCAGTAAGTGGAGCCTTAACATAGAAACTTTCTCTTTCACCATAGTTTTTAAGTTTACCACTTATATTATATGTTCCCTCATTTGCATTAGGAGTAATTATTATTTCTTCTACGTTATTTCCTTTAATTTCAGAAATAAGTTTATCATAAGTTAAATCATTTACCTTACTACCACCTAAAGATAGAATGTAATATATACTAAGTACAAACACAATAAGTAGTAAATAAGGAATCATACCTTTTTTTACGTTTTTCTTCATTCACACTGCCTCCTTAACTATATTTTAATATTATATCATATTTTTCATTTTTTAGTTTAGTAAATTTCGATTTTTTTACTCCAGGTATCCATATAATTTTATCTTTTGAGTCAACGACAATTGGCCATTTATCTCTATCTTTTGTAGGAATTTTGCAATCTATGAAAATATCTTTGACTTTTTTATATCCATCTATCTTTTTTAAGAACATTTTATCGCCAAGTTTTCTAGTTCTTACATAAAGAGGAAAAGATACTTCACTAGAATCAATTCTGCATACATCATTATTGTTACTTTCTTCATCATCAACAACTTCAATTTTATGTCCATTAGGTAAAAGAGCGTATTTTATAAGTTCAACTTCATAACTAATGGTTTCTTTGACCTCTTTAGTAAACAACACCTCATCATAAGATTTTATAACTTGAACATTATGAGGTAAACAAATCTTAGAATTAGCCCTCTTAGAATTAAGTAAATCCATTATAAGTTTTACATGTCTATCATTTATTACCATTAAGTCTTCTTTATATATTTCTTCTAATATTACATATATAATTTTTTTCTGTATAAGTGGATCCAATTCTCTATATTTAGCAACATCTATTTTATTATTTTTGTACACTCTACCAATGGTTCTTTTAATTTCATTATTTATAAAGTTATCATATTCATTAAGTGTTTCGCTAAATTTAAGAAATTTTTCATGAACTTTCGGATCTTCTTCTTTCAAAAAGGGAAGAATATTCATTCTGTACCTATTTCTAGTATATTTTCCTTTAAAATTTGATTTGTCAATCACGTACGGTATGTTATTTTCTTCATCAAATTTCAAAGCCTCATCTTTAGTTATAAATACTAATGGTCTAACTGTCTTAAAAGTACCATTATCTAATATTTTTTCAAAACCACTATATCCTTTAAGTGTTGATCCTCTCACCATTCTCATAAGAATAGTTTCAACCAAATCATCACCATGGTGAGCAGTCATCAAGTAATTAGCATCATATTTTTTCACAACATCATTAAAGAAGTTATATCTTATCTTCCTTGCTTGGTTATGAAAATTATCATCCCCATATCTTTCTATAGTCATTGCTTCAAAACCAACATTGTTATCTTTGCAGTAATTCATTAAGAATTCTTTCTCTGCAGCGCTCTCACTTCTAACGTTGTGGTTAACATGAGCAGACACTATATTTAAATGATATTTTTCTCTAAGTCTAAGCAAAATAGTTAAAAGGCACATGGAATCTGGTCCTCCAGAATTTCCAAGTACAATTGTGTCACCATCTTTTAACTTAACTTCATTAACTAAAAAATCTATTACTTTATCCATAATTCCTCACCAAGTACAATTTTAAATCAGATTATTTAAAGTAGCAAGAAAAAGAAGATAAAACATCTTCTTCTACTTTGCATTATCAGTACTGTTACTGTCTTTTTTCTCATCAGGCATTTTTATAACAAGTTCTCCCTCTTTTGAGTAAAGAAACTTTTCACGTAAATATCTTCCTACATATTCAGGATCTTTAAGTTTTTCTACATCAGTAGAAAGTTCCTGTTCCTTTTCTTTAAGTTCCATTAGTTCTAAGGAGAGTTTTTCTTTTTCTTTATATTTGTTCATAATATCTACTGCAACATTTGCAATATAACTTAGAAAATAGACAATAAAAGCAACACTAAAAACTCCAAAGAAAAGAAGACGCATAGCCTTTCTTTTAGGCTTTTTAACAACTTTTTTCTTTTTTTCATTAGCCACTTTTATCATCACCTACTCTCATATCATACATTTTAACACTTATAAAAGAAAAGAAAATGATTATATATATATAAACACAAATATTTTACACTTTTTGACGAAAAAAAATAAGCAGTTAATACTGCTTACTATTTTGCATATGGTAATAAAGCAATTGCTCTTGCTCTTTTTACTTGCATTGCTGTATATCTTTGATGTTTAGCACAGTTTCCTGTAACACGTCTTGGTAATATTTTACCTCTTTCATTAACGTATTTTTTTAGTGTATCAACATCTTTATAATCTATATTATGATCATGTCCTGAGCACATATAACAAACTTTTTTCTTTTTTCTAAAAAATTCTGCCATTTTTAATTATTCTCCCTTCTAATAGAACGGTAACTCATCTGGGTCTATTTCTATATTAGAACCTGCATCCCAAACACTAGCTCCTTGTTCACTTTGTGAAGGAGCACTAGAAAAATCACTAGGGCTGACATTATCACTTGGAGTATCGAAGTTATTATTAGATGGAACATCACCTTTTCTATCTAAGAATTGAATAGAATCAGCAACAACAAATGTTGACCATACTGTATTTCCATCTTTTCCTTGATAGCTATCTACTTGTAATCTACCATCTACTGCAATTTGGTTTCCTTTCTTTTGGAATTTAGCAATATTTTCTGCTTGTTTTCTCCATGCAACAACTGTTATAAAGTCTGCACTTCTATTTCCATCTTGATTACTAGAAAGGTAACTTCTGTCTACTGCAATTGTGAATCTAGAACGAGCTATACTACCGTTACTTGTATTAACAAATTCGCATGTTGGATCTTTTACAAGACGTCCAACTAAACATATTCTATTCATTTAATTACCTCTTTCTTATTCTTCAACTTTAACGATTAAGTGACGAATAATATTTTCATTAATTAAAGCAACACGATCAAATTCTTTAACAGCATGTGAACCTTCTGCTTCAATAGAGAAATAGAAATAGTAACCTGTCTTATACTTATTGATTTCATAAGCTAAATCTCTTTGACCCATTTCTTTTTCTTCAAGAATTGTAGCTTTTTCATCTTCAAGTACTTTTTTCATAGATTCAAATACACCTTTAATTGCACTTTCCTCTAAATCAGGCTTTACGATAAACATAAGTTCATACTTTCTCATTATTACACCTCCTTTTGGACTAATGGCCAATTTCTTGGCAAGGAGTACCTAAATACTCGTAAGTAGTATAACAATTTATTAACAATTTGTCCAATACTTTTTTTAACTTTTTAGCAAAATTATCAAGCAATATACGACATTTTAACATATATAGATAATATTTTAGTTATAATCACCTTTAAAATAAAAAAATCACGCCAAAATGACATGACTATTTACTAACATTAAATCTAAAATAACAAATATCTCCATCTTGCATCAAGTAATCTTTTCCTTCAAGTCTTACTTTACCTGCTTCCTTAGCTTTAAGTTCATTACCACAGCTAATTAAATCTTCATAGGAAATTACTTCGGCTTTTATAAATCCTTTTTCAAAGTCGGTATGAATTATACCAGCACATTCTTTAGCATTCATTCCCTTTTTATAAGTCCATGCCCTTACCTCATCACTACCTGCAGTAAAATAAGTTTCAAGTCCTAATAAATCATAAGTTGCTTTTATTAAAAGATCTAAACCACTTTCTTTAATACCAACAGAATTAAGCATCTCCATCTTGTCCTCATAATCCAAATCACTAAGTTCTTCTTCCATCTTAGCACTTATTTTTATAACCTTTGCATCCTCTGACGAAGCATAATCAATTACTTTTTGAACATGTTCATTATTATCTAATAACTCGCTTTCCAAAACATTAGCAAGATAAATAATAGGCTTATTAGTTAATAGATTAAAATTCTTTAAATAAAGTCTTTCTTCTTTAGTAAAATCTACTCTTCTTAAAGCTTTTCCAACTTCCAAATTATCTTTAGCTTTCTTAAGAATTTCATACTCCATAAGTGCATCTTTATCTCTATTAGTTAATGCTTTCTTTTGCACTTTATCAATTCTGTTATTGATTATCTCTAAATCTGATAAAGATAACTCAACATTTATTATCTCAATATCTCTAATTGGATCAACAGTATTTTCAACATGTATTATATTACTATCTTCAAAACATCTAACCACTTCAACAATAGCATCAACTTCTCTAATATGTGACAAAAACTTATTACCAAGACCTTCTCCTAAAGAAGCTCCCTTAACAAGTCCTGCTATATCAGTAAACTCATATGCAGTTGGAATAGTTCTTTGTGGACTATAAATTTCTGTTAATCTATCAAGTCTTTCATCTGGAACTATTACAACACCAACATTAGGTTCAATTGTTGCAAATGGATAGTTTGCTGCTAAAATATTTTTCTTTGTTATTGCATTAAATAAAGTTGACTTACCAACATTAGGTAAACCAACTATTCCTGCTTTAAGACTCATTTTTTATTCCCCCTTTACGAATTAGCATATACACCTGGTCCAATAGGTATGCCTACAACATAAATCATACAAACTAAGAATATCCAAGTAATACTTATTATTAAACAATAAGGTGCTATAAAAGACAAGGCTTTTTTTATTGAAATAGGCTCTTTTTCAGTATTGTAAATATTTAAATAACCAAGATATATAACAAAGTATGCAAGAAGAGGTGTAAATCCTTTCGTCATTGAATCTGCTGCTCTAAATACAAATTGTGCAAATTGTGGTGACAAATTAGCCTGCATCATAACAGGTACAACACTAGGAGCCAAAACTGTCCATTTTGCCGACTGAGTTGTTACAAATAAACCACTTATAGCTATTAAAATCAAGATTACAAAAATAAGTGGTAAACCAGTAAAACCAATACCTTTTATTATATTAGAAATACTAGCAACAATTACTGTACCTATGTTTGTTTTCTTAAAAACTGCTATAAACTGACTTGCAAAGAACACTAAGATAACTAAATAACCAACATCTTTTAAGTATAAAGAAGATTTTTCAATTAAATCCTTATCACTTTTCAAAGTTCTTGCTCCAATTGCATATGCAAGACCTGTTGCTAAAAACAACACTGACACAAGATAAGTAAATCCATCTTGCAAATAAGAATTTGGACTAAACAACTGATACATATAACCAGTTTCATTCATATCCAAAAGAAGACCAGAACCAGGAAGACCTGGAATAATCATATAAGTAAATAAAAGAATTACTAAGATTGCTGCTATTAAAGCATTCCTTAATCCTTTCTTCTCTTTAGCTTCTATTTCTAATCTTTTTTGTTCTTCAAGAGATACTGACTCAAGTTTAATTTCTTTTGTATCTCCAAGTCCATCTTCTGAAGAAACTTTATATTTACCAATTCTTTTAAGAATTATATTTTCTATAACAAACGTTCCAACAAGTGAAACTACTACGGTAGATATAACTATTGCAACTATATTAGAAAGCATTCCTACATGAACACTATCTATAAGAGAAGCAGCACTTTCTGTAATTGGTACTAAACTCATCTCTGTCGTACCTGCAAAAAGTGTAGCACCATAACCAAAAGCCACTCCACAAAAACTTGCAGTTATACCAAGTAAAGGATTCCTTCCATTAGCTAAAAATATCAAAGCTGAAAGTGGAATCAACATTACATAACCAACATCATTTATTATACTTGAAATTGTTGCGAGAAATATAATTATAAATGTAATAGTCTTATTATTTACATTCAAAGTACATCTTTTGATAAATGTATCTATCAAACCACTAGAATAAGCAACCGAAAGACCAATTAAACCAATTAAAAGCGTACTAAGTGGAGTAAATGCCACAAAATTGTTTGCAGCATTACTAATAATATACTGAAAGCCTGAAACATTAAACATTCCTTCTACTGCTACGATAGTACTTTCTAAACTTTTTGTAACAGAATTAACTCTTGAATAAGATACCTGCACTTGCAAAAATGACAAAATTGAACTAAGTATCATAACTAGAACAGTTAACAGGATGAAGGTAGTTATTGGATGAAGGTTAAACTTTTTTAAATGCATCTTTTTTCGTTTCATACATACACCTACTTAATAATTTTTTTTAATTTTTTATTAAATTCTATTCTAGGCATCATTATAAGTCTATTACAATTTGTGCATCGTAACTTTATATCAGCACCAACTCGCATTATTTCCCACTCATTAGCACCACACGGATGTCCTTTTTTCATTGTAACAATTGTGCCTAAATCATATTTTTTTTCTTCCATGCTATCACTCATTAATATTTAAAATTTCAAGTATTCTATTCAAATCATTTATATTACTAAATGATATGTTAATCTTATTTTTGTTTATTTTTACTCTTGTACCAAGTTTATCACACATCAAATTTTCTACATAAGAGTATTCCGTATTCTTTTCTCTTTTACGTAATTTATGTACTTTTTCTATTTGTCCACTTTGCGCTAATTGTTCAAGTTCTCTAACATTTAAATTTTCGTTTATAACTTTATTAGCTAATGTTATTATATCTGCTTTATTCTCTATTTTGCTTAAAACTCTAGCATGACTCATAGATATTTTACCTTCTACTATCATGTCCTTAACTTCTTCTGGTAAGTTTAAAAGCCCAAGCATATTAGTAACATGTACCCTACTTTTTCCAAGTTTTGTAGCAAGTGCTTCTTGTGTAAGAGCCAATGAATTTATCAAATTTCTATATGCCATTGCCTCTTCTATTGCATTTAAATTTTCTCTTTGTAAGTTTTCAAGAAGTGCTATTTCCATCATTTGTTCATCAGTAAAATCTCTTACTATTGCTGGTATTGTTGTAAGTCCAGCCATAGTAGCTGCTTTAACACGTCTTTCACCTGCTATTATCTCATAACCCTTAATTGCACTTTTTTTAATTATTATTGGTTGAAATACGCCATGTTCTCTTATAGAGTTAGCAAGTTCTTCTAGTTTTTCTCCATCAAAAACCTTTCTAGGCTGATATGGATTTGCTCTTAACTCACTAATATCCATCTCTATTATTTCTTCTTTTGGAGTTGCATCGATTATCTTTTCCTCTATTGTATCGAAATTTAGTTGTTCACTATTAAATAATTCTTCTAATCCTTTTCCTAAGGCTCTTCTTTTAAAATTATTGTCCATTTCTTTCAATCACTTCCTTCGCTAGATTTAAATATGCATCTGTCGCTCTACACTTTGGGTCATACGCAATTATTGGTTTACCATGTGAAGGACATTCTGCAAGTCTTACTAATCTTGGTATTATTGTATCATAAACTCGCTCTTTAAAATATTTTCTTATTTCTTCTACTACTTCAAATCCTAAGTTAGCACGAGAATCTAACATTGTTAATAATACTCCTTCTATATCCAATTCGGGATTCAACTGCTTTTGCGCCATCATAATAGTATTCAAAAGCTGCATAATTCCTTCCAAAGCTAAAAACTCACATTGTACAGGAATTATAACAGAATTTGATGCTGTCAATGCATTTATAGTAATTATACTAAGTGATGGTGGACAGTCAACTATTATAAAATCATAATTATCTCTTATAGGATCAATTTTATTTTTTAATTGTGCACCCTTAGCAAATGTAGGTTCATCTTTACTTCTTTCAAAAAACTCAGCATCAAGTCCACTTAAATTAACCGTTGCAGGAAGTAAGTCAAGTCTTTTATACTTAGTATGAATAATCGCTTCGTTTATGTCACATCTATCTATAAGTACATCATAAATAGTTTTATCAATATCTCCTTTATTCATGCCTATTCCTGTTGTAGTATTTCCTTGTGGGTCTAAATCAAGCAATAAAACTTTTTTACCTAAATATGCTAAAGATGCTGAAAGATTTATACTTGTAGTAGTCTTTCCTACACCGCCTTTTTGATTAACTAAGGATATCATCTTTCCCATCTTATCACACCTCTTTTATAACCATGTATATTCATTTTATCAAATATCACAAAAATAATAAATCTTTTTAGTAAATATTTTGGCTTACAAATGAAAAAGAGGAAAAAGGCTCCTCTTAAAAATTCAAACTAACTAAACAGTTTTATCAACTTTTATAGTGATTTGATATAAATTATCTGAATCATTTTCATCTATCAATACTTTATATCCTTTGCCTTCTAGGTCTTTTATGACATTTTTAATATCATTTATTGCCGGTGCAACATCTTTTTTATTGTTAATCCCATTTAAATTTAATGGTGAACCAGACATTGAACTAGCTAAATTGTTATTTAGTCCTCCAAAATTATTTCCAAACATACTATTATTGCTTGTACTAGGTGTATTGCTATTCATATTATTAGTATTGTTGTTTAATCCAAACATTCCACCATTATTTGCCATAGATGCATTATGTTCATTTGAATTACTAGATAATCCAGTATTACCAAATGACAATGTATTATTGGAATTATTATTCACATTATTTATATCATTTCCTGGTTCTCTATTGAATAAGTTACCTACAGGACTTAATATTCCAGTATTATTTGTTTGTGACTTATTATCATTGTTATTTAACAAGCTTGAATTACTGTTTACACCACTTGTATTATTCATATTGTTCTTATTTTTATTAAAGAACTCATCAAAGGATGGTACAAATTTAAATTTATTTTCTTCTTTTTGTTCATTTGTATCACGCATAAGCTCTTTAACACCAACATTAGGTGTACTTGGTCCATTTATATCTGTAGCATTTTGTCTAATTTGATTTATATCTACAGAAGTTGGATTAAATAATGGTGTATTGCTTTGTGGTTGAACATTTGTATTTGCTGAATTACTAAATGATAAAGTGCCAATAGATGAATTATTACTAAAATTATTATTAGATGGTGTAACGTTATTTTGTGATATGTTATTGTTCATCATATTACCAAAACTAGATATACCACTATTCATACTAGCACCTCCACTGTTAGTGCTACCGCCTTCATTCATTTCTTTTATTTCTTTATCAAGTTCTCTTACTGTCATTTTTTCAGCTATGATTTTATCAAGCATCTTTATTTGATCATTCTTATTTAGTATATTTAACAAACTTCTTGCATGACGCTCAGAAATTTTCTCTTTTAGAAGTGCATCTTGTACTTCATCTGGAAGAGCCAAAAGTCTAAGCTTATTTGAAACAACTGACTGAGTTTTTCCCATTGTATGTGCAAGTTGTTCTTGTGTCATACCATCCTCGAGTTCAAGAATCTTTTGATAAGTTCTTGCTTCTTCAATAGGAGTTAAATCTCTTCTTTGAAGATTCTCAATAAGTGCCACTTTAGAACTTTCTTTATCATCTAAATTTTTAATAATTGCAGGTATCTTTGTAAGCCCAGCCATTGTTGAAGCTTTGTATCTTCTTTCTCCTGCAATAATTTCATATTTATTTTCTACTTTTCTAACTATAATAGGTTGAATCACACCATGTTCTTTAATTGATATAGCAAGTTCTTTTAAAGCTTGGTCATCAAAAACCTCTCTTGGTTGAAATCTATTAGGTATAATATCATCAAGATATAAATAT
Source organism: uncultured Bacilli bacterium (assembly GCA_934100165.1). Lineage (GTDB taxonomy): Bacteria > Bacillota_I > Bacilli_A > RF39 > UBA660 > RUG13868. Next base: position 136,263 of record CAKOPN010000003.1, read on the forward strand.
ACGACTTCGTTATTTTCCATAATATAACACTCCTCAATCCTCTGTATTCTTTTCTACTATAACATTATAAAATAAAAAATCCAAAATTACAATGGATTTTTCTTTATTTTATCAATATTTCTAGGATATTTATTTGGAGTAGTCTTTATTTTTTCAAAGACAATTAAACTTCTTTTACTTTCCTCGATTGGTAATAAAAATTTGTCTACTTTATTAAATTTTAAACCTAGTATCGAAAGCTTTGGAAGTACCATCTCAAGTTCATCATCACAAAGTGCTTTCATGAAAACTAGTTTTCCTTGTATTTTCAAGGCTTTTACAGATATTTCTGAAAGTACTGATAAATTTGCTACTGCTCTTGCAGTTATAATATCATATTTTTCTTCATTAACTTTAGAAAAATCCTCCATCCTAGAATGAACAGCTTCAATATTAACAAGTCCTAATTCTTTTATGATAGTATTCAAATAATTAACCCTCTTATTTAATGAATCAACAAGAGTAATTTTTAAATTTGGAAAAAAAATCTTTAAAACTATACCAGGAAAACCTGCTCCACTTCCTACATCGCAAATATTTATATCCTTAGTTAAATCACAAACTCTAAATAAAGTTAAGCTATCATAGAAGTGTTTTAAATAAACATCTTGAATCGCAGTAATCGTAGTTAAATTGATTTTTTCATTCCACAAAATCAAGAGATTATAAAATTCATCTAGTTTTTTTAACTTTTCCTCTGTAACTTCTATTCCAAGATTACATACCTCTAAAATAAATTGCTCTTTATTCATTTTTACCTCTTTTTAAATATAAAAGTAGCATAGTTATATCTGCTGGATTAACTCCACTAATTCTTAAAGCCTGACCTATAGATATAGGTTTAATTTCATTTAGCTTTTGAACAGCTTCTTTGGCAAGATTAGGAACCCTTGCATAATCAATATCATCACTTATTTTGATATTATCATACTCTTTCATTTTTTGTGCTTCTTTTTTTGCTTTAGCAATATAACCATCATATTTAATTTCAATTTCCACCTGTTCTATAACATCATTATTAAATTCTTCATCTACATAACTTTGAATATGCTTAAACTCAATTTCTGGCCTTTTTAATAAATCATAAAGTGTAATACTATCATATAATTTGGTACTACCTAAGCTTTCTAAATAATCATTTATATCTTTTTTAGGTGTTAATTTTTTATTTTTTAAAACTTGTTTTAATTTTTCTATATTAGCAAGTTTTTCTTCAAATTTTTCATATGTTTCATCACTTAATAAACCAATTTTTTTGCCATATTTCATAAGTCTCATATCAGCATTATCATGCCTTAATAAAAGTCTATATTCTGCCCTTGAAGTAAGTAATCTGTAAGGGTCAATTACACCTTTTGTTACTAGGTCATCAATTAAAACTCCAATATATGCCTCATCTCTTCCTAATATAAGTGGGTCTTTATTATCTAGTTTTAATGCAGCATTGATCCCTGCTATTATCCCCTGACCTGCTGCTTCTTCATAACCACTTGTACCATTTATTTGTCCAGCAGTATAAAGATTATTGATTATTTTCGTTTCAAGTGTTGGTTTCAATTGCTTTGAATCTATTGCATCATACTCTATTGCATATGCATATTTAACAATTTTTGCATTTTCAAGACCAGGTAAACTGTGAACCATCTTTTCTTGAATATCATGTGGCATACTTGTAGAAAAACCTTGAATATAAATATCATCGTAATATATGCTTTCTGGTTCTAAGAAAATTTGGTGTCTGTCTTTATCAGCAAATTTTACAATTTTATCTTCTATTGATGGACAATATCTTGGCCCAACTCCTTCTACATAACCACCATACATACTAGATTTCTTTAAATTTTCCTTAATTATCTTATGTGTTAAAGGTGTTGTATATATTAAGTAACAAGGAATTTGTTTGTCTGTATCATATGTTATATTATTGACAAAAGAAAAGTTATGCATTTCCTTATCACCAGGTTGAATAGTAGCTTTTGAATAATCTATTGAACTTTTTTCAATTCTAGGAGGAGTTCCAGTTTTCAATCTTTTAATAGTGAATCCGTATTTTCTCAAAGCATCACTTAAATGTAATGATGGTTTCTCATCATGTGGACCAGAAGAAAACTTAGTGGAACCATAAAGTATCATTGCTTTTAAATAAGTTCCAGTAGTTACCACTACAGCTTTTCCAAAAACATAAGTTCCATCTGCTAGAATAACACCTTTTACAGTATCATCCTCTACTATCAAATCTTCTACCATTGCCTCTAATATTTCAAGATTTTTTTGACTTTCTAATGTTTTTAACATTTCTTTTTTATACGTAATTTTATCAGCTTGAGCACGTAAAGCTCTTACTGCAGGGCCTTTTTTTGTATTTAACATTTTCATTTGTAGGAAACTTTTATCTGTATTTTTGCCCATTTCACCACCAAGAGCATCTATTTCTCTTACTATTATTCCCTTAGCAGGACCACCTATTGAAGGATTGCAAGGCATATCAGCAATATTTTTTTTATTTCCTGTAACAAGAAGCGTTTTCTTGCCTAATCTAGAAGCAGCAAGACAAGCCTCACATCCAGCATGTCCACCACCTATTACTATAACATCATAATTCATAATATCACGTCACTTCCATAAATCTACTGTATTATACACCATATTAGTAAAAATAAACATATTTATTTTCCTAAACAAAATTGACTAAATAATTGATCAATTAGCTCATCACTGTAATTTTCTCCAAGAATTTCACCTAATTTTTCCCAAATTCTTTTAATATCTATCTCAAGCATATCAACAGGTACAGAAAGAGCAATACCACCTTCAACATCTGACAATATAGAAAGTGATTCTTTAGCAAGAGTAATTTGACGCATATTAGTAAAAATTTCACAATAGTTCTGCTCAATTTCATCTAAGTTAAACATTGAAATTATTTTATTCTTTAACTCCTCTATTCCATCAACGCTAATTGTATCTGTATACACTATATTTTCAAAGTTATAATTAGCAATGTTAAGTTTGTTCTCTAAGTCTTTTTTGTTAACAACTACAATATATTTCTTATTTTTTATTTTCTCTAGAATTGTTTTTTCTTCTTCGGTTAATTCTTTATTATTATTTAACACAAATAATACCAAATCAGCTTTATCTATTTGCTCGATGCTTTTTTCTACTCCGAATTTTTCAACAACATCATCAGTATCTCTAATTCCAGCCGTATCAATAAAATTAAGTAAAATACCATTTAAAGTAATTGAACCCTCAACAATGTCTCTCGTTGTACCAGCAATATCAGTAACAATCGCCTTTTCTTCATTCAAAAGTTTGTTTAAAATACTACTCTTACCTACGTTTGGGCTTCCTACAATTGCAACATTTATTCCCTCTTTTATAATTTTTCTATTCATAGATTCGTTAACTATTTCTGAAAGAGAACGTCTCATCTCAGCTACTCTATCTTTTATCATTTCTATAGTTACTTCTTCAGCATCTTCATATTCAGGATAATCGATATTAACTTCAATATTAGCTAAAAGTTCTAAAATATTTTGTCTAAATTTCCTAATTATTGATGAAAGTCTTCCTTCTAACTGATTTATTGCCCCTTTTCTAGCTGTCTCAGTCTTTGCATTTATAACATCCATAACAGCTTCCGCTTCAACCAAATCTATTCTGCCATTCAAAAAAGCTCTCTTTGTAAATTCACCTGCTTCAGCAAGCCTTGCACCTTTTAATATCATTAACTCAAGAATTTTATTAGTAGCCGCAATACCACCATGACAGTTAATTTCAACTACATCTTCCATGGTATAAGTTTTTGGTGCTTTCATAACAGATATCAAAACTTCATCTATTACTTCATCATTATCAATAATATGTCCATAATTTATAGTATGTGAATCAACTTCTTCTAAGTTTTTACCTTTAAATACACTATTTACAAGTTTAATAGAACCTTCTCCACTAAGTCTCACTATAGAAATAGCGCCTTTTCCAAGTGCAGTAGAAATAGCTACGATAATATCATTCACAATATCACTCCCTTTAACAAGACTTCATTATAACAAATAATTAAAAAAAAGAGAAGAACTAATCTTCTCTAGGTTTAATAACAACATATCTATTTGGTTCTTCACCAAAACTTTCTGTATAAACATATTTGTCATCATTTAATATATTGTGAACAATTCTTCTTTCATAAGAATTCATAGGCTCTAACTTAGCTTCTACTTTTGACTTAGCAACATCTCTTGCAACACTTTTTGCCATTCTTTCAATGTTTTTCTGTTGCTTTAGTTTGTATTCTCCAACATCTAAATTAAATTTATAGAAGAATCCAAGTTCATTATACACTGCTTGTCTAATAATTGTGCTAAGAGCTGCCATATTTTTACCATCTTTTCCAATAAGTAAATTATTGTTATCACTATGCAAAGTAATATTCAAAATACCATCTCTTACTTTTGATTCAATTTGAGTTTGAAATCCCATATTGCTAGTAATCTTTAAAGCAAAATCTTTTATAAAGTCATCAACATCCGCTTTTTTAATAACCTCTACTTCTACTTTTTTAGCTTTAAATAAACCACCTTTTTGTTCACTTGACTTATAGAAAATGTCATCTTTTCCAACATTCAACTCATTGTAAGCTACTTCTAATGCATCTTCTAAAGTTTTTCCATTAAATGTGTACTTCTCCATATTTATACCTTCTTTCTTTTTTTCATTACCAATAGATTTTGTACTATTGTAAACGCATTTGTTGTAATCCAATATATGTTAAGTGCTGAAGACATAAATACTGACATAACAAGTATCATAAAAAACATAACTTTATTCATTGTTTTTACTTGTGCATTATCTGGATTTGATGCTGAATTAACTTTTAATGAATAATAAGTTGAAGCTCCTACTAGCAAAGTTAGTATAATATAAATAAAGTTTCCATTCGTCATACCAGTTAATGGAACAGTTCCAAGTTGAAATCCTAAGAATGTTTCTTCATAAATAGCAGGTACTCTATTTATTGCTTCCAAGAATGCAATAAACAAAGGTAACTGAATAAGAGCAAATATACATCCAGTAATTGGATTTAAATTGTATTTTTTATATATCATTGCCATTTCTTGAGACTTTCTCATCATAGAATCGTTATCTGTTTTATTTGCATATTTTTTCTCAAGTCTATCTAAGTCAGGTTTTGCTGCCTTCATAAGTTCAGATTGCATTGCTGTTTTCTTAGTAATTGGAAATGCAATAAGTCTTATTATTAAACTAGCAATAATAAGTGCAAGTCCATTACTCTTAACAAATTTACCAATTTTCAAAATAGCCCAAGCAAGTGGTTTTATAAATACACTTGTCCAAATACCTTCATAACCACCACTAGTTATAGAAAAATTTTTACAGCTTGGTAATTCTTCCAAGTTTATTTCATCCTTATATTTAGTATATATTTCATAAGTCTCTTTATCTTCTGGCTTACATAGGATATTTTGTGTCAAACTTTGACCTGTCGTTGGATTTTTTACTGCCTTACCATCTTCAGACTTAAGTTGTTTAGTACATCCTACTAAAACAAACATTACCAAAAGTAAAAGTATAACTATCTTATTTTTATTTTTTTTCTTCATTCAAAATCTCCTTCTTATAATAACTATTCACTTTTTCAATTAAATTAACATATTTTTTCTCTTTATCAGCAAAATCTAAATTAACATAACCGTTCCTAATTATTATAATATAATCAACTCCATTTTGGTAGTATTTTTTATTTTTATCTATTATAAAGCGAAGTTGTCTTTTATATTTATTTCTGAAAACTGCATTACCTAGTTTTTTACTAACAGATATACCAAATCTAGTAATAGAAAGTCCATTTCCTTTTATATATAAGGAATAACACTCATTTTTAGCAAATTTACCAGTATGAATTATATCAGAAAACTCATAATTTTTCTTTACAGTATGAAGTTTATCCACAAAAACACCTCAAATCTTAAACAAAAACAAAAAAGCCACTGTTCACAGTGGAATTTCTTTAAACTAACTTCTTACGACCTTTTGCTCTTCTCTTATTTAAAACCTTAGACTTAATACGAGCAAAGAATCCATGTTTCTTAGCTTTTTTTCTATTATTTGGTTGATAAGTTCTTTTCACAATTCCACCTCCAAACTAAAATCTCCATTATTATAATAATGAAAATAAGGATTTGTCAATTAAAATAATAACACTAGTTGAAAAAGTTATCAAGAAAATTGTAAATAAAATAGTTCTAAAAGTTATTAACAGAATTCACAGGACTGTTGAAAACTTAATTAACACCTGTGAATTAAAAATTGTGGAAAATGTGGAAAACTAACTTTTTCCTTTATATAAAAAGTGTTTGCCTGTGGATATTTTTGTTAATAACTTGTGGATAAAGATTTTTCTTACTTTTTCACTTTCCTTTTTTCCACATTTAAGTTAAAATATCTTATGTATTTGGAAGACGTATATCAAGGGGGGAGGTGAATTTATGGATAATTCAGATTTATGGACCAACATTCTTGCTAAAATAAAGAAAGAAACAAACTCTTTATCATACCAAACTTGGTTCGAGGACACAAAACTATACTCATTAGAAAAAGGTGTAGCAAAAATTCTAGTTCCTTATGCACTTCATAAAGACCATTTAGCTAATAACTATAAAAAACTTATAACATCTTGCTTTATCGAAGAGATAGGAGAAACAGTAGAACTTGAATTTGTTATAAAAGAAGATTTAGATATAACACCTGAGGAAGAAAATCAATCTCAAAACGATATAAAAGAAAAAAATATTTATGAAAATAATGTATTTGAATCAAATTTAAATAAAAAATATACATTTGAAAATTTCATAGTAGGTAATAGTAATAGATTTGCTCATGCAGCTGCACTTGCAGTAGCAGAAAAACCTGGAGAAACCTATAATCCTTTATTTATATATGGTAACAGTGGATTAGGTAAAACTCATTTGATGCATGCAATAGGAAATTACATTGCCAAACATAGCAATAAAAAAGTTTTATATGTAACAAGTGAAACTTTTGTGTCGGAATTTGTTGAAATAACCAAAAAACAAGGAAATAAAAGTAATTTTGAATATATAGACTTTTTTAAACAGAAATACCGTAATATTGATGTTCTTATAATTGACGACATACAATTTTTAGCAGGAGCAACAGAGTCACAAAAAGAATTTTTCCATACTTTCAACAACCTCTATGGTGAAAACAAACAAATAATTATATCTTCCGATAGATCTCCAAATGACCTAAAAGTCTTTGAAGATAGGCTAAGAACAAGATTTAGTTGGGGATTACCAGTTAATATCTATCCACCAGATTTTGAACTAAAAATGGCTATATTGAAGAAGAGAATAGTAGGGGAACAAGTAACAAAAGAAATTCCAGAACAAGTTATAGAATACATGGCTTCTAATATTGGGACAGACATCAGACAACTAGAGGGAAGTGTTAACAGACTAATGGCATATTCAACAATGATGTGTGCAGAAATTGACTTAAACCTTGCAATAGAAGCATTAAAAGACTATGTAAATGCTGGTTACAGTGAAAAAAATGATGTAAGTCGTATTCAAAAAATAGTAGCAGATTATTTTAAAGTTTCTATTGAAGACTTAAAATCAAAGAAGAGAAACGCTGACATAGCATTTCCAAGGCAAATAGCAATGTATTTATGTAGAAAACTAACAGAAGAATCATTTCCTAAAATAGGAATAGAATTTGGTGGAAAAGACCACTCAACAGTTATGCATTCCTGTGAAAAAATAGAACTAGAGATAAAAACTAACAAACAGTTTGCCGAAACTATAGAAAAACTAGAAAAAGACATAAGTAATTAACAACTTATACACAAATTTTCCACAACACCTGTGCATAAAATTTTGTTATATAATAAGGCTAAACTATAGTTTTCCACATTTTCCACAGTAATAATATAAAAAATAATAAAAAGAAAGAGAGAATAAACATTATGAAACTAAAAATTAAAAGAGAATTATTATTAGAAAATTTAAACAAAGTATCAAAAGCAATTTCAACTAAAAACCTAATACCTTCTTTATCAGGAATTAAATTTGATTTAACAAAAGAAGGTCTAACTTTAACAGCTTCCAACAATGACTTAACAATTCAAAAGTTCATTGAAATAAAAGATGAAAATATGAATGTACAAGAAGAAGGAATCATCATCATTCAAGGAAAAGAAATTTTAGATATTGTAAGAGTTATTCCAGAAGAAGAAATAAATATAGAAGTAATTGATGAACTCAAAGTCCTTATTTATACTGATGATGAAAAGATTAAATATGATTTAAATGTAATAAACAAAAGTGAATATCCTAATGTAAATCTAGAAAAGAGTGATAATTATATAACTATAAGCTCCGAAGAACTATTAAATATTGTTAAAGAAACAGCTTTTGCTACATCTACTGATGAATCAAGACCTGTTCTTACAGGAATTAACTTTAAAATAAATGGTGACTTATTAGAATGTAGTGCAACAGATTCTTATAGACTTGCTAAAAAAGAAATTAGACTTAACAAACCAGTAGAGGAAATCTATAATATTATTATTCCTGGTAAAAATATTATTGAGTTTAGTAAAATTATCGATGATAAAGAAGGGGAAATTAAACTTCACGTATTTAATAATAAAATTTTATTTGAAGAAGATAACTTATTATTTCAATCAAGATTGATTAATGGTAATTATCCTAATACATCTAAGTTAATACCAGAAGATTCTGTATTAAAAATCAAAGCCAAATTATCACAATTATATAATGTAATAGGACAAGCAAGCATATTAACAACTGATAAAGAAAAAAATATAGTATCTTTATCAACTAACGGAGATTTGTTAATTGTTAAATCAGTTTCAAATGAAAAAGGAAAAGCTGAAATGAAAATGAATATCGAGAAAAATAATAATGAAGATATTACTATTGCATTTAGTGCAAAGTATATGATGGAAGCTTTAAATGCTTTAAATACAGATATCATTGAAATGTCATTTATCGGAGAAGTTAAACCAATAACAATAAAAAATACTACAGAAGATGGACTTATTCAGCTAGTAGTACCAATTAGAACATACTAAAACAATATACGACATAATTTGCTATGTAAATATGATATTATAACCACATATTTTTTAGGGGGATAATATTATATGAAAAAGTATGAAATCAATAAAGAAACATTTGCAGTAGTGGGAAAAGAAGATGAAAAAACAAGAATTATAGAGAAAAATGAAGAATATCTCATAGATTCTGGAGCTTACCAAATTATGGATGAAAGTTGCTGTTATTATGGCAGCAGTTACTATGGTAGACTTAAAGCTGCTAAAAAAATGTTAAATTGCAGTTATAAAATACCAATTTTAGTTGAAGAAAGTAGTTGCTTAATATTTTTTCCAATAAAGTCTTCTTTATTAAAAGACTGCTGTTGGATAAATTTAAATAGTATAAAAAAAATAGAGAAATATAAAGACAAGTCTCTAATTGTGTTTATAAATGATAGAAAAATGGCTGTTCCAGTATCTAAAATGGTCTTAAAAAATCAAATAGCAAGGGCAACCATGTTAGAGGCAATAATTTTAAAGAGGATGAATGCAAAAAAAATAGCATAAATCCTTTTTTTCTTTGGTTAAATGCCCAATATGTGATATAATTATATTGTATGTATAGGAATACTGTAAAAGGTTAAGGTGGAAAAAATGGGCAAAAGCAGAAGAATTATTGATATTAAGAAAAGTCAAACTAATAAATTTTCGAAATTATAAAAAATTATCTCTTAATTTAGATAAAAAAATAAATATATTTATAGGAGATAATGCCCAAGGAAAAACAAATATACTAGAAAGTATATATTTTTTAGCCTTAACAAAGTCTTATCGAACAGTAGATCAGAATCTAATTAGAAAAGAAGCAGTAGCAGCTAAAGTAAATGGAGAAATAAAAGATAAATCAATTTATAGAAGCATGTCCGTTGAAATTTCTAAAGATTCTAAGATTGTAAGAATAAACAACAATGAGGTAAAAAAAATATCAGATTATATAACTAATTTAAATGTCATATTGATTTCACCAGAGGATATAAGCATAATTCAAGGTACACCAGCAGAACGTAGAAATTTTTTAAATATTGAACTGAGCCAATTATCTAGAAATTACATAAAAAAATACAATGAGTTTAATAAGTTATTAAAAATTAGAAACAACTATCTAAAAATGCTGTATAAAAGTTCAAATACTGATAGAAGATATTTAGATAGCGTTACAGATAATCTAATTGAAAGAGAAGTTGATATCTACAAAGAAAGAAAAATGTTTATAGATAAGATAAATGAGAGAATAACACAGATATTTGAGAACATAACTGGCAAAAAGAACTTTAAAGTAAAATATGAAACAAATGTGGAATTTTCAGAATTTACTGATAAGTGTATTAGCGATACATTAAAAGAAAGATATAATCGTAATTACATGAAAGAAGTAGAGAATGGGATGACTCTTTATGGACCACATAGAGATGATTTAAGTTTTACATTAGATAATGATGATATTAAACTTTATGGTTCTCAAGGACAACAGAAGGTGGCTACAATAGCCCTAAAACTCTCAGAAATCGATATTTTTAAGGAAGTTAAGGACAGTTACCCTATAATACTATTAGATGATATATTTAGCGAATTAGACACTAAAAGCAGGAATAAACTAATAGGCTACATAAATCGTGATATTCAGGTAGTAATAACATCAAATGATACTAAAGGTTTAAATAAAAAGTTTTTAGATATTGCTAAGATATCAAAAGTAGTAAATGGAAATGTAATAGAAAAGGTGGGAAAAAATAATGGAAAAGAATAATTCAACATATGATTCATCATCAATACAAGTTCTAGAAGGCCTTGAAGCGGTCAGAAAAAGACCTGGTATGTATATTGGTACTACTGGTGCTAGAGGTCTTCATCATCTTGTATGGGAAATTGTTGATAATGCCATAGATGAAGCATTAGCTGGTTATTGTGACTTAATTACTGTTACGGTAGGAAAAGAAAACACAATAAGAGTAACAGATAATGGACGTGGCATTCCAACAGATATACACCCAAAAACAGGAAAATCAACAGTAGAAACAGTATATACAGTTTTGCATGCAGGTGGAAAATTTGGTGGTGGTGGATACAAAGTATCTGGCGGACTTCACGGAGTAGGAGCAAGTGTAGTAAATGCCTTGTCTGCTTGGCTAGAAGTAGAAGTTCATAAAAATGGAAAAATTTATTTTCAAAGATATGAAAATGGTGGACATCCTACAGAACCTTTAAAAGTTATTGGTGAATGTAATGAAGATGATACAGGAACGATAGTAACATTTTTACCAGATCCAACAATATTTGAAGAAACAACGGTATTTGATTATGATACATTAAAGCAGAGAATTAGAGAATTAGCCTTTTTAAATAGAGGATTAACTATTAAATTAGCAGATGAAAGAACAGATACTGAAGATACATTTATGTATGAAGGTGGAATATCTGAGTATGTAAGAATGATAAATAAGAGTAGGAATCCTATTCATGAGACAATTCTTGATGTAAATGGTACAGAAAATGACATTTCCATTGAAGTTGCTATGCAATATAATGAAACTTATAATAGCTGCATTTATTCTTTCGTTAATAACATAAATACTCCTGAAGGTGGTACACATGAAGATGGTGTGAGACTTGCATTAACTAGAGTTTTAAACAAATATGCAACTAATAACAATTTATTAAAAAATAATGATGATAGTTTGCTTTTTGATGACGTTAAAGAAGGAATTACATTGATAGTGTCATGCAAACATCCAAATCCACAATTTGAAGGACAAACTAAAACAAAACTTGGTAATATAGAAGTAAGACAGATTGCAAGCAAAATTTTTGGTGAAGGATTAGAAAGATTTTTAATGGAAAATCCTAATCAAGCAAGAATTATTATTGAAAAAGCCATGACAGCATCGCGTGCAAGAGTTGCTGCTAAAAAAGCAAGAGAATTGACAAGAAGAAAAGGTGACTTAGAGATTACCAATTTCTATGGAAAATTAACAGACTGTAAAAGTAAAGATCCAAGTGAATCTGAAATATTCTTAGTCGAGGGTGACTCAGCTGGTGGTTCTGCTAAAAAAGGTAGAGATTATATGACCCAAGCCATACTGCCTTTGAGAGGTAAAATTCTAAACGTTGAAAAAGCAAGACTTGATAGAGCTTTAGGAAACGAAGAAATAAGAACAATGATAACTGCATTTGGTACAGGTATAGGCGAAGAATTTGATATTTCAAAATTAAGATATGACAAAATAATAATTATGACAGATGCCGATGTTGATGGTGCTCATATAAGAATATTATTACTAACATTATTTTATAGATTTTTTAGAGAAGTTGTTGAAAAAGGTCACGTATATGCCGCTCAACCACCATTGTTCAAAGTAGTGTATGGAAAGAATAGTAAATATGTACTTAATGAAGAAGAAAGAGATGCATATTTAAAGACATTACCAGAAAATGCTAAATATACTATCACAAGAATGAAAGGTTTAGGAGAAATGGATGCTGATGAGTTGAGAGATACAACTATGTCAAAAGAAAATAGAATATTAAGACAGATTACCGTAGAAGATGCATTTTCTGCAGACGAAGTATTTAAAACTTTAATGGGTGACGATGTAGAACCAAGAAGAGATTTTATAGAAAAGAATGCAAAATATGTAAGCAACTTGGATATTTAGGAGGTTTTTATGGATAGATTAGAACAAAATAATATAGTTAAAGAAGTAGAAACATCGTTTTTAGAGTATTCAATGAGTGTAATAGTAGCACGTGCACTTCCAGATTTAAGAGATGGTTTAAAACCAGTACATAGAAGAATTCTTTATTCAATGTACGAATCAGGATACACTCCAGACAAACAGCATCGTAAGTGTGCTAGAATTGTCGGTGATGTAATGGGAAAATATCACCCACATGGTGATTCTAGTATTTATGAAGCTATGGTAAGAATGGCCCAAGATTTCAGTTATCGTTACATGCTAGTAGATGGTCATGGAAATTTTGGTAATATGGATGGCGATGGAGCAGCAGCAATGCGTTATACAGAGGCTAGACTTTCCAAAATAAGCCTAGAGTTACTAAGAGATATAAATAAAGATACAGTAAATTTTATTCCAAACTTTGATGAAACGGAAAAAGAGCCTGAAGTTATTCCAAGTAGATTTCCAAATATATTAGTTAATGGAACTATGGGAATTGCTGTAGGTATGGCAACTAATATTCCTCCTCATAACTTAGGTGAAGTAATAGATGGTTGCGTTGCATATATTGATAATAATGAAATAACTCCTTTAGAACTAATGAATTATATTAAAGGTCCTGATTTTCCAACAGGTGCTATTATATTAGGAAATAGTGGCATAAAAAAAGCTTACGAAACAGGAAGAGGAAGTATTACTTTAAGATGTAAAGCTAGTATAGAGGAAACTAATAATAAACATAGAATTGTGATTACTGAAATTCCATATGGAATAAATACATTAGAACTAAAAAATAGAATAGCAGAATTAGTAAGAGATAAGGTTCTTGAAGGAATTGCTGATTATCATGAAGAAACAAATATAGAAAATGGTGTAAAAATAGTAGTTACATTGAAAAAAGATGCCAATCCAAATGTGGTACTAAACAATTTATACAAGCATACACCACTTCAATCAACATACGGAATAATATTCCTAATGCTTGATAAAGGTGTTCCAAAAACATTAAATATTAAAGAAATAATAAGTAAATATGTAGAATATCAACGAGAAATTATTGTAAGAAGAACAACATTTGATTTGAAGAAGGCAGAAGCAAGAGCTCATATATTAGAAGGTTATAAAATAGCATTAGATAACCTAGATGCAGTGATAAATATAATTAGAAATGCTGAGACCGATACAATCGCTAAAGAAAAACTTATGAGTAATTTCTCACTTAGTGAAGCACAAACAGATGCAATATTAGAATTAAAATTAAGACGTTTAACAGGTTTAGAGAGAGATAAGATTGAGCAAGATTTAAAGGAAACTTTAGCACTTATTGAGGATTTGAAAGCTATCCTTGCTAGTGAAGAAAGAATAAATGAAATAATCAAAACAGAAATGTTAGAGATTAAAGAAAAATATGGTGATGAAAGAAGAACGACCATAGATATGTCTGCAATTGATTACATTGAAGATGAGTCATTGATACCTGTAGAAGACATAATAATAGCATTAACTAACAAAGGATATATAAAGAGAGTACCAAATGATACATTTAAAACGCAAAATAGAGGCGGAGTTGGAATAAAAGGTATGTCTACAAATGAAGAGGATTTCCCAGAAAAATTGGTTACAATGAAGACTCATGATTATATTTTGATGTTTAGTAACTATGGAAAGGTATACAGAATGAAAGGATACGAAATTCCTGAGTTTAGTAGACAATCAAAAGGACTACCTATAGTTAATTTATTGCCACTTGAAAAAGATGAGCGTATTACTTCAATTGTTACAGTAGATGCTACAAATGAAGTAAATAAATACTTAGTATTTATTACAAAATCAGGGTTAATAAAACGAACTGCTATGGAAGAATTTGATAGTATAAGAAATAATGGTAAAAAAGCTATTATATTAAAAGAAGATGATGAGTTAATTGCAGTTAGAAAAACAGATGGTAACAAAGAAATAATAATTGGTGCAAGTAATGGAAGATTGGTAAGATTCTATGAAAATGAAGTAAGAATAATGGGAAGAGGAAGTTCAGGAGTAAAAGGAATCGACTTATCAGATAATGAATTTGTAGTAGGAGCAGAAATAGTAACGGATAATGAAGAAGTATTAGTAGTAACAGAAAACGGTTACGGTAAGAAAACTCCTATAGATGAATATAGACGTACACACAGAGGTAGTAAAGGAGTTAAAACTTTAAACATAACAGAAAAAAATGGCAACATAGTATCATTAAAAACAGTTTCAGGAAATGAAGATTTAATAATAATTACTGATGTTGGTATGACAATAAGAATTTCAGTAGAACAAATATCAACATTAAGTAGAAATACTCAAGGTGTAAGATTAATAACATTAAAGAATAATCAAAAAGTTTCAACAATTGCTTCATTAGATAAATTAATTGAAGAAAATATTGAAGAATAACAATAAAAGAACATTTGTTCGAGCAAAAAAATTCACAAATACTTGATATAAACAATATTTTATAGTAAAATGTAAGTGATGCAATAAGTACAGCGGAACCAGGTCAGGATCGGAAGATAGCAGCCTTAACGTGGATAAAGTGCTTATGTGCATCATTTTTTTTTATAAAAAAAGGTAGTGTGGTGTTAAATGAAAGAAGATATATTTTACATGAAAATAGCGTATGAAGAAGCACAAAAAGCATATAAAAAGGGAGAAATACCGGTAGGATGTGTTATTGTTGATGAACAAGATGGAAAAATATTAGCACAAGCACATAATTTGAGAGATAACACAAATATAACAGTTAATCATGCCGAAATTATAGCAATAATAAAAGCTAATAAAATTATTAAAAATTGGAGATTAGTAAATTGCATTATGTATTCTACATTAAAGCCATGTGAGATGTGTATGGAAGTAATTAAAAATAGTAAAATTAAAAAAGTAATATATGCAGCACAGCCTAAAACCAAAATAAAAAATAAGCGACCAATTATAAGAAAGATAAGAAATAAAGATGTATCACATGAATGTTCAAAAATAATAACAACTGCATTTTTACAAATAAGAAAAGAAAAAATCAAAAGCATTTAAAACTAATTATAACTACTTACAAAATTCAGATTAAAACAATAACCAAAATATATACAAATGTATATATTTTTTTAATATTTCCCAGGAAATATTAAAAAAATGAATCTGTGGAAAGAAACTAAATCATCCATAAATTTAAGAGAAATAAGTAATAATTAAAAAAACAGAAAAATAGAGGAAAAAAGGGGAATTCTTTGGAAAAAATAATAATATTATCAAATTAAGTAAAATATTTCCCAGGAAATAAAATGAAATGGCAGCAACAATACAGGGAAGAGAAATGTAACCAAGGAAGACTGATAAATAAATAACGAAGAAGAGCAAAACTCATTAAGCTAATTAAAATATTTCCCGGGAAATAAATACAAAAAAAGTAAAAAAGTTTAATGAAGAAATGTTACACGTGAAACATAGTAGAAATAGCAGAGGAAAAAAACAAAATATCGAACTAATTTAAATATTTCCCGGGAAATAAAATGAAATAGTAATAAAAATACAGGAAAAAGAGATGCTCCAAGCAGAACAAAATTAAAAGTAACGGAGAAAAATAAAAAAAGTTAACTTGAATAAGATATTTTCAGGAAATAATGAAAAAAAGCAATATAAAAAACTGGAAAAAGAAATGTTACACGTGAAACATAATTAAAAAAATAACGGAGAAAAAAACAAATTCATTGAATGATTAAAATATTTCCCAGGAAATAAACAAAACGGCAGTATAAATACTGGAAAAAGAAATGTTACACGTGAAACATAATAGAAAAGTAACGGAGAACAAACAAAAATATTAAACCAATTTAAATATTTCTCGGGAAATAAATACAAAAAAAGTAAAAAAAAGTTTAATGAAGGAATGTTACACGTGAAACATAACAAAATAATAGCAGAAAAATTAAATATATTAAATTTAGTAAAAAATATTTCCCGGGAAATAAATACAAAAAAAGTAAAAAAGTTTAATGAAGGAATGTTACACGTGAAACATAACAAAAAAGTAAAATACATCAAGCATAGCAAAATGTTTCTTTGAAAAATAAATATAAAACAGTAAAAATACTAGAAAAATACTACACGTTAACATGATTAAAAATGTGCTGAAAAGAAGTGAAAAATGCATTAAACTAAGTAAAATACTTTTTTAAAAATAAGATTTTTATTATGTGTAAATATAGTTAAATAATAACAAAAAATGATTTAATATAAAACTAAAATATGCTATACTTATACCTGGGAGAAAGGAGAAACAAAATGAGTTATCAAGCACTTTATAGAAAATATAGACCTAAAAATTTTGATGAAGTATCAGGCCAAAATATTACAGTTAGAATTTTAAAAAATGCAATCAAAAATAATAAAATAGCTCATGCATATTTATTCTTTGGACCTAGGGGGACTGGAAAAACATCAATAGCAAAAATATTCGCTAGAGCAATTAACTGTAAGAACTCTCATGATGGTATTCAGTGCGAAAATTGTGATAGTTGTATTATATCAAAAGAAAAAGAATGTGTAGATATTATTGAAATAGATGCAGCGTCAAACAATGGCGTAAATGAAATACGAGAACTAAAAAATAAGGTATCATTTGTCCCATCAGAATTAAAATACAAAGTATACATAATAGATGAGGTACATATGCTATCTATAGCTGCTTTTAATGCTTTATTAAAAACATTAGAAGAACCACCAGAACATATAGTGTTTATCTTAGCAACAACGGAATTAAACAAAGTACCGTCAACAATTATTTCAAGATGTCAAACGTTAGAATTTAATAAAATAAATTTGAATGATATGAAAAGCAGATTAAAAAACATATCGGAAAAAGAAAAAATTCAAATTAGTGACGAAGCAATAGAAGAGATAGCTAAATATTCTAATGGAGGATTAAGAGATGCCATTGGAACTTTAGAAAAAGCTATTTCTTATACAGATAAGAAAATAGAGGCAAATGACATAAAAGAAATTAGTGGCAATATTACAACAAAAGAATTAAATGAATTTTTAAGTTTAATTGAAAGTAAAAATATCGAGACAGTTTTAAAACAAATTGAAGAGTACTACAATAATGGAACAGATTTAATTAAATTATTGAATGAAATAATTGAATACTTTAGAAATGATTTGATAGAAAACAGAAAAGATGTATTAAACAAATGTTCTATGATTAGAAATTTGAATAGTATAGAAGAGGAAATGAGAAAATCTGACAATCCTAAAATAATTTTTGAAATAGCGATGCTTAATATGATATACGCAAATAATTTAGAAAATACCCAAAATATTGAATATAAAGGGAATTCTACATTAAATGTAATTATAGAAAATAATTTATCAAAAGAAACGAAAGAAGAAGAAAAAAAATTAGAAGAAAAAAGACAAAAGGAAATAAGAGTTAATAATACTTTATGCAGCCCTAAAAAAGAAAAAGTTGTTAAATTAAGAAATGGTTGGGATAACTTAAAAGATTTAGCGTTCGATATAAATTACGGTAATATAGCTCGTCTACTAAGTTCAGATATTTTACCAGTGGCAGCCAGTGATACAAACGTTATATTGATATCAAAACTAAATGGTCTTGCAGAACAAATTAACAGTGATCTTTATACAGTAGAAAAAATATTTCAAAAAGCCTTTGGATGTGATATTAAACCAATTTGTATTTCAGAAAAAGAGTGGAATGAGTACATTGAAAAATACAAAAAAGATAAATCATCTTTTAAGTATATTGAAGAGATAGAGAAAAAAAGAAATTTGACACTAAAAGAAAGAGCTAAAGAATTATTTGAAGAAATTTAATAGAAAGAAGGAATATTATTATGAATATGCAAGCATTAATGAAACAAGCTCAAACATTACAAAAGGATATGACAAAAGCACAAAATGAAATTGAAAAACAAGAATTTGAAGGAGAAAGTTCTGTTGTAAAAGTAAAAATAAATGGAAAACATGAAGTTTTATCTGTAAAAATAGATTCAAACGCTAATTTAACATCAGATGATTTAGAGATGCTAGAAGATATGATAATGATAGCTATGAATAATGCTAATAAAAAAGCAGAAAATTTTAAGGCAGAAAAATTGTCAAAATTTGGCAATATACCAGGATTACTTTAATGTACCCAGAAAGTTTAAAAAACTTAATTGAAAGTTTTAAAATTTTGCCAGGAATTGGTGAAAAAACTGCTGAGAGATTAGCTTTTTACTTAATAAATGAAGATAAAGAAAAGACAGATTTTTTTTCAGATTCAATTAAAAATGCAAAAGAAAAAATTCAAAGATGTGAAATTTGTAATAGTATTACTGATAAAAGTATTTGTGACATTTGTTCTAATAATTTGAGAGAAAAGTCACAATTATGCATTGTTGAGGATCCCAAAAGCTTGTTTTTATTTGAAAAACTTGGTACATATAATGGACAATATCATGTTATTAATGGACTTATTTCTCCACTTGATGGTATAGAACCAGATGATATTGGAATTGAAAAACTAATAAAGAGAATTCAAAAAAGTAACTTTAAAGAAATAATAATTGCAGTTAAGCCAAGCATTGAAGGGGAAACAACAGCACTTTACATAAAAAAAATAATAGATGGAATGAATATAAAAGTTACTAGAATTGCAAGTGGCATACCTATTGGAACAGACATCGAGTATATTGATACTATTACTTTAGAGAGAGCATTAAATGATAGAAAAGAAATAGAATAAACTAAAACGGAATTTCATAGACTCTACTGAGGTGGACTATGAAATTTCTATTAAGTATATTAAAAAAAATAACATTAGCATTTATTATACTATATACGTATAATTTAATTGGTGAATCTATTAATTTAATAATACCTATAAATTTTATTACTATATTCATTATAACATTATTAGATTTTCCAGGTCTTTTTCTATTGGTTATTATGCTTAAATTATTTTATTAAGGAGAAAAAATGGAAGAATTGGAATTGCAAAAAGAAAAATTTAATTTAATGTTAGATAAATATATAAAAAAAGATAAAATTAACCATGCATACTTAATAGAAACTAATTCTTCTAATAGGATAGAATTAGCTAATGAATTAGTAAACAGAATTTCAGCTCTAAGTAACGAAGATGAAAAAAATTTAAATCTTAATTCTGATTTAAAGATTATCAAGGAAGATGGACAAACAATAAAGAAAGAAACAATATTAGAATTAAAAGAGTCATTTATGACAAAGTCCATATACAATAAAAATAGAATTTATATAATAGAAGAGGCAGAAAAATTAAATGATTCAGCAGCAAATACATTATTAAAATTCCTAGAAGAACCAGAGTATGGAATAATTGCTATATTGATTACCAGTAACAGAAATCAAGTTATAAATACAATAGTTTCGCGTTGTCAAATTTTAAGATGCATGTTCATAAGTGGACAAGCAGAAATGTTTGACGAAGAATTTAGCAAAAAAATATTTGATTTTACTTTTTTACTGGAAGAGAAAAAAGAAGAAGCAATTGCTTATCTTAATGACTATTACAATGATTATTTAGTTGATAGGAATGAGGTAGAAAAATTTTTAAAGGCTTTGCTTTATTTATATAACGATGTACTTCATTATAACTTAAATCTTGAATTAGAATATTTTTATAAATATAAAGAAAACATAAAAAAAATATCTAGCTACAATAATCTTGAAGACTTGAAAAACAAAATAAATGCAATTAAAATATGTATTGAACGGGAGAATTTTAATGTTAACATTAAGTTGTTATTAGATAAACTAATAATACTTATGAGTGGAGTTGATTTAGATGTATGAAGTAATAGGAATAAGTTTTACTAATTCAAATAGAGTATATTATTTTTCACCAAATGATATTATAGTTGAAAAAAAAGATAAAGTAATTGTTGAAACTGAAAGAGGCATGCAAATCGGTACAGTTGTTACAGAACTTATAAATCTTGATAAGGAAAAAGTGGTTTTACCAATTAAAACAGTTTTACGAAAAGCAACAGAAGAAGATTTAAAAAAGCAGGAAGAAAACGATAAACTAAGTCTAATAGCTTTAGACAATGCAAAAAAAATAGCAAAAAAATTAAATTTAGAAATGAATTTTACAAGTTGCAGTTTTACATTGGACAAAAATCAACTAATATTTAATTTTACTGCAGATGATAGAATTGATTTTAGAGAGTTAGCTAAAAAATTAGCGGGAATATATAAAACAAGAATTGAATTAAGACAAATTGGAGTAAGGGATAAGGCAAAAGAAATTGGTGGGTTAGGTCCATGTGGTCGTTTTTTGTGTTGTAATACATTTTTAAATGATTTTAATAGTGTTTCAATAAATATGGCTAAGAATCAGTATTTATCTTTAAGCCCATCAAAAATAAATGGTATATGCGGAAGGTTGTTATGTTGCCTTAAATATGAAGATGATACATATACAGAAATGAAAAAAAATTTCCCACCAATAGGAACTAAAATAAAAAATAAAAATATTGAAGGTAAAGTAATATCTCATAACTTACTAAAAAATACTTTTACTATAGAAAAAGCGGATAAAACTCAAGAAGAAGTAGAAAATAATTATGAAAACAACAAATGATTTATTAAATTATAAAAATTTAAAAATAGTTCAAGATGATGATTTTTTTAGATTTTCTTTAGACTCTGTATTATTACCGAATTTTGCTACAATTACTAAAAAAACAAAAAAAATATTAGATTTAGGTACTGGAAATGCTCCTATTCCTATGATATTATCTACAAGAGTAAATGATGACACAGAATTGTATGGTATTGAACTTCAAGAGAAAATTTTTAGCCTTGCCATAGAATCCTTACAAATTAACAATTTAAGTAAAAGAATTAAACTGATAAATGATGATATGAAAAATTTGCATAATTATTTTGCTATAAATTCATTTGATTTAATATTGTCTAATCCACCATATTTTAAACTTTTTGAAAATTCAACAACAAATGATATAATTGAAAAAACCATAGCAAGACACGAAAAAGCTATTACGTTAAATCAAATTGTTGAAATTGCTAAGTTATACTTAAAAAATGGTGGAACTTTTGCAATGGTTCATCGAACAGATAGAATGATAGAGATACTAGAAATACTTAAAAAGAATAAACTTGAACCAAAGAAATTACAATTGATATATCCAAAAGAAAATTCAGAATCCAATTTAATGCTTATTGAAGCGAGAAAAAATGGCAATCCTGGTTTAAAAGTTTTAGCACCAATTATAACGCATTACAATAATGGAGAGTATACAGATCAAATAAAAAAATACTTTGAATAATAAATAATAAGAATTAATATAACAGGAGAATTGAAATGAAACTTATTGTAGGATTAGGTAATCCAGGGAAAGAATATGAAAAAACTAGACATAATATAGGATTTATTTTTATTGATGCATTGGCCAAAAAGTTAAATATTTCTATAGATAAAGAAAAATTTAACGGTTTATATACAACAACAATAATAAATGGAGAAAAAGTTGTTTTATTAAAGCCCCTTTCATATATGAATCTATCAGGAGAAGTTGTTATAAGATTCAAGGAATTTTATAAAATAGATATAAAAGATATACTAGTAATTAGCGATGATTTAGACATGGAATTTGGTAAAATAAGATTAAGACAAAATGGTTCTAGTGGCGGCCATAATGGTTTAAAAAACATAGAGTTGCATCTACATAGTTCAGAGTATAAAAGATTAAAAATAGGAATATCAAATAACAAAATGATTGATACCAAAGACTATGTTCTTGGTAAATTTTCTGAACAAGAAATAGAGATTATAGAAAATTTAAAATCAAAAGTAACAAGTTTATTACTTGATTTTATAAACGAAGTAGAATTTACAGACCTTATGTCTAAATATAATGGGAAATAATGGTGATACAATGAATCTACTAACAGATTTAGCAAAAATTCATTTAGAAGAAAAAAATGGATTCATCGGTTTAAATGATGAGTTCTTTTCGCTTTGTATAAAAAAAATATTTGATGAGAACAACCAAGATATACTCATAGTAACTCCAACACTTTTTGAGGCAAATATTATAAGTAATTATTTATCAGTTTATTTAGAGAACAATTATCTTTTTCCAATGGATGATTTTTTAACAAGTGAATCAATAGCAATTAGTCCAGACCTAAAAATAACTAGATTAGAAACTTTAAATAAAACATTAAATAAGAATAAAAAGATAGTTGTCACTCACTTAAATGGTTATTTGCGCTATTTGCCAGAAAAAGAATTATATGAGAAAGCAATAGTTAGAATTAAGAAAGGTGACGAATATTTACGTGAAAAGTTAATTAAAGATTTAAATCGTTTGGGATATTCACGAGAAACTTTAGTTACAAAAACGGGTGAAATAGGTGTAAGAGGATACATTGTTGATATATTTCCAATTGAATATAATCATCCAATACGTATAGAATTCTTTGATGATGAAATAGAATCTATAAGAATATTTGATGAAGATACACAAAAAACCATTGAAGAAATTCAAAACTGTACTATTATGCCAAATACAGAATTCCTATTACCAGTAGAAAATGAAGAGATAAATAATCAGAAATATTTGAAAATATTATCAGATGGTAAAGTTAATTCAATATATGATTATTTAAACAATCCAATAACAGTATTTAAAAACTACCAGCAAATAGAGTCATCATATAAATTATTGCTAGAGCAAATGTTTGAGTACAAAAATGATAAAGATGTAGATTTCAGTTCTGACTATATGTTTAATTTATATGACATTAAATATGAGAAAGTGGTTTATTATAACACTATTGATAACATAATAGATGGAATACCTAAAAAGAATATTACAGATTTTAATGTAAAAGACGTCGGGAAATTTAATGAAAATATTGAGTCTATCAACAAATATATAGATGAGCAAATATATTTAAATAACACAATAATCATTGCATTGAAAGATTATCAAATAAGAAGTTTTGTAAAGTTTCTAGAACACAGTTATGTACTAACAACATATGCTAGCATATTAGAAAATAACGTAAATATAATTGACTTACCTCTTGAAAAGGGTTTTATATACAAAAATTATATATTATTAACAGAAAATGAATTGTTCTCAAAACATACAAACAAGGTAAAATATAAAACAAACTTTAAGTATTCAACAAAAATAAAGAATATTAACAATTTAGAAATAGGCGATTATATAGTTCACAGTCTTCATGGAATTGGAATTTATAATGGAATTAAAACACTAAAACAGAATGACTTATTGAAAGATTATATTGAAATACTATACCAAGGAAAAGATAAACTATATATTCCAGTGGAAAAAATAGATTTAATAAGTAAATATACAGGTAAAGAAGGAACAGTTCCTAAAATTAACAAACTTGGTGGAACTGAATGGACAAAGACAAAACTACGTGTAAGGCAAAAAGTAAAAGATATTGCTGATAAACTTATAAAATTATATGCCAAAAGAGAAATGCAAAAAGGTTTTCAATTTAGCAAAGATGATGAGCTTCAACTATTATTTGAAAATGAATTTCAATATACCCCAACTAAAGATCAACTGTACGTTACAAAGCAAATTAAAGATGATATGGAATCATCAACTCCAATGGATAGACTCTTATGTGGTGATGTAGGTTATGGTAAGACAGAAGTTGCTTTTAGAGCTATTTTTAAAGCTGTAAATGATGGAAAGCAAGTATTATATTTGTGCCCAACTACAATTTTATCCAGTCAACAGTATGAAAATGCTATACAAAGATTTAAAAATTTCCCAGTAAATATAGCACTTTTAAATAGATTTACAACTCCAAAAGAGACTAAACACATTATAGAAGGTCTTAAAGATAAAAGCATAGATGTAGTTTTTGGTACTCGTAGACTCTTAAGTAGTGATATTCAACCTAAAGATTTGGGACTCCTAATAATAGATGAAGAACAACGTTTTGGAGTAGTTCATAAAGAAAAAATTAAAGAATACAAAGAAAATGTTGATGTTTTAACACTTACAGCAACCCCTATACCAAGAACTTTACAAATGTCTATGACTGGATTGAGGAGTCTTTCTATTATTGAAACTCCACCAGTTGATAGATATCCTGTGCAAACTTATGTTTTGGAGGAAAATAATCATATTATTAAAGATGCTATATACAAAGAATTATCAAGAAATGGTCAGATTTTTATTTTGTACAATAGAGTTGAAACAATAGAAAACAAAAAGGCAGAACTTGAGAAGCTCGTGCCAGAGGCAAAGATAATAGATGCTCATGGTCAGATGAATAAATCAGAACTCGAAAACAGAATGATAGACTTTATAGATCATAAGTATGATATTATGTTGTGTACAACAATAATAGAAACGGGTATAGATATTCCAAATGTAAATACTCTTATAATATATAATGCTGATAGATTTGGCTTGAGTCAGCTATATCAAATTAGAGGGCGCGTTGGTAGAAGCAATAAGATCGCATATGCATACTTAATGTATGAACCACATAAAATGTTAAATGATACAGCTATTAAACGTCTTAATGTTATTAAAGAATTTACAGAGCTAGGTAGTGGATTTAAGATTGCAACTAGAGACTTGTCTATTAGAGGCGCAGGAGATATATTAGGCAGTGAACAAGCAGGATTTATTGATAACGTTGGAATAGAATTATATTTGAATATTTTAAATGAAGAAGTTGCCAAGTTAAAAGGTGAAAAAATAGAAGATAATTCTGAAGAACAAGATGAGAAACCACTACTTAATGTTGAAACACATATATCTGACGATTATGTAGATGATAATGATTTGAAAATTGAAATACATAAAAAGATAAATGAAATTGATTCAAAAGAAAAATTGTTACAAGTAAAATCAGAATTAGAAGATCGTTTTGGTAAAGTAAGTGAATCTGTTGAAATTTATATGTACGAAGAATGGTTTGAAAAACTAGCTAAAAAGCTTGAAATAGAAAAGGTAAATCAAACTAAAAACTACATAGAACTAATATTCAGCGAAAATATGACAAATAAAATAGATGGAGAAAAATTGTTTGTAGATGCATTCAAAATTTCAAGAATGTTTAGATTCGGTTTACGTGATAAGAGATTATCAATTATTTTAGATACAATAAAATTAGAAAAAAATTACATTTATTTAATAACAGAGCTACTTACAAAAATAGAATTTAAAAAATAGATTTCTTGACTAGAACTTTTATATTTGTTAATATCATATTATGTAATGATAGAAAAAGGTGTTTATAATGGAAATGGATATAAATAAGATGTTTCAAGATAAAAACAAGGAAATATTTAGAAACAGTTTGACTCTTGAAATGGAAAGAAACCTTGAAGCATTAAAACATACCACGGATAATTTAGTGGCTCTTGAAATAAATAAGCTTATGATGTTTTTCTCAAAATATTTTGAGGAAGTAAATATTGAATATAAGAAAGAGGAGCTTCTTGGAATACTATACAAAGAAAAAATTAAATTAAATAATATTGTAAATGCCAAAATTGAAGATAAAAAGATTAGAATAAAAGAAAACTTTTTGAGCAAGGAAATTAATGATAATGAAATAAAAGAAGAATACTTAGATTCTTATGCTGAAGAACTTCAAAAAGAAACAGAAAGACTAAATAGTGAATTGGATTTAGCATTGAAAAAAGAAATATGTACAAATTTTTCAAGTGAAATATTAAAAAAGTATAAAATGACGGATATCAACCAAATTGAAAGAATTAACAGCAGAATAAACATCTTGTTTAGAGATACAATAATTAGAAGAATTAAGGAAGAATCAGAGTTCAGAGATGAATCTTTAAAAAATATGTCTTCTGAATCATATAATAAATATGTGGATCTAAATAGTAAAACTCTCCAATAACTCACTAATTTACTAGTGAGTTTTTATTTTGGTAAAAATTACCAAAGGAAAACACCACATAAAAAGCTTATAATTTACTTATAAGTTAATTTATGTATAAAAACGAAATATTAGTAAAAGATAATTGTATAGTGGATTGGAGGACAAAATGGAAACAACTGGAGTAGTAAGAAGAATTGATGAACTTGGTAGAATAGTAATACCTAAGGAGATAAGAAGAACTCTAGGAATTAAAGATGGTTCCTCACTTGAAATATATGTTGATAAAGATGTTGTAGCATTAAAAAAACATTCAACCATGAGTAATTTAGTTGAATTAGCTAGTATTTATACGGAATCTGTATATGCTACGCTTAAAAGAGAACTATTTATAACTGACTGCGACAATATAATATCTTGCCCCAATACAAGAAAAAAAGAATTTTTAAATAAGCAAATAAGTAAATATTTAGATGAGTGCATTAAGGAAAGAAAAGAAGTTATTGAAGAAGATATAAAAAAACTATCAATAACAGAAGAAAAAAGTCTTTCATGTAGTTATATGATTTGCCCAATAAGTGCTAATGGCGATATAATTGGTCTTGTAATTTTAACAAGTGAAACAAAAATTAAAGATTCAGAACGAAACATTGCTATAATAGCTTCGCAATTTTTAGGAAAAAATATTGAAGAATAGAAACTCATATGTTATAATTGCTCTATATTTAAATGTGATGAAGGAAAAGAGAGAAAACATCCTCTATCAAAGAGAGTCTTATTAGGTGAGAGAAGATATAGAGAGTTTTTGAAGATGGTTTCTAGAACTAATTAGTATTTTACTAATTCGCTTGTAGCGTTATCAAAGAGAGTGCATAAATTATTTTATGAATTAAGGTGGTACCACGGTTAAGTTCGTCCTTTGTTGGATGAACTTTTTTTATATTAGGAGGTGTAAATATGGGAAGACATTTTGAAAAAATAAGCTTTGAACAGTTTAAAAAGGATGTAAGTGATGACAAAAAATTATATGAAGAATATATGTTGCCAAGACGTGCAACAAAACATAGTGCTGGTTATGACTTTTTTTCACTATTTGATTTTACTTTAAAAAAAGGAGAGAAAATAACACTTCCAACTGGAGTTAAAGTAGTAATGGAAGATGATGAGATGCTTATGATTGTTGTTAGAAGCAGCATGGGGTTTAAATACAACGTTCGAATGTGCAATCAAGTAGGAATCTTAGAAAATGATTATTATAATAATCCAAAAAATGAAGGACACACATTTATTAAAATACAAAATGAAGGCGATAAAGACTTTATTGTAAAAAAAGGAGAGGCAATAGGGCAGGGAATATTCGTACGATTCCTAACCGTTGATAACGAGGAAGAAATATTAAATGAAAGGGTTGGTGGAATAGGTTCCACTAATAAAAATAGAGGTGAATAAAATGGAAAAATATTATATAAGTACTGCTATAGCATATACATCAAGTAAACCACATATTGGAAACACATATGAAATAGTTTTAGCAGATGCAATAGCAAGACATAAGAGAAATAAAGGTTATGATGTATATTTTCAAACTGGAACAGATGAACATGGCGAGAAAATAGAACAAAAAGCAAAAGCAAATAATTTAGACCCACAAGAATATGTAGATAGAATATCTTCACAAGTAAAAAGCATTTGGGATGTTATGAACACAAGTTATGATCGTTTTGTAAGAACAACAGATCCAAATCATGAAAAGGTTGTCCAAAAAATATTTAAAAAATTATACGATCAAGGAGACATTTATAAAGGAAAATATGAAGGACTATACTGTACACCATGTGAATCATTTTTCACAGAAAGTCAACTAGTAGATGGAAAGTGTCCAGACTGTGGTGGGGAAGTGCACAGTGCCAGTGAAGAAGCATATTTCTTTAAACTATCTAAATATCAAGATAGGCTAATAAAATACATTGAAGAGCACCCTGAATTTATCCAACCAGAGTCAAGAAAAAATGAAATGATAAATAATTTCTTAAAACCAGGTCTTCAAGATTTATGTGTTTCAAGATCATCATTCACTTGGGGAATTCCAGTTGATTTTGATCCTAAACACGTTATTTATGTTTGGATAGATGCACTTACAAACTATATAACAAACATTGGATATGATCCAGATGGTTCAACTGAAGAGTTTGCTAAGTACTGGCCAGCAGATTTGCACCTAATAGGAAAAGACATAATAAGATTTCATACAATTTACTGGCCAATTATTTTAATGGCATTAGATTTACCATTGCCAAAGCAAGTTTTTGGACATCCTTGGCTTTTATTTGGAAATGATAAAATGAGTAAATCAAAGGGAAATGTAATGTATGCGGATGATTTAGTAAATTACTTTTCAACTGATGCTATAAGATACTATGTATTGCATGAAATACCTTTTGCAAATGATGGTTCTATTACATACGATTTAATTATTGAAAGAATTAACAGTGATCTAGCAAATGTTTTAGGAAATTTAGTAAATAGAACAATTTCAATGGCAAATAAGTATTTTGATGGAAAAGTATCTAATAAAAATGTAACTACAGAATTTGATAGTGACTTAATAACTCAAATTAAAGAATTAGATGGTAAAGTAGACAATGATATGGATCATCTAGAAATTGGAAAAGCATTAGATAAGATTTTTGACTTGTTAAGAAGAAGCAACAAATATATAGATGAAACAACTCCATGGGCATTAGCAAAAGATGAAAACGAAAAAAATAAATTAGAAACAGTTATATATAATCTATTAGAGTCAATAAGAGTATCAGCAGTTGAATTAGAGCCATTTATGCCTGAAACAAGTGAAAATATTTTAAAACAATTAAATACTTCTAACAAGGCAACTACTTATCAAGGAGATAATTCATATGCAACTACAACACCAGTTCCATTATTTCAAAGAATTGATAAAGTAAAAAAATTAGAAGAAATAGAAAATAGTCTTAAATAGGAGAAAATAAGATGTATATAGATACACATTGTCATCTTAGTGAAGAAGATTATTCTTCCATAGATGAAGTTGTACAAAATGCATATAGCGCTAATGTAAAGAAACTCATTATAAGCGGATGCGATAAAAAAAGCATTGAAGAATCAATTATTCTTGCAGAAAAATACGAAAATGTTTATTTAGCTTTAGGATATCATCCTAGTGAAGCAAATGTTATTACAAAACAAGATATCGAAAGACTAGAAGATATAGTTAAAAGTAATAAAAAAGTAATTGCCATAGGTGAAATAGGACTGGATTATCATTGGGAAAAGGATAATAAAGAAACACAAAAATCTCTTTTCAGATCAATGATTGAGTTGGCTAAAAAATATAGTTTACCAGTGGTAATTCATTCAAGAGATGCTTTTCAAGATACCTATGATATTTTAAAAAAATCAAAGGTAAAATGTGTAATACACTGTTTTAGTGGCAATATAGAGAATGCTAAAATGTATATTAGTTTAGGATTTAAACTAGGCATTGGTGGTGTTTTAACATTTAAAAACTCGAAGTTAAAAGATGTTTTAAAAGAGTTAGAATTATCAAATATTGTTACGGAAACAGATTCACCATACTTAACGCCAGAACCATATAGGGGTAAGATAAATGAACCTAAGTATGTTAAGGAAATAATTTCAAGAATTAGCGAAATAAAAGAAATGGATATTGAAAGTGTAGAAAAAATTATTGAGCAGAATGTAAAAGATACGTTTGGAATATGAAAATTGACTAACAAATATAATTATGCTATTATGTAATCATAGGAGTGATGACAATTGAAGAAAACCATACGTATAATGAAAAAAGAATTGTTTGTGCTATTCTATGTTGTCGCCATTTTTGCTATTTTGTTACAAGTTGGAGAAGTAACTAAAATTACGACTTATAATGTTTCAGGTATAAGTTCTTTAAAATCTTCTCATTTATTAACGGAGTTAAATACTAAAGCCGAAGAAGTAAGTAAAGAAATTCATATGTATAGGTTAACATCTTATTATCCTGGGGATGAATGCAATAGTGGCTTTTGTACTGGTACAGGGTTATGCACTAAAGATTTCACGGTAAATGATAAGGGTTGGTACACATATAAAGGAAAAGTTGTACTTGCTGCTGCAACTACTTATTTACAAAAGAAGTTTGGTGTTAAAGAAAACAAACAATATTTTAAGTATTATGATGAAGTAACAATTACTGTAGATGGGGAAGAATATGAAGGGTTAATACTAGATACCTGTGGTGCTTGTTATAAAAGCGAAAGAGTTGATTTATTTGTTGAAAATAAATCTAGTGCCATAGATAGAGGTTACAAAGGTATAAATATGATAAGTCTTGAGGTAACAAAGAAAAATTAAATTTTACCAATTGTTTAGGAGAATCTTATGATAGAACATAATTTTAAAAAAAAATTTGGGCAAAATTTTATAAACGATAATAACATAATAAATAAGATAATCGATGCATCAAATGTAGAAAAAGATTCTTTGATTATTGAAATAGGTCCAGGAGCAGGAGCATTGACTAAAAAATTAGTTGAAAAAGGAAAGGTTTTAGCATATGAAATAGATACTGACCTTGAAGGATATTTATTAGAAACATTTAAAGATTATGATAATATTGACTTTATTTTTGAAGATTTTTTGGATAGAGATATAAAAGAAGACATTAAAAAGTATTCATATAATAAATTGTATGTAATAGCAAATCTACCATACTATATTACGACTCCAATTATAAATAAAATTATCAGTTCAGATATAAATGTATATAAGATAGTCATAATGGTACAAAAAGAAGTTGGGGATAGGTTTTGTGCAAAAGTAGGAACAAAAGATTATTCATCAATAACTGTATTTTTAAACTATTATTTCGATATAAAAAAGGAGTTTATTGTATCAAGAAATGCCTTTTATCCTAGACCAAATGTTGATAGTATAGTTATATCTTTAACAAGAAAAAGTAATAATTATGAAGTTAAGGATGAAAATAAGTTATTTGAACTAATTAGAGAAAGTTTTAAATATAAAAGAAAAAATTTAAAAAATAATTTAAAAAAATATGATTTTGCAAAAATAGAACATGTTTTAAACACATTTGGAATGGATCAAAATGCAAGGGCCGAACAGTTAACACTTGAACAATTTATAGAAATTAGCAATGTAATATAAGTAAAAATAAAGGAATAATTCACGTCAAAAATGAATTATTTTTTTTTATAAGCATAAAATTACTTAGGTGATAGAATGAATTATAAAGTTGGTGATTTGGTTACTAGAATATCACATAATAATGATATACTTTTTAAAATTATTAGTATAGAAGATGAAATAGCATATTTAAAGGGCGTTGATGTAAGACTAATTGCAGATAGTGATTTGGATGATTTAGAGAAAGCAACGGAAATAAAGGAAGATGATACGGAAATTACTAGTAGCATTAACAAAGAGATATCTTTAGATAGAAATGAGTATTTTTATCTTCCTGGAAAAATTCTTCATATTGATTCAGATACAGATTACTTGAAAAGGTGTATGAAGCTTTATAAAAAACTAAAAATAATGGCATATGGAGTAGTAATTGATGAAAGCGATGTAAGTAGTAATATAAATGAATATTTAACGGAAATAAGACCAAATATAGTTGTAATAACTGGTCATGATGCATATTTTAACAGAGGGAAAAAAACATACAAAAATAGTGATAATTTTATTAAAGCAGTATTAGAAGCCAGAAAGTATGAAAATAGTCAAGAAAGGCTAATCATTATTGCAGGTGCATGTCAGTCAAATTATGAAGAGCTAATAAAAGCTGGTGCTAACTTTGCCAGTAGTCCAAAAAGAATAAATATTCATGCATTAGATCCAGCTATAGTTGCATCGCTAATTTCACTATCAAGTAAAAATAAAGAAATTGATCTAATAAAGATAATTAACAGTACAAAATATAAAGAGGAAGGGATGGGGGGTATTATTACTAATGGAACTATGTATGTGGGGTATCCAAGATGAATATAATGAAAATTAGAAAAGATTTAGAAAGTAACAAAGGAAAACTGATTCATTTTAAATATAATGGTGCAAGAAACCAAATTGAAGAGTTTGATGGTATAATTGAGGACACTTATAATGCTATTTTTACCATAAGATTAGATAATAAAATAAAAACTTTTACATATAGCGATATATTAACGGAGATTCTAGAACTCTTTATTCAATAATAGTTGCAAAAAGAGTAAAATTATTATAAAATATTTACATAAAGTTGTATACTTTAGAGGGAGGATATTAAAGTGGAAATTACATCTGTAAAAGTAAAAAAAGAAGAACGTGAAGGTTCACGCATGAAAGGAAGAGCATCTGTTTTAATAGACGATGGACTTGCAATTCACAACATTAGAATCATTGAAGGAAAAAATGGACTATTTATAGCAATGCCAAGCACTTCAAGAGAAGTTGAAAACGAAGATGGAGAAATGGTAACAGTTCACCGCGATACAGTTCATCCAATAAATCCAGAAGTTCGTGCAATGTTTGAAGAAGCAATCTTAAAAGCATATAACGAAGCAGAATAATGAAAACAAGTAGGCCAAAAGCCTACTTTTATAATGCTTTGAGAATTTTTTAGTTATCTATAACATATGATATTTCAGGAGGATAACTATGGAAAAAATTGAAGCAGATGTTGTAAGTTACAACCATGGAATAACATTAGTAGAAAGAAAAAGCCTTATGATTACAGGAGTTAAAAAAATAGAAAATTTTGATGATGAAGAGTTTTTAATGGAAACTACCATGGGCTTTTTAGTAATTAAAGGAGAAGGCCTAGAACTAATTAAGTTAGATACTATGCAAGGCAATGTTTCTATAAAAGGAATGATAAAGGGGATAAATTATATTGAAGATGTAAAAACAAAAGACAAAGAACAAGGAATTTTTAATAGATTATTTAAATAATGGATTTAGAAATACAGATTCAGTCCTTAATATCAACATGTGTATATGGAATGTTTTTATCATTTACCTATAATTTACTTTATCGTTTTCTTTATACAAAAAATAAAGTTATGTTAATAGTAAATAACTTTATATACATGATACTTAATGTACTTTTGTATTTTACAATGCTGATGATTATAAATGATGGAGTAGTGCATATATATTTTTTATTGATGACTTTTTTAGGTTTTTTTATTGGTAATTTAAAGTGTAAAAATATAAGAAGTAAAGTGAAGATTAAGGAAGAGGCTGAAGACTTGAATAACTAATCTTCTCTTTTATTTTGCTTTTAACTAGTGTATAATATGTATAGTGATGTAAGGGAGGCATTAGATGACTATTCTAGATGAAAAAGAAAAAATCAAAAAACTTATTGAAAGTTCTGAACATATCTACATTATGGCACATAAGTATCTAGATTTGGATGCCATAGGTAGTGCCATAGGTATGTATGAGTTTATTAAGGAATATGATAAAAAAACTACTATAATTATAGATGATAGAAGTAAAGAAGCTGGAGTAAAAAAAATTATAGATAAGATGGGAGATTTGTATCGTATTAGAAGAGCTAGTAAGATAAAGTCAAAAATTACTGACAATGACTTGCTAATAGTTGTTGATACTAATAAAGATACTCTTTTACAAAATGAATCAATTTTACCAATGTTTAAAAACGTAATGGTCATAGATCATCATGATTTAACAGAAAAGTCAATAAACAAAGGCTTAGTAATTATTGATGAAGATTCATCAAGTACTTGTGAAATGGTCGCTGATTTACTAGATGCAGAAAAAATAAGCTTTGATGAAGATGTTGCAACAATACTTTTGGCAGGAATCGTGCTTGATACAAATAATTATGTCTTGAAAACTACAGCAAATACGTATAGAATATCATATATTCTTGCAACAAAAGGAGCAGATCCTACATATGTTCAATATCTTTTAAAACAAGATATGAAATCATACATAGCAAGACAAAAGGTTATTACAAACGTAAAAATAGTCAAAAATATAGCCATAACAGCAGCAAAGTCTAATGTTAAGTATAAAAGAGAAGAACTTGCAAAAATTGCAGATACATTGCTTCAATTTCATAATATAGAAGCTTCGTTTGTAATTGGAAAATTAGATGACAACACAGTGGGAATAAGTGCAAGATCTCAAGGAAAGATAAATGTTGGAAAAATCTTAGAGAACTTTAATGGTGGTGGAGATAACCATGAAGCAGGAGCTAGATTTGAAACCAAAAGATTAAAAGATGTAGAAGATAAGTTGAAAAATATACTTAAAAATATATAGGGAGGTATTTATGAAGGTAATATTTTTAAAAGATTTGAAAGGTCAAGGAAAAAAAGGCGAAATTAAAGAGGTAAAAGATGGTTATGCTCAAAATTTTTTAATTAAGAATCATTACGCTGAAAAATTAACTGAAGAAACATTTCAAAACTACCTAACTGAAAAAAAGGAGGAAAAAATTCTAGATGATCAAAAAAGAAAAGAAGCTTTAGAGACTAAATCAGTGCTAGAGAAAATAGAGTTAGTATTTAAAGTAAAAACTGGTCAAATGGACAAGGTGTTTGGAAGTGTATCTTCAAAACAAATAAAAGATGATCTAGAAAAATTAGGAATCATCGTCGATAAAAAACAAATTGATATAAAAGAAGGAATTTCAACACTTGGTTATCACAATGTTAATATAGAATTATATAAAGATATAGTAGGAGTGATAAAAGTAAAACTTGAAAAATAAGGAGGTGTAACTGTGGCAATTAAGGAAATACCTAGTGATTTAACGGCAGAAAAATCAGTACTGGGCTCAATGTTCTTATCTTCATATGCATTGCAAAAAGCCTGTGACGCTTTAACTACAGAGTCTTTCTACTATGATTCAAATGCTAAAATATTTAATACTGTTAGTAACATGTTTGCAAAAAGGATTCCTATAGATGCTACAACTGTTACATCAGAATTAAAAAATCAAGGGATTTTAAAAGAAGTTGGTGGAGTAGAATATTTAACAGAAATATTTGATTTAGTGCCAACAGCATCAAATGTAGATCAATATATAAAGATTGTAGAAGAAGCTGCCATGCGTAGACGACTTATTTCAGTATCAAAAGAAATAACTGATTCTGCATATGATAAGTCAAATGATACTAATACAACACTTGATGATGCTGAAAGAAAAATATTGAGTGTTGTAAAGAACAGAAGGTCTACGGAGTTTAGAGGCATAAAAGAGGTTTTACAGAGCACAAAAGAGAACTTAGAAAAGCTTTCAATGCAAAAAGGTGAAGTAACAGGTTTACCAACTGGTTGGGAACGTCTAGATAAAATTACAGCAGGTCTTCATGAGGGAGCTCTTATAATTATAGCAGCACGTCCAGCTATGGGAAAAAGTGCTTGGGCATTAAATCTTGCAACAAATGCAGCTATAAATAGTGGTAAAACTGTAGCAATATTTAACCTAGAAATGAGTGCGGAAAGTTTAGCATCCAGAATGATAGCGTCAGTTGGTCATGTAGAAGGATATAAACTTGCAACTGGAAACTTAGAAAATGATTGGGACAACGTTAATGAAGCACTTAGTAAACTAGAAAATACAAATCTATATATGGATGATACAGCAGGTATCACAATAGGAGAAATAAGAAGTAAATGTCGCCGTCTAGCAAATAGTGAAAAAGGGTTAGACCTTGTAATAATCGATTACTTACAGCTTATAACCTCTTCTGTTAACTATGGAACAAATAGGCAGCAAGAAGTATCAGATATTTCAAGATCACTAAAGCTTATGGCACTTGAATTGAAGGTTCCAGTAGTGGCACTTGCTCAGTTATCACGTTCTGCAGAGCAAAGAAAAGAAAATCCTAGACCAATCTTAAG
This sequence comes from uncultured Bacilli bacterium, assembly GCA_934100165.1. Taxonomy (GTDB): domain Bacteria; phylum Bacillota_I; class Bacilli_A; order RF39; family UBA660; genus RUG13868. The sequence continues at coordinate 173,010 of CAKOPN010000003.1, forward strand.
TGACTTAAGAGAATCTGGATCAATAGAACAGGATGCTGATATAGTAGCATTCCTTTATAGAGAGGATTATTACAAAAAAGACTTAGAGAAAAAAGATCAAGTCAGTGATTGCGAATTTATAATAGCAAAACATCGTAATGGTGCCACAGGAACAGTACCATTAAGATTTAAAAAAGATATATCAAAATTTTTCTCTGTATTTGATGAAAAAAGTGGTGATGGTAGTGAATAAAAAGGGAATATTAGTAACGTTATTTTGTCTTGTATTGAGTTCTTTTGTATTCTTTGTAGGACATAAACAAAATGCAGAACCAAAAGAGTTGTACAAGGTATATTTAAAAGGTGAAGCAATTGGATATATTGAAAATAAAGAACTTTTAGAGTCATATATAGATAAAGCTCAAACATCTATTAAAGAAAAATATAAAGTTGATAAAGTATATCCACCTAATGAACTTGATATTATCAAAGAGGTTACTTATAATCAAGAAGCTTCAAAAGAGTCAGAAATATATGAAAAAATTAAAGATCTTTCACCTTTTACCATAAATGGATACATTATAACAATAAAAGGTATTGATGTCATAACCGAAGACAAAGGTGAAGTTAAAACAGACGATGTAGAGCTTTATGTCCTTGATAAAGAGTTGTTTCAAAAAGGGATAGAGAATACTGTTGCAGTTTTTATAAGTACTGAAGATTATAATAATTTTATAAATGATACACAATCAGAAATAAAAGATGTCGGTTCAATCATAGAAGACTTATATATTAAAAATAAAATCACCATAAAAGAAGGCAAAATATCAACGGAAGAGAAGATTTTTACAGATATTGAAGAATTAGATAAATATCTATTGTTTGGTACAACTAAAGAACAAGAAAAATATGTGGTAAAAGATGGTGACACAATATCTGACATAGCATACAATAATAAGCTTTCAGTCGAAGAATTTTTAATAGCAAACCCTGAGTTTACAAATGAAAACAACTTGCTTTATGAGGGACAAATTGTTAATTTAGGACTTATCAATCCATTATTTAGCTTAATTGAAGAAGATCACGTTGTAGAGCTTCAAACACAAAAATATGATACAAAAATAGAATATGATGAAAATCTTCTTGCAGGTTATGAAAGAGTAAAACAAGAGGGTGTTGATGGCACAATTAAAGTTACTAAAAAAGTTCAAAAATCAAATGGTGAAATAGAGTCAGCCGTAATTACTAACACCGAAACTGTTAAACCAAGCATTAGTAAAATAATTATAAAGGGTAGTAAAGTAATTCCTACAGTAGGTAATTTAAATGTTTGGGCTTGGCCTACTAACAAACCATATATTATAACAAGTTCATATGGATGGCGTTGGGGAAAACTTCACGAAGGATTAGATATATCTGGTACAGGTTATGGTTCTCCAATATATGCCGCAAATAATGGTGTAGTAGATAAAGCAGGATACACAAATATAAATGGTAATTATATTTATATAAATCATAACAATGGTTATTACACAGTTTATGCTCACTTAGCATCCATCAATGTTAAAGTAGGGCAAGCAGTTTCTATGGGACAAAAAATAGGTACGATGGGACAAAGTGGTTATGCTTTCGGAACACACTTGCATTTTTCAGTATTTAGAGGATATCCTTTCGTTGGAGGATATACAATAAATCCACTTAGTTTGTATTAAAATGAAAGTACAAGTATTAGCAAGTGGTTCCAAAGGAAATTGTACATACATAGAAACTGAAAATACTAAACTTCTAATCGATGCTGGAATAAATTATCCAAGACTAAAAAATGAGCTTGAAAAAATAAATGTTAATCCAGATACAATAGATGCTATGATAATAAGTCATACACATAAAGATCACGTTAGTGGTCTTTCTTCAATAACCAAGAAAACAAATTTAACAGTATTTATAAAAAGAGAGCTTCTTGAAGAAGTAAGAAAAGTAATACCAATCGATAAAATTGAAATAATTGATGATTCTGTTGATATTAAAGATTTGCATATTGACCTAATAAATGCATCACATGATGTTCCTGCTTTTGGATTCATTCTTGATGATGGGAAAAATAGCGCTGTTTATTTAACAGATACAGGATATATAAATAGAAAATATTTTTCACTTACTAAAAACAAGACGATTTATATAATAGAGTCAAATCATGATGAAAAAATGCTTATGGAGGGAAAGTATCCTTATATATTAAAGCAACGTGTAATAAGCGATAAGGGTCACTTGTCAAATAGTTACACAGCACGATATTTGAATAAAACAATAGGGAATAATACTAAATATATAATTCTAGCTCACATTAGTGAAAACAATAATACTCCAGAGCTAGCATATTCTACTGTAAGTACTTTATTAAAAGAAAATAATTTTGATGAAAAAAATATTATTGTAGCTAAGCAATATGAAGAAACAGAAATGGTGGAAGTGTAATGATTAAAATAATTTGTTTGGGTAAAGTTAAAGAAAAGTATCTTCAAGATGGAATAGATGAATATATCAAAAGAATTTCAAAATATACACAAGTGAAAATTATTGAACTAGAAGATGAAGGAATTAAGGATGATAAAGTAGCACTAAAAAAAGAAAAAGAGAAAATTCTTAAATATTTAAATACTAAAGATTATATAATAGTGCTTGATATTTCTGGAAAAGAAATGACATCTCTTGAATTTGCAGATAAAATAGATAAGACACTTATTATAAATAGTGATATAACATTTATAATTGGTGGATCGTATGGACTTGACGAAGAGATAAAATCTCTATCAAATTATAGACTTTCTTTTTCTAAGATGACATTTCCTCATCAATTATTTAGACTTATATTATTAGAGCAAATCTATAGAGCATACAAAATAAATCATAACGAAGAATATCATAAATAGTCATGTAAAAATATAATTATATACAGTAAAATAGACATATATTTTACTGGTGATAAAATTGCTTAAAACAATAAGTGACATAATATGGGTTATTACGACATTTTTGATACTTTATGTAGGAGTATTTTATACAATTAAGCTTAAATTACCACAGTTCAAACTTACAAATGTATTTAAAAAAAATGAAGGTAATGAAAAAAGTAATACATTAAAATTGTTAAGTCTAACATTGGCAGGCAAGATAGGTGTTGGTTCAATTGCTGGCATAGCCTTATGTATATTCCAAGGTGGTAAAGCTACAATATTTTGGTTATGGATATCATCAATAATATTGGCATCACTAACTTATGTTGAAACAAAATTAAGTATAAAATATCGTAGTAAAGAAAATAATCGATATGTTGGAGGACCATCATTTTATATTGAAAAAGGACTTAATAACAAAAAATTAGCCAAAGCATATGCCTTTTTAATTATTTTAGCTTATGTCCTAGCATTTATTTCAGTACAAACAAACACCATTGTAAAACAAATGGAAATGACTTTTAATTTTAGCAAACTTTCGATAGCAATATTTCTTGTGGTTATTACTTATTTTTCTTTGAAAAAAGGTGTAGACAGTATTTCCAATTTAACAGCATTCCTTGTACCTGTTATGGGAGGGTTATATATATGTATTGGAATTTATGTTATTACGAATAATTTTGATCAAACACTTGTTGTCTTGAAAGAAATAGTAACAGAAGCTTTTGACATTGAAGGATTAAAAGGCGCTATCTTGATTCCAATTATAATAGGAATTGAACGAGGTGTATTTTCAAGTGAATCTGGAATTGGCACAACAGCGATGATAACAGCATTATCAAATAATAATGATGTAGAGAAAGAAGCTAAATTGCAGGTTTTGGCAACTTTTTTTACAAGTTTAGTGATATGTACAATTACAGCTTTAATAATATTAACAACAAGTTATCAAAATATAAATTTTACAGATATAAATGGAATCGAAGTAGTAACATATGCATTTTATAAGCATTTGGGACCAATTGGTATTATAATATTAACTATAGTCATTTTTCTCTTCGCATTTTCAACTATTGTAACTTGTTTTTATTACGGCGAAGCAAGTTTAAAATATCTTACTAGTAAAAATACTAACTATTTGAAGTGGATAATAATAGCAATTATGATATATAGTTCATTTTCAAGTCCAGTAGTAATATGGAATACAACAGATATAATAATAGCAATGATAGCAATTATAAATGTATACGCAATGTATAAATTAAAAGACAAAATATAAAGGAGAAGCAGTATGATAGGTAATGGATGGGATAATTTATTAAAAAGTGAATATACTAAAGAATATTTTTTGAATTTAGAAAAATTTGTTTCAAATGAATATAAGACAAAAACAATTTATCCTAAGATGTCAGAAATCTTCAAAGCTTTTCAAGAAACACCATATGATAAGGTAAAAGTTGTAATTATTGGGCAAGATCCTTACCATGGTGAAAATGAAGCGGAAGGTTTATCTTTTTCTGTAAAGAAAGGAATAGCAAAGCCCCCATCATTAATGAACATTTTTACCGAATTAAGAGATGACCTTGGATATAAAATACCTAATAATGGTAGCTTAGAACCCTGGGCAAAAGAAGGTGTATTACTTTTAAACTCAACATTAACTGTAGTTAAAGATACCCCAAAATCTCATAGTAATAAAGGTTGGGAAATATTTACTGATGAAGTAATAAAAATAATAAATAAAAAAACTACCCCAGTAGTATTCATTCTATGGGGCAGTGATGCTAGAAGTAAAAAAAGTTTGATAACTAATAAAATTCATTATATTATTGAATCTCCACATCCATCTCCACTATCAGCATATAGAGGATTCTTTGGTAGCAAACCATTTTCTAAAGCAAATAATTTCTTAATAAAAAATAATATAAAGCCAGTTAACTGGGAAATAAAAGATATTTGATTTACTTTTTAAGTATTTCAAATATCTCTTCTTTTTCATTAGAATAAAATTCTTTGCTTTTATATTTACAAATTCTTCCCACTATATTTGATGGAAAACATTTTATAAGTTTATTATATATTACAACGTTATCATTATAATATTTTTCAGAACCAAGTAATTCTATGTTAATTTCTTCAAGCTCTCTGATTGTTTCTTCTTCTTTATCATCAAAAACTAAGTTTTTGCTATAATCAGTAATTTCTACAATCTTCTTATTGTATTTGTTAAGCTCGGTATTAAGTTCAAATGTATTAAAATTTTTTGTATTAAATTTTTCAAGACCTGGAATTTTACTTTCAGGTTTTTTATCTTCTACAAAACTGTTTATTCTTATAATATATTCAAACTTTTTATTAAGTAATATTTTAATATTTTCTTCTGCCTCGCTTATTTTTATAATGGCAATTTGAAATTTATTGTAATATGTAATAAAAATTGTTAATAAAATAGCAACAAAAATTATGGCTACAATAAGTATGTATATTAACATATAAGTCACCTCTTACTATTTAGATTATATCATACCAGATTATCTTAATCTACCTTCTTCTTCCGTTTTCATAACGTCCAAATTCAGATACTAGAGTTTCTCTTTTTAAATTTGTTTTTTCTAACTTTCTTTCTATTTTCTCTCTTGTTTTATTTGTTCTGCTTATTTCATTATTGATTTCTTGTTTACGTTGTTCATACCTTTTTTTTCTTCCTTCATATATTTCATCTTTAACATCATCACTATGCTTTAATAAATATTCAAGTTTATTATTCCATTGGTTTAAACTTTGAATATTACTTTCATATATGCGGTAGTTTTCTACATAACTTCTGTCACCACCAAGAATGTCTCTTTCTATTTCCAGATAAGCTTCATTATCCGTCATGGAGTATTGAGCAAGTTTTTGTGAAATAGAGTTAAATTCATTTTGCAATTCTATTGGGATATTACCGCTTCTTAGTGCCATTTGATGCCTTCTTTCTACATCATTATACATAATTTGTAACTGAAGTTTTTCTCTATCCCAAATATATTTTTCTCTTATAACCTCAGGTGAATGTTTAGCCCTTATACTAGATAATGTAGCTTCATTTTCTTTTACTATATTTTTTATTGACTTGATATTATCACGTGCTTCATTGTACTGTCTATAATATTCTTTTTCAATACTTTGTATGGTAGTAGCGTCAAGATATTCTTCACGACATCTACTAGATTTCATACTAAGTAATGTTAGTGTAGTAATTATCATTTGCAATCTATTTTTAAGTTTCTCTTGCTTTTTTTCATACCTAGTTTTTAGCGCAAAATACTGTTCTGTACTACTTGGTTTTCCAAGAAAAAGATAATTGAAATTTTCTTTAATAATGTCCCCAATAGTGTAATACTGTTGCACATTATGATTTGGAAATGGAGTTCTCCATGATTCTTCATCTTGTTTTCTTTTTTCATCAGTGTGAGTTTCATAAGAAGTATTTTTTCTTTTATCAGAATAAAACCATCTTGCTTTAGAATCATTAGGAGTCGTTTTATAATTAAAATCAAAACTATCATCCAAATCTTCATCTGTTACTCTAACAGGAATGCCAGCTTTTGTTGCAGTTTCTACATCTTTTAGTTCACTATACATACTCCCAAACAACAAATCAGGATCAATTTTCATCTCTTCGGGAAAGTTATGAAATGCATCCGGATGATATAAACTAGATATATCATGTCTAAAATTTTTAAAATCAAAATCTTGAAGACTACTCCCGGATTTTAGTCTATTTATTAAGTCATCCAGTACAACCTTTACTATTTCTGCCTTTTTTTTGCTGTTTGGATTATAATTTCCTCCTTCTATACATAAAGAATATATAATCAAAGCTTCTAAAAGATTATTCGCATTTTGGTAAGAACCCATCATATTCATCACACCTATCTTAAAGTAATTATAACATAATTTTAATATCAGAGAAACTATAATTTACACATAATTCAAAAAATGATATACTCTTTTGGGAAAGGGTGATAGATATGAAAGTAATTTTAGGAATATCAAATAGACATGTTCATTTAACAGAAGAAGATTACAAAATTCTTTTTAAAGATGAACCATTAAATAAAGCAAAAGATTTATTACAGAAAGGTCAATATGCTAGTGATAAAAAAGTAAGTATAAAAACTGCTAAAAACACTATAAATAACGTAAGGTTATTAGGACCATTACGTAAATACACACAAGTTGAAGTTTCAAAAACAGACAGTTTTACTTTAGGACTTAATCCTCCAGTAAGAGATTCAGGAGACTTAGAAGGTGCTGAAATGATTACAATCGTTGGTCCATATGGAGAAGTAACTAAACCTTGCTGTATTCTTGCAACTAGACACTTACACATAAATACAGAAGATTTAGCAAGATATGGATTAACTAATGGACAGCATATAAAAGCAAAAATAGTATCAGAAAAGACAACTGTATTTGAAGATGTTCGCGTCAAAGCTGCTCCTACATATGTTCTTGAACTTCATCTCGATACTGATGATGGTAATGGCGCACTTGCTAAAACTGGCGATGAAATTGAAGTAATTATTTAACTTCATCAAAAACTGCTTGATTATTAGATGGTTCTGTACCCTTTAAGTAGTACAGAACTTTTTTCTTTTTAGAAGAGTTTTGAACCGGAACTCCGCTTATTGGGTCTACTAAAACACCAACTACATTGCTGGGCATTTCATACCAAGCTTCATTTGTACCATTTAAATAAGCCTCAATAGTATCAGCCCAAATGTTCTTGGTATACATGAATTCCCCTGTTGTTATATTTTTTCCTTCATCATAACCTGCCCATACTGCTAAAACAACATTAGGATTATATCCAACAGTAAGACTATCTGTTGCAGTTGTACCAGATTTTATAGCATATTTTCTACTTAACTTACTTGCTATACCTAAAATGGTAGGGTAATTATAATCTACAAAAGTAGAGTCATAAGTAGATGTTAATAAATTATTTAAAATATAAACCAAACTAGGGTTAAGAACTAATTCTTTTACTTCGTCTGCTTGATATAAAACATTGCCATTATTGTCTTCAATTTTTACTATAACATGTGGAGATACTTTATATCCTAAATTAGCAAAAGAACCATATGCACCTATCAATTCCAAAATATTCATTTCACTAGTGCCAAGTGCAAGAGATGGGACTTCTGCCATATCAGAATATATTCCAAGTCTATGAGACATATTAACAAGAGCATCTTCTCCTAAAAACATATGAGTTTTTACCGCATAAACATTGTCAGAATATGCAATGGCAGCAGCCATAGAAATCGGTTTATTACCATAAACTTCTCCGGCATTTTTTGGTGAATAGCTACTATTGTTAGAAAAAGTAAAAGTAGTTTCTTCGCTAGTAAAGCAAGTAGAGGCAGTAAAGCCATTTTCTAAAGCGGCATAATAAAGAATAGGTTTCATAACAGATCCTATCTGCCTTTTAGACGAAATAGCTCTATTGTATTGTGATGTTGAATAATCTCTACCACCAACAAGTGCAATAATTCGTCCTGTTTCTGGATCCATCATTACAGAGTTGACTTGTATTTCGGCATTTTTTGCTAGGTTTTTATTTATTTTTTCTTCTAATATAGTTTGTGCATTTAAGTCAAGTGATGTATATATTCTTAATCCGCCAGTATCAAGAAAAGAAGTTGGAATATTGTCGATTTTTTCAAGCTCTTTAAATACGGCATCCTGATAATACATAAGTGTTGATAGGTTAATATTATTTTTTTTGCCAATAATAGTTAGTGAAGTATTATATGCCTCATTTTTTTCATCTTCTGTAATATATCCATTTTTAACCATTCCAGATAAAACCATATACTGTCTTTCTTTAGCCAAATCATAGTTTACTATTGGAGAGTAATTGGAAGGTGATTTAGGAATACCTACTAAAATTGAAGCTTCTGCTAAGGTTAAATCAGCCGCACTTTTATTAAAATAAAACTGACTAGCATTTTCTATGCCATACATTCCATGCCCATAATTTATTGTATTTAAATATCCTTCTAAAATTTCATCTTTTGAATAATGTGTTTCCACATTTAAAGTAAGCCAAAGTTCATTCCATTTTCTCTCCCATGTTTTATCGAAATCTAAAAACAAATTTTTAACGTATTGTTGTGAAATAGTGGATGCACCTTGTTTTGTTTTACCACTAGTTATATTTACCCACCCAGCTTTAATAATTCTAAAAATATCAAATCCAAAATGATTATAAAAGTTTTTATCTTCAGTAGATATAGTGGCATCTATTAAATGTTTTGAAATATCTTTAAGTCCTATCCATTTACTTGTTCCGTTTCCTACAAAAAATAAAGCCCCATCTTTGTCATAAAGAGAAATGTTATTAGCATTTTTTATTTCAAGTTTAGATGATACTCTAGAATAACCATAAAGTGAGAAGCCTAAAATTAAAAGAATTACTGATGTAATTGTAAGAAACTTAAATAATTTTTTCAAAAAACGCACAATATCACCACCGTCTAACTTTAGTATGAAGAAATAATCTTAAAATATGTATAAATTTCTGATAAAATGTGTTATAATTCGTGTTATAAATTTTGTAGGAGTGTTTATGAGTGATGCGATAATAAGTCTTGATGTTTTAAAAAGTAAAGAAAAACATCATTATAAAGGAAAAGGTTTTATTAAGAATGAAATAATAAGTTTTTATGATGATAATGAAAAAACAAAATTTATTTATGATAAAAAAATTAAGCGGTTAATAAAATCTAATAATGAGAGCATAATTGCCATAGACTTTATAAAAGAAGAGATGAAGATTAACATTTCTAACAAAGAATTTTTTATTAAATTAAATAGTAAAAACGTAGAAGATAATAATGAAGAAAAAATAATTCTTACATATGAGATAGATAATGAGAAGATAGATGTAATAATAAATTTCAAAAAGGAGGAATATTTATGAGTAAAATAAAAGAATTAGAAAAAGAAATAGGTAAAGCATTTAAAAAATGTGGATATGTTACTGAAATAGAGCTATGTCAGTCAAATAGGCCTGACTTAGGTGAATACCAAATAAATGATGCAATGAAACTTGCTAAAAAATATCATAAGAGTCCAGTACAAATTGCAAATGAAGTAGTAGAAGAACTTAAGAAAAACGAAGATTTGACAAATATAAATATAGCAGGAGCAGGGTTCATCAATATAAGCTTATCTAATAATTTTCTTTCTAGTTTTATAAACCAAATAAGTAATAATATAGAAAGTAATATAGACAAAAAAGAACAAAAAAAGATTGTATTAGACTACGGTGGTGCAAACGTTGCTAAGGCACTTCATGTTGGACATTTAAGAAGCGCAAATATAGGCGAAGCTCTAAATAGATTAGCTAAGCTTTTGGGTAATGAAACAATAAGTGATGCACATTTAGGAGATTCTGGACTTCAAACTGGTATTGTAGTTATGGAAATTAAAGAAAGATATCCCGATTTAATATGCTTTAAAGAAAATTACAACGGCGAAGATTTTGATTTACCAATTACCAAAGAAGACCTAAAAGAAATATATCCAACTGGATCGAAGAAAATAAAAGAAGATGAAGCTCTTCATGAAGAAGCAAGAAAAATTACCTATGAAATTCAAAAGGGTACAATTGGTTATAGAAAGCTTTGGGATAAAGTAAAAGAATTATCAGTAAAAGATATTAAAGAAATATATGATTTACTAAATACGAAGTTTGACTTATATGAAGGTGAGATGGATAGCTTTGAATATATTCCAGAAACTTTAAATATTTTAGAAAAACAAGGTCTACTTTATACAAGTGAAGGTGCCAAAGTAATGGATATCAAAGAAGATACTGATACCAAAGAAATGCCTCCTATATTGCTTGAAAAAAGCGATGGAGCTTACTTGTACGCAACAACAGATTTGGCCACTATTTACTCAAGAGTTAAAAGATTTAAACCAGATGAAATTTGGTATACAACAGATTTAAGGCAAGAATTACACTTTGAACAAGTATTTCGTGCTGCTAAAAAATCTCATATCGCAGATAACGTAAATTTAGGCTTCTATGGTTTCGGTACTATGAATGGTAGCGATGGTAAGCCATTTAAAACTAGAAATGGTGGAGTAATGGGCCTTGAAGACTTGATAAACATGATTAAAGAAGAATGTTTGAAAAGAATAAACACTAATATCGTAGAAGAAAGCAAGAAAGAAGAAACGGCAAGCATTATTGCGATAGCAGCTCTAAAATATGCAGATTTATTGCCATTCAGAGAAACAGATTATATTTTCGATTTAAATAAATTTACGGATTTAGATGGTAAAACAGGACCTTACTTACTATACTCAACAATAAGAATTAAATCACTTTTAAACAAAGCAAAAGAGTTAAAAATACAGGAAAAATTTACTGAAATAAATGGAAAAAGTGATAGAGATGTAGTATTAACGCTTCTAAATATGCCAGAAGTTTTAGATAAAGCATATAATACAAAGTCACTAAACGAAGTAGCAGAATACATATACAAACTTACAAGCGCCTACAACAAATTTTATGCTGAAAATAAAATATTAACGGAAGAGAATGAAAATCTTAAATCTTCATGGATTATTTTATCAAAAGTTGTATATGATACAAATATGTTATTACTAGATTTGATGGGAATAAAATGTCCTGAAAAAATGTAATAAATATATTGATTTTAAATATAAATAATGATATAAAAGTTATTGGGTATTTTTGCTCAACATTTATTAAAAGAAAAAACTGCTCTTTAGGAGGATTTTATGAGTATAGAAAATTTAAAAAAAGAAGATTTAGAGTTGTTATCATATAAAGACATGACAAACATGTTATTGGAAGAAAAAGGAGCAATGAATACAAAAGATTTATTCGAAAAAATTACATCACTTCTTGGACTTCCAAAGTCAGTATTTGAAAAACAAATTGGAGACTATTATACAACACTTACAACAGATAAAAGATTTCTTCTATTAGAAGATGGGAAATGGGATTTAAGAAAAAGACATACATCTGACAAGGTAATAACAGCATCAGAAGAACAAGAAGATGAAGAGGAAGAAGAAGATATAGAAACAAAAGAAGAAGAGGAAGAAGAAGGCGACTACGATAGTACTGCCAAAGACGATGATGACTTTGATGATGGTGATGATGATTTAAAAGATTTAGTTGTCTTAGATGAAGAAGAACTAGAATTAGAAGAATAATTTTAGTTTCTTTTTTTCTAAAAGAACATTATAATATAGATAAATGGGGATGATGCTATGATAGAAAGATTGAATATTATAAAAGAAAGATATGATGAATTAAATAAACTTCTTTTAGATCCAGAAGTTTTAAAAGACATAAAGAAAACAAAAGAACTTTCAAAAGAATGTGCAGAATTAAAAGAAATAACAGATGCCTATGAAAAATATCAAAAAGTTTTAAAAGACATAGAAGCAGCAAAAGAAATGGCAAAAGATCCAGAAATGGGTGAATTTGCAAAAGAAGAATTAGAGTCATTGGAGAAAAATAAAGAAGAATTAAATAAAGAATTAGAAATACTTTTAATTCCGAAGGATCCTAACGATGGTAAAAACGTTATAGTTGAAATTCGTGGAGCAGCAGGTGGAGATGAAGGAAACATCTTTGCAGGGGATCTTTACAGAATGTACACTAAATATGCTGAAAAAGAAGGATGGAAAACAGAACCAATAACAGAAGAATATTCTGAAGGAGGAGGCTTCTCTCTTGTCAGCTTTATGATAAAAGGTAAAAATGTTTATTCAAAAATGAAATATGAAAGTGGTGCACATCGTGTTCAAAGAGTACCAGTTACAGAAACACAAGGAAGAGTGCATACTTCTACTGCAACAGTGCTTGTTATGCCAGAAGCAGAAGACTTGGACTTTGAACTTGATATGTCTGAAGTAAGAATAGATATTACTAGATCATCTGGATGTGGAGGACAAGGAGTAAATACTACAGATTCGGCTGTTAGAGCAACACACATTCCAACTGGAATAATGGTATACTGTCAAGTTGGAAGAAGTCAAATTCAAAACAAAGAAATGGCTCTTAATACTCTTAAAACAAGATTATATGACTTAAAACAACGTGAGAAAGAAGAAAAAGAGGGAGCCGAAAGAAGAAGTAAAATTGGAACTGGTGATAGAGCAGAAAAAATAAGAACATATAACTATCCACAAAATAGAGTAACTGATCATAGAATCGGATTTACTTTAATGCAATTAGATAGAGTTATGGAAGGCGATTTAGAACCCATTGTAGAAGCTTTAATTACAGAAGATCAAAGAAGAAAACTAGCTGGAGAATAAAATGACTATTGAGAAGTTGATTATATATGGAAAACAATACTTATCATCAACAGAAGCAAAAATGATTTTATCCATGGTCTTAGGATACGATTCACTAGACTTATTAAATCATTTAGGGGAAATAATAGAAGATTCAAAGGTAGAGGAATACAAAAAAATAATTGATGCAAAATTAAACAATAAACCAATTCAATATATACTAGGTAAAAGTAATTTCTATGGATTAGACCTAATTGTTAATGAAAATGTACTAATACCTAGATTTGAAACAGAAGAACTTGTTGAAAATACTAAGAAAATGATAGATGAAAAATTTGGAAGCAATGCAAAAATTCTAGATTTGTGCTGTGGTAGTGGTGCGATAGCATTAGCATTAAAAAATTTGAATAAAAATTATGATGTAACAATGTCCGATATTAGTCAAGGTGCCTTAGAAGTAGCAAAAGAAAATAGTAAAAGACTAAATTTAGATGTTAAAGCTATTCAAAGTGACTTGTTTGCAAACATTGATACTAAATATGACGTTATTGTAAGTAACCCACCATATATAAAAACAAATGAAGAAATCGAAGACATTGTAAGAAATAACGAGCCGCATTTAGCATTATATGCTGGAGAAGATGGACTTGATTTTTATAGAAGAATTTTTAAGGAAATAAAAAAGTATTTAAACGATAAATACCTAATAGCGATAGAAATTGGTTGTACACAAAAAGAAGAAATTTTTAAACTAATAAATGAAAATCTAGAGAACGTAGACATCATTTGTAAAAAAGATTTATCGAATAGAGATAGAATGATATTTATAACTAGTAAATAAAGGATACATAGGTATTCTTTTTTATTTAAAAAAGTTTTAATTATTGAATATTTTTATAACATTATTAACAATATTTATACAGGTGATAATTTGAAAAGGTTAACTGTAATAATGGCGATAGTAATGTTTATTATCTTAGGAAAAAATAAAGTAGAAGAAATATTGATTCCAAATGATGCTATTAGGATAAGAGTAATTGCAAATAGCAATGATAAAAAAGATATTGAAGTAAAAGAAAATGTTAAGAATGACATTACTCCAGTAATATATAACTTATTAAAAAATGTAAAGACTATTAGCGAGGCCAGAAATATAATCAAAGAAAATATACCAAATATTGATATAGAAGTTGAAAAAAGTTTAATTAGACAAAATAGAAATGATAAATATAAGATTGCATATGGAATGAATTATTTCCCGGAAAAAAATTTTAAAGGAGTAACATATGAAGAAGGTTACTATGAGTCGTTAGTTATAACATTGGGAAGTGGAGAGGGCAGTAATTATTGGTGTGTTCTTTTTCCACCATTATGCATGTTAGAATTCGATGAAACAGAGAAAGATAATATTGAATATAAAAGTTTTGTAATGGAATTATTAAATAAATATAGTAAATAATAAAATGTCTGGCATATTCTTAAATAAGGAGAGAAACTATGCAAGACATTTTTATTATCTTAATAATTGCAGTAAGTTTAAGTATGGATACTTTTTCATTATCTTTAGCATATGGAATGCTGAAGCTTAAAAATAGTATAATTAAGCAAATAAGTATAACAGTGGGTATATTTCATTTCTTTATGCCACTTTTCGGTGATTTTTTAGGTGAATATATTTTAAGTATTATAAATATAAAGTCAACTTTAATAGTTGGAATAGTCTTTTTACTACTTGCAATAGAACTTCTATTTTCATACTTTAAAGAAGAATCGGTTACAAATGTAGACACATTTTTCAAAATAATTACATTTGCACTTACTGTAAGTCTTGACAGTTTTAGTGTTGGAATTGGTTTTAGTGCCATTACAAAATATCATATTTTAGCATCATTTATGTTCATGATAGTGAGTTTTTGTTTCACTTTTTTGGGGTTAAAAATGGGAACAAAACTAAATGATGTTTTAGGTAAAAAGGCACAAATACTGGGAATAGCACTCCTATTTATTTTGTCTATTAACTACATATTTAAATGATGTTAATAAGTGTACACCACGGCATGCTTAATATTGACTACCTAGACAATTATGCTACAATTAAATTGAAGGAGTGGGGATAATGCTAGTTAACAGTAAAGAAATGTTATTAGATGCTAAAAAGAACAAGTATGCTATTCCACATTTTAATATAAATAATTTAGAATGGACAAAAAATATACTTGAAAAATGTAATGAAATGCATCTTCCGGTGATACTTGGCGTAAGTGAAGGCGCATGCAAGTATATGGGAGGACCAAACGCAATTGTCGGAATGGTAAAAGGTCTAATTAAGGATTTAAATATAACTGTTCCAGTATGTTTACATGTCGATCATGGTCAAAGTTTTGAATTCTGTAAGAAGGCTATAGATGCAGGATTTACATCAGTAATGATTGATGCTTCTAAACATCCTCTTGATGAAAATATTAAAATTACCAAAGAAGTCGTTGATTATGCACATAGATTTAATGTAACAGTAGAAGCTGAAGTTGGACATATTGGTGGTACAGAAGACAATATAACATCATCAATTTATAATGCCACTTTAGATGATTGTTTAGAAATGGCAAAGACAGGCATAGATTCCTTAGCACCTGCTTTAGGAAGTGTCCATGGATTATATAAGGGAGAACCAAATCTTGATTTTGAAACAATGAAAAAGATAAATGAAAATTTAGAAATTCCGTTAGTATTACATGGTGGGACAGGCATACCAGAAAAAGACATTAAAAAAGCTATTGAATGTGGAATAAGTAAAATAAATATAAACACAGAGCTTCAAATAGCATGGCATGATAAAGTTAAAGAATTTATAGAGGAAAATCCAGATAAGTATGATCCAAGAAAAGTCATTGGTTCTGGAACTTCTGCTATGAAAGATAAAATAGAAGAAAAAAACAAAATGTTCTTTGGCCTATAGGATAGTGTCCAAATATAAATGATAAAATAAAATATAACAGGTGGGATTATATGAAAGTAATTAAAATAGATGGAGGTCAAGAATTAAGTGGCCTAATAAAAATAAGTGGTGCAAAGAACAGTTCTGTTGCACTAATACCAGCTTCAATTTTAGCGGACAGTGATGTAACGATATGTAATGTACCAGAAATAACAGATACTGATGTTTTATGTGAAATGCTTGAATATCTAGGAGCGGATGTAAGACGTGCAAGTGAGAGTGTTGTTATAACATCTGGCAAAATTCAAAATAAATTTATACCGGAAATATATTCAAAAAAACTAAGAGCATCATATTACTTTATGGGAGCACTACTTGGTAAATTTAAACATGTTGAAATATCTTTACCAGGAGGATGTTCTATCGGAGCAAGACCAATAAATCTTCATTTAAAGGGATTTGAGGCCTTAGGAGCAACTATAACAAATGATAATGAGAAATATATTGTAGATGCAAAAGAGTTAAAAGGTGCAAATATATATTTGGATATTGCTTCAGTTGGAGCAACTATAAATATTATGTTGGCAGCCGTACTTGCAAAAGGTAAAACAGTTATTGAAAATGCTGCTAAAGAACCTGAAATTGTAAATGTAGCAACATTTTTAAATAACATGGGTGCAAAAATAATGGGAGCAGGTACTTCACAAATTACAATTACTGGTGTATCGAAGTTAAATGGTTGTTTCCACGAAGTTATACCAGATAGAATAGAAGCAGGAACATATACGATAATTGGTGCCTTAGTTGGTAAAAATTTAAAAATATATAACATAATACCAGAGCATATAGAAGCTTTAACTTCTAAACTTAAAGAAATGGGAGCCAATATAGAGATTGGCCCAGATTATCTAGTTATAACTAAAAAAGATGAATACAAGCCGGTTAATGTAAAAACACTTGTATACCCAGGATTTCCAACGGATTTACAGCAACCATTTTCAGTTTTACTATCTAGATGTCGTGGAAAGTCAACGGTTGAAGAAACAATATTTGAAAATAGATTTATGCATCTTCCAGAACTTAGAAAAATGGGTATGGTTGTATCACTAGATGAGACTGTTGCTACTTTTATTGGACCTAATGAGCTTACTGCTGCAATTGTAAATGCCACAGATTTAAGAGCAGGTGCATCACTAGTTACAGCAGCACTTGCTGCAAAAGGTGTAACAACAATTACAAATATTGAACATATATTAAGAGGATATGAAGGATTAGTAGAAAAACTTCAGGATGTAGGTGCTAAAATTAAAATAGAAGAAATATAATTGTTACAGGTGATAATAATGAAAAAACATATAAAATTATTTGTGTTTATAGCAACATTATTACTAGTATTCGGTATATATAATCTTCTAAAAGGTAACTCAGAAAAAATAAATTATATAGCACTAGGTGATTCAGTAGCGGAAGGAATGAATCCTTATGGTGCTGTTGGTTATGGATATCCTGACTATGTAAAAGATGAACTTTTAAAGAATGAAAAGTTAAAATTTTACACTAAAGGATTTTCTAAATCAGGTTATACAATAGAGAATGTAAAAAATGATATAGAAAATAACAAAATAATAATTGTCGATGACAAAAAAGTAAGCATAAAACAATCTTTAAGAGAATCTGATGTAGTTACTATTTCTATTGGTGCTAATGACTTTATAAGAGGTTTGTCACTATCAAATTTTAGTGAAACAGTTAATAATGTCAAAGATTCAAAGAAAAATATTGATAAAATAGCAAATAATTTAAGAGAGTTGTTAGAGCTAATACAAAGTTATGCTAAAAATAAAATTATTGTAATTGGATATTATAATCCACTACCAAGAATGAAACTTTTGAAAAGTGATATTGACGAACTGGTTAAATATTCAAATCATTTATATGAAAATATTTGTGATGATTTAGGAGTCATATACATAGACATTTTCAATGAATTTGATGGAAATGAAGATTTTTTACCAAATTCTTTAGATATTCATCCAAGTACTGATGGTTATAAGAAAATAGCGGAAAAGATCTTGGAAGAAATATCTTCCTAGTTGACAAAACTGATAATAAAGTGTATATTATACCTACGAGTCTGAGGGTGAATTATGAATAAAAAAGGATTGGTAACGATAGAAATTCTATCAATTATTTTTGTACCTGGTATGTTATCTCTTTTCTTGATAACAAAAGCAGCAAAGATATTCAGTAAGTTTCACCATAAGAAATCAAGTTCAGTTGCAATTGCTAAATAAAATTGATATACTGAATTAGTATTTAATTACTATGACAAACGTTGTCATGGCGGAAGGAGATATAGTTATGAAAAAAGGAATACATCCAGCTTACAAAAAAGCTACAGTAGTATGTGCTTGCGGAGAAACTTTTGAGACAGAGTCAACTCAAGAACTAATCAATGTTGAAGTTTGCTCTAAATGTCATCCATTCTATACTAATAAACAATCTAGAAAATCTCATACAGGAAGAGTAGATAAGTTTAATAAAAAGTATGGATTTAACCAAGAAGAAGCAAAATAATTATGAAGGACCACTATTTGTGGTCTTTTTACTTTTATTTGACAACTTTTTTTAACATAAAATAAGGTATATATTGTCCTTTTTTTTCATATATGCTAATATAAAGTTAAAGAAGGGAGATATTATGAAGAAGTTCAAAGTAAATGAAAATTTGTTAGCTCTATTGATGTTTGGTTCTATGTTTGCAGGATGGCAATGCATGATAATCGTAGTAGGATTTATTTGGGCTTTCTGTGAAACAGGAAAGAACTTAAAAGACTTAACAATTAAAGTACTTGCATTGTTTGGTGCATGTGCAGTTACTATGCTTGCATGGGATGTAGTAACACAAGCAATCATTACAGTGTTTGGTGGCTTAAGAAAATTCTTCGAGATGTTAGTATCTTGGGGAGTAAGCTTTGACTTAGTAAATGGATATGATAAATATTTCTACAATCCAATTTGTCAAAAGTTAATAATTGAAATTGTTGGAGAAGTATTAACACTAATCGTTATGGCTGTTAAATTCAAATTCATTTACTCAGTTATTACAAACAAAGAAATGAAAGGTGCGTTCTTCCCAGTTCAATTATTCTTAGACAAAGTAACTGATTTTGCTAACAATAATTTCTATGAAGAAGACAAAGCTCCAAAAGCAGCATCTGTAAAAGGAAAATTTTGCCCTAAATGTGGTGAAAAAGTAGAAGACGATGCTAGTTTCTGCACTTCATGTGGAAATAAATTCTAATTAAAAGAAAAACTTAAAAACGATTTGGATTTCCAAGTCGTTTTTTTGCAGTATTTTTAACTAAAAATGTTATAATAATTATAGAGGTGAATAAAATGAAAATATGCATGGGAAGTGACCATAGAGGTTATGAATTAAAAACAAAAATTATAGAAGCATTAAAGGATAAATATGATATTACTGATTTAGGTACTTATTCAAAAGATGCAGCAGATTATACAAAATATGCATTTTTAGTTGGAGAAAAGGTAAGTAACAAAGAATATGATTATGGAATTTTAATCTGTGGAACAGGAATTGGTATTTCTATTGCTTGCAACAAAGTAAAAGGAATAAGATGTGCAAAAGTAGATAGTGTAGAAGATGCGAGACTAACACGCAATGACAATGATGCTAATGTTATAGCAATAAGTGGAAAAACTGAATTATCTAAAGCATTAGAGATTGTTGAAACTTTTTTAACAACTCCATTTTCAAATATCGAAAGATATATTAAAAGATTAAATGACATTAAAGATTATGAAAACGGTGATTATATTGACAGGTAAATTTTTTCTATATATTTTAGTTAGTATATTTGTAATTTGGTCAATGAGTTCGCTTAATATAAATGGAATCTTTAAAAAAGGAAAAGTATATGAAGCAAGAGTATTTTATTTCTTTTTAGGATTATCAGTAATTTATTTGGTAACGAATTGTATTTATGATATTTTTTTAAATTTTTCATAAAATATGTATAGATTTATATAAATGGAAAAAAATACTAATGAGGTGAAAAAAGTGAAAAAGAAATTAGTATTAAAGCCATTTGTACTACCAACTTTATACATATTAATGATTATTACATTAGTAGTAGCAGGAACTACTATAATTTACAAGGATAAAAAGGAAGAAGATAACTTAACCTATGTATCTGAGACTATACTAGATAACAGTGTTCCAATAATAAAAAAAGAGGAAGAAACAATTTTAAATCCTTATACTAGTGATAAAGTAAAAATTGTAACAAATTATTATGATTACAAGGGAGAGTCATCAACACAAGAAAATTCAATAGTAAGATATGATTCTACATATTTGCAAAATTCTGGTATTACCTATGCATCAGAAGAGCAGTTTGATATAGTAAGTGTAATGGATGGCACTGTAACCAAAATTTATAATAATGATTTACTAGGACAAGTAGTAGAAATAACACATGGTAAAAACATGATATCAATTTATGAAATGGTAACAGATGTTACTGTTAAAGAAAATCAAAAAGTAACAAGAGGAGAAATAATTGCTAAAAGTGGAACATCTAAAATAACTACAGAAAACTATAATCTTCACTTTGAATTTATGAAAGATGGTAGTATTCAAAATCCAATTAACTATCTTGGTAAAAATATAAAAGAAATGTAAGGCTGTATATCAGTCTTTTTTTATTCATATAAAACATACTAAATTTATATACTTATACAAAGGATGATAAATATATGAATAAATCTATTATTGACAGAATAAATAAAGAAGCAGAGTACATAATAAAAACAAAAAGTACAATTAGAGAGACTTCTAAAATTTTTGGAGTAAGTAAAAGTACAGTACATAAAGATTTACAAGAAAGGCTGAAAGAAATAGATCTTTACCTACATGAAAAAATTCAAAATATTTTTAATGAACACATACAAATAAGACATATAAAAGGTGGAGAGTCTACTAAAAAGAGGTATTTAAAGTTAAAAGAGGGATAATAATATGAGAGATATAGGAATAGATTTAGGAACAGCAAATGTTTTAATATACGTAAAAGGTGAAGGAATAGTATTAAATGAACCAACGGTTGTAGCAATAGATGCAGATACAAAGCAAGTACTAGCAACAGGCAGTAAAGCAAATGAAATGCTTGGACGTACGCCAGGAAAAGTAAAGGCTATAAAGCCATTAAAAGATGGAGTTATTGCAGATTTTGAATACACGGAGGCCATGTTAAATGACTTTATTACAAGAGTTAAAGGAAAAGGCATTTTTTCTAAACCAAGAATTTTAATATGTTGTCCTTCAAATATAACATCTGTTGAAAAGAATGCTATAAGAGAAGCTGCAGAGCGAATAGGGGCAAGAAAAGTATTCATAGAAGAAGAACCAAAAGTTGCAGCAGTAGGCGCTGGAATGGATATTGCGAAACCAACTGGAAATATGGTCATAGATATTGGTGGTGGTACAACTGATATTGCTATATTGTCACTAGGAGGAATAGTCAATTCATCATCTATAAAAGTAGCAGGTAATTCTTTTGATAATGCAATAATTGATTATGTAAAAAATAAGTACAAGCTTTTAATTGGAGAAAGAACAGCAGAAGAAATAAAGTTAAATATTGGCAATGTTTATAAAGGTGATAAAGATAAGAAAATGACTATTAAAGGAAGAGATTTATCAACTGGATTACCTTCAATGATTGAAATAAATGAAAAAGAAATAGAAGAGTCAATAAGACCTCTTGCAAATGAAATGGTAAAAGAAGTAAAATCTGTTCTTGAAAAGACACCACCAGAACTTTCAGCAGATATTATTGAAAAGGGAATTGTTTTAACTGGGGGAGGTGCTCTTTTAAAAGGATTTCCAGAATTATTTGAAGATGAATTGAAGGTACCAATATTTATTGCAGAGTCACCTCTTACATGTGTTGCAGAAGGGTGCGGCATTATGCTTGAAAATTTAAACTTAATAGATAAGTAAAAATGTTAAAAGACAACAATTAAATTAAGATATAAGTAAAAATGACTGTAAATTAGACATAATTTTTGGGAAGTTTGTCAAAAGTTAGGTTAAATAATGCTATAATTGTCGTAAAGAGGTGGAAAAGAAAATGAAAAACAAAGTCGTAATAATTGGTTGCGGAAATGTTGGTATGAGTTATGCTTATGCTTTACTTAATCAAAAAACTCCTGTAACAGAATTAGTACTTATAGATGTTAATGAAGAAAGAGCACTTGGTGAAGCTATGGATTTGAATCATGGTTTACCATTTGGACCTTCAAAAATAAATATATATGCTGGTAGCTATAAAGACTGTGAAAATGCCAAAATAGTATGTATTGCAGCAGGTGCAAACCAAGAAAATGGCGAAACTAGAATGGATTTAATTCACAAAAACAGTAAGATTTTTAAATCAATCGTTGATGCTGTTATGAGTTCAGGATTTGACGGTGTGTTCTTAGTAGCTACAAATCCAGTAGACGTTATGACTTATCTAACTTGGAAATACTCTTGTCTTCCTACTACCAAAATTGTTGGAACAGGAACTATTCTAGATACAGCACGACTTCGTTACTTAATTGGGGACAAACTTCAAATAAATTCAAAAAGTATCCATGCTTATGTAATGGGAGAACATGGAGATAGTGAATTTGTACCATGGTCACTTGCCAAAGTTGGGCTAGAATCAATAGATAAGTATTTGAATGAATCTCAAAAAGAAGAATTATATGTTAAAGTAAGAGATGCAGCTTATGATATTATTTCTAAAAAAGGAAATACATCTTATGGTATAGGTATGAGCTTAGTAAGAATTACAAACGCAATACTTGGAAATGAAAATACTATTTTAGCAGTATCTTCTTATGATGAAAATAATAAAATCTTTGTAGGAGGACCTTCAATAGTAAACAGAAATGGAATAAGAAAGAGAATATTTATAGAACTTAGCAAAGATGAAGAAGAGAAAATGCAAAAGTCTATAGATGTTATAAAAGATGCCATAAAGTCAATAAAATAATTGTTACATGACGTAGCAATTTTTTTTAAATTATCCTATATTTTGTTTTTCTTCTAAAAATTTGTTATAATACTAGGTAAGTGGTGATATATATGTTTAATGATTATCTAGATGAAGTATTTCTAATGGTAACAGTAACATTTTTGTTTACGGCACTCATAATGCCTTATACTAGTAGAATTGCACATCACATAGGGGCAATAGATGTTCCAAAAGATAATAGAAGAGTGCATAATAAGCCAATTCCAAAATTAGGTGGGTTAGGAATATATGCAGGTTTCTTGATGGGATATATGCTATTTGGCATAGAGAGTACACAAATGAATTCGGTTTTAATTGCAAGTTTTATTATAATTATAACCGGAATGATAGATGATATTAAAACACTAAGAGCAAAGCAAGAACTTTTAGGACAATTCTTGGCAGCCTCTACAATAGTTTTCTATGGTAAGATACTTCTTACTGATATTACTGTGCTAGGAACGACAATAGAATTTGGTATTTTTGCGTATCCGATAACACTATTCTTTATACTTGGCTGTACTAATGTTATAAGGTTAATAGATGGTATAGATGGCCTAAGTTCTGGTATTTCGTCAATATTCTATTTAACAATTGGAATAATTGCTTTCTTCCAAGGAAGAGTAAATACTCTTGAAATAACGCTAACTTTCATAATGCTTGGATCTTGTTTAGGTTTCTTGGTACATAACTTTCATCCAGCTAAACTTTTTGCTGGAGAAGCAGGTTCATCTTTTATGGGATTTACTATTGCAGTAATCTCTCTGCTAGGATATAAAGGAACACTTTTAACATCGCTTTTGGTACCGATAATAATATTAGCAATTCCAATTTTAGATACACTTTTTGCTATAATTAGAAGGCTTTTAAAAAGAAAACCTATATTTGAAGCAGATAAAGAACATCTGCATCATCAATTTTTAAAAATGCATTTTTCACAGACTGGAACAGTACTGACGATATATATAATTGATATTTTATTTTCACTGGCTTCGATATTTTATGCACTGAAAGATCCAGTGAAAGGAATGATTATTTATTTCATACTATTGGTATTAGTCATTTGGTTTGTACTTCATACTAGTATAATTTCCGAAAAGGTAGAAAACAAGGTTAAAAAATTTGAAGATAAAGCACTAAAAAGAAATTAAATATAATCTAGAAAAAGCACATATTAAGAAGACTAGTCCAACTTGTCTTCTTTTTATTTATAAAAAAAATAAAATTAAATTACCAAAATATGGTAAAATATTTAATGAGATGTTTTGGGAGTGAGATAAATTTGTATGATAAATTTTATTATTTGCGATGATAATAATATGTACGTTGAGAAAATTAAAAACATTGTTGAAAATTATATGATGAATTTTGATATTGAGTGTAAATATCACCTGTTTGAAGATTATGACCCAAAATTTGAACACGAAATGGAAAAATTATCTGGATTCAACATATGTATTTTTGATATCGAAACAAAAGTTGGTTCTGGTATAGATGCAGCAAGGTATATTAGAGAAGAGCTGGACGACTGGAATACAGTTATCATATTGTTAACTGCACATAATGAATTAAAATATGAAGCACTCGGAAACAGACTGTACTTGTTTGATTTTATAAATAAGTTTGATAATTACCAAGAAAGAATTAAAGAAGATTTAGAAAGAATAAAGAAAAATTATGATAATAGACAAAAATGCTTAACTTTTGAAATAAACAGAGTTGTTAAAAGAGTAGATTTCAAACATATAATATATATTGAAAAAGAAAAAGATAGTAAAAGATGCTTACTGAAAACAACCTATTCTGATTATGTTGTCTGTATGACACTGAATAATATTTTGAAAAAATTAGATAATAGATTTATTAAAACTAGTCGAAGTTTAATAATAAATGTTGATCAAGTTAAGGAATATGATAGTGCTGAAAACAAAATAGTATTTAAAAATGGATTAAGTACCTATGATATTTCTAGAGCATACAAAAAGAAGGTGTTTGAAAATGTCAGAAGCGTTAATAAATAGTTTTTTAGGTATTTTAATTCAATTTTTAACTCTCTTTCTTATTGTAAAAATATTATTAAAGAAACCAAAATTAATGTTGTCTCTAAAAGAAATACTTATAGCTATTGTTATGGCCGGTTTCTTTATTATGATGTACACAATTGATTACAGTTCGATAAACACAATTTTTTCTTTCATAGTCATGGTAATTGGAGTTTTAATTACATATAGAGGAAGATTATCTGTATCTATTATTTTAGTAGGGTTATATACAATAACTACATTTGTGGCAGATTTTATAAATGGTATGATACTACTAAATTTTCTTACTATTGATCAAATTAGAGGGGCTTTCTTTATACCATCGAATATTTTGGTTAGTGCTATAACAATTTCTATAATTGAAATACCGCTTTTCAAAAAGATGTCTATAAAGATGATTGATTCTGTTACTACTGGAGAAAATAAAGATTTCTTTGATATTACATTTGTAGTAATTTTTATATTTTCTATGTCACTAATATTTCATATTATATCAGATACATATTTAACTAATAGTAGTACACGTACACTTTTTGTAATAGGTGAAGCACTTTTCTTAATATTATCTTTTATATATTTTCAAGAAAAATACAAAAGAAATAAAACCAACGATAGATATGAACAATTATTTGAATATGTTAAGTCTATTGAAGATTGGCTAGATACTGAAGAATTAAACATGCATGAATACAAAAATCAGTTAGCTACATTAAAAGGTATGCTTAAAAATAATCCCCAAGCTTCAGAATATATAGATAATATAGTTAAAGAACAAAAAGGTTCTGGAGTAAAAAACATTAGTAACTTAAAGGACATACCAAAAGGTGGTCTAAAAGGTCTTTTATATTATAAGATTACTGTTGCTGAGGGTAAGAATGTTACCTTATCTATTGATGTATCAAAAAGAGCAACTAAATATTTGAAAAAATTAACTGCAAATGATAATAAAACACTTTGCAGATATATGGGAGTTTTCATAGATAATGCAATAGAAGCATCTGAATCATCTAAAGAGAAAAGTGTTGTTTGTGAAATATATGAGAAAAATCAACAATTATTTATTGCTATTTCAAATACGTTCAGTGGCAATATTGATTTATCGAAAATAACAAAATATGGTTATAGTACTAAGGGTAAAGGTAGAGGAAAAGGACTATATCTAATAAATAAAATGAATAAAACTGACGAAACGTTTAAACTTCAAAATGAAATAATCAATAATTATTATGTTCAAACAATAACTGTCCTAAAATAAAAAAAAAGAGATGAACTCTCTTTTTTTAGTCCATCATAGACTTTGGTGCTTTTGGCTCATCAGTTAATGCGATTGCACATCCCATTGATGCAGCACCAGTTGCTAAGATAGCTATTGCTGTAAGTACATAGGTAAAAGCTTTTTTCATTTTCTTTTCCTCCTTTATATTTTAAGTACAACATGTACTTAATTCAATTTAATTTTCTTGTAATTATTAAATGATTGTCCAGTCAAGATATAGATAACTGGATTTACCATTATCGTTTCAGTAATAATAGAAAGCATAAGCAATGCTGACATATTATCACTAACATAATTACTTATAATAAACATAATCATAGTTAGTATAGTTAATGTTACTTTTCTAATAATTCTTTTCTTTTTGTTAGTTAGCGGTCGTTTTATTGTATCAGCAGGAGCAAATATTAGAAAGTTTGCAACACATAATATGAAAATTAACAATTTATATTTCAAGATTATAATGTCCTTTATTACAAGGTAAGGCACTAAGCAAAACAATATAATTGAAATTATCAAACATTGTGTACTTGTTTCAGCATGGTAACCAAATCCGAAGAATCTTAATATGTTGTAGAAACACAGAAGAATGATAACCTCTTTAAAGATACCAAGGCAAAGTGCTAAGGCAAACACTATTACAAGCTTTGTAATTGATAAGTATATACCTTCAACACCATACCTTATTTTTTCTATTTCTTCTTCGGATAACTCGGTTTTATTACTTTGAATTATTTTCATATAATTATTTAAAAATGCTTCTTTCATTAAACCACTTCCAAACTACACTCACATTATAATAAAAAAATTATAGTATCGACAAAAAACGACTTAATTAGCATTATTGACCATATATAATGAAACCAAGCTGCAAATTATTACAGAAATTACCAAAAAAAGCTCGAAAAGTACCATTCAAGGACAACATTTAGAAGTAAGAGTTAATTATGCTATTCTTAAACCATGCAACAGGCATAGTTCAAAATAGCAAGTAGTAATAAGTAGTAATAAGCAGTAAAAATATTATAGGAATGTGAGGTGTTACTAAGTGCGAGGCCGTGTAAAGTGGTTTAATAATGAAAAGGGATATGGATTTATTGATTACAAAGAGAATGAAGATATATTTGTACATTACTCAGCAATCAACCAAGATGGATTTAAAACTCTTACAGAAGGACAATACGTTGAATTTAACTTGCTAGAAACAGCAAAGGGATATCAAGCATTGGACGTTGTCGTTATTAAAGAAACAACTACCGTTAAATAGGTAGTTTTTTTCCTTCTTTTATGTTAAAATATAAATATAGGAGGATGATTTATGGAAATTTTTGTACGTGGTGATAACGTAAAAGTCACTGAATCAATTGAGAATTATGTAAAGGACAAACTAAAAAGAATCGATAAGTATATAGGTGATAACGAACATGTAAAAGCAACAGCAGTTATCAATGTAAAAAATCATAATCAAAAGGTTGAAATAACTATACCGTTAAAATCTTTTATTATAAGAGCTGAAGAAACAAGAGATGACTTATATGCAGCAATCGATGTTGTAGTAGATAAATTAGAAAGACAAATTCGTAAGAATAAAACAAAATTACAATCAAAGAAAGTAAAAGAATATTCTTCTAAAGAATTTGTAATTGATGAAATAGAGTCTTATGAAAATGAAGAAGATGAAAAAATTGTAAAAAGAAAGAAAGTTGAAGTAAAACCTATGAGTGAAGAAGAAGCTTTACTACAAATGGAATTACTTGGACATCAATTTTATATTTTTAAAGATGCTGAAACTTCTAAAATATCAGTAGTATACAAAAGAAAGGAAGGAAATTACGGAATAATAGAATCCGAATAATACGTGGGGTAAGGTATGAAAAAGGATAAGAAATATTATTTAGCTTTAAAGGAAAATGTTTTGCGTTATAATAAAGTCATTATAGCCACATTTACTTGCTATATAATATACGTTACTTTATATATATTATGTTCATTTGAGTGTAATATAACACCATCATTTTTTGAAAAAGCATGTGATGCAAATTGTATAAGAGAAAACTTAGTATGTAACAGTTTACCTAAAGGATTAGCGACATTTATACTTGAAAATAATTTAATTATATGTGGGATTATTTTAATCATCTTAATGATTTTCCTAATACTTCAAAAGGTAGATTTATTAAAAATAAATAAATTAAATGTCGAGGATTCTTCTGTTGACAACTATAAAGTTAACAAACTTAAACATGCAATTATCACAGTACTTCTTGGATGGCTCGGTATTCACAAATACAATACTAATAACAAAAATATTGGTATAATTTATTTAACAAATTCAATAATGTTTATAATAACAATGATAATTAAATTATTCTTTATAAATACCTATAACAGTCACGTTCTTATTCCTATTGTTTTTAATTTCAGTTTTATCTTCTTAGTTATGATTATCATAATGAATATAACAGAAGCAATATTTACTTTGTTAAGTGAAGAAGATGAAGAAAATAAAATATTTGCCTAATAATTTAAGTATTACCATTTGGTAATACTTTTTTCTGTGGAAAAAACTTTGAATTTACAGTAATATTTGGTACAATATGTAATATGGAGATGAGTAGAATGAACATATTTAAAAGATTATTTGATCATGAATATAAAGAGCTAAAGAAATTTTCAGCTTTAGCGGATAAAATAGAAGCCTTAGACGAAGAATATCAAAAGTTATCTGATTACGAATTGAAGGCTAAAACAGATGAATTTAAAAGAAGACTAAAAGAAGGCGAAACATTAGATGATATATTACCAGAAGCTTATGCAACTGTAAGAGAAGCCGCATATAGAGTTATTGGATTAAAACCATTCTATGTTCAACTTTTAGGTGCTATAGCACTTCATTATGGAAACATAGCAGAAATGAAAACAGGTGAAGGAAAAACATTAGTAGCAACTATGCCTGCTTATTTGAATGCTTTAACTGAAGAAGGAGTACACATAATAACAGTCAACGAATACCTTGCAGAACGTGATAGTAGTTGGATGGGAAATATTCATCGTTTTTTAGGATTAACAGTAGGTACTAACTTAAGAAGTTTAAGTCCAAGAGAGAAAAAAGAACAATATAATTGTGATATTTTATATTCAACTAACAACGAATTAGGATTTGACTATTTAAGAGATAACATGGTTGTTAAAAAAGAAAATAGAGTTCAAAGAGGACTTAACTATGTAATTATAGATGAAGCAGATTCTGTTTTAATTGATGAAGCTAGAACACCACTTATTATTTCTGGTGGTGAGTTAAAAAGTGTATCTTTGTATCAAGATGCTGATCGCTTTGCAAAATCTTTAAAAATAGAAAAAGATTACATGTATGATGAAAAGACAAAAGGTGTAACTTTAACAGAAGATGGTGTTAAAAAAGCAGAGAAAGCTTTTGCAGTAGACAACCTTTATGATATTTCAAATACAGGAATAGTACATCATATTAACCAAGCATTAAAAGCTAACTATGGTATGAAGTGTGATGTTGATTATGTCGTTCAAGACGGCGAAGTAATTATCGTTGACCAATTTACAGGAAGACTTATGAAAGGTCGTGCTTTCAGTGATGGATTACATCAAGCAATAGAGGCAAAAGAAGGTGTACAAATTCAACAAGAAACAAAAACTCTTGCTACTATTACTTTCCAAAATTTATTTAGAATGTACAAGAAAATTTCTGGTATGACTGGTACTGCAAAGACAGAGGAAGAAGAATTTAGAAACATATATAATATGTATGTTATTTGTATACCTACTAATAAGGAAGTAATAAGAGTAGACGCTAGTGATTTAATCTACTCAACAAAAGCTGGTAAATACAAAGCTTTAATTGATGAAATAGAAGCAAGGCATAAAACAGGACAACCAGTTCTAGTAGGTACGATTGCTATTGAGACAAATGAACTTATTAGTGCACTATTACAAAAAAGAAAAATTCCGCACGAAGTTTTAAATGCTAAAAACCATGCAAGAGAAGCAGAAATTATTGCTAAAGCTGGTGAAAAAGGTTCTGTTACTATTGCCACAAATATGGCAGGACGTGGAACAGATATTAAGCTTACTGATGAAACAAGACTTCTAGGAGGACTTTGTGTTTTAGGTACAGAACGTCATGAATCTCGTCGTATCGATAATCAGTTAAGAGGAAGATCAGGAAGACAAGGAGATCCTGGTTATACTCAGTTCTATGTTTCAATGGAAGACGAACTTATGGTCCGCTTTGGTAGTGATAGAATTAAGAGAATGATGCAGACTTTAGGACTTCAAGAGGATCAACCAATTCAAAGTAAAACTTTCTCAAGAGCTATAACTACTGCACAAAGTCGTGTTGAAGGAAATAACTTTGATATAAGAAAACAATTATTACAATATGATGATGTAATGAATAATCAAAGAGAAATAATGTATCAAAAGAGAAATGAGATTTTGGATAATGAATCTATCCATGATCAAATTTTAGAGTCTATTAAGAATAATATAACTGATTTAGTAAAAGCTCATTTATACCCTGAAAATGTATTAACAAAAGATGATATCGATGATATTGTTAAAACAGTTAATGAAAGACTTTTAAGAAAAGATATCAAAGCTTCTGATTTATATGATAAAAAAGAAGATGATGTCATTGGATACATTTATGATAGATTAGTAGAAGAGTATGAGGAAAAAATTAAAGTAGTGCCAAAAGAAATAAGCGATGAGTTTGAAAAAGTTATCATGCTTAATATAATTGATAAATATTGGACAGAACATATAAATACTATGTCTCATCTTCGTGAGGGAATTCATTTAAGAAGTTATGGTCAGATGGATCCTTTAAGAGAATATACAGTAGAAGGATTTGAGTTGTTTGACAAGATGATGCAAAGAATAGATCAAGAAGTAACAACATTCTTAATTCGCGCAGAAGTTAAGCAAAATTTAGAAAGAAAAGAAGTATCTAAAAATAAAATAACAAACGATGGAAAAGATGCCATAGCAAAAACTCCAACAAAATCAAAAAAGGTTGGCAGAAACGATCCATGTCCATGTGGTTCGGGAAAAAAATATAAGCAATGTTGTGGCAAATAGCCCATAAAATAAGGGCTTGTGAGATTTTGAAAAGTTCAAAAAAGTGCTAAAAATAGCAAAATGTTTGCAAT
>CAKOPN010000004.1 GCA_934100165.1 uncultured Bacilli bacterium
TCAACTCCTTACCTTAATTATAACAAAAATAAAAGCATACACTTTTTTTGTGTACACTTTTATCTTACAACTTCAATTTAAAATCACTCTTATATTTTTACTTTTAATTATTTATTGCAGTCAGAGCAAGAATTGCTTCCTGAATCTTCTATCATTTTAGAAAGCTTTGCTTTTAATGCTGTAACCTTGTCTTCTGTCCAGTAATCTTTTGGATCTTCAAAACCTTTTGTATCCCAAGCGGTTTCATCATCAAATCCAACAATTTCTCCTTTGTTTACCGCAATTATTGCAGGAACATAAATCTTTTTGTTTCCTTCATCATCGTACTGTAAATATTCCTCAAGCAATTTAACAGTTTCTTGATATTCTTCTGTATTATTTTTTCTATCTTCAGAAATATTATGATAATAAATTTTTTCTGCTCCTTCATCCTTTGCTACTTCATTTAGATATACTACATATCTTTTACACCATGGGCATTCTGGGAATCCTAAATAAACAATTCCGCTACCGTTTTCTAAGATCTTGTTTATTTCTGATAGGCTTCTATATACAAAGACATTATCTTTTGACACTGTATCATATTCTTCACTAAATTTTACTGCATCAGTTGTTGTTAATACTTCTTTGCTTTTTTGATAAATTCCATAAACTCCTATTCCTGCCATTAGTACTAGCAATATTATTACTATCTTGTCTTTCATCTTTTGCTTCCTCCATTATAAATTATACACATAAATTTATATGACTACAACAATAAATTTTAAAACTTAAATATATTTAAGCCAGTTACTTCATCTTTTTCTCTATCTACTTTACCGTCAATAATAGTGATTATCATCTCACATGTTGCAGAAACATTTGCTCTTGTTAAGTGACCTCCTACTACATTTCCTCTCATATCACCAGCACTCATATGTATATGAGTATAAAATTCTTTATTCATTGTATTTATTGTTCCAGTTAGTGATGTTATCTCATAATAACCTTTAAAAGTATTTGGATAATACTTCTTTGCTTCTACATCATATACACCAACTGTAAAGTCATCAGTTGCACCAAGTGCTTCTACAGATGCCAATATTATATTTTCTTTAAGAGCGATATTTTTTATTTGCTCTAAAATCTCCTCGTTTCTATCAATTCTTGCTACTATTTTATCTTTAAATCTTCTGTATTCCATGAATTTCACCTTTCTTAAATTTATTTCTACTTACTTCATTTAACATTCTAACATTTTTTAACTTGTTTGCAAAGAAAAAAACTAGCATTTTTAGTGCTAGTTTTATTTATCCAATTAGTCTTAATACATCGTTAAATGTAATAAATAATAGTAATACCATTAAAAGAATAAATCCAATACTGTGAACTGTATTTTCTACTTTTGGTGATACTGGGCTTCCTTTGATTTTTTCAATTAAAAGGAATAATATTCTTCCACCATCGAAAGCTGGTAATGGTATTAAATTTATGAATCCAACGTTAACTGATAAAAGTGCTAAAAGATTTAAAAGACTCATAACACCACTTGATGCTGACTGACCAACAACACTGTAAATTCCTACTGGTCCAGATAGACTTTTAACTCCAACAAGGCCTGTAAATAATGCCCATAGAGTTATAAACATTTGTTTAATGTATGCTCCAACTTTTGTAAATGCATATTTAACTGCATTAAAGAATCCTGTTTCAGTTTTTTGTTCGAAAACTGCTCCAAACTTATAACTTACTGTACCATCATTTTCTTCTTTTTTAGGTGTTACTTTATAAGTATAATCTTTACCATTTCTTTCAACATCAAAAGTTACTTCATCACCATTTGCATATATTGTCATATATACTTTAACATCATCGATTGTTGAAATACTTTTTCCATTTATTTTTAATACTTTATCATTATCCCTTATTCCTGCTTCATATAATGGATAATTAGTATCTACTTTTGTTAATACTGGATCCATTACAGGAGATCCTGTTAAAAGACCTATAAACATTAAAACTAAAAATGCTAAGATGAAGTTATTACCTGCTCCAAAGAACATTATAAGAAATCTTTGCCAAATTGGTTTATTATATAGTTTCTTACTTTTTGGAATATTATCGTCATCATCAACTTCTTCCCCTGCTAGTTGAACAAATCCTCCAATTGGTATTGCTCTTATATTATAGGCAGTCTCACCTTTTTTAGGTTTAGTACCCCAAACTTTAGGTCCCATTCCTATTGAAAATTCATATACATGTACTTTGAACATCTTAGCAAATATAAAATGCCCAAATTCATGTACTAAAACGATTACACCTAGTATCAATATAAAATATATTAGCGTTAACATAACAAATCCTCCTTATATAATAGTTATGAAAATTATAAATCCTAGTGCTACAAATATAATACTGTCAAGTCTATCTAAAATTCCACCATGACCTGGAATGATATTAGAAAAATCTTTTTTACCGTACTCCCTTTTTATAAATGAGAAAACTAAATCTCCTAGTTGACCTAAAAGTGACAAAACAATTGTCATAAATATAGTCATTGATAAACTAATCGAGGAAGGAATGACACTGTTAAAGAATAATGTTGCTACAATTGTTGCTATAGCGCTTCCACCAATTGTTCCTTCTATAGTCTTTTTTGGAGATATTTTAGGAGCAAGTGGTCTTCTTCCAATGTATTTCCCTGTTATGTAAGCAAAAGTATCAGTAAATATTGTTATTAAGAATATATATATTACATAATTTAGGCTATAACTTCTAAGAAGCACTAATAAATTAAATGTAAGTCCAATAAATAGTGTTGCACCAATTAGAAATAATGCATCATTTATTCCATACTTATCTTTGTCATTTATAAAGACAAGTGGTGATAAATTAACTAGTATTAGTATAGCCATCAGTCTATAATCTAACATATAAAACGTATCGCTAGTACTATAGTTATTCATCGTAAAGAATGCTACTAATATATATGCAAAAAGTTCTACTACTGCAGGAAGTGTTTTTACTTTTCCTCTTATTTTTAAAAGCTCATACAAAGAGCAAAATGCTAATATTGCCATCAAAATTGCATATGATATTCCACCAAGCATTAACACTGGTATAAATATCAAAAGCATTACTATAGCACTTATAAGTCTTTTTTTCATATTAAACGCCCCCGAATCTTCTTGATCTTTTCTGATATTCTTCTATTGCTATATCAAATTGTTTCTCATCAAAATCTGGGAATAAAGTATCTGGAAAATAATATTCTGCATATGTTGACTGCCAAGGCATAAAGTTACTTGTCCTAATTTCTCCACTTGTTCTAATTACAAAGTCAAGATCCGGAAGACGATTATACATATTATTATTAAGTATTTCTTCATCAATATCCTCTATAGCAAGTTTTCCATCCTTTACTAATTTAGCTATTTTCTTAGTTGCATCAATTATCTCGCTTCTACCGCCATAGTTAAGACAAACATTAAAAATTCCATTTTCAAAGTCTTTTGTCTTCTCTTCTAAATCATCCATAGCATTATTTAATTCTTCACTTAAGTTATTCCTACTACCTGAAAAGACTACCTTAATTTTATCTTTTATAAATTCTTTAGCATTCGTTTTAAACATTTTAATAAAAAGTTTCATTAAATAATCAACTTCTTCTTTACTTCTTTTAAAATTCTCAGTTGAAAAAGCATATACACTTACATATTTAATTCCTCTTTTATATATATGTCTTAATAATTTTTTTAAATTTTTGGCCCCAGCACTGTGACCAAGGCTTCTTGCAAGGCCCCTTTTCTTAGCCCATCTACCATTACCATCCATGATTATTCCAACATGAATCGGTAAGTTTAAATCATTCATATCATCACCTATATATAATTATAGTATATTTTATAAGATGTAGTAAAGAAAAATAGAGAAACATCTCTATTTTGTGTCAATATTAGTATTATGTTCTATTTTCTCCCATCCCAGATTAGGATTTTCTATAGCGTCGATAACGCATGGTATATAACTTAACAAAAAAATAGGATTATAAAAAATTGCTTTTACTCTCATTTTCTTGTTAAGACCAAATATATTCTTTTCACTTCTTATCATTATGTATGTTACTACCATTAAAACTATATATATTGCTATTAAAGTAAGAAGTATTGCAAGCAAATTGCAAATAAAATTCTTCTTAATAATCAAGTCACTAAAAATTATAATCATATTACCGAATAGGAAAATAAGTATTCCTATAATCATAAATATATATGGTTTAATACCAATGTATTCATTTGTTATAGCCTTTTTATTTTTAGTATCTTTGTCGTACATTTTTTCTCTTATTTCATTTAAATATTTTATTCTAGTGTCAAGATATCCTCTTGCCCATCTTGTTCTTTGCTTTTTAGATACTTCATAACTAGTCGGTTGTTCATCATAGAAAATGGCCTCTTCATTATAAGTTGAAGAAATATTGTTTATTACCATATATAAAGAAAATTCATAATCCTCAGTAAGAGAGTTAAATGGATATCCCTTTAGATCCTCTATTATTTCTCCACTTATATAAAAACCTGTTCCACTTACTGTCATAGCATAATTTTTCTTTTTCTTTTTTCTATTAAAAAGTGTATTTACCATCGTAAATGTAAGTGAGGATGCTGCTGCTACAACTGATGAATTACCATTTTTTGTGTTTCTGTACCCTGTTGCCACTTGATATCCTTTTTTATAACTTTCAAGCATATGCTTCATATAATTTTTATCAAGAACATTGTCAGCATCAAAGATAAAATAAAGATCATACTTTTTCTTTTTAGCCATTATTTCTTTTATCGCATCATCAATAGCATATGACTTTCTTCTTAGACTTAAATCTTTTCTTAACACAATATTCATAGAGTACTTTTTAGCTATTTCACAAGTTTTATCATTTAATGACTCTACTACTATATATACATTCTCACTTGGTATTTTTACAGTTTGATTAGTTATGCTAATTAAAAGGTTTTCTATTACTTTTGATTCATCTCTTGCTGGTATTATTATGCAAGGATTTATATTTTTATCTTTTGGTACTAATTTAATTTTTTCTTTTCCTATAAATGAATATATTAAAAGAAAAAGGCCAATTAAAATGAATATAAGCATTATTATAAATAAAATCAGTATATACATATTTTTACCCCTTTGCTACCATATTTGGATAGTATTTTGCAAGTTTTTCATCTGGATAAACTTTGTCATAAAGTTCTCCTAAAGGACTCCATGGTTCAATTCCTTTTCTTCTTTCGTTTTGTCTTAGAAGAGCTGTCCAAGATAAGAACATATCAAGTGATAAGAAAACAACTAAACAGATGGTTATTGTTTTCATCAAATTATATGGGACATTTTCTATTACCTTTGATATGAACGGATATATTTTCTTTACATAAATTAGTGACAATAATCCCCATACAAACATAAAAGGAATTGTTGTTCTTCCACCAATATTTAGAAAATGATTTGAATAATCCCAAGATGTTGTACCAACGAAGATCTCTTGCAAAAGACTAATTGTATATTCAAAAAATCCTCCTATTAAAGCACCATATAAAAGTGTTTTAAAGTTAGACATATTATCTTTTCTCAAAAGTAGAACCGTAAATAGAACAGCACCCGCACCATATAATGGATTAAATGGTCCATAAATGACACCTCTTCTTATTTCCCAAAATATACTACCGTCATCTAAATAGTGAGTGATAAGATTCAATATTTGTTCATAATAAACACCAAAGACCGAGAAAATGGCAAAAATTAAGAATAACTTACTTGCACACATTCCCTTTGCATATCCTCTTTTTTCTTCCATAAAATATGGTTTTACTGTCTTAATAAATTCTTTTACTTTTTTCTTATACTTCTCTAACATCATTCCACCTATTATATAATATAGTCTACTACAAGTTAGATGTTTTTACAATGCAAAAAAAAGAATACCTTGGCATGGTACTCTAAATTTTATTAAAAGCTATCAATATTGATTTTAACTCTTTTATTGTCTTTTAAGAAACTGCTTGCTTGAACTAATGTTCTTAATGCCTTAGCATTATTTCCATTTTTACCAATGACTTTTCCTATGTCATCTTTTGATACCATAATTTCTATAAGAATTGTATTTTCTTCATCAGTTTCAAATTCTTTAACATTTACAGTATCTTTGTCTTTAACAATGGATAAAACTATTTCTTTAGTTAATTCTACTAAATCCATAATTACTTACTTTCCTTTTTGTTTTTTTCTTCAGCAAATTTCTTAACAATTCCAGCTTTACTTAATAAGTTTTTAGCTGTGTCTGTAGGAAGAGCTCCTTCTTTTAACCATTTCATAGCTACTTCTTCATTTATTTTTGTTTCACCATTTTCTGGATTATAGAAACCGATTTGTTCGATGTATTGTCCATCTCTAGGTCTTCTTGAATCACTTGCTACTATTCTGTAAGTAGGTTTTTTCTTTGAACCCATTCTAGTTAATCTAATTCTAACTGCCATTTTTCATACCTCCATTCCGTTACATAAATAGATTATATAACAGAGCCTCTATGTTGTCAATATAAAAATGTTAACAGCTATTGCTTTATTTTTCAAACACTTCCATAGACTTTAATGCATAAGTTTTTTCATCTTATAAATTCATTCATAGAACGTTTCTTTTAAGACTATTATTATTTTAACAGTAAAAGAAAAAAACTCCTACTTTTAAAGTAAGAATTTTATCTTTTTTTAAATTGTGTTTAAGATACATATTTTATAGTTGCAGTTCCATTACCGGTTCCTGTACTTCCTGATTCTTTTACTGTTGAATATGCTGTGTTTGCATAATATGTTCCGGCAGAGCCAGCACTTCCTGATGCTTGGCAACTATTAGCTGCACCATTCCCTCCAGCTGTACCGCCACCGCCATTTCCACCTTTAGCTCCTGCTGCACCCATGTTTCTATACTTACATCCTCCACAAGTTGTTGAACCATTACTTTTTCTATACCAACCTCCGTCGGCACCGCCGCCTCCGCCGCCTCCGCCGTTGGCTCTTAGATATACTGTACTTCCTAAAGCGATGTAACTTGATCCGCCGCCGCCTCCACCGCCGCCGCTTACACGTACGCCAGTTCCGCCGGTTACTCCATCACTTAATCCTCCTGTACCTTCTTGGGTATCTCCATATGAACTATCTGTTCCTTTTCCTCCTACCCATACTGTATACTTTTGTCCTTGAGTTAGTTTAACAGTTGCTTTTACATAGCCACCATTTCCTCCGGCTCCTCCGGAACCACCACTACATAGTCCAAGACCACCTGCTCCACCTTTGGCACCGTAAAGAGTTATTTCGTAGTTACCAGTTACTGGTGCTGTGAAATATTGAGCTGTCCCAGTGTAGCTGAAATTACCTGTATAAGAATACAAAGTCAAAGTATATGCTACATAGGCGGTATTTGTATTTGTTTTACCACCACTTATATTACCTGCACCATCTTTAACCGGATATATCCATAAGTAATAATAACCAGCTGTTCCAGTTACTGTAAAAGCAGTACCATTCGTGTAATTTTTCCAACTTCCACCAGTTTGAGTAGAACTGCTTGTTGATATGTAATATTGATATTTATTACTAGAATCTAATCCACTTCCACCATCATCTGTAATTGATATTGTTACATTTGCTGATGTTGCGCTTGTGTATGACGATGTTACCGCTATAACTGGTGGAGTTGTATCTGTAACTACTGTTTGTAGGGCACTTACTAATGAATTATTGTCATTTATTCCGTTATTTGCATATGTACCATTTATGACTTTAATTTTTAGATTGTATGTTCCTTGCCCAGAGAAAGTATATACACTACTTGTCTGTGCAGCTGTCCAAGTTGTTCCATTATCTTTACTAAATTGATATTGACTTATTCCTGATTCAGCATCAGTTCCACTTGCAGTTACTGTAACATTTGTGCCACTTACACTGTATGTAAATGTTGCTGCTGTTGGTGCTGTTGTATCTATACTTGACACAGTTTGGCTAGCTGATGAGACATAGTTTGTTCCATCTGTTACTCTTGCAATTATGTTTCCGTTTGATATAAAGGATACTGCTCCAATATAATCATTCCAAGATAGGCCGCCATCTGTACTATACTGTTTTGTATAACTTCCAGAAGGATATGTGATCGTTACACTCTTACTTTGACTCCATCCTGTTGGTGACACTTTCATAGTTGGAGCTATTATTGTTGTTGTTGCTACTTCAGTTGCTTCACTTTCAAGGGTATTTTTTTCATTTGCACCATTATTAGCATACGTTCCATTTACTACTTTTACTCTTATTTTGTATGTTCCTGTTGTTAAATTTGTAAAGTCATATGTATTTGATTCTTGTAAAGGTGTCCAGTTTGCTCCATCGTCTTTGCTAAACTGATACATCGAAATTCCACTTTCAGGATCAACTCCTGTTGCTGTTACTTTAATATTATTACTTGATTTTGTATATGATATTGTCACATTAGTTGGTTTCGTGTTATCTATTCCCGTAACCGTGTATGTTGATCCTGCCAAATAATCCTCGTTATCTCTTAATCTTCCAATTATTGTGCCATTTTCTGTAAATTCTACTTCACCACTATATAAATTCCATGTTATACCACCATCGATACTATATTCGTTTGTATAACCAGAAGCATATGTTATTTTTACTCTTTTTGACTGGCTCCAACCACTCGGTGATGATGTATATGTTGGTTTTGTCACTGGATTTGTTGATATACTTACAACATCACTATCTTTATAGTTATTATCTCCTTCACCACTTGTTTCATACGTTCCATTATAGCTTCTAACTTTTATTAAATATGCTCCTTCTGTTAGATTTTCAAATTTATATTCACTACTTTTTGAAATATCTGACCATGTTGCGCCACCATCTTTACTATACTGGTATCCATATATTCCAGTTTCTGCATCCGTTGATGAGACCTTTATAGTTATTGAATCAATTGCTTTTTCATAAGTAAATATTGTACTTTCAGGAGGTGTTTTGTCTATTTTGTCTATTACAATTTCTTTTCCTTTGCTTATTCTTCCATTTTCATTCTTTGCAAACACATAATATGTTCCTACATCTTTTAAATATTCATCACTTGCGCTCCAAGCAGCATTTTCATCTGGAGTTATATTTTCGTTTGTAATTATATATTCATAATTTTCGTTTTCATTTAATTTTTCTATTTTAATTTTCTTATCTTTATTCGTCCATCTTGTTTCATAACTTACTTTAAATAAATTTAAGTTATCTATGTCAAGCAGAACCATTTTATAATTTGGATTATTTCTATCACTTACTTTATATTCTGCTTCTTCTGTTTCTATAGTATATTTTTTTGTTTTTAACTGCTCCACATCATATATCTTATCTATTTTCTCTTTGTCCGTTATTATCTTATCATTATCTAATTCTTCAGCTTTCGTCATGTATAGCGCATGATTTTCATCATCTTTCATTGTTACATAGTAAGTAAAAAAATCCTTGTTATTCAAAATCA
The DNA here is from genome assembly GCA_934100165.1 of uncultured Bacilli bacterium. Lineage (GTDB taxonomy): Bacteria > Bacillota_I > Bacilli_A > RF39 > UBA660 > RUG13868. The sequence goes on from CAKOPN010000004.1 coordinate 9,553, forward strand.
CTACATAGCTTTTTTCTAGATCAATTTCTCCATATGGGCTCTTATAGTCTTTATTATCTCCTAGTTCTATTATGGAAAATGGGATTAGAATACCTTCTCTATCTTTTGGATCTTGAGATAACTTGTCTTCTCCTTTTATGTTTCTAGCACCATTTATATATGTTCTAGCTATATCTATAAAAGTACTTTGCCTTGATTCTTCAATATTTCTAGTTATTGCCCCTATTCCTATTAAACCAATTATGCCAATTATTGTTATTACTGCTAGTATTTCTATTAGTGTAAAACCTTTACTTTTTTTCATATCGACACCTACTTTATTTTACATTTTAATTATACATCAAAGAATAAAAAGAAAACAAGAGCTACTTTCACCCTTGTTTACATATCTATTATTTTTCTTATTATATAGCTTGTTATTAAGAGGCCTGCACTGTTTGGCACAAAACTGTTTGATGCAACTACTCTTCCAGATTTTATAGGTAATTCTCTAGAAGATAGAACTGTTATTTTGTCAGTAATTTTATTATCTTTTACCCATTTTCTAAATATTCTAGCAAGTGGATCGTTTACTGTTTTTCTAATATCTGTAATTTCTAATTTTGATGGGTCAAATTTGTTACCTGTTCCCATTGATGAGATAAGTTGGATTTTTCTTCTTAGGGCTTCTTTTATGATTTCTTTCTTTGTTTCTCGTGAATCACAGGCATCGACAATGTAATCTGGGCATTCTTTGTCAAGTATCTTTTTAATATTTGTATTATCGAGATAAACATCATATTTTTTAACTTTACATTTTGGATTTATTTCTTTGATTATTTTTTCCATTACTTCTGTTTTTTTCATTCCTACCGTTGAAACATAAGCGACCATTTGTCTATTTAAGTTTGTTACATCCACTCTGTCATAATCGATTAACACAATATTTTCTATGCCACTTCTCACAAGAGAAGTTACGCATGTTCCCCCAACTCCTCCGAGTCCTACTACTAAGACTTTTTGTTTATTTATTTTTTCTACATTTTCTTTTCCCACCAAAAGTTCTAAACGCTCAAACATAAAAACCTCCTAAATAAAAGAATAAAAATTTAATTTTATTCTTTTACTGCTTTTACTCAATAAAAAATGTCCAAAAGGTAGGCGACGATAAAACCCGCATTTCGCAGGTTGGTGTCCATACTCAACCATTAGGATTCCTACTTAATAAGCAGGCATTCAACACAAGTTGACTTGATCCGAACTCCCGTATCGTAACTTAGTCGGTTTTACAAAAACGCTCTATTCTCTCAGACATCTTAAGTATATCATACTATCTTATCTTTTAAAAGCATTTTAGCGATTTGATTTGTCAACTGTGTAAACGTGTAAATTAGTTATTTTCTTTTTCGTGTATTTCTTCAATTAAATTTTCTATTTTATTACCATATTCAATTGATTTATCAAAAATAAATTTTAATTCTGGAGTATGTCTTATTTCTACCCTTTTACTAAGTTCTCCTCTTATAAAGCTTTTAGCATTATTTAGAGCTTCTAAAGTTGTATTTTTTTTACTATCGTCTAACACAGTTACATATACTTTCGCATAACTTAAGTCACTACTAATATCGCATCCTGTTACAGTTACAAACTTTATATCTTCGTCTTTCACTTCATTTTGAAGTATATAACTAATCTCTTTAACAAATGTGCTGTTTAATCTTTCTATTTTTATGTTCATATCTATTTACTTCCTTTCTTTCTTGTTAATTTTCTTGGCGATGCCATCAGAATACTAAGGTTTTCTGTTAAGGAAAGATTTCTGTTTTTATAATTTCTGTCTCTTGTTATTTCTTTTCCAAACCATACAGGCTTCTTAAATTCTTTACTTTCTTCTTCGCTTTGAAACTCAACTTCTACTGTTATGATTCCCCCTAGTTTGCCATGATATATATCAAGCCCTGCTGTTTTATTATCTTCAAGAGGTATATTGAATCTTGTCTTTTCTACTAAATTTCCTTTAACACCAGAAAGCAATATTTCATATGTTAAGGCATCTATTTCAACTTCTTGTTCTTCCCTTTTTAAAGTTCCTTCACTTTTTTTAGTAATGAAATACTTATCGTCTTGTTTTCTTATTCTAATTTCTGGATGTAAACATATATATCCTTGAGTTATTTCGGAAAATGAGTGATTTCTATAAATTCCTTGAGGAACTTCATTTACTAAATATTTTCTTTCTATCTCCACTCTTCTCACCTCTTGAAGTTATTTTATCACATATTTATAGGTTGTTAAAGTAATACATCAAAAAAAGCATACACATTTTGGTATATGCCTTTCTTATTTATCTTTTTATTTCTCTTAGTTCATATATTTCTAAGTTATCATTTTCTCTTATATCTTGATAGTTTTCAAGAGTAATTCCACATTCCATACCTTTTGCAACTTCTTTTACTTGATCTTTTTCTCTTTGTAAAGATTTAATCTTAGTATTTGCAATTACTATTCCATCTCTTATAACTCTAACATTAGCACCATTTTTAACAGAGCCACTTTTTACATAACTTCCTGCAATTGTACCAATTTTAGAAAATTTAAATAATTGTCTTACTTCAACTTCTCCAGTTACAACTTCTTCATATACTGGGTCAAGTAAACCTTTCATTGCATTTTCAATATCTTCAATCATCTTGTAGATAATATCATATAACTTGATTTCTACATTGTACTCTTTTGCGCTATCTACTACGGATGCTGATGGTCTTACATTGAACCCAATTATAATAGCATTTGATGCATGGGCTAGAACGACATCACTTTCAGTAATAGTTCCAACTCCTCCTCTTATAACTGTTACCTTAGCACCATCAACATTTATTTTAGCTAAGCTTTGTTTGATAGCTTCTAGGCTTCCATTAACATCTGTTTTTAATACAACACTTATTTCTTTGACACCTTCTTGAATTGCTCCAAATAAGTCATCAAGTGTCATACCAGTTCTATTAGTATCTTTAGCTTTTGCTCTTAATTTTCTTCTTTCTGCAACACTTCTTGCTTGTTTTTCTGTTTCAAAAGCCATGAATCTGTCTCCAGCTTGTGGAACTTCACTGATACCAGTAATTTCTACTGGCATAGAAGGTTGTGCTTCTGTTAAGTCTCTTCCTTTATCATCTTTAAGAGATCTTATCTTACCACATGCTGTTCCTACTACTACAGGATCTCCAAGTCTTAATGTTCCATTTTGAACAAGAAGGCTTGCTACTACTCCTGTCTTTTTATCAAGTTTAGATTCAATAACGGTTCCTATTGCATATCTTGAAGGATTTGCTTTAAGTTCTGCCATTTCACTTAAAAGGATTATGTTTTCAAGAAGTTTGTCGATTCCTTCACCAGTTTTACAAGAAATATTATTGAATATTGTATCTCCACCCCAAGCTTCTGGTGTTAGACCATATTCAGATAATTCTGTCATTACTCTTTCAACATTTGCTTCTTTTTTATCTATCTTGTTGATTGCTACAATGATAGGAACTTTAGCTGCTTTTGCATGGTCGATTGCTTCTTTAGTTTGTGGTTTTACACCATCATCTGCTGCTACTATGATAATAACTATGTCAGTGATACTTGCTCCACGTGCTCTCATTTCAGTAAAAGCTTCATGCCCTGGTGTATCGATAAATGTTATTTTTTTACCATTGCAAACAGTTTGATATGCTCCAATTGCTTGCGTAATTCCACCTGCTTCACCACTTACAACATCAGTTTGTCTTATTCTATCCAAAAGTGATGTTTTACCATGGTCAACATGTCCCATTACAGTTACTATTGGAGGTCTATCTTCAAGATCTTCTTTTTTATCATTTACTTCATATTTTTCAAAGTTACTTATATCACTTGATTCTTCCTTTTTAACTTCTTTATCATAATCAAGTGCTACTATTTCTACTATTTCATAAGAAAGAGGATAATTTATATTTGCCATTATGCCAAGGCGCATTAACTTTTTAATTATTTCTGTGCTAGTTACTTTTAAAGCTTCGGCTAATTGTGACACAGTCATATTCTCTTTGTAAAGTAAAACGTTTTCTTCTTCAGTTTTATCGTTTGTCTTTAACTTTTCTCTGTGTTTATATAACTCTTTTCTTTCTTTTTGAAACTTCATTTTGTTGTTTTCAACACGGTCTGACTTTGATTTTACTTTTTCTTTTCCTTTTGCAGAACCCATTTCTAGTTTTTCTACACCTAGCATTTGTTCTACTTTTTCATCTAGTGCTTCATCTTGTTCAATTTCACGTAAAGCCTCTTCATCAACACCATTTTCGATTTCTCCATCTAGCAAAATGATATCATCCTCAGTTAACATATCATTTTCACTATCGTGTTTAATATTAAGTCTTTCACACAAAGTCATTATGTATCCTACACTTTTTTTAACATCAGCAGCATATTCTAATATACTCATCATGCTAATCACCTCTTTCTTTAATTTTTATTTTTCTTGGTATTTTACTACTTCTATACCACTTTCTTCTAGCATCTTTTTAGATAGTGGATCACTATAATCACTATCATATACTATTCTTTTAATTTCAGCATTTATAAGCATTCTTGTACAAATTGAACATGGATATGTATTTACATAAACTGTTCCACCTTTAATACTTACACCTTTGATCGCTGCACTTATAATAGCATTTTGTTCTGCATGAACAGCACGGCAGACTTCTTGTCTTGTTCCAGATTCTATGTTGTTTAATTTTCTTAGGCATCCACCCATGTCAACACAGTGTTTAAGTCCTTTAGGTGCTCCATTATAACCAGTTGTTACAACTTGATTATCTACAGTTATTACAGCTCCTACTTTTCTACTTACACAGTTTGATCTTTTTGCTACTAGTTTTGACATTTCTATGAAATATTCATCCCATGTTGGTATTTTTTCTATTTTATTCATTTTCTTTTCCCACCATTTCTAACATTTCATCATATAATTCATCTTTTATACTAACTTCTAGATGTCTTTCTAAAGCTTTCGTTTTCTTGGCTTTTAGAATTACATCTTTGTCCTTTTTAATATATGCTCCATGACCATTTAACTTTCCTGTTAAGTCAATTTGCACATCACTAGAAGGAGTTCTAACTATTCTTAATAATTCCTTCTTGGGTAATTTTTCTTTACTTATAACACAACTTCTAAGTGGTATTTTCTTTTGCTTCATTATATATCACCCTTTAGTTTTTAAAATTTATTCCCATTTCTTTTGCTTGTTCAGTATTTTTAATATCTATTTTATAATGTGTTAATTTTGATGCTAAACGAGCATTTTGTCCTTTTTTACCAATAGCTAATGAGAAATCGTCATCTCCTGCTACTACTATTGATTCTTGTTTCTTAGGATCAGTTATTATTACATGTAAGTTTTTAGCTGGTGAAAGTGCATTTGCAATAAACACTGCAGGATCTTTGTCATATTTAACTAGGTCAATTTTTTCACCATTTATTTCTTCAATTATTCTTGAAATTCTGCTACTTTTTTCTCCGATACATGCTCCAATTGGATCGATGTTAGGATTTTCTGAATATACTGCAACTTTGCTTCTTGAACCAGCATCACGTGCAACACTGTATATTAGAACGTTTCCATCGTTAATTTCAGGAATTTCAAGTTCAAATAATCTTTTTAAGAATCCATAATGGTTTCTAGATAAAAGTATAAATAAACCCTTTCCACTGTTATCAACTTTGCTTACATATACTTTAATTTGTTTTCCCATTTCTATTTTTTCACCTGGAATGCATTCTTTTTTAGGAAGTATTCCATTACTTCTTCCAAGGTTAATAAAATAGTTATCAGTATCTTCTAGTTCAACTGTACCTACTAAAAGCTCATCTTGTTTATCACCATATTCTCCAAGAATTGATGCTCTTTCAGCTTCTCTTATTTTTTGAATTATTACTTGTTTTGCTGTTGATGCTGCTACACGTCCAAAATCTTTTGGTGTAACTTCTGTATCAATAGTATCTCCAATATTTAGAGCTTTATTTATCTTTCTTGCTTCTGTAAGTGTTATGTGATAATCAGGATCAAACTCTTCTTTTCCTTCTTCTGGATTTTCTTCTAATTCGTCTAGGTACTCTTCAGTATCCATTTCATCTGGTACTACTTTTTTATAAGAATATACTTTTATATCACCACTATTTCTATCTATTAAAATTTTTGAATTAGTTAGTGAATTGAAGTTTTTCTTATATGCTGTTGCAAGAGCTTGTTCCATTGCTTCAAAAACAACTTCTCTTTCGATTCCTTTTTCTTTAACAATGGCGTCAACAGCTTTAATAAATTCTTTTCCGTTCATCTTACTCATCTCCTTTTGATTTAGCATATACATCAAGAATATATTTGTCTTCAATTGGATTTGCTTTATCCAATATTGGGTTTATTATCTTACTTGCTTCTACAACTTTATTCATATCTATTATGTCATTACTGTCTAAAATAACTCTCAAATAGTTGAATCCGCCTTCTTTTTCATATACGACATCATATACGTATACGTTTAGCTTATCAAGACTATTTCCTATTATTTCTAAAATCTTCTCTTTCACAAAATCACCTCATCAATATAAAAAGTGGAATGCTATTCCACTTGTTGTTAAAGTTATTATATTATAAAATCTTTGATAATACAAGCTTTTTAAGCATTTTTACTTGTATTTGTAATTTTTGCAAGCATTGTATCGTTTGTCTTCCCACTGATTCTGCAATCCTCAATATAACCGCTTGTATCATTTAAATAAACTATATTTGAATTAACTTCATAATTTTTTAAGAATGTAATTAAATCGATAGGACCTGCGTTTTTATTATTTCTGTCGTTAGAATCTGTTACCCATACCTGGTTAGTTGCAGGATCATAATCAACTAAGCTAACCCAATGTCCTCTTCTAGTATATTTAGCATCTGGTCCTGCCACAACAGTACATATAACCATGTTACCTTTAGAAAGTTCTTTTGCGATTTTTTTGTAATAATCACTTCTATTCATATCACCTTTTAAACGATAACCAACTGGTATTCCATAGTTGTTTTCAACAATTTTCTTTACAGCACTAGCATATAAGTCACTGCCAGTTCCCATTTTGAATACCTTTTCTGGAGTTATACTTGAATCTACTGCTGTTAAGATACTGGCAAGTGCATTGTATCCGCACCCTTTACCTCTTAGGCCTCCGCCTGATGCATATTGTAAGTTTTCATTCCATGCTTGTTGGAATACTTTTATAACTTTTCCACGTGACGTATAAACGATACGGCTATAACCTTTTTCTTGACTTCCACAGTTTGTGTCAACTCTTGTTTTACCTGTTGTACCACTATAAGTAACTCCATTCGTTATTGTAGTTTGTTCTTCATTAGTTTCTTTTGTGTCTTCTTTGGTTGTTTCTGTTTCTTCTTGCTCTGTTATCTGTGTACTATCTGTTGCTTGTTCACTTGAAGTTGTTATGTCAGACAAAGTTATACTTCCATCTAGCATTTTTATATCATTTACTTTATCATTAGCTGATTTTTTTAACTCTTCTAATTCTTGCCTTAATTTTACTATACTTTCATTATAAGCTGTAATTTTATCTGATAAGCTATAATACTCTTCATTACGAACATTATTACCTTTACTATCTTTTTTTGTTGATGAAATAGTTTTTATTTTCTCTTGTGCTTGAGATAAAGCACTCATAGTATTTTCATATTCCTCATCTTTTGATTTAAAAGTTACTAATGTTGGATAAAGTTCATTTATTGATTTATTACATGCAACAACTAAACCTGTTGTAATATTATTGTTCAATTCTTTTGCATAACTTGCTAAATGTGGAACACTGTTTGAAGCGAGTTCTACATAACCTAGTTCTTGCCACATTGCACCTTCTACTTGTGCTGATAATCTTCCATAAGTATTTAAAAGTTCATCGCTTTCATCTTTTACTGTAGATGCTGAAGATGTAATGGATGATGCTGATGCAAGCTTATTGTAATATGTTACATATGGTTCAACAAAATACTTTGCCATTTTTCTTCCTTCTTTCTAATTATTTCTTCTTATGGATAAATGTTCTTGTAACATAGAACAAGAAGCACATATATATAAAGACAAAGATCCACATTAGTATTGTATAAAAAATGCCACTTGAATATTTTCCTATAATGGCAGCAATACTGCTCGGAAAATATTTTTCTATTAGAACTTTTAATTCTGGCACTGGTACATTATCTTTTAAGAATGTTACTATTCTAAAGAATATATCTATTATTGCCACTGCATAAACAAAACTTGAAAACCTTCTAAAGAAAAATAATACAAGTAAAAGAAGTATAATTACAACCACTAAATCAATATACATATTAACTACCTCCAATTATAATTAAAATAATAATTATTGCTTTTTTCATATTTTAAAGTTGTTTTATCTCCATGTCCAGGATAAATTACTATATCATCAGAATATTTTTTAATTTTTTCTATTGAATCATTCATTTGCTTTACAGATCCACCTAGCATATCACATCTTCCTATAGTGTTTTTAAATAGAAAGTCTCCGGTGAACATTACCTTTTCATTTGGGAAATAAAATGTTATAGAGTCATCACTATGTCCTTTCGTATAAATAACCTCAAAGTTGAAAGAAGAAATATTATACGTTGACTCTTTTAAATTTTTATACTCATAAACAGGAATTTCATAGTCATAATCATTTTTTAATGTTTCTAATGCTCCGATATGATCATGATGGTGATGGGTTATAAATATACCTACTATTTTCTTTGATATTTTTTCTTTAATTTTTTCATAGTCATCACCTGGGTCTACTATAATACACTCATCATTTATTTCAATAATGTAGCAGTTTTCTTCAAGTTCTCCCGTTATAATGCGTTTTACTATCATAATATTGTACAAACCACTCCCATATTTTGAAAATCTATTTTTATTGCTCCCAAAGTCATATTTTTATAATCACTAAATTTAAGATTTGACTTTGAGTTTGAATCTAAGTTAGCAGTCATTTTGGCTTGTATATATCCTTCTGCTGGCTTCGTTATTTTACAATCTTTTATATATCTTTTATTTTGGTAATCACTACAGTAATACTCTAAAGTCTCTTTTGAACTACTACCTTCATCCTTTATTACCATTGTGTAATCAATACCAATAACATTTTTGTTTATATCAAATTTGAACAAATATTCTATACTGGTATTAAAATTACCTGTTGTTTTTCCATATTGGCAAACCATTTCCGTGTAGTTCACATCATTGATTAAATATATTATCCCAGTCGTTAAAAGTATTATACCAACAATACATACCATGATATATAATATCTTACTTTTCACTAGCATCATCCCATATCCCATTTACTCTATAAGTTTATCATACAATAAAAAAAAAGACTAGTACATTTCTAGTTTTTTTCTAAATTAAGAGAAGCCTTTTGTGAGTATATACAACCGCAATAATTTTGCCTATATAAGTTATATTCTCTTGACAATTCAATGCTTCTTTTGTAGCCGTTTTTCTTTTTAAAATCAGATAATAGATACAAAACGTCATACTTATCTTCTAGTTTTTTTCCTATGCTATTTAGCTTTTCAGAATTTTTGTAAGGACTAATTGAAAGTGTTGTTGTAAAATAGTCAAAACCATGTTCTTTGGCATATTTACATGTTTCTTCAAGCCTTAGATAGTAACACTTTTCACATCTTGTGCCACCTTCTTTTTCGTTTTCTAATCCTTTAATTAACTTTTCGTATTTATCATTGTCATAACTACCATTTATGAATGATACTTTGTTTTCAAGCCCAAAATCATGGATGAATCTTTGAACTTCTTTATATCTTTTTTCATACTCCTCATATGATGAAATATTGGGGTTATAATAAAATACAGTTATATCAAAGTAATTTGTTAAATACTCAAGCACATATGATGAACAAGGTGCACAACAACTATGTAGAAGTAGTTTTGGTCTTTTGTTCTCTTTTACAATATTATTTATTGTCTCATCTAAGATTATTTGATAATTAGTCATAAAATTCACCAATAGACATTTTAATAGATTATTATTAAATTGTCAAAAAAAGATTTACTATTTACAAGCAAATCCTTCATTTTCTACAGCTTTCTTAACGTCTTCTATTGCTTGACTGTCACCTATATCAGATAAATCTTCCATCTTTTTAGGATCTCCAACTGCTTTATATTGAATTTTTTTCTCGTTTCTTGTAACATCACAGCTATCGAACTCAGCTGTTGCATCGTTACAGTTTTCTTTAAGATTTTTCTCAAGTGCTTCTAACATTTCATCTGTAACATCTTCGCTTGTTATTTCTACATCTATTCCAAGAGTAGCCTTTTTAATCTCTTTTCCATCTTTGTCATAATCAAATTCAATTGAAGTAGACATATTTCCTAAACCACTTAACTCACTACTCATATCTAGTGTACATACTAGTTTTTTTCCTTCATCTTTTTGTTCACTATTTTTGTTATTTCCACATCCTGTTAGAACTAAAGCACCTGCTACTGTTAATCCTAACATGCCAACTATATACTTCTTACCTTTCATAAATCCTCCTCTATATTAAGTATAATACCACAAACAAAATTTCTTAACAAGAAAAACAAAAAAATACTTTCAAAATATAATATGAAAGTATTTTTTATTTATATTTTTTTAATAAAGTGTTTGGATTACTAGTAACAACTGTTAAATAAGTATCTCCATCAGTCTCTTCTATTTTAGTTAAACTTCCTTGTGTTTTCCTTTCAAGCATTTCTAATTGTCTTGCTTTTTCTTCTCTGTCTTCATCATGTATATCTCCAAAGACTCCTACTATTATTTCAGAATTACCACTGTTATATAATTGTTCCCAATTTTTTATATGGACAGGAGTATATGGATTTTGTGTCATAAAAGTCAACTGATTGTTTGAAGTAAGACTTATTTCTGTAACATCATCATTAGCAACTAACGTTGGTACTCCATAATTAACTTTAAAACCTGGTGAAATTATTACTTTACCTATTCTTATATCAAGGCCTTTTGCATATGGAGTGATAACTGCATTTGATGATTCTTTTACGAGAGTATCTAGACATCCTTTTCCAACTTCTACAGTATAAGGATCATCAAAATCCAATATTCCTGTTTCTTGTAACATTCGTGAATATTTTTCACCCATTTTTCTTCTTTTTCTAAGCCAATCACTAAATGCTTTTGAATATACTAACGAAATCAAATCTTTACATTTTTCGCCAGTTGCTTTTTCATATTGCACAGCCAAGTAATATAAATATTCTTTCATAACTTCCCCCTCAAATATTTGTACAGTATAACACGTTTTTCTCTTCTCATCAATTTTAGCAAAATAAAAAATGCTTATTCAGCATCTTTTGTTTCAACAACTTTTTTTCCTTTGTATGTTCCACAGTTCTTGCAAACACGATGTGGTTTGATTGTTGCACCACATTCTTTACATACTGTAGTTCCTACTGTTTCTAGAGCATTGTGACTTCTTCTCATTCTCTTTCTAGTTTTTGAAACTTTTCTAAAAGGTACTGCCATCTTTAATCACTCCTATCTTTTTCATCTAATAGTGCACTAAAAGGATTATCTTTGTGTAATTCTTCTTCACTAACCAACTTCCAGCCTTTACCCTTATATTCGTCAGTATTTTCAACAGTTGTATATCTAAGGGGGACTTCCAATACAATATTTTGCCATAAAAGTTCAATAATATCAAGACTATTTTCACCATTTTTTAAAGTTTCATCTAAATTTTCATCAATTTCAAAAGAAAAAGGATACCAAACTTCATCAAGTGTAACAGAATCTCTAATCTTCATTTTACCTTCCACATTAGCTTTTATATATATTCCATCTTCTTCTTTTTCAATTTTTCCCTTTAAAGTAATTTTACTTAAGTCAAGTATGTCTCCACTTGTAATAGTGCTAGATAAATCATATTCGCTATCTAAATCAATTGATTCTTTAAAATTAGTCATTATCTCAGTTAAGTCAATCATTGTATCACCAAGAGCATTATACTATAAACTGTTAGAAATTACTAGAACTTTTAACTTTTTATTTGTATAATACTTTTTGAGGAAGTGATTTTATGGCAGTTGGTATAATATGTGAATATAATCCTTTTCATAATGGGCATCTATATCATTTAGAAAAAGTTAAAGAACTTGCTAAAGATGAAGAAATTATATTAGTACTTGGAGGAAATTTTTTACAACGTGGTAATGTTAGTGTAATGGATAAATATGAAAAAACTTCTATTGCTCTTCATTATGGTATTGATTTAGTAGTAGAGCTTCCATTTATTTATGCTACACAGAGTGCTGATGTATTTGCAGAAGGGGCTATTAAGATTTTAAATGCTTTAAAATGTGATAAAGTAGTTTTTGGTACTGAGTCAAATGATGTAGAAAAATTAACATCGCTTGCTAAAATTCAGCTTTATGATAATAAGTATGGTGAAAAAGTTAAAACTCTTTTAGATGAAGGTTATAACTTCCCTACTGCTATGTCTTTGGCACTTCAAAGCTTTGAAGGTGATAAAGTAAATACCCCAAATGATTTACTAGCACTTTCTTACATAAAAGAAATTATAAGAAACAATTATAATATTACTCCTATTTCTATAAAAAGGACAAACAATTATCATGATAAAAGTACAACCGGCGAAATAAGCAGTGCAGCAAGTATAAGAGAAAAGATTAAAAGAAATGAAAATATAGATACATATGTACCAAGCGTTGTATCTTGCAATATTGACTATAAAAATTATGATGATAATTATTTTAAACTTTTAAAATATAAAATATTAACTGAAAAAGAAAATATTAAAAAGTATCAAACTGTTGATGAGGGCATTGAAAATAAGATAGTATCTTCGATTAGAAACTGTTATAGCCTTGATGACTTAGTATATAAAATAAAATCAAAAAGATATACTTACAACAGAATATCAAGAATGCTTACACATATCTTAACATCTTTTACTAAAGAGGATGCTAAAGATAGAAGCCTTTCATACATTAGAATTCTTGGGTTTAATGAAAAAGGCAAAAAATATTTAAACAAACTAAAAAAGGATACTAAGATTCCTTTTATTACGAACGTTAATAAGAAAAATATAAAATTTCTTGAAACAGAATTGAAAACTGACTCTATTTATTATTTAATAAGAGAAAAAAATATTGATGTGTATTCATATGCACCTATATTTATAAATGAAAAAAAGTATTAGCTTTTATCTTCGCTAATACTTTTTTTATAGCTTGTAGCAAATTTTGCTATTTCCTCTTTTTTAGAGTTATAAGACATATTATTTATATATTGTGTTTCTATAAGGATAACACCATTTTCTTTCTCTACTGCAATAATTGTATATGGATAACTAGACTTACTTCCATCCAAAATATAATAATATGTACCTTCATCTAGTTTTTCTTCATGTTTTTTTATCGTTAGATCTTCTTCAGTTTGAAGTTTTTCAATGTAAGTTTTTAGATATTCTTCTTTTATAAAACTTTCATATGTTACATCGTCTAAATCTTTCATTGTTACGTAAATATTTTTACTTTCATTAGTAAATTTATATTCACCAGAATTATCACTAAATTTCCAGTCTAGTGGCATAGCAAATCTGTAGCCTTTATAGTTTATATACTGAACAGTTGGTTCTTTTTCGATGACTTTTATTTCTTCATCTATATCTGGACAGTGTTTACAAACTTCGCATTTTTTATTGTCTTTTATAAAAATGAAATATATTAAGAATAAAAGTAAAACTGCTATAACGACTCCAAAGAAAATTATGCTGCCAATATCTTTTTCACTTGTCTTAATGTTTGCAATACCAAAATCTTCTTGACTATCCGTGTCAATTTCATCTTCTTTGTCTTCAAGGTTCTCTTTAAATTCTTCTTTTTTTGGTTCTTCTTGTTTTGTTTCTGGCTCTTTAAAAATATCCTTTTCAAATTCCCCGGTATTTTCTAGATCCCACAAATTAAGTTCATCATCTGTGTTATCTTCATTTTCCTCTTTTTTTGGCTCTTCTTTTACTTCATCTTTATTCTCTATTTTTTCTTCTATAACTTCTTCTGTTTCTTTTTCATTTAAAGTAGTATTTTCTTCTTTTAATTCTTCCTTTTCCTTCTCTTTATTTCCTAATGGTTCACCACAAGAAGGACAAAATATAGCATCTTTTTTTATTGTCATTTTACATCTTGGGCATTTATTTTTACTACTCATTGGTATCACTCCTTATTCTTTATATATATAATACCAAATTTTTTTTTAAAAGTACATACTAAAAAAAGAGAGAAAAAAAGAAAAAGATGTTAGTCAGAGTTTAGAAAATCTTCAATAGTTAGAAGTCTATCATCTATTTCTTTTAATAGTACTCTTTCTTTATCTTTTTCACTAACTTCTTCTTTTTCTTCTTTATTATTATTTGTTATATCTTCATTTTTTGTATCACTTTGTTTTTTTAACTCTACAGTTACGAAAGCGTCTTTTAATTTATCCTTAATAACGGTTGTTCCAGTTGAATATCTATCGGCGATAGGAAGCTCTGTTAGTTTTATGCACTTAATGTCGGTAGCTTTTAATCCAATCACAGTCTTTGAAGGTATTGTAAATGCTTTCAAAACTTTGTATGGATTAGTTTTAACTTCCCTTAATATCATCAAGCCTCTTTTAGCACGTGATGATTTATCAAACTCGGATATTTTGACTCTCTTACCAGTTCCTTTTTCAGTAAGAATAGAAACATACTCTGTATCATTTACATTAAATGATGACACTGATACGACTGAATCATCTTTTAAGTTAATTGATTTAACACCACTTGCTTTAAGTCCAACTTTTGGTATGTCTTCCTCATCAAACCATAATCCATAACCTGTCTTTGTAGCAATAAATATTTCATTTCCTTCTTTTTGGAATGCTGCAATCACTCTATCATTTTCTTTTAATTTCATACAGCAGATAGGTTTAGAATTTCTAACTGATTCAAATTCTTTTAATTGTGTTTTCTTAATCATTCCATCTTTTGTAGCAATTATGATGTTATTATCTTGCTCAAATGATGTAACAGGAATTGCACTTATTATTTCTTCATCTTGTTCTAATTTAATTATGTTACTTACGTGTTTTCCTAAATCTTTCCATACAAGTGATGGAATTGTATGAACTGGAATATATAAGTAATTTCCAAGACTAGTAAATAGTAGTAAAACATCTAGTGTGTTAAGCTCGTATAAACCGATTACATAGTCACCATCTTTGACTGTTGCTTCATCTTTACTTGCTTGATAACTTCTAAATGATGTCCTCTTGATATAACCATCTTTAGTTACCATAACAATTACATCTTCTTTAGTAATCATTTCTTTTGTATCTATCTTTATATCTGTTATTTCATCTTTTATATCTGTTTTTCTAACTGTTGCATATTCTTTCTTTATTTTTCTTAACTCTTCTTTCATAACACTCTTCAAAACATTTTCATCACGAAGAATTTCTTCTAATCTTTCTTTTAAAGCGTTTAAGTTTCTTAGTTCTTCTTCAAGAAGTGTTACGTCAGTATTAGTTAATCTATACAATTGCAATGTAACAATAGCTTCTGCTTGAACTTCGGTAAAATCAAATAGTTTTACTAAGTTTTCTTTGGCATCAGTCTTATTTTTACTAGCACGTATCGCTTTAATAACTTCATCTAAGATTGATAAGCATCTAATTAAACCTTCTACTATATGGAGTCTTGCCTTAGCATGTTCCAAATCAAACTTTGTTCTTCTAGTTATAACTTCTTTTTGATGATCAATATATGCATCTAGAATTGGTGCTAGTCCAAGCTGCCTTGGTACTCTTTTAACTATTGCTATCATATTAAAGTTATATGATATTTGTAGTTCTGTATTTTTTAATAAGTAATTTAATATAACATCTCTATTAGCATCTTTTTTAATATCTATTGCTATTCTTAAACCATCACGGTCTGATTCATCTCTTACTTCAACGATTCCATCTAGTTTTTTATCTATTCTAATTTCATCTATTTTTCTTACAAGAGCTGCTTTATTTACTTCATAAGGAATCTCTGTGGCAATTAGTGATACTTTACCTTTGCTTTCTTCGAAGAAAGTTCTTGCTTTTACTATTACTCTTCCTCTTCCTGTTTCATAAGCTTTTCTTATTCCATCAATTCCTTCTACAATTCCTCCAGTTGGAAAGTCTGGCCCTTTAACAATAGACATAAGAGTATCAAGAGTACAATTTGGACTATCTATTCTTTTGATAGTTGCCTCTATTATTTCCCCTAAATTGTGAGGTGGAATATTAGTAGCATAACCTGCAGATATTCCTGTTGAACCATTTACTAAAAGGTTTGGGAATTTAGCCGGTAATACTGTTGGCTCCATAATTGTATCATCAAAGTTTGGTGCAAACTCTACAGTATCTTTATCTATATCACAGATTAACTCATTACTGATCTTAGAAAGTCTTGCTTCTGTGTAACGGTATGCAGCAGGAGAATCACCATCTATTGATCCATTGTTACCATGCATATCGATATAAGGTGTTCTAAGTTTCCAGTCTTGACTCATTCTTACCATTGCTTCATATATAGATGTATCTCCATGTGGATGGTAATTACCTATAACGTCTCCAACTGTTTTAGCACTTTTTCTATATGGTCTATCGTATGTATTTTTTTCTTTATACATTGAGAATATAATTCTTCTTTGTACTGGTTTTAATCCATCTCTTACGTCTGGTATTGCTCTATCCTGAATAATATATTTAGAATAACTACCAAACCTTTGCCCCATTATTTCTTCAAGTGAATACTCGTAAATTCTATCAAGAGCATCTTTCATTTTATCACCTACTTAATAAATAATTGTATGTATTTATATATACTTTATCTAGCCTATCCTTTGATGTAGAAAGAACTGTATTTATAAGTTTCTTTATATAAAGGATATTTAGATTTGCTTCGTAAACTGTTTCATCTAATAATTTTTCATTTGGATATATACTTTTATACTTTGATAATGAAGAATCTATATCACTTTGTTTAATTCTTCTTAGAATATTCATGTATGCAAATGATGACTTATCATCATCTTTTGAAAAGAAAAGATTTTCAAGTTCTAACATACTTATTCTTCCTTCTTCAAATAGATAGTAAAAAGTCATTCCAAATTTACTAAATTCATCAATTCTGTTTTCCAAGTTTTTGCTTGTTTTTTTGTCCGCTATTAAGGCCATACTGCTTCTCCTTTTTATACTTTAATTTTATAATCATCTTCAAGCGAGAATTCTACGTTTTCTTCAATCCACTGTTTTCTTGGTTCAACAGAATCTCCCATTAGAACACTTACTCTTTTTTCTGCTAATAAAGCATCATCAATTTTAACTCTAATTAGTTTCCTTGTATCAGGGTTCATTGTTGTATCTGCTAGCTGATCGGCGTTCATTTCACCTAATCCTTTGTATCTTTGAACTTCACATTTTTTATTTTTAGTTTTTGCTTTCATTTCATCCATGTTGTATGCGTATTCGACTGTTTTACCTGATGTTATTTTAAATAATGGCGGAAGAGCTATGTAAAGTTTTCCAGCTTCTATTAAAGGTTTCATGTAACGATAAAAGAAAGTTAATAGTAAGCACTGTATATGTCCACCATCTTCATCAGCATCGCTCATGATTATAACTTTATCATATTCACAGTCTTCAATTTCAAAATTTGGGCCATAACCGGCACCAATTGTATAAATCATTGTGTTAATTTCTTCATTTTTAAAAATATCATCAAGGTTTGCTTTTTCAGTATTTATTACTTTACCACGAAGAGGTAATATTGCTTGGAATTTTCTATCTCTTCCTTGCTTTGCAGAACCACCAGCTGAATCACCCTCTACTAGGAAAAGTTCGTTTTTGTTTTTGTTTTTAGATTGAGCAGGAGTTAACTTTCCTGATAGGGCACGTTCTTTTTTGCTGTTTGTTTTACCTTTTCTTGCTTCTTCTCTTGCTTTTCTTGCAGCTTCCCTTGCAATCTTACTTTTTAGTGATTTATCTAAAATATCTGTTGCAACTTTTTTGTTTTCCTCTAAGAAAAACTGTAATTTTTCACTTACTATCGTTTCTACTACTGTACGTGCAAGAGGAGTACCAAGTTTACCTTTTGTCTGGCCTTCAAACTGTAAAAGTGCTTCTGGTATTTTTAAACTTATAATAGCAGTTAATCCTTCTCTTACATCGCTACCTTCTAACGGTTTGTCTTTGGTTTTAACATAGCCATTATTTTTAGCATAATCATTAAATACTCTAGTAAGTGCTGTTTTGAATCCTACTTCATGGCTTCCACCATCTGGTGTTTTAACATCATTTACGAATGATATTATATTCTCTTGATAAGTATCAGTGTACTGCATTGCAATATCTACTTCAATATTATCCTTTACGCCTTCAAAAGCAATTACTTTGTGAAGAGTATTTTTATCTTCATTTAGGTATTCAACGAATTCTGTTAAACCATTTTCGTAATGATATTTATTATCTCTTCCAGTTATTTCATCTACAACTTCTATAGTAATTCCTTTAAGTAAGAAAGCTGACTCTTGCATTCTTTCACATATTGTAGAAAAAGAAAAATTACATACTGGGAATATTTCATTATCTGGTAAAAATCTTACTGTTGTACCAGTTCTATTGGTTGTACCAACCTTTTTTAGAGGAACATCAACCTTTCCACCATCTTTAAATCTTATAAAGTATTCTTCTTTATCTTTCTTTATAGATACTTCCATCCATTTACTTAAAGCATTTACTACACTGGCACCGACTCCATGAAGACCTCCTGATACTTTGTATCCTCCTTCTTCAAATTTACCACCAGCATGAAGTATTGTGTATATTACCTCTGGTGTGCTTCTTCCAGATGAATGCATTCCAACCGGAACACCTCTTCCATGGTCTTCTACACTTACACTTCCATCTTTATACATTGTTATTTTTATATAATCACCATAACCATTTATGGCCTCATCAACTGCATTATCGACAATTTCCCATACGAGATGATGTAAACCTTTTCTATCAGTAGAACCAATATACATACCAGGTCTTTTTCTAACTGCTTCTAATCCTTCTAATATTTTTATTGAACTTTCATCATATTTTACCACTTTATCATCTCCATAATTTATATAACTAAGACAAAAAAACAAGTTATACGCGCTAACTTATTTTTAGTACCAATAAGACTATATCACATTTTTTTATTATAATTCAAGGAAAAAACGTACAAAAGTTACTCTTGTACACCATTTAGATAAGAATTCATAGACAATTGTTTAACACTTACTTCTTTTTTATCTTGTTTTGATTTTTCTTTACTTTTAGTAAACACATCGTAAGAGAGATTTAAAACTCTAAAGTCTCTATATCTTCTTATATTTTTTCTTAAATCTTCATAGTAACCTCTAAAGTCACTTTGATATTCTAATCCTGTATTTTCACCCATTTTCTTTCTATATTCATAGTTTACTGAATGTTTATGTGCTAGGTGAATACATTCAAGTATCTTTGGTGACAACCTGATGGTTCTTTTAGGATTTTCTACTATATATCTATAATATTCTGAATTTGGATCACAAATTGCAGAGAAAATCTCTTTAAGTTTATCATCAATATCTTTATTTGCAAAATCTACTTTGTTATCGTGAGCTGTTAAAGCCACAGTATTCCAAAATTTATTATCAAAGACACATCTTAATACATTTTCACCTTCATGATTATAACTTATATAAAGTTTTCCATCATCTTCCAAACCTTGAAGAGTTAAAAACTGTTCTTTTGAATCACAATAAGAAGTAAATGCATCTATTTTACTTAGTTTAGTTTTATAAGGACCTTTCTTGTCAAACTCTCTAAAAGATCCTTTTTCAAAATCATAACAATATTTTACCCCTTCTTTTTCTAGTATTAGACTGTATCTACCTACCGGTTTAGAATCCTTCATTACAAATCCCCCTTATAACGTTATTGGATTAAAATCAATATCTAACCTTATTTTATCATTTATTTTATAATAATCTAGCATTTTCTCTAAAAATGGATATAGATTATCTTCTTTCTTATATTTTATTATTATTCCAAATCTGTAAGTATTATTTATTTTAAATGTACTTCCAATTGATGGCCCTAGAACAGTTGAATTTAAAAGATTATCTCTTAATCTTTTAGCTATTAAATTACTTTCTGCTTGGGCAAGATTATAATCTTTACTAATAACCTTTATAGATACTAGAAAGCAGTATGGTGGGTACTGTAGTGTTTTTCTTATTTTCATTTCTTCTTTGAAAAATGCCATGTAGTCATGTGTCTTTGCAAGCTTTATAGCATAGTGATCTTGATTAAATGTTTGAATTATTACGGTACCTTTTTTCTCTCCTCTTCCACTTCTTCCTGATACTTGGGATAACAAGTCAAATGTGTATTCACTACTTCTAAAATTAGGAATCATAAGAGAAGTATCAGCATTTATTACTCCTACTAAAGTTACGTTTGAAAAATCTAATCCCTTAGCTATCATTTGTGTTCCAAGAAGAATGTCATACTCTTGATTTCTAAATGCTGAAATTATTTTTTCGTGTGCTCCTTTTGTACCAGTTGTATCAAGATCCATCCTAATTACCCTTGCATTAAACAAACTTTTTAATTCTTCTTCAATTTTTTCTGTTCCATACCCTAATTGTTCAATAGCTTTTTCGTGACATTCTGGGCATACTTCTTTTCTTTTTGTAGCATAGCCACAGTAATGACATCTTTCCATATCACTTGTTTTATGATAAGTAAGAGTTATATCACAGTTAGGACATTTACTTACATACCCGCAGTTAGAGCAAGTTACAAAAGAAGAATAACCCCTTCTATTTAGAAGAAGAATTACTTGTTCTTTTCTATCTAAGGTGTTTTGAATTTCTTGGATAAGTGTTTTAGAAAAGTGATTGTTTCTATTTTTTTCTTTATTCATGTCCACAAGAGTAACTGTTGGCAAAGCTTTGTTGTTAGCACGCTTTTTTAATTCAATAAGTTTGTATATACCTTTTATTACTTTGGCAAAGCTTTCAAGAGTTGGAGTTGCACTTCCTAGGACAACTTGTGCATTATGATGTTTTGCCCTTTCTACTGCTATATCTATGGCATTATATTTTGGAGTGCTTTCTTGTTTATAACTTGTTGTGTGCTCTTCATCTACAATTATTACACCAATATTTTTAAGTGGTGCAAAAATAGCACTTCTAGCCCCTATTACTATTTTTACTTCTCCGCGAGCAATTTTGCGATATTCATCATACTTTTCTCCATCATTTAATCTACTGTGAAGAATAGCAATATTTTCTTTAAACCTTGAAGAAAATCTTTCTACCATTTGTGGTGTTAATGATATTTCTGGAACAAGTACAATAGCAGTTTTTCCTTGTAAAAGCATAGCATCTATAATTTCCATATAAACTTCTGTTTTTCCACTTCCTGTAACACCATATAGTAAATAAGTATTTGATTTATCTAAATCAGATAGAACTGTGTTAACAGCATTTTTTTGTTCATCATTTAACTCTACTTTTTTGTATTCCTTTTTATTTTCAATAGAAAGTCGGTACTTTTCACTTAAAACTTCTTCAAGTATACCTTTGTTTAAGAGTGTTGTAAGACTGGATGCTGCAAGATCTTTAAGATGCTTTTTATCATTTTTGCCGTTTCTTATCTCATCGATTATTATCTTTTGCTTATCTGTAAGCTTGTAATCTTTTAAAAGTTTCTCATCTTTTATAATAATATTTGATTCATATGATTTATTTATTTTAGTCTTTTTATCCGCTTTCAAAGCTTTGGGTAGCATTACCTGATAAGCACTTATCAAAGTACTTAGTGTTTTCCTTTTAATGAACTTGCCTAATTCTAGTAATTCTTCATTTAGTATTACTTCATCATCAATTGGTTTAATAATATCTTTAAGTTCTATCTCAGAGTTTGTATTTTCACTTATACTTAATACAAAGCCTTCTAATGTTTGTTTACCGAAAGGCACTAGTACTCTTATTCCAACTTTAATTAAATTTTCTAACTCATTCGGAATATTGTATGTAAAAGTTTTATCTATATTTCTATTTGAAAGTTCTACTAAAACATTTGCTACCATAAAAAAATCACCTACTAGTATGATAACACTTAAAGGTGATTTTTCCTAATTTTTATTTAATTTTTTTAAGGTACATATTTTATTGTTGCAGTTCCATTACCAGTTCCTGTACTTCCTGAGGCTGTTACTGTTGAATATGTTGTGTTTGCATAATATGTTCCAGCAGAACCGGCACTACCTGATGCTTGGCAACTATTAGCTGCACCGTTTCCTCCAGCTGTACCGCCACCTCCGTTTCCACCTCTTGCTCCTCCTGCTCCCATGTTTCTATACTTACATCCTCCGCAAGTTGTTGAACCATTACTTTTTCTATACCAACCTCCGTCGGCACCGCCTCCGCCGCCTCCGCCACCGTTGGCTCTTAGATATACTGTACTTCCTAAAGCGATGTAGCTTGATCCACCGCCGCCTCCGCCGCCGCCGCTTACACGTACGCCAGTTCCACCGGTTACTCCATCACTTAATCCTCCTGTACCTTCTTGAGTATCTCCATATGAACTATCTTTTCCTTTTCCCCCTACCCAAACTGTGTAGGTTTGGCCTTGAGTTAATCTTACTGTGGCTTTTACATAGCCGCCGTTTCCGCCGGCTCCTCCTGAACCGCCACTACATAGTCCAAGTCCGCCATTTCCACCTTTTGCACCGTAAAGAGTTATTTCATAATTTCCTGTTGCTGGTGCTGTGTAATATTGTGCTGCTCCTGTATAACTTAGTGATACAGGATCGATCGTTGCCCAGTTTGCTATAAGTGTTGCATTTTCATATCCCATTGTAAATGTTGTTCCATTTAAACTACTTCCTGCACCACTTAGTGTCCATCCCGCGAATACATAACCAGATCTTGTTGGGTTTGTTAACGTTGTTGTTGAACCATATTGAACACTTATAACTGTGTTACCTGTAGAGCCATTATATATTCCTCCATTTGGATTTATTGTTAAAGCATAATTATTTATCGACCAGTTTGCAGTTATATACAATGACTCAGTTCCTTGTGTATATATGGCTTGCTTGCTAGATTGATCAAAAGTTATGCTTGCTCCACCTAAATCTGTGGTTGTGCCTGTAAATGCATTTGTTAATGTATATCCTGTTAATGTATATCCAGTCCTTCTTCTTTCTGTTATTACTTGCGTCTCACCATTTTTAGCATTTAGCATTATTAAATCATATGTTCCATCATTAACTCTATACCCACCATTTGAATTAACTATATCTGAATAATAGTCACTATGTTTGGGAAGGTATATTATCTTAGCTCCTTCTATGTGAGGAATATTGTTATTACACCACTCTATATCTGGTTCATTCCCTGAACCAAACATCTTGGTTAAATCAAGAAGAATTACACTATCTGAATAAAAATGTTGTTGTTTATTTGAAGAATTACTTGGTCCTATAGCTAGTACAATTTTTGAGTTAACACTTGGAGCTGTACTCATAATTGCTGCTTTATGCCATGAATTTAATCTACCATCACTAATCTTAGTGGCTGTGTCACTCCAATGCTCTGTTGCATCATAATAAAATGAAAGATCTATATAACTTGTTCCTTTAACGTTATCATAATATTGACCAAGGTCAATATTATAAATCCAATCTCTGGCATAATATACATCGTTAGGTACCGCTGAAATATCCATGATGCTTCCAGTATAAAAACTTGCATACTGCTGACTATGATAATTCAATAAAGATTTACCACCATTTCTCGCAAAATCAGTTGCTATTGATAAACCTTCTGTTAAATTTGTTTTTGTAGAAGTTGAAAGGTTATATTGATTTAATTCAAAACCACTATCTGGAAGTAAATTTACAACTACATATGCATTTAACTTTATCTCATCTTCGTATGCACTTATTCTATCACCGTTATTTTTTTCTTCGGTTGATGGAGGTGTAATATTTATCCAGTTACTATAATCCCTTGCAACGAATGTTGTGTGACCACTATATGTTCTTTTGTCTGCCCAGTAGTGCCATATTGCTACTTCATCTAATTCATACTCTTGTCCTAAATCTATAGTAATACATCTATCCCTTGCAGTAGGCATAGTAGCCGTATAATTTTCACTATTTATATCTCCATCAGTTATTCTAGATAGTGGATAATTATTGTCCGAAACTTGTGCACCTGTAACATTTTTACCTTTTGCTACGTTTATTCCGTTACTTATTGCTTGTATTTCTACCCAATGTGAATAATCATTAATAGTGTTAGCCCAGGCACAGTCAATTACATATCTTACTTTATCTAGTTTTGTATTTTTTCTCTCTGGTTTTTCTTTTGATATATATGTTATTTTAGCCTTTCCATTACCTTCATTTGTACCTTCTTCTATATTGCTATTTATAAAATATTTTCCAGAGTAATGAAGCGTATTATTTGTTGGTGTTCTATCACTTGCTGATGTTATAGCATTCACTCCTGAATATCCAGATATAAATGATGAGCCACCACCAGATCCTGAATGCCACGTACTTCCACCACCACCGTAGTAGCCGCCACCTCCATATGAACCTCTATGGCCATCGGTATATGCTCCAAAATTTCCACCGTAACCAAATTCTCCGTTTGTTGCACCAGTTGCACCACTACCACCACTTGTTTGTGTTGCACCTCCACCATTGTATTTTACATTTCCTGTATTTTCAACACCTATGACTGCTAAGTGAGATATACCATCTATTCCATAAAGAGTCCCACCTATCCCAGCATTAGCACCACTATCATTATTGGTAACAGAACCACCTCCTGCTGCTACCATTATTCTTGAATTTAAACTTGTTGTTTCCAATATGTTATCGCCCTGTGTTAATCTTATATCTGTTGCACCACCACCATATTTTACTGCTCCAGTCGTATCAGTTCCACCTGTTGGATTTGTTCCATTACCACCATTGTAACCATTTGTACCTCCAACTATAACATATAAGTTTGTGTTTTTTTTAAGTTCTATGATTCCGGTTGTATAGCTACCCTTTCCACCATAATCTGATCCTTGAGCTCCCCATGCTTCAATTCTATAGTAACCATCCGTTGGAACAATATATGTTTGCTCATTTCCTGTGTATTCAAAGTCTGTAATTTTATTGAATAGTGGAAGGTATAATTTGTTTGTTGCTTCTCCGATACTTTCTTTGCCATCACTTATATTTCCCGCTTTATCTCCTATAGAATATACTAATAAATAATATTCTCCATTGTAAGGTGCAGTTACTTCAAATTCTTCTCCACTTATATAATTTGTCCATGTACATTCCTTTGCTTCTTCACTACTCGTTGATAAACAATATTTATAAATGTTGTCAGTTGATAGACCACTTCCACCATCTTCATCAGTTGCTGTTATTTTTAACTTAGCTGTTTTATTTTCTTGTGATATTATTTCCGCAGTCAATACTGGAGGGGTTGTATCTAGTGGAATAAATTCATACTTTATATCACAAACATTTTCGATGCTTTCTGTTAAATCATTTGCAGCGTTATATTTAACATCTATTGCAAAATCTGATATTCCCGCCTCTATTATACTTCCTTTTGCAATGTTTGGTGTGCAACTTACGTTTGAATTTGTATTTGATATTTCTATACTGGAGACGGTATACTTGGCACCAGTTGTATTAGTCATTTGAACTGTATATGTTATTGTTGAGTTTTTATTAGACAATGTTGAATATGTTTTTGTACCCTTCTTTGAATACTCTGGATTATATGTTTCATAGCCATCATTTTCAGCATTACTCATTTCTATTCTTGATATTCTTATATTTTCTTTTACACGTAAAAAGGCTTCGCCAGAAACGTTTAAATTTGTATTAAGCGCGGCGTAGCCTATTGAAATTAGTACTGTAAGTATTGTCAAAATCACAACAAAAACAGGGATTATTCCCTTTTTATTTAAAAGTACCCCCCCCCCAGGCCGTACGTATGTTCGTAGTGTTTTTAATTTTTTTCATATACATCAAACTCCTAATTTAGAACTTATAGTAATAAATACAAATAAATTATATTTTTCTTATTACTACTCTTATTTATAAGTATACAGCAAACTTAAAATTAAATAAATATATGTTATGAAAAAATATTATCTGTTGACAAAAAAATATCATACAATTTTTTTGCATGATATTTTTATACTTATTTATTTAATTTTAATTTATATGCCTTTACAGTATTTTTACCTAAATTTGCCACAGTCATTTGTCCTACTCCTCCAGGAACAGGTGTTATGTAAGATACTTTGTCTTTGACATCTTCAAAATCAACATCTCCACAAAGCTTACCATTTTCATCTCTATTGATTCCAACATCAATTACAACAGCACCATCTTTTACATCACTTTCTTTAAACATTTTTGCTTTTCCTACTGCTGCTACTAAGATATCAGCATTTTTTGTATAAGCACTTAAATTCTTAGTCTTTGAATGACATACAGTAACTGTAGCATTTCTATTTAACATCAAAGATGCAAGTGGTTTACCAACTAGATCACTTCTTCCAACGATAACAACATGTTGACCTTCTATACCAATATTATAGTAATCAAGGATGTCAACGATTCCTTGAGCAGTACAAGGCACTAATGCTGAAGAATTGTTGTGGGCAAGCATTCCCATATTAACATCACAAAGTCCATCAACATCTTTTTCAGGAAGAACTCTATTTTGAACCTTCTTTTCATCAATATGACTAGGAAGAGGCATTTGCACCATTAGTCCAGTTACCTCTTCATCATTATTCAATCTATCAATTACTTCTAGAAGTTCATCTTCTGTAACATTCTCATCTAAATGTAAATGTTTAAAGTTTATACCAACAGATTCTGCCATCTTTCTTTTATTATTTACATAAGTATTACTAGCATCAACATTGCCTACTTGCACTACAGCAAGAGTTAACTTTCCTAGTTTTGCTAGTTCTTCTTTTAATTCTTCTAATACTTCTTGTTTTACCTTTTTACCATCTAAAAGTTCCATGTTCTAAGCCCTTTCTACTTCTTCCTTTACCATAGCAAGGATTTCATCTAGGTTCTCTGTAGTAGTTCCACCACCTTGTGCAAAAGTATGACTTCCACCACCACCACCATTTGCCATAGATGATGCTTTTTTAACTATTAAACCTGCAACTGTTTTTGCATCTTTGTCACATTTACATAAGAAATTAACATTGTTTCCATTTACATTTGCAAAGAATACTAAAGATGAAGGTCCCATTTTGTTAACAAGTTTATCACATAAATCTTTAAGTACATTTATATCCATTCCTTCAAGACGCATAATGATACTATTAACACCATTTATTACTTCTTTATTATTTAAATATTCATCGATAGTAGAATCTGCTCTTTTAATTTTTTCTTCATTATAAGCTTTTTCTAAGTTCCTAACTTCTGTTTGAACATATTCAAGTTGATTCTTATTATAAATAATATCTTTATATGAAGATAATCCTTCTTGATCTAACGTTACATCAAATGTTAAATCAATATTTTCTTTTTTAGCTTCTTCAAGTATATTGTGAGCCTTTTCAAGTTCTCTTTTGATGGCGTCAACATATTTTGCAACTGCTTCAGATATTAGAACTGGTACATAATCATTTGTACAAGCTTCTAAACGGTATAAATTGCTTCCTTTTGATTCTACTTTTAATATAGCAAATCTTTCAATTTCATCAGTTGACTTAATATGTGTACCACCACAAAGCTCTATAGAAGTTCCTATTTTAACTACTCTTACGATATCTTTATATTTATCAGTAAATAGTGCCATAGCTCCCATCTTTTTAGCTTCTTCAAGAGGCATTTCCTTGATTTCTGATTCGATATGTTCATGAATTACTTCATTTACTTTATTTTCTACTCTTAAAATATCATCTTCTGTAATTTTTCCTGTATAAGTAAAGTCAAATCTAAGTCTTTCATCATCAACATAACTTCCTGCTTGATGAATTAAAGATGATAAATTGTCTTGTAAAGCTTTTTGAATAATGTGAACCATACTGTGGTTTACTCTTATCTTAGCTCTTCTATCTTCTTTTATTTTTATCTTGCAGTAGTCACCAAGTTTAATAACACCTTCTAATACTTCTACTAAATGTAAGTGTTGTCCATTTGGAGCTTTCTTAACATCTGTTACTTTTGCTTTGAAATTATCGCTCTTTGCTGCACCAATGTCTGCAACTTGTCCACCACTTTCAGCATAGAAACAAGTTTGATCAAAGATAACGTAACCAGTATCTGTTATTTCATCTTGCATCTTTCCATCTTTGAAAAGTCCAATTACTTTAACTCCAGTTAACTCTGTATCATCATAAGTAAACTTACTTTCTTCTTTGAAGTTTAATAAAGCTTCATTTTGAATATTCATGTTTGCTTCTGTTTTTCTACTTTCTTTAGCAAGTTTTTTAGCCTCAACCATGTATTTTTCAAATTCTTCTTTATCTGTAGTCATACCTTCATCTTGTAAATATTCAAGAGTAAGTTCAAATGGGAATCCATAAGTATCATAAAGCTTAAATGCATCATAACCACTTATCTTTCCATCTTTTGACTCTTTCATTAGCTCTAGAAGTTTCTTTTCTCCTGCTCTTAAAGTTGTGTTGAATAAATTTTCTTCATTTAAAACTTGTGTCTTTACAAAACTTTTAGTCTCTTCTAGTTTTGGATATGATTCTTTCATAATATCAACGACAGTGTCTACGATACGATACATGAATGGTTCATTTATGTTAAGCTTTCTTCCCATTCTAACGCTTCTTCTAAGTAGTCTTCTTAAAACGTATCCTCTGTTACTGTTTTCAAAAATTGCTCCATCTGATAGAGCCATTGTAATTGCTCTTATATGGTCAGCGATAACTTTAAATGCCATTTGTCCTTCATACTTAACACCAGATAGTTCTTCAATTTTTGCAATTATTGGTGTAAATAAATCAGTATCAAAGTTAGAATCAACATCTTGGAATATACAGCACCATCTTTCAAGACCTGCTCCTGTATCTATATTCTTGTGAGGTAATTCTTTGTAGTTTTCTCTTGCAACACCTGGTTCACTATTATATTGACTAAATACGTTATTCCATATTTCAACATATCTTTCTTGATCTTCATCTTTTCTAAACTTTTCTAAAGCATCATGATTAGGATCATACTTTTCTCCTCTGTCAAAGAAAATCTCTGAATCTGGTCCACATGGTCCACTTCCTATTTCCCAAAAGTTTTCATCTAGTCTTACAATGTGATCTTCTGGAAGCCCTAACTCTGTCCATCTGTTGTATGATTCTTCATCTTTTGTATATATAGTTACATATAGTAATTCTTTTGGAATTGCAAAATACTTTTCACTAGTTAAAAGTTCATATGCAAACCCTAAAGCTTCATATCTAAAGTAGTCTCCAACTGAAAAATTTCCCATCATTTCAAAGAATGTTTGATGGCGTTTAGTTACTCCAACATTTTCAATATCATTAGTTCTTATACATTTTTGAATACTTGTTAATCTTTTATTATCTGGTATTATTGTACCATCAAAATATTTTTTTAATGGTGTTACACCAGCATTTATAAAGAATAAGCTGTCATCACCTTCTGGTATTAGTGATGCACTTTCTATTATTGTGTGTCCTTTGCTTTCAAAAAAGCTTAGCCACATTCTTCTAATTTCGTTATGACTCATGTATCTCATATTTTACTTCCTCTTTTCGTATAAATTTTTTATATGTTCTATCGTCTGTTCGATATTCATGTTTGTTGTATCTACTAAAATAGCATCTTCTGCTTTTGTTAAAGGACTGTTTGCTCTTTTGGTATCTCTTTCATCACGTTCTTCTAACTCTTTTGCAACATCTTCAATAGATACATCTTTTCCCTTTTCTTTTAGCTCTAAATATCTTCTTTTTGTTCTCTCTTCACTAGATGCGGTCAAAAATATTTTTAGACTGGCATTTGGAAGTACTACCGTACCTATATCTCTACCATCCATTATAACATTTTGGACATTCGCAAGACTTCTTTGAAGATCTACTAAAACTTCACGAACCT
Organism: uncultured Bacilli bacterium; assembly: GCA_934100165.1. Taxonomy (GTDB): domain Bacteria; phylum Bacillota_I; class Bacilli_A; order RF39; family UBA660; genus RUG13868. The sequence goes on from CAKOPN010000004.1 coordinate 39,867, forward strand.
TTTTATAAGTACTTACAATAGATGCTGCTGTTCCAACTTTTTCTTCTCTTATTTGACTTGAAACATCTTCACCATTTAAAAATATTCTTTGTTCTTTATCAATATATTTGATATCAATGGAAATATCTTTAAGCATGTTTACAACATCAGCTTCATTATTTAAATCTATATTTTTTCTAATGTTATATAGCCCTACCGCTCGGTACATTGCTCCTGTATCAATATAAATAAAAGACAACTCTTTTGCTAATGCTTTAGCAAGTGTACTTTTACCTGTAGCGCTAGGCCCATCAATTGCTATTTGAAAACTCATAATGCCTCCTTCACTATTCTATCTGCAGCTTTTAAAAGATTATCTAAACTTTCATTTTCTACAACATAGTCATAATCATATGGATTATCTAAATCTTTTTCTGTTAAATGATTATTTTGTTTTTCTGTTAAATTATTTTTGTAATTTTTTCTCTCCATCTTAATTATTTTTATATCTTTAAATCTTTCTTTCAAAAGATCAAATTCATAAATTAGTCTTCCATCTGTAATTATACCTGTATCAAAGAAATTATCTAGTATTTTAATATCTTCTGTTAATCTGTCTACCAAAAAACTCTTCATTCCAAGTTTTTCTCTTATTACTTCAATTCCAAGTGTTTGTAGTAGTTCTCTTGGCTTGGTTTTTTCTTCACCATTCCAATTAAAATATTCTTTGGCATAATTATAAAGTGGTGCAGTTATTCTTAACATGCATACTTTTTTACCTTCCTCTTCAAACTTCTTTTTTAAAATATCTCCAAAGAAATTTTTACCACTATCTGCTTTACCACATATTAAATAAAGTTTCATAAATCCTCCTTATATAGAAAAAGACCAAAAGCATAGGAGTGAATAAAATCACGGTACCATCCTACTTTGGTCTTAATTAGTTATATAGACTCCAAAGTAGCCTTTCTAATTCTCAAAGTACCTCTTTTCACCAGAGATGAGGCTCTCTATAACTTTGAAATAATTATACTTCACTTTTTCATCGTCTATTTATTATTTTTGAATTTTTTCAAATATTTCATATTTCTCATCAAAGAAATTAAATATTATCTTTATACATGATATCACAGGTGTTGATAAAAGCATACCTATAATACCAAAAAAATGTCCAAATATCAATAGCCCAATAATAATTGTTACTGGATGAAGTTTCATTGTTTTACTCATTACTATTGGAGTTAACACGTAACTTTCCAAAAATTGTGAGATAACAACTGCTGCTAATGATAAAAATCCTACTAAAGGACTAATTGTGAATCCAACTGCTACTGCAGGTATTCCACCTATATATGGTCCGATATAAGGAATTATATTTGTAATTGCACAGATAAGTCCAAATACTATTGGAGCTTTTAATCCTGCTAGACTAAATCCTATTGACTGCACTGTAAATAATATAAGTGTAACAAAAAGTGTTCCTTGTACGTAGCTTTTTAAAGCACTATCAAGTCTATCAGTTAAATCAATTATATCGTTATGAGCTCTTCTTGGAATAAAATTAAGAAGTTGTTTTCTTATATTATTAAAGTCAAACATCATATAGAAACCTATTAAAAGTCCCAAAACGAATGTTATACCACCAGATATTATATTTGATGCTAAGTCAACTAAGAATGATGGTAAGCCAATTGTTACGGCATTGCTCATTTCTTGGAAAGCTGAATAAATGTTTTCTTCTATTATAGAAAAATCATAGTTATATAGATTTGTCAAATCACTAAATAAATTATCAAGCCAACTATTTACACTATCAATCATTTTAGGAAGTATACCAATTACATCTTGCACTTGATTTGCAAAGGATGGAATTATGAGCCAAAATAGAAGAATAACTATAAACATAAAAGCTGTAAATACACCAATCGTGCTTATAGTCCTACTTGCACCTTTTTTCTCAAGAAAGCAAACTGCCGGATCCAAAATCCATGCTACTATAAGTCCTATAAATAATGGTGTCATTATCTTTAAAATAGTTAATATTCCACTTGTTATTCCCCAGTCTCTTAAAATGTAAGTTGCTAAGAATACTAGTGATACTATTCCTAAAATAAAAAGAATTTTTAGAACATTTCTTCCTACTCTAATTAGTTCATTTAAGGAAGTAACATCTAGCTCTTTATCTTTATCTTTTTTTCTAAAACTTAACATTTTATCACCTTCTATATCAATTATAACAAACTTTATTTTATATATACAAAAGAAAATACAAAAGTTTACACAAAATCTAAAAAAAGAGGAGCATTGCTCCTCAATTTTACATCATATTTTCTACACTTTTCATTGCTTTCTTTGATATTTTATCTACTGTGGTTTTAATATCATGAACACATTCTGGATTATATTTTTTATAAATAGCCCATGAAGCATAACCTATACCAAGTAAAGCCATTATTTTCCAAGCTTTATCCAAAAGTTTCACCTCTTTAAAATATGATTGGTATTTCCTTAATACCATTATTATTATGGAAGGTTTCCTTTTAAATATTCATCTTTCTAATAATTTTATTTTTTATCGTAGTTTTCCTTACATCTTGTGTGTTATTTCCTGCTGCATATTCAAGAGCATTTATATCTCCTATTATAATAAGGCGTTTTTTAGCTCTTGTTACGGCAGTATAATATAGTTTTCTATAAAGCATTTTCCCATATGCCTTTGTAACTGGAATTACTACAATATCAAATTCACTTCCTTGGGATTTATGTATACTTATCGCATATCCAAGTTTAAATTTGTTAAAGTTACTTGGAGTAAATTTAACTTCGTTTGTGTCAAAATCAATATATATTTCTTTTTTATCTATATTTGATATTATTCCTATATCACCGTTAAATATTCTCTCTTCAGGCATATTAACTAATTGTAAAACTTTATCTTTTTCTCTAAAAGTATTATCAGAAATTGCTATTTCTTTTTTTATTTTACTTTTTGTATTAAAAATATTTTGTAAATGGATATTAAGATTATCTATTCCATTTACTCCTTTATACATTGGTACTAATATTTGGAAGTTATGATAGTCATAATCTTTATATTTTTCAGCGATCTTTTTTGTTTGTTCAACAATATCACCAGTACACTGAATAAACTCTATATCATCAGAATTAACTAAGATATCACGGTTTATTTTTCCTTCATTTATATCATGAGCAAGTGTTATTATATTTGAGTCTTTCCCTTGTCTATAAAGCATTTTTAAATTTACTACACTTAGAACTTCTGACTCTATTAAGTCTTTTAATAATTCACCTGGTCCAACACTTGGAAGTTGGTTATAATCTCCAACCATGATGATTCTAGTATCTAGTTTTAAACCTTTTAATAAACTATTGAAAAGTGGAACATCTACCATACTTGCTTCATCAATAATTACCATTTTTGCTTTGCTTCTATTAAATTCGTTTATGGCAAACTTATCTGTTTCTTTATTCCATTTAAGGAAACTGTGAATAGTAGAAGCTGGAAACAAAGATTTTTCTGTAAGTCTTTTACTAGCCCTTCCTGTTGGGGCAAGTAAGACAATATCTTCCATAAGAGAAGAATATGTTAGTTTATGAACTCTTTTGTATAGTTCTATTATTGATGAGACAATTGTTGTCTTACCAGTTCCTGGTCCTCCTGTAATTATTAAAAAGTTTTTAGTTATGGCATTTTTTATAGCATTTAATTGTTCTTCATTATAAGTTATTGCAAGATCTTGTTGTATTTCCAGAATATATTTATCAATATTTTTTAGTTTTTCATCTTCCTTTTTAGCAAGGTATCCTACTCTTCTTACTATGTTTTCTTCACAAGACCACATACTTTCTAAAAAATATTTTTCATCTTCTTTTACTACTTTAATATCAAGTATTAAAGAATTTAGAGCATCGATAAATTCTTCATTAGTTATGTTATTTCCTAAAAATATTATTGTATACTTATATATTTCTTCAATTGATAAATAACTATGACCAAGCGCATTGCAAAGTTCAGTCATAGCATATATTATTGCGGATTTTACTCTTCTTTTGTCATTTCTTGCATAGTCTTGTTTAAGCGCGATTGCATCAATTTTTTTAAATGTTAAATCTTTTATATCTTCGACAAGTTTATAAAGGTTATTGTCTATGGTATCGAGAGTTGCTGTTTTATATTTATTGTATATTGTCATGCTTTCTTTTGTAGCAAAACCGATTTCATTTAATTTTAATATAGTGTTGTAACTTGATTGATATTCTAAAAGGGTGTTATGAAGTGTATCTATTTGTTTTTTTGTAATACCTGGAATAAGTACAAGATTACTTGGATTTTCTATTATGATATTTAAGGTATCTTTTCCTAGAATTTCAACGATCTTTGCGGCTGTTTTTTCTCCAATTCCTTTGAATGTTCCACTTGATAAAAATTCAACGATAGAATCTTTTTCTTCTGGAATACATCTATCATAAAGTTCTACATTAAACTGTTCTCCATATTTTGGATGATTTACTATATTTCCATAGAAATTGTAGGTGTCGTTTTCGTTTAACTCGTGAAAATAACCAGTAAATGATACTGATTTTGATACAAGATAAGAAAATTTGTCAGATGATTCTTTAACTTTAAATATACCAACCATGTAACCAGTATCTGTTTGATAGATTATTCTTTTTACATTTCCTTTTATAAATTCATTCATAAGGACACCTCTTTTAAGACTATTATTATTTTAGCATGTAAAAGAAAAAATTCCTACTTTAAAGTAAGAATTTTATCTTTTTGATTTTATTATCTGTGATTTCTTATTACAACAATACCAGAGCCACCGCTTCCGCCAGAGATATTACTTCCTTTTCCAGCTCCGCCTCCGCCGCCAGTATTAGTTGTTCCAGAAACACCATTAGTGTTCATTACTGTTGCTGCAGATCCGCCACCGCCAGATCCTCCAGTTCCACAGTAACCACCGCCTCCGCCGGAATATAGTGTTCCTGAGCTTTCACCAAATTCACGAGTTGTTGTTCTTTGTCCTTTTCCTCCTGACCAGTGTGATGTACTTCCTCCATCACTTCCGTTTGAACCGCCGACTACACCACTTGTATCAGCTAATCCTAGTTTAGCGCAACTTGCTCCGCCGCCGCTTCCGCCAGCACCACCATATGCTGATGATACAAGACGTCCACCTGCTTTACCACCTGCTGCAGATTTAGAGAATGCCGATGATGTGCCACCATCTCCTGGTACATTATCTCCCTTAACTCCTGCTCCGCCTGCTCCTACAACTATGGCATAGCTTTGACTAGTTGCAACTGTAATACTCTTGTAAGTAGCGGTATAACCACCGCCGCCTCCACCACCGTGTGGACCAGCTCCGCCGCCGCCGCCTACTAAGAAGACATCTATTCCACTTGATGCTGTTCCAAGATTAGTAAATGTTAATGTTCCGCTTGTTAAGAACTTAATTCTCCAATTACCACTTCCATCATCTATTAGTGTACTGCTTCCTGTATATGTATATGTTGGTTTTGTAGAAGCCCAATTTGCTTTAATTGTTGCATTAGCGCCTCCCATTGTAAATGTTGTGCCGTTCATGCTACTATTTTCTCCACTTACTGTCCAACCATTAAATACATAACCAGTTCTTGTTGGATTTGCTATTGTTTGTGTTTTTCCATATTGTACTGTCATTGTTGTATTAGAAGTTGAACTGTTATAAGTTCCTCCATTTGGATCTATTGTTAATGTGTAATTATTAAGTGTCCAGTGTGCATATATATTGTGATCACTTTCTTTTGCCATTATTGTTTCACTTGTTACTTGTGTTCCACTAAACTCTTCTGTATACCAACCAGCAAAAGTATTTCCATATCTTGTTGGAGTATCACCTAAAGTTCCATAAGGCTCATTATAATTAACTTTCTTTGTATCAACCTTCGTTACAGTAACTTTTATTTTATAATTTGTAAAAGTTGTACCACTAGCTGTACCAATATATAACCAGTTGAATAAATGAGTACCTTCACTAGCACCAACACTGGTTATTGTTAATGTGCTTGATCTACTACCACTACTAGTTGGCAAGCTTGTATCGGCGTAGTTTCTTGTACTAACTGCTGCACCAGTAGAAATTGCTGGTTCTGTTACAAATGCACAAGAACCGGCATTTGTTACGCTACCACTTACATATTCCAAAGTTGTTCTATATTCTTCATTTTCTGAAAAACTTTGACTTGCAAGCATAAGATTAACATTTTGCGTTGTTTGTGTACCATTAAGTGTCAATATCGATGTATCTGGATCATATGTAACCGTTATTCCATTTTCTACTTTTGGTACTGTACTAAATTTATTTCCAACATAAGTTACGGTATATGTAGAAACAAACTTGTATGATGAAATGTAGTAAGGTTCTGAAATATTATCTCTTCCATCACTTATATTTCCGGCATTATCCTTTATTGGATATATCCATAAATATCTAGTGCCATTTGTTCCTGTCAATGTAAATTCTTCACCAAGAGTGTAATCTTTCCATTCTCCTCCAGTAAGTGTTGTACTGCTCGTAGATAAATAATACTGATATTTATTTTCACTTGAAAGATCTGAACTACCATTTACTGTTATTTTAACAGTCTTTTTGCTTCCGCCATCTGTTAAAGTTGTTGCTGACAATGTTAAACCAATTACATACGGATCTGTTGTACTACCTGTACCAGAAACATATTCAATGCTTGATGCAATAGATACTGATGGGCGAACATAGAATACTCTTGATGTTGTAGCTGCATAAATGTTATCACCAACATCACCTAAAACACGAACACGTGCATAAGGAATAGTGTCAGTATATAAAAGTGAGTCTGGAGACATAAGCCATTGATTAACGCCACTTTTCCTTGCATTATTGTTTCCAAGTAGTTCTATATCTGTCTGACTTGCTAATCCAATTGGATATGTTAATTTTGCCTTGCTATTGTCTGTGCTAAACCTATCGGTAATATTAGCACAATATAAATCAGTTACATTATCGGTGTTTTTGAATATAAATCCCTCTGATGTTACACTGCCACCATTAGAGTCCCATCCTCCATAATTAACTATGGATCTATCATTACAGAACACTACGCTTTCCAAATACTTTGTATATCTTGTCATATTATTTGCATACCATGTATCTATTACATTTTTTATTGCTGAATTTGTTTGATTTACATTATCTGCAAAAAGCATTTCATTAAGTGCATCTTCTACACTTTTGCCATCTTGCAGTTCTATATAATAAACTCTATTATTTGAATATAAACGGTTTATATTATATATTGTTTCGCATTCTCCTGTTGTATTAAAGCATGTATAATGAGCATTATTTAAATTTGCTTGTTCTGTACTATTAGTAATATCGATGCTTATTGCATCGCTTGATAATTTATATGTTCCATTTGAGTATGTAAAACTTTTTGCATATTTATATACGTCCGTCGATGTCATAACTTTTGATTTAATATGGTAGACAGTATTATACATGTATCCTACATGTGCTAGTGAATCTATTTCTGAGGAAAAACCTGAAGTACCTATTGCTGTATCTGCTCCACTATTTGTACAAACTTTTTTACCATTTTCATTTTTTGGTACTCCATTATATATTAACTTTGTTCCTCCAGTGTCTGTTGTTCTTATCATTTTCCAACAGAGTCCTCCAAATAATACATTGTTTTTACTTAATACGTTTGTTCCGGCTTCATCATCTGATCCATAAAAATGATAAATATTTTCCTCACCTGTCTCATTATATGAATCATTGTGTTTTCCTGAATATAATCTACTTAAACCACTTCCACTAGCATATTCCTTTCGCAATACATTATACAAAGTATTTTTGTTTTTAAAGGTAACAGTCATCAACAAATATGGTGTATTTACATCAGCTTTGCCATCGTTTATATTTCCGGCATTATCCATCACTGGATATATCCATAAATATTTAGTCTCATTTTCTCCTGTTATAGTAAATATTTCCCCATTTGTGTAATCTTTCCACTCTCCTCCAACAAGCTCTGTTTCACTTGTAGATAAATAGTACTTATATTTATTTTCACTGGAAAGGCCATAATCATCACTAACAGTTATTCTTACAGTCTTCTCACGTTCTCCCTCAATTAAAGTTTCTTGTGTTACTGTTGGAGCATTTAAATCTACTATATAAGGATCAGTTGTGCTTCCTGTACCTGATACATATCTAGTACCTGGAATAGTTGATACTGATGGGCGAACTTTAAATGCTCTTGTACTTGCAGCGGCATACATAGTAGTACCAGTATCATCTAAAGTAGAATGACGGATATACGGAGTATTACCATATATAAATGAATCTGGTGTCATAAGCCATGAAACTGTTCCACTTTTCCTTGCATTGTCATTTCCGAGTAATTTTACCTCTGTCAGACTTAACATTCCAACTGGATATGTTAATTTTGCTTTGCTATTTCCAACACTAAATCTATCAGTAACATTAGTACAATATATATAATCATATGCACTAGTCTGATACCTTGCGAACCCAAGCCCTCCTGACGTGATACTTCCACCATTTGAATCCAATCCTCCATAATCACCTATAGCCCTGTCATTACAAAACACTGTATCTTCTAAATATTTTGTATAATTAGTCATGTTGTTTTCATACCATGTATCAATTGCATTCTTAATTGCCGAATTTGTTTTATTTACATTATCTGCGTAAAGCATTTCATTAAGTGCATCTTCTATACTTTTACCATTTTGTAATTCCGTGTAATACATCAAATTATTCGAATCCAAATTATTTATATTATATATTGTTTCACATTCTCCTGTTGTATTAAAACAAGTATAATGGGCATTATCCAGTTTTGCTTTTTCTGTACTGTTAGTAGCATCGATGCTTATTGCATCACTTGATAACTTATATATTCCATTTGAGTATGTAAAACTGTTCGCATACTTATATACATCTGATGATGTCATACTTTTTGATTTAGCAAGGTATACTGTGTTATACATATATCCTGCATACGCTAGTGAATCAGATGCTGAAGCAAATCCCATTGTACCTATTGTTGCTCCACTATTTGTGCAAACCTTTTTACCATCTACTTCACTTGGTACTCCATTGTATATTAGTTTTGTTCCACCAGTGTCTGTTGTTCTTATCATCTGCCAACAGAATCCCCCAAAAATTACATTATTTTTAGTTAATACTTCTGCCCCTTTGTTATCATCCGCTCCATAAAAGTGGAATATCTTTTTTGTTCCACTTTCATCATAAGTATCATTGTGCTGTCCTGTATAAAGTTTTGCTACTCCATCTGTTAATGCTTCTTTTGCTATTACATTGTATAGTGTTGGAGAATTATCGATAAACATATACGTTTTCGCTACATATGCTGTATTTATATCAGCTTTACCATCATTTATATTTCCCGCTCTATCCTTTACTGGATATATCCATAAATATTTTACTTCAAGATCTCCACTTATCTCAAATCCTACATCGTTTGTATACTCTTTCCACTGTCCACCAACGGGTTCTGTACTACTTGTAGATAAATAATATTTGTATACATTATTTGGTGACAAACCAGAACCATCTACTTCATCTGTTGCTGTTATCTTAATAGTTTTTGTATTTCCATTATCTTTTACTAATTGTATTGATAAAACTGGTGGTGTTTTATCAAGTGGTGAGAACTCATACTTTATCTCACATGCATCAAGGTTTGTATCTTGACTCATTCCATTTTTATAATTAGCTGTAATAGTAAACTCTGTTATTCCATCTTCTAATATTGAATCAACTTCTATGTTCGGAGTACATGATACATTAGGGTTCGTATTATCTACTTCTATTGAATCAACTTTATATTTTACTCCTGTTGAATTAGTTACTTTTACTGTATATGTAACAGAAGAATTATCCTTTGGAAGTGTTGTATAAATCTTTGTAGTTCGTTTTGAATACTCTGGATTATAAGTTTCATAACCATCATTTGCTGCATCACTTAAGTCTACTCTTGATATTCTTACATTATCTTTCGCACGTATAAAAGCTTCACCAGAAACATTTAAATTTGTATTAAGTGCAGCATATCCTATAGATATTAGTATTGTAAGTATTGTTAAAATCACAGCAAAAGCAGGGATTATTCCTTTTTTATTCAAAAGTACCCCCCCCCCAGGTCGTACGTTTGTTCGCATTTTTCTTCTCGTTTTCATATATCTATATCAAGCTCCAATCGTCATACTTTATAACAAGATTGTACAGCAAAAAAGTTCTTTATTCAAGAACCTTCTAATAAATATGATAACTTTTCCTATTTTTTCACTAATTTTTTACAATATTCTGGAAACTCAACATTTTTTGCAATAATTACTCCATTTACTTCTTCATAATTATCACTATTTTCACCATTTAACCTTTTATAAATTAAACGTTCAAGTGGCACATTTCCCTTTATAAAATCCGCAAACTCATTTAAATCTGGATAAGCCATTCTGTTATTTAAAAAATCTTGGTATGACACATGGCTATATCCTTCACTTCTATAAAAAGTTGCAGAACCGTTTATTAAATCTTCTTCTCTTAGCCCTTCTATCTTGTCATATTCATCTTGAAAAGGCCTAAAATCCCCTCTAATTAGATAGCCTTCGTTTTCTCTCATTAAATACTCTGTAAATTTCAATAAATTTGAAGTTATTCCAAGTCTTCTATACTTTGAATAACAATAAACATATTCTAGATAAATTCTCATCTTTTCAAACGGATCTACCATCATTCTTGTATATCCAACTGCCTCTCCAGAATCAGAATATGCTGTAACATTTGCACTTCTATATGGCTCTAAAGACTGTTTAAATGTTGCTACTCTTGGAGTGTTACTTTTATCTAAAAACAAAAATACTTTGTTATCAGTCTCACTTGCCCTTTTAATACACTTTTCTATAAAACTCCCCATATAATCCCCTTTATCTATTCGTATAATAATCTCTTAACATCATATTTTCTTCTTTTAAATGTTTATTTTCTAATTTTAAAATCTTGTTTTCTCTTTCATTTTCACCTTGTAAAAATGAGGCATCTTCTTCAAGCAAAGAAAGTTTTCTTTTGTTTACCGCTAGCTTTATTCCATTACTTACAGTTTTAATTAACCCAATGCCTATTAGCCCCACAGTGATTATAGGAGTTGCTACTTTCCCATTCGTACTAAGTGACCAATTATCTAACTGCTGCATAAGTTTCATCTGTGGAAAATAAAGTTGTGATGACGCACCTAATCCTAATGATACTAACCCAATAGATAAGTTTTTTACACCTTTAAATATTTTCTTTGTTGTTTTCTTCTTTTCTCTTGAAATCTCTCTATATTCACTCATAAAAAGTCTCCCTTTAAAATTGTTTAGATTATATCACTTTTCTAGTGTTTTATCAAGTTTACTTTCTTTTATCTAGTCATTTGTAGTAGCAACTTTATAATCTTTTAATACACTATAGTAGAAAAAGGAGGAATGAATATGTATTACTACGGTGGCGGAAGTTGTGGTTGCCCTCAAGGATATCCAACTTATCAAATGCCATATTACTCTTATGGTGGTTATAATGGTGGCTCTTCTTATGCAATAGTTTTAGTTCTATTCATATTACTAGTTATCGTAATTGGTTCTAGAGTAAATCGTTAATTAAGTCTTTAAAATATCCTCTAGTTGTGGTAAAATATCTACGTTGAGGTGGTATTATGCTAAAAACTAAGGATATTTTGGATGAAAAAAACAGTCTTCTTAGGACTATAAGTAAAGATGTAACATTTCCACTAAGTGATGAAGATAGAAATACTATAGATTTAATGGTTGAATATTTAACAAACAGTCAAATAGATGAACTTGCCGCAAAGTATAGTTTAAGACCTGGCATGGGTATGGCAGCAATTCAACTTGGTATTAGAAAAAGATATATCGTTATCGTTCACGAAGTAGAAGAAGGTGTTTTTAATACTTATGTAGTTATCAATCCTAAAATCACAAGTTCTTCTAATGAGAAAATATATGTAGAAGACGGTGAAGGCTGTCTTAGTATCAACCGTGAAACTATTGGTATTGTACCAAGATGTGCTAGAGTAACTGTTGAGGGATTTGACGTGGATGGTAAAAAAATTAAAATACGTGCAAGAGAAGAACTTGCAGTTGTTTTCCAACATGAGATAGATCATTTAAACGGAATACTCTTTATAGATCACATTGATAGTAAGAATCCATATAAATATAAAGATATTTATAGACCAATATAATAAAATAAAAAAGCTTCCTAGTTTTCTAGGAAGTTCTTTTTTTATCCTATTTTTCTCTTTTTGTTTGATACGATGTTGTTAATTATTATAAATAAAATAGAAAAAACTATTATAATGGCCATATTTATGAAAACATTTCCCAAACTTTGTAGTGATACACTTTCCATGTTAGCAAGTAAATTATTTGAATTTGTATACCAATATGTTGGTATTATGCGTGATATTTTTACTACTATTTCTGGTAACCATTCAGTTGGAATAAATGCTCCACAAAGAAAAGCTGAACCAAGAGCCACTACATTAACTATTCCTGTAATCGCACCTTTATTATTGGTAAGGCTTGATATTAAAAGAGCTATCGTTAATGTACAGAAAGTAAATACTAAAGTATTTAAAGCATACATTACTCCTCTTAGTGATAACATTGTATCTTTTAAAACAAATATTCCTAGTATTACATACAAAAGCCATACTGCTAAAGCATATATTAAACTTGCTCTAAGTATATATCTATTATGCTTTTTAGGTTCCATACTACTTACTATTACTCTTTTATAAACTTCTTTTTTATGAAAAGATGTTATAACTAAGCAGATTATAAATATTACTGCACCCATTATTGTATATGATGCAAAGTTAAAGTAACGTGAGGCTTTAGCCATTTCATTAGTATCCAGTTTTGATGTTTTCTCTACTGTTACTTTTTCGTCTAGTGCTTTATTTATTTTTTCTGTTAATAATGATGCATCGTTTGTTTGCTTTAAATAAATATTTTGTACCTTAATATATCTTGATAACATCATTTCAGCAAGGCTTGCTGGATAATCGTTTGTACTTTTAACATTTATCGTTGGGTTTTCACCATTTAATACCATATTTCCATAGCCTTCTGGTATATAAATAATATAATTAACATCACGGTAGAATAATGCATCATTTCTTGACTCTTCATTATCCTCAACCCTTACCACATTAGAGTTTTCTTGCAAATAATTTACTAGGTTATCAGTAACTTTGTTTTCTTTATCATCATTAACAATTAAAATATCAGGCTTACTATTTGTAAACATGCTTCCTGTATCATTACTTGCCATGTTTATAGTGCCAAAGATTACTAACATTATTGTGTAGCCAATAACAGTACCTTTATATTTCTTAACTACTTTCCAGAATGTATTAAATACTGTCATATTTTTGCCTCCTTAAACTCCTATAAGATATTATAATCATTATGAAGGAGAACACTAAAAGACTTATAATGTCAAAGAAATATCTTTCTTTTGTCTCATAATAATATAGTGCATATAACCCATCAGTCATCATACTAGCTGGGTTTATTTTATTTAATATTGGTACATACTTATCAACTACATATTTCATAGTAATCCCCATCATTCCAGATAAGAAACACCAAAGCATTGTAACTGATATTAAAATACCATCTTTATTATTTTCATTTGTTTTAAATAGTGATGAAATCATAATTCCTAGACTTAGTCCTGCAAGAGATCCAACAAGTCCAAGAAGAATTACTAGTGGTAAGTTGTTACCATAATCTACTTTCATTACAAATATTGTAAATATAAATAATAGTGAAAGTCCAATTAACTGAACAATATAACTTGCTAAAAGGCTTCCCAGAATCATTTTTCTTTTTGATACAGGTGATATTGCTGTTCTTTTCCCAACAGGATTCATATTTGCAAGCTTATAATTAGTAGCATTCATTGAAATTGTACCACCATAAAGAGCAGCCATTGCAATTAACGTATAATACTCTATCATCGTATATCCTAGATTTTTATTTGAAATGTTATTTATCTTTGCATCTGTATTTGCCATAATCTTGCTAATTTCTTCTTCAAAGTTATTGTTTTCTTCTTCTTTTTCACTTGTTAAAAACGAATATATTATTTCCTTTTCACTTTCTATTTCTTCAGTTACATAACGAAGAATTGTCTCTTCCGTGCCACTTGAAGTCACTGTGATATTAACACCAGTTCCATTTAATGTTAAATAACCAGTTATTTTTTCTTCTTCCAATAATTTTTTAGCATTTTCTAAGTCAGTATAAGTTATATTAAATATTTTATTAGAATCATCATTACTTAAAGTTTTAAAAGACTCTTTAAATACAAGATCGTTTTCAAAATAAGCATTTTCTACTATGGCAATATCAATAACATCGAAAGCTTCTTTACTTTCAATATCTTTAAACGCCATATTAAAGAGAAGTCCTAAAAGGATTGGAAAAGCAAAAGTCCAAAACAAAAGTCCTTTGTTTCTTAGTAATACTTTTAAAGTATATTTAAAGTTATGATAAAACATTAGTCTCTTAATTCCTTTCCTGTTAGATATAAGAATACATCATTTAAAGTAGGTCTTTCAGAGAATATTTTTTCATATTTTATATCATTCTTCTTTAAGAAATCTGTTAAATCTCCTAGATTATCTTTACCTTTTTTATAAGTTATTATTAGCAAGTTCCCATTTATTGTAACTTCATCGACAGTATCAAACTTTTTAATTTCTTCAATATACTTTTTGTCTATTTTTTCTGTTTGAACAGTTATTTTTTCCTCTATATTAGCAAGGCTTTTTAACTCATCACTTGTTCCACTTGCAAGAATCTTTCCTTTATCTAGAATAATTATTCTATCGCAAAGTATTTCTACTTCTTCCATGTAGTGAGTCGTATATACGATAGTAGCTCCTTTATCTCTTAGCTTTTTAATTCCTTCTAGAATATTATTTCTACTTTGTGGATCTACTGCCACTGTTGGTTCATCTAAGAATATTAACTTAGGTTTATGAGCAATACCACAGGCAATGTTAAGACGTCTTAAAAGCCCACCAGATAATTGTTTAGGATAAAACTTCTTATAATTTTCAAGACCCACTAGATGAATTACTTCCTCTATGTTCTTTTCTCTTTCTATTTTATCTTCGATATATAAGCCACAGAAATAATCAATATTTTCATATACAGTAAGTTCTTCAAACACTGCAATTTCTTGAAATACCACCCCTATTTCACGTTTAATGTCATAAGAGTCAGGAGTCATTTCTTTACCAAATATTTTAATAGTTCCATTTTGGTAATTTAAAAGTGACAAAATAGAATTTATTGTAGTTGTCTTACCACTTCCATTTGGCCCAAGTAACCCTAGTATTTCTCCTTCTTTTACTTCAAAAGATAAATCATCAATCGCTTTTACATTTTTATATTTCTTAGTCAAATTTTTTACTTCTATTATGTTTTCCATAAATTCCCCTATCTTTCATAGTTTACTTTTATGTTTCCAATTCCACCTTTAATTTTAATATAGTTATTACCATTTCCTACAGTACCATCATCTTCTATTATGCTTCCATCTACACTTACTTCTCCAATACCTTTTTCTAGTTTCAATTTGTACAATTCCCTACTACCTAACAAATTAAGATTTAAACTACCTACTCCAACTTCTATCTTGCTATCTCCTAATAACCTAGCATTAACATTAGCTTCACCAGCACCGATATCAAAATCCAAATCATTTAGTATTCCATCTTCAATAGTAAACTTTCCCGCTCCTGTTTCAATGTCAGCATTATTTGTTTCAATATATTTAATATTTGTACTTCCAGCTCCTAAATCCAACTTTAATTTATTTGCTTTAAGCTTTTCTATATCAACTTTACCTGCGCCAGTGTTTATGTCTACTTCATTTATATTTTTATTCGCTGGTATATAAATAATTAGTTCTCTATTTCTGCCAATTGAAAATATTCCATATTTTTTTTCTTCTATTTTTACACTTTCACCAGTTACTTTGCATTTCATGTGCTTATTATTACTTTCAGCTTTAAAAGTATTGTCATCACTAATTTTAATTTGTAATGCTGTGTATTTTGTATCTATATCTAAATCTTTTATGTTTCTTATATTTTCACATATACTTGTTGTATCACTTTTCTCATTATTATAATAAATTATGCAACCAATACCAAATAAAACAGAAATTGCGGCAGTAAATATTGTGACAATTAGAAACACTGCGAATGCTACTGCCAAACATTTGATTACTTTTTGGGCTGCTGTCATTTAATATCTACTCCTCCAAATAAACAAGTTGCATTAACATAAATAGTTACACCATCTTTATTTTCTTTTTCAGTCTTTGCTTTTCTTCTTTTATCATCTACTCCACCAAAAATAGAGTTTGATTTGACTACTATATTTATACCTTCTGGCGCGATTATATCAATTCCACCGAAAATACTACTTGCATTTATTACAATGTCTTTTTCAATGATTGCATTTGATACATCTAATTTAATTCCTCCAAATACAGCATTAAGTGTAGTACCTTCGAAGGCTTTACCTTCGATATTTATGTTCTGAGATGAAAAAGTTGAGCAGTAATCTTCACTTACATCATTTCTATTATTTATTTCCTTTATTTTTTCACTAACTTTATCTCCAATTAAATTTTTAAATATAAATGATAATCCCATTGCAATAAGAATAATTGGTAGTAATAATTCAAGTGCCAAATCAAAGCTAAGAATGCCTTGGCAGCATAAAAGAAGTACAACACCAATAGTAAGCCATGTTAAGCTTGATGCAACACTATTAAATTTTAATAATGATATAATGCTAGGTATAATTATAAATAACGTCCACCATCCATCAAAGAATATATTTATATCCGTAATATTAAGAGTATTAAGTCCTATTATTACTCCTATTGCTATTAGTATAAGTCCAATTATAATACTTTCTAAATTTTTCATTTTATTTCTCCTTTTCTTCTTTCATTAATGCATTAAACTCTTCTGTTAGTAGTTTTTTTATATCATCATCACTAAGCACTACCGCAGAAGTTGCTACAAGAGTAGCAATACCGTGAGAAAAGATCCACATTTTTGCATGAAAAGAATTTATTTTTTCATCTTCAATTTTGATTTTGGCTTTAATTATATCTTTTATTTTGTTATAATTACCACCACTTTCAAAAAGGTCATTTAAAGAAAATTTTGTACCACTCATAAACATTGCTTGAAATAGTTTCTTTTCTTTTTTTGCAAATGTTATATAGTTAATACCAACTTGTCTATATTTAGAATATTCATCACTACCATTGTTTAAAAGAAAATCATAAAAGTAATTGTCAATTTTCTTATAAACTTCTTGATGTAATTCTTCTGCATTCTTAAATTGGTAATAAATTGGTCTTATTGAAGAATTTAATTTTTTAGCAATTGCTCTGTTACTAACCTTTTCCATTCCTTCTTTTCTTGCAATTTCAAATGCTGCATTTATTATTTCTTCACGGGTTATTTTTAACCTCTTTGGCAACTTATCACCTCCCGTGATTATATTGTATCACATAGTACATTTATTGTATATATTTATTCGAAAAATAAAAAAAGAGAGTTTTTACTCTCCAAATATTCCTATAAGATCTTTCATACTTGCTTTGATAATTTCTCTTTTTTCTTCTGAATCTTTTTGATTCATAAGAATTTCTAAGTTTTCTAATTTTGTTATTTCCCCTCTTATTGATGTTAATTCTTTTTCACAGTTGTCATAGAATGATTTGTTATAGAATAGTTCTTTTGTAAATTCTTCATCTAGGCAGAATTTTGTGCTATCAACATTATATAGGTGACACTCATTTTTTATTCTTGCTCTAAATAGTTTTTCAAGTGATGCGTCTTTATGAATAAGTGTCATGGTAAGGGCTCTTATTCCATTCATAAAGGCACTTACACTTATATCTATACTATTGTTTTCGTTAAGTTTAAGCGTTATTTGAGATTTTTCTCCTTTTAAATATAGCTTTTGTGATAATAATTCAGACATGTTAAATAGTAATTTATTTTTAATGTATCCTCTTAAATTATGCAAGTCATCACTATTTGCTATAAAGAAATATTCAAGTTCTGTTTTTATGTTATTACTTAGTAGCATGCTTATTACTTTTTCTGTTACATAACTAGCTAAGTATTCTGTTAAGTTCATTCTTCCGTCTTTATAAGATACTATTGTACTTAAGTGATTTAAGATGTAATTGTAAAGAACGCTATTAAATGAATCGTAAAGTATTCTACATCTATTTAGTAAGTATTCTTTGTCATCGTATAGTTCTTTATTTTTTATACTGATAAACTCGTTTACGTTACCATCTAATACATCCATAGTGTTTTCATAAACAAAGGAGTAATTTTCTTTTTTTAATATATTTAAAATAGATTCATTTTTCTTTGTATTTTCAATACTCGTGTATATTTGAAGTTTTATTCTTCTTCCTTCTTCGTTGTATTTTATCAAATATGGTATTTCAAATCTTATGCACTGATTGATATAAAATTTTATTGCTTTATATAGGTTTTCTGCTGACACAGTAATTGTTAGTACTGTATCATATTCATTTGCATAAAATATTGAAAAATCTGATCCTATTTCTATATCATCTTTTTTTGCTTTAAACATTCTTGAAAAGTATTTTACTATTTTCCTATCCTTTAGTGTTTCTTTTAGTGCTGCTATGTATTTAATGCTTGGAAGTGTGCTTACTTTTCCTACAACATCATATATGTCTGTATTAAATTCTTTATCGTCTATTTTTCTTTGCAATTCTTCTTCTGTATAACTTAATACTTTATCTTTCCATATTGACCATAGCATAAGCATTAGGCTGTCTTTTCCTTCTATATCGAAGTATTTTTTCTTATTCTTTGCCCCTTCTCCAAGGTCCTTTATATTTGTACAAAAGTCGTCATAGCTAGAGGAAATAGAATATATGTTTAATATTTTATTCCATTTACTTTTATTATCTATTGGATTTTCAATACGAAAATAAAGTGCTTTAGCATCATCCATATTCCTTCCTCCTCTATTCTATATATATAATACCATTATTAAGGGAAGAAATCAATTTAATTATTTTGATTTTTTAACTGTTGTTAATCTAAAATTGTAAAAAAAAACAATATTTAATAATTACAATGTAACTATATCTTATTGTTTTTATTTTTTACAAATTTTATCTCTTATTACGGATTATAACAACACCAGATCCACCGGTACATTGAGCTGTTCCTCTTTTACCTAGACCTGCTCCACCACCGGTATTTGTTTTTCCGTTTGTACAGCTAGCTGCACCTTTATAACCTTCTCCATTACCAGCAGTGCTGTCTCCTCCAGCTCCACCAACAGATGTTTTATCTACAGTCATTTTTCCGTTTGAGTCAGGCAAGCATGC
The DNA here is from genome assembly GCA_934100165.1 of uncultured Bacilli bacterium. Lineage (GTDB taxonomy): Bacteria > Bacillota_I > Bacilli_A > RF39 > UBA660 > RUG13868. The sequence goes on from CAKOPN010000004.1 coordinate 59,438, forward strand.
TTTACAGCCACTTCCAAGTCCTCCTCCGCCACCACCGGCATAAAGAGCTCCACTTGATTCACCAAACTCACGAGTTGTAGTACCTTGTCCTGTACCGCCGGTCCAGTTGTCTCCTCCTAAGCCACCGTTTCCACCATTGCTTCCTCCAGTAGCTCCATCATTAACGTAACCACTACCACCTGCTCCTGATCCTCCATCTTTTCCTTGGCCTCCGTTTACACTTTTTCCAAATCCTGATGAAGTACCACCGTTGACACTGCTTGATGTGCCGCCTGATCCTACTACAATGCTATAACTTGTACCTTTTGCTATGCTTAATCCTTTATGTGTAGCAGTATATCCGCCGCCGCCTTCAGCAGATCCTCCTCCTACTAAGAATAAGTCTATTCCAGATGATGCTGTTCCTAAACTAGAAAATGTAAGTGTTCCACTTGTTAAAAATTTAATTCTCCAGTTATCTCCACCATCACTTATAAATTCGCTATCTCCTGTGTATGTATATGATACACCACCTGTTGTTCCTGATGATGCATGGTTTCTGATTATAACGATACCAGAACCACCAGCAGAACCACCGCCGCCGCCACCACCAGTGTTAGCAGCTCCAGCAGTATGTCCTGCACCGCCGCCGCCAGAACCACCAGCTGCATTGCTTCCGCTTGTGTTATTTTGGGCTCCACCACCGCCGCCACCAGCGTACAATGTTCCAGTTGATGAACCAAACTCTCTTGTTGTTCTTCCTTGTCCTGTACCACTACTTGAACCTCCATTTGAAGCTCCAGCAGTTGCATTTGTATATTCATCGCTTACTGATAAACAAGCTCTTTTGTTTGCTGTACATGGTATTACGGTCCATTGTTTATGGTATGCACTAGCTCCACCACCTGAACCACCATTTCCACCGGCTTCATACGTACCACCGCTTCCACCGCTTACACTTGCATCTGTTATGTTAGATATTCGAGTCGTACCACCGGCACTACCACTGGCATTATCACCACTTCCAGCAGCTCCTCCGGCTCCTATTACTATATTGTATGATGTTGATGCTGCCATAGATATATTAGTCATTGTTTTGGTGTAGCCGCCACCGCCGCCGCCACCATCATTACGATTTATATAAGCACCATCATAAGTACCCCAAGAGTTCGAATGCTTACCAAACGATCCTCTTATAGTTTGAGTTCTGGTAGATCCACCACCGCCGCCACCACCTACTAGGAATATGTCGACTCCACTTGATCCATTTCCAAGATCATTAAATGTTAGCGTACCACTTGTTATAAATTTAATTCTCCATTTTCCATCTCCGTCATCTATCAACTGACTTTTGCCTGTATATGTATATGAAGGTTTAAGAGACTTCCACTTTGCTGTAATTGTAGCATTAGCTGTTCCCATTTGGAAAACTGTTCCATTCATACTACTTTCTGTTCCGCTTACTGTCCATCCACCAAAGATATATCCATCTCTAGTTGGATTAGCAATTCCACGAGTTTCTCCATATTGCATGCTATAAGTTTTATTTGCTGTACTTCCATTTAGAGTTCCACCATTTGGATTTACAGTTAATGTGTATAGGATAGGTGTCCAATGTGCATATATATTGTGATCACTTCCAGTTGTCATAACAGTATCACTAGTTACCTCTGTACCTCCGATTTCGTCTGTATACCAACCAGCAAAATTATAACCTTTTCTTGTCGGTGTAGCACCTAAAGTTCCATATGGCTGATTATATTCAACTCTTTTTGTGTCAACTTTTGTTACATTAACTTTTACTTTATAATCTGTAAAAGTTGTTGTCGAGGGTGATGACATATATATCCAGAATTCCAAATAAGCTCCTTCATTAGCACCGATGCTTGTTATTGTTAGTGTATTTGAACTGCTACCACTAGTTGGTAAAACTGTATCAACATAATTTCTAGTGCTTACTCTTCCTTTGCTTGAATTCAAAACATCTATTACTATTACATTTCCTCCAGAAGTTGTTAAAGTGCCACTTACATAGTCCAAAGTTGTTTTATATTGATTATTTTCATTAAAACTTTGATTTGACAGTATAAAGGTGAGACCATCTTTTGTTGGGGTACCATTAAGTGTTAATGTTGAAGTATCTTTATCATAAGTTACTGTTATTCCCCTCTCTGTTTTTGGGATTGCATTAAATATGTTTCCATTATATGACACTGTATATGTTGATACAAAGTTGTACCAAGAAATCCAGTATGGATTTAATGTGCTTGTCTTGCTATCATTTATATTTCCTGCTCTATCTTTTATCGGATATACCCACAAGTACTTAGCTTGATTTAATCCTTCAAGAACTATTTCTTCTCCACTTTTATAAGTTTTCCATTCTCCATCTGTAAGTTCTGTTTTACTTGTTGAAAAATAATATTTGTAATCATTATCTTCAGATAAACCAGATCCATCTGCTTCGTCTTCTGCTATTATTTTTACTGTTCGTGTTGTTTCCGTTGATGACACAAGTGTTACTGATAAAGTTGGTGGTGTCGTATCATACATTGAAAATTCATATTTTATTTCACAAACATCTGTTTTATCAGTTATAGTTACTCCGCTTTTATATTTTACCTGTATAGTAAACGATGATACCCCAGGTTCTATAATTGTATTTTCTGCAACACTTGGAATACACTCTACATTTGAATTAGTGTTAGACACCGTTACACTATCAAATTTATATTTTACTCCCGTTGTATTATTCATTTGAACTGTGTAAGTTACACTTGAACTCGAATTTGGCAACGTTGTAAATGTTTTTGTCCCTTTTTTAGAATACTCTGGGGTATATGTTTCAAAACCTTCAGATGCTGAAGATGATGATTTTAATCCTGTTATTCTGACATTTCCATGCGCACGTAAAAAGGCTTCTCCTGATACACTTAAGTTTTGATTAAGCGCGGAGTAGCCTATTGAAATTAGTATTGTAAGTATTGTCAAAATCACAACAAAAACAGGGATTATTCCCTTCTTATTTAAAAGTCCCCCCCCCCCAGGCCGTACGTATGTTCGTAGTATTTTTAATTTTTTTCATATACATCAAACTCCAAATATCGTCATATTTTTTTATAGTTTTGCAGTTGTTGTAGTGATAAGCCAGTAGACAACCACTATTCTATTTAATACTAGTATACAATAATGTCAGATTGTATACAAGTAAAGAAGAAAAATTTTCTTGTTTTTTTAAAGTACCTTTAATGGTATTATTTCTGAAAAATTCTATATTTTCCTATGATGCACTTTTTTTAATATCAGCTATTTCAATATCAATTATATCTTTTCTTAGAACCATTAAATTCCACATCCAATCCAATACTACTGTTGTACAAATAGCTATCCTTGATATCTTCTATTTCATAATATATATCAAGGAGTTCTTTTGGAGTAATAAAATCTAAAGTACCAGTCTTTTTAAAAGTTTTTTCCCAAAGAGTAAATACTGTAAGCAAATCGTTAAGTTCTTCATAAGCCTTGTTATATGACTGGTAACTGAACATTTCTTTTATCACATTTTTTATTTTAGAAAAAGTATCTGCTATTTCCTTACCAATATCTTTAAATTTCTTTTTATCTTCAGCATTCATCTTTACTTCTCTAAACTATCTAGATACTCTATTGCATCAGAAATATTTGAAACTGGCACTAAATCTATCTTATAGTTCTTCTTATCTTTTACCTTTTTAGCCTCTTCATAATTTTCTCCGGCAGGTACAAAGAAAATATCAGCATTTTGTGATACTGCACCTTTTAACTTATAAGATACTCCCCCTATTTCTCCTACTGTACCATCAGCTTCAATGGTGCCAGTTCCTGCTATTTTAAGGCCATGTGTTAAATCTTTTTCAATTAAAGTATCATATATAGCTAAACTTGTCATAAAGCCCGCTGATGCACCACTTTCACCTTCTTTAAAATTGAAAGTTATCTTTGGAGTTACTTCATAATCATAAATATTGTAGAATGCTATTCCTAGTACTTTATATCCATTAAGTTCCTTGACCTTTACATTTATATCCTTTTCCTTACCATTTCTATCAAACGTAAGAGTTATATAATCCCCTATATTTTTTGATTCTATTTTATCCGCTATATCAGAAAGCTTATCTATTTTTTCTTTTTCTACCTTGATTAAAATATCCCCTACATATATTTTTTCACTGCTTTCTAGAAAATCCTCAGTGTATATAACGTAATGTTTAACATCATTTACTACTACTTCTTTTCCAGCTTTTTCATATGCCACCATAACTGCCGTTTGATTAGCCATAGCAAGTGATAAAAGACTTCGCATTTCAAGTTCACTTAAATCTTCTTCATCATTTATTTTATAATCACTCTGCTCTACTAGATCCCAGCTTGGCACTAAATAACTAGCAAGATAAGTTAAAACATTCGCATTAAGCTCTGTAACATAAGAAAGATTATAACTACCTTCTTGCTTATATCCATTTTCTATTTCAAACCTTTTACTTAAATCCGTAATTCCCCCAGAAGTAAAAATATAATATGGCACTGGATAACTTAAAATAAGAGAAAAACAAATAAGAAAAATTATCGTTTTATAACTCTTTTTTAATATATCTTTCAATTTATCATATATTTTAGTAAACATAAAATCACATCCTTAATAATTATATCAGAAAGAAGACTAATTATGAGAGAAAAAATAGAAAATGTTTTAATAGTTGTCATACTTAGTGTCTTTTTTGTATTACTTTTTGTCTTTTCCAAAGACATATCTTTCTCTATTATATTTTCTATTTCTATATGGAAAGATAACTTACTGCCAAGCCTTTTTCCATTTTTTGTAATGAGCGATTTACTACTTGCATATGGTTTTGTTGATATTATTAGCTTTTTTCTAGGAGCTATAATGACTAAATGGTTTTATTTACCTAAAGATGCTGCGTTTGCTTTTTTTGTCAGTCTTTTCTCTGGATTTCCTAGTGGTAGTAAATATGTAAATGATTTGCTAAATGCAAAAAAAATAAGTATAGATGATGCTAATTATCTTATAATGTTTACTCACTTTGCTAATCCATTTTTTATAGTTACTACTATTGGCCTTTTTCTTTTAAGTAATGTTAAAGCTGGCTATATAATTTTAATATCTCATATTTTAAGTAATATAATTGTGGCATTCATTTTTAGAAAGAAAAAAGTTATTCTTAATAATGATAATAATTATAAGAAGGCTTTTTATCTTTCTTCCCCTGATAAACCATTTATAACTATATTAACTAACTCTATCTTTAAAAGTTTTAAAACACTTGTTAACATGCTTGGAATAATTATGATTTTTTTAATGATTACCACAATTATAAAAAAGATAATACCTCTTACAGGTATTACAAATGGTCTTTTAAGTGGCTTTTTAGAAATGACACAGGGAGTAAAATATATTTCGAGTTTAGATATTTCTTTACCTATTAAAGCTTCTATTTTATCAGCAATAGTCTCATTTAGCGGTTTAAGTGTTCATTTTCAAGTAAAAAGTATAATCGATGAAACAGATATAAAATATTCAAACTTTTTAAAAGCAAGAGTAGTTCAAAGTTTTATTTCCTTCTTCCTAACTCTTGCTATATTTAAAATTTTATGACCACTTTGTTACATATTTTTTATGTACTTCAATTACAGGTCTCACTGAATAATTACTATTTACAAAATCACTTGCCAAAGTCTTAGTATCTTTATTTACATACCATACTTTTTGTCCCTTTGTCTCTGTTGTTTCTTTTTTAGCTGTTGATGTCCAGTAACTTGAATCATATACCCAACTTGGTGCAGTTGCAATAGAAAGATCAGATGCATCTTCTTCCATATATTTTGGACAAGCATTTACTAAGTATGCAACCTCTTCTGCTGTTATAAGCCTTATTTTATCAGGTGTAGTCCAAGTAGTTTTATATAAATTATTTAAATAATCACTAATAGAAGATGAATCATAATTATTTCCATTTTCTCTTGTTGCATTAAAACTTTGTACTGTTAATGTATCTTTTGCAAGGAGTGTAAGTTTAGAATTATAGCTACTACTTTTCTTGATAACATAGAAATCTAACTGAGTTGTACCATTTATCTGAATAGTTACTAAATCTCCAACATTAAACTCTCTATATGTACCAAGGCTCGTTTCTACATTTTCTGTACCAAGTGCTACTATAGATATGGCAGCATCAGTATTTTTTATATTTCTATGATAAAACTCAACTCTTAATCTATATAACGCCATGTTATTTTCAAGATCATCGTCAGATGTAGTTCTTTCAAGAATATAACTTGGTTTTATAGCTATATTTGAGGCATCTGGTGGTGTATATCTTACTCCTCCATATAAGATATATGGTATCGTATATTCGAATGTAGAGTCTTCCAAAGCTTCCTGTTTTTTTTCTGTTTTTATTTCAAAAGTTTTGCTTGTTCCATCTTGAAAGTTAATTATTACACAACGCTCTTTTATGTTTCCATTATCATCTTTACAGTACTCCATATTTTTTAACAGTCTTAATTCTATATCATTTTCTATTTCCATAGTCATTTTTGACTTAAATGACTCAACTTCTTTTTGTACTTTTACTTCTCTTTCCTTTGTCTTGTAATTCATAACAGCCATAAATAAACTTGTTGTTAAAATACTTACAAAGACAAAACTCATTATTAACTCTATTACTGTAAAGCCTTTTTTATTTAACATGTTGCACCTCCACAGTTAACTGTACCATCAAAATTCATAAGAAGTTCCATATTGGTAATTCTACCATCATTAAACATAATAATTAGTCTTCTTTGATAAAAGTACTGAGTGTATGGAGAACCGCTTTCGTAAGTAGGCATATAATCAATATATTCTTTTAATGCTCTTTCAAACTTTGATGAATTACTCTTCAAAGTATTTACATTATATTTTGTTAATATTATCTTTTTTACATCTAAGAAATCTTTAGATAAAAGTTTATTACAGTAATTCATATTTTCAAGATAAAGACAAATGTCAGTGTTCTCAAACACATAATATCCTTTGTCTTCTGGAAGTGTTATAAGATTTTTTGTACGACAACTGTTGTCTTTTAAAATCATTTTTCTAATTAAGTGTGCTTCGTATTTACTTTCTACAGTATCATATACAGATTTTTTTTCATATTCTCCTACTAGTGGTAGTAAGTTCGCAATTATAAAGCTAAAAAGTCCTAGAACAAATACTGCCGCTACTATTGTTTCCACTAGTACAAAGCCTTTCTTATTCTTCATCTTCTACACCTCATCTATTCTAATTATCATTATATAATATTTTTTATATATGAGCAAATAGTTAGCTTAATAAAATTTAAAATTTTTTCTTTGGTTAATTGATTAAGATGGAAAGTTATTATATAATAATTTTATAGTAGAATAAAGGGGTCGTGATTATGAGCAAATTAGTAGAATATGATTTTGTAAATGTTCCGATTGTTGACATAGTTAACAGAATGATTTTGTATGCTTCTCAGCATAAGGCAAGTGATATTCACTTTGATCCTAGAGAAGATTGTATGATTGTAAGAATGAGAATGGATGGTAGTCTTGTCGATCATACTATTGTTCCTAAAATGTATGAGAAAAACCTTACAACTAGGGTTAAACTTATTTCTAAGATGAATATTACAGAAACTAGGGTTCCTCAAGATGGTGCTATTAAGGGTATCGTTGATGGAGAAGAGTTAGACATGCGTGTTTCTTCTCTTCCAACTAATGAGGGTGAAAAGGTTGTTGTCCGTCTTTTGGATTATTCTAGTAGTCTTGAAGGTCTTGAAACACTTGGTTTTACGGCAAATAACTTAAAGAAAGTTAAAAGAATGCTTGATATTCCAAATGGTATTATCCTTGTTACTGGTGCTACTGGTACTGGTAAATCTACCACTACCTACTCTATGCTTCAAGAGTTAAATACTGAGGATCGTAATATAATTACTGTCGAGGATCCGGTTGAAATGAATATTGAAGGTATTAACCAGGTTCAAGTTAATAGTGAAATTGGTCTTACTTTCGCATCTGCTTTAAGATCTATTTTAAGACAAGACCCAAACATTATCTTAATCGGTGAGATTCGTGATAGTGAAACAGCACAAATAGCAGTTCGTGCCGCTATAACTGGTCACCTTGTTTTATCTACTATCCACACCAACAACTCACTTAGTACAATAGAAAGACTTCTTGATATGAATGTTGAAAGATATCTTTTGTCTACTTCACTAAATGGTATTATATCGCAGAAGTTGGCAAGAACGCTTTGCCCTGATTGTAAAAAGTTAAGACCTACTACTAATTATGAAAAACAGCTTTTTAAACGTATTATTGGTAAAGATGTTGAACAAGTTTATGAACCTGTTGGTTGCGAAAAGTGTAATGGTGGTTTTCGTGGAAGAATTGCATTACAAGAAGTTTTGGTTATTACAGATAGGTTGCGTGAAATAATAACTGATGAATCACTTGACAAAGAAGTACTTAGAGAAGAAGTATATGGCGGGGACACCACTACTCTTTTACAGGATGCACTTTTAAAAGTGGTAGAAGGCTACACTACATTTAAGGAAGTTTATAAGGCTGTTGATATTGACTTTGATCTTGAAAAGAAGATTAAAGCGGAAACTAGAGAGTTAGAAAAAGAAGAAAATAAAGATGACAACTTAGAGGTTATTGATGCTTATGATGGTGTTATATCTGATCTTAAGAATATGATTAGTGATATTAAAGATATTAAGACTAAAGCTAAAGAAAATGCTAAAAATAAATATAAAAAGAAAATTGATAATACTAAATTTGATTTAATTGATGCTTTTGATGGACCTGATGGTACAGTATTAAAAGAAAAATTAGAAGAAAAAATTATTCGTGAGAATAGTAAGATAAATAATAATAGGAATACAAAAAGACCTGGTAAATAATTACCAGGTTTTATATTTATAAAAACTTTTCGAGTTTTTCTTTGTTTTTATTAAGAATTTTATTGAAAAAGAACCATAATAGTATGCCAACTGTAAGTATTATTATGAATGCTATTAAAGCTTTTACAGAAAGTAATGTCATCATGAAGAAATCTCTAAAGAAGACTATTGCTATGCTAAACATTAGACACATTACTGTGTACATTGCTGTCCTTATTGCATTGAAAGGTATACATAGTTTTGCCTGATAGATTAACATTATTATCGTTGTGACTAAAACAGCCATCGTTGACATTTCATCTGGTGTAAAATGATAAGTATTTCCTGCTATTATTATAGCAACCAAACTTATGAAGACTGCTAGTGCAGTTGGAAGTGCATTTGCTACAACATTTACTAAGAAGCCTCCTTTTACTCTATCATTATTTGGCTCTAGTGCTAAGACTAAAGCTGGAGCACCTATTGTTACAAAGTTCATTAAAGTAAGTTCTATTGGTCTAAATGGATACATGAAGTGAAAGAATAATAAGAAAATTACCATTAAAGAAGTATATATTGTTTTTGTTAAAAATAAGGATGCACTTCTTTGAATATTGTTTATAGTTCTTCTTCCTTCAAGTACTACTTTAGGCATTGAATCAAAGTTAGAATCCATTAAGACTATTTGGCTAACATTTCTTGCAGCATCACTTCCATTTATCATAGCGATACTACAATCTGCTTCTTTTAATGCTAGGACATCATTTACTCCATCTCCAGTCATTGCAACTGTATGACCTAACTTTTTAAGCATTATTACAATTTTTCTTTTTTCTTCTGGTTTAACTCTTCCAAAGATAGTGTTATTTATAAGAGCCTCTTTCAATTCTTTATCACCGTTTATTTTGCTTAAATCAACATACTTGTCATAATTATCAATCCCTACTCTTTTACCTATCTGAGAAACCGTAATTGGGTTATCTCCTGAAATTATTTTGATATCAACATTTTCCTTTTTAAAATATTCAAGAGTACTTTTAGCTTCTTTTCTTATTTTATCTTGTAAAAGAAATAAAGCCATAATTTCTTTTTGACCATTTTTTTCTTTTGCTAAAAGAAGTGTTCTATATTCTTTAGAATACTTATCATACTCTTTAGGACATTTTTCTTTCATAATAAAATCTGGTGCTCCTAAATAATACATTACATTATCTTTTTTTATACTTGAGTATTTTGTTTCAGATGAGAATGGTGATATCTTCCATTCTTTTTTATTTTTGATCTTACTTTTATTTTTTTCATAATACTTTCTCAAGGCTTCCATTGTAGGAGAAATATCATCAAGTAAATAGCACATATCACTCATGACAGTATTTATATCATCAGTGCTTGCTTCTTTTATAATGTCTTTAACCTCCATTATTCCTTCTGTAATAGTACCAGTTTTATCAAGACATAATACATCTGTTCTAGCAAGTGTTTCAATGCAATATAATTCTTGAACTAAAACATTATATTTACCAAGTCTAATTACTGATACAGCAAGAACTGTACTAGTTAAAAGAACTAATCCATCAGGAATCATACCAATAAGTGCTGCAACAGTATTTATTACGGCACTGGTAATATTATTGTCTTTTACACCCATCTGATTTATGAATAGAAGTATTCCTACAGGTACTATAACAATAGATATATATTTAATTATCTTGTCTAATGACTCCATTAGAACTGAATTAGGTTTCTTTAAATACTTAGCATCCCTACTAATTATAGAAGTATAGTTATTCTTACCAATATGTTCAACCTTACAAGTACAGCAGCCACTTATAATAAAACTACCCGATAAGATCATATCACCTTTCTTTTTTAGAATAGGTTTACTTTCTCCAGTTATAAAAGATTCATTAACCATGACCTCATTATCCATAATTATAGAGTCTACTACAACACTTGATCCATTTTTCAAAATTATTAAGTCATCAAGTACTATTTCTTCTTTATCTATTTTCTTTACTTTGCCATTTCTTAAAACTTCAACTTTATCTTCTTTTAATAAAGTAAGTTTGTCTACTATTTTCTTAGCACGTATTTCTTGAATAATACTTATTATCATATTGAAAAAAGCCGTTCCTACAAAAAGCATATTCTTGTAGGCACCAACTAAAAATACTGCTAAAGCTAAGGCTAAATTTAAAATGTTAAAGAGTGTGAAAAAGTTTCCACTTATTATCTGTTTAATACTTTTAGTAGGTACAGATATATCTTTATGAACAAGCCCTTCTTTTATGCGTTCTTCTACTTCTTTATCTGTTAAACCTTTGTCAATTTTAGGATTTAATCTTTCCATTTATACCATCTTACTTTCATTTTTATGGGTTCACTTAAAGTATATCATAAAATATGTTTTATAACTATTCTATTTTTTTAAAGTTATCTTTGCTATCATTATAATCAGGTGGTGTAGAAATGAAACGTGGATTTGACAGTAATAAATATTATAAATTACAAAGTAAAACGATTAAAGAAAGATTTAAGCTTTTTGACAAATTATATCTTGAGGTTGGAGGAAAACTTTTTGATGATTATCATGCTGCAAGAGTTCTTTCTGGATTTAAAGCAGACTCTAAGATAAATATGTTTAAGGAGCTTAAAGATGATTTGGAAATAATTATATGTATAAGTGCGAATGCTATTGAAAAAAACAAAGTAAGAGCGGAATATGATATTACTTATGATCTTGAGGTTATTAGGCTTATAAATAATTTTAGAAATCTTGGGTTTCTTGTTAACTCTGTTGTAATTACTTTATATAATCATCAAAGTTCAACAGATAAGTTTATTAAAAAGTTAGAAAGAGAAAATATTAAGACTTATATTCACACTTATACGAAAGGTTACCCAACTGATGTTGATACGATAGTCAGTGAGGAAGGATATGGTGCTAATCCTTATATTGAGACTAGTAAAAGATTAGTTATTGTAACAGCACCTGGTCCTGGAAGTGGAAAGCTTGCTACTTGTTTATCGCAACTTTATCACGAGAGAAAAAGGTGTGTTAATGCTGGATATGCTAAATATGAAACATTCCCTGTCTGGAATCTTCCTTTAAAACATCCTGTTAATATGGCATATGAAGCTGCTACTGCAGATTTGAAAGATGTTAATATGATTGATTCTTTTCACTTGAAAGAATATGGAATTGTATCTACAAGTTATAATAGAGATCTTGAAATATTCCCAGTAGTTAAAGAAATACTTTATAAGATAACTGGAGAAAACATTTATCTTTCTCCTACTGATATGGGTGTTAATAAAATAGGGTTTGCTATAAAGGATAATGATAAAATAGAAGATGATGCTAAAAAGGAAATTGTAAGAAGATATTTAAATGAATATATGAATTATAAACTTGGACTTGCTGATGAAGATGTCCCTAATAGAATTAAAGTTCTTATGAATGAGTTAAAGATTGATGATACTTATTTAAAAGTTGTTAATGCTGCTAGAGAGAAAGCAGATAAAGTTAATAGTGAGGTTGTAGCAATCGAATTAAAGAACGGGAAAATAATTACTGGTAAAGAGACTAAATTACTTAGTGCTACTAGTAGTGCAATTATAAATACAATTAAGTATTTAACCAAAATACCTGATGAAATTGATTTACTTTCTCCTAGTATTTTGGAGCCTATTTTGAAAAATAGAATTAAGGATTTAGATAATAGTGATAGTCCTTTAAAGCTTAGAGAAGTTATGATAGCACTTAGTATTTGTTCTGTTACTAATCCTTCAGTGGAAAAAGCTCTTAACACTCTTTCAAGTCTTGAAGGCTGTGAAGTTCATTCTACTTATATTATGCTTGGTAGTAGTGACTATAAAATGCTTAAGAATTTGAAGATGAACGTTACTTGTAGTCCATACTTTTATTTAGAAAGAAAAAAAGAAGAACTTGTATAGTTCTTTTTTTATGCAAAAGAAAGGAAGAATTAAGTATTCTTCCTTTTAAGCCTTTCTAACTTTTCTCTTATTTCTTCCATCCTTCTTTGCCTTTCGGCATCATCTTTTTTATAAAGATTATCTTCGAATATAAGAATATCTTTTTCTTTTATCACGGGAAGAAATGTTAATAATTCTTCTCTTTTTTCGCCAGTTTCAATATTTTCTAAAATTGCATATTCCCCTTCTATTCTATCAACTGCAAATTTCATATTTTATCACCTGTGATTTCTAATTACTACTATTCCTGAGCCGCCTGATCCACATTTTCCTAAACCTGGGGCATTTCCACCTCCTCCGCCGGTATTAGCTACACCGTCTCCTGCTTTGGTATTGGTAACATTTCCGCCTCCGCCGCCGCCTGCACCACCTTTAGTAACAACCCAGCCGCCGTAAGCATCACCGCCACCTCCACCGCCTCCTGCGTATAGTGTTCCTGTGCTTTCTCCAAATTCACGAGTGGTACTTCCTTGTCCTTTTCCAGCACAATCAGGGCATTCACCGTCACTACCATCAGAACCACCATTGTTAGCGGCTCCTCCGCCACCGGATCCACCATTTCCCCCTGTTATCAGATTATATGCAAAGGCTCCGTTGTTAGGGGCATATCCACCACTTGCACTATAACCAAATGCTGACGATGCTTGTCCATTATTTCCAGTTCCCTCAGTGGTTGGTATTGCACCACCTGCTCCTATAACAATACTATATGAAGTATTATTAACAATAGATACATTTTTTTGCGTTTTTGTATATCCGCCACCGCCACCTCCGGAATATTGGTTATTTGAGCGGTAGTATCCGCTTCCGCCACCACCTACTAAGAAGACATCTATTCCATTTATTCCATTTCCAACATTAGTAAATGTAAGAGTTCCACTTGTTAAAAATTTAATTCTCCAGTTTCCATTTCCATCATCTATAAAAGTACTACTTCCTGTATAAGTATATTGCGGTCTAGTAGAAGTAAAATGTACAGTTACTACAACATCACCATTTCCATTTGGTGTTACTGTATTCCCTGATACGGTTGCATTTGTTGCTGTTATGCTACTGAATATATATCCTGTACTTGCCGTGTACGTTACTGTTACAGCTTCGCCTTTGACAGCTTTTGTCTTTGACAAGCTTGCTGTTCCGCCAGTTGTAGAAGAAAGGCTAATTACAAAATACTTAGTTAACTGACCTCTATAACTTTCATCTATTATTTCATCATTAACAGTCGTATTCGTAAATGTTCCACCAGTTATATTTACCACATCATTATCTTCGAATGTACCTCCAATAAACGTTCCACCATTTATTGTTACATTCTTATTGCCAGAAAATTTACATAATGTAAATGTTCCACCATTTATTGTTATCTGCTGGTTATTTATAAATTCACAATTATTAAAATTACCATTCGTTATAGTTATCGTGTTATTTGCACTAAATATTAGTTTGTCATAATCTGTATCACTAGTATTGTAATTCGTATATCCTGTTATGGTCATATCCTTTAATGCTGTTTCTGTTTTCTTATTATTAGTCATATTTAATGTACCTGTTCCAGAAATTGTTTTGTCCATTCCATAAAGAGAATTACCATTCATGTCAACAGTTATTGTTTTATCACTAGTTACACCATTATTTTCTAACAGTGATGAATTGTACCCAATTATCTTATCACAAGAATTAGCAGCTAAGAAAGCTTCTTCAATTGTGTTATATCTTACTTCACCGATAAAGAATCCTGATAACATCAAGGTTAAACTTTCCCCTATTACGTATGGCTCTGTTGTACTTGTTTTACCACCGCTTATGTTTCCTGCATTATCTTTTACTGGATATATCCAAACATAATAATCGCCACTGTTACCACTAACATTAAACTTTTCATTTGGTTTATAAGAGTTCCATGCGCCACCAGTAAGTTCTGTATTACTAGTAGATAAGTAATATCTATAGTCATTTTCTCCACTTAGACTACTTCCACCTTGATCTTTTATATCTATTCTTATTACACCACTATTATATGTTGTTGATTCAATTACTAAGTTTGTAGTTGGCTTATCTGTATCAATTTGTGTTATTGTGTAGCTATTTGCAGTTTTAGTATTTGTGCCATCTGTTACTCTAGCAGTTACAGTTGCTGCAGTCGTAAACTCTAATGGAGTTGTATACTTTTGCCATGTTGAACCACCATCAATACTGTATTCACAAGTATATTCTTCTTCAGTTGGGCATTCTATTTCCACTGTTTTCTTTGTTGCCCATCCGATTGGTGATACTTTATATCCTGGTGTATCTATTTCTTTAGTTTTAACTGTGACAATATCCGTATTTCTAGATGTTTTTTCATCTATTTTATTTACTGTAGGGTTATCAGTATAAGCTTTGTTTATTACTCTTGCTCTTATTAGATATTCTCCTGAGTTTAGATTTCTATATGTATAAGTATTACTTGCTTGATAATCTGTCCATGTTGCTCCACCATCGATACTGAACTGGTAACCACCAATACCTGATTCTAGATCTGTTCCTGCTGCTACTATTTCAATGTAACTAGAACCATATGTATAATTTATAGTTGCTTCTGTTGGTGGTGTTGTATCAACCCCTGTTATTGTTTGGGATGCTGATACTTTGTAGTTTGTACCATCAGATATTCTAGCTATAATCGTACCATTTTTTTCAAAAGTTATCGGTTCTGTATAAGCAATCCAGTAAACTCCGCCATCAATGCTATATTCATTTGTATATCCACTTGGGTATGTAATTGTAACTTTTTTACTTGTGCTATAACCTTTACTTGGTGAAATTGTGTAAGTAGGCATATCAACTTCTGCTGTCCTTATACTTCTAGTTTCACTTTCTTTATAGCTATTTGCAAGTCCATTATTATCATAAGTTGCATTTATAACTCTTACTTTTATTTCATAAGTTCCGAAGGCTAGATTTGTAAATGTATATTCACTTTCTTTTTGAGGTCTTGTCCAGTTTCTTCCGTTATCATTACTAAATTGATAATACAAAATCCCTGATTCTTCATCTGTACCTGTTGCTGCTACTTTTATTGAATTACTTGTTAATGCTGCTATAGAAAATGTTGCCTCTGTTGGAGCTGTTGAATCAATATTGTTGATTACATATGATTTACTATTTTTCTCATTACTACCGTCAATAATTCTAGCTGTAACACTACCATTTGAGGTAAATTTTATAGGAGTTGTATATGTGTTCCAATTTAGTCCCCCATCAAGACTATATTCATTTGTATACCCTCTTGGATACAATATAGTAATTGTCTTACTTTGACTCCATCCATAATAATCTGATTTAAAATCTATTGCAGTTGCTACTGTATCAGAATCAACATTTTCTGTTAAGTTTCCATCCTCATCAATATTTACAATTGCATAATAATTTTCTCCGCCATCAACAGTACAAGTTTCTTTTCTTAATACTGTTATATTTTTTCTTCCACCAATCCCAACATTTAAATTTATTTTGCTAGTACCTGGTTTTACTCTTGTTGTATCAAGTCTATTACTACTTGTAAGAAGAACTCCCATGTTACTATCATCTGTTGATGTCCAGTAATAATTATATTTATCTTTGTTATACGTTACCGCAACATATGCATCTACCCATTCCCCATATGGGCTTTTGAACTCTTTTTCGACGTATATACAACCGATAGGAATGTAGT
Source organism: uncultured Bacilli bacterium (assembly GCA_934100165.1). Taxonomy (GTDB): domain Bacteria; phylum Bacillota_I; class Bacilli_A; order RF39; family UBA660; genus RUG13868. The sequence goes on from CAKOPN010000004.1 coordinate 76,061, forward strand.
ATGTTGTGTCAGTAGACTTTAGCTTTAAGTCTCTACTTACGATCATATCCATGACACCTTGAATATATCCTTCAGCACTTCTTATATAGGTGTTTTTTCTAGAATCTTCTATGTATCTTGATACACTTGGTACCACTACTATCAGCAAAACTCCTATTATTATTACTACTGATATGATCTCTATTAAAGTAAATCCTTTATTTCGCTTAGACATACTAACACTCCTTTACTTTAATAATATAATAACACTTTTACAAACTTTTAACAATAAAAAAGAAGCTTAAACGCTCATTAGTTCTGCTTCTTTTTCTTTTAGTTTTTCATCTATTTTTTTATTATATTCATTTACTAGATCTTGAACTTGATTTGTCATAGATTTTGTAATATCTTCTGGAAGTTTTTCTTTTTCAATGTCTTCTATTGTATCACGTCTTATATTTCTGATAGCAACTTTTCCTTCTTCTGCAATGGCTTTAACTTGTTTTGTTAGTTCAACTCTTCTATCCTCTGTTAATGGTGGGATAATGATTCTTATTGATTCACCATCGTTGTTTGGTGTAAAGCCTAAATCTGCTTCAAAAATTCCTTTTTCAATTGCATGTAGACAATTTCTATCAAATGGTTTGATTAAAAGTTGTCTTGCTTCTGGAATTGATATTGTCGCAAGTTGTTTTAACGGTGTGTCTACTCCATAATAAGATACCATAACAGGATCTAAAACATTTGCATTCGCTCTTCCAGCTCTTACTGTAGTAAATCTTTTTTCAACATTTTCTACAGCCTTTTCCATTTTATCTTCCGATAAAATAATTATTTCATCATTCATTTATATATCTCTCCTTAAATTTATTTTACTATATATTTTATTTTTGTAAATATTATATTTCTTTTATTTCTTGTTTTATCATAAATTTTGGTTTTTTCAAAAACTTCTCTACTTCTGTTTCGATTGGTTCTAATTTTTCACCTTTAAATAAGTCGTGATACGCACCATTTATTTTTAAAAGCGCTTTTTTTTCTATATTTAATTTTTCAAAGACTCTTTCATTTGATTCTGGTGGTACCATTTGATCTTTTGTTCCTTGCAAAATAAGTGTTGGTACGCTTATTTTTTCGATTGTATATTGATACTCATTTACAAGATTTAAAAACTCCTTTAATGCTGATATTGGTAGCTTTTTAATTCTTGTAAAAAATTCACTTGTGCTGTAGGCTTCCATGAGTTCTTTACTTTTAAGTGCGGCTTTTACAAGTCCTCCTTCTTCTTTGGATGCAATGTGAGTAAAAGATGGTGCTGCTAGAACTAGTTTTTTTACTTGTTTGTACTTTGTTGCAAGATAACTTGCTATTACTCCACCCATACTATGGCCAATTAAGTATATGTTTTTATAGCCATGATTTATTAAATAATTAAGGATTCCTTCACTTTTTTTAATCCATTCTTCCTTAGTAGCAAGTTTGCTATCTTTAACATCATGTCCTGGAAGAGTAAATGTATATACATCAAACATAGGGTTTAATTCTAGATAATTTGCTAAGTTTTCTTGGTCATAAGTTCCACCAGCAAAACCATGAATTATTAAAATTGCTTTTCTAAATGTTTTCATTTTTACCACTCTTCTTTCCTATTATATCGCCAAGTTTTATTCTTGTTTCTATATTTTCTTCAGAGTTTTTCATAATGTCATCATCGATTACTACTCTATCTTTTTCAACTATTATAACAACAGTGCTTCCTCCAAATAAGAAATATCCTTTTTCATCGCCTTTTTTAAATTTTGTAATGTCATGGTTAACAATTTTTCCAACCATTAAGGCCCCTACTTCCATTTGAATTATATCTCCAAAATTTTCAGTTCTTAACAATTCATATTCTCTTTGATTTTCTTGAAATATTTTGTGATCTTTAAATGCAATTGGCCCTACTGTGTGAAACTTTCCATTTATTTGATATTTCTTTAAAACTTTTCCATTATCAATGAACGAGTAGCGATGATAATCATCTACAGATAGTCTAAATACTAAGAAATATCCACCAGCATATTTTTTTGCTAACGTGTCGTTTCTAAGTATTTCTTTTATAGAATATTCTTTTCCTTTTATTTTGAATTTGTTATTCTCTTTAATTTCATATACTAATAATTTTGAATCTGCTGGTGAAATTAAAGTTGTTTTTGCTTTTGATATTTGACGCTTTCCATCTTTTATTTTTCTTGAAAAAAAAGCATTAAAAGAAGAATATTCTTCTTCTTTGTAATCTGCCATATCTATATTATTACTTTTTATAAAAGCTTTTATATGCCTAGTTGATAGTTTTGTATTCATATAACTACCAGCTAGTTTTGAAACAAATCTTTTCGTTACTAGTTTTAATACTATTTTTCCTAAGAAGTTATTATAAAGAAAATTAGCTCCCTTTGGATATTTTTCTTCATACTTTACATTTGTTTTTCTATCAATGACTTCGCTTTTCATTTTACATTAGTATTAGTCCTATAATTCCAAGAATGGCAACGACTGCTGCTATAGGATATCCTTTCCCTTTTAATTTTGGAATTTTAATATTTGTTATAAATAAAACTGCTGTTAAATATACTAAACAAATGTAGACAATTTTATAAGCTTTGAACCCAATTAGTTTTGATAAAAGATATATTAGTGGAAATGTTATAGATGTACTTGTTACAGGTAGTCCACTGTAAAATTTAACTGGGCCATCATCATTCTTATTTGATACTAAAACATTGAAGTGAGCAAGTCTTTGAACTCCTGCCATAGCAATAAGTGCATATCCTATAATGTGATACCATTTATTTAAACCAAGTGTATAACCAAATACTACCGGAAATACTACAAAATCTATAGTGTCAGCTAAAGAATCAAGCTGTATTCCAAATTCTTTTTCTTCTTGTGTTCTTTTACACATTCTTGCTACTTTTCCATCAAACAAATCACAAACCCCTGATATAACCATACATATCATTGAATATTTATAATCTAGTCTGAATGCAAAATACATTCCAACTACAGCAAAAATTACCCCCACATACGTAATTATTAATGACTTATTATACTTACCAATAAACATAAAAAACCTCTTCCTTAAACTATTCATATTTATTATAACATAAAATGAACAAAAAGCCATATAATTCTAATTACAAAAATTTGAATAGTTTTTTCTATGCAAAAAAAATAGATAATTTTTTCAATTATCTATTTTTTTTGTTAAAATTTTGTACCAAGTTCAATGCTTATTGAAGTTGAACTTTCTATCTTAGTTCCAGCTGGAACACTTTGATTTATTACATAACCATTACCATTTATCTCATATGGTATTTTTAAAAGACTCATAAGTGAATAAACATCTTTTAAACTATACCCAGTCATGTCTGGCATTACTATATTGTCACTGTTTGTTAAAAGGAATACTCTATCAATTTTATTTATTTCTGTTTTTTGTGAAGGATACTGACTTACAACTGTATCACCATCTCCTAGCACAACAGTTTTAATTTCATGAGCATTAAGTTCTGATAAAACAGTACTTACTTTTTTGTTCGTGTATGATCCTACTGTAATTGTTTCTAGTTTTATAGTATTATTATCATTCTCTTCATATATTTCAAGATATTTACTAACATTTTTAATAATACTTTGAACCATATTTTTAGTAGGTTTAGTACTTGTTGATGGATTTTTAATTGCAACATACATTATTATTCTTGGGTCATTTCCTGGGAATATTCCGGCAAGTCCTCTTATAATTCCCTCTGTATAACCAGTTCCGTATTCGTTAGCAACCTGTGCTGTTCCTGTTTTTGCAATAAGATCATAACCATCCATATAGTAGTAGTATCCAGTTGATGTTTGTGATGTACCATTTACTACGCTTCTCATAAGTTCTTTTATTTTTGTAACTGTGGCAGTACTTGCAACACGTTCAATTTCTGTTCTTTTTCCTTCGTAAACAACTTCTCCTGTATCTGGATCTACTATTTTGTCTACTATATAAGGCTTTAGCAAAATTCCATCATTAGTGATTGATGTTAATGCTTTTATATTTTGAATTGGTGTTGTTGTAATACCTTGTCCAAAACTTGCATTTAGTATTTCTGTTTGATATTTGAAATTTAATTTTCCAGTTGATTCATTTGGTAATTCTATACCGGTTTTTTCACCAAATCCTAATTTTCTATAATAGCTTCTTAACATTTCTGCATTCATATATTTATCTGTTAAAGTCATAACCGCAACGTTACTTGAAAGTGCAAAACCAGCATCATATGTAATATAACCCCAGCCTTTTCTGTACCAGTCTCCTATTTCTGTTCCATCTTTTGCTACGAATATACCAGATTTATATGTTTCACTTCCATTATAAACACCATTTTCCATAGCCGCCATGTATGAGAATATTTTCATAGTTGATCCTGGCTCAAATGCTGTTATATTTTGATTTAAATATGATGAAATATTTTTTGTATTTGGATCGAAACTAGGATATGTTGCACTTGCTAGAATGGCTCCTGTTTTAGCATCTGCTAGCATAACGCTTACCCAATCTGCACTACTTTCTTCCAGCATCTTTGCTATTGCTTGTTCTACAAAAAGTTGAATGTTACTGTCTATTGTAAGATATATATCTTTTCCATCTATAGCATCCACTGTTATTTCTTTTGTACCAGGAATTCTATATCCCTTTCTATCTTTTTGGTACAAAGTATAACCATTTTCTCCAGTTAACTCTTTGTTGAAATAAGATTCTACTCCCATTTCTCCTACTATATCTACAGAAGTACTGCCATCTTCTTTGACTACTTCTTTCTTAGTAGCATATCCAAGTGTATATGATAAAAATGTGCCATAAGGATAATATCTTTGTTGCGTTTCTATAAAGTCTATACCAGGTAACTCTAAGGCAAGTATTTCATCTTTTTTTAACTCGGTTAGATTCCTTGCTTTACTTCCAAGTTCTACTTGATAAGCATCCTTATTTAAATAAGACAAGATTTTTTCTTTTGATATATCTAAAACCGTTGATAACTTTTCTGCAGTTAGCTCTTTGTCTACTACATGTTTTGGATTATTTTCGTTGGTTGTACGGCTAGGAGATAAATATGCAATTAAAGTGTACGATGATACATTTTGTGCTAAGGCATTTCCTTTTACATCATAAATTGTACCACGTTTTGAAGATAATGTTTCTTGTCTTGTTGTTCTACTGTTTGCGAAGTTTTGAATGTTAACTCCTTCTACAGTTTTGCTAAGTGACAAGACACCAATTCTATATATTATTGTTAAAAAAATTAAAAAACCTAGGACTACATAAATTTTGCTAAATTTAATCTTCCTAAGTTCATTTTTTTCTTTTTTCAATTTATCACGTCCCTTATTCAACAGACTTTATATTATCATTATTATAACTTAAACCCTGTTCATATGCAACTTCTATGATTTTATCAAGTGACGCAAGCTCATTTATTTTCATAGAAAGACTCTCATTCTTTTTTTCTTGAGTCTTTATCTCATTTTTTACTCTTTCAACTTCTATATTCACTTTAGAAAGTGTTGCTTGCATAAAAACAATAGTTAGTGGTGATGCAATTAAAAGAATTGCAGCAAAAGTATATATTAGTCGTTCAAACTTACCAATTTTTTTTACTACCTTTTTATATTTCTTTTTTTTCAATTTAATCACCTTATTTTATTCTTTCAATTATTCTAAGCTTTGCAGATCTTGCTCTATTATTGTGTTCTAATTCTTCTTCACTTGGGACAATTGGTTTTCTATTTACAAGGACATAGTCTTTTCTAAATTCCACTGGTATTTCAGGAAGTCCTTTTACTTTTTCATCTATTTCCGTGTATTCTTTGAACAGATCTTTTACAATTCTATCTTCTAGGGAATGGAATGTTATCACGCACATTCTTCCTTTTGGTTTTAACATTGATAAAGCATCTTTAAGAGAAGAATTTAAAATATCTAGTTCATGATTTACTTCTATTCTTATAGCTTGAAATGTTTTTCTTGCAGGGTGTTTATCTCTTTTTGCCTTCATTGGAACGGAATTTGAGATTATATCTGCAAGTTCAAGTGTTGTTTCTATTTTTTTGTTTTCTCTATATTTGACAATATTTCTTGCTATTTGTCTTGAATACTTTTCTTCACCGTATTTGTATAATATATTTGTTAACTGTTCTTCAGGATAATTATTTACTACATCGTATGCAGTAAGACTTCCATCTTTATCCATTCTCATATCTAGAAATGCATCGGAATGGTAACTGAAGCCTCTTTCTTTGGTATCAAGTTGTACACTGGAAACACCTAAATCAAATAAAAAACCATCTACTGAAGTAACACCTCTTTTTGTTAATTCTTGTTTTAAGTTAGAAAAATTACTTTTAATAATCGTGAAATTATCTCCTATTTTAGAAAGACGTTCACGACTTGCTTTGATAGCATCTTCATCTTGATCAATGGCGAAAAGACAACCCCTTCTTATTCGCTTTAATATTTCGCTGGAATGTCCAGCATACCCTAATGTACAGTCAACGTAGATACCGTCTTCTTTCAAATTAAGGCCTTCGATTGATTCGTTTAATAACACACTTATATGCATACTACTCACCTTCGGTCCAATTTGAATCAAATATGTTTTCCGCGATATTTGACAAATTTTCTTTGTTTTCCTCATAAAAATTATTCCATTTTTCACTTGACCATATTTCAAGTCGATCTCCTACGCCGATAATCACGCATTCTTTTTTTAACTCGGCGTAGGAAACCAATGGAGAGGTAATATTAATTCGACCTTGCTTGTCAAACTCTGCTGCAGTAGCACCTGATAGGAAGAACCTCGTAAAACTACGGGCATCCCTCTTTGTAAATGGTAGGCTATTAAGTTTACTGGTTATTTTGTTCCAATTTTCCATACTGTAGATAAAAAGGCATTCTTCTAATCCCCTTGTAATTATAAAATTATTTCCTAGTTCTTCACGGAACTTTGACGGTATTATAATTCTACCTTTTTCATCAATTGTATGATGAAACTCTCCCATTAACATAATTATCCCCCACTTTTCACCACTATCAACCACTGCTACCATAATACTACTATAGTTATTTGAGATTTGTAAATACTTTTGGCGAAAAAAAATAAACAACTATATGTCAATTGACACAATTGTTGATTTATTTTCTTGACTATTTTTAATTTGTTGCTCTTCCCTTTTTTCTTCGAGAAAAAATTAAGTTTAGTAAATATATTCCGACGATTGATGCCGCACTATCTAGTAAAACATCTGTTACACTGGCTGTTCTACCTGTAAAGAGCTGATGAAATTCATCACTTGATGCGTAAAGTACACAAAGTATTATGGCAAATAAAACTTTTCTTTTGACATTAAAGGCATCAAAAACGTTTAGAGCTAATACTCCTAAAACAAAATATTCAAATACATGTGCTGATTTTCTTACTGAATAGTTTAATTTCTTTACTATTTTCTTCTTTGCTTCTGGTTTGGTTTCTTTGCTAGTTACTTTGTCTTTTACTGATATTGCACTAGATATTACTTGACCACTAGTGTTGTTTGATTTAACTGAACCAGAAGATGAAAACATAAATATTACTGTCATCCATAACAATAGAAGAATTATACTAATTGTCTTCCTTAACATAAAAACCTCCTATGGTGTAAGTGTTAATCCCTTACTACCATAACTATTAGTTTTAATTTCATCTAGTATTTGATGTATTCCATTTAGTGTTGATGTAAAATCAGTAAACACATCTTCCACATTATTTATATCCAACACTTCTTTCTTACCAAAGAATAAATCTGCATCTTTATCGCAAGGATATCTAAATTTACTAGATCCTTGGTCATATTTATGAATGGATGTCGCAAGAATTCTAAAATTATTTAAATCATTTGCATCAACATTCATACCACCGTCTTGCATAACAGTTTCTACACTGTTCCATAACCCTTCTATACTATGCTTTTTCTTATGAATTATTTTGTCTTTCTTTTCCGGTGATAAATAACTATCTTCCTTTATTATTCTTTTTAAAAGTAATTCAATAGAATTTCTATACATATAGCAAGCTGGTAAGAAAAGAGTTTGATTACTTCTTGCTTCTTTCATTAAAAAGGCACCACTTTCTTCGTATGATAGTAAATACGGTTCATATGAACCATTTTCGAATCTCCAGCCAACATTACTAGATAATTGAGAATTGTCTTCAATTATTAACTCAGGTTTCTCTTTTGGAAATGTTTTTCCAGATAAAAATCCATTATTATATATACTTGATACTTCTTCGAATGCCCTATTCATGTTCGTATATAAAGCTTTTAAAGATATATTTTTTTGATTGCTAGCTGCAGTTTTTCCTTCTGTATTAAATGGATATCTAAATAAGTCTGATTTATTATCAACTTTAGAGATGTCCTTAATAAAAGCATCAAGCCACATAGCATTTTTACTATCATTTGGTGACAAATTGTACAAATTATAAATTTCATCAATGCATAATCCTAAATCGTGGCTTATCTTTTTAAAAGTATTCTGCCTATCTGTTTTACTAGTAATTTTTTTCAAGATACAAGCTTTTAAAATAAGTTCTAAACTTTGTCTATATAAGTACACAAGTGGATAATACCAAGTATCTAAAATTCCATTATTTCCACTTTCTATCATGTATCTTATAGTTAGATCAGCAGCTTTTGAAAAATTGTCGGCATACTTTTTAAACTCTTCATCTAAATCAGAATTACTCTCAACTTCTATAATAGCAGGATTATTTCCTATTTGCTTCATGTCATGATTTTTATTAGTTGTCATCATATTTTTCATCCCCTTTTTATTTAAATAACATGTATTGCATTTTCTTTCTTAGTTCAAAGATTCCCTTTTCTTTGCCTTTTAAATTATTTGTGTAGTCTATATTACCACTTTCTTCTTGAAAAATAAACAAATTATATGATGGTAAAGTATTTATTGTTTGATATAGCCATTTATAGTAGTCAGATAACTCTAAATCCATATTGTTCATAACATATGTTAAAAGTAAATCTGGACTTATATAATTAAAGTCTTCTTGCTTTATATTGTAGTTACTAAGTATTAAAGCTTCCGTGTTATATTTCTTTCTTAATGCTTCTGTATCATTTTTATCACTTAAATAACCAGTTTTTGTGTATACTTCATCCCCATTTTGTGTTTTAAGAAGTGGCAAGTGATCTCCAAAGAATACAATTATAGTTTCTTCATCAAGAGTTTGAATATAATTGTAAAGTCTTCCAAGTTCTTTATCAGCTTTATACATTCCTTCAGCATAAGACTTAACTGTGTCATTTAGATCTTTTCCATAATTACTTTTTACATCTATATCATATTTATCCCACTTGTCGATATTGTATGGCATATGACCACCCATCGTAATTGTAAAATAAAAGGTTTTCTCATCTTTTGGTTTACTATTAAAGTACTTAATAATTTCATCTGTTAAATACTCGTCACTTACATATTTCTTGTGTTCATCATACAAATGTCTTACGGAATCAATACCATAAATTTTATATACTTTATCACAACTATATAACCTTTTACTTGATGAATTTAAAAGCACTGTTTTATAACCATTATTTTTAAATTCTTTTATTACGCTCGGATTATTTTCGCTTTTATGATACTGAAAAAGCTGTTGATATGGTATGTAACCGTTGCTAAAATAGCTTAAGTTTGCACCAGTTAAAACTTCAAATTCGACATTGGCACTTATTCCACCATAAGATGGAGAAATCATATCAAAATGTTTGCCAGTATTAGAAAGGGTATGAAAGTTACTTTGTGGATCTTTGTCAAAAGTAAAATCTTTAAGTTTTGATAAATCCCAAAATGATTCTGAGAAAATTACTATTACATTTGGCTTCTTCCAAGTTGGTGTTATTCTTTCTGTGCTTTTTAAAATGTTTTTTAACTCTTCTTCGTTATAGTCATCTGGAGTTATTCTTTCCTTTTCAATAAATCTTCCATACATTCCTGCAATTACTGTATATTTATTATAGAACTCTGTGTTACTTGTAGTAATTAGTGTATCTTCTTTTCCATAGTTATAAATTCTTTTAAGTATTGCTTTGTCTAGTCTTTCTATTGGGGAAAACATAATAGCAAGTGATGTTGCTGTTATTAGAAAAAGTGTTATATTTATTTTTTTATTATTTATTGTGACATTGTATTTTTTTACAAAAGAGATTAAAAGTAGAATTATTGGTGTAATAACAATTAAAGGATATATAACATACTGAAAGGCTGCTTTAAAGTTTTCTGTTGCAAAACCAATTGTTTCTCCCATATTTGTTAGAAATAAAGCATCAGTAAGTTGTAATACATCATTTGTATAGAAAATTCTTATTTGATTTATTATGTATAAGCTGGAAAATACTATGGTGTATGCGATATTGGCTTTATAGGTGTTTTTGAAAAGAGAAAGTGCTAAGAAAAATACTAAATACATAATTGTAAATAATACAAGAATTGATTTCCATTCAAAATAAAATGTTGGGAATGTAAAGAATGTAACAATTTTATAGAATATTTCAAATACAATGATAAATGCTACAGGATATAAGAAAGATAAAGCATTTAATATTTTAACATTTTCTTTTCCTTTTACAGTTTCATACTTTTCCTTTTTTATTTTTTTGATTATGTAGAGCATTACATTTGCACCAAAACTTGCAAGTATGTTAAATGCTACCCTTTTAGCAGCCATTTTTTCATATATTAGTAATGTCCATACAAGCATTAAAATTATAGAAAGTATTGAAGTACTTTTCCAGTTTACTTTTCCCTTGTATGAAAACAGTATTGTTAGTACAAACATCAAAAGTGGCATTATGCCATAGAAAAATAACTTTTGTTTTCCTAGAAAAATATTAAATACTAATGTAGTAGTTAACATTAGTATTAGTGATATAAAATAATATAAAATTTTTTTACTTCTTATCTTATCTAGGAACCCAGCAACTCTATTCACAAACACTCACCCCGATCATAACTTAAGACTTTACTACCTAATTAAATTTTACATCTAAACCCTATTAAAATCAATTTATATATTCTTGTTTTTTGTTTTATATTGTAGAGTTACAATTGATGTGAGACCTTTTATATATAAAAAAGGCGATAAGTCTAGTAAAATGTAATTATCAGCAAACATTTTAATAAGAAAGAACTTATCGCTATGACTACTATATCACATTATCCTCATTCTTTAAATACTAAATATTATGCTGTTTTACTTTATAGAGATGGAAACCCTATTTTTTTTGTTTGTAGAAGGTACAAATGTTCTAAAGCATCTTTGATGCGATGGAATAAAAAGTTTGATGATTCTAAGGAATCTCTTATTGATAACTCTCATAGACCCTTATCTAAACATCCTAATGCTCATACTAAAGAGGAACTATATTGGATTAAAATTATATAAGAAGAAATCCAAACATCTCTCTTTGTGAGTTATATGGTAAATTAAGAGTTGAAAAAGGATATTCTAGACATGCCTGTTCACTATTTAGAATTGTTAGAAAATTAAAATACCCTATCAATACTGAATATCAAAAAAAATACACTCCAAAAAAATAGGATACCCCTACCATTATTGGAATCAAATGGCAATTGGACGTTAAAGTCGTTCCTAAGCAATGTTATACTGGTAAATTACCTGATAAATTTTATCAATATACTATTATTGATGAGGCTTCACGTGAAAGATTTATTTATCCTTATAAAGAACAATCTTCATATTCAACAGTAGATTTTGTAAAAAGGGCCATTACCTACTTTGGCTATAAGCCAAAAATAATTCAAACTGACAATGGACAAGAATTTACACATATTAAAAGGACTGATAAAATCCATCCATTAGATAATCTTTTATACTCTTTAAATATAACTCATAAACTTATAAAACCAAGAACCCCACGACATAATGGAAAAGTTGAAAGAAGTCATAGGAATGATCAGCAAAGATTCTATTCTTATCTCAAGTTCTATTCGTATGACGACTTATTATTACAAATGAAATTTTATCTAAAACGTTCAAATAATATTCCTATGCAAACATTGAATTGGCTCTCACCTTTAGAAATGAGACAAAAAATTATAGAAAAAAACAATATTCAATAATTACAAAGTAACTATATCATATTGCCTTTAATTTTTTTATAAATTTTGTCTCACATCATTTACAATTATACATATCTATAGTTACTTACTTTTTAATAAAGATATAACCTTTTTTATTGTATTCTTATTAAGAATTATATATATAAGTGCGAACAATGTGTATACAATAAAACCAACTACTCCATTTATCAATGCATTACATATTATAAAAACTAAACTGATTAAAAAAGAATCAAAACTATAATCTTTATCCACATTTAATACTTTTCTTGACAAATATTTTTCTAAAATTGTTGATCTAATAAATAAAATAATTAAAATTGAAAAAATTGATAGAAACAAATTATTTAAAACTTTAGCAAATATAAATGAAGTCAAAAAGCTTAAGATAAAAACAATAACATTTATTCTCATCAATTCTTTTTCTTTCCTTAATGATTTATAATATGTGTTAAATACTAATGCTACTTGAGTTTCATATAAACAAATTGGTAATAAGAAACTCATATATTTTATACTTTCAGCATAATTTGGCAAATACAACAATAGTATTTTTTGAACCGGATAATAAAAGATAAATAATAATACTATTAATAAATTAATAATACCTATCAATAAATCATATATTTTTTTAGAATGCTCTTTTTTAAAGTTGCACAATAGAGGGAACAAAACTTGACCAATACTTGTTGCAAACTTAAGAAAAACATTAGTGAAAGTTAGAATTAGAGATATTTTACCAAATTCAATTATGTCCCAACTATCTTTAATAAAGTATTTAATTACACCAAGAATAGCCGCACTAACTAAAGAAGCTATTAAAAGATTAATACCTGATTTTATGAATTTTTTAATATGTACTATACCATTTCTATAATTAGTAGGTTTAGTTAGTAATTTGTTTTTTGTCTTGTAATAAGAGTATATGCTACAAATAAGACATCCAACATTATCTGCAATCATAAATAATAATAAACTATTACTGTATTTTATTCCAACAATACTTATTATTAAAAAAACTAGTCTTCCAATTATTAAAGCAGTTGCAAACTCCTTAATCTTATTTGTTGCTTGGAATACAAATAGTGGGAAAACCCTTATATTAAAAATAATACCATTTATGCACGTAAATAAAATCACAAGTTTAGTCATATCATTTTTAACTACAAACAACGAAACAATATATAAAGCCAAAAATATTATTGATAATAAAACCGATAAAAAATAAGTACAAAATGATAAAACAGAATTATCTAATTCCTCGTAGTCTTTTCCACCATATGTTAAATATACGCCTTCAATTATTCCAAATCCAGCAATTGTAACATAACTAGTATAAAAAACATAAAGTTGCCAATATGAGTAATCACTAACGGACAATACTTTAGGAAATACTAATGTAGAAAAAATTGACACTATTAAAACAAAAAAGTTAGCAAAAGTAGACATAGAAGCTTTTTTAATAAAATTTTTCACATTGTTCCTCCTTAAATATTTATTATTTCCTATTAATTATTTTTTTAATTAATTTTTTTATACTATATATGATAGAATTCTTAAAACCATATGGAGTATATTTTTTTAATACATAATCATATCCTTTTTCATTGTATTCTTTCCAAAACTGTTCAATATTTTCCGGTCTATCAGTAGGTTTAATCAAATTTTCTTGTAAAGACTTATCCTTTTCTGTTTCAATAATATGATATTTATTCTTTATACCATCAAAAAATTTCATTCCCTTTTTAGTATGTATAATGCATAATGATATTCCTAAATCATCATCGAAACTTGGATAATTTTTTTCAATGCCCCAAAAATCTCCTATAGTAAGATCAGATAATCTATGTTCAACATTAGAAAATGGACATTCAAAGCATGAATCTCTAAATGTTTTACAACTATAGAAAAAATATTTAAAAGATTGAGATAAAATTGATGATGAATCAATACTCTCATCTTCATAAACTATTTTTTCTAAATGATTTGTACTATGCCATCCATTATCTTTTATTCTAAATAAATAATTCTTAATATTCTTTTTTCTTTTTTCTTCTATATAAGACAGATGATCCTTAAAAGTTTTTGGACTTGGAACACCATGGCATATAATATCACATAAAATCAAATTTGAATAATCTTTTTTTAAGAAAGATTTTATAGCAGCTATTTGGCAAGGAGTACCTGTAAACAAAACTTTTTTTCCTGCTTCAACATCTTTCTTAACATTACCAAATATATTTTCAGTTGAACTTTGAACATATTTTGAACCCATCATTTTTGTAATATCTTCTATTTTTGTAATTCTATTATGAACAACCGCTAGATTTTTATTATATAAAGCACCATAAACAACACCATTATTGTTTATTATTTCGGAAGCCATACCATAAAAAGCTCCACCAGAAGTACTGATTTTCCTAATGTTATCATCTTTAATTTTTACAGCATAAAAGTGTTTTTTTAAATCACTATTTATAGTAAGATTATTATATGGACAAGTCTTAACACATGCTCCACAATGAATACATTTACTCTCGTCAATTTGTGGATAATTAAAACCTTTTTCATCTTCTTTCATAACAATTGCTTTTACTGGACAAATATTAATGCATGCTCCACATCCAAAACATTTTTCCTTTTTAGTTATAGTTACATTATTTAATTCTATATTTGAAATCTTTAAAGATTCTTCTATAAACTTTATTGATTTTTTAATTTCAGATTTTAATACTTTTCCTACTGTTGAGTAATCAATATCATTTTCTAGTAAGTAACTAATATTATTTGAATAAATTCTATTTGTTAAACCAATCTTCTTCAAAAGATCAACTTGTCTAGAACTTTTGTCTTTGTGTAATACTGAAATAAATTTTTTATTAAATATTAATGAAAATGCCAAACAATGAAATGAATTAGTAACGACCATTTCAGCATTAAAAACCAAAGAAAGAAAATCTTCTGGAGATATATCATATACACATTTAACATTCTTTTTGAACATTGGGATCTTACTATAATATATTATCTTATAGTCGTTGTTTAGAGAATCAACTATTTGATTAATATTGCTATTTTGTTGTAATGAAAATATAAAAATATATTTTTCTTTTTCATATGTACTTGATTTAATTTTATACCACTCTTCTTTTTCAAGTAAAAATACAGGATCCATTACATGTGATACTTCTTCACCAAGTGTGTTTTGTAAACTACTCTCTCGTACACTTACACTATTGTACTCTTTTATCAAATTTTTATAATAAGCTTTTTCTTGTTCACTTATATCATCTTTTCCTACACTTGCGGCATAAGAAATTTTATTGTTTGTATTAAATAAAGATAAATCATAGAAATCATAATCATTTAGTGTAATATCTTTATTCCAAACTTGATCGCTTCCGGAAATAATATAATCATATCTATTAATATAATTAATTACTTTTTCTTTACTACTTAAAAAATCAGAAGTTTGTATATATTTTTCTCTGAATTTATTGAACTTTTTCTTAATTCTTATATTTTTTATGAAAAAACCAAAATTTAATGCAATCTTTATAGGAGTCTTAATAATATTAAATTTTCCAACATAAAAATAATTGTATATTTTATATACATCATTAGAATAATAATCAATTTCTTCAACATCTAGTCCATAATCTTTTAATTTTTTTTGAAGTGCATAACTTTGTAGTACTCCTCCAAAATTAATTGCTCTGTGAAATGTAACTATTCCTATTTTCTTCACTTTTTTCACCTCTTAAATATACATCAAAGAAAGCTTGACACAAAAAATATATATATAACATATTGGCGTCATAAAATGAGTTGCCAGTAAAAAAATATAACACAAATATAATTTGAACAAAAGTTGAAAATGTTGAAACAATCTCCAATTCACCTTTTGCATTTCTAAACATATATCTAGTTTTTTTAAATAAAGTTGAAATAATTATGAGTATAACAATAGCAGCAAAGAATACTCCTAATTCGCATGTTAATTGTAAAAACACATTATGAGTATATATTGGTTGACCGCTTGCTGGAATATAATTATTGATACCAACACCAAATAAATAGTTTTCCTTTATAAGATGTATTGCCAATAAAGCAAGTGTATCTCTTCCGTTCATCATATTGCTTGTATCTGAAAATCTAGAAAAAACTTTAAAATTATTAACGGCATAATATGAAAAAGAGCAAAAAACTATTAATCCAATCATAATCGTCATCATTTTTCTTTTTGTTAACTTTTTATTTTTCAAATATACATATGTATAAATCATTAGAACTATTATTAATAACAATAGAAACATTCTTTTATCAGTTAATAATATTGATACAATTATGATTAACAAACTTATTATAGATAAAAATTTATTCTTATTGTTATCGAAGAATAGATCATATATAACAATAATACCTCCAATTAATATTAGAAAAGCATTATTTCCAGTTTGACCCGCTAATCCTGAAAAACCTTTATAATTATATAAATTGATTATAGTTGCGGAGATATCCTTATTGTATAGAAAATCTACTATTTTAAAATAAATTGGTTGAGTAAAACATGATACTATCGTTGCTATTGCAAAAAATAATGACATTTTTTTAAAGATACTTAGTATTCTTTTAGAATCCTCATTCGTGAAATTTTCAAAAATTAATAGAATTAAAAAACCAATAAAAAATTTGATTAAATAAGAAAAAGAATAACTTGTAAAATGCGTCACACATGAAAACAGCACAATTATTAAAATAAGTAGAAATTTTAAATTGCAAGTATATGTTTTAAATTTTCTTCCCTTAGAAATAAAAAGCAATATACATCCAAATAATGCTGGTAAGAATAGAGAAAAACCTAAATATTTAATATAAGAAAAATAAATATTAAAAATAATTAAAAAAATTCCAATTGTTTCTAATATATTATTTTTTTTATTCATTTTTCCCACCACCATATACTTTCTCTATTATTTTTTTCCATTTGGTTAAATTTGTATAATTACTAATATCTACATTTTTACTAGGATATTTATCGATTTCTTTTATCTTTTCTATATATTCTTCTATATTTTTGCAAATAAACTCCGGATTATTTTCAAATATTTTTTTCAATCCACCAACGCCACTATTTAAAACGGGTTTTGAAAGAACAAGTGATTCAATTGCCGTAATTCCAAACCCTTCATATTTTGAAGGCATAATACCTACGCTGGAGTTTTTTATATAAGGAAATGGATTAGATTTGAATCCAACCATATCAATGACCTTTTCCAAATCATATTCTTTTATAAGTTGTTCACACTTATTTTTTAAATCTCCATCACCTATCATCACGCATCTTAAGCCAGTTTTTTTTAATCTATTAACTATTTCTATAAAATCAATTGGATTTTTTTCTTCATTCAATCTTCCAAAATAAAATAAATCATATTTTTTATCAACATTATACTCATTAGCTAGACAAGATACTTTATCTTTATCAATATAATTGTATAATGTAATGTATTTATTTTTTATCCTATTCTTAAATATGTACTCATCAAAAATTGAATCAGATACCCCAAAAATATTTTTTATTCTCTTGGAACTAAGCAAATAAAGAATACTTTTTATTGATATCTTTTTCATAGAAGGATCATTTTTATGAATATGTGACACAATTTCACATTTTTTACTGAACATGCAAGCAAAGAAAGTTGCTTTAAAATCGTGTGCATGTATTATATCAGGTTGAAACTCATTTATTACTTTTTTTATATTCTTTAATGATAATTTATCAATCTCATAGTAATATATATTTTTATTTTTTAATATTTCTTTAATGATACCATTAGGTGAACAATATGCCATTTCATAATCATCACCCAATTTTTCTATAATAGTGCAAGCAATGTTTTCAGCACCGGAAAAAATATTACTTGCTAGTATATGTAAAACTCTTTTTTTAGTCTTCATATATTTTCTCCATTTTGCTTAAAACAACGTCTAGCATATAATCTTTAATTATTTGTTTGCTCTTATCAGAAAACTTGTTTTCTTTGTTAAGATAAATTTTTTCAACACATTTTGAAAATCTTTCTTTATCATTCAAATCAATTAAATAACCATTAACATTATCTTTTATTAAATCTCTATTACCTCTACAATTTGATCCGACAATAGGCAAGCCAACATACATTGCTTCCATAATATTAACAGGTAATCCTTCTTGATTTGCTGAAGATAAGGCTAAATTTGAAACTTTTAGTAATTTAGGTATATCCTTTCTATAGCCTAGAAAATGAATTTGATTTTTTAATCCAATTTCTTCTACAAATCTTTGACACTTTCCATTCAATGAATCTTTGCCAGGTAAAAGTAGATGAACATTAGTATTGTTCTTTAAAAAATCTGATAATGTATCAATTAGCCACATTTGTCTTTTTCTTTTTGATATTTCAGCAGGATAAATCATTAAAAAGTCTTTATCACTTAACTTTAATGAGTCTCTTACCTTTTTTTTATCTTTATCAGTAAACTTAAAATTAAATTTTTCTTCATCAATTCCTACACCAGGGACATATTGAATATCCTTACACCTTTTAGAAAATTTCTTCATTGCTAAATCATAATCTTCTTTATTTATAAGTATTAAAGTATCTGTATATTTTGCAAGCCATTTTTCTACTGGATAAAAAATAAGCCAATTTTTTATTGATGCCCCTTTAAAAAAATGAAATCCATGAGCTGTATATATTACTCTTGTACTAATTTTTTTTCTTGAACTTTTTGCAGCCAATCTAGTTACTACTGAACCCATAGGAGTATGTGTATGAATTATGTCAAATTTTTCTTTTAAACATATCTTCTTTAACAAACGTATTGCTCTAATATTATTATACTTTAATGGGCTTCTCTCAAATGGGATAACATGTTTGAAATCACAATATGGTATTTCCTCATCTCCATTGGTGGCAACATGTACTTCATACCCTTTTTCTTTAAATAATTTGAGGAACGGCAAGTGAAATTGTAATATATGCGAATCAACTGTTGCTGTAAACAAAACTTTTTTCATCCTATCTACCTCTCACTTTTTTATTATATTTCTTTAAATCACTAATGTCTTTTTTTATTCCGCCTTTTCCGGCATCAACACCCTTGGCACCAAATACGGCTTTCACAGTTAAAAAAACTATTTTAACATCTTGAGTAAAAGAATAATTTTCTATATATTCTAAATCATATTTAATTTTATCAAAAATAGTAATTGCATTTCTTCCATTTACTTGAGCAAGCCCTGTTAACCCTGGTCTTATGCAATATCTATGTCTTTGAATATCATTCATGTTGTCAAAATAGTCTGGTATCCATGGTCTAGGTCCAATAAAGCTCATATCTCCTGTTAAAATTGATATAAGCTGTGGTAGTTCATCCAAAGAAGTTTTTCTAAGTATTTTCCCAACTTTTGTAAGTTCATCTTTTGTTGTAAAATCATGAACATCATTGTCTTCTTTCATTGTTCTAAATTTGTAAATAGTAATATTTTTACCGCCTTTACCTGTTCTTGTCTGTTTAAAAAAGACAGGCCCTTTACTTTCTAATTTTATTATAATTGATAAAATTAGCATTAAAGGAGATAATATAATTAACCCTAGTAGGGCAAGCACTCTATCTAAAGTGAATTTTGTTCCTGCAAAAACGAGAGTCAAAAATCTATCACTAAACTGTCTAATTGTTATATTCCCATTTGCGTCGACATATTTTTCAATATAATTTTCATCCATTCTATACTACTTCCTTTTTATCTTCCAAAATAAAGATAACTTCATTTTGTATTATACAATAGATATTGTATCGAAACAATATTTAACTTTATTTTAAGCAAACAAAAACTACCATTATGGTAGCATGCTTTTTAACTTTTCTCTTGCAGTTTCTAGGCTTTTATCATCTGGTAACATTACGTAAAGTTTTTTGTTTGGAATACTGTAAGTTGTGTCATATGAATCAAAACCGTTTAAAATTTGTCTTTCTATTTTTAAAGATTTTCCTAAAAGTAAATTTTTAATTACTTCAACAATTAAATTTTCATCTATATTTGTCATATAGTAACCATTAAGAGATTCTAGAATATCTTTATAATTTAATAAAAGACTTTTATTTCTTATAAAACTTTTTATTATTTCCTCAAGTATATCTTGATTATTTTCTACTCTTTTTCTATCTCCTTCTTTATACGAATATCTTTCTCTTACGTATTTTAAAGCCTCTTCGCTAGTTAATTTAGTTCCATCTTTTAAGGTTATGCCATTTAAAAGGTCAATAACTTTTGTAAATGCA
This sequence comes from uncultured Bacilli bacterium, assembly GCA_934100165.1. Lineage (GTDB taxonomy): Bacteria > Bacillota_I > Bacilli_A > RF39 > UBA660 > RUG13868. Next base: position 96,591 of record CAKOPN010000004.1, read on the forward strand.
TTCATATTTATTTTTAGAAAGTAATTTATTTCTATATCAAGTAATTTGTTTAAAGTTTCTGTGCATACAGTTACACCATAGACTCCACAGTGAGTTAGTTTATCTTTTTTATTCTCAAAAAGCTCTACATAATAATCCCTTGGTATGCTAGTTATAAGTACTTTATTTTCTTTTGTGTTTACAGTGAGAATTATATTAACATCACTTCTGGATTTGCTTGTTATCTTTTCTTTTTTGGAATCTGTTCCTGAAATAAAAATATTGATGATATCACGGTTTTTGCTTTCTGTTGCTAATATAACGCTTTCTACTTTCTCTTCCTCTACTATTTTTGTTTGTTCTAAAATATCTTTATATTCTTCTTTTAGTACACTTAAATAACTATCACTTATATATATAGCATCGACTTCTTTTTTTAATAAAACATTATATATGTTATTTGCATCATATGACTTTAATACATACTCATCAATTTCTACTGGCATAAATGATTCAATATATCCAATCTTTTTATTTTTTAAGTTTTCTTTTGTGTTTATATCACTATTTTTTAAAGTTAGAAAACTATAAGTAGATTCTTCATTTTTTGGAGTTTGAAAGAAACTTTTTATATTTTTTATATTATTAAAAAGAAAAAGAAACACTAAAACAAGCAGTAAAAGTCCTATTATTTTTCTTATTTTTTTTAATGCAAAAAACAATGTTATAACTATAATTATTATTACTTTTTTATCCATAATATTTCCTCTTATTTTTATTATGTGGATAAAAAATATTTTTATAAAAAAACTGGATAAATAAATCCAGTTTTGATGTTTAACTCCTTAAATTTTTACTAACCAATTCTACTTCTTCAGAAACTTGTAAAACTCTTTCTATTATTCTCTTGGCTTTAACTCTGTCATCAAATAAAGTTAAATGCTTTTCAAGTGCTTGTATATTATAGTTAGATGTAAAGAATGTTGGCAAATTTTGATCCATTCTGTACTGAAGAATTGGCTCTAGCACCTCATCTCTTGACCATGGAGTTAAATATTCTGCTCCTATATCATCTAGTAGTAAAAGAGGAGTGTTTTTGATTAAATAAAATCTTTCACTATAGTCAGAATCAAATGATTCTTTAATTGCTCTAATTAGCTCTGGGGTATGGACAATAACGCTTGTCACACCTTTCTTAGCTAGTTCATTAAATAATGCTGCTATTAAATATGATTTTCCTGCCCCAAAGTTTCCATACAGATATATACCTTTTATTTTCTCTCCCTTTAAGTAAGCATCATAAAACCTTCTGAGCTTTTTTATGACCGCTACTCTTTCTTTATCATCTGTATACACGTTTTGAAAATTTGCATCTTTAAGTCTTGCTGGTAAATCAAAAAGTTCAATATTGTCTTTATACTTTTCATTTTCTTTAAACCTGCAATTTACATATGCAAAATTTATACCATTTCCTGATTTGTAAGGCTTCAAGAATGATCCTTTCACACTGTTTTTACATTCATTTAATCCACAGCATTTTTTACAGTTATCAAACTCTTTAGCAGAATTCTGTATTGATGTCGTGTACTTTCTTAAAACTTCTTCATCTAAATCAAGATGACTTATAATTTCACAAAATGTTTTATTTTCCTTTGCTTTTTGAAAATTAACTTTCAAGTCCATTTCGGATGCTGCAATACCAAAATTATATTTTTCCATATTTACCACCACTACTAACTAACATAAATTAAATATATATTATCACAAAATTCCAGCTATTTTAACCTGTAAATCACACATTTTTCCAGTTTAATCTTATTTTTTTACCTTTTCAACATTATTATCAGCCATACTTGACACTTTTAATATACACCAAAGTAAAAAAAGTAAAATAGTTAAAACTATTATTATTACTAAAAGCATTTCTATCACCTAGTAATATTCTATTCCTTTAGTAATGAAAAAAATGTCAAAAAAAAACCTTTTAGAAAGGTTTCTTCTTAACTAAATTTGTTATTATGTATATACTTTCAAGTGCTACACAAATCATTAGTGTTACAGATAAGATAATCCAAACACTAGAATCATTTTTTTCAGTTTCTGGCTTTTGATTTTTACACTGTTCATCAACCATTTCTTGGCATTTTGAGTTAACTTCAATGTTAAATCTAACTTTATCTAGTCTTTCTAAGAAAGCTTTTTTTTCAGTTTCATTTGTAAGTGTGTTAACATATGCTAAAGCACTTTCATAATCATCCTTCGAATTTGATCTTTCTGCTGCTTCTACTAGTACATTAGCATTACTAATTGCAATTCTTTCTTTTTCACTATCTGTTTTTCCATCTTCAATGTTTTCTATCTTGTTAGATTGAACATCAATACTGTAAGTTACATCATTTAACTTTACTGTCTTAGACTCTTTCTTATAACTAATATTTTTTATTGTTACTAAGCCACTTCCTGTGTCTCCAAAACTGTTTGCCTTTATTAAAATATCAAATATATTATTTGTGCCTGTCAAATCATCATTAAAATTTATATTATATTTGTTTTCTGTTTCTTCTTTTGTATATTTACTGCTGCCAAGTGTTACAGCCTTTATCTCAATGTTATCTGAAGATTCTACCTCAAAAGTTACTTCACTTATTTTTTCTTCTGTATCTATATTAACATTTAATTCAACTGTTTCCCCTACTTTTATAAATTCTTTTTCGCTGTCTATTTTAATTACTGTTTCTTTTGCAAATGCTGTTAAATTAAACGAAAACATAGCAAGAAACATAACTAAAGTATACTTCAATACCCTTTTCATAATTCCTCCTTGACAACAATATTTTATAATAAAAGTTTAATTTATACAATATTATATTATCTTTTCTTTCTTAAACAAATGTTTATGCTCAACTATCTTGTAAGGCTCTAGTAAAGCATCATTTATTACCTTATCAAAGTTAAGTTCTGTAATTTCTTTGTACTTTTCTTTTCCTACTATTTTTTTTAGTTCTTCTAGAGCTTTATCTAAATCAATATTTGGATTTCTATGAGTATCTGTACCTATTAAATGAATCATATTTTTAGAAAGCAAAAGTTCTAAATTCTTTTTTACTTCTTTTCCATATTTACCATTTAAGGAAGTTATATTTCCCTGAAAAAGGCACCCTGACTCTATTAAAGAAATTAAATCATTAAGCTTTAAATATCTATAACGTTCAGGATGTGCAATTATTGGTATAATACCTTTTCCTAGTAAATCATAAACAATATCAAACATACAATCTAACTTCTCATTAAGAGGAAACTCTATTAGTAAATATTTTGAATTGTTTATGGTACTTATCTCATCTTTTTTGATATATTCTAAAATTTTATTATCAATATATACTTCATTTCCCAAATATAAATTTATTTTTGTGTTTCTTTTAAGAGAGTTCAATAACTCTCTTTTTTTTGAATTATTACTATTATAACTTGTTCCAATTATGTAGTGCGGTGTTAACACTAAATCTGTTACATTTTCTTTTTCTAATGATTTTAATAGTTCAATACTTCTTTCTATAGTTTTTGAACCATCATCAATACCATATAATATATGACTATGTAAATCTTTCATTATTTATAATATGAATTATAATAGTATTTCTTTTTACCTTGTTGTCTCATCTTATTTATTATAACACCGGCAATTTTTGTATTTGATGACTCGATTGTCTTTTTAGTCTCTAAAAGTAAATCGAATGGAGTTGTTTTGTAGGCACTAACAATTACGGCTTCATCTGCATATTCTGTTAATACTAGTGTATCTGATACTGCATTTGCAGGTGGGCAGTCCATAATTATCAAGTCATAATCTTCTCGTAATTTTTTCATAAACTCTTTATTTTTTTCTGATCCTAAAAGTTCACTTGGATTTGGAGATGTTGTACCACTTGTTAAAAGATCAAAATTATCTATATTTGTATCTCTTATATATTTTTTATAGTTTTTAATATCATCTACTAATAAATTTGATAACCCTTGTCTTTCTTCAAGTTTAAACATCTTTCTTTGTCTTCCACGTCTTAAATCACAGTCCATAAGTAAAACTTTCATTCCTAGAGTTGAAAATGCTGCTGCTAAGTTTGCTGAGACAAAGCTTTTCCCTTCCCCAGGAAAAGAGCTTGTAATCATAATAGTCTTAATATTTTTATCTACTAAAGTAAATTGAAGATTTGTTCTTAATGTTCTAATTGATTCTGCTATTGCACTTTTTGGTTTAGTGAAAACTACTAATTCTTCATTATTCATTCTTGCCACCCCTTACTTCTGGGATTATTCCAATTACTGGTAATCCTAGCTTTTCTTCTACTTTATCTGCGCTTTTAATTGTTGTATCAAAGTAGTAAATTACAAATACTAAAGTAAATCCTAAGATAAGACCAATAAGGGATGCTATTACTAACTGTTTAACTAAATTAACATTATATGGTGTATCAGTTTCTTCTGCTACATCAACTATTCCTACATTTTGAATATCATATAGTTTTACAACTTCAGCATTAAATACATTGGCAATTTCATTTGCTATATCACTTGCTTGTTTTGAATCTTTATCTACGACAGTTATTTTAATAATTTCCGTATCATTTATACTAGTTACGCCAACCTTTCTATTTAAGGCTGCATAATCGTAATCAAGCTCTAAGTTATTTATTACTTTATTAAGAACTTTTTTACTTTTAATTATCTCTCTATAAGTATCAACCAAGTTTCTATTAAGAGTAACATCATTACTAGTAATAGTAGAATCACTTGCTTTAGTTAATAAAATAGTCGTATAACTTTGATAAAGCGGTTTTTGAATAGCAGCGGTATAAACCTCACCTATTATTAAACCTAGTAAAAACATTACAAGAATTATAACTTTTTTTGACCAAAAATAACTTAACAAATCTTTTAAATCAATTTCTTCCATACTTCCTCCATCTTCATGTACAAACATGATTATTATATATAATTGCTAAGAATATATCAATATTTAATGCTTTGAAATAATGCAATTACATCTATGTTAAAGTAATACACAATTAAAAGGCCTAACAAAATAAATGGCCCAAATGGTACTACTTTGTTTTTATTTTTTGAATATAAAATTATTATCGAAAAAGGCAGTGCTATAGCACTTGCTAAAAATAAAGAAAACAGTCCTTCTAGTGGTGATAAGATGCTTCCTACAAAAAACATTATTTTAATATCTCCTCCACCTAAGCATTCTTTTTTAAGTACCTTGTTACCAAGCAACATTACTAAATACATAATTGCAAATAAAAGTAATCCATAAAGGATTGAATTTATTCCACTTTTTACACCAAAGAAGGCAAATTTTATTATTATCATAACTAGTGAAAAGAAAAATGTTACCTCATCAGGAATTATTAAATAGTTCATATCACTTACTATTACTATTACAAAAAATGATGCAATTAACATTGATATTAAGCATTCTGGGGTGAAACCATATTTTATATAAGATAACATGAATAATAAACCTGTTAGGAATTCTATTGTAGGATAAAACCATGATATTTTGCATTTACAATTTCTACATTTCCCGCCTTGAATAAAAAAGGAAAAAATAGGAATTAGTTCATACCACTTTAGTTTGTGCTTACATTTTGGGCAAAAAGAATCTGGGTAGACTATCGACAAATTGTTAGGAAGACGATAGCCTACTACATTGTAAAAAGAGCCTAAAAGTGTTCCAAATATGAAGGAAATTATAACGTAATACACTTCCATAATTACACATCCTATAACTGTCCATACAAATCAAACATTGGTAATATGATTGACATGATGATAAATCCTACTGCTACAGCAAGGAAACAGATGATGATTGGTTCTATCAAGCTTTTAATTGTTGTAACAGCATTTGCATGAAGATTTTGGTAGTGATCTGCTACTTTCTCCATCATAAGTGCAAGTTGTCCTGTTGACTCACCTGTTACAAGCATTTCATAGGCAACTACTGGGAAAGCCCACTCACCTTTAAACGAATCACTTATTTTGCCACCTTTACTAAGTGTAATAAGTGTTCTATTTATAATCTCTTTATATACTTCATTATTAGTTATCTTCGATAAAATATCCATACTATCTGTAATAAAAACGCTATGATTTAACAGAGATGAAAAAGTTCTTGTTAAATTTGCAACTTCATTATAAATGATAACGTTTCCTATTACAGGAAGATGCATAAAGAAAGTTTGCATTGCTTTTCTAAATTCTTTTACGTTCTTATAAAGTATTCTATATAGTATTATTAACCCTATTAAAATTAGTATTATTACCCACCAGTATTTTCCTAAGAAGTTACTTGCATTTATTATAAATACCGTTATAGCAGGAAGTTTTGCATCATTTGATTCAAACATACCAACAAACTGTGGTACAACGTATATGATAATAAATACAACAGCAGCTATTGCAACTGTTAATATAACACTTGGGTACACCATTGCGGAAATCATTGCTTTCCTAGACTTTTCAATTTCTGTATAATAATCAGCCATTTCATCAAGAGTTCCAGCAAGATCACCCGTCATTTCTGATGTCTTTACCATGTTAATTAAAAGTGTTGGGAAAGCTTTCCCTTGCTTTTCAAGTGCTACAGAAAACTTTTCACCTAGAACTAATTCATAAACAACTTTATTAAGTGTTTTTCTTGTAACCTGGTTATTTGTTTGCTTTGCCAGGATTCTAACTCCATTTATAAGAGGAATACCTGCTTTTATATATGTTGAAAGTTGAGTTAACAAAAAGGAAAGTTCACCATTACTTATTTTTGAAGAAAAGTTTATATCAATATCCCATTTACTTCTTTCTTTTACTTCTATTACCTCATAACCTTCATTTCTTAAAAAGACAATTACATCTTGTTTACTAGTGGCTTCAAATGTATTAGAAATTACTTTACCACTTGAATCTTTAACTTTATAACGAAAAGAAATTAGTTTTTGAGCTTTCTCTCTTTCCACTCTTGCACGATCATCAATTTCTCCTCTATCACGGTATTCATTGCTATCACGTTTTACTTTTTGTAACTCTTCTAAAAGTTCATCGCCTGTTTTCTTTTGAATTTGAAAGGCACTAGTATCTTTTTTTATTAACCCCGCTAAAAATGACATTCCATGGGCTGCTTTTGTAAAAAGTTTTGGTATAAAGCTTAAAAAATCTTTTGCATTTATTTTTACTTTACCTTTGTCAGCATTGACAGATGCAACTGTTCCCATATTTTCACCTCAATATTATACTCTATTTAAGTATAACACAGCGAAACTTTTATTTAAACTTTTTTTTACAAAAACATATAATAATGTGAAGGAATGATGTATTTTGTATAATAATTATTATCCATATAACAGTGGTTATGGTTTTAGTGGTCGTAGTTTGTTTAATAGCGGTAGAAATTTAAAATTTAATTGGTCTAATATTTTAAATGGTACACAAAAAACACTTAGCCTTATAAATGAAGCTATACCTGTTATATACCAAATTAAACCTGTCTTTAACAATGCGAGAAAAATTTTTAGAATAATGAGTGCTGTTAAAGAAGATGACACACCTTTGAAAAGTGTAAACGTTAATACAAGTCAAAATAATAATACACAAGAAAAAGTTAGAAGAGAAAATAGTCCAACATTCTTTTTGTAAAACTATTTTTCCTCTAACTTTTCTTTTAAAATAGAAAATAAATATGTTTCTATTTTTTTGTTTGTTTTAGTAGACAAGTATTCTTTATACGTTTTAATTTGCTTATCATAATTTTCATCATCAGTGTTTTTAAGTTTGTAATCAATTATTTTTATTTTATCTTCATATTCTAAAATTAAATCTATAATGCCATGAAAATAGTTATCATCTTTTTCATAAGAAAATTCATATTCTTTATAGACATTTATTATATCTTTGGTATTTATTAATGATAAAAATTTCTCTATTTTTGCTTTAAAATAATCACTTATTGGCAAAGATTGAATATTAGGATTTTTAAAATCTAAATATTCAAAGACTTCATGCATTTTAGTACCAAATTCCATCTTTTCTTTGTCTTCTTTAGAAAGAAGTGTTTTTGTTTCTTTAGAAATTTGCTTACTTGTTTTCTCTTTTTCTTTAAAGTTAAGACTTTCTACATAAATTTTATCAGTTGTTTTTTCTATGGCATCTTTATAATTATATTCTTTTATCAAGTTATAATTTTTAGTTAGATTAAGACTTTTTATATCTACTTCTTTACAATATGCTATAAGTGAATCTTTTATAGAAAGAAGCATATCAAGGAAACTTCTAGCATCTTTAATTTGAATATTTTCTTTTGGATTATCAAGAGATGTTACCATAATCATTTTTTCTTTAGCACGTGTAAGTGCCACATAGAAAAGTCTTATTTTTTCGCTGATTTCTTCATTTATGTAATTTTCTTTATAAAGCATTTTAATAAATGTTTTGCCTATTCCTTCATTATAATATGGTGTAATTATGCCATATTTCTCGCTGTAAGAAAACTTATCATTTAAGTCTTGAATATTAAACTTTGAATGAAGGCTTGCAAAATAGCAAATAGAAAATTCTAGACCTTTAGAGGCATGTATTGTCATTATTTTAACGCTGTCGCTAATATAGTCTTGTTTTTTTACTTCCAGTTTGTATTCTTCTTCTGTTAAATTTTCTAGATAATCATAAAACTCATAAATACCGTATCCAACCGATCCTAAATCTATCGCTATTGAGAGAATTGAATCAATAGAACTTATCTTATTTTCAATATTTCCACTTTTTATACCCTTTGTATATAAAGAAAACTTAGAAATAATCAGGCTCATTACCTCTCCTAGTGAAAGTGATGTTATATCATCTTTTATTTCATCTACGATTTTCATAATGCTGCTTTCACTGTAGTTAGAATATCTCACATAATTAAAAATTTCTTCATCGGTATACTCAAAAAGGTAACTCCTTGCTATACTTGTAAAAGCATATTTAAATTCAGTATCGTATTTCTTTTCACTTGCCGATATTATTAACTTTAAGATGTTTTTAATCAAAGAAATTTCTATTTCCTTAGTAATATTTAGTGAAGTGTAAATTGTAAGAGGAACGCCAAGATATTCAAAAACTTTCTTGTATAAGTCAAATGATTTGGACTTATCTAAAAGTATAGCGAAATCGTTATATGTAATATCTCTTAATATTTTTTTATCTTTATCGAATATTTGATATTTGCTTTCTATCTTTTCTTTTATATCTTTAGCAATACAGAAAATCTCAATTTCTTCTTTAGAATATGGCGAAGTCTTATCATATTCATAATTATATATTTCAAGATTATTATTTTGTGTGGTTAAACCTTCTTCAATATATGTTGTATTTCCAAAGATCATTTTATGAGATACTTTATAATCAGCTCCTCCTAAGGAGTCATTCATTATCGCAGAAAATATTAAATTAACATTATCTATTACTTCAAGTCTTGATCTAAAGTTTTTTGTTAAGTCTATTTTGAATCCGCCATTATTTTGAGCATATGTATCATATTTATATTTAAATAAATAAGGGTTAGCATTTCTAAATCTATATATTGATTGTTTTATGTCTCCAACCATGTAAACGTCATCATTGTCAATCATCTTTACGAATTCTTCTTGTAAATCAGAAGTATCCTGATATTCATCAATCATAATTTCTTTAAAGAAATATTTTAGTTCTTCTTTTACATCATCATTTTCTTTCAATACTCTTATAGCCATTTTGCTTATGTCAGTAAAGTCGTAAATATCTTTTTGATGTTTAAATTCGTTTATTTTACTATCTAACATTTTAATTATCTTTACTATCGGATAGATATACCCTTTAGTACTAAAAAAGCTTTCTTTAAGTTCATCATATGATGACCATGGCATTATTTTTACTAAATTGTCTAAGCATGATTTTACTTCTTCTTTTAAAGATTTTGCTTCATCAGAAGAATTGCTTGGAAGACGAAGATGAGTGAAGGAAATGACACTATTTCTTTTTATTTCATCATATGTTTCACTTCCTAAAAGTGGAATAAAAGCATCATTATATTTCAAGAAGAAATCTGTGTCTGCATGATGTGATAACTCTTCTAATTTGTCATTTATTTCTTTAATTTTTTCTTTCAATATTTCTAAATATTCTTTATAAAGATTTTCAAAATTATTTTCCTTATAATATGACTCAATATAACCATCTAAATATTCTTCTTTATTGTATTTAAGATCTAATTTATTACTTATATCAAAAATATACTTTTTTATGTCTCTGTCATCTTTTATTGTAAAATCTGAAATTAGTTTTAAAAACTTCTCATCTTTTTCTTTGTAAAGATTTTCAAATGTTTCATCTAGAATGGCTTTCTTTTGAAAATAAATTATTGAAGAATCCGCAATTTTTACATCTTTTCTTACATTTAATAGATAACTATATTTTTTAACTATAGAAAGTGCAAAGGAATCAAAAGTTGTTATGTAACTACTATCCAAATAATCTAGTTCTTTTATTATTGATTCATCGGCAATGATAGCTTTTCTTATTCTTTCTTTCATTTCCTTTGCAGCTTTTTTAGTAAATGTTAAAATTAGTAAGTGATTTATTCCTACTCCACTTTTTAATTTTCTTATAACTCTTGCAGTTAATACAGCAGTTTTACCACTTCCTGCTCCTGCTGATACGATAATATTTGTATTTTCTTTATCAATTGCAAGTTGTTGTTCTTCTGTCCATCTAGGCATTTAAATCACCTTCTTTTAAGAAATCAAGATTCTTTAATTTTTCTATTTTTACAATGTCTTCGTTTTTTCTGAAACAAATATCCTTAAATCTGCAATTAGCACACCCAGTAATTTCATCTAGTTTGTCCGTTGAAAACTTCTTTGGATTTATCTTGAAGTCGCTAGATAGAATAGAATCTCTTGCATCATCTATTTTCTTTCCTACCAAATCCATAAGTTTGTCCATTTCTTCTTCACTAAGAATTTTAGTAGTACTTCTAAATCCACTTTTACCATATGACATTCCTTTAATATATTTGCTTTTTTCGTATGTTGGATCAAATCTTTCAAGTGATAATTCATCATTTAATGTATATCCGAATAATCTTAAACTTTCCTTCTTTAAGTCAAGATATGTTTTCTTTTGTTCAATATTTACTTCTCCATTAAATATTCTTTGAAGATAAAATCCGACAAAAGTTGGATTATCAAATAGCTTACTTTCTCTTATTAAATATATGTATGTTAAAAGCTGAAGGTTTAGGCCGTAATAACTATCATAAACATCTATATCTGCACCACCAGTTTTGTAGTCAATTACAGAAATAAGAGTTTTGCCATCGTATTCCTTATACATTATCTTATCTACAAAACCTTTGAATATAACTTTTATATCTTTTGATTTATCTATTATTATATTTTTTTCTGTACAAACATTTGTAAGGCCAGTTTCTTTATCAAATTCCCTAATCCACTCTAAAATTATTTGCAATTCTTTCCTTAATTTTTCTAAGTAGAAGCTTTCTTTTTCTGTGAAAGCTCTTTCCTCATATGGATTCGTTCTTTGATAGTATTCATACTCCTTATCTAAATCAAAATCTTTTTTATACATTTTTGATAGAACAAAGTGAAATAAATTACCAAGATATGTTGAAAAGTTAGTTTCATATTTATCAACTTTCAAAATATTTGTCAAATAATAACGATATTGACATTTGTAAAAAGTGTTCATAGCTGTATAAGAGAGTGTTAGACCATCTTTTAAATATTCTTTTAATGTGTCAATTGGTATCTTTTTATATGAATTGTTATATTCTCTATAAGGAATTTTGAATGTATTGAAGTATGCTGGTAATAGTGAGTCTTTTTTGTCATATTTAATTAAATCATCAATCATAGAAGCTAGTTTTATTTCTGAACACATAAGTGAATAGCTTCTATTTTTATTTCTAATTCCCTTTTCTTTTTCAAACATTGCAATTATTGTAGATGGGAAAGCATCATCGTCTTCAGTATGTAACCTGTAAGTAGCTATTAAATTTGGTATACAGTTTAATGCATTTTCTGTTAATGTTTTCTCTATTTTATTTAACTCTGGTATACTTTCTATTAGAATACCATCTTTTAAGTCATCCGTTATGTAATCTTCATCCTTATGAATAATTGGCACAACACCTTGATTGAATCCCATTAAAAATACGTAGTCCTCTTCATCAAAAAAATTATCTTTAAACGATGTTACATTTACCAATTCTGTATTTTTAGAATTTTCTATAATTGTGTTAGAAAAGTCGTGTTCAACCGCACTTAATAATATAGCAAAATCATATTCTAAAGTATTGTATTTATTATAGATAGATAAAATTTTGGAATGTATTTTATTATTTTCTTCTTTTGCGAGGTTATATTTTTGTTCAAGATATTCAAGTGAAGAAGAGAAACTCCTATTTTCTTTTAAATTGTTAAAAGCATCTTTTCCCATTATTGTAGTAAAAAGATTTGTAGAATTTGTTAAAGAAACCGGAATATTATGCATAGAGAAAAGTTTAAGTATTACACTTTCGTAATCACTTCCTATATTTACTAGATGGATTTTAGATAAAGGAATGTTTTCTTTTGTTAACTCTACAATTTTTTCAATTACAAACATGACTTCATCTTCTAAGGTATCAAGTTCAAATGCTGTATGTTTCACATTTATTTTATCTTTTTTGATGTATTCAACATTTGAAAAGTTACTAAGCATGTCTCTATAAAAAATATTTACATAATCATAACCATAAACAATTACATTTTTGTCTTTATAATAGTTAAAGAAAAGTTCATCTTTTATTAACAAACCATTATTGATAAGTTCCTTTTTTAAAGATACTAGAAAGTCTAGTTTTTTCTTATCATATTTTTTTTCTTCAATATAATACATATTCCTAATATAATTTTCTGCGACCTCATACTTATAGCCGTGTTTTTCCATCAAATATAAAATTGCTTTGTAATCATAATCAAAATATACTTTTCTTTTTACTTCATCTAAAGAATATATTTTTACGCTTACTAGTTTATTCATGCTATTTATTTTTTCTAATACTCTCTTTTTAATAAGTGTTGGCACAATTAAAAGCGTTTCTTTATTTATAATATTTAGAAAATTCATATACATCACCTTTAATTATTTTATCATAAAAAGATTTAAGATAATATACTTTATACTACTAGTTACCGCTTTTATTTTCATAGTTATTAAAATCTCTAGTTAAACTTTTTTACTCATAATATAAATAAAAGAGTGACTTTTAGTCACCCTTTTCATTAAGACAAATTAAGATATGTGCTTAATTATTGCTTTTCCATCCCCTGTTCCTGTACTTCCTGATTCAACTAATGTTGAATATGATTGGTTAATATAATATGTTCCATTGCTTCCAGCATATCCACTTGCCTGACAAGTATTTGCAGCGCCACTACCTCCAAGTGTACCGCCTCCGCCGTTTCCACCTCTTGCTCCGGCTGCTCCCATATTTCTATACTTACATCCTCCGCAAGTTGTTGAACCATTACTTTTTCTATACCAACCTCCGTCGGCACCGCCGCCTCCACCGCCGCCTCCGTTGGCTCTTAAATATACTGTGTCTCCTAAAGCAAAATATGTTGATCCACCGCCGCCGCCTCCGCCGCCACTTACGCCAGATCCAACGACTCCTGTTGATCCATCACTTAATCCACCAGTACCAAGCTGTGTATCACCATAAGAACTATCTGTTCCTTTTCCTCCTACCCATACAATGTATGTTTCATTTGCTTCCAATGTTACTGTAGCTTTTACATAGCCACCATTTCCTCCGGCTCCTCCTGAACCACCACTACATAGTCCAAGACCACCTGCTCCACCTTTGGCACCATAAAGTGTAATTTCATATGTACCAGTTAATGGTGCTATAAACGTTTGGGCTGTTCCTGTGTACACATATTCTTCTGGACTTAATACAAACACTAATGTTTCAGCCATATATGGTGTATCTTTATTATCTAAATCATCATTGATTGTACCATTACTTGTACCGATTGAATACAACCATAAATATTTTGTTTCGTTAAGTCCATTAGCTGTGAAAGCTGTTCCAGGAGTATAATCATTCCAGCTTCCCCCTACTAATGATGTCTCACTTGTTGAAATATAATATTTATATATATTATTTGAAGATAAGTCTGAACCCGTGGTATTTTTGATATTGACTGTTATGTTAGCAACAGTAGATTTCATATTAACTGTTGGAACCAAACTTAATGTACTATCAGCTTTTATTAAAGTTATTTTTGCATAACCGGCACTAGATTTAGCACAATCTGCTGTTGCTGTTTCAGAAATACAACTTGATGTTCCATTTGACTCTGTTCTTGTATCATCTGCATCAGAAGTTGTACAGTTGTAACAATACATGTGTTTTGTTACACCATCATATGTTAACAAGCTACTATTTGCTATATAACCTGAACCACCGGCTCCTGCAGTACTTGATCCACTTGTTCCTCCGTAATATCCACTTCCTGCTCCGCCTGCCCAGCCTGATGTTCCGTTATCACCTCTACCAAAACTTCCACCACTAGTTTGTGTTCCACCTGTAGTAGTTGTACCACTTGTATGTTTATTTCCAGTGACACCACTTATTCCGCCGCCACTTCCTCCTGAGTAGTATTGGTTACCATTTGTCCATGATGCACCACCGCCGCCACCACCTGATACAATTAAGATTGTATCTTTTTGAGATGATTTTGCTGATAACAATCCTGTGCTAGTGGAAATATGTGTAGCTCCACCACCACCGCGACCAGTACCATATACATTGTTAACTCCAGTTCCTCCACCATTATATCCACCTGATGAACTATCTGTTGTTCCGCCTACATTTATATATAATTGTTGGCCTTGACTTAGTTTTACTACTCCTACCGAATATCCACCGTATCCTCCAATAGATGTAGAATGAGTTCCACCTTGTGCTCCCCATGTTTCTAGTTTATAGTATCCATCTGCTGGTGCTGTGAAAATTTGTTCACTTCCGGTATATGAGAATTCACTTTTTAATATAAAGTCTAGCTTTTTAACCATATATGGTGTGTTGCTACTACTTAATGAATCATTGATTGTACCATCTTCTGTACTTATCGAATATATCCATAAGTATGCTATATCACTTTTTTTCTTAATATTAAATGTCGTTCCAGGAGTATATACATTCCAATTTCCGCCTGTTAGTGATGTTTCACTTGTTGAAACATAATATTTATATATATTATTTGAAGATAAATCCGATCCAGTTTTGTTTTCAATATTTATAGTAACATCAATAGAAGTAGGTTTTTTATTTATTACAGGTGTTAATTTTAATGTACTGTCAATTTCTATCAATGTAATTTTAGAATATCCATTTCCAGATTTAGCACAATTAGTTGTTGCTGTTTCAGAAGTACAACTTGATGTTCCATTTGACTCTGTTCTAGTTGAATCTGCAGTTGATGTTGTACAATTGTAGCAATACATGTGTTTTGTTACACCATCATATGTTAACAAGCTACTATTTGCTATATAACCTGAACCACCGGCTCCTGCAGTACTTGATCCACTTGTTCCTCCGTAATATCCACTTCCTGCTCCGCCTGCCCAGCCTGATGTTCCGTTATCACCTCTACCAAAACTTCCACCACTAGTTTGTGTTCCACCTGTAGTAGTTGTACCACTTGTATGTTTATTTCCAGTGACACCACTTATTCCGCCGCCACTTCCTCCTGAGTAGTATTGGTTACCATTTGTCCATGATGCACCACCGCCGCCACCACCTGATACAATTAAGATTGTATCTTTTTGAGATGATTTTGCTGATAACAATCCTGTGCTAGTGGAAATATGTGTAGCTCCACCACCACCGCGACCAGTACCATATACATTGTTAACTCCAGTTCCTCCACCATTATATCCACCTGATGAACTATCTGTTGTTCCGCCTACATTTATATATAATTGTTGGCCTTGACTTAGTTTTACTACTCCTACCGAATATCCACCGTATCCTCCAATAGATGTAGAATGAGTTCCACCTTGTGCTCCCCATGTTTCTAGTTTATAGTATCCATCTACTGGTGCCGTAAATATTTGTTCACTTCCTGTATAATCAAATGTTGTAGTGCTCTTATATAATTGCACTGATATAGCAGAATAATATATGCCATTATTTGCTTTGCCGCCACTCGTATTACCTGCATTATCACTTACGGCGTAAACAAGTAAATAATACGTTCCACTTGTACTTACGCTATCAGTAAAGTCAGATCCACTAACATAATTTTTCCAAGTACACCCTGAAGCAACTGTACTACTTGTTGATAGGCAATATTTATATATATTAGTGTTAGATAATCCACTACCTCCAACTTCATCTTTGGCAACTATATTAAAAGTTGCACTCAAATCAGATTTAGACACAAACCTAACTGTTAATGTAGGTGGAGTAAAATCATATATGTCGAACTCATAATTGACATTACAAACACTTGTTATCTTAGCCGAATCAACCGTTGTACCATCTTTATATTTAGATATAACAGAAAATGCCGTTTTACCAGGTGAAATTACTGCATTTTCAACTAAATCTGAAGTACATTCAACATTAGTATCTGTGCTTGTTATAGTTACGCTTGATACTTTATATTTAATACTAGTTGTGTTGCTAATTTCACCTGCATAAGTTATTTTTGAAGCAGCATTTGGTAGTGTATTGTAAAGTTTTAAACTCTTCTTATAATACTCAGGCGTATATGTTTCATACCCTTCACTTTCACTACCACTTGATGCTATGCCAGTTATTCTAACATCTTCTTTTACACGCAAGAATGCTTCTCCCGAAATACTCAAATTTTGATTTAAGGCAGCATATCCAATGGAAAGCATTATTGCTAATACCATAACGAATATAAAAATTGGTATAATATTCTTCTTGTAAAAATTGTTTTGTTTCTTTATTTCATCATTAGCTACAACATATTTTTTTAATTTTTTCATGTGTCTATCCTCTTATTATTATTCTAATAAAATTTTATATTATTTAAGGACAGATTTCAATATATTTTAGTCATTATTTATTATTTCCTTTACAAATATTATTTCCTTTTTTGTATTATCATTATGCTTGTTTTCATTGAAAATATAGTCATACCTAAAAAGAGAAAAACCATTGTAATTAGAGGCACTTCTACTGTAAAGTATTTGTCTTTTTATTATGTCACTATTTTCTATCCATTCATTTTTACCACTTAATGCATATTTATCAGTTGTACCTATCTTATAGAATGCTAAGGCTGGTATTATTTTTATTGACTCATCTTTTATCATGTTATTCCATTCGTCTAAGGTTTCTTTAAATGGTCTTGTTTGATTCTCAAATCCAAAATATATCTGTGGCATTATGTAATCTACATATCCTTTGCTTGCCAAGATTTTCTTAACATCTAAGTAACTATTTTCATAATCATTTTGAATATTTCCTTCTGGAGCAATTCCAAATTTCACATTTTCTTTAGTAACCTTTATCATTTCATAAACATTTCTTACCAAAGTTGTTATGTTTTCAAGTCTATATTCTTCAAGAGATAATATCCCGCCATCTTTTTTATATTTTTCGTAAGAATGTAGGTCAATTTTTTTATCTGGGTAAAAATAATCATCAAAATGAATACCATCAACATCATAATTTTTAACAATTTCTTCTATACCTTTTACAATTAACTCTCTTACTTCAGAACTTGCAGGATTTAAATATACCCCTTTTCCTTCTATTACTGCTGCATCTTTGTTTTTAATAAACTTATAATAAGGGCTATTTATCGAAACATTGTCTAGACTAGTTTGATTACTTATTCTAAAAGGGTTAATCCATGCTTCAAACTTTAATGATCTTTCATGTGCTTCTTTTATAAAAAATTCTAAAACATCATAATTTGGATATGTATTTTTATTATTTAATACTGTATTGCTTACAGGATAATAATCAGATTTATACATGGAATCTGAAAATGCTCTTACATGAACAATAACCGTGTTAAAGCCAAAGTCTTTAATGTCATCTAGCATTTTAGTTATATTTTTTTTACTTGTTTCTTCATCTTTTCCACTTATGTAAGAATTAAGTTCTATGTATGATATGTATACTGCTTTTATTTCTTCATTCTCTTTAATATTTTCTTTTTGACCAGCAAAACCGTCTTTAAGAAAGGTTAATACAACAAAAAAAGAACATATTACTGAAAATAATACTGTAATTTTTTTCAAATATCATCACCAGTTAAGAATATGTTCTAAATTATTTAATATTACTTTTTATTGTAGATAAACATGCAGTCACCAAATGAGAAAAAGCGATATTTTTCTTTTACTGCTTCATTATATGCATTTAGTATGTTTTCTCTTCCTGCTAGTGCACTAACAAGCATTACTAAAGTTGATTTTGGCAAGTGAAAGTTAGTTATTAAGTTATCTACTATTTTGTATTTGTATCCAGGATATATAAATATGTCAGTATTTCCACAGCAAGGAGTTAGTTTTCCATACTTTGTCATAACTGTTTCAAGTACTCTTACAGATGTTGTACCTACTGCTACAATTTTTTTACCATTTTTCATAGTATCATTAAGAGTATCTACTGCTTCCTTGCTAAGTTCATAATATTCGCTGTGCATATGATGTTCTTCTATGTTCTCAGTGTTTACTGGTCTAAAAGTTCCAAGGCCAACATGAAGTGTTACATAGACAATATTAACTTTTTTATTTTTTAGCTCTTCTAGTATTTCTTTTGTAAAGTGAAGGCCTGCTGTTGGTGCTGCTGCACTACCTATGTTTTTTGCGTATACTGTTTGATATCTTGATTGATCATTTAATTTTTCATGAATATAAGGTGGTAATGGCATAGTTCCAAGCTTGTCTAAAATCTCATATAAAACGCCATCATAAATTAGTTCAAAGTTTCTAATTCCATCATCTAAAACTTCTGTGCATTTTGCTTTCAACAATCCATCACCGAAAGAGACAATTGTTCCTTCTTTTACTCTTTTTGCTGGACGTGTCAAGGCTTGCCAAGTATTTCCTTCTGTATTTTTTAAAAGAAGTACTTCTATAACGGCATGAGTATCTGTCTTTTCCCCAATTAGCCTTGCTGGTATTACTTTTGTGTCATTTAAGACAATTGAGTCTCCCTCTTCAAAATACTCTACAATATCTTTAAATATTTTATGTTCTATTTCACCAGTATTTTTATTAAGCACCAACATTCTTGATGATGATCTATCTTTTAGTGGTGTTTGAGCAATAAGCTCTTCTGGTAATTCATAATCAAAATCTTCTAGTTTCATAATTACTTCGCTTTTCCTTTTTCTTTTGCCATTTGTTGTAATCTATTTACGGCAAGATTTGTAAAAATTTGTTTTGACTTTGGATTTTTATAATCCATTCCTGATGCTAAATACATTCCTTCAACATAATCTAATTTTGATATTTCTTCTTGTGGTGATGTTGATGTTTTTGTAATTTCTTCTAATACTTCTTTTGTACCTAGCATAGTTACTAATTCTTCATAGTCTTCTTCATTTTCTTCAGAAATAAATGTTGTAAAAAGAGCTAGCTCTCTTGGTGCTAAGGCCTTTATTTTATCTTGATGCATTCTATAAAGACTACCAAGAGTTTCTGCTACTTTGTTTTCATCTTTATTTAATACTTCTGAATAAGTTACTGCCATCGTAGCAACTTCTTGTAAATAATTGTTCATTTTAATTTACCTCCATATCAAACAAACTGTTTTGATGATTTATATTTAAATGTTTATATCCTTTATCTGTTACTACTCTTCCTCTTGGTGTTCTTTTTAATAATCCTGTTTGTAAAAGATAAGGTTCATAAACGTCTTCTATTGTTGTTACTTCTTCTCCTATTACACTGGCAATTGATTCAACTCCTACAGGGCCACCATTGAATTTTTCTACTATAGTCTTTAAAAGTTGATAGTCAACATCATCTAAGCCCATGTCATCTACTTTAAGTCTTTCTAATGCTTTTTTGGTTACTTCTAGGTCAATTTCTTCTTTCCCATCTACTATAGCAAAGTCTCTTACACGTTTAAAGATTCTATTTGCTATTCTTGGTGTTCCTCTACTACGTGATGCAAGTTCCATAGCAGCATCATCTGATATTGGAGAATTCAACACTCTTGCAGTTCTTTTAACAATTAGATTTAACTCTTCTGGTGTATAGTACTGCATTTTAGCGACTATTCCGAATCTATCACGAAGTGGTGCTGTTAAGTCTCCCGCTCTAGTTGTGGCACCAACTAATGTAAATGGTGGAAGGTTTATTCTTATGTTTCTTGAGTTTCCATCATTGCCAATTATGATATCAAGTACAAAATCTTCCATAGCAGAATATAAGATTTCTTCCACATATGATGGTATTCTATGAATCTCATCAATAAATAAAACATCGCCTGGTTCAAGTGAAGAAAGTATTGCTGCAAGATCTCCTGACTTTTCAATACTTGGTCCACTAGCCATTTTAATATTGCTCCCTAGTTCATTAGCAATAATGTTAGCAAGTGTTGTTTTTCCTAAACCTGGTGGACCATATAATAAAACATGATCCAAACTTTCTTTTCTCTTTTTAGCAGATTCAATAAAAACTTTTATGTTTTCTTTTACGTCTTTTTGACCAATATACTCATCTAGATGTTCTGGTCTTATATTTTCTTCGAGTTCTACATCTTCAGTACTTTCTTCTTCTGTTAGAATATCATTTTTACTCATTTAAAGACCTCCTATCTATTTTAAAAGTAATTTTAAAGCTTCTTTTACTTGTTCTTCAATAGTAAGTGTTACATCAATTTTTGGAAGAACTGTTTTAAATTCTTTCTCTTTATAACCAAGTCCTTTAAGTACATCAGTTAATTCATCAAGAGTATTTTCTTCTCCTTCAATTGGTGTAATAGAACCAAGTTTTCCTTTCAAATCAAGAATCATTTGTTTTGCTACTTTATCCCCTATTTTAGGGAACTTCTTTAAGTAAAGAATGTTTTCTCTTTCAATAGCATCCATAACTCCTTTTACACTGCCTGTTGCAAGTATTGGAAGAGCCATTTTTGCCCCTAAACCTTTTACAGATATTAGTTTTAAAAATAATTCTTTTTCTTCAAGTGTTTTAAATCCAAAAAGAGAAATATCATCTTCTCTTACTTGTTCATATATATATACTTTTTGTTTTTCATCCATAGCAAAAGCATATGGATTAGGTGTGTACACTAAAAAGCCAATTCCATTATTTTCAAGTGTAATATAAGTTCCAGTTATCTCTGTTACTGTTCCAATAATATAGTTATACATCTTTTCACCTCTTAATGCATATTATAGCAATTTAGGTCAGTTGTTTCAAGGAAATGCTAACCTTTTTATATCTATTCTTTAAAAAAAGACAAATATGCTTTTGCCTTTTCTGTTTCATCACTTTTTCTATTTCAATTATAGTGCAAAGGATATATAATATAAAATACATTTGGAGGATACTATGTCTAAAATTAGTAATGTACTTACAATGATTGAGTATTTAAGTACTGGTAAAAAATACAGTATAAATGAACTTTCACAACTACTTGAAGTTACTCCTAGGATGATTAGAGTATATAAAAATGAAATAGAAAAAGCTGGTATTTATATAGATACCATTAAAGGGCCTTATGGTGGTTATGTCTTAAATCAAAATATAACTGTACCTAAAAGGTTTATTGTACCGAATGATATAGATGTTAATAATAAAGAGTTTTTTAATATGTTTAATAAAGCAATTAAAGAGAAAAGGAAATGTTTTATTGAGTATTACTCTAAAGATAGAAAAGAGATTTCTAAACGTATTATACATCCTTATGATTTGATTCTTCTTGGAAATGAATGGGGAGTTGCAGCTTACTGTGAAGAAAAAGATGAAATAAGACATTTTTTTATAAATCGTGTTAAAAGCATGAAATTATTAGATTTATTTTAAACTGACATATATACTTCCTCTTCTTTTGTTAATATAGTTACAGAAAGGAAAAATGACAATATGGAAAATTTAACTTACGTTACTGGAAATTATGGAAAATATGTAGCAGTGAAAGATGCTTTTTCAAAAAGTGGTATTGATATTCATTTCTTTTCTTGTGATTTAGACGAAGCTGATGTCAATGATATTGAGTTTATATCAAAAGGAAAGGCACAAGAAGCTTTTGAAATTGTTAAAAGCCCTGTCATAGTAGCAGATTGTGGATTTTACATCGAAAATTACCCTGGCAATCCTGGTTACCCTGGTGCCTTTGTAAAAAGAAGCGGTGTTAGTAGTGATATTGATAAGCTGTTAGAAATAATGAAAGATGTTGACAACAGAGGATGCTACTTTCTAGACTGTCTTACTTTTTATGACGGTACCTCATTTGAACAATTCTTTGGCAAAAGTCATGGTAGTCTTGCTAAATGTAAAAAAGGAAATGCTATTAAGAAAGCTAAGTCTAATCTTTGGTATGTTTTTGTTCCAGATAACTGTGATAAAACTTTAGCAGAAATGACTGATGAAGAAAGAGATAATAGACCTGATAATAGGACTAGTGCTACTTTAGGATTTATCAAATGGTATAAAGAGATAAAAAATGAAAAAGTATTAAAAAAGCAAATAAAAAGAAGTGTCTAGCTATTTAAACACTTCTTTTATTTCCATATAAAATTTAACATTACTATTGCTATTACATTCATATAGCTTAAAACCTTTGCTTTTCTTGAATGAAACACCTCACAGATCGATACACACTTATCAGTTGCTCCAACTATCCAACTTTCTATATATTTTGGAGGTCTTGGAGTTACAGGAAACATATGCGTTAAAATCATATCCTTTTCTTTTTCAGTTAAATCGAAATATTTTGATGCAAACTTTGCTGCATATTTTGGGTGATTAACTAGTGTTCCCATTTTTTCTCTTATTGTTATGACATCGTTGTCTACTAAGAAAAAGTCATGTAAAAGTGCGCCACGTGCTACTTGTTCATAATCAAGACCAAGCATTTTAGCTACTTTATATGAATAATATGATACCCTTCCTGAATGATCATATCTATTAAGACCATGGTGGGCGATATCTTTCGTTTTAATAAACTCCTCATTTTCTAGTATATCATTTACAATATCTAGATATTTCTTTTCTCTATCTGAAATTTCTTTCATAAATTTATCAACCTCATACTACAATGAATAATATGTATCCATTGGTTCATTTATACATACTGAATCATTATACCACATTTTTGAAAAAAGTCAAAATTTCAAGGTAAAACAGACACGCAATGTAATAAAATCTTGCAAAATATGAAGAAATATGATATAATGTGCGCAATTAAAGGGACTGGGTAAAAGAGTACTTTAAGGGGGTAAAAATTGTGAGTGGAAATAGTAGTGAATTATTTATTGAGGGTCTTCCTGGTTCACTCTCTCAAGAAGAATCAGACAAATTATTTGAAATGGCTAGACAAGGAGACAAAGAAGCTCGAAATGAGTTGATTTTACATAATGTTAAGTTGGTTATGTATGAAGTAAAAAAACGTTTTGGTTTTACTGGCTTTGATGTAGAGGATTTAGTTTCAGTTGGAAATATTGGACTTATAAAAGCTGTAGAATCATTTGATAGAGAAAAAGGATTCAACTTTAGCTCTTATGCAACACGTTGTATAGATAATGAAATTTTAATGTATTTAAATAAATCAAGAAGTGAAAAAGTTGATACTAGTCTAGATAAACCTGTTGTTGGTGGACATGATGATGATGAGATGGACATCATGGATACAATTAAAGATGACACAGATATAGTTAATGAATGGCTTGCTAAAGAAAGATTTCAAATAATACGTGAGGCTGTAGAAAAGTTGCCAGAACAAGGAAGAGAAATAATTAAGCTTTATTTTGGGTTTTATAACAATAAAACTTATACTCAAAATGAAATTTCAAGAATATTATCAATTTCTCAATCCGAAGTTTCAAAGAAAATAAAATTATTTTTGTCAGATTTAAACGTTACATTATATAATGAAGGTGTTATAGATAAAAAATCTTTTGAAAATAGAAGTAGTAATAAGAGAGAAAGAATAGTTTCAAAAATAAAAGTTAAATCCATTTATGAACATTTTAGTTCCTATGAAAAAGAGCAAGTAGATGCTGCTTTAGAAGATCTAACCGATGAAGAAAAAAGACTAATTACTTTAAGATATGGTGACAATTTGGAAAATCCAATATCCAATAAAATGGATCCAAAAGAAATAAATGCATTCTATTATAAATTACTCGGTAAAATGAAGAAAAAGTTAGCATTGGCAGAATTATTTAAAACACAAGACTTTATTGATAAAACAAGTGAATACTCTGCTGATGAAAAAGTAGTAAAAGCGTTAAGTGAAGGATATATTGATGGAAAACACTGTTCTCTTTCTACAATTGCAAAATTTCTTGATATAGAAAAAGAGGAAGCGGCAAAACTTTTGGAAAAAGTAGAAACTTTAGATGCTAATGGAAAAGAAAAATCTGTAAAAACCAACAGAACGGTCAAATCTATTTATGAATATTTTAGTTCTTATACCAAAGAACAAATAGATTCTGTTTTAGAAGATCTAACCGATGAAGAAAAAAGACTAATTACTTTAAGATATGGTGAAGATTTAGAAAATCCAATATCTAGTGAAATGAACGCTAAGGAAACAAATGCATTTTATTACACATTGTTTCGTAAAATGAAGAAAAAGTTAGCATTGGCAGAATTGCTAAAAACACAAGATTTTATAAATGAAACAACTGAATATTCCACTGCTGAAAGAATAGTTAAAGCATTAAAAGGTGGATATATTGATGGGACACATTGTTCTCTTCCAACAATTGCAAGTGTCCTTGGTATAGAAAAAGAAGAAGCTGCAAAGCTTTTGAAAAATGTAGAGGTTTTGGATGCTAAAAGAAGGGTTCAAACCTCAGAAAACATTTCAAGAACAGATTCACCTGTTCTAAGTAAAAAATTAGTGAAGTAAATGAAAGAAATCTCAAAGTATAACTTTGAGATTTTTTTATTTCAAAAATTACTGTAGATATTTACATGTATTATTTACAAGTAAATAATTCTCCATCCTTATAAGCTTCTATTATACTTTCTTTGGTAGTTTTTTCTGCCATATCTTTATTAAGATCTGTAGTTAAATCATTAGCTTTAGTAACAGTGATTTTCTTTCCATCTAGTTCTACTGTGCAACTTTTATATCTTTCTGTGCTTACTTTTTCACATGCCTTTTCAAAATATTCTTTTTCTTTATTCATATCAATGTCATCAATAACATAATCATATTCATCAATGTCTAGATATTTAAGTAGCTTTGAACCACTTTCATTAAAATCATATACTTTCTTTGTTGTATATTTTACTGCAACTGGACTATTATTTTTCTCTTTTAACTCTTCTTCTGTTAGACGGTATCCACCATTTTCTCTATGTTCTATATCATATTTTGTATATTCTGAGTTTCTGTAACACTCATATTTGTTAGTGAACGATTTGATGTCATCACTATTTTCTGCATTTTTTCCTTGACACCCTACAACTAAAAGCGACAATGATAATAATACAAATAATTTTTTCATATATACTCTCCTTCTAATTATATAACTTAATTATATAAGAAGAACATAAAAAAAACAATTAAAAATGACTTTTAGTAAATTTTGTTCAAAAAAAGAGGCCTATTTTGTTAGGCCTTTATCTATATAAACGCTATTAACGTAGCGTCCCTTATATATTATGTTTTAATTTCGTTTAATGTTACTTTTTTATATTATTTACTAAACAAAAATAATTATTCTACTTTAACGCACAATGTCTTCCTGCTTGGCTTAACATTTTACCAATATCCATATATGTTTTAATTTGATATTTAACTACATAATAATAAATAACAAAAAAAGAGTATTTTTTACTCTTCACTTCAATATTAATTATTATCATTTAATGCTATCAGTAATTTTTTAGCAAAATATTCATTATCTTTAATGCAAATATTATATTTACTAAATACATTTTTCATTTCTTCGATATTTTTATACTTCTTATTTATATATTCACAATTTTCTTCTATTTCTATGTACAAATATTTATCATTAACTTCTTGAACCACTAATTCATCTTCCTTATTACTATAGACAGATAATTTATCATTTAATCTGATTACTTCCTTAAATCCAAATGATTTTAACAGCTCTATTGCTTCTTCTATATTGTTAATATCACAATCTAATTTACCATTTTTACTAATATTACCATTTTTATCAATTTCTTTATATTTGTGTGTTATTTTTTTTATTACTTTTTCCTTCGTTATTATTTCACGAATCAATATACAATCTTTTATAAATTCATTATTATTTAAACTTTTATTATCTTTAGAAAAGTATATATCATTTACGCAATATTCTTCTTTCAAATTAAATCCGTTATTATGCAATTTAGAAACCAATTCATCCTTTGTATCAGTAACTATGACAGTTACCTCATTTTCATATTTCAACGTAATTACCTCCTGTATCAATTATATCATACCAATTCATATTCTCTTACAGCCATTCTATCATCTGAACAATATTCAATAACAAATTTATTCTCTTTCTTGCAAATCAATATACCTATTGTATTGTTATTACTTATTTCTTTTATATTACTATCTATATAATTCATGTATTTTTGAACCTGTGAAATATACTCTACTTTAAACTCAGTTACTTTAAGTTCTACAACTACATACGCATTATATTTTATATTAAAAAATAATAAATCTATTTTATGATAACTATCTTTAATCTTAATTTTATATTCACTACCAATAAAACAAAAACTATTACCAAGTTCTTTCATAAATGATTCTATATCTTCTAATATTAACTGATGTAATGTTTTTTCATTAATTATATTTATATTATTTTTATTCTTAATTAAGATTGGATTTGGCACTAAATCTTTTACTTCCAATTTATTATTATTTATTAGTTTATACTTTGCTTCAATTGGTAACCTTTCATATTCATTAGATTTAATTTTGTTTCTTAATGTTCTTACATCAATTCTTTGGTTAATAATTATATATAAATAATAATATAATTTATTAATATCTTTAATTGGCAACAGTTCTGTATAATGACTCCATGTTAAATGTGTCGACAACGTCGACACTTTTTCATTACTAAATGTTATATAAAATTGTTTCATTCTATATAATGTTCTTCTATTATATTTCTTACCAACTTCTAATACTAATTTTTTTGAATACTCGTCAATTATATTATCACCATACTTACCACCAGCTTCATTTAATAATCTACCTATTTCAAAATATGTAATAACTTTATATCTTTCCTTTGAATAATCTTTAACCTTTTCATATATCTCATTATCTATTATTTTATTTTTTATCTCATTATAATAATTCATTTTTATTCTTCTTCCTATTGTGAATACGTTTTAATCTTATAGCCACTTTTATTTAATTTAATTTCAATGCTTCCATCTAAATCAGTTCTGTAAATCTTGCTATCTTTTAATATATCTAATACTGATTCCTTTGGATGACCATATCTATTATTTTTACCAACACTAATTATGGAATACTTTGGTTTTATCTCATCAATAAATTTTTTATCACTACTTGTCTTAGATCCATGATGTCCTACTTTAAGTACATCTATATCACTTATATTATATTTATCTAAAATATCTTTTTCTTTCTCTATTCCAGAATCTCCCATAAACGTGAATTTATATCCATCTATTTCGGTATAAATAACATTTGAATTATCATTTTTATTATCATATTCTTTTGTTTGTAAGAAATATAATTTGTTATTATCAATATTTAGTTCTTTAATACAAAAATAATATTTTATTTTTTTCTTATTTAATACTTTAATTAGTTCTTTTTCTAAATCGTTAAACTCTCCACAATTAAATATTACTTTTTCTACTTTAAAATTATTAACTATGTTAATAGATCCACCTATATGGTCGTAGTCTCCATGTGGAGACTAGCGTTTATGCATATGAATTTTAGCAAAGAAAAAGAACTATCATATTGATAGTCCATTTTCTTTTGATTTAATATGATTTAAAGCATATTCTAAAATAGTATCAACTCCTGCTATATAGTCTTCTTTACTTTGTTCCACGTATATATCAGGTTTAAAGAATACTGGAGTAATAAGTTCGTTTGTAACCTCAGAAGAATATTCTTCTTTTGTTGAAGCACTCCATCCAAAATTTGGTGCTAAAAAAGATTCAGAAGATGAAAACCAATGATTCTTATACTCTAACCAATTAGAATTTCCATAGCAATTCAATGGAGTTGAAATTCCTGTTCCGATAGTAGTTGCACCTAAGTTTATTAGGTTTAATAAAGCATATCTTCCACCGGAAAACACTCTATAATCTGTTAAACAAATTAATCTTTTATTAGATTTTTTTAAAAATTCCATTAGAGGTTTATTATGTGCTGAATTTCCACCAGTATTACCTCTAATATCAACAATTATTTCATCAATTTCTGATAAATCTAATTTGTTTAAGTCATTTATCATACCTTCAATATTTTCCTTAAATCTGTTTTGAACAGAAGAGTGAGTAATTATTAATTTGTTATCATTTATACAATATGTACCTGGTTTTCCGTATTGGTATTCTAATTGATTGAACATTTCATTTTCTGGATAATTTTCTTCTTTTTTAAATTCTCTAGTTATCATATTTCCATTAGTAGTTATAAAATTCATAGTTAAAGTGTCAGTATTTCTTAATAAAGGAATGCCAAATAATTTTTTCTTGTTAAATAAGGCTTTTTCAGTTTCATATTTTTTCTTTCCCTCAGTACCATAAGTAATTACATTATCTAATTCTTCTATTATTGTATTAATATCAATTCCGTTAATTGAAATCAAAGATGCACCTTTTAAATTATCTGGATAATTAACAAGTACTTCATTATCAAATATTTTAAAATTCATTGGTATTATTTGAATATCGCTATATTGAGTATGAGCATCAAGAATTCCGCTTAATTTTTTTATGATAACGTTCATTAAATAATTAAAAGAATAATCATCAACTATATCTTGATTAAAAACAATATTATTATAAATATTATTTAATTCTTCTTCACTTATTTCATGCCATGGATTAACATGTTTATCTTTGTAATGATTTATAAATGCATCATACATTTCTTTATATTTTGGACTTATCATCAGCATCACATCCTATGCTTATTATATCATGCTTTCTCCCCTTCTTCAATTCTTTTAAGCTCTTATTTGGTATTGGTAATTTTTCTGGCATTGTTCCACCTAATCTTTTAATGCTGTTCCTTACTTCTTTACCTACTTCATAGTGAATAGAATCTGCAGTATATTCATTATCGACATTATCTCTTTTTAATTTACCATCTGTTTGTGCAATTCTGAATATATTATCTGCAAGTTCTTCACTACCCATATTATCTAATATATCTTCTCTATATCTTAACTTTTTTCTTTTAAAAATATCATCAGCTGTTTCACCATTATATAGTCCTTTGTATCCAGCATTATGAAATCTTGCCAAATCTTTTACACCACTATTGATTGCCGTTTTGTTTAAATTATAATTACCTTTTCTCGCCTGATTTCTTCTATATAAACGTTTTTCATCTTCAGTAAGTTCATTATACCTTTTTTCAGACAACTCTTGCTTTCTTGTCTGAATAGCAAAATATGTTTGACCTAAAGCTATCGCCTCTTTTCTGGGATCCCCGTTTTGCGCAATAAGATAGCATGCATATCTTGATAACATGTAATCTTTAGTTTTTCTTTTTGTATTTGAACCAATTTGAACCATTTTGCCAACGTCGGCAAAATGGTCACCAATATTTATATTTGAATTATTACATGCTTGTTTTGATTTATTAATAACATTTTCAAATCTTCTCCATTGTGTATATTCTAATACTTTTTGTAATTCTCTTGCTAACCAATATTCATTACCAAATTCATCTATATGCTTTATATCTTCGAATATTTTTTCTGTATATTCTTTTATTTCATTCATTTCATCATCTTCCTTTCTATGGACTACAAGTCTCAATTTCTAGTTTATTATTTTTAATTTTAAACATAATACTTCCATCTTGATCTGTTCTATATATTTTTGAATCTTTTAAATTTTCTAATACTTCTTTATTGGGATGACCGTATCTGTTGTTTTTGCCAACGCTAATAACAGAATATTTAGGATTTATTTCATTAATAAATTCTTTGCTACTACTTGTTTTACTTCCATGATGTCCTACCTTTAATACATCAATATCACTTATATTATATTTATCTATTATATCTTTTTCTTTTTCTACTCCAGCATCTGCCATAAACATAAATTTATAACCATTTAGTTTTGTATAAATGACATTACTATTATCATTTTCATTATCATATTCATTTGTTTGAAGAAAATATAATTTATTATTATCTATATTTAATTCTTTAATACATGAATAATGTTTAATATTCTTTTTATCTAATACTTTTATTAATTCTTTTTCGAGAGTCTGATATTCACCACAATTAAAAATAACTTTTTCTACTTTAAAATTTTCTACTAAATTAATTGATTCTCCCATATGATCGTAGTCTCCATGACTTAAAACGATTGTATCTATCTTACTTATTCCAAGTGATTTAAATAAAGAAATTAAAAAATTGTTTGCACTATATAATTTAGAGCCATTTATGCTTCCACCGGTGTCTATTAAGATATTTTTATTGTTATGATGAATTAAAATAGAGTCCGCCTGCCCTACATCTAAGACTAAAACGTAAGTAGAAGGAAATATTCTATTAAAATTGTTATGTAATATTAAAAACAAAATAAAAACAAGAAAAACTTTTTTATTTTTTAGTGAAAAAACTATTAAGAGATAATAAAGAAAAACAATCAATATTGATGGTTTTATAAAAATAAAATCAGTAGGAATTTTTAATAACATTACACTTAATGATTCAAAAAGTTTGAGTAAAGCAAAGACAACTAGATCTAACTGTGGTATAAAAATACTTAAAATAGAAACAGGCATTATAATGTATGTAAACAAAGGATATAAAAAGGCGCTATATACT
This sequence comes from uncultured Bacilli bacterium, assembly GCA_934100165.1. Classification (GTDB taxonomy): domain Bacteria; phylum Bacillota_I; class Bacilli_A; order RF39; family UBA660; genus RUG13868. Next base: position 127,877 of record CAKOPN010000004.1, read on the forward strand.
GGCGACAATATATTTAATTCAAACTGAAAATAAATATTCAATGGTATTGATACTAAAAATGATATAAATGATATATATAAAGATCGTGACAGTAAATTTCTCTTTTTATAAATCTTTTTTCTTAATATAATTATAAATGAACTTATTATGGTGCAATAGTAAAAGCTATTTAAAAATACATTGTATGGATTTACTATCAAGAGCAATATTATCATATATATAATTACCTTATATATTGAAATCTTTAATTTAAGCCTTCTATTTATAATTAAAATTATTGAGTATATGAGACTTCTTTGAAAGGATATTGACTCTGTAACTTTAAACATGACATATAAAATAATAAGTACACTTACATCTTTCAAAGCACTATTTTTCTTTAATATCTTTGATATATATAGCATAAAAAATGAACTTGATAATGACAAAACTTGCATTATACCTAGACTTTTATATCTATACAAAGTACTTTCATCTATAGATGATTTATCTTTAAGAAAAAAATATTTCAGATACGAATTACTCTTATAGCTTTTAGTTTTTTCTAAAATTATATTTTTTAATTTGTATACATAATAGTTATTCTCACTTAAATACTTGAATGATTCTAGCTTTAGATGATAAAACATTTCTTTTGTTTTAGCATACATTTTATAATCAAATACATTTGGAGCCTTTAAGTTTTCTATTAAATTTAAAGAGCCATTTATTTCTATAATGCTTCCTATTTTATATTTTTTTACAAAGTTTTCCTTTTCAGTATCATCTTTAAAATAATAAGTTCCTTTAACTTTTTCTTTACACTCTAAATCTAGACTTAACTTATTTTCCAGCATGTTTATATTTTCAATTACACAAACAAATTTCTTTTCGTTTCCATTATATCTACTTTTCTTGTCAAAGAAAATAAAAGTTATTAACATATATAATATGGTTATAAAAATAGTTAAAAACAAAAACCATTTACAATTCAATATTATCTTTAATTTTCTCAAATATACTCTTACCTATTCCTTTAACATTTTGAAGTTCTGATATACTTTTAAAATTTCCATGTTCTTTTCTATAATTTATAATTGCTAATGCTCTTGTCTCTCCAATTCCTTCTAATGTCATCAAATCTTCTTTATTTGCTTTGTTTATTGATACTTTTTCATTATTCGTATTTTTGTTATGACTAACCATTGCATCATTTTCAATATTATTACCATTATTTAGATGCTCCTTATCCTCTACACTATTTTGTTTTTCCTCTTTAAATGGCACAATTATTACCATTTCATCAGTTAACTTTAAACTCATATTTATATTTTCTGTGTCACTATTATCTAAAAGACCTCCCGCAATGGTTATGGCATCAAAAACTCTTTTATTATTATCAAGTGTATAAATCCCAGGATTCAAAACTGCACCTTTTATGTCCACTGTCACTTTTTCTTCCTTTATTTCTTCTTTGTTTATTTTCTCTATTTCTACTATTTTCTCTGTTTCACTTTGATTCATATTTAGCAAATAATCTTTAAAATAGAAGAAAAAGAAAAGAACTCCTACAATTCCTATTATCTTATATCTGTTATAATATAAAAAATCTTTAATACTATATAAAATATTCATAAAAAAATAACCTCCTTAAGAGATTATTCGTATTTTATTTATGCTTTCCTAGCTTTTTCTAATCTTTTTTGTTCTTCTAGCTTTCTTAGCTTATTTTCTACTGCTACTCTTTGTACAAGAGAAAGAGTAAAAATTAAGCAAAGTGTAAATGTTCCACCATAACTTAAGAATGGTAGCGGTATTCCTGTAAGAGGAAGCCATCCCATTATTCCTAAAAGATTTATCGTAATATGTAGGAAAATATATATTGCAACACCATAGCAGATTATTGATCCTCTACTTGATGTACTTTGATTTCCAATAATGATTATTCTTGCGAGCAAAAACATATAAAGCATAATTATCGCTGTTGCTCCTACAAAACCTGTCTCTTCTACCACTATGGCAAAGATAAAATCTGTATGAGACTCTGGAAGATATAAATACTTTTGGGTACTATTTCCAAGACCTTTTCCATTTAAACTTCCATTATTGAATGCTATGTAAGAGTTACAGACTTGGTTTCCAGTTGTATAAAATTTTTCTTCACTGCAAGGATTCCAGAAAGATAATCTTGATATTTGCCTTGAAAATGATGATGGACTAATAACATAGTAAATCAAAAGTCCAAACGCTATTGCAAGAAATGATATGACCGCTATTGATAATTTTCTCTTAGCTGGTATTGGTATAAGCAGATAAAGCAAAAAAGATAAAATCATAATTACTCCTGCTGTTCCAAAGTCTGGTTGTAACATTACCATGACTGAAATTATTGCTGAAACAAGAAGGGGTGTAATACATGTTGAAATCTTATCTAGTTTGTTTCTTTTCAGTTCAAAGAATGCAGCATACCATACAATTAAAGCAACCTTTGCAACTTCACTGGGTTGAAAACCAAACCAAGAAATGTATATCCAGCTTTTTGCCTTATTAGCGATAGTTCCATACGTAAATAGTATTGCTAAAAGGCTAATACTTGCTAATACTGCTATCCATGACATCATGCTATAAAATTTAGTGTCAAACTTTATTATGGCAAGAAATATTATCAAGCCACCTATAAGTAGAACTGATTGCCTTAATAGAAAGTAATAAGGTTCTGAATTATATCTCATAAATGCCGCTATGTTGGAAGATGAGAATATCATAACAAGTCCTATCAAAAATAATAGTACACTGGTAAATAAAAGAGGTTTATCAGTGTATTTTAAATTTTTCATACTCCCTCCTTCCTACTTTCTATAGTTAATTATACATCATGATAGGCACAAAAAAAAGAATTAAATTTCTTTAATTCTTTTTTATTAACTATATTTTACTGATTCATTTGTTTTTTTACTTCTTCAGCGAAGTTTTCGTTTCTCTTTTCGATTCCTTCTCCTACTTCAAAACGAACCATTTTCTTAACAGTTCCACCATTTTTCTTAGCAAATTCTTCAACAGTTAAGTCTGGATCTTTTACAAATGGTTGTTCTAGTAAACATACTTCTTTGTAATATTTATTGATTCTTCCATTAACCATTTTTTCTGCTATATCAGCTGGCTTTCCTTCGTTTATAGCTTGTTCCTTAATAATTTCTCTTTCATGATTTAATACTTCTTCAGGAACTTCACTTCTTTGCATATATGCAGGACGCATTGCTGCTGCATGCATACTGATATCTTTAGCAACATCAGCATTTGCACCTTCTAGTACAGTAAGTACCGAAATTCTTCCACCCATATGTGAATATGCTCCAAATACTTCATTATCATTCTTTGTTACATATTCAAATCTTCTAAAGCTGATTTTTTCTCCAATTTTAGCGATTAGGTTAACAAGATATTCACTTACTTTACCATATTCAGTAGGAAGTTCTAATGCTTCTTCCATAGTAGTTGCTCCACTTTTTAGAATAGCATTTCCTACTGTATTTATAAAATTCTTGAATTCATCATTCTTAGCAACGAAGTCTGTTTCAGAATTAACTTCTAATATTACAGCTTTGTTACCATCGATAATTATTTCACTAAGACCTTCTGCTGCTATACGTGATTCTTTCTTAGAAGCTTTAGCAATTCCTTTTTCTCTTAACCAGTCAATTGCACCAGTCATATCTCCGCCTGTTGCTTCTAATGCTTTTTTACAATCAAGCATTCCAGCTCCAGTTTTTTCTCTTAAATTTTTTACATCAACAGCACTAAACATAACAAAAATCCTTTCTTTAAATTATCTTAAAGCTTCTAGAAGCTCTTCTTTTTTCATTTTAGAGTATCCTTTTACTCCTCTTTCTTTAGCTAAATCTTTTAGTTCAGTAAGATTCATATCTGATACTTTTTTGCTTTCTTCTTTAACTTCTTTTTTATCTTCTTCTAGTTTTTCTTTTTTGTAGTTTGGTTTTTCGTCTTTTTTGATTTTAACGTTTTGTTTTTCTTCTTTTTCTATTTCTTTAGCAAATTCGTTATCTTCTTTTTCTTCTTTTTTAGCTTTTCCATTTGCTTTGTTTTTATCTTCTTCAGTTAAGTAATCAATTACTTCTTTTCCTGTTGCTTCTGCTATAGCGTTTGTTAATACTCCTATCATAAGTTTAACACTTCTTACAGCGTCATCATTACCAGGGATAACGTAATCAACCATATCTGGGTCACAGTTAGTATCTACTACACCAAATACTGGGATATTTAACTTTCTAGCTTCTCTTATAGCTATTTCTTCTTTTCTAGGATCTACGATAACTAGTGCCTGTGGTAGAGATTTCATTTCTCTAATTCCTCTTAGGTTCTTATTTAATTTATCGTATTCTTTTCTAATCTTGATTACTTCTTTTTTAGGAAGTAGTTCGAAAGTTCCTTCTTGTTCCATTTTTTCTATTTCATCAAGTCTCTTGATTCTTGATCTAATAGTTTTGAAGTTTGTAAGTGTTCCACCAAGCCATCTTTCGTTAACGAAATACATACCTGTTCTTGTTGCACATTCTTCTGCTGCTTCTTGTGCTTGCTTTTTAGTTCCAACGAATAATACTTTTCCATCGTTTTCTGCTATTTCTTTCATTGCAGCATAAGCTTCTTCAATTTTCTTTGCTGTTTTTTGTAAATCGATTATATATATGTCATCTCTTGATGTATATATATATTCTCCCATTTTAGGGTTCCATCTTCTTTTTTGGTGTCCAAAATGTACACCTGCTTCTAATAAATAACTCATTGACACAACTGTCATAATCAAAATCTCCTTTTCGTTTTTTATCTTCTACTAATTTCTAATAATTCCAACCATCTCTGGCACTAGGTAATTAAATCCGTTAGTATGCTTATTTAGTTTCTTCTTTTTTAGTTTTTTTAGTAGCTGCTTTTTTAGGTTTAGCTTCTTCTTTTACTTCTTCTTTTTCAGCTTTTTTCTTTGCAGCTGGTTTCTTTACTTCTTTAGTTTCTTCTTTTTTTGTTTCTTTTTTAGTTTCTTTCTTTTCTTCTTCTTTTAGTACTAGAACTTCTTTAACTTCTTCTTTTTTAAGAGGAGATACTTTTCCTTCTAATCCTAATTTTGCTTGTTTTACAAGTTCGCTGAATGCTTTTGGATCACTAATAGCGATTTCTGATAACATCTTTCTGTTAACTTCTACACCAGCTTTGTTTAGTCCTTCAATAAATCTTGAATAACTAATTTCGTTTTCTCTACATGCTGCATTGATTCTTGTAATCCATAGACTTCTGAAATCTCTTTTCTTTTGACGTCTATCTCTAAATGCATATTGTCCAGAATGCATTAGTTGTTCTTTTGCAGATTTGTATAATCTATGCTTACTTCCAAAGTAACCTTTAGCAGCTTTTAATACTTTTTTATGACGTGCTTTTGTTGTTACACTATTTTTAACTCTTGTCATCTCTAATTCCTCCTACTTATTATATTAAATTCTTTAATCTCTTTATATCAGATTTACTTACTGAAGCGCTTTTTCTCTTTCCTCTGTTTACAGCGCCACTTTTCTTTCCTGTTTTATGGTTTAATCCTGTTTGGCGTAAAGTAACTGTTCCGCTCTTTCTAACTTTTAGAACTTTACTTAGACCACTATGTTTTTTAACTTTTGTCATATCATATTCCTCCTACTTTACTTTTTTTGGCATCAATAACATAATCATATTTTTTCCATCAAGTTTAGCGTCTTGCTCAATATCTGAAATATCAGATAATCTTTCAGCAAATTTTCTTAAGACTTCTTTACCTAAATCAGTATGAGCAAGCTGTCTTCCTCTGAAACGAATAGTAACTTTTATTTTGTCACCTTTTTCTAGATATTTAGTAACTTGTTTAATTTTTGTTTCAAAATCTCCAACATCTATTGATGGTGATAACCTGAACTCTTTAAGTTCTTGTAAAGTTGCTCTTTGTTTCTTTAATGCAGCTTTTTCTTTTTTGCTTTTTTCATACTTATACTTATTGTAATCCATTAGCTTACATACTGGTGGAGTACCATTTGGTCCGATTAAAACCAAATCTAGTCCAGCATAATTTGCAAGTGTAAGTGCATCTTTGATTGTCTTTACACCTGTTTGCTCTCCATTTGGACCTATAACTAAAACTTGTGGAACTTTAATTTGTTCATTTATTAACAAATTATTTTTTGAGTTTGCTATACAAAACACCTCCAATAATATAAAAAAGTGGATATAATATATCCACTTTATAATTACAATAACATAGACAAATAAGTCTTTATTGGCATTATACCCAAAGCTATTCGCAATCAGGTGGATGTGGATACATCTCTTTCCTTTTTTATTACAGTTGCTATCTTAATATATATTTGCTTATTTGTCAAGGATTATTTAGTTTTTTTAACATTCTATGCTCTAAATGTTAACGTACCACCAAATTCTTTCAAAGTTGCATCATTTACAGCATCAAACCTATATCCATATTTCTGCCCAGTTTCATATCCTGTTGAAAATCTTCTTGAATCACTACAATCCATTCTTTCCAAGTTTCCGTCATATGTATCCAATATCAATAAATCAGTTGCCTTTAAATCTTCAGCACTTGTTACACTGCTTTTCATTCCTACTACAGTTACCCAGTGTCTTTTACCTTTTGCTTGTTGATTTACGTTTATTGATACTGGAATCCCAGATTTCAAATAGTAATACATCTGCTCTAAAACTGTCTGTTCATTGTCATCTGTATACTCTTTGTTAAACCTACCATGGAAACTATACTTACCAATAGCAGCATTTCCATTTGGAGAAACTTTTCCTGTTAACAAATCATAAGCATAAAGCTTTGAAACTAATAAACATTCATTGCCCATAGCACGGCACTTTGTCTGTGTCAAACCATGACTTTGGATATAATCTGCATATTTTGCTACACTTAGCTTTGTATCTACTACACTATATTCCCCATAATTTAGCATATTACCACTTTTACCTTGATACATTGATGATTTTAAGTAGTACTCTTTTTGACCTTTATAATTACTACCTGTCATGCTAGTTGTGGTTACTAAAGTTTCGCCAGTGGTACTTGCTGCTTCTGTACTTACTAATAAGTCAGAATAAGTAATACTTCCATTTAAGGCAATTATATCGTTAACCTTAGTGTCTATATCTTGTTTTAATGTTTCAAGTTCAGTCTCGAGTGTGCTTACCTCTTCCTCTAATGCACTAATTTCTTTTTTCCAAGAATCGTAAGCTGGATTCGTTTTTGTACCACCTAACCCATTAGGAATGGTTGGCTTGATATTCTCACTTTTCTTACTTGCTAATTGCTGTTCTTTACTTTCTAAAAGTTCATCCTTTTCTTTTAAAGATGATAACATAGCAAATAACTCATTGATACACTTATTACATACATTCACTAATCCTGAGGCAATGTTTTCATTTAATACTTTTGCATAATTTAAAAGAGAAGGAATGCTTGAAGAAGCAAGAGCAGTATACCCAAGCTCTTTCCATAAAGAGGTCTCTACTTGAGAAGAAAGCCTTCCATATGCATTTACAGCATTTTCAACACTACTTTTTAAAGAATTTGCACTTTCTATAATTGATGATGCTGAAGATAGCTTCTCATAATAATTTTTATAAGGATCAATAAAATACTTAGACATTTTTATTTTCCTCCTTAGTTAACTTCTAAATTACTCTTTTCATTGTCAACAACGGATCCAATATATTTTTCTTCCTTTTCATAATTATCTAATGTTGTTTGTAAAAACTTTATATATAAGTCTAATTGTTCAATTATCTTAGGATATTCTTGTGACATTACTTTATAGTTATTGTAAACTTGTTCTTGAACAACACTCTTCCACACATTGCTGCTTCCATCAAAAGTTTTCAAATTATTGTCAATGTCTTTAAATATCTCATCAACTTCATTACGTTTTTTTTCTAAAGACTCTATCATTTTGTGAAAGTCTTCTGAAATAATTTTTACTTTACTGTCTGTATTCATCTTGGAAGCCTACCTCCTTAACATTTCTTTCCCACTCAGTATCTTTTCCTTGATAAGTTTCACCGATATGTTTAATTAGCTTACTTAAGTTATACATTTCATTTAAATTCATTTTTTTTATATTATCAATATAATTAGTAGATACTGTAATGAAGTTTTCACTGTCAATTCCAGACCAACAGCTTCTTGAAGCTTCAATAACTTCTTTTATCTCATCAAACTTTGCATTTAGCATCTCTGTTTCATTTTCAAGGTACTTTCCCATATTTTGAATTTCATTATAATTTGCAATAAGTTTCATAATTTCTTCTCCTTACGCCGTTTGTGTATTCTTTTTAGTTCCAGCAATATAATCTTCTACAGAAGTTTTTCCTTCTTCTGCTTTTTTATCAAGATAACTTCTAAATGACATTACATCACTTTCTTTTAAATTGTATTTTGAAATTTCATTACCATCATAAAGTGCTAATAATGATTTTTTATATATTTCACTATTTTTATCATTTAAAATTAGCTCACTTACTTTAACGTTATTTTCTTTAGCTACACTATTTAAATATTCTTTTGCTACAAGGATGCTATCTTCCTTAAGTTTTGACAAAATTGCTCCATCGTTGTTAAGGATTTTTTCTAATAAATCTTTTTGAATAGTATATGAATTATCAGATGCTGCATCAGATAAATTATCAGATGTATCTCCATAAAATTTCTTTAGTAACTTAAGTAATAAGCCTGATTTACTTGGATCTAGGAATAACTCACTTAATGATGCATCTCCTTTGTTTATTTCAACGAAAGATAAAAATTCTGTTTCTTTAGGGCTATCCATTTCTGTAATAGACTTATTTATTTGTTCATCGTTTACTTGGGTTCCCTTATTAACATTGTCTGTTGACACGTTACTTCCTTGTGCACTTCCGCCGCTTGAACCAGTATATCTGCCATAATAACTTCCACCGCTGCTAGAACTACTAGCTAGATTAAGAAGGTTTTGTTCCATTGCTTGTATATCTTCAATGTGACTTATTAGTCTTGAATCTATCATTTCATTTGCTGCCATTAAGCTTTGAATTTGTTTTGAAATCTTGGAAAGTCCCTCACTAAAGAAACCAAGTTCTTCTAGTACCGAAAAACTTCCTGTAACAATTGGTAACATTGCTTCAAGAGTAGTACTTGTTTCCTTAATTATACTTGATGTTGCATATATTTCTTCACTATTTATCTCTATTTCACCATTAGTTGCCATAAACATCCCTCCAATAACTATTATCAAACTGATTATATCAAAAAATAAAAAAAGATGAAAGTAATTATATACAATTATTTCATCTTTTAAAGTTAATATTAAACTTAAATTTATGTTGTTCCTTTTACTTGTGAGAAGCACCAATCCATTATATCCCATTCTTTTCCATCATATTCATATTTGCCTTCATATACTTTATTTTGAATTCCATGTCCGCCTTCTTCGAATGATGTAAGTTTAAAGTTGCCATACTTTCCCATGTTTTTTTCTATATTAACAGCATTTGCGTATTCTACTGATCTATCAGTTACGCCATGGAATGCCCAAATTTTAGTAGTTGATAATTCTTCCCATATATCTACACCTTTTTTAGTTCTTCCACTTATTGGTACAAAGGCTGAGAATGTGTCTGGATATCTTGAAACAACTTTGTATCCACCAATTGCACCATTACTATGTCCACTTAATGATACTCGTTTAGGATCAGCATTATAAGCTTGAACAACTTTATTCGTTAATTCTACAACAGCATCTTCAAGTTTATTATTAGACCATGTTCCATCTGGAGACTGTGGGCAAATAACAATTCCATTTACGTCTTTACCTTTGTTAAGCATCTTTGGAAGTGATTGCCTTAATACACCGTGACCAGCTTCACCACTTCCATGAAGATAAACATGAACAGGTAAATTGGTAACGTCTTTTCCATACTCTGGAATATAAATATAATACTCAAGGTTATAACCATTACTTGCTTTATAATACCTTTTTTCAAAAGTTCTTCCCGTAACGGGTTCAGTAACACTACTAGCAACAGAAGTAGCAAATGATGTTGTAAAGCTTAATGATGCATCCATTCCTTTTAGTTTATTAAGTAATGTCTTAGCCTCAGCTTTTTTCGTTTCAAAAAGAGGTTGATTTGTCTTAAGTCTTGCTTCTGCTTCCTCTACTTTTTTATTATGTGCTTCAACTTCGTTTATTTCCGCTCTTGTTGCATCTTTTGAATAACTTTTTCTAGTTCCACTAATACTTAAATCAGCATCTATTTGTTGTTTAAGTGTTATAAGTTCATCTACTTTTGCTATGAGTGTTTTAGCACTATTTAATATCGCTTTCATATCACCTTGAAGTGATGAGCTTATTTGACTATAAACTTTATTTATACTATCAAACTTTGCTAATATAGTACTTTTGTTCTCACTATTATAGCAGTTAGCGAATGCATCTTTTGTGGCATTGCTAGCTTGAGTTAGATTAGAAAGCTTATCAGTTATTTGACTAATTGTACTTTCCATTGCACCAAGAGATGGTTCTACTTTTTCTTTGAAAGTTAACAATTCTTGATCTATTTCTGCCATAGTGTAACCTCCTATATTTGTTCATCTATTACTTTGTTTGTTGTGTTTTCATAATTTATATAGCTTGCATCAACGACATTTTGTAAAAAGTCAGCATATTCTTGTCCTGTTTCTTCTTTATCTTTAAATACGTTAGATAAGTTATTCATATCATTAAATACAGATTCAGATGCCATAGTATCCCAGTAGTCTTTTAAAAAGATTGTTTCTTTGTCTACTTTGTCAAATAAATTTTTAATCTTTGTATTTACACTTCTAAAGTCAGAAATTGCACTCGTAAGTTTTTGTGAATCTATATACACAGAGTTATTATTCATTTTCCATCTCACTCCTATTCATGCGTTCTAAAAATTCATTATCTACAGTATTATGATTTAAAGCACTGCTTTTTAAGACATCAGACTTTTCTTCTAATGCGATTACAATATCATCTAAAGATTCTATATACTGTTCTAATCTTATTGCAAAATTGTTACTATCTGCACCTTGCCAAGAATCTTTAACATTTGAAAGCACTTTTCTTAATTCTTCTTGATATGATTTTAATTGTTCAGCATCCTGCATATATAAAAGACCAGTTTTATATACTTTTTGACAATTTATTTTTATTATTCTTCCCATATAAACCACCTTATCATTATTTTAAAATACTTTCTAAAGCATTTGCTATATTTGCAGAACTTAATGAGTTTAGACTTTTAACGTAAGCAAGAGATCTTGAAATTTTTGTCATTTCTGTTTTTAAAGTCTCACTCTTATTTGCATCTGTTAAAATAGTTTCGCTAGATGTATTATTTTTCTTAGCTACTTCATCAATTATATTTCTAACAAGTGTTACTGTTGTTTCATTTTTATCTGAAATGTTATTTCCATCATATATATTTAAAAGGTCTTCTTGTACTGTTCCTGTTTTAATCATTTTATCAATCGTATTGTGTGCATCTTCAAAACTTGATACAACATCTTTTCCGCTCTTTTTTATAAATTCATTTATGCTTGTATTACTATTTTTTGCTAATGCTTCTGTGTAATTATATACAACACTTTTTGTAGTATCTGTTACAACTGATGTATCTGTGTACCAGTTTTGAAGAGTTAATTGTAATGTTTTTGGATCCATGCTTGAAATTACTTGCTTTATATCATTACTCAACCCTGTGATATTTGAAAGTTTCTCTTTTAATACATCGGCATATCTTTCATCTTGTAAATATACTTCAAGAGTTGCATTACCGGAAATTATAGAAGTTAAACCTTTTAAGAAAACATCATAATTAGCATAATTCATATTATTTAATGCTTTTACAGCATCAGTGTTTATCTCTATGTTCTTATCATTATTGTTTACGCTTGATGATGCATTACTACTACTAGTTGCTCCGCCACCAGAATAGCCACCACTACTTCTAGAAGATGAGTCACCTCTTGAACCACTAGAAGTACTGCTTGAAGATCCTTTACTACCACTGCTCCCACCAGAACTTCTTGCAGGGGTATAACTATTTGTATCAGTTGATTCATTTTTAGTTTTTGCAGCTTCATCAACACTTACTTGCTCATTTTTAGCATTCTCAATGGTTGAAGATATTTTGTTCGCAAGTGTTGTAACTTGGCCAAGTGCATTTTTTAAACTCGGTATGTAGGCTGTTGCAACACCTTGACTAGTTAATGCTTCAAAAGCTGATTCAACATTTATTGATTCAATATTTTCTGATGCTATTTTTTGATTCCAAAATGAACAAGCATCATCTATTCCTGTTGGGTTTATTTCAAGTGTTGTGTCAGAAAGATTACTAGCAGTTGAATCTGTTACATTTTGACTATAATCCTGACCTGTTTGTGGTGCTGTATCCTCAGCAAAACTTTTTACTTGCTCTTCACTTGCTGCATACAATGATGAGGATGATGCTGTTGTCTCATTTCCATCTTTATCTTTTAATGTTACTGTATCATTTTCTATTTTTTCTACTTTATATGCAGTATCAGAGTTTTCTTCCTTTCGAACTATGCTACCAACCTGTACATCTTTGGTATCTAAATTCATACTATCACCCTTTTTCCATTTCTATATCTATAGCAAATATAACATATATTCACCTTTTTATCAATAAAAAAAACTGACCACAAAATAGTGTAAAGTCAGTTATTTCCTATATATCTAAACAAATATTTAAAAGCTTTTTTAAACATACTTCCTATGTAGTTTGAGATCTTCCTGTTGGTACGAGTTAACTCATTATCGTAATTTTTCTCTACTACTATGTAATCATTCAAATCTATTTTAACACCATTTTTTACATCTGTTTCAAACTTCTTAATAGCATCCTCAGTTAAAGTCTTTTTATTATTCAGTCTGTATTCATAAAGACCACTACTACCAATTATATAAACAAACAGGAATGAAAACAGAAGTAAATACAAAGACATTTTAATTATTTTTTCCTTCATTATATCTCCCCTTTTTCATATAAATAGAGCATTTGACCAATAACCTCTATGGTATTAGTTACTTCCTCATAGGTATTTTCTTCTGAACCAACTTCTATTAAAATACAGTTTTTAGAAAAATCTTGATTATAAACACCATTCACACCTTTTCCCTTTTTCTCGTAGATACCTCTACTTAAACCTTGATAATTTTGATTTAACCAAGATTCTAATCTTTCTAATATTTCTTTATTCTTCTCATATGATTTATTTTCTAACCCCAGCAAAAACATCGTTCTAGCATAAGATTTATCATTTATAGTAGTTGTAGATATCTTTTTGCTAACAGAATCCCTATGTAAATCAACAAAATACTTTAAATCAGGTTCTTTTTTTATAACATTTTCTAGATATAATCTTGATACTCTATAACTTTGTGCATAGTTCCAGTTATTAGTACTTAAAATATCACTTATGCTTCCACTTTCAACGATAGAATTTATCCCATACTTAAGTAATTCCTTCTGCAGGTAATAACTAGCATCTAGAACACTATAACTCATGTTTAAAGTTTTGTTGTAAGCATACTTTTCTCCTTGATGTGTGTTATATATATAAACGATAGGAGTCTTTTTATCTGTATCAGTATCAGAATCACTACCATCTTTATTACCATCATTATTTTCTTCTTTTACACCACTATTTTTACTATTACTTGTTGAATAGTTTTTAAGAACAATAGACACAGGATCTATGTATTTATTTTCTGATACAGTTTTCACTACTATATTCACAAGTTCATTTTCTTTACTAACCTTACTAGAATTTTGAATAAGTAAATCTAAAACATCTTCATCAATTTTGACATTTATATCGTCTAACCAGTTAATAGTAAAAGTAAAGGAGAAAAAAGAAATAATCAAAATAAAAATAACCTTTACAAGATTTTTTTTCATATTCCATCACCATTATTAAAAGTATATTACTAGTATATGAAATAATTTGTCGTATAAGATTATTATTATTCATTTATATTATGTAAAACATTATTTATTGATTTTGCTATTGCAAAAGAGATTTTATCGGTTAAAAAATCAACCTCTTTAGGAGTTACCATAAGATTATAACCAAGCGGTGTTAATACTTCTGCAAATAAGTCTTTTATTTCTTCTTCCTTCAGTTCACCTAATAGTCCAAGATACATTTTTCTTTCTGTCTCATCAAGTTTATAGTTTATGTTACTATAGTCAAACACATAAGGGTTTATCAATTTGCTCTTAGGATTATCAATATTCATTATGTTAAAGCTTAATTTTTTTACAAGAAAACTAAGAGTATCATTGACTATTGTAGCAGCATCCACAACTGTTGGAGATCCGATAGCAATTACTGGGATACCAAGGGTTTCTTCTGATATTTCTTTTCTAAAGTTGCCTACTCCACTTCCTGGTTCTATTCCAGAATCTGTTATTTGAATCGTCTTATTTATCTTTTCAATACTACTTGATGCAAGGGCATCAATAACTATTAAAAAATCTGGCTTTACAACATTTTTTATTGCCTCTATCGAATCAAAACTTTCTACTCCAGTTGTAGCATACACTCCTGGGATAAAAGTTGAAACTTCACTATAAGAATCATCTACATCTATACTGTTAAGTTTAAAAAGATGTCTCGTTACTACTATGTCATCAATTACCTTTGGTCCCAAAGAATCAGGTGTAGAAAGTCTATTACCAAGACCAACTACCAAAGATGATTTGCCTAATAGATTTTTCTCTTTTATTATTTTTTTTAGTTCAATAGTCATAGCCTTTATCAAATTTTTTCTATTGTTAGAATCTGTGGCATCATTAAAATATATAGTGGTGTACAAACCTTTCTTCTTATCTATTAACTTTGCTTCTTTTTTACCTATTCTAATTCTTTCTATATTTATATCATTGCACTGCACCTTTTCAATGTTTAAAAAATTCTCTTTTTCATCAATCGCTTCACTAATTAAATCACATCTCACAGTAAACTTTGATAAATCTATTTCATGACTCATAAGAACACCTCTTTAATATTTTGGCAAATATTTAAAGTTTTATTTGCAATTTTTATCTTTTTTTGCTACTATATATGTAGTTCAAAAGTGAGGTGAAAAAATGCCAAATATTAAAAGTGCTAAAAAAAGAGTTATAACTAGTGCAAAGAAACAAGAAAGTAACAATTTAGTTACTGCTAGAACTAAGAATTCTATTAAAAAGTTTACTAAAGAAGTTAAAACTGGAAATAAAGAAGAAGCAAGTGCAAAATTAGATATAGCAATTAAAAACATTGATAAAGCAGCTTCAAGTGGACTAATGCATAAGAATACTGCTGCAAGACAAAAATCAAGACTTACAAAAATGAGAAACAATATGGAGGAAGCTAAATAATTAGTTTCTTTTTTTTGCATATATTATTCTTTATATGATAGAATATTATTGGTGATGCTATGAAAAAGTTAGGAAAGGCATTTATTCTTATCGCCATATTACTTATAATATATGGAAATAGAAATGCAATACTCACTATTATCGTTAAAACAGTTTCTAAACAAGAGACGATTACTCTAGATTATAAAAATGAATATTATTTATCATATAATTATAAATATGTTAAAAATTTAAGTGATGTTAACAACATACAAAATAAAAATGATTTATTAAATTTATATTATACTGTTATAAATAGTGGCAATAGTGATTTTACTTTCTACTGTCCAAGTAGTTATAAATCTTGTGTTTCTGATGTTAAGGCACTTGCTAATGATCAAAAGGAACTTTCAAATATAAATGGTTTTGTTCATCCATTTAATAGTTTTGATACGATAGAGACAATGCCTTATAGTGCAATTGGTAAAGTTGATTTAAAAATTATTAAAACTTATACTGATGTAGAAATTGAAGAAATAAGTAAAAAAGTTGAAGAAGTTGTTAAAACAGAAGTAAAAGATGAAACTGATGAAAGAGAAATTATTAAAATTATTCATGACTACATTATAAATAATTCTAAATATGATAAATTACGTGCTGATAATAATGTTATAAAGTATTCTTCAAATACTGCTTATGGTGTTTTATTTGAAGGCTATGGAATATGTAGTGGTTATGCTGATGCGATGGCTTTGTTCTTGGATTATTACAAAATTCCAAATTATAAAATCGCTAGTGAAAATCATGTTTGGAATGCTGTATTTTTAGATGGCAAGTGGTATCATTTAGATTTAACTTGGGATGATCCAATGCTTGGAAGTGGTGAAGATGTAATTATTTATGATTACTTTTTAATCACTACAGAAAAGTTGAAAGAGTTAGATAATTTACAACATAACTTTGATACAAAAATATATCCTGAAATGGCATAAAAAAATCTCGATTTTTCTTCGAGATTTTTCTTTTATATTTCCTCAATTTTTAAGAAGTTTGTTTGTTTTACTTTTCTTCCAACATGGATACCACCAGTTATGATGATGACATCTTTTTCTTGCAAGTTCAAAAACTTAATAGCTTCTTTTCTACAGTGATAAACCATGTCATCTAAATCATTATCATCAATGTTTACAATTTCTGTAACTATTCCATAATTTATAGCTAGTTTTCTAGCTACTTTTTCATTTGGACAAATAGCAAGTATCATTGTTTCAGGTCTTAAATTACTCATTACTGATGCACTATGACCACCACTAGTTGGTACTACTATAGCTTTTATATCCATAGATTCAGCACTTGTTAATACTGCTTCACCTATTCTTTCAGTTATACTTTTAGTATTTTTTCTTTCAAACTTTGTAGCATAACGCGGATTTCTTTCAGCTTCTTCGCAAATTCTAGCCATATACTTAACTGCTTCGATTGGATGTTTACCTACGGTTGACTCACCACTTAACATAACGGCATCTGTTCCATCTAAAACAGCATTACTTATATCTGTTACTTCCGCTCTAGTTGGACGTGCACTTTCATACATTGAAGCAAGCATTTCTGTTGCCACAATAACGAATTTCCCTTTTTCACGACATCTTTTAATCATGTCTTTTTGAATAATTGGAAGTCTTTCTACATCTACTTCTACTCCCAAGTCTCCACGTGCTACCATAATACCATCACTAGCATCAATTATTGCGTCAAGATTTTCAAGAGCTCTTTTTGTTTCAATCTTAGAGATGATACTCATGTCTTCTGCACCGTTTTCTTTAAGTATTCTTCTTATATCCTCTACATTTTCACTTGTCTCTACAAAAGATAGTGCCAAGAAATCTCCGTCATGACTGCATGCATATTTTATATCTTTCAAGTCAGCTTCACTTATAAAACTTAACCCTAGATTTACCCCTGGAACATTTATTCCCTTTTTTGAAGTTAAAACTCCTCCATCAATTACTTTACAAGAAAGAGATGAGTTATCCTTACCAACTACTTCAAGTCTCATTAAAGCATCATCGATTAGTATAGTATTACCAACATTTATCTTATCTAATGCGTCTTTATAGTTAACTGTAAATATACCGTTGTCCCCTGTTATATCATCTTTAACAATCCTTACTATCTCATCTTTAATTAAAGGTATTCCCCCTTCTTTTATTAATCCGCATCTAAAATCAGGTCCTTTAGTATCAAATAATACGGCAATATTCCTACCGGTTTTCTTTTCTGTTTCTTTTATTACGCTCAATATTTCATTACTATTTTCCTCTGTTGAATGTGAAAAATTTATTCTAGCAACATCCATTCCTTCTTCTACCATTTTACTCATGACTTCTACATTAGAAGATGCTGGACCAATGCTACAAACAATCTTTGTTTTTTTCATCTGATTTCACCCCGAGAGAATTATACCACAAATTCCTATATATTAACACAATTTATTATATTTCATAAATTACTATAGGTGATTTCTATGTATGTAAAAATTAAAGACTTTAATATATATTATGAAAAGATAGGAACAGGTAAAAAAGAAATACTCATACTTCCTGGTTGGGGCGATACTAGAATTACATTTAATTATCTTATTTATCTATTAAAAAACGAGTACACAATTTATATCTTAGACTACCCTGGATTTGGTATGAGTAAATTTCCAGATAGAGATCTTACGGTGTACGATTATGCTGATTTAATAAAAGAGTTTATGAAGAAGAAAAAAGTCAAAAATCCAATAGTTATCTCTCACTCTTTTGGTAGCAGAATTGCACTCATTTTAAATGGAAAGTTAAATATATCTTTTGAAAAACTTATAATAATTGATGGGGCCGGAATAAAAAGAAAGAAAAGTTTTTACCTACTTTGTAAACAGACTTTATATAAAGCTCTAAAAAAGCTTAACAAATGTCTTCCCAAAAAGTTAAGAAAGAAGTATTTAGATAAACTTGTTAAAGTTTTTGGCTCAACTGATTTTAAAGCGCTTAGTGAGAATATGCGAAGAACTTTTTCAAACATTGTAAATACTGATTTATCATACTTACTTGATAATATCTCTTCTAGTACTCTTTTAATATGGGGTGAAAAAGACATTGATACTCCACTTAAAGATGGTATTAAAATGAACAAGAAAATCAAGGATTCTGGTCTTGTTATAATAAAAAATGCATCTCATTATTCTTATCTTGATAATAAACTTTATACTGGTACAATTATTAGAGAATTTTTAAAAGAAAAGACTTAAAGCTCAATAAACTTTAAGTCTTATTTATTTTATTCTTGAACAGCTTCCTTAACTTCTTCTTTTGCTTCTTCTTTTTCCTTTTTAACTTCTTTTGATTCTTTTTTTACTTTATCTTTTGAGTCATCTTGGAAAACTTTTTTTCTTGAGAAGTTTAATCTTCCTTTTTTATCTGTTCCTATACATTTAACTACTATTTCATCACCAAGAGATACGACGTCTTCTGTCTTGTTTACTCTTTCTTTTGCAAGTTCTGAAATATGGACAAGTCCTTCTGCACCAGGCCATACTTGAACGAAACATCCGAAGTCTTCAATTTTAACTACCTTAGCAGTGTAAATTTTTCCTTCTTCTACTTCTCTTACAATGTCTTGGATCATTTTTGTAGTCTTTTCAATAACTTCTTTATCAGAGTGATAAATTACTACTCTTCCGTCATCTTCAAGATCTACTTTAACAGCATTCATATCTGTTACTGACTTAACATTGCTTGCTTCAAGAATAATCTTGGTAATCATCTCTCCGCCTTTTCCAATTACATCTTTAATCTTTTCAGGTTTAATCATGAATGTGTATGTCTTTGGAGCATACTTGCTTACTTCTTTACGAGGTTCTTTAATTTGTTTTTCCATTACATCTAGAATTTCCATTCTAGCATCTTTTGCTTGTGCTAGTGCTTCTTGTAAAATTTTTTTTGTAATTCCTTTTATTTTAATATCCATTTGTAATGAACAAATTCCCTTTCTAGTACCTGCAACTTTAAAGTCCATGTCTCCTAGATGATCTTCCATTCCTTGGATATCTGTTAATATTGTATAGTTTGCACCTTGAGTTATTAGACCCATAGCAATACCTGCAACTGGAGCTTTTATTGGAACACCTGCTGCCATTAATGATAAGCATCCTGCACATATTGTAGCTTGACTTGATGATCCGTTACTTTCAAGGATCTCTGATACAACACGTACTGTATATGGGAATTCTTCTTCAGATGGCATAACTTGTAAAAGTGCTCTTTCTCCTAACGCTCCATGACCAATTTCACGTCTTCCTGGAGCACCATATCTTCCTGTTTCTCCAACTGAGAATGCTGGGAAGTTATAATGAAGCATAAATCTCTTTTCAGCTTCTAAGCTTAAACCATCTAGTATTTGATGTTCTCCAAGAGCTCCTAAAGTAGTAACTGCTAAACTTTGTGTTTCTCCTCTTGTAAATAATGCTGAACCATGAGTTCTTGGTAAAATATCAATATCAGTTGAAAGAGGTCTTATTTCTGTCATACTTCTTCCATCTGCTCTTGTCTTTTCTACTACTACTATTTGTCTAAAAATTTCATACTCTAACTCTTCTAAAACAAGTTTTACTTTAGTTATAAGTACGTTTAATTCATCTTCTTTTAGTTTCTCTTCATATTCAAGTTTATATCTTTCAACGATATCTTCTTTTACTTTATCAATAGCTGCATATTTTTCTAACTTGTCTTTTATTCTTAAAGCATAATTTAAATCATCTTCTGCAAGTAATCTTACTTCTTTCTTGAAATCTTCACTAATTTCTAAAGTTTCATATTCCATATCTGGCTTTCCTATTTCTGCCACGATTTTCTCTTGAAATTCTACTAACTCTTTTATAGCTTCATGTCCGAACATTAAAGCTTCTAGCATTAAGTCTTCACTTACTTCTTTAGCTCCTGCTTCAACCATGTTAATAGCTTCTTTAGTTCCTGCTACTGTAAGATCTATTGTAGACTCTTCTAATTGTTTTGGTGTAGGGTTAATAATAAACTCACCGTTTACGCATCCTACTTTTACACCTGCTATTGGGCCATCGAATGGGATTTCACTAATTGATGTACAAAGGCTTGAACCGAACATTGCTGTTAATTCTGGTGAATTGTCTGTATCTACTGATAAAACAGTATTTACTATTTGTACTTCGTTTTTAAATCCTTCTTTAAACATTGGACGCATTGGTCTATCAATCATTCTAGCTGCAAGTGTTGCGGCATCAGTAGGCTTTCCTTCTCTTTTAATGAACCCTCCTGGTATTTTACCTACTGAGTAAAGTTTTTCTTGGTATATTACCATAAGTGGAAAGAAATCTGATAATAGATTAGCTTCTTTCTTTACTACGACAGTTGATAGTACTACTGTATCTCCATATCTTACAAGTACAGAACCATTTGCTTGTTTAGCCATTTCTCCATGTTCTACGACTATTTTTCTTCCCCTAAAATCATATTCGAATACTTTTTTTGACATTTTTACCTCCACTTCTGGCAGGTAATCCTTATTATTGTAATAAATACAACAACAAGCGTTATTATCCTTATTACAATAACAATATTTAATATTACCCGCCAACATCAAAAATCTAAAAGAAAGACACGATTAAAATTTCGTGTCAGTCTTCTATTCATTATTTTCTTAATCCAAGACGAGAAATTACATCTCTATAACTATTGATATCTTTCTTAGAAAGGTATGCAAGTAAATTTTTACGTTGTCCAACTTTCTTTAAAAGACCTCTTCTTGAATGATAGTCATGTTTGTGTTCTTCTAAATGTTTAGTTAACTTGTTAATCTCTTCTGTTAAAATAGCAATTTGTACTTCAGCAGAACCAGTGTCTTTTTCACTCTTAGCAAAATCTTTGACTAATTTTTGTTTAACTTCTTTTGTTAAAGCCATGTCTTTTTCCTCCTTTTATAATTCCATTTATCCAAGTCTTGGTCGGAAAACTCCAAAACCTAGGTAAATCAACAGTAATAATATATAATACTTTTTAAAATAAATCAATTATTTTTTGTCTATTTTCGTTACATTTAATTCTTATTTATTATTTACTTCTAAATTTTAATAATTCTTTTTTTCTTTCTTTATAAGATTTCTTTTTAAATGATGCTACATCCTCTAAAAATTCACTTGGTCTTTCACATAGATAAGAAAACTCTTCTATATATGGCATTGCTTTGATTTTTCTTAATATCATCTTTTCCTTCTCAGATGCTCTTTGTGGTGATACTTTTAAGCTTTTAGCAATATCAGTTAATGTCCTCGGTTCTTCTTCTACTCCCATTCTAGAATAGATAAAATCTCTTTCACCATCTGTTAGTACTTTACCTAAATTTCCTAGAAGAGCTTCATTACTCATTTTTTTCAACATATCATCTTCAAAGCCATATTCTTGTTCTACACTATTTAATGGGTCATCTATTCTATCAGTTATTGTACTTGTTATTATTCTTTTAATATCTTTTTCACAAATACCAGTACCTGCACTTATCTCTCCTACTTTTGGATACGTTTCATACTTTTCATAAAAGGCTTTTATATAATCTTCTACTATATAACTTTCTATTCTCAATGGTTCTGGAATCTTTATTTGATTAGCACTTTTATTTAACGACCTAAACATTTCTGTTTCAAGTACACTGTAAGCATAGGTTGAAAACTTATATCCAGAAGTTTCATCATACTTTTTGAAAGCAGACATTAGGCCAATAACTCCCTCTTGGAAAACATCTGCTGTATCAATGTTGTTTTCTGCAATAAGTCGTTGAATTGCTCTATTCTTTTTACATACTAAAGTTATTAACCCTACATTACTCATGATAAGTTCTTTTAAAGCTTGCTTATCATCATTTCTATATCTTTTTAGTAAAGAAAGCATCTCTTGTTCACTTATTCTTTTACTTGGACTTCTATATTTTACAATTGGCACTATTCTAGCATCGTCTTTTTCTTCATAACAAAACTTTTTAAATCCTCTGTGAATAGTTATAAATCCTTTTTCTACTCCTTGTTTTCCACCATTTGCAGCTGCAGTAAAATACTCATCAATTGCATTACTAAAATTAGTGCTTTCTCTACAAAGCCCTTCAACTAAATTTGCAGATAGTTGAATATTTCTTTTGTTTAAATAAGATAAAAAATCTAGCATTTTTATTTTTATCTCATTTTGACTTGCCTTTCCTTTAAAGATTTCATCTACATATTTTATTAAAAGCTCATCAATTTTTTCTTCATCTCTAACATACATAAATAAATACCCCCTTATTTATTTTTTCTGTTTATTTTTCTAAGTAATGCTTTCTCTCGTAATGCTTTATCGCTTTTTTCTCTTTCTTCCTTTATAGTTTTTTCGATTTTGCTTGGATTTTCTGCTAAATAGGAAAATTCCGCCATTTTCTTTGTTCTTCTTAAAACATCTAAAGCGTCTTTTACTCTTCTTGCTACCTCAGATTTACTAACTCCATATTCTTTTGCTAGTTCTATCGTGCTTCTTGGTTCTTGAAAAAATCCCATGTAGTCAAGCAATGTCTTACTTTTCTTTTCGGTAAAAATGTGTCTTAAAAGCTCTACTAATTTTTCTTTACTTACCTCATTTAAAACTTCTTCATCTACCTGTTCGACATCATGATATCTATTGTCACATGATGCTTTTTCAACTTCGCTCATTTCTGTTTCTATTGGTACAGTTTGGATATTAAAACAAAGTGGTACTGCCGTGCTTCTTTTTATTCCAAAATGATGACATACTTCTTCTACACTTGGATAAACTTCGTTCTCACTTTTGTATTTTTCCATGTACATTCCTATATTTTTTTGTAATCCATCAATGTTGTTTGGCTTAGAGATTAGCTCCTTTTGTTTATTTACTTCTCTATCTATTACAAAGATTAGAGACTTCCAAGCATAGGAAGAAAACTTAACTTCTCTTTCTTCATCAAATTTGTCAATTGCTCTCATTAAAGCGACAACACAATCTTCTACAATATCTTCATATTCAATTCCAATTGCTTCATAATTGCATCTATGTTTTAAATATTGTAAAGCAACTTCATTAGCAAGTGGTAAAAGCATTATAATTAAAGTGCTTTTTAACTCTTTGTTACCGTTTTTATATTCGTGTAATAATTTATTAAACTCTTTTTCATCTGTCTTATAAGATCCATATGTTCTTATTATTTTGGATTTTATTCTAGCACCTTTTTCTTCTTGATAATCAAATGTGTAATATTGTTTGAAACCTTTTTCTAAGATTTTCTCTATTCTATTTTCTGGAACACCATGGTAGAAATATTCATCAAGAACATCACTGAAATTTGACTTTTCTATGCATAATTGCTCTATTACATCACTGGTTACTTCATAACCTAGCTTGTTCATATAAGAATAAAAGTTTCTAAATAACTCTTTAGTTTTTTCCTTGCCAAGTCCAGTTACAAAATTTGTATCAATATATTCTTCTACTGCATTATTAAGGACTGCTGTGGGTTCTACTACTTTACAATTTCTCATACTTCATATTCCATTCTAGGATTTAAATCCTACTTTTACTAGTTCTTTTTGTTTTGGTGTTTTTCTTCTAAATGCTCTAACTTCATTAACAAAATCATCTGGACTTATAGCAAGATATGAATAGTTTTCTATAAACTCGGATCCTTTTATTTTTTTCAAGGCACTTTTTTCTCTTAAGTTTACATTTTGTCTACACATTTTTTCATCTATTAAATCCATTGCTTCATCTTGGCTTAGACCATCCATCCTAGCAAAAATTATTGTACTATCAGTATCAGTTAATCTATCCTTTATACTCTCTCTTAATTTTAAATTACTTATTCTTGTTAATACTTCATCTTCAAAATCATATGTAGCACTATTCTCATCAAACTCTTCACTTTCAACATGAACGATATCTTTACTTGTAAGAAGCGAATATATAGTATTTTTTTTCATGTTCATATATACAGACAATCTTTCAAGTGATGGGTAAGTTCCATATCTTTCATAATAATTTTCTATATAAGATTTCATTTTGTAATATATCGGTCTTTGATTTATAGGAGTTCTTATTTCTTCTGCTGTTTCAATCAAATTTCTTACAATAGCCTGCTTTATGACATAAAAGGCATATGTTGAAAATCTTGAACTTCTTGTTTCATCATAGCTTTTAATAGCCTTTATAAGTCCTATTATTCCTTCTTGAATAGCATCATCTAAATCAATACTTTCGTTTAATAACAAATCTCTAATATTTGAATCATTCAAACAAACATTACTTACTAAATCAATATTAGCACGTACTAATTCTTCCATAGCAGATTCATCATTTTCTTTGTATCTTTTAAACAATTCTTTAAATTCTTTTGTACTCAAATGTTTTCTTGGCTCCTTAAAGTATGAAAAACCTCTTACTTTTAATTTATCGCCATCTTTTTCATCAAAACAATACTTACTAAAACCTTTTTTAAACGTTTGAAGATAAACCTCATAAGACTTTGAACTTTGTGCTTTAGAGTCAGAAAAAATTAGTTCAAGTGCATCACTGAACAAGGGCTTTTTTCTACATAACTCATCGACTAAATTAGAATCAACTTTCTTTGTTAGTGATAATATCACATTGGATAAAGCCAGAACCCTCTTCTTAGCATCTTCTTTAGTCTTAATACCGTTAAAATTCTCATCAATATATTTTTCTAGGTAATCACTAATTTCAAAACTTGTAGCGCACATCGTAAAACCCCCTAAAATTAGTTGTTATTATAACATAGAAAGCCTTAAAAATCAATAAAATTCGTTTTAGCTATTCATGTGTTTCTTGAAAGAAGTTAACAAATCAAAGATAAAGATCATAAATAGCATAAAAGATAGAACTATTATGCTGGTAGTTTCACTATTTAACATCTTATCAACTAAAGGGGATATTTTATCTATAAAAAGCGTGCTTGCAAAAGCAAAAAACAAAGTATTTTCAAGACAAACTCTTCCTTTTATATTAAACTTTTTCCTTCTATAATCCCAAAAAGTCTTATGAAATACTTTTTCTAATAAAAAAGCTGTAGAGTATTCAACCACTACTACAACTAAACTTGCTAAAAAAGCTTTAAAAACAATACTTGTTACTCCCGTAGTAAGACTTTTAATAAACAAAAGTGCAACACCATATATTGGGCAGTATGGTCCTGTTAAGAATCCTCTATTCAAATAAAGGCGCCTATTCAGTATACTTGCATAAACAATTTCTAATAAATATCCTAAAACTGAATATATGAAAAACTCTATAAAAATTAAACGCATGTTATCACCTAGTAAAATCTATGCTAGTTATGTCATTTTCTTTAAAACAATTTACAAAAAAAGGACTTGCTATTTAGCAAATCACTTTTTATTTTTTTCTAGTTATATCGATTTTCTTTACTACGTCTCTTACATTAACAAATACTTTAGGGAAGGAATTAAGAAGTCTTTTGTTAAGTGACAAGTGCTTTTCAAGTTCTCCTTTAACTTGTTCTTTTATTTCTTCTGTCATATCCTTTTTAACTAGTTCTGAATTTTTTCTTATCTTAGAAATAACTAAATATGATACTACTACATCCGTAAAAAATATAATCATTAAAATAATGTTTATAGTTATAAATACATTGTGTGAGAATGAACCAACTAATTTTTCAAAATAATCATTTAGAAAATATACTATGGCTACTCCACCAACACCAAATAATACAGAGTTTTTTAGGCATACTCTTCCATTAACGTTAAAGCTTTGATTAGTGTAATCCCACCATCTTGTTTTAAACATTTTTTCAAGAACATAGCTTGTTAAGTATTCTACTGTAGTGCAGATAAAAGCTGCCATTATAAATACAGTAAAAGCATCACTTTGATATCTTGTTAAAAGTAGTGTCATAAGAACAGATGCAACTCCATAAATTGGTAGATATGGCCCAATTAAGAAGCCTCTATTAAACACAATTTTTTTATCTATTAAAGAGCAAAATATGGTTTCTACAATATAGCCAAGAATAGAATAGCAGAAGAACATAAAGAACAAATGACAAAAATCATACATTAAAATTCAATTCTCTTTTCAATATATTCTTTTATATCTTCAGTGTTTATTACTTCTTGTTTCATTGTGTCACGTTCTCTTATTGTAACAGTGCCTTTCTCTATTGTTTCGTCATCGATTGTTATGGCAAATGGTGTTCCTACTACGTCTGCTCTTCTATATCTTTTTCCTATATTTCCAGAGTCGTCATATGTACACATAAAGTTTTTTTGTAAAGTTTTGTATATTTCCATTGCTTTTTCTTGATGATGCTTTTTAACAAGTGGTAATACTACTAATTTGTATGGTGCAAGGTATGGATGAAGGTGCAATACTTCTCTTGTGCTACCATCTTCTAGAGTTTCTTCTTCATAAGCATTACAAAGAACTGTTAATACTAGTCTTTCTACTCCAAGTGATGGTTCAATAACATAAGGAATGTATCTTTCATTTGTTTCAGGATCTAAGTATCCCATTGATACACCTGAGAATTTTTGATGTTGTGTTAAATCATAGTCAGTACGGCTTGCAATTCCCCATAATTCTCCCCATCCGAATGGGAACTTATATTCAATATCAGTTGTAGCATTACTATAGAAACACAACTCTTCTTTTGAATGATCTCTTAGTCTTAAATTTTCTTCTTTTATACCAAGTGATAATAAGAAGTTTTTACAGTATTCTTTGTAATGTTTAAACCATTCTAGTTCTGTTCCTGGCTTACAGAAAAATTCTAGTTCCATTTGTTCAAATTCACGAACACGGAATATGAAGTTTCCTGGTGTTATTTCATTTCTAAAGCTTTTTCCTGTTTGACCAATACCAAATGGTACTTTAAGACGCATACTTCTTTGAACATTTAAGAAGTTTGCAAATATTCCTTGAGCTGTTTCAGGGCGTAAGTAAATTGTACTTTTAGCTTCTTCAGTAACTCCTTGGAATGTTTTGAACATTAAGTTAAATTGTCTTATATCTGTAAAGTCACTTTTACCACAGTTAGGACATTTAATGTTGTGTTCTTTTATGTAAGCAACTAATTCTTCATTACTCATTCCACCAGCGTCAGCAACGCCATCATCTTCAACTAATTTGTCTGCTCTATGTCTTGTTTTACATGCTCTACAGTCAATTAGTGGGTCTGAAAATGTTGCTAAGTGACCTGATGCTTCCCATGTTTTAGGGTTCATTAAAATAGCACTATCAAGGCCTACATTGTTAACATCTTCTTGAATGAATTTTTTTACCCAAGCTTTCTTTACGTTGTTTTTAAGTTCTGCTCCTAATGGACCATAATCCCAAGTATTAGCAAGTCCACCATAGATTTCACTTCCTTGGAATATGAAACCATATTGTTTGCAGAAATTAACTAATTTTTCCATTGTTAAGTTTTCCATAATCTTTTCCTTTCTTAAATAAAAATTCTTCTATAAATTGTGGGGACGGCTATTGCCATGGTTCCACCCCACTTATTCATAGAAGAATATCTCTTTTCTTTATTGCTCGTGGATTCCAACCCAGTCATCACATTTATTACACTTGTTATTATAAAGCATTAAGGAGAAGTTTACAAGAATTTATTTTATTTCTCTAAGTATATTTTTTTTACGCTTATTGACATTCCGTAACTATAATTATTTCCGTAGTTGTTAGTGTACATCATAACGCAGAAGTATCCTGATTTACTATTGTCTATTATCTTTTCTGTTTGTGTAAAGTTACTCTTATTTTGTCCCCAGCTAAATCTATTACGAACTTTATATCCTGTTGTGTTATTTATTTGTACAGTATAGTTAATTTTAGAATCTATATTTAGTAATGTTGAGAATACCTTTGTACCTCTCTTTGAATATTCAGGATTATATGTAAAAATTCCATCACTTTCTATAGTATTCATTTTAATTCCTGTTATTCTTACATTTCCATGAGAACGTAAAAAGGTTTCTCCAGAGATGCTTAATTTTTTATTAAGCACGGCGTAGCCTATAGAAACTAATATTGCAAGTATCATTAAAATCACAACTTTTAATCAAAGAAAAATAGGAGCTATTAAACTCCTATTGATGCTTCCTTATTATTACTATACCATCTTCTCCAGCTATGCCACCTCCGCCTCGACCGCTATTGGTAGCAGTTGTAACTTCTCCTGGAAGTCCTGCAGATCCACTTGCTGCTGTTCCACCGCCGCCTCCAGAATATAAATCACCAGTTGACTCACCAAATTCTCTTGTGTTACCTGTTTCACCATTTGGGCCTGGTACTGAAATTTGTCCATAACCGCCGGAGCATCCTGAACTACTAGCATCTCCGTTTTTTCCGTTGGTTCCGCCTGAGCCAGCCCATGAGTTTGAATCCGAGTATGCATATCCACCGCCTCCGGATCCACCATTTCCTCCTTTATCCGCTTGTCCAACTCCATAACCTCCTGCTGCTGTATATCCAAGAGCCGAAGATGAACCACCATTTATAGTTTCTGTAAAACTAAATGCTGCCCCTTTTCCTACTACAATCTGTTGGCTAGTATTTAGGGCGATATTCAAACTTTTAACAGTTCTTGTATATCCGCCTCCTCCTCCTGCATATCTTCCAGAACCACCGCCTCCTACTAAGAATAGGTCTACTGCAGTTGTTCCATCACCTAAACTTGTAAATGTAAGTGTTCCACTGCTTAGAAATTTTATTTTCCAATTTCCATTTTTATCTACTTCTAATCTACTTGTTCCAGTGTATGTGTAGCTTGGCATTTGTTCTGTTGGTACTACTCTTGTATTACGAATAACAACTATACCAGAACCACCTGTTCCACCTTTAATAAAGTTAAAAGCTCCGCCGCCGCCACCACCACCGGTATTGGCTGTACCATTTGCTACATAATATTTGTCACTGTTATTAGTGTTGTTATATACACCACCACCACCTGCTCCTGCTTTTCCTTCAGTTCCTGCTCCACCACCTGCATATAGTGTTCCGTCACTTTCTCCAAATTCACGGGTTGTGGTTCCTTGACCTGTTCCACCATTTCCTCCTGTTCCGTTTGAACCATTACTTCCATTGCTTCCACCGTTTCCACCATAACCTTGGTGACTTGTTCCGCCTCCTCCGCCAGAACCTCCATTACCGCCAATGGCAACTTCTGCTTCAAAATTTGATGCTCCAGGTGCTCCATATTTTCCACCTGCGGCTGAGAATCCAAATGCTGATGATGTTCCACCATTACTATTGGTAGCACCACCTGCTCCAATTACGATGTTATAACTTGAACCAGCTGATACTGTATGTCCTTTCTTAGTTGTAGTGTAACCACCACCACCACCACCTGCTCCATTAACTCTTTGACTTCCTGTACGTCCACCGCCGCCGCCTCCTACTAAGAAGACATCTATTCCATTTACACCTGTTCCAAGATTAGTAAATGTTAGTGTCCCACTTGTTAGGAATTTTATTCTCCAGTTTCCATTTCCATCATCTATTAACTGACTACTTCCTGTATATGTATATGTTGGTATTGGCGATGCCCAGTTTGCTGTTAACGTTGCATTTTCATATCCCATTGTAAATGTTGTTCCGTTCATACTGCTTCCTGCACCACTTAATGTCCATCCTGCAAATACATAACCAGATCTTGTTGGATTCAATATAGTTTCTGTACTTCCATAAGCAATATTGAATGTTGAATTATTTGTTGTACCATTTAATACTCCACCGTTTGGATTTACCGTTAATGTATAATTATTTGCTTGCCAGTTTGCTGTTATAAATACAGATTCCATACCTTGCGTATATAATGCTTGTTTTGTTGATGGATCAAAGGTTATACTCGCTCCACCTAAATCTGTTGTACTAGCTGTAAGTACGTTTGTTAGTGTGTATCCATTTAGCGTATAGCCATTTCTTCTTCTTTCTGTTATTACTTGTGTATCACCATTTTTGGCATTTATCATTGTCAAATTATATGTTCCATCGTTAACTCTATACCCACCATTTGCATTAACTATGCTTGTATAATAATCATTATGCCTAGGTAAGTATAACAATACATTAGTTCCCGATACATACGGAATATTTGCATCACACCATTCTTTGTTTGGTTCGTTACCATTACTAAATATTGTTGTTAAATTGTATAAAGTTAAGTTATCTATATATGCAATATTATCTAATTCACTAGTAGCATTATCGGATGCAAACATATTTCCATATACTACATAAGTCCCATTGTTGTTTGTAGATGTTGGTTTACCAATATTTGATATTTTTTCCCATTTGTTATTTGCATATGTTTTTGTTGCTGAGATGTAGTCAGTACCTTGTCCATTTGCAAATGCCATATACATAAATTGTGTATCTGAAGACAACTGCCTTATATATACTTGTTCAGATATATAAATAGAATCATTAATAGCAATTTTGCTGCTATCAACACTCATTGAACTTCCTGACCAACGATATTTTGTTGAAGTATATAATGAATAGGCACCAGAATACTTTAAGTCAGTGCTTATAGAATTTTCTGTGAATAAAGTTATACCAGTTGTCCCGTTTTCAAAACTACTATTAGTTATTAAATTATTTATAGCATACAAATTGACATTACTTTCGCTTTCATATGCATTTATTCTATAACCATTGTTACTTTCTTCTTTAGTTGGTTGTGTAACACTTGTCCAATTTACATTATCAGATGAAACAAACGTAGTGTGCTCGTAATACGTTCTATTATCTATCCAATAATGCCATACTGCTATTTCATCTAAGTCATATGTTTGACCAAGGTCCACTGTAATACATTGTCTTGATTCCCAAAAAAAATCAGAATATTGACTAGAATCAATATCTCCATCCACAATGCTTGTAATAGTACCTGTTCCATTTGATGTTCCTACATTAGAAACAGCTGTAATTTCTTTACCTTTTGCAACATTTTCCCCCTGATATATTGCTTGAAGCTCTACCCAATGGCTACCAACATTAATGCTATTACCATTTGTACAATCTCTTATGTACCTCACACCATTTAGTTTTTTATTTTTTCTTTCTAGTTTTCCTTTTGATATATACGTTATTTTTGCTTTACCATTTCCAGTGTTTACACCTACTTCCATTGCGCCGTCTATAAAGTATTTTCCTGAATAATGAAGTGTATTGTTTGTATGTGTTCTATCACTTGCTGATGTTATGGCATTTACTCCTGCATAACCAGATATAAATGAGGAACCTCCTCCAGCGCCATCTGCACATGTTGCTCCACCACCTGGATAGTAACCATTTCCACCACTACATCCACCATTTGCAATACCAAAAGAGGAATCCTGATAGTTAGTTGTTTGGCTTGCTCCTGGAGAAGTTTGAGTTCCACCTTTTGTACCAGATGCATTGTTTCCAAATAAACCTCCCCCAGCTCCGCCTTTTCCGTATCCACCAGCTCCGCCGCCACCTGCGACCATAATTCTACTATTTATTGAAGTTGCGTCAGTCCACGTTCCACCAACCAATCTTATGTCTGTGGCTCCTCCACCAGAATATCCACCATAATTTGGAGTTCCATTATTGAAAGCTTCAACATTTTGACCATTTCCATTTCCTTGTCCTACATATACATATAATTTTTCTCCTTTTGTTAAATAAATATAACCACTTGTATAACCACCTAATCCTGTGTTTAAATCTGTAACTTCTGGCCACCCCTGAGCTCCCCATGCTTCAATTTTATAATAACCATCTGCTGGGACTATATATGTTTGTTCGTTTCCTGTATATGCAAAATCTTGTACTTTGTTAAACAATGGAACATATAGTTTATTTACTATTTCTCCAATATTTTCTTTACCATCACTTATATTTCCTGCTTTATCTCCTATAGAATATACTAATAAATAATATTCTCCATTGGAAGATGCAGTTACATCAAATTCTTCTCCACTTATATAATTTGTCCATGTACATTCCTTTGCTTCTTCATCACTCGTTGATAAACAAAATTTGTAAATATTATCTGGTGATAATCCACTTCCACCATCTTCATCTGTTGCTGTTATCTTTAACCTAGCTGTTTTATTTTCTTGTGATATTGTTTCTGCAGTCAATACTGGAGGTGTTGTATCTAGTGGAATAAAATCATACTTTATCTCACAAACATCTTCGATACTTTCTGTTAAACTATCTGTACCATTATATTTAACCTCTATTGTAAAATCTGATATTCCTACCTCTATTATGCTTCCCTTTGTAATGTTTGGTGTGCAGCTTACATTTGAATTTGTATTTGATATTTCTATACTGGAGACGGTATACTTGGCACCTGTTGTATTTGTTATTTGAACTGTATATGTTATTGTTGAGTTTTTATTAGACAATGTTGAATATGTTTTTGTACCTTTCTTTGAATACTCAGGATTATATGTTTCATAGCCATCATTTTCAGCATTACTCATTTCTATTCTTGATATTCTTACATTTCCTTTAGAACGCAAAAAGGCTTCTCCTGATACACTTAGATTTTGATTAAGTGCGGAGTAGCCCACAGAAATTAGTATTGTAAGTATTGTTAAAATCACAACAAAAATCGGGATTATTCCCTTTCTATTTAAAAGTACCCCCCCCCAGGCCGTACATTTGTTTGCTTTGTTGCTTATTTTCATAACTACTTCTCCTATTTTACTTATTCAATTTATATTCAATACTATATGCATTTAATAAATCTATATCTACATTGCTTTCAATACTTCTTGATTCATCATTTGGTATTGTTTGACCAATATACCCTAGAAGTGTAATAATTTCTTTACCATCTTTATCTTTAAAAATTATATCAAAAGACTTTACCTCTTTATCACTACCAGTATTATTCTTTACAATAGCTGTAAACTTACTAGATACTGTTTTGTCATCACGGGTTTCAGTATATAAATAATTATTTGTAATAAGGAATCCCTCTACTTCTCTATCCTTAGTAATTCCTTCATTCAAATTAACTTCTCTTTTAACATTCTGGTTAATTTCTTCACCGTTTCCATCTTCCTTGACACAATTATCACATGTTTTTAAATTATTTATTACTACAATAGTTATTGATAACAACACTAAAATAGCTAACACAATATAAAAGTGTGTCTTATTATATCTTTCCAATAACTTTGACTTTGATTCTTTATTTACTTTTTTGGCCTTTTCCTTTGCTGATTTAACCTTTTTATTAGCCATTGTACCATCACCCTACTTAACTATTTTATATTCAATATCTGTAGCACTCGATAAATCCATGTCAACACTACTGTAAACTTCTCTTGAATCGTGTGCAGGTATTGATCCTCCAACATATCCTTGCATATTAACAAGTACTTTTCCGTCTTTATCTTTTACTATGATATCAATAATTCTAACTTCTATGTTAGTATCTGTTGTATTTGTAACAAGAGTTATTAAGTTAGATCCTGCTTCACTTGTTACTAAAGATGAATTAGTAAACTTAAGTCCTTCTATAGTTTTATCTCCAATTACACCTTCATTAGTATTTGGCTTTAATTCATTACCTGTACTGTTAGGATCGTTTATATCATTTGCATTATTTACATCGTTTCCTTGATTAGTATTGGCATTATTTTCATTTCCTTTCTTTCCACCAATGGATAAGAAAATTACTGCTGCTACTATAACAAGAACAACTGCTACTAAAATTATAATTAGTTGTTTCTTATCTAAATTAAATTTCTTTTTACCATTATCTTTTTGATCTTGGTTTTGGAAAGATGCACCATTCGGTGCAGGGTTTTGTGTATATATATTTCCACTTGGTACTTGTTGATTATTTACAGAAGTATTTACTTGCATATTTGTCTGGTTTTGTACTAAGTTTGTATTTCCTATATTATTATCATTATTCATATCTTTAGCCCTCCTATTGTTACTTAAATATTATCACTTTTATGGCAAATAGTAAATATTTTTTCCAAACAAAAAAAGTACGCTTGGTACTTTCATTTTTCGTTAATTTATAAAATCTTCATTTACTGATTCTTCTATTTCTTGTTCAATATTGTCTTTGTCATTACTATCATCTTCAAAGTCTTCATCATTTATGCCAACCTTGATTTTTGCGTCTCCTACAACTTCTGCTGCCAAAGTTTTTTCAATTGTGTATACGATAGAACCATCTTTTATCTCTGCCTTTGTGCAACTTGGTTGTCTTACTGCTCTTACGATTATTTCTTCATTACCTTCATAACTATCATCAGTACTCTTTATTGGTACTTCCTCACTATAATTTACAGTGTCTTTAACAACCTCTGTTTTTGTGTTGTTTTCACTTGAATACCAAATGTTTACATCAAAGTGTCCCGTAATGTTAACAGAGTCTTTATCTTTTTTACCTTCAAAAGTATTATTTATAACCCAACACCCTAAAATAGTAGTAGGAACCACTTCTGGAGATACTGTATGTGTTGTTGCAAAAGTTTTCTTTCCTTTGCCAACAACTGCTTTAGTAACAATTTCTTTATAGCTAGCCATAATATTCCTCCTCACTTTAATTTATGCGAGGATAGTAAGATAAGTTCAAAAATTATTATTGTTTTGCCTATTTTATCTTTTCTTCTATGAAGTGTTCTATCACATATTTAATATTTTGAAACATTTCGTTTAAATCTTCTTGTAAGTATGCGTACTCTGTATAAACTTGATATGTTGAAAGCTCTTTTAAATTACTTTCTATTTTATCTTCTAGGTCAGAAATTGGCATCTTTTTATATTCTCTTTTTACTATTTCTTTTTGAAGGCTTTTAATTTCATTTACTAAGCCCATTATTTTAGAGTTTTCTTTCATTTTTTTCTCAAGACTTAAATATCTTTTGTAATCGCTGCTTTCTTTTATTAAAGATACTAACTCATCAGTCTTTTCTAAAATTTCACTATATTTTTGCTTTTCCATCTAAACTCCAAGTCTTAGCTTCCACTACTTCAACATCTATTATTTTTCCAATTAAATTTGAATCTGCTTCTACATTTATAAGTTTGTTAGTATCTGTGTACCCAAATAGCATTCCCTTTTTCTCACTTTCACCTTCAAGTAGAACTTTTACAGTTTTTCCTACTAGTTTTTTATTGTTTTCAAGAAAATATTTATTTACTGTCTCATTTAATCTTGCTAAACGTTCTTCTTTAACTTTAAGTGGCACATCATCTTTCATTTTTGCTGCAGGTGTATTTTCTCTTGGTGAGAAAATGAAAGTATAAGCATTATCATATTTACAATAATTTACTAAGTCTAATGTTTCGTTAAAATCTTCTTCAGTCTCATTAGGGAATCCTACAATTATATCAGTTGATACAGAAACATTTGGTATTTTTTTAATTTTATCAAATAATGTTATATATTCTTCTTTAGTATACTTTCTTCCCATAAGCTTTAAAATTCTAGATGATCCGGACTGAACTGGTAAATGAATTGCAGGCATTATATTTGGATACTTTTTAATTACTTCTAACATTCCATCAGTAAAGTCCCATGGATGGCTAGTCATAAATCTTACTCTTGGTATATTTGTCTTGCTTACATCTTCAAGTAAATTTTCAAGATTATAGTCATAGTCAAAATCTTTGCCATAAGCATTAACATTTTGCCCTAAAAGTGTTACTTCTTGATATCCTTCTTTTACAAGTTCATTTATTTCTTTTAAAATATCGTCTTTGTCACGACTTCTTTGTTTTCCTCTTGTATATGGAACGATACAGTAAGTACAGAACTTATCACATCCATACATGATATTTACATAAGCTTTATACTTATTTTCTCTTTTTACAGGAATACCTTCAACGATATTTCCTTCTTTGCTGTATACTTCTATCTCCTGTTTTTTAGTATCAAATGATTCACTTAAGATGTAAGGTAGACGGTGAATATTATGAGTTCCAAAGACAAAGTTAACCCATTTATATTTACTCATTATATCTTTTACGACTTTTTCTTCTTGAGCCATACATCCACAAAGACCTACTACAAGATTTTTGTTTTCTTCTTTTAAATGTTTAAGTCTTCCAAGCATGCCAAAAGTTTTGTTATGAGCATTTTCTCTAATACTGCAAGTGTTTAATATTACTAAATCAGCTTTTTCATAATCACTTGCTTCTTTAAAACTCATTTGTTCAAGCATTGCTTTTATGTTTTCACTATCATGTTCATTCATTTGACATCCATAAGTTTTAACATAATAAGTTTTACCTAGTCCAAGTAATTTAAAACTGTCACTTATATCATAGAACTCTTTCTTTACTTCACTTTTAGTCCTTTTTTGCGCTTCTTTATAATTTGGTAATAACATGCCCATTCCCTCTTCCTTTATAGATTTTATCATAAAGATGTAAAAAATAGAAGAAATTTGTTTTATTATACAGTATAATTTTTATAAGGAGAAAAAGTTATGAGAGTGTTAAGTATTAAAGAACCTTTTGCAAGTCTTATTTGTGAAGGTATTAAACATATTGAAACTAGAAGCTGGAAAACTAATTATAGAGGGGAAATTTATATTCATGCTAGTCTTGCAAAAGTACCAAAAAATGATGAAAGAATAAATCGTCTTATTAAAATGTTAAATGATAAGGAACTTAGCATGGGAAAAATAATTTGTAAATGCAAGCTTGTTGAATGTGTATATATGACAGAAGAATATATTAAAGATATGAGAGAAAATAATGAAATAGAATATTTATGTGGTCATTATGAAGTTGGAAGATATTCTTGGATATTAGAAGATGTAGAAGCACTTGATGAGAAAATTGAAGCGAAAGGAAGACTCGGGATTTGGCATTATAATGATTAAGACCACTCTTTGAATTTGTTTACTGTTATGATATAATTATTTTAGAATAATTAAAGGAGTTCATAATGTTAGGAAATATACTACTTGGAATAGTTACAGCATGTACATTTATATCATATTTGCCACAAGCTATTAAGATTATTAGAACAAAAGAAGCAGAAGATCTCAGTATTCACACACTTATACTTTGGGTAGTAAGTAGTCTTGCTTATGTGCTTTATGCATTCTTGTGCAGTAATGAAATAATGCTTAAAGTTGAAACTAGTGTAGAGTTTTTCTTTTGTTTGTTGATACTTGTACTAGCAGAATTATATAATGATAAGAATTAGAAACCAAATATGGTTTCTTTTTTGTAAATTTAAAAGTTTTCCCTACATATCATTTAACAGGGTGATAAAGTGACAATTATAAATAACAATACTGTTGTAGTGTTTTCAAGTAGTGAATTAAAAGAAGCACTTGAGAAAGATAATGGTTATACTTATATATATTTTGGAAGCAATATAACACTTACAACAGGTATTAAAATAGCAAGTTCTAAATTAAATGTTACTATTGATGGAATGTATGACGGGGTTATTCATAAATTTGAAGATGTTAAAACACTTAATTCTGGAGATACGATAAGTGTTAATACTACTATGAATAGAGTGGTGGTACGTAACATGAATGTTACTGGATATAACTACTATGGAATAATATATGTTCCAGATAGTGCTTCCTATAAAAACGTTATCGTTGAATATAACAATATAACCTATGTTGGTCCACAAATATGTTTTCATCCTTATGGACTTACTAGGTTTATTGATTCTAACATAACTATTTCTGATGCTACTACTACATCTGGTGGGGAAGTTGCAGAGTGTAACAAAATTGAAATTGGTGGAAATACAACAATTATTCATAATTCTAAAGGTAATTCAGCCTTTTGGTTTCGTAATTCTGATCCAACATTAACCATTCTTTCTTTGGCAAATGTTACTTTTATCAGTCAATATCGAGAACTTTTCTATGGCCCTACTAACCTTGCCTTTTCTGTTTTAAGTGGGGCATCTTTTAACATTACTTCTTATAATGGAATGGCATATGGGAGCTTTGGAACTTTAAATACCGTGATAGCACAAGGTGCATCTTTAGAAGTTAAGCAGACTAATCGTAATGGTAGCTACCCTACTTGGTATAGTTATGGATCAATTACGCTCGAAAACAATTCTTCGCTTATTATGATAAATGATTATGCAAATATTACTTCTTCCAATTATAATATTTCCTTTGCTTCTTCAACTGCTGGTTTTTATTTAAATAATCCTAAAAAAGTAGTACTTTACAACAGCGCTGCAAATGTTATACGTACTAGTGCGACAATACCTTTCAAATTCCAGTTCACAAGAATTAACCTTTTTGATGCGGCAATTCCTATAGAGCAAGATGCCTCTTATTTACCAACTTATGCTTGGTATAAAGAAAATGATATATCTATAATAAGCGGTACTTTTTCTTCTACCACAACAAAAATAGAATATAATAATTTTACTGAAGAAGAAGTAAAAAAACTTCCTTTGCTTACTAATTTTATTTTTCCAAATAAAAAGATACTTTCCATAGGGAAAATACCTTTTAGAGTAAATGCTTTAACAGATAAAGATACAATAATGAGAGGTATTACACTTCCTAAAGCGAATATACTTATCAAATATGATGATGTTAGCCAAATTGTAACTAGTGATGAAGACGGCAATTTTACTTATACATATGATACTCCTCTTTCTATTGGAACTTTAATTACTTTTAACACTAAAGAATATAATGATCTTCTTTACAACACCAAGACAATTGAGATCGTTTATAGTGGTGAACTTACAATTGATAGTGCTAGCAGCCTTATTAGTTTTAAACTTGAACCAATAAGTACTAAGCCATTATTATGTCCTAGAAAAAATGCTGTTTCTGTTACTGTTACGGATTCCAGAGTAAATAGCACAGCATTTAAACTTTATGTTGCAATTAACCATGACTTAACTTCTTCTAGTGGAATTACACTAAAAGATGCTTTGGTATATGTTGATGAAACTGGAGATATGAAGGTTCTTTCCACTACCCCTGTTTTGGTATATACAGGAACACTTAATGAAGGCGTAATTAAAGTTACAAATATTATTTGGAAAGATAATGAAGGTATCTTATTAAATGTTACAGAACCGCTTATAAATAATTTAGAATATACTGCCACAATAACTTGGTCTATAGAAGAATAAAAATCACTTAAATAAGTGATTTTATGTTCTCCAATATGGTGTTGAACAGTCTAAAGAATCTACTTTTGGTATAAAAATTATACTTTGTACTTTGGAAATATTACTTTCTATGTTCTCTTTTAATTCTTCGACTTTTAATGTACAACTGTTTAAAAGTTCAAAAGCTGTATTATGCTTTTTTTGCAACTTGAAATGTAACTGTTTCACTTGCTGAGGGTCCAATATCTGATAAAGTTATAGTTAGTTTACCAGTTGCCTCATCGTAACTATATTGACTAGTCTCTGCTTTTTGTCCTCCAATTGTTACACTTTCTGGAACAAAAGTTACTAAAGTTGTATCAAGTATATCTGTAATTGTTGGATTTGTATAACTTTCTGTTGACTTATTATCAACTAAGATTGTGTATGTTAAGTTTCCATCAGCCCAAACTTGTTTATCTGCAGTTTTTGTAACAGTTAATCCATCAAGCATTGTTACTACTAACGCTTCTGAAGTAATTGTTGTTGGCACACTGTTGTATTCACCTAGAACTGATGCTGTATTAGTTAGTTGTGTTTCCATTTTTGCCTCCCTATTTAATTTTATGTATAAGTATAAAAATGGTGTACAACGTTTTCACTAATTTTGTTTTATTATGGTAT
Source organism: uncultured Bacilli bacterium (assembly GCA_934100165.1). Classification (GTDB taxonomy): domain Bacteria; phylum Bacillota_I; class Bacilli_A; order RF39; family UBA660; genus RUG13868. The sequence goes on from CAKOPN010000004.1 coordinate 168,161, forward strand.
GAAGTATTGTGTGGTATTACTGTTATTTACTTTACCATCTTTGTTTCTAAATGATACTGCATAACTATAAATAAACTTTTCAGAACTATAAAAGTAAGCATAATTTGTTGATTCATTTAGTATTTCTTCACTATCTTCTAACTTTACTTTCTCTTGAGTGTAGGTTTCTTTGAAGTTTTCTAATCTTTCTAACAATTTGTTTTCATCTATCTCATAGTCTAAACACTTGTATATTACACTTTCAGTTACACCGTTTGTAAAAGAGAAAAGTATTACTTTGTTTGTTGTTATCTCTTTAATCTTGTAAGTAAACTCTATTATTCCCCTTGTCATTTCATCATCATAGTAATGAATAAACACATCCCAAGAATTATCTAAAGTTATGTTAAACGTATCTTTTATGTAATTTGCAAATGGCTTTAATCCTTCTTTTTCTTCATATGCTTTATGAGATGTTTCTTCTAGGCCACTTACCTTTATTGAAACTTCTTTTTCATTTAAAATATCATCTTCTTCTAATCCCATATTTATATGATGATTTAACTCTAGCACTTTTGTATTACTGTTAGAACAACCGAGTAGAGAAATACTTAGAAAAACTAGAATAATGTAATAAAACTTTTTCATTTTTTACTCCTTTTATGTTTCATGTAAAAAAAGAAAAGACTAAGAATTTAATATTTTCTTAGTACTTTCCACTTTATATTAACTTTCTTTTTCAATTATGTTTTTAATTTCTTCAATGACATTTTCAACATCAACATCTTTTGATGTATCTTCTTTTCTTAACTTAAGTTCAACTTTGTTTTCTGCTAGTTTTTTACCTACAGTTATTCTTATTGGGATTCCTATTAAATCCATATCGTTGAACTTAACACCAAGTCTTTCATCTCTATCATCATATATTGTATCTATATTAGACTCTGTTAATGTTTGGTATATTTTATCTGCTGTTTCTACGATGTGTTCATCTTTCATGTTACTTGGAACGACACATACCTTGAAAGGCGCTACTGTCATAGGGAAAATAATTCCTTTTTCATCATTGTTTTGCTCAACGATACTTGCAAGGACTCTTCCTATACCAATACCATAACATCCCATTGTAACATATTGTGGTTTATTAAATTCATCAAGATAAGTTAACCCTAAGCTCTTAGCATATTTTGTGCCAAGTTTGAAAGTATTCCCTATCTCAATTCCTTTTTTGAAATAAATTTTACCTCCACAGTGTGGGCAAATATCTCCTTCTTTTACAGAACTTATGTCTTCTACAATATCATATTTGAAATCTTTAACATTACAATTTTTATAGTGATATCCTTCTTTGTTTGCACCCACTACAAAGTTTTTCATGCCAAGAACTTCTTTATCAATTACAATTTTACTATTTAATCCAACTGGACCAGTGAATCCTGGAACTGCATTAGAAGTTGCAATTAAAGCATCATCTGCAAAAGCAAGTTCATTTATATTGAAAAGTTTGCATACCTTTGTTTCATTTAGCTCTCTATCTCCTCTTAAGAAGAAAGTTACAAGCTCATCATTTACTCTCATAAGCATTGCTTTTACTGTTTTTTCTACTGGTACATTTAATAGTTTACTTACTTCTTCAATTGTTTTACTTTTTGGTGTTTCAACAAGTTCAAGTTCTTTTTCTTCTTCGTCTGTTGCTATCTTTGTTGATGTTGCTATATCGATGTTAGAAGCATAATCACAAGAATCACACAAAACTAGGATATCTTCTCCTAAATCTGTTAGAGCTTGAAACTCTTCAGATAAACTTCCACCCATTGCACCAGTTGATGATCTAACAATTTTATAATTAACTTTTAATCTATCAAAAATATTCTTGTAAGCATTGAACATTTTCATGTATGATTCATTAAGTTGTTCTTCGTCTTTGTCAAAAGAGTAAGCATCCTTCATAAAGAATTCACGAACACGAACCAATCCATATCTTGATCTTGGCTCATCTCTAAACTTATCTGCTGACTGGTATAAAGTAAATGGTAAATCTTTATAACTTCTTACCATACCCTTAGCAGCGATAGTAAATAACTCTTCATGAGTTGGGCCAAGTACCATTGGTCTATCATTTCTGTCTGTTAATTTAAAAATGCTACTACCAAATATATTAACACGACCAGATGACTCATATATTTCTTGCGGGATAAGTGACGGCATCAATAACTCAAGAGCTCCAGCTTTGTTCATTTCCTCTTTTACAACTTTTTGAACATTGTTGAAAGCTTTTAAACCAATTGGCAAGTACATATAAATTCCTGCGCCAACCTTTTTAATCATTCCACTTTTTACTAGTAAATTACCAGAGGTAGAATCTTCATCTTTTACATTTTCTCTTAATGTGTAAAAATAATTATTTTTGATTCTCATATTACTCCATCCCTTTCCCGTTCATATAAACCAAAAAACTTATAAATTGCTTTATTTTCACTATTAACATTAGCAAAATAAAGCAATTGGAGTATACCATAATTTATTCATGTAGTCAAATTAGGTTTAGATGATTTCCCTGTTTTACCTTTATTTATACATGATGTTTTCAATTTAAGGAAACTATGCTATAATGTTGTCAAATGAAATACAACTTTGTAATAAATAATTATTAGGAGGAAAGAAAATGAAAAAATTATTATTAGGTATCGTATTATGTAGTTCTTTAATGCTAGCATTAACTGGTTGCGGCAGCAAAAATAACGGAAAAGAAAATGATTCTGCTGATGACAAATTTTTTAGTGGTACTACCCTTGATGATGGCAGAGTCATTCATACTTCTTTTGATGTTCCATACAAGGATGATGAATTAGGACTAGGTAATGCCTTACTTAACAACAAGATAACACTTGATGAATTTTTTGAAAGTCTTGAGTTAATTGATACTCTTAAAGATGGTGGCTCAAAATTATATAAATACCATAAAATAAATAAAAATTTTGGAGATAATGATTTTTATGTTCTAGCATGTAATAGTTTTGATGATAAAAAAAGTATTTTTATCACAAAATATAAAGAGAGTTTGAATGGAAGATGTGAGACAAAAATTGACGATATAAAAGATATTAAAATGACTATAAAAGAAGGAACTCTTACAAATAAAAGTGCTACTATCGTGATAACGGATACCACTGGAGAAGATTATACTTATGGTGAGTATTACAGAATTGATAAATTAGAAAATGGTGTTTGGCAAAACTTGAATATAATTTATGAAGGAAATTATGGATGGATTTCAATTGGTTACAAAATTGGTGATGATCACAAACTTGAAATGAATTTAAATTGGGAAAGCTTGTATGGAACACTTGATAGTGGTACTTATAGAATAGTTAAAAGTACTTCACTTCCTGGTGAGGTTCCTGAGCATTATATAACAGCAGAATTTACTATTTAGAATTATCAATATTTAGAATTATCAATAATGATAGTTCTTTTTTTATGGTTATGTTAAAATATTCTCGTGGTGATTTCTTATGAATAAAATTGGTATTATATTTGCAATGAAAGAAGAACTTGAAGCTTTAAAAGAATATTTAGATGTTACAAAAGAATACGAAATCTTTGAATTAAAATTTTATGAAGGAATAATAAATAATATAAACTGTGTTTTGGTTGAATCTGGCATTGGAAAAGTTAATGCTGCTAGGACAACACAGATTTTAATTGATAACATGAAAGTAGACTGTATTTTTAACATTGGTGTTGCAGGTGGTGTTGATAATAGTCTTGATGTTTTAGATGTTGTCATTGGAAATAAACTTGTTCAGCATGACTTTGATATAACAGCTTTTAATCATGAAAAAGGATATATACCAAATGTTGGTACATATATAAATTGTGACGAATACTTACTTAGTCTTGCAAACGATTTACTTAGTGATAAATCGATTAAAGTTGGCACTATTGCATCTGGAGATATTTTTTGTACTGATATAAATATGAGCATGAAAATAAACAAAAAGTTCAATGCACTTGCTGTAGAAATGGAAGGTGCTAGTATTGCTCAAGTATGTTTTTTAAATCACATTCCATTTTTGATTATTAGAAGTATTTCTGATATTCCTGGGAAAAATAACAAGATGGTGTATGAAGAATTTCTTGGGAAAAGTTCAAAAAAAGTTGCAATGATTATGAAGAAAATGTTAGACAATTACAATGTTTAATAAAAAAATAAAGTCTACAGATTCATAGACTTTATTTACTGCTAGACTTTATCTAGCTTTTTTTATGCTGTCTTAGTTTCTTTGTTTGCTTTCTTATTACAAATTATGCTGTAAATTGTACCTGCAAAAATTAAAACGAACACAATATAGTATAAATAATAAGCAAATCCATAGGCATAACTGTCACTTGGTAGTACTTTTGCAGAGCTCATATCATACTTTAATAGTAAAAAGCTGATAAATGCTATGACATTGAAAGTTATTATAAGTGCTCTTTTATTTTTAAACGCAAATAGAACTACTAAAAGTGATGACAAAGCTATTGCAAAAATTAGCACTAAACGAATTATACTTTCTTCTTTTACACTGGCAAATTCAATATTTGCTGTTTCGCGGTAAATTTTTGAAAATTCAAATAATGACATGTTAACAGCATCTTTGTTTTTCATACCAATTTTTTCAAGGTAAAAAGAATCTTTATTATTTTCTAAATATTCCTTGTATGTACCGGTTGCTTTGGCATATGGTAAGAAAATATTTAAAACAGATATAACTGATAATACTATTAGCACTATTTTCACGATTTTTAGCTTATCTTTCATTTCCTTAACTCCTCTCTATTAAAATTATAACATATCCTAAACTTTTTTCAGGAAATTTTAAACTTATTGCGAATAATTATATTAAACTTTTTAATGTTTAACCCGACATTTAAATAGAAGGAGGATTTGATATGTTAAATTATGGTTATCAAAATGAGTATGACTTTGTAGAGTTATTTAATAATAAGTATCTTTATGAACTTGATGAAAACTCACAAAAGTTTTTGAAAGAATTGTTTGGAGACGTCATTGGTAATGATGAAAAGATAATCTCTTGGAAAAATAAAATGGCACAAAAAACAGATATTTTTGTTAGGTACAAAAATTATATAAAGAACTTGAGTTTGAAATGTGGAAATAGTAATTCAATGCATCATGAGTATTTACAAGAGTTTAGAAGATATTTAGGTAATATTGGTATTCCTTACAAAGTTATTGATAACTATGTTAGTTATCATTATGGCTATGCAAGAGATGAGAATGGAAGAACTGATTTAACTCATGTATTAAGTGCTGAAGAATATAAAACTCTTTATCAAAGTGAAATTGATGTTTTCAATTCATACGTTAATAAGACTAAAATAATTGTAGATATGATTGATAGATTTATTATTAGAGGGAAAAATTCTGATTATGATGTTGATGCATTAGTATGTGGTACTGTAGATGATTATGTATGGATTTTGAAGTATGAGTTATATGATTTGGTTTTGTCTAAACGTTGTTTAGACTTCACCTCACCTCATATTGCTTGTATGACACTTGGTCCTAAGAAAAGATGCTTAGATGGGAATACTAGAGATATAAAAGATAGATACATTTTATGTGTAAGGTGGAACTTTTTAAAAGAGGATATTATTAGGTATAAACTTGGTACAAGGCTGTGAGATGTGGGGGGATGATTCCCAGTTTGCTCCATAAAAAAACGTCGATTTACTCGACGCTTGTTTTTTTATGGAGCGAACAAGGGGAATCGGACCCCCACATTAACCTTGGCAAGGTCATATTCTACCATTAAATTATGTTCGCAAAATACATGGAGGGCCTAGTCGGATTTGAACCAACGATCGGGGAGTTGCAGTCCCATGCCTTACCACTTGGCTATAGACCCACAAGTGATATAACAATTTTATAATAGAATTTAAAAGATGTCAATAAATTATATTGCACATTTTCAAAAAATATACATCTATGAATAATTGTTATATCATTTTCATTATTTAATTTTTAATTGCCTCTAGCACACTTCTTTTGACACAGCTAACATCGTTACCTGAAATCACCTTTTCGAAATCATTGTTACAAAAGTACACCTTCTCTGTACTTTTTTCCTTTGCACATAAAGAAGTGTCATCTTTAGTAATTTCCATGTAACCAGTTGGGCAGCTACTACCATAATATTCTTCACCCTGCATAAATGCTCCGTAACACTTTCCTTTGTAGAAGTTTCCACCATTTTCATTTGTACATATATTCTCATCTACTTCATCTAGTTTAATCTCATTATAGAAACATCCATTTAAAGCATCAGAATATATACCATTTTTATAATCGCCAACGTCATTACACACTGTAACTTTTTCTTTAGTATCATTCTTATTAACACACGTTGTTCCATTTGGTTCAAAACCTTCAGGGCACTTTAGCTCTTCTTTAGGGCTAACCTTCTCTTCTTTTATGCACTTATCAGTCTCGAGAGTATAGCCATCTGGACAAGTATATTTGACCACTTTTTCTTCTTCTTTTGTCTCGGCTTTCTCATCAGCAGTCTTAATCTTTTCCCATACAGCATAAAAAGTGATATCACCTTCGACTTTATAATCATCAGTTATTTCGTTTTTGTCCTTATCTTCCCAATGTTTAAATACATACCCTTCTTTTACTCCAGGAGAAATTAGCACTAACTTTTCACCTTTTTTTACTTTTACTTGTTCAACTTTATCGCCTAAATCGAATGTAACATCATAGTAAATAATCTCTTCAATCTTTTCCCATATTGCTGTTAACTTCATGTTACTATTAACTTCTAGCTCATCTTGTACTTTTATGCCATCTTCATTAACCCAACCTTTAAAAGTATAACCACTTCTAGTCGTAGTCTCCTCTTTCAAATTGAGTTTATTCATAGACTTGACCTCCACACTTTTCACACTTGTTCCACCATCAGTATCAAATGTTACTGTATAAATTGCATTATTACTGTGTTTAATTACCAACCCTGCTGCTATGAAAAGTAAACTTCCAATAACAAACAAAATTGCCCCTGTAGTATGTAATATATTTTTGCTCATAATTTCTCCTATTTTTTCTTACTTCTTGATAAAATTACTTCTGGCATTTTTTCTGTAAGCATCATCTTTTCGCCATTTTCTACCTTTGCGAAAAACATTGGCCTTACCATTAAATTTGCATATAGCTTTACTGCTTTATCTTCTTGACCTTTTTCTAATAATTTTGTGCTTCTTCTTTCTACTTTTTCTAGTTCTTTTTTACTTTTTTGTTCAACCTTTTCTCTTACATCCATAAAAGTCTTTAAACTTTCTATATCATTTTCTTTTATTTTACTCTCTGTAAATTCATATGTCTTATCATTTGCATCATAGAAAAGAGTTTTTCCAAATAAAGAATATTTATTAAATTCTAAAGATCTTTCCTCTTCTTTTGAAAGTATTTTACCAAAAGCATTTTTTATAGCGAGTTTTTCTTTTTCTAGTCTCTTTCTTTGACATGATTTATAAAACTCTTCGTTAGCTAATTGATCTTGCGAATCGTCCATTGTCAATGATGTCAAACTTTTTTGAGTTATAGAAGCATCAAGAATAGTTGGTATTGACATAATCATATAACTGTTAACTTGTAATAGTGTTGCTTTATCATTTTCTCTTGCAGATTTTTCATCCGTAAAATATGCTACATTATGTTTTTGAAGTGCATAATCCAGTATAGCGTTTCTAAATTCAATAATATTTGCATTAGTTTCTTTTAAAGAATCTAAATCAAATTCTATACCAAGTACTTGTTTTGCCTCAATGGCTAGTGCCGCAATATCCAAAACTAAATTGCTTTGCTCCATGCTCTCTAAAACATCATCTTTATTTATATCACCTTCTATTAGATAAGATGTTATTAAATTATCGACAACTTCTTCGAGCATTTTTTCAACTTCTAATTTTTCATCAACTTTTCCAAGTAAAATTTCTCTTCTTCTACTTCTATATTTATCGATTATCTTTTCAGCATTTCGTGACAATTCCTGAGTAGCTTTTATGTTATCACTTATTATTTTTTCATTTATAGCTTGTGCCTGGCTTATCTTTTGTTCTACATTTTTCTTTGCTTTATCATTAAGCATTATAGCACCATTAACTGCTTTAGGAAATTTTGAGAAATATTCTTGTGGAGTAACATTTTCTTCCATATTTTTTACTCCGATATATTCTAAGTCACTTGGCGAAGCATATCTTTCACAAACTCCTTTGGCACCATTACGGCCACATCTTCCTTCAAGTTGTCTATCTATTCTACTAATTTTAAAGTAGCCACTTGATAATACCTTTAATCCGATAGATTCTAATCTTTCTCTTTCTTCTTCTTCGCTTTCAGCACTCCATAGAAGATTTTTAGAAGAATTCATTAGAGCGTTTTCAACACTTTGCCTTACTTCATCACGTTCATTAGAAGTTAAATTAAGTGGTTTGCCAATTTTTCTTTCAACATTTTTTATTCTTCTTTCTGTTGCAATGTTTATTATTGTGTCTCTATCTCCTCCTAGTTTTATGTCTGTTCCACGCCCAGCCATTTCTGTTGAAAGAGTAACTGCTCCTGGAAGGCCTGCTCTTGCTATTATTTCAGCTTCTTTTGATTTGTCTGTGTTAGCATCTAAAACTTCGTGGTTAATTCCTCTTTTATTTAATTCATCATCAATTAGTGATAGTTCTTTAGGATTTGATACCACAACCAAAACTGGTTGGTGTTTTTCTGAAAAGACTGATTCTTCAATAGAAGCGATAATAAGTTTTAATTTACTTTCAAAATCACTAGCATACCTTGTTTCTTCTTTATGTATACCAATTGGCTTTTTAGATGACGATAGACCATTATGTTTTAATCTTTTGCTATAATAATTGTAAAAAGCATTTTTAGGAATTTGCACTGTATCCTTTTGGAAGACTTCTTCAAAAACACTTTTAGATGAAGTACCGGTCATACCTGCAAAAACATCATACCTAGAATAGAAGTCTTTTTGCGTTATGCTTGCCACTGTATCATTTACTTTAGTCATTTTATCACTATCTATTTTTTCTTTTAATTCGATAGCTTCTTGTAACCCATTGCTGTATGTTGATCCTTCTATGACTCTTCCGTTTTTTACAACCTTAACCTTTCCATCTACAATTGTGTAATCTCTTGGCATCTGCATTACAATGTTAGCATAAATAGCATTGTTGAAATAGTGCAGTGCGCCTGTTGCATCTTCATTAACTAAACTTATAAACTTATTATAATCATCATTAAATGTTGGATGATTTTCATCTCTTACAATTCTCTTTGCTGCATCACTAGTTAAAAATACATTTCCATTTACAATGCTATAATCAATATTTTCTATATAATTTGGATCATTAACAATCTCATGAGCATTTTCTTTAATTTTCTTATTTATTTCAAATGCATAATAAAAATATTCTAAATATTTTTCTACTGTTCTATCAGGAATATAATATTCGTTTTGCTCTTTGTAAAGAATCATACTTGACTGGGATTTTATTTCTTCTGCAAGATGTCTTAATCTTTCTTCTTGCTCTTTGTTTCCGGCAAGATATATTTCTTTCTCATCTTTTGTAAGAATATCATATAATTCTAAAGGATTCATTCCAAATTCATTGTCATCGGTTACTATGTACATATTTGGTTTTATAGTTTTCTCAAAGAATCTCTGTGCTCTTCTTTGATAAGTTATTTGATCTGGAACAATTTCTTTTGAATAAAGAGAAATACATAGATTTCTTGCTTCTTCATATGATATTTTGTCATACCTTTTATATTTACCATTTGTTTTTGAATCTATGTCCTCATAAGGTACGCGTACTAATTTTGCAAGATCATTTACTGTCATTCCATCCGCATAGATTAAACTGTCTTCACTTAAAATATAAGGGCACTGAGCATCATCAATTAAAGCATCATCTACTTCATCAATTAAAGCAAAAGCTGGTTTTGTTTCTCTTTGAAGAAGATCTTCTTCCTTTTTACAAGTACCATCTCTTAAATAATCGAATGCTACCGCAGATTTTGAAGCATAAGTAATATCCTTTTCATATGCTTCTTTTTTCACTTGATGAAGTTTTTTTTCAAGTTCTATTTTCTTATCATAAGGTATATCTTCTGTTGAATACCCTTCGATTCTAGCAAGATCCTCTATAGTGTCTGGAACAAATCCAACAGATTGACCGAGCGACTCAAAAATTGGTCTTACTTCTTCGTAATCTCTTTTAGAAAGATAACTATTAGCCGTTACTATATGTGCACCTTTGCCACGTAGTGAATAAAAATAAAGTACTGGTACTGCCGCTAGAGTTTTACCTTCACCTGTTCCAAGTTCTGCTATATCACCATTACTCATTGCAATTGCTGCAAAAAGTTGAACATCTCTTAAAAACATATTTGGTTTGTTATGGAAGCAAGTTAATGCAAGAGTTGAAAGTGCATACGTTTGTGGAAGATAATCTTTAATCTCCTCAAAAGTTTTAGTGTTTTCCATTTGCTTTTTGTAATATGCATTTTTAGATTTAAACCACTCACTTAGCTTCCTTTCGAATTCTTCTTTCACTTCTTTGTCTTCTAACATTGACTTATGGATATGAGTTAATATTCCTGTATAGTTTACTGAGACTCTACCGTTTTTAGTGTTTATTATTCTAGAAGGCAAAACATCTTTTACTTTTAAAGTTCCATTTGCAGTATTTACATTACTATTTAAAAATTTACTTACGAAATCTTTCCCAAGTATTTCTTGAGCATTTAAATCAAATTCATCGATTAAATTTTTTCTTTCTATCTCTATTTTATCAAGTACCTTCTCTAAGCTTTTTATTTGAGAAGTGTTTACTTTTGCTTCATCTTCTTTTTCTATTACCATGAGATACTCCTTTCAAAATGTTACTTCTTGATTACTGCTCTTGGATGTGCTTTATAATAAACTTCTTTTAATCTATCTGTTGTGATATGTGTATATATGGCAGTTGTCGATAAACTTTCATGCCCTAAAAGTTCTTGCACAGATAAGATATCACAACCTTCGTTCAAAAGATGCGTTGCAAAGCTGTGTCTTAACATGTGTGGTGATATTTTTTTGTTGATGCTTGTCTTCTTTATTACCTCATCTAAAATATATCTTACGCCTCTTGTTGTAAGTTTTCCTCCATTATTATTTAAAAATAAATATTCTAAATTCTTTTTATTTAATTTTTTATAGCCATCGTTTAAATAAAGCTCCAAAATTTCTTTAGCATAATCTCCAAATCTAGCGATTCTTTCTTTGCCGCCCTTACCTAAAACTTTAAACTCTTCATCGTTTATATCCTTTATTTTTATATTTACAAGTTCACTTACTCTTACTCCCGAAGCATATAACATTTCTAGTATAAGTCTGTTGCGCTGCCCTAGTGGTTCTTTTAAATCTGGTACTTCTAAAAGCTCTTCTATTTCATTATAGTAAAAGAACCTTGGTAAATGTTTAGACTTCTTTGGTGTTTTAACAAGCATAAATGGATTGTTTTTTGTATAATCATTATTTATTAGATATTTATAAAATCCCCTTAAAGAGCTCATTTTTCTAGCCAGTGTTGAGGCGATATTCTTTTTATCACTTAGCACTTTAAAATAATCCTTAATGTTGTCATATTTAACCTTGAGGATGTCTATATTTTCTTCTTCTAGGAAATCATAATATTCCCTGATATCTTCTTCATAACTATCTATCGTATACTGAGAATAGTTCTTTTCATATTTTAAATAATGCAAGTATTCTTCAATATACCTCATATTTATCATCCTCTATTCTTATAATACTATTTTATAATAAATATTGTTTATTATCTAGTATTATCTAGATAATTTTTATTTTTTATAAAATCGATGTTTGAACATTTGACACATTATTGCTCTCATGTTAAGATTATAGCGAATAAGGATGTGTTTTTTATGGAATTATTGACATCAAGACAGGAAGAAATTCTTGATACGTTAAAAAAATTTATCGCTAAAAATGGTTATCCCCCTACGGTACGTGAAATTGCCTCAATTATGGATTTAAATTCTCCTGCTACTATTCATTTTCATTTGTTAAAGCTTGAAGAAAAAGGTTACATAAAGAAAAGCAAATCTAAAAACAGATGTTTGGAATTATTAGTACCAAATGAGTATGTTAGTAGTGAATGTTTAACTTTTCTACTTCCAATGTTTATGGAAGGTGATCATTATGATGAGGATAAGACAACTGCTTTTTTCCCTGTCTCAAGTAATATTTTGCCTGATGACGGTAATGCTTTTGCTGTTAAGGCTATGAATACAAAAGGAAAAATTCAAGAAAATGATATTTTAATCGTTCAAAAATGTAACAGTGCTACAGATAAAGATACTGTTATTACCATCGATGATAACAATGATGTTACCATTCAAAAATTAACTAAACATTCTAATGTTATTGGAAAAGTAATAAGTATGTATAGAAAATTTTAAAAGTACCAGATATCTGGTACTTTTCTTTACTCTAATTTAAGCTGTTTAACGTTGATTTCTTCTTGACTTATCATATCCTGTTTAATTCTTTTTATATCTTCTTCTTCTTTTTCAATATCATCACTCAGTATTTCAAATTTTGATATAATATCTGAAAATTCTGGATAAACGTCTATGTACTCTTTAAAAGTTGTTTTACATTCATTTAGAATATCATCAAGATCATTTTTTGCAGCTGATATATAATCTAGTGTTTTGTCAAAATCTTGAAGACTGTAATGAATCTCATTTAAATAATTTGTTACCCTAAACTTTGTTTGTTCTTCTCTTCGCATTTTTGGATTTAATGCATCATGAATTAGTGATATTCCAGTTAAGCTTAGTAAAAGACTCCTTTGATATTTTGGAGTATTTCTTCTTAAGCTGTTAAAAACAGATGCTGCTAAAAGGAATTTTGTGGATTCTCTTAATCCTTCATATACTACTTTTACTTCCTCATGCTTGTTTACGGCATGTTTTATTTTGTACTCCATTTCTTTTGTTATTTCATCTAGTCTTTTCTTTTGAAGTTCAAACTCTTTCTGTAAATCTTCCATCTCAAAATACTTCTCAGTAGCTTTATCAATATTTTCCTGATTTATTTTTAAAATGTCTATTCTATTATCTAAATTACTCTTCAAAGTTCTACTTTTGTCTTCTAATTCTTGTGACTTATTATATAAAGTTAAATAGAACGGATTTTTTTCTACATCATCCATATGTTTTCCATTTACTAAATCTGTTGCATAATCTTTAAATATTTCATATATTTTTTTATTTTCTTCACTACTTATATCACTGAAAGATAACTTTCTTTTTAAGTTTTTCACTTTAATAAGTATGTCCTCAATTTCTTGTATCATTTCTTTGACTTCTTCAACATCATAATTTTCATTATATTCGTTATTTATAGTGTTATACGTATTTATTAGCTTATTTAACTCATGCCTTTTTTCACTCAAATACTTATCATAAGCATCCATAATTGCTTTTCTTTTTATGATTTCAAGTTTACTTACAAGCTCTGGCTGTTCTATCTCTTCAGTTTTTTCATATTCTTTTATTCTTGTTTGAGTCTTCTCTATTTCATCACTATATTTTTTGTCTCCAACATCACTTATGTTTGGTCTTAGTTCATCTTGTGTATCTTCAAACGTTAAATCTTGAACAGGTATTTCAGTTAGTGTACTTTCTTTTACATCATCTATTTTGACAAGTTCATCTTCTTTAGAAGTTTCTGCACTTTCTTCTTGTTTGCCTTTTTGTTCTTGTTTTTGATCATTTTTTTGCTTTTTTGTTTTTTCTTTCTCTTGATTGTTTGATAATAAATTTTCTTGACTTTGCTTTTGTTTTTCTTCTTGTGTTTTTTTCTCTTTTTCATTTAAAGCTTCTTGCTTTTTATTTTCAGATTTTTCTTCTTTTTCGTTATTTTCCTTAACAACTTCTTGATTATTTTCCTCTAGTTGCTTTTGCAGATTTTGATTTATTATTATCTCTTGCTCTTTCTTTTTTACTAGTTCTTCTTTTTTTCTTGCATACTCTAGTTTTTTTTCTGTAATAAAATTTATTAGCTTTTCCCTATTCCAAATTACACCGTTAGAATAAAATTCTAATATGTCATTATACAAACCATTTTCAAAAGAATTTAAAATAGTATCGTTATCATAATTTTCTAGTAAATAATTTAACTTTCTCTCAATTTCTTCTCTTTTTTCAAAATCTTCCATCATTATCCATTACCCTTCTGTATTTTGAAATCATCATAGTTACCTATATATTCATTTATTTTTTGATTTTCTATTTCCACCACTTTGTTTGCAAGTTTATTTACAAAATACCTATCGTGTGATACAAAAAGAACTGTTCCAGCATAGTTTTTCAAAGACTCTTCAAGCACTTCTCTTGTATCAATATCGATGTGATTTGTTGGTTCATCAAGTATTAAAAAGTTTGCTTTCGTTTGAAGTAGTTCTAAAAGTTTTAATCTTACTTTTTCTCCTCCAGATAACATATTTATCTTTTTATATATCATATCATCAAAGAACAGAAATTTTGATAATACCGCTCTAATGATGCTTTCTGTCCCTTCATAGAATTTCCTTACTGTATCGAAGACAGATAAGTTTTCATCTGCAAAATGAATTTCCTGTGGTAAGTACCCAATCGTGATGCTTGCCCCTAACTTTATGTCACCATATTCAATTTTTGCGTTATTTTGACCAAGAAGCATCTTGATAAGTGTTGATTTCCCTGTTCCATTTTTACCCATAAGTGCCACTCTATCTTTAAACTTTATATCCATATCTGCGTGATACAAAAGTCTTTTTTCACCAACAGAAAGAGTTAATCTTCTTATTGTTACAACATCTGTTCCTGATCTTTTTAACATCTTAAACTCAAGAGGTAATTCTTTAGCTTCCTCTGGTTTATCTAAAAGTTCCATTTTATCAAGACGTTTTTGAATGCTTGCTGCTCTTTTGAAAAATTGTTCACCATTAGGGAAGGCAAGATGACCAAACTCTTGTAATTTTTTTATTGATGCTTTCATTGCTGCAATTTTCTTTTGTTGATCTTTGTAGCTTTCAAATTCCGCTAAAATTCTTCTTTCGTTTTCTTTTAAATAATAACTATAATTTCCAAAGAAAACTTCATCTTTTCCTCTATCTATTAACACTGTTTTTTCAGTTACACGGTCTAGAAAATATCTATCATGTGAACTTATAAGAATGCTGCCTTTATATGACTTTAAATATGACTCTAACCATTCAAGAGTACTTATATCAAGATGGTTAGTTGGTTCATCAAGTAATAAAATAGTAGGATTTTCTAATATCAATGCTGCAAAGCTTACAATTGTCTTTTCTCCTCCTGATAAAGTATTAAATTCTCGTTTTAACATGTTATCATCTATTTTAAAACCACTGCAAACTTTTTTTATTTCACTTTCTGTTTGATAACCATCTAACTTTTCATATTCCTCTTGCTTTCTTGCATAAAGTGATAAAAGTTTTTCAACTTCATCTTGCTTTGCTTCTCCAAGTTTCATGGTTATTTCTTCTATTTCTTTCTCCAATTTGAAGACTTTTTCTTTTGATTTTCTTATAACATTCTCTACCGTTGTGGTATATGAATATTCACTAGGCATTTGCGAAAGCATACCGATGGTTGCTCCCTTTCTTATAAAAATATCTCCAGAATCTCTTGGTACCAAATCCATAATCATTTTAAAAATGGTAGTCTTACCACTACCATTTGGCCCGATTAAAGCTACTTTTTCGCCTGTTTTCAGTTCTAAGTTGAATCCTTTCAGAAGCTCTCTAGTACCAAAATTCTTATAAATTTTATTTAGGTTTAATTCTATCATGTTAAATCCCCCTTCGTTTGTATTATTTTCTATTAACCCTAGATAAAAATCCTTTTATTCTTTCATCTTTTGGATTTTCAAATATTTGTTTAGCAGTTCCTTCTTCAATTATTCTACCATCTGTCATAAAGCATACTTTTGTACAGAAATCTTTTATAAAATTCATTTCGTGAGACACCACTATCATAGTCATACCTTCTTTGGCTAGCTGCCTCATTAAATTTGTAACTTCCCCTATCATTTCTGGATCTAATGCACTAGTTGGTTCATCAAACAAAATGATATCAGGTTTCATAAGAAGAGATCTTACAATAGCAATTCTTTGCATCTGACCACCAGATAATTCTTTTGGATAATAATTTTTCTTATCTAAAAGGTTTATTTTCTTAAGTAAATCTATGGCTTCGCTTTCTGCCTTCTCCTCTGACATTATACCAAGCTTAACTGGTGCTAGAGTTATATTTTCCAAAACAGTCATGTTGTTAAAAAGATTAAACTGCTGGAAAACCATTCCTATTTTTCTTCTTACATATGTTAAATTTCCTTTAAAATTTACTTTATTTCCCTCTAAAATCATGGTACCCTTTGTAGGAATTTCCAAGAGATTTATGCATCTTAAAAATGTAGACTTTCCACATCCAGATGGTCCAATTATACCAATGATATCACCTTTATTAACAGTTAAATCTACACCTTTTAAAACTTTTTTAGTTCCAAAGTTTTTTCTTAAATCCTTAATTTCTAGCATTGTTTAACCTCTTTTCCATTAACCCTACTAAAGTACTTAAACCATAAGTAATAATTAGATAAATAATAGCTATAAGTATAAGTGGGAAAAAGTAATCATAAGTACGACTTGCTATAATATCACTTGCCTTTGTTAACTCTACTATACCGATGTAGGCCCCTACTGAAGTTTCTTTTACAAGAGTAATGAACTCATTACCAAGTGCTGGAAGAATATTTTTTATTGCTTGGGGAAAAATGATATAATGCATTACCTTATTATAATTAAGTCCAAGGGCGTATCCGGCTTCTTTTTGACCTTTATCTACAGAGTTTAATCCTGCTCTTATGATTTCTGCAACGTATGCTGCACTATTCATACCAAAAGAAATTATTCCTACTAGAACAATATTTATAGATACTGATTTAAAAATAACATAATAAATTATCATAAGCTGCAAGATACTTGGGGTTCCTCTTATTACTGTTACATAAATTTCTGCTATTTTGCTTAAGACTTTAAGCTTTCCTGTATTGTCGTGATAGTTTCTAGCAATTGCTAGTAAGGTTCCTAGTATAACACCAATTACTACTGCTCCTATTGCTATCATTAAGGTATTACCAAGTCCTTCTAAAATGTATTTATATCTACCATCATAAATTACACTACGGTAAAATCTATTAACTATTGTGGTAGATTCTTTTGCTTCATCTTCAAAACCCATATGATGTAAAATAATCTTATCAATTTCACCCTTTTCAGTCATTTCTGTTATGACTTTGTTACAAGAGTCTTTTAGATCCTTGTTACCTTTTGCAACAATCATTCCATAATTATCTATTACAACTGGTTCATCTAAAATAACCATATCGTTAGTTACAAGTTTTTGAGCTGGCAATTCATCCATTACAACAGCATCAACTTTATTATCTTTCAAATCTTGAATTGCTGCTAGAAATTTTTTCTCTCTAACTAGCTCTATATCAGTATAATTTTCCGTAAGATAAGAATCAGCGACAGTACCAAGTTGCACTGCAACTCTTCCTTTTAAATTATCCTTACCAGTAATACTGCTTCCTTTTTTTACAATAATTACTTGTTTACTAGAAGCATAATTTATAGTAAAATCAACCTCTTTCGCTCTTTCCTCCGTATAAGAAATTCCTGCTGCTCCTAAGTCGCTTTTATTAGTTTTAACCTCACTAATTATTGAGTCAAACGCTACATCCTTGACTACCAATTCCATATTCAAAGAATCCGCTATCTTTCTTGCTATATCAATATCTACACCAACAATTTCTCCATTAGAATAATATTCATAAGGTGCAAAACCGGCCTCTGTTACAAGCGTTAAAGTTCCCTTCTTTTCTTTAGAACATCCCGTAAATATAAATGCCAATATAAAAATTAAAATCAAAGTAAAAATTCTACTCTTTTTCATAGTCTCTCACCTATTTAATAATAACATAAAAGAGAGCTCTTTTGAAACTCTCTTTTATACTTTTTCTTTATCTTTACAATAACATCATTGCAAGTGTCAATATAATTATATTTGCAAGGAAAATACATGTTAGTACTTTGAATACCCATTTTAGCCATGTAGTATATTCAACTTTAGCAAGGGCAAGTCCACCCATTATAGCTCCACATGTTGGAGTAAATAAGTTTACGAATCCATTTGCTGCAACCATACCCATAATTGTAGCTTCAACACTATAACCAATTTCATGCGCAAGTGGTGCCATAATTGGTGCTGATAATGTTGCAAGTCCACTACTTGAAGGTACTAATACTGATAATCCAATATGGATTATATAGTTAAGTGGTGCGAATATTACTTGTGGTACATTTCTTAATGCATTTGCTGCATTATAGATTAAATAGTTATCTAAGTAAGTTGCACTCATAAGTACTGATGCTCCTCTTGCAAGAGCAATGATAAGGATAACTCCTACCATATCATCTGCACCATCTACTAATAAGTCAACGATTTTCTTTTCACTCATTCTATTAACAATAGCAATTATTATAGCCATTAGTAAGAACCATA
The DNA here is from genome assembly GCA_934100165.1 of uncultured Bacilli bacterium. Classification (GTDB taxonomy): domain Bacteria; phylum Bacillota_I; class Bacilli_A; order RF39; family UBA660; genus RUG13868. The sequence goes on from CAKOPN010000004.1 coordinate 186,867, forward strand.
GTGATGCTTCTTGGAAATACCATTGTCCTATTGGTACACCAGCAAGCCATGATAGACCAAATATTTTAGAATCTGTAAACCATGTAATACCAAAGTCTTCCCATGGAATGAAACTCATAATCATGATAACAAAAGTTAGTGCAAATAAAATTAAAGTAACTTTTTGTTTTCCTGATAATTTAGCTTCAGTTCTTTCAACATCTTCACCATATGTTGCTTCCATATTCTTTTGTTCTTGTAAACTTAAGAATGTAGAACCTTTTTTCTTAATAATACTCTTTGCATATAGCATTACGAATATTATAGAAATAATAAGAGTTGTTAACCATAATACAGTTCCAAGGCCAATTATTGTTCCTTGGCTAATAGCAAATCCTTTAGGAAGTACATCTTTTGCAGCATCTATTGCAACACCTACTGCAAATGGGTTAACAGTTGAACCTAAAACACCTGATCCTGCTCCTAGTAATACTATAGCAGAAGATACGATAGTATCCAGACCAGATGCAACCATTGCAGCAGCTAGAAGTGCATAGAACCCAACAGTTTCCTCAAGCATACCATAAGTTGTTCCACCTACTGAGAATAAGAACATTAGTATTGGAATTAACCACAACTCACGTCCATGTAGTTTTTTAATTAAAACTTGAATTCCTGTTTCGATTGCTCCTGTTTCATTAACAATTTTTAAGAATGCTCCTAATATCAAGATAAATACACAAATATCAATTGCATCTGCAAAACCTTTAATTGGTGCAAGTAAAGTTTGTGATAATGTAGCTCCCACTACACCACTACCATTTACAATTTCTTCACCAACAAATTCAGCTGATGGTAAGAAATGTGTAATTAAAGCTAGGACAAATATTAAAATTAAAATTATTGTAAATGCAGAAAGTGAGAATGACATTCTCTTCTTTGGTGCTTCTTTCTTTGTATTAGATTCTACTTTGTAAATAGTAGTACCAGTTTTTCCATCTAAAGCTTCTTTTGCTTTGTTTAAAGAAGTTATTATTGCCTTTTTACCAGTTTTCTTAGCAAAAGATACAGAAGCTTCTACTTTTGGAAGCATGCTTCCTTCTTTAAATTCTCCATTTTTGATTCCTACTCTTGCATCTGTTATAGTCATCTTGTCTATTTTTTCTTCATTTTTTTGTTTATAGTGAAGTGATACTTTTTCTACATCTGTTAGTATTAAAAGTGTATCCGCTCCAATTTCTTCTGCTAGAAGTGCGCTTGTTCTATCTTTGTCGATGACAGCGTCTACTCCTTCATAACCAGAATTTTTTGTCATTACAACTGGAACACCACCACCACCGCAAGCAATTACGATTGTTCCTTCATTCATAAGTTTTTGAATTGTATTAAGTTCAAGAATCTTTTTAGGTTCTGGTGATGGTACTACTCTTCTAAATCCTCTTCCAGCATCTTCTTTGTAAGTTGCTCCATCATGTCTATGTCTTTCAAGAGCTTCTTCTTTAGTTAAGAATTCTCCAATTGGTTTAGTAGGTTTCTTAAATGCTGGATCTTTTGGATCTACTTCTACTTGGGTAACTACAGTAACAACATTTTTTGATAATTTCCTTTTGTTCAATTCATCTCTTAATGCTTGTTGTAATTGGTAACCAATATAACCTTGTGACATTGCTCCACTTTCTGCGAAAGGAACATTGTCATTTTGCATTGAGTTATAAATCATACCAACTTGTGGACCGTTACCATGGGTAATTACTATTTGGTTTCCTGCTTCGACTAAATCTACCAAATACTTTGATGTTTTTTCAATTGTAGCATGCTGTTCTTGAGGATTTTTTCCAAGTGCATTTCCTCCTAATGCGATTACAATTTTACTCATCTTTTAACGTCTCCAACATTACAGCTTTTATTGTATGAAGTCTATTTTCTGCTTCTTCAAATACTCTTGATCTGCTAGACTCAAATACTTCATCTGTAACTTCCATTTCTTTTATTCCAAATTTTTCTTCAATTTCTTTTCCTATAGTAGTTTCATTATTGTGAAATGATGGTAGGCAGTGTAAGAAAATTGCGCCTTCTTTAGCATTATTCATTACATCCATTGTAACTTGATATGGCTTTAGAAGCTTTATTCTCTTTTCCCAAAGCTCCATCTTTTCTCCCATTGAAACCCATACATCTGTATATATAGCATCTGCATCTTTAGTGCCTTCCCAGATATCTTCAGTCATATTTATAACTGAACCAGTTTCTTTAGCTATATCTATACATGTTTTTACTAGTTTTTCTTCTGGCCATAGGTCCTTAGGAGCACAGCATGTAAAATTAACTCCTAGCTTAACACATATAACCATAAGTGAATTACCAACGTTATTTCTTGCATCACCACAGAAGACTAATTTTTTATCTTGAAGAGTACCAAATTCTTCTTCTACAGTCATTAAATCAGCAAGCATTTGTGTTGGGTGAAATTCATTGGTAAGTCCGTTCCATACAGGTACATCACTATATTTAGCTAGACTTTCAACGATATCTTGACCGAATCCACGGTACTCAATACCATCATACATTCTAGTTAAAACTCTTGCTGTATCTTCAATAGTTTCTTTTTTACCCATCTGTGAACCAGTTGGTCCAAGATAACTAACTTCCATTCCTAAGTCATGTGCTCCTGCTTCAAAAGCACATCTTGTCCTAGTAGAATCTTTTTCAAAGATAATAGCAATTTGTTTACCTTCTAAATATCTATGTGATATCTTGTTTCTTTTTTTCCATTTTAATTCTTCTGCTACACGAATTAAATATCTTATCTCTTCAGGTGTGTAGTCAAGTAATTTTAGGAAGTCTCTTCCTCTTAAATCTACCATTCTACATCCTCCCTTACAAGAGGCATTGACATACATCTAGGTCCTCCACGACCACGGCCTAATTCAGCGCCTTTGATTTCAATTACTTTTAATCCTGCTTTTCTTAAAGCTGCATTAGTAACTGTGTTTCTTTCATATACCACTACAACTCCTGGTGCTATACAAAGTGTATTTGACCCATCGTTCCATTGTTCACGTTCAGATGCTACTTTGTCTCCTCCAGCACATGGTATTAAAGTTACTGTATGCTTTAAATACTTTTCAAGAATTTCTTTCAATGATCCTGTTACTTCTTTTACATTCAAATCTTCATACGTTGTTGGATCAAATCCTTCAGTAATTTCATATACCTGTAGAGTACTTGATATTGCTGGATGATATGTAAACGTATACTTGTCTATTTGTGTAAATACAGTATCCAAATGCATGAATGCTCTTGATACTGGAATGTTGAATGCTAGAATTGTATCAATTTTGCATGTTGGATCTTTAAAGAAGTTCTTAGCAATTTGGTCAATTGCAGCAGCTTCAGTTCTTTGAGAGATACCAATTGCAACAGTGTGTTCATTTATATTTAATAAATCGCCACCTTCTGTATGCCAGTGATATGCTCTATCGTAGTATAATGGAACTCTCTTATAATCCTTATGATATTTAAATACATATTCAGCATAAATACATTCTCTGTTTCTTGTAACAGAATACATATGATTTAAGTTTATACCCTCACCAACACTTGCAAAGTTATCTCTTGTAAAATATAAATTAGGCATTGGAGCGGCGATAAACTTCTCAGGCTCATCAACTAGGTCAACTAGTGTCTTTTCAACAGCCCTTTTTCGGAATGGAAAATCTTTTATTTGAATTCCTTCCATCGTTTGTAACACTAACTTTTTAGGATCTTTAATTTTATCTAGAAAATTGTATGCAAGAAGTTGATATTTAATAGTATGAATTCCAGCTTCTTCAATAAATTGTCTTATAAACTTGCTACGAAGTTCAGCACTACTTCCAATTACTTCTGCTACTAAATCTTCAAGGTAAACAACTTCAACGCCATTTTCCATTAAAGTCCTAGCAAAATTATCATGTTCTTTTTGTGCAGCTTCTAAATATGGAATATCATCAAAAAGTAATTCTCCAAGAGTATCAGGAGTTAAGTTTAAAAGCTCATTTCCTGGTCTATGAAGTAAAACTTTTTTTAATTTTCCTATTTCGCTTGTCACATGAATGCTACTCATTATTCTCCTACCTTTCTATTATTATTCAATAATAAACTTCCTTATTATCTATAATAATTATACCAAATTATTGATTAAAGTAAAGATATAAGAGAACTTTTAACATGGCACTTCACACTTTTCAATTGACTACTTTTTTTAAGTATATTTTCACTTTTTTCACAAAAAAACATAAGATTTTAATTGCTTAACTTATGCTTTAAAAATTACTAACTATAAATTTTATTATATATTTATTTTTTCTCTTGTTTTTCCCATATTTTTCTTACTAAGTTTAATGACATAGTTGATAAAGTAAAACCAATAACTAGAACTAGTGAGTTTAAGAAAATGTTATCAGATTTTCTTATTACGTAAGAATATGCTATAACAACTATATATGTTAATATCATTATGCAAATTCTTCTTGTCCATGATGTTTCCCAAGCTTTATCAGTCTCAATTTTCTTATTGCTTTTTTCTATCGCTTCAACTCTTTTTTTCCAAATCTTTCATAACTTAGATATCACCTCAGATTCACAAGTTTTTTTATATTTCTTTAAATTAGATTATATCATAGACATAATAACCAAACTCAATATTATTTTTTTAGGCTATAAAATGTGTTACAATAAATCAGGAAAGAAGGAAAAATATGAAAAGTTTTTTTGATAAAATAAAAGTTTCTAACTGGCCACTTATCTTTTTGTTACTAGCCTTTAGCACTGTATTTTTACTTTTCTTAATAGCAGAGAAATATATTTATACCATAGTAATATTTGGAATTATCGTATTTATATCATTTAAGATGAACATTTCAAAATTTCCACTTATGTTATTTATATTATCAATGTTAACAAAAATAGTAGCTATCTTAATAATTACTCCTCCAATAGAATCTGATTTTCTAACTATGTATCAAGCCTCCAATTTGTTAAGGGTTGGTGATTTAAGTTATACAGAATCAAGTTACTTTATAAAGTGGAGTTACCAAGTTGGTCATGTAGTTTACCAGGCTATATTATTAAATATATGTAACAGTATTTTCTTCTTGAAAATAGTTAACTGTTTAGCACTTTCTGGTACAACTGTTTTGATTTATTTAATAGTAAAGGATTTTTTAAATGAAAAAGTTGCTAAATTTACAAGCTTAGCATACGTATTTTATTTACACCCAGTTCTTTTAACAACTGTTTTAACAAATCAGCATATGCCAACATTTCTTTTTTTCTTGGCTTTATATATAATTATTAAAGATAATATTTTTAAGACAGAGCCAGTTTTAAAATATCTAATAGTGGGGACTTTAATTGGTATTGGAAATATCATGCGTCCAGAAGGAATTGTTTTTGTTTTGACAGTAATTACTTATCTTTTGTGTGTATGTTATAAATCAGAAAGTTTTAGAAGTATAGCTTTAAAAGTTCTAGTTTTAATACTTAGTTACACCTTTGTTACAAAAGGATGCTCCTTAGCATTTCAAACATTTAATTTAAGTAAAAATGGTCTTAGTAATCAAGATCCGTTATGGAAGTTTGTTTTAGGGACAAATTATGAAAAGCAAGGGCGATACAACGAAGATGATCTTATTTACTCAGGAAATAGAGAAAAAGAGCTAGAAATTATAAAATCTAGAACTATAGGAAATCCCATTCAATTTTCTAAATTGTTAGCCATAAAAGCAAAAGCTTTTTGGACCGGTAACAACTTGTACTGGTCAAATGATTATTTAAATAACGATAATATAACCATTTTTTCTAAACAAATATCTGGAGAAAGTGTAAATGAATTTTTAAATGCTCTAAATGAACAGTTATACATAATTATTTTTGTTTTAGCTTTAATTGGTCTTTTCTCTTTAATAAAGACAAAATATGATAAAAGACTGGATTTATTTGTTATATTGTTATCTGCATACTTTGTTATATATTTACTAATTGAAGTAATGAATAGATATACTTATACTCCTAGAGTTGCTGTCTTTATATTAGCAGGTGTTGGTGTTAATTATTTATCAAATAAAATTAAAAGTTATAAAAACTTTATTTAATGATAAAACCCTTAAAAATTAAGGGCTTTATTTTTTTATTCTCCTAAAAGAAGTCTTATTTTACTATTTATATCAATCTTAGTACCGTCTTTTGGTGACTGCTCCACTACCTTGGTTCCTGTTCCTGAATATTCAACTTCGACAGGATATAATTCTCTTGATGCTTCTTTTGCTGTTTTTCCTATAACATTCGGTACGGTAAAATAAGTAATATCATCCCACTGTTTAACTTTTTCAATGCCACCTTCTTGTTTTTCTATGTCTAAAGCATCAATTATATCAAGAAGTATTTTTCTTGCAATTGGGGCAGTTGTATAGCTAGATAAAAGTGCTGTCTTTTTTGGATTATCTATGGCTAGATAAAGTACTGCTTTAGGATCATTGCTAGGTACTACTGCCATGAAACTCATTATGTAATTATTTACTAAATACTTTCCATCTTGTACTTTCTGCGCTGTTCCTGTTTTGCCACCTACTCTATAACCATCAATATAAGCATACTTTCCTCCACCACGTGCGACAACACTTTCAAGTGCATAACGCATTTTATCACTAGTATCTTTGCTAATTGTCTTTCTAACAAGAGTTTTATCATACGTTTTAATTACGCTATTAGTTTCTGGTTCTAAGAATCTTTTTACTATATATGGTTTGTAAAGATCACCGCCATTTACTACTGCACTAACTGCTGTTACTTGTTGTATAGGTGTAACACTTACTCCTTGACCAAATGCAGTTGTAGCAAGCTCTAGATCACCAACTTTGTCAAGTGGAAATATTATACCTTTTCCTTCACCGTTTAGGTCAATACCAGTTCTAGCACCAAATCCAAACAAATCAAGATAAGAAAATAATTTTTCCTTTCCAAGCGTTAATCCAAGTTTTACAAACCCTGGGTTGCTTGGTGTTACCACTGGAACAGAAAAGAGCATTTTTCCCTTTATTTTCAAGAGTTCCACATTTAATTCCAATGTTCTTATGTCGGCTATTTTGAATCTCTTTATCACCAAAAGAACATTTTTCTGGATAAAAATTTGATAACTCAAGTTTTTTTCTTTTGTTATCAATTTCTAATTCTCTGTATATTGTATCTGCATTAAAATTGAAATAAATAATTAATCTTACATGTTTTCTATCGCCATTTATTTTTTCAACTTCTACTCTTTCAACTAATATTCTCATTAAATTAGGTAGCTCTTTCTGTAAATCAGCTTTTGAAGTAAGAGTATTTCTAACTTCTATTATTTTTTCCTTTAATTTTGTAAGTTCTGCATTAGGATTATTAAGTCTATCAATTTTCTTTTTTAAGGAATTAATTTCATTGTTAAACTTATCATTTCTTTTCTTAAACTCTAAATCATCAATCATTCCTTTAATACTCAAATCTAATAATTTATTCTTTTGGTTTTCTATTTTTGTAATTTGATTGTTTATGCTTCCAATATTATCAGAACTATTATTACTGCTTATAATATTCTCATATTCGTTTATTACCCCACTTAAATATTCTTTTTTATTATCTATAAAATCACTAAATATTTGTACAAATATCTTATCTAGATATTCTTCTCTTAAGATTGGTGAAGAACAGGCACCAACTCCCTCAGTTTTATATTTCTTACAAGACCATGTAGGATTATTTGCTCTATTACTTCCACCAGCTCTTATAAATACATTACCACAATCCTTACAATATAATAAACAGCTATATTTTGCAGTTTCTAAAGATTTTTCAGAATTTAGAATGTGTCTTGCAGGTGATTTTTTTCTCATCTCATGAAGTTCATTTGCTTTATTCCATAACTCTTCAGATACAATCGCCGGAACTCTATCATCATGCTCAATTATTTGTCTATCTTTTGGAACTTTTTTCTTTTTATGTATTTTATAATTTTCAACCTCAGTTAATCTAGCAGTATAATACCCTTTATATCTAGGATTAGTTAAAAATTTTGCCATAGTTGTATCGGAATATGGTTCCCCTTTTGAATTTAAATATCCCATTTTTGCAAGATCTTGTCCTATCTTCTTAAGACCAACTTTCCCAGATGCATAAGTTTCAAAAAGATAAGTAATTATTGGTGCTTCTGCTGGATTAATTTCATATCTTCCATCTTTTTTGAAATATCCAGTTAAATTACCACCAATAAGTTTTCTATCTTTAATCATTCTATTAATACCAAATTTAACTCTTTCAGAAAGTTTTCTAACTTCATCTTGAGCTAAGCTTGACATAATTGTAAGTCTAAACTCCGAATCTTCCCCTATTGTATTAAGATTATCTGATAAAAAATATACAATAACTCCCTGTTTTAATAAATACTCTGTATATTTTATACTATCAACAGTATTTCTTGAAAACCTTGATATCTCTTTTGTAACTATCATATCTATTTTTCCAAGAGTAGCGTCCTCTATCATTTTTAGAAATTTATCTCTATTTTTTACAGCAGTTCCACTAATTCCTTCATCTATATAACCACCACAAAATACCCAGTTTTTGTTTTCCGTTATCATCTCTTTAAAATAGTTTTGTTGGTTCTCCAAACTATTTAATTGATCGTCCTTATCTGTTGAAACACGAGCATAATATACTACTCTAAGTGGCATATCATAAATCGTTTTTCCTTTTCTTAAATCTTCCCTTGCTTTTTTTATATCCATTATTCCTCACTCTCCTTTCATGTTCTTAAAAAGCAAGATAACTAGGATGATGACATGCTACCATGATTTTTCCCTATTGTCAAACCATCATTACTCTTGTCTTTATATTCATTTTTTATTTTTGTCATTCTTCCAAGTATTGATTGTTCCATTAAACTAAAAACTTTTAAATCAATTACTTTACTCTCATATAATTCTCTATTTAAAATTAGTCGCCATTCTAATAATTTATATTCCAAAGGCAAATGTTTGGTACTACACTTTATTTCAATTTCATCTGTGTTATACATGTTATACCGTCCTCATCTAACTATATGAGATAAAAATATAAATAATACTAAATAAAAATACACATTTAGGATTTTTAATTCTCCCATTTTCTAGTAACCATAATTCTATTTCAGATATATTTTATATTCTTGATAAATCACTTAAAGTAAGATTTAATTTATTTCTTGCTATTTTAATTATTTCACCTAATTTTTTTATATTTAATTCGCCTCTCTTCCTCTCTAGCACTCTTACTAGATATTTTTAATGCACAAAATAAAAAAGTGATAGTCCTAAAACTAACACTATAAATATTAACCATTTCCAAAATGGCATCATATTACCTCATTTCCAAAATAAAAAAGAATAGAAATTCTTTTAGAAAATCTATTCTTTATTTAACTTTATTAGCAAGTTTTATAACTGCTTTAGTATATTTCATAAGTTCTTTTTTGTTTTTAAATCCACAAG
>CAKOPN010000005.1 GCA_934100165.1 uncultured Bacilli bacterium
ATTATGAGTGGAGAGACAGCATTGGAAGAACTTAAAAAGATAGAAGGATTTAATACACCCGTAATAGCACTTACAGCAGATGCAGTAGCGGGAGCAGAAGAAAGATACAAAGATGAAGGATTCACAAGTTATATTTCAAAGCCATTTAATAAAGATCAAATAAAAGTAAAACTTGATTCTATTTTTAAAGAGCCAAAGAAAGAAAAAGAGAATGAAGAAGATATATGGAAAGATGCTCCAACTTATGTATTTACATCTTCTCTTGCAAAAGATAATGAGGATAAATTATAATTATTCTACTTTTATAAAAGTTGGTAAAAAGCGATAAATTTTCCTTTTTTATTTACACATTGATAATTTTATGTTAACATACTAATCAATTTAAGGGGTGTATATAATGAGTTTATATGATGAATTATTAAAAGAAATAAATACTGAAAAAGAAAATGAAACTAAGTGTTCAAAACCATATGTATATGGTGATGTTCCAAGAAAAGTAGCTGCTGCACTAGATGACATTGAGTTAAATAGAAACCATTCATTAGCAGTAGAGTTATTTGAAAGAAACAAAGAACATATGGAAAAGCCTGCACTTTTATACAGGGGAAATGAAATTTCTTATAAAGAAATGTTTGAAAAAGCTTTTGCATATGCAAAGTCACTTAAAGAAATGGGTTACAATAAAGGTGACGAAATTCCTATGTGTATTACTAATACTCCAGAGTTTGTTTATTTATTTTTAGCAACTAGTTTTATTGGAGCAACAGCCAATATTGTAGGAGAGTGGTTTGATAAAGACTATTTAAAAGAAATTTTAAATAATACAAAAAGTAAAAATATTTTTATAGATGATATATCTTATAGTGCGATAAAGGACTCTATTAATGAAAGTGAAATAGAGAATGTTGTATGTTTTTCTTTAACAGATTCTCTTAAAGACAAAAATGGTAAAAAAGTAAATCCACATAGTATTATTGATGATATGTTTGTGCCAATTGAAAATCATACAGAAGAAATTAAAAAAGATTATAATGGAAATGTAATTGATGTTAAATCATTTGAAGAGATAGGGAAAAATTACACTGGTAAAGTAGTAGAAAATGTTGATTTAAATGATTTGTGTTCAATTACATACACAAGTGGTACAACTTCACCTGGTCATCCAAAGGGAGTTAAGCAGTCAAACAGAAGTTATATAACATTATCTAGATTTAAAGAATCAGATGTATCTGGTATGCCTACTATGAAAAATATGAAAATACTTGGACATATACCTACATATACACATATGGAATTATCTTGTGCACTATCAGATACACTATACTGTAACTGTACACTAGCATTAGAGCCATTCTATAATAAGGACTTTTTTCCTTATTCACTTATTATAAATAAACCAAACTTTGTACCAGCAAGTGCAGGATTTTGGGGAAATTTATGTAAATTGTTAGAATTTGATGATGCTTGGAAAGATGTTAACTTACCATTCTTAATGATTCCAACTGTAACAGGAGAAGCATGTTCTATTGGAGAAGAAAAATTCTTTAATGCTACATCAAGAAAACATAAATTTGGAACAGAAAAATTACCATTTCCACTTGCACCAGTAACTTTCTCAATTGGTGGTGGAACAACAGAAAGTAGCGGAATATTTGTTACACTTTTCAAAGCATTACAAGAAAAGAAACTTAACCATTTAATAAAAAAAGAATCTCTTGGACTAACACCTCATAAATTTGCAGAAATAGATGTATTAGATGAAAAAGGTAACTCTTGCAAAATAAATGAACCTGGAAGATTAGTGGCCAACAGCCCTTGTGAAATGATTGGATATACTGACGATGAATTAAATAAACATACACATGTACAAGATGCAAGTGGTAAAACATGGCTTGATTTAACTACTTATTCATATAAAGATAGAACTGGAAGAATTAAGATGAAAGGTAGAATGAATAGTTATTTAACTTTATCAGATGGTAGTAAAGTTCCATATTATTTAATTGAAGACAGTGTTTTAAAAGATACTAAAAATGTTATGTCTTGTTCAACAGTTAATGATGAAGAAAATAATTTAATATGTCATATCGAGTTTCAACCACATAAGAAAAAATCAGAAGATGCTGTAAGAAAAAGTGTTATAGAAAGAATAGATTCTGATTTTAATGACGAAGTCAAAGACAAACTATACATAAGATTTAGAGATAATAAAGAATCATTCCCACTAGATCCTTCTGGTAAAAGAAGTACAAGTACTTTAAAAAGAGTAGGAATTGATGAAAAAACAATATCTTTTAATGACTTAAAGAAAAAATATTTAAAAGAAGATGCAAAAATGTTAAAGAAGATGAGAAGTTAATTACTTCTCTTTTTTTTGTGCAAAAAACATGATATACTACATATAGTAAAAAAATAAGAAGGTGCAGTATGGGAAAGTTTTTTTATTTCATTTTATGTGGTGTGTTATTTTCTATAGTATTAAATATTATTTATTTTTCTAAAAGACATATTAAAACTAGAGAAATGAGGGTATTTTCAATTTTGTTAGTAATTAACTTAATGAGTTTATTAAGCGAACTTGCCTGTTCATATATTGGATATACATCTGAGGTAGACAGTATACTTCCACATATCTCTACAAAACTATATTTGGTTTGTTTAATGAGTTTTTTACTTTACATGACACTATATATTTACGTAATTTGTTATAGTTCTGGAAAAAACAATGATATAGAGCACTATGAGAAGTTAAGAATTACGTCTTATATAATTTGGGCTATATGTGTAGTTACAGTTATCTTTTTACCAATAACAACAGGTAAAGGTTTTGCAACTGGACTATCAGTTAACTGGGCTTACACATCTTCAGCATTGGTAATCACTTCCTGGGCAATACCAATGATTAAAAATATAAAAACAATTGATTGGAAAAAGGCAATACCAATATTTTTGTTTGTCCTATGTATGCTAGCAGTATCAGTGGTGCAGAAGTCTAATCCTGAAATTACAATTATGACTGTTATGGAGTTTATGATAATATTTGTAATGTATCATACGATAGAAAACCCAGACATAAAAATGCTTAACGATATGATAATTGCGAAAGATCAAGCCGAGAAAGCAAACCGAGCCAAGAGTGATTTCTTATCAAGTATGTCCCATGAGATAAGAACACCATTAAATGCAATCGTTGGGTTATCTGAAGATATGAAAGAAAAAGATCAATGCCCTGAGAGTATGAAAGAAGACTTAGAAGATGTTGTCTCAGCATCTAGAACTCTTCTAGAAATCGTTGGAAATATAATGGATATAAGCAAAATAGAAAGTGACAAGATGGAAATAATAGAAGTTCCATATAACTTCAAAGAAGAAATAGAAACACTAGCAAGAATAAATGCCGTACGTATTGGAGATAAACAATTAGAGTTAAAAGTAAATATTGCAGAAGATATTCCATATGAGTTAGTAGGAGATAGAGGACATGTTAAAGAGATAGTGAATAATCTTTTATCTAATGCAATTAAATATACAGATAAAGGAACAGTTAATTTAACAGTAAAATGTATAAATGAAAATGATATATGTAATTTAATGATATCTGTAGAGGATACTGGAAGAGGAATAAAGAAAGAAAATATAGAAAAGTTATTTACTAAGTTTGAAAGACTAGATGTAGAAAGAAATACTACAACAGAAGGAACAGGACTAGGACTTGCAATAACAAAGAAGTTAGTAGAACTAATGGGTGGAAAGATAAATGTAGAATCAGAGTTCGGAAAAGGTTCAATATTTATCGTGCATATACCACAAAGAATAGGAAGTATGACAAGACCAATTACAGATACACAGTTAATAAATACTAGTGAAATAGTAAAAGAGTCTAGAAAGAAGAGAGTAAATTATAAGACAAAAAGTATTTTAATAGTAGATGATAACAAATTAAATATAAAAGTAGCAAGAAGAAGTTTAGAACAGTTAAACTTCAAAGTCATTGATGAATGTTACAATGGTAAAGAATGTGTAGATAAGATTAAGAATAATGAAAAATATGATATTATTTTAATGGATATAATGATGCCTATTATGAGTGGAGAGACAGCATTAGAAGAGCTTAAAAAAATAGATGGATTTAATACACCAGTAATAGCACTTACAGCGGATGCAGTAGCAGGAGCAGAAGAAAGATACAAAGATGAAGGATTCACAAGTTATATTTCAAAGCCATTTAATAAAGATCAAATAAAGGTAAAACTTGATTCTATTTTTAAAGAGCCAAAGAAAGAAAAAGAGAATGAAGAAGATATGTGGAAAGATGCTCCAACATACACATTTACATCATCTTTAGCAAAGCAGACGGAAAAAGACATTTAAATTGACAAAAAATATTAACACTTATAGAAAATTTTGTTATAATTTTCATCGTAATAAGAAGGAGTGATTACAATATATGGGAAAAATAAATTGCCCAAATTGCAAAAAAGAAATAGCAGATAATATAAAGTTTTGCCCTAAATGTGGTGAAAAACTTGAAAATAAAGTTATAAAAGAAGAAACAAAAGAAGAATTAAAAACTGAGGAAGATAAAAAAGAAAGTAAAAAGCAACAGGAAGAAGTTGTTAAAATAGAGGAAGAGAAAAAAGAAGAAGTTAAAGAAGCTACGATTGTAAAAGAAGAAGCGATTGTAAAAGAAGAAAACGAAGATGAAACACAGGCAACTAAAAAGAAAAACCACAACGTTCTTTTAATAATAATTATTATAGTAGTGTTTGCTTTAGCAGGTTCTTTAGTAACAATGTTTATACTTAACAGAGAAAATAAAAGCGATAATACTAAAGTAGAAGATAAAAATAATATAAAACAAGATCAAAAAGATGATAATAAAAAAGATGATAGCAAACAAGATGATAATAAGACAGATACAAAACCAGTATTTGTAGGAAATACTTATGAATTTTCAGATGGTCTAGCATGGCTTATGGATTCAAATTATGTATATTTACTAAATGATGATGGAAAAGTTGTAAATAAATTTTCTGGGAAAAATATTGATGGATATTTTGATTTCCAAAAGAGCAATTTCAAGAGTGGTTATGCAATGATAGGAAAATCATTATATGATGAAAAAGGTAACAAGGTAAAATTTAAAGATAACTATTCAGAAATTTCTTATGCTGATGAAAGCCAAGTAATAGTGACTGTAAAAGAAGAAAGTTACAAGGGAACAGTTATTAAAAAAGGAATTTATGACTTAGATCTTGAAGAATATATATTAGAACCAACAGAAAAAATATACAGTATAACTTCTCTAGAAAATGAAATGTATTTATTATATTATTCAGATGATAATAAGTATGTTGTTTACAATGCTAATTTAGATAAAAAGTTTGATATAGGAGATAGATTTGATGTTTTAACTGGAACATATGACGATGGTTATATTATCTATCAAGATATAAATTCACCACTTGTTTATCTAATGGATGAAGAAGGTAATAAAACTTTAGTGGCAAGTGATAAGCGTCATGTAAATATTGGAGAATACAGTGAAGGTTTAGTATTTATTGATGAAGCTTTTTATGATGAGAAAGGTACAAAAGTTATTGACCTAGAAGGCGAAGGCGTAAGTAACATTCCAAAATTCGTAAATGATAATGCTTTGATATTCTTTGATACTGGATATTTTACAATTCTAAACAAAGAAACAAAAAAATATATGTTTGAGCCAAAGCAATATACTTCAATGGGAAATACATATAATGGAACATTTACTCTTGGATTATATGAGGATCAAAAGTATATTTCTGACTCTGGCTGTTTAATTGTTAGAACTTATGACAGTAGTACTAAAACAAAAAAATGGGCAATAATGAATGAAGAGGGAGAAATAATTTACACAATGCCAGAATCAGTATTAGTAAATACTGTGATTGCAGATAATGATTATATTGGAGTTACAGATTCAGTAAAAAGAGAAAGTTATTATGTTTCAATAAATGGTAAAAAACTTACTATAACAGAATAAAGTATTAGGGTGAGGTAGTAAAAGCTATTTCATCCTTTTTATTTACACTATTTTTAAAATAATATATACTTAATTAAGTAATAGGAGGCAACATGTTAGAATTAAAAAAAATAAATAAAAGCTATACAACAGGAACATTTACTCAACATGCTTTAAATGATGTGAGCCTAAAATTTAGAAAAAGTGAATTTGTAGCAATTTTAGGGCCATCAGGAAGTGGTAAGACAACTCTTTTAAACATTATTGGTGGATTAGATAGGTATGACAGTGGAGATTTGATAATAAATGGTAAATCTACTAAGAAGTTTAAACAAGGTGAATGGGATTCTTATAGAAATAACTGCATAGGATTTATCTTTCAAAATTATAATCTTATAAGTCACATTTCGATTCTTGAAAATATAGAGATGGGAATGACTCTTAGTGGTGTTAATGCGAAGAAAAGAAGAAAGAAAGCCCTTGAAGTTTTAAAAAGAGTAGGATTAGAGGAACATGCTCATAAAAAGCCAAATCAATTATCAGGAGGTCAAATGCAAAGAGTGGCAATAGCAAGAGCACTGACAAATGATCCTGACATAATACTTGCAGATGAACCAACTGGGGCACTTGATTCTACAACAAGTGTTCAAATAATGGATTTGATAAAAGAAATATCTAAAGATAAATTAGTAATAATGGTAACTCATAATGCAGATCTTGCTTATAGTTATGCGAGTAGAATAATAGAATTTAAAGATGGAAAATTACAAAACGACTCTAATGCTATAACAGAAAAAGAGAAAAATGATGAAAAGTACCAAATAAAGAAAACATCAATGAGCTTTCTAACAGCATTAAAATTATCTTTTAATAATATTGTAACAAAAAAAGGAAGAACACTTTTAACAGCTTTTGCCTCTAGTATTGGAATAATTGGAATAGCACTTATTCTATCTCTTTCAAATGGATTCGATATACAGATAAATAAGTTTGAAACAGAAACACTTTCATCTCTTCCTATAATGATTTCTAAAAAGGGAATGAATATAACAGAAGATACAATGATAAAAGTGCAAAATGATTCAAAAAAAGATGAAAAGTCATATCCAAAAGAAGAATATGTTTATCCTAAAGAATCAATGGTAGAAAATTTCACTCATGAAAATGTTTTTACTGATGAATATATGAAATATATTGAAAATATAAATAAAAATTATGTGTCAGGTGTCGGATATACAAGAATAACAGCACTCAACATAATTGGTGAGGTAAACAATAAAAAAACAGTAATACCTACATCACTTTCTGCAAACTCCAATTCTTACTTCAGTGTTATACCGTTTAAATTAGATGAGAAAGAAGATGGAGTAATTGAAAAAAATTATGATTTATTAAAAGGTAAATTGCCATCATCTATGGAAGAATTAGTATTAACTATAGATAGTAAAAATGGCATTGATAAGACTTTAGCATCTTACTTAAATTTAGATGTAGATAAAGAAAAAATATCTTTTGATGACATTTTAGGTAGAGAATTTAAACTAATTTTGAATGATGACTTTTATAAGTCTCTTGGAAATTATTACACGATAAATCATGATTTAGAGGAAATGTACAACAGTGAAAATGCCATTACTTTGAAAATAGTGGGAATTATCCGTGGAAAAGAAGATAATAAGCTTACTCAAAATGGAAGTGGTATTGCATATACAGAGGATCTTGTTAAGTATGTAATAGAGAAGAATGCTAATTCTGGTGTAGTAAAATTACAAAAAGAAGTTAATTATAACGTTTTAACAGGGGAGAAGATAGATATAGATAAGGAAGAAGGAATAAAAACAAAAGAAAATCTTTTAACTTATCTTGGTGCTAGTAGTATTCCATACATGATAAATATATATCCTAAAGATTTTGATTCAAAAGAAAAGATAACTGAGTATCTAGACAGTTATAATGAAGAAAAGATTAAAGGTGTTGAACAAATAGCAATAGATTATTTAAATGCACTAATAGAAGTAGTGAAGGATTCAAAGGATGAGAGATTAAAGAAAATTGATAATTCTTTATTAGAAAAAGTTCCTGATTCTGTAGAGTTAACTTACGAAAGTGGTATGCTTAATGGTGTAATTAAAATAAATAATTGTGAGTTTTTAGTTAAAGATAATAAGATTGAAAAGAGAAGTGGTGGAATCATCTATACTGATTTAGCAGCTACTATGGTATCTCTTTCTAGTTCTATAATGGATGCAATTACTATTGTACTTATTCTATTCTCTGCTATTTCACTAATTGTATCTTCTATAATGATAGGTATTATAACATATATTTCTGTACTTGAAAGGACTAAAGAGATTGGTATTTTAAGATCACTTGGTGCAAGGAAAAAAGATATATTTAGAGTGTTTAATGCTGAAACTTTTATAATTGGTGTAACGTCTGGTCTCCTTGGTATTATTATTGCAAGACTCTTGATAATTCCTGGTAATATGATTTTGTATAATTTAACAGAGCTAACTGACGTTGCAAGATTAAATCCAGTTCATGCTTTGATACTTATTACAACTAGTGTAATTTTAACGATAATTGGTGGTTTAATACCAGCATATATGGCTAGTAAGAGTGATCCTGTAGAAGCACTTAGAACAGAATAAAAATAAAACTACTTATACACAAAATGTATTAAGTAGTTTTTTTGTTAAATAATTTAAAGTTTATTTAATAACTCTATCTTTATTTTCTTTGAAATATTGTAGGACTAGTAGCAAACACAACTTTGCCATTATTCTCAACTTTTATATTAACACTTGGAATAATTTGCATTGACATTTTTTCTATAGAAAAATTAGAATTGTAAAACTCATCCAATGTTGCTGGTGAAATTTCCATCTTGCTAGTTAACGAATCAAGATTATCATATCCAATAGTCATCTCAACATTAAAAGGTTTCCATTCGTTATTATTTGCTAGTTTGTAATAAACATCCAGATTGCTATTATTATTTAATGTGACAGATTCAATTGCATACCAACTAGTAATAACATATTGAAACATACTAGCAATATTATAATCAACTTTTTTCTTAGTTATTTCTACTGCATAAATATAATCTGTATTATTTTCTTTTTCAGAAGAAAATACTGTCCCAACTTCAAAACAATTGCTAGGAGTAGAAGTGATAAGTTCTTGAACACCTAAGTCGAAAGACTTATTCTCTTCTATAGTTTTAGTAGCAGTTCTGGTAGTGTAATCGTTACTTTTACAACTGTTACCAAACTCAATAATATTACTCCTGTCCCCAACGCCGATATTTAAATCAAGGCTAGTAGTACCAGGTTTTAAAGAATTTTCATCAAGTAAACTTTCTGCTGTCAATGTAATACCATATCCAGCAGTATCTTTACCAGTGTAATAGTAATTATATTCACTACCATTATAAGTTACAACTACATAACTTTCTTGTAAATCTCCAAAAGGACTTTGTCCACCTTTTTCAAGGAAAATACAAGGTAGGTACATAATAAGTAGTTTCAACATCTGTAATTGGATATTCTAGAGCATTTGTTTTTGTTCTAGTACCATCGATATATCCTTTGATACTAGTAATATAAGAAGTCTTTCTAGTACTTGAAATATAATTTGTAACAGCAGGTACTGCAATAATCATTAAGACTCCTAATATAATAATTACTGCCAAAAGTTCAATTAAAGTAAACCCATTTTTTCTTTTCATACATCCTTCATATTTTGCAAAACTAATATAATCAAAATAAATAAGTAGTAATCTTCTTCTTTTGAAAGTAAGTAATTTATTTTTTATAATTTTCTAGAAATGATATCCATTTTTCTTTTGCTTTTTCTTTTGAAAACTTATCAAAGTTTTTGAATGCAGCATCCGATAATTTTTTTTGCAATTTTTCATCTGTTAATATCTTGTTTGTTAGCTGAACAAAATCATCATCATTATCCACAACATAACCATCTTTTTTATCTTCTATGGCTTCATAAACAGCATTTCCCCAATTTGTCGAAATTGCTGGTATACCACATGCTTTTGCTTCAACAATTACTAACGGAAATCCTTCGATATTTGAAGTGAGCCAAAACATAGAATAATTCTTATAAATATTTTTGTCACTAGTAAATCCTTTTAAAGTTACAATGTTTTCAAGTCCTAATTCCTTAATTTTATTTCGGATCTGATCTTCCATACTACCAGTACCATATATATCTAATATGAAATCTTTGTTTATCTTATGTAGTTTACTTGCTAATTTAATCATTCTTAGTGGATCTTTGTGTTTTTCTAAACGTCCGACAAATAAAATTTTATTTTTTACCAATTTATCATTTTTAACACTATTGGAATTATCAAAAAAATTATATATATAATCTGGATTTAAATACTTAGGTGCATGCTCTGCATCATACTTGTTTCTAAATAAAGTTAATTTTGGTTTTGTCATAAGTTTACCTTGAAGTTTTCCTAACGTATTATTTCCAAAAAAGTATTTATAATCAGTGTGTATCTCTAATATAAATTCTCTTTTTTTTGTCATAAACATAGCAGCAGAAGGGCAAGAAACAATAACTTTATCTTCTTCTTTTATTAACTTTTTAATCTTACTTTTACTTGTTGGAATTTTAAAGAAATAATATATGCCATTTATGAAACATTTACAAGCGTCTATAAGTTTAAATTTCTTTAGGTAACTAAATACTTTGTGAAAATTTAAATTGATTCTTTTCTTGTTAATAATATTTATTTTATTATTATTAAATTGTTCTTTATTTTCTGGATTACAGTCAAAGATACTTATAATTTCAATGTCATATTCTTTTTCTAAAAGTTTTACCAAACTAATATAAGTTGCAACAAGTCCTCCAGAACTTTTATTTGGTATCTGATCAAACACAATATATAATTTTTTGCTTTTCATTCTCGTATATAATCAATTATTTAGAAAAAATAAATAATTCAAGTTAATTGATTCCTTTCCTTCTATTAACTAACTTACATAACAAATTATGTAATCAAAACGGCCAAATTATTATGTAATAACAATAAAATTATATATCATAACCGTTATTTTATCAAGGTAACACTTTTACTATGGTTAATTGTTATGATATAATGTTTATATATAAATCATAAATGATTTGAGAGTAGGAGAGCTTTATGGATTTAATATCGGTTGTTGTACCTATTTATAATGTTGAGAAATATTTAGATAGATGTATAAAAAGTATAGAAAAACAAACATACAAAAATATTGAAATAATGTTAGTAAATGATGAATCACCGGATAATAGTGATGTAATTATGAAAGAACATGAAAAGAAAGATAAAAGAATTAGATGCTTTTATAAGAAAAATGGTGGATTATCAGATGCTAGAAACTATGCTATTAAAAGAGCCAAAGGAAAGTATATATGTTTTATAGATAGCGATGATTATATCGAACCAACTTACGTTAGTAAGCTATATAATTCAATAATTGAAAATGATTCACAGATTGCTTGGTGCGATTTTAGAACTGTATCGGATGACAAAGAAATTGGAGAAATAATCCAAAATTATGAAGATTTATGGTCTTTTGAAATGCCATCAGCATGTAATAAGCTATTTTTACTTGATTTATTTACTAAAAATAATATTGAATTTCCAAAGGGAATTTGGTATGAAGATTTAGCAACAACTCCAAGACTAATTCTAACTGCTAAAAAGATTTCATGGGTTAATGAAAAATTATATAATTACTATTATAATCCAGACTCTATAACAAAAACATATAGCAAAAAAGCTTTGGATATGAAAAAAGTTTTAGAGATTGATTATGATTTTGCATTAAAGCATAAGTTACTTGAAGATAAAAAAATATATGAAGTACTTGAATATATATTCTTGTATTCTGGTCTATTAAGTACTGCTTTTAGAATATCAGCATCAAAAGATGTTAAAATGAAAGATTTCAAAAGTATGGTATTATGGATAGAAGATAAATTTCCCAATATTTATAACAACAAGATAGCAAAAGAAAGGCTTGATTTTAAAAGAAAGGTATTAAAAACACTTATAAGGTTTAGAATGTTTTATACTATGAAGCTAATTGTAAAAATTTTCAGAAGGAGGAGATAGTTATGGATTTAGTAAGCATAATAGTACCAATATATAATACAGAGAAATATCTTCCAAAATGTTTGGATAGTATTATAAATCAAACATACAAACATATAGAAATATTGCTAGTAAATGATGGATCTCCTGATAATAGTGATAAAATAATGAAAGAATATGAACAAAATGACAACAGAATTAAATGCCTTTATAAGAAAAATGGTGGCCTGTCAGATGCTAGAAACTATGGATTAAGATTTGCAACTGGTAAGTATGTGTGCTTCGTTGATAGTGATGACTGGATATCAGAGTTTTATGTGGAAAAGTTAGTAGAAAAAATAATTAGTGACAAATCTGATATAGCAGTTTGTGAATTTGATAGAGTTTACAATAGTAAAAAAACTAAAAATACAGTAAACGAATACGATTTAGATGGTTTTAAGGTACCAGCAGCATGGAACAAAATATATTTAAAAAGTGTAATAGACAAATATAGATTAAAGTTTCCTGTAGGAAAATGGTATGAAGATTTGACAATGTCATCTATGTACATAATGACTTGTAAGAAAAAGTCTATTGTAAAAGAAAGCTTATATTTTTATAGACAAAATGATAATTCAATAATGCATACCTTTGATGATAGAATTTTTCAAATATATGATTCTTTGGAACTTATTGAAAAGTTTGCTAAGAAGAACAACTTGTATAAAGAAAATAAAGAAGGTATTGAGTTCGCGTATATTTATCATGTATTGGTAGGAACATTATATAGAGCAAGCTTTATGAAGAAATTTGATAAAAACACTGTAAAGGAGATTGTTAACCATGTGGAAAGAAAGTATCCTTTATGGTATAATAACAAATTAGTTAAGAAAAACTTATCATTTCCATACAAAACTTTTCTTTTCTTAATTAAGGCTAAGAAGTTTGGTATGATATGTTTCTTATTAAAAAGACTAAATAAATATATGTATTTGTAAAGGAGTGTGTAGTATGAAAGTTTTGGTTGTTATACCGGCATATAATGAAGAGTTAAACTTAAAATCTGTAGTAAAAGATATTAAGACAAATACTAATTATGATTATATTATTGTTAATGACTGCTCCAAAGATAAAACTTTAGAGTTGTGTAAAAAAGAAAGATTTAATTACTTATCACTTCCAGTTAATTATGGATTGGCAAGTGCTGTGCAAGTGGGATTTAAATATGCATTGAAAAATGACTATGATGTAGTAATACAGTTTGATGGCGATGGTCAACACGAAGCAAAATATTTGGAAAAGTTAGTTAAGGAAATAGAAAATGGTAATGATGTTGTAATAGGTTCTAGATTTGTAGAAACCAAGAAACCATATTCAGCTAGAATGATAGGAAGTAGACTTATTTCCTTCTTAATTAGAGTAACGACTGGTAAAAAGATAACAGATCCAACTTCTGGTTTTAGAGCATATGCAAAAGATATAATTCCTGAATATGCAAATAACATTAACTATCCACCAGAACCTGACTGTTTGGTATATTTACTAAAAAGAAAAAAGAAAATAAAAGAAGTACAAGTAACAATGAAAGAAAGGAAATTTGGGGAGAGCTACCTAAATAGGTTGAAATCCATTGAATATATGTTAAGAGTGTGTGTATCAATACTATTTATTCAAATTTTTAGAAAGAGGTAATTTATATGAGTATAACTTTAAGAGTTTTATTGATTGTGTTTTCCTTATTATATTTTGGGTATACTATATATCAAATAAGAAAATCAACATTAAATATAGAAGATGCTATTTTCCCAATTGTATTTTCTTTAATTTGTGTATTTATGAGTATTTTCACAAAATTTGTTACTATTATTTCACAAAAATTGGGATTTATAAGTGTAACCAACTTTGTAATTGTATTTTTAGTTTTTGTTCTTAGTTTGTATAATTTAAAATTATTGACAAAATTTTCAAAACTAAACGAAAAGGTTAAAAATATAAATCATGAAATAGCTCTAAGAGAAAAGGAAGATGAAAATGATTAGACTTATTTTAATATTTTTGGTATTTCTATTTCTTTTACTACCAACATGTTATAATGTTGGGCAATTTATTTTAGATAAACTTA
Organism: uncultured Bacilli bacterium; assembly: GCA_934100165.1. GTDB lineage: Bacteria > Bacillota_I > Bacilli_A > RF39 > UBA660 > RUG13868. The sequence goes on from CAKOPN010000005.1 coordinate 14,221, forward strand.
AAATAAATTTTAATAAATATTTAACAATTTTCGTTGGCTTTATCTCTATTATATCTTTATTTCAAATTGTTTATTATCCTGCTATGACATTGCAACTACCAAGTTTGTATTTAACAGTAACTGGTAGTTTAATAACTTTGTTTTTACTTGCTATGGATATTTATAATATAGAAAAAATTAAACATTTTTATAATGATAAGTTCTTGATATTACTTTTATTTATAACTTGTGTAATATTTTTTGTTTATATGAGAACTGCTCCTTATGATTATTGGTATTTTGATGATTCATTTTATTTTCCTTTAATGTATGAAAATGCTGATACCATTAAATTATTTAATGTTCAACCTAGAAGTGGAGAAATAATAAGTAAAATAAATAATATGTATGCATCACAGGGCTACTATTTAATAGGCAGTTATATCATAAGTATATATAATATTTTTAAAAATATATTAAGTCTTAAATTTAATTATATGGCAAACGTACATTACTTCATGACGTTCCCAACTTTTTTAATGTTAGTATTTGTTATATCTGGTTTAGCAAAACAAATTAGTTCTAAACTATGGAAAAAAGTACTTTTCGTTTCGTTATATATATTTTCAATAATTTTTTTGGCCTTAGATTCAAATTTATTAAATAATATTTTGATGACAGGGTATATAGGAGTTTTTGTAATACTGACAGTACTAATCCCATTTCTTATTTACATTATATTTGAATATATAAAAGGTGAGAGAAAATATGCTTTCCTTATTACAATATTTTTTATGGCAATGTTGAGTTATGCAAGCTTTAGCATATTTATAATTTTTATATTATTATATACAACATTATTGATACTGTATTTTATGAAAAAAGAAAAACATTTAAACGATTTTGCAATTATGTTACTTCCAGCATTTTTATTTTTAAGTGATTTTATTTTTTCAAGTAATATCGTTTCTTTTGTACTTCAAATTATTGTCATAGCTTTATATACGTTGTACTTTAAATTTAATAAAAGTATATTGAAATTAGAAGATAAAATATTCAAAATACTTAAATATTTTGTTATAGCATTTTCAGTATTACCAATTATATTATCTGCACTGTTGATAATTTCTAAAAGAAAAATCAATTGTACTACGACTGAGTATTTATCAACTTTTGTGAACGCTCTTTTCCCTTTATTTGGTAGTAATGACTTTCATTATTCTTATATAATCATAACAACATTCAATATATTGTATGTAGCTTTGCTTTTATACTTATTATTGTATAGAAAGCAAACAATGAGTACTTATATTTTATACTTCTGTTGTATTGCAGGAATATTTTTAAATCCTTTTGCAATACCTTTTATATCAACGGCTTTAACTTCTGAAACATATAATAGAATTTTTGTACTAATATTTAATCCGATTTTATATTATAGTGTTTTTGACTTTTTCCTTGATAACGTAAATTGTAAAAAAATTGTAATGGCACTTTGTATTTTGTTCGCGACATGTTGTATTCTTGTACAATTAAAAGAATTTCAATATTGGGTTAGTATTGTTGGAAGAAGCGATAAAATGTATAGACTTAGAGAATCTGATATAGTTGCTTCTGAAAAGCTAGAAAAATATGCTTTAGTAAATGATATTAAAGATATAAAAATTGCAACAGTTCATAGTGAATTAAAAATGTTTAATCCTGAAATGTATTCTCTTCTAGATAGAACGTTAAAATATATACCAGATGATACATTTACAAAAAGAGCTTATTATATATCTGTCTTATATTATTTAAATAGAGGAGAAGTAAAACAGGAGTATATAGATCAGTTTGGTGAAGATTTTGACGATGTCTTTGAACATTTAGATATTAACTTTATAACGATTGATTTGGAGTGCCCTGTTGATGAGTATCAAAACACAACACCAAACGTTCTTTGCCCTCAACCGATAAAGAAGGAAGGCATGCTTGATTCAGAATATGAAAAAATGCTAGAGGACTACAGAGAAGATAAGGAAATATATAATAATTTGCTAAAAAAACTAAAATTCGTATACCAAACTGAGAGATATAGATTGTATTATGTGAAAGAGAGTGAGTAGTTTTGAAAGAAAAAATAAAAAAATATATAAAAGAACTTTCCCAAAGAAAGTTGGTAAAAAATTTCTTACTAATTTTTACAGGGCAGGGTATTTCTTCTATATTTGGGATTATTTCAACAATGATTATTGTTGGAGGAATTGGTTCTGAAAAACATGGTATTTTAATAGTTGTACAAACATACGCAACACTGTTCTATAGCTTTTTTTCTTTTAAAACATTCCAAGCTTTGATAAAGTATTTAGCACAAGCCAAAAAGGATAAGAATAAAGATGATGTCAAGCTTTATATTAAATGGTCACTGGTTTTTGACGTTTGTTCTTTGATTCTTATGTTTATTGCAGGAATCTTACTTAGAAATCCTGTGATAAAACTAATGGGCTGGCCGGAAGAAATGAAAAAATACGTTGTTTTATATTTAATAACACAAGTATTTTACATACAAGGTACAACTATAGGGGTGCTAAGATCTTACGAGAAATATAATTATGTTGTAATAGGACAAGTAATAACAAATGTTGTAAGATGTATTGGATATGGTATTTGTCTACTATTTAGTAAAAACTTTGTATCTTTCCTTATAGCGGAAATGGTAGCAGTTATGACTAACAATATTTTACTTATATACTATACATATAAAGTATTAAAACAAGAAAAATTACTAGACTTTTATAAAGTAAAATTAAAAAACAAAAAAGACTTTCTTGTATTTAATATATATAGTAATTTAACATCAACTTTGGATTTACCAATTAACCAAGTAACACAACTTATAATAAATAAATATTTAGGATTTGCTGCAAATTCAGCTTATAATGTTTTTGAAAAACTTGGAACAGTTATCAATAAATTAGGTGATCCTATAAATCAAATTATATATCCAGAAATGAGTGTAAAAGTAGTTGAAAAAGATTATGAGGGTGCAAAGAAAATATCAATGAAATTGAAAAAGTTAATGCTTGGAATATTTGTTGTAACAGCATTAGGTACTATATTAACATATCCATTATGGTTTCATTTTTTCATTGATGATGTTAATAAATATATAGGAGCATTTATTCTTTATTTAGCCTTTATATCATACGTTAATGCGGCAATGGGAACACATAATTTATTTATGGCACTTGGATACGTGAAATACAACATACCGATACTGATTGTAGTAAATACTGTATATTTGATATTCTTATTTTTCTCAATTCAATCAATTGGATTAGTAGGAGTAATTAGTGCATATATTATTCAAGCTTTTGGAATGGTTATGATAAAAGAATTTATTATGAAAAAAAATAATTATAGGGAGTGCCTAGGAGGAAAATAAAGTGATTAAGTATAGTATTATTATTCCGTTTTATAATGTTAAAGATTATATTGTTGAATGTGCAAAAAGCATACATAATCAAACTTATAAAAATTTTGAAGCTCTTTTTGTAGATGATGGATCTAAAGATGAAAGTAGAGTAATTTTGGAAGAATACCTAAATGAAATAAAAGATAGTAGATTCAAAATATTTACAAAGAAAAATGGTGGATTATCAGATGCAAGAAACTATGGATTAAAAAATGCAAAAGGAAAGTATATCTTTTTTATAGATAGTGATGATTTTATTGATGATAATACATTAAAAGAAATTGATAAAAAAATACTAGCGGATAAACCAGATATTTTAATTTTTGACTTTTATGAGTACTTTAATAAAGATAAGAAAAACAAACAATTTGGTTTAAAAAAAGTAGATACTAATGACATAATAAAAAGATGTTTGATTTCACCACCAGCAGCATGGAATAAAATCTATAAACGAGATTTATTAATAGAAAATGACATAAATTATCCAATAGGATTATGGTATGAAGATTTAGCAACAACACCAAGAATATATCCGCTTTGTAAAAAAATTAGTTATCTTCCGTTACCGCTATATTTCTATAGACAAAGACAGGGATCAATAATGAATTCATTCAGTGAAAAAGTCTTTAATATGTATGAAGTACTAAAAATAGTTTATGACTATTATGAAAAAAATAATTTATTAGAAAAATATTATTATGAAATAGAAAGATTGTTTATATATAATTGCTTTTTTATAGTGCATAAGCTAGGTTATTCAGATTATAAAGAAAAACTAAGTAAAGAGCTAGAAGCTATAGATTTTTTGGAAAATTATTTTAAAACTTGGAATAAAAACCCGTATTTAAAAAAAGAGAAAACTTTAACTAGAATACATATAAAAATAATGAAACATAAAAGATTATTGCCAATTTACAATAAGTTAAGGGGAAAGAAAAAATGAAGAAAAAAATACTTTTTATAATTTGGTCATTTTCATATGGTGGTGGAGCGGAAAAAATTTTATCTAATGTTGTTAATAACATGGATCCTGAAAAATATGACATCGACATTTTAGAGTATCAATATGCAGGAATAAAAAAGGAAAAAATAAATGATAACATTAACTTATTACCACCAATAATAAATGTTAAAAATAGAAGCATATTTAATAGAATTAAAAATGCAATTATAGGATTCTTAATTACGAGACATCCAGAAATAATACGAAAAAGATTTTTAAATAAAACATATGATGTGGAAATATCTTTCAACAATTTAATCCCTACATTTTTACTAAACAAAAAAAGCAAATTAAAATTAAGCTGGGTACATGGTGCTATTTACGATATAGCTAGAAATGAATGTTTATTAAAAGTACAAGATAAATATTTTAAAAACGTTGATAAAATTGTAGCTATTTCTAATGAAACTTATAACTCAATTGTAAACACATACCCTAAATATCGTAACAAAACAGTTATAATTTACAACGGTTATGAGTTTGACAATATTATTAAAATGGCAAAAGAAAAAGCAAATGAAAAATTCGATATTATATATTGTGGAAGACTAGATGAAAATAAAGATCCAGTTAAACTGTTAAAAATAATGAAAATTGTAAAAGAAAAAGGATATAATTTCAAACTTGCCTATATAGGAGAAGGTATCTTAAAACAGGAATTAGAAGATAAAATTGCAAATTGGAATATGCAAGATAGTGTTAAATTGCTAGGCTTTCAAAATAATCCATATAAATATATGAATGAATCTAAAATTATTTGTATGACATCACATTCTGAAGGATTCCCAACTGTAATAATAGAAGGGATGACCCTAGGTAAACCATTTATAAGTACACCTGTTGCAGGTGTTGATGAAATGAGTGACAATAATAAATGTGGTTACATAGAAAGTGAAGAAACAAACTATGCCGATAGAATAATACAACTCCTTACTGATGAAAATTTATACAAAGAGATGAGTAAAAATTGTAAGCATAATGTAAAACGTTTTTCTATGAGTAATCAAATAAAAAAAATAGAAGATTTGATAGAGGAGGGGAATATATGAGAAAAATAATAATATCAACTGGTTACATGGGATCTGGATCATCTGCAATAACTGATCTTGTAAGTGAGTTTGAGGATGTGAATAACAAACATAGAGATTTTGAATATATATTTTTACATTGCCCAAATGGTGTGTTTGATTTAGAAGATAAACTTTTAGTGGGAAACAATTCGATTAGAAGTGATGAAGCAATACATTCGTTTTTAAAAACAATGAAGGATTTATATGACAAGAAATTTTGGTGGCCAGGTTATTATAAAAAAGTTATTGGTGAAGGTTTCTATGATGAGGTTATTCGTTATGTAGATTCAATTACTGACGTTAAATCAAAAAACTACTGGTATTATCAAGAAAATCCTACAAAAAAAATGCAAATAAAATCATTCTTTAAAATAGCACTTGAAAGAATAACTAAGAAAAAAAATTTAATAAAGAAACCATTACTATATGATGAGATGTTATTATCATATAAAAGTCCAGAGGAATTTTATAAAGAAACTAGAAAGTTTATTAACAATGTTTTTGAAATGATAGATTCAAGTGATAAAGATTTGTTATTGGACCAATTACTACTACCACATAATGTTTTTAGACTAGATAATTATTTTGATGATAATGTAAAAGTTATTATAGTAGAAAGGGATCCAAGAGATGTCTTTATTATAAATAAATATGCATGGCAAAAGAAAGGTATAGATGTACCATATTCTTTTGATGTTAAAAAGTTTTGTAGACAGTATAAAGATATTAGAGCACTAGAAAAACAAAAAGACAATAAAAAAGTATTGCGTGTTAAGTTTGAAGACTTAGTATATAACTACGATGTTACAGAAGAAAAAGTTCGAAAATTTTTGGGCTATTCAAAAGAAAGTCATGTAAGAAAATTTGAAAGATTTAATCCTAATATTTCAATTTGTAATACACAAGTTTTTAGCTCTTCAAAAGAATTTGAAAAAGAAACAAAGTACATAGAAAAAGAGTTAAAAGAATTCTTATATCCATTCCCTAAAAAGGTTGAATCAAAGATTGAGAATACAATAAACTAAGAATAATTAGTAAAAAGAGGAGGGTATTATGGAAGATAAAAAGAAGAAGTATTTACTAACAGGCTTAATATCATTGGCAATTATATGCATAGTTTTTATTACAAAAAAGATTTTCCCTTTTGGAGGAAATTCAATTATATGGAGTGACATGCATGAACAAGTTACCGCCATCTATTATAAATTTTATGATGCAATAAGGGGAAGTGATTCCATATTTGTAGATTTTACCTCTGGTGGTGGTCTTAACTTTATTGGTGTAATAGCATATTACATTTTGAGCCCATTTACATTAGTACTTTTATTTTTCCCACGTAATATGGTTGTAAATGCAGTATCTATTGTAGTAGCACTTAAGATTATTGCATCTTCGCTAACTGCGCTTTATTTTATAAGTAAAACATTTAAAAAGATAAAAACACCATATTCAATACTTTTATCATTGTTATATGCATTCTCTAGTTATACACTGGTACTATATATAATAACAGCATGGATGGATGCTGTATATTTACTTCCACTTTTAATAGTAGGACTAAAGAAAGTTTTAGATTTAGAAGATAATAAGATGTACATAATTATTTTAAGTATTTCTTTAGTATGTTCATTCTACATATCATTTATGATACTTTTATACATAATATTAGCATCACTTATTTACCTATATATTTATAAGACAGGAAATAGAAAAAAAGCCATATTTAACTTAGGAGTATCTACAGTTATTTCCCTTTTAATATCATCCGTTGTAGTTATTCCTACCATGCTTCAAATAGCATCTTCAGAAAGGGCAGGATTCGATTTATCCGTTATTATAAATTCAAAATTTGGTCCACTTTCTGATAAATTATCATTTTTCTTTACGAGTGCTATCGCAATAGTACTTACTATAATATTATTACTTAATTATAAAAAACATAAGAAGTTTTCTTTATTTGCTATTTTGAACCTTGCAATTTTAGCTATTCCAGTAATTATGGAACCAGTTAATAAAATGTGGCATTTTGGTAGTTATGTATATTTTCCATATAGATATGGATTCTTGATGATGTTCTTCCTTTTAATTATTTCATGTTATGTTCTAGAAAATATTGATAGCATGAAGAGCTTTAAATTTAAATTTGGAAATTATCTTTCATATCTATCACTTGCTGGAACATTTAGCTTAATGACTATAATAATTTATAAATATAGAATTCGCATATTTAAAGTAATAGACAGGCTAAGCTTAACAAAAGATAAGACAGCATTTCTTTTAGTGCTTATAGTATTCGTTGCTACAGTTGTAACAGCATTCTTAATAATTACCCAGTTAAAAAATAAGAAAATAAATCTTTACATATTAGGAATAATTACAATATTATTTAATTCATATCTTTATATTGGAGGATATGACCCAGAAGGTATTTTAAAAAAACAATATAAGCAGATGCTTAATATGAATGCCATAAAAGGAGTAACAAATAATTATTACATTAAAGAAGTATCAAGAGATTTAATAAGTAATTACGGTATGGTATCTGGTATAAATACATATTCCAATTTTACTTCTTTGACTGATAAAACAAACTTTATGACAATGCAAAGACTTGGATATGATTCTTACTGGATGGATACTGAGTCAATTGGGGGTAATCTATTCACTGATATTATATTGGCACAAAAATATATAGTAACCAAGAATGAATATAGCGATTTATATTATAAATTTCTAAATGAAGAAAAAGACTTAAAATATTATGAATTTAATAGTAATATGCCTTATGGCTATAAGATAATAGAAAATGCATCATTAGAAAATTCTAAAAATAGTTTTGAAGCTAGCAACATTGTATATAATTCAATAACCGGTAAAGAAAATATTTTTGATATAGAAACACTATATGAATCAAAAGAAGATTTAGATAGTTATCCAAAAGATGAAAAAATTAAAAAAGAAATTTCTGTACATGGGAAAAAGAGAATATACTTAGAAATATTTACAGCATTTGACAGTGTAAACAAGTGTAATAATTACAATGCATTTGATGTTTATGTTAATGGAACTCTTAAGTACGCTAGTGTACCAAATTCAGATAGAAACGGAGCACTTTTGTTAGGAGACTACGAAAATGAAAATGTTACTATTGAAATAGTATCGATAAAGAAGACAATGTTAAATCATATAACAGTAGGAGAGCTAGATTTAAACAAACTTGATGATTTTATTGAAACTTATTATGATGAAACATACGATGTTAAGTTTAATGGTAATAGCATTACTATAAATGTAGAAGGAAGAGAAGGAGAGATACTTTTCTTACCAATAACATATTTAGATGGATATTTTTCTAATACTAATGAAATATTTAGAGTATATGATAACTTTCTAGGAATTAAATTACATGATGGTGAAAACACTATTGAAGTAGTTTACATACCAAAAGGTATCATAATTGGAGCAGTTCTATCATTATTAGGAATTGTACTCGCAATCGTATGGATAAAATATTTACAGACAATGAGCATTCCGCTTTTAGAAAACATAGTGTATTACATATATTTAGCTATTTATGCACTTGTTGTCTTAATATTTTACATATTGATGCCTATCATGTTTATAAAATCTTTTATATAAAGATAAAAAAGGCCAGCTCAATTTTGAGCTGACTTATTTTTTTACTTCTTACAAATTTTAAAACCTTTACTTAAAAGATACATTGTTTTATTTATAACTAAGTCGAATTCTCCAACATATTCTGTGACATTTACTTTAAATCCTTTTTTTAGCTCTTCACTTATGTCACGGAAACTACATTTAGTATAACCATTATTTAAAGCATATTTAATAAGTTCCCAATAAAGAGTATAAAGTGGAGAAAACTCTTCGTATTTATCATAACTATCACTAAAAATCACTGTAATATCTTTGTTATATACCACAAATATTATACCGCCTAAAACAATTCTTCTACCATCCGAATCAGCTATTTTTTTGTAGTGAATGATTCTTTCTTCTAATTCCTTTTTTAATTCTTTATCTTCATCATTGCTTTCAGCAATCTTTTCTTTTAATTTTTGAATTAACCCATCGATATTAAGCTCCGCTATATATATTTTAGAGTTATCTTTAAGTTTTTCTACTATGCTTTTATAATCTTCAAAAGATTTAGCAATTTTTCTCTCTAAAAAAGCACTATTTATAATGTTTTTAAACATAGGTAATTCTTCTTCATTAATTTCTCTTATTTCAATATTATATTTTTCATTATTTTTTATTATATCTTTTGCTTTAACATCCATAGTATCAAGTAATTCATTTTCATCTTTTCCATTTAAATCTAATGTAAAGGCAACATGTTTTTGATTTAAGTTAGCGTAGCCTAAAGATTTTAAAGATTCAAGTATAGAATTATTTTCACTGCAATAAGGTTCAATCCTTACAAAAATTCCTTTACGTTCTTTAGCAAAGTTTTTAATCTCTTCTGTAAAAAAAGATAATAACTTTTCATCGTAATAATCAATTAAATAACCGTTTGGTGAATAGAAAACAGACCATTTTTTTAGTTCTTTTTTCTCAAGTAACAAGCAAGCTGCTACGACTTTATTTTTTTCTTTAACCCCTAATAAATGTGAAATGAAGCCATTTTTTTCTTCAAGCTCGCCCCATTTTACAGACTGTTCAAAGTTAGAGCAAGGTAAAACAAGACTAGCTTTTTCAAACTCTTCTTCAGTTAGCATAACAAATTTCATATTATCCTCATCCTTTTACCAAATTAGTATAATAGTTAATATAATAAAAGTCAAATTACCAAGTACCAATTACATAGAATGTAATGGTGAATTTAAATGAATAAATTTTTATATGTAATTATTTGCTTTATTTTACTAGTTTTAAACATAATTTTTTTTGCATACAAAGAGAATATAACGACATTTAAATACAATGTCACTTCAGTATCAAAAGAAGAAAATCAAATAACAGAAGACTATGAAAGCTCTAAAATATCAATTTTGTTTCCAAATAGCAAATATAGTGATTTAAATGAAATAATTATTGAAAAAATAGATGAATATATAAATACATTCATAAAAGGAGTAGAAGAGACTAATAAACAAACGCCATCATTTCCTAGTTATTACTACACACTTTTTATAACATACAAGGAATATAATTATCAAAATTATATATCTTATGTTTTCAGAATAGAGACATTTTTAATGGGTGCACATCCAAATCATGAAATGTGGACAATTGTATATGATAAAGAAAAAAGAGAAGTAATAACTTTAGATGATTTAATAAAAGAAAATAAAAATACTCTAGATATTTTTTCAAAAACAGCAAGAAAAAACTTAATGTATGACAAAAGAATAATTGATATAACAATGCTTATGGAGGGTACAACACCAGAAAAAGATAATTTTAATAATTTTGTATTTTCAAAAGACGGAATCATATTATTTTTTCCACAATATAGTATTGCACCATATTCACAAGGAGAATTTAATACAACAGTAAAATATGGTGCATTAAAAAACTAGCAATTAGATTTTGCTAGTTATTTTTTTTATTTTCTAAATCTCTGTATGCTACTTTTCCAATAGCAGTTTTAGGAATACTATCTCTAAATTCAAATTCTTTAGGTTGTGCATATTTTGCAATATTCTTTCGGCAATATTTTCTTATTGCCTCTCGTACTTCAAATGTATCTTTTACACCATTTTTTAGAACGATTACTGCTTTTGGTACTTGATTTTTTATCTTGTGAGCTACTCCAACAACAGTGCAACTTTCTACATACTCACATTTACTAATAATTTCTTCAAGTTCAATAGGGTAAATATTATAACCGTTTGTTATAATCATTCTCTTAAGTCTTGAAGTGTAATAGATTCGGCCATCATCTTTAATAAAACCTAAATCTCCAGTGTGAAGCCATGTTTTTCCATCATTATGAATAAGTAAAGTTTTCTTTGTCTCTTCGTCTTCGTTTATGTATCCCATCATTAGAGTAGGGCCATTTATACAAATTTCGCCAACTTCACCATATTCTTTTTCAATATCGCTGTTTGGTTCAAATATCTTTACCAACATATCAGGATTAGGAACACCAAGAGTTCCATCATGACATAATCTTTCATCTAGAAACGCTGTGTTGCAACAAAATCCAGTAGCTTCTGATAAACCGTAGCCAACTTTAACTTTTGCAGTGCTGCCATGTTCTTCTAAATAATTTTCCATCTCTTTTTTTAGTTTAGGAGACAAATAATCTCCTCCAACTACAACAACTTTAATATCTTTAAAAGCATTAACTCCTGGATCACTACCATTAACTGTCATGTTTAATAATGATGGGACAGCAGGGTATACATTTGGTTTGTATTTCTTTAATTCTTTATTTATCTTTTTTGTATTGAGCTGTGGTACAATGATACATTTCATACCCGCAACAAGACAAGTATGTGCGCAAACTGCAAGTCCAAACACGTGGAATATTGGAAGTGCAGAAAGAACTGAGAAGCCAGGTCTAATATATTCACATACACTAGCGGTTTGTCCAGCCATTGCATTAAAGTTTGCATTAGAAATTATTATACCTTTTGGCTTTCCAGTAGTACCACCACTATAAATAATAGCAGCAGGTGTATTACTATCTCTTTTAACATAAACATCATGATGAGTATCTCTAAGTAAAAAATCACTCCAAGACATCATTTCATCTTCAAGATGCAGATTTATTGAAGATTTTACATTGTAAAGTATTTTTAAAATACCTTTCAAACTTGCACTAACTGGTACCATTATAAAATGCTTGACTTTTATATTCCTAGCATTAGGCATAGACACATCAGAGCAAAAAAGAACTGAGCTGTTAGTCTCTTTTAACGCTCTTTCAATATCTTGAACAGAAGAAAGTGGATGCACTATATTTGCAATAGCACCAATTTTGTTTATCGCATAAATAAGTGCAAAACTCTCTGGTGTGTTAGGCATACATATTGTGACACACTCGTTTTCTACAATATCAAGGCTACTAAGAGCACGTGCTATCTTATCAATCCTTTTCATAAAACCTTTGTAAGTAACTTCTGTCTTATAATAAGAATACGCAATTCTTCTTTCATTTTTTGATGCTGTATCTTTTAGTGCATCATACATACTTCCACGAAAATAGTTTATATGTTCAGGAATATCTTTATAATATTTAAGCCAAGGCTTTTCCTTATCAAATTCTTTTTCTCTTTTTATAAAACTAATTAGTTTATTTATATAATCGTTTACTTTTCCCATTACAATTCCTTTCTTACGATGATACGTATCATATTGTATCACAAAGTAAAATGGTTGTAAAACTTAAAAGAAAGTATGTTAAAATATACGTGAAAGGTAGTGATATGGTGAAAAAAATAGCAGTATTTACCGACATTCATGGTAATTATGAAGCTTTAAAGAGTATAGTAGAGGACATAAAAAAAGATAATTTTGATGAAGTAATATGTCTAGGAGACTTAACAGGAATTGGTCCATCTCCAAAAGAGTGTTTGGATTTAGTAAGAAAAGAAAATATTAAGTTACTCTTAGGTAATCATGAATTGTATCAGCTAAAAGGAACTGATATTGATAGTAGTGCAGAGCATGTAAAAGAACATGAAGCATGGGTTAAAGGAAACTACACAGACGATGATATTAGTTACTTAGAAAATTGTAAATTAACATATGAATTTTTGTATAAAGGAAGAATGTATACTTTTTCTCACTTCTTTATTGAAGATGAAACAAAAGATTACCCATTCTACAATTTTGATATATTAAAAAACACAGATAAAATAAAAAATCTTTCTTATGAAAATATTTTTATAGGACATGAGCATAAACCATTTGAAATAAAAGTAAATGATAGATTATTTTCTTGTTTAGGTAGTAGCGGTTGTACGAAATCAAATGTAACTTTTTACACGGTAATAGAGTTAAACGACGATACTGAAACAATTAGAAGAAAAATAATTACATATGACAGAAAACAATTTGAAAAAACATTTAAAGAAAAAGAATATCCTTTAAAAAATGAAGTAGGAGAAATATTCTTTGGAATAAAAGAAAATGAAGACATGGTAAAAGAAAAGTCATGTGGAGCAGTAGTATACAAAATAGAAAATAATAATGTTTTATATCTTTTAGTTAAACATAATAAAGGACATATAAGTTTTTCAAAGGGACATGTAGAAAAAGGTGAAACAGAAGAGATGACTGCTAAAAGGGAAATAAAAGAAGAGACTAATATTGATGTATCAATAGATAAGAACTTTAGAGTAGTTAGGACATATAGTCCAAAAGAGAATGTATTAAAAGACGTAATTTTATTTGTGGGAAAAGCTGAAAATAATGATGCGAAAAGGCAAGAATGTGAAATAGAGAAAGTTATGTGGTTACCTTTTGATAAAGCTTTTGAAAGTTTAACATATGATACTGATAGGGATGTACTAGAAAAGGCAAAAAAGTATCTAGTAAAAAATGAAAAAATATAATTTTACATTGACAAAAATTAGTTAAAATTGTAATGTTTATATTGGACTCTCAAAAAGAGTATTTCCTTAATATATAAGAAAGGATAGTTATATGATAAAAATAATAAAAGGTTTAAAGAAAAAAGACTTTCTAATAATACTTTTATGTATCATACTAGTTGCAACTCAGGTGTGGCTTGAATTAAAAATTCCTGATTACATGAGTACTATCACTAGTTTAATTCAAAAAGGTGGCAACAGTACTGGTGAAATATTAAAAGAAGGTTTATATATGCTTTCCTGTGCCTTTGGAAGTTTGATTACTGCTTTTATAGTTGGTTATTTTGCTGCTTTATTATCTGCTAATGTTTCCTTAAGTTTAAGAAGCAAAGTGTTTAATAAAGTAGAAAACTTTGGTATGGAAGAGATAAAAAAGTTTTCTATAAGTAGTTTGATAACTAGGACAACAAATGATATTACACAAGTAGAAATGACAATTGCCATGGGATTGCAACTTTTAATAAGAGCACCAATTATGGCTTGCTGGGCTATTACAAAAATTCTTGGCAAAAGTATGCAGTGGAGCTTATTAACAGGTGCAGGTGTTTTAGTACTTTTAATTACGATTGGAACAATAATGGCAATAGTAATGCCAAGATTTAGTAAAGTACAAAAGCTAATCGATAAAGTTAATGGTGTAACAAGTGAGAACCTAAGTGGTATAAGAGTAATTAGAGCATTTAATGCCGAAGAGTATCAAGAAGATAGATTTGAAAACGTTAACAGGGAATTAACAAAAACACAAATGTTTAATCAAAAGTGTTTTGCTGTTATGAGCCCAATGATGAATATGATAAGTCACTTTTTAACATTAGGAATATATTTTATAGGTGCATTTTTAATAAGTTCAGCTGGACTAATGGATAAAATATCATTATTTAGTGATATGATTGTATTCTCAAGTTATGGCATGCAGGTTATAATGTCATTTTTGATGCTTGCAATGATATTTATGATATTACCACGTGCCGAAGTATCTGCTAAACGTATAAATGAAGTGTTAGATTGTGATATTTCTATAAAAGATGGAACATTTAGTGAGAACACAGAAGAAAAGGGAACAGTAGAATTTAAAAATGTTTCTTTCAAATATCCTGATGCAACATCATATGTAATTGAAAATATATCTTTTAAAGCTAACAAGGGAGAAACAGTTGCCTTTATTGGTTCAACAGGTAGTGGAAAATCTACGTTAATAAATTTAGTACCTAGATTTTATGATGCAACTGAAGGTGAAGTTTTAATTGATGGTGTTAATGTCAAGAAGTACAAAGAAACATATCTTCGTAATAAGATAGGTTATGTTCCTCAAAAAGCTGTTATGTTTACAGGTACTGTAAAAAGTAATGTTGCATATGGTGATAATGGAAAAGGCAAGATAAGTGAAGAAAAGATAGATAAAGCAATTGAAGTTGCTATGGCCAAGGATTTTGTGAGTAAGATGGAAAATGGTATAGATTCACATATGGCAAGGGGAGGAACAAATGTATCTGGTGGACAGAAACAACGTCTTTCAATTGCAAGAGCTATAGCAAGAGATCCAGAAATATATATATTTGATGATTCTTTCTCAGCACTTGACTATAAGACGGATGCAACATTAAGAGCAAAATTAAAGAAATATACTAAAGATGCAACAAGTTTAATAGTAGCACAAAGAATAGGAACTATTATAAATGCTGATAAAATAGTAGTACTTGATAAAGGTAAATGCGTAGGTATTGGAACTCACAAAGAACTACTTGAGAATTGTGAAGTTTATAAAGAAATCGCTTTATCACAGTTATCAAAGGAGGAGTTGGAAAATGCCTAGATTTGGAGGAGGAAGAGGAGTACCAAAGAAATCAAAGGATTTTTTAGGCTCTATGAAAAGATTATTTAAAAGTTTAGACAAGTGGCGTTACTTACTTATTACATCATTACTTCTAGCATTTATATCAGCCATTATAGCACTTTCAACACCTAATAAGCTTTCTTCTTTAACTGATGTTATAACAGAGGGAATTAAACCACAATTAACAGAAGAAAAGATAGAAGAGATTTTGAAAGATGAAAGTATAGATCAAAAAGATAAACAAGAGTTTTTACAAGTACTTGAAAAGATGAAAGATGAAAATGGAAATCAAGATGAAGCTTTACAATCTATAAATGATTTATCAAAATCTATTTATGATAAGATAAAGCCTGTAATGGATTTAGACAAAGTAAAGAGTATAGCAATATTCTTAGGAGTACTTTATATTATAAGTGCCATACTTAGTTACATTCAGTCATACAGTATGACAACGGTATCTAACAAATTTGCAATGCATTTAAGAAGTAGAATAAGTTTCAAAATAAATAAGTTGCCTCTTAAATACTTTGATAGTCACGAAACAGGAGATATGCTTTCAATAGTTACAAACGATGTCGATACTGTTGCTCAAAATATGAACCAGTCTTTAACAACTTTAGTTACAAGTATCACGCTTTTATTAGGATCTATCTTAATGATGTTTATAACAAACTGGGTAATGGCAATTACTGCAATAATATCTAGTGTGTTAGGATTCTCTTTAGTGTTTGTTATTTTAACTAAGAGCCAAAAGTACTTTACACAAAGACAAGAAGAATTAGGTAAGATGAATGGACATATTGAAGAGGTGTATTCAGGACATAATGTTGTAAAAGCATATAATGGTATGAAAGAAGCTAAAAAAGAGTTTGATAACTTAAATGAAAAATTATATGTTTGTAATAAGAAGAGCCAATTTTTATCTGGTTTAATGGGACCAATTATGGGATTCGTTGGAAATCTTGGCTACGTTGCAGTATGTGTAGTTGGTTCTATCTTAGTTGTTGATGATATTATCTCTTTTGGAACGATTGTAGCATTCATGATTTATGTTAGAATGTTTACAAACCCACTTTCACAAATTGCACAGGCTATGACATCACTTCAGTCTATAGCAGCATCAAGTGAAAGAGTATTTGAATTCTTAGATGAAAAAGAAATGACAGAGGAAATAGATGGATTCAAATATTTAGATAAGAACAAAGTAAAAGGTGAAATAGAATTTAAACATGTAAAATTTGGTTATGATGACAACAGAACAATAATTCATGACTTTAATTTTGTAGCTAAACCAGGTGAGAAAATTGCTATAGTAGGTCCAACTGGTGCAGGTAAAACTACAATGGTTAACTTACTTATGAAGTTTTATGAAATAAAAGATGGAGATATCCTAATTGATGGTGTATCTATTCATGAGTTAACACGCGAAAATGTTCATGACTTGTTTGTTATGGTGCTTCAAGATACTTGGCTTCTAGAAGGAAGTCTTCGTGAAAACTTGAAACTTAACAATAAAGGTGTAACTGATGAAGAGATTTGGTCAGCATGTGAAGTAGTAGGAGCAGACCACTTTATTAAAACATTACCAAATGGACTTGATGCGACTGTTGATAATAGTGACTCAATAAGTGGTGGACAGAAACAGCTATTAACTATTGCACGTGGTATGATAAAAAATGCCCCACTTTTGATATTAGATGAAGCAACAAGTAATGTTGATACAAGAACAGAGGAATTAGTTCAAAAGGCAATGGATAAATTAACAGTAGGTAAAACGTCTTTCATTATTGCACATAGATTATCAACAATTAAGAATGCTGATCATATTCTTGTTATGAATGAAGGAGATATTATCGAAGAAGGAAATCATGAAACACTAATGAAAAAGAATGGTTTCTATGCTGAGTTATACAATTCACAATTTAAAAAATAAGCACACGGTATCAAGTACTATGTGCTTTTTATTTGCAATGTCACAATTTTTATGATATAATTTTCCAAACTTATGGGGGTAATTATGTTAACAGATAAAGACACATTAAAAAGAGAAAAGACTTATGAAGATAATAAAAAAGTATTAGGAGCAGTTCATTATACCTTACAAAAAGATTATAGGAAATTAGGCAAAAAAGCAGGAAAACAAGAACGTATTGAAGAATATATGAATGATGTTGTAACACTTGGTACTAGAGAAAATAAACTACTAATAACAGCCTTGTCAATTCCATCTGCAATTGGTTTAATAGCAGGGGCAGTATCAGGCATTGGTGTTTTAGCACTAGGATCAGTTATAGCAAATAATCAAGGAATAAATTTATCAGAAGCATCTCAAAATGCTTTAAATATGGTGCAGAATAGTCTAAACGAAAATACTAACAACATGATTCATAACTTTACTACAGGAATAAAATTTTTATCACTACCAGCACTAGGAACACTAATCAGTTATTCTTGTAAGATTGTAAGGGGAAAAAACGACATAAAATATGCAAGTTCGTTAAACAAAATGTGTGATAAAGACGAAATAATAAAGTTAATTGATGATTTGAAAAAAGATAAAACTGGCGATGTGTTAGGCTTTGTAAAAGATTTTTTAACGAACGTTGACTTAACAGAAAATTCAAGAGACTTTAACATTGTCATTTTATCAAACCTAGCAGAATATAGAACATGTTCTTTAAGAGAACAAAATAATGATGCAACAAAAGAAGAAACTGAAGACAAGTTTATGAGTTTTATAGATACACTAGCAAGTGCAACTAAAAAAAGTGGTGCATCAGAAAGCTTTTTAAAAAATGAATATGTTAAAGCGTTAATAAAAACTTATTATGACAACGAAGATGAGATAGAGTTAACACCAATATCAAAACAAATGAAGTTAGATAGTTAAGTTTGTAACTATTTAACTTTTTCTTTGCATAAATTTTAGTTAAATAAGTGTAAAATGGGTATTAAAAAAAATTATCTTCGTGTTATAATGATATTAATAATAGTAAATAGAGGATGTGTAAGATATGTATAATACAAAAATATTAACTGATAATGGTGTTAACCTAGAAAAAAGTTTAGAGCTTTTTGGTGACATGGATACTTATAATGAAACATTAGTAGACTTTTTAAACGATGTTGAAAGAAAACTACACGATATAAAAAAATACAAAGAACTTTCTGATATGGCTAACTATGCAATATTAGTGCATTCTTTAAAAAGTGATGCAAAGTACTTTGGTTTTGAACGTTTAGCAGAACTTGCATACAATCATGAGCTAAGAAGTAAAGCAAATGATATGTACTATGTAGCAGACAATTATAAAGAGCTTATGGAAGAAGCAAACAGGATTGTAAAACTTGTTAAGAGTTATTTAGGAGTGGCTACTGAAAAAGACATAAAGAAAGAAACAACACATAGTGACAACACAGAAAAGAATAAAATATTAGTAGTAGATGATTCAAATATAATTTCAAACTTTATAACTAAGATTTTTGATGATACATACGATGTTATATCATTAAAAGATGGAAAGGAAGCAATCGACTTTCTAGCTAGCAATACAAGTACAATAAGAGGAATGTTACTTGATTTAAATATGCCAAATGTAAATGGTTATGAAGTATTGAATTTTATGAAGATAAACAACTTCTTTAGTAAAATAAGTGTAGCAATAATAACAGGTACAGATTCTGCTTCAGTATTACAAAATACTAAAGGATATCCAATTGTAGCTATTCTAGAGAAACCATTTAATGAAGCTAATGTAAGAAAAGTTGTAAATATGTTAGTAAAGTAAAAAAAGAGCCGAAGCTCTTTTTATTTTAGTAATTTTCTAATTGCATCATATAAATAAGGTTTAAATTTATCAATTGGAAGTGGTACTTTATTTATAATTGAACTAAATCCAGTTGAACTAACAAGTTCAATAATCATAAAGAGTGTAACTTCAGGGTTTTCCATCTTGATGTTATGCTCTTTTACTTTTGCAATAAACGTCTCAAATAAGCCAATTTCATCACTGTCAATAATTTTTGTTAATTTATCACTATAGTAAACTCCTAAAGATAAGTCTTTTGAAATGAGTGAAGTAAGCTCAGGCTTTTTAATCAAACTATCTATTACATAATCAATTATTGCGATAATTTGATCATCAAACTTACTAATATTCTTTTCTTTTACACTTAACATTGCTTTATTAAATAAATCATGTGATAACTTTGTAATAAGTTTTTCTTGAAGATCATATTTGTCTTTAAAGTAAAGATAAAAAGTACCTTTGGCAATACCAGCATTTTCTACGATATCTTGAATAGAAGTGTTATTTATTCCTTTTGTGGTAAATAGGGTATAGCTGGCCTCTAAGATTCTTTTTTCTTTATCATTTTTTTTCTCAATATTTTTTTCTAACATTTTAACACTATCATCCCTTTAACGCTTTACATAATAGCATCTTTTTTTATCACAGTCAAACTTTTAGAGGAAACTTTTTCCTAAAAAATGAATAAAATATAAAGATTTAAAATAAATATTGACTATTGGTCATTTTTGTGTTAATATACTTAATGACCGTTGGTCATAAGGAGGAAATATGAAGAAATTTAGTGAGTTTGTTTGTAAAAATAAAATCATAATACTAATTGTTTCTTTGTTATTGATAATACCTTCTATATACGGTATGTATAAGACAAGAGTTAATTATGATATTTTGATCTACTTGCCAGATGATATTGAGACTGTGAAAGGTCAAAATATTTTAACTAGCGACTTTAAGATGGGGTCTTATTCAACTATAATTGCGGAAGGTGCTTCAAGCAAGGATATATTAAAATTTGAAGAGAAGGTTAGAAACATTGAAGGTGTTAACAAAGTAGTTAGTGCAATCGATGTAACAGGATTATCTCTTCCACTTGAGTTCTTACCAAGTGAAATGACTAAAAAGTTGAAAAATGGTGATTCAACTCTTATTCTTGTAACATTTGATGACACAATATCAAGTGATAGAACTCTTGATGCTGTAAGTCAAATAAGAGAAGATGCCTCTGGTATGTTTCATATCGGTGGTATGAGTTCAATTGTACTTGATACAATGAAGGTATCAGATGAAGAAGTAGTAATGTATGTAATAATAGCAGTAGTATGTTGCTTAGCAGTACTTATGATATCTTTGGATTCTTATATCGCACCATTTTTGTTACTTGCTAATATTGGACTTGCAATTTTGTACAATATGGGAACAAATACAATCTTTGGAGAAATTTCCTACATTACAAAAGCAATAAGTGCAGTATTACAATTAGGAGTAACAATGGACTTCTCAATATTCTTGTATCATAGATATTTATCTTTTAAGAGAAAATACAAGACAAAAGACGAAGCTATGGAAAATGCTATATGTGACACAATAGTATCAGTAGTAGGAAGTTCATTAACTACAGTAGCAGGTTTCTTAGCACTATGTACAATGATGTTAACATTAGGAAAAGATATTGGTCTAGTAATGGCAAAAGGTGTAATATTTGGTGTTATTTCAGTAGTTACAGTGTTCCCAGCAATATTACTAACTTTTGATAATCTAATAGAAAAAACTAGTCATAAAGTAATACTTCCTAAATTTGAAGGATTAAATAAATTCATAGTAAAAAATTATAAAATTATATTTGCTATTTTCTTAATACTTATAATACCTGCTTGGTATGGTAATAAAAATACAGAAGTTTATTACAACCTAGATAAAACATTACCAAGAGATCTTGAAAGTAGCATTGCTAACAGTAAATTGAAAGAAACATTTAATATTGTGTCACCTGAAATTATACTGGTTAACAAAGATTTAAAATCAAGTGATTTTGAAAAAATGACTAATGAAATTTCAAATATCGAAGGAATTGATTTAGTACTAAGTAGCAGTATGATTGATTCACTTGGTATTCCAAAAGAAATGCTTGGTGATGAAGTAACAAGCATATTTGAAAATGATAACTATCAGTTAGTTCTTGTAAACTCAGTTTATGCAACCGCCACAAATGAGCTTAATTCACAAATAGATGAACTTAACACTATAGTTAAAAAATATGATGAAAATGCCATAATAGCAGGTGAAGGTCCACTTATGAAAGACATGGTAGAAATAAGTAATCAAGACTTTAACAATGTTAATTATTCATCAATTGCTCTTGTGTTTATCATAATGATTATTGTATTAAAATCAGCATCACTACCAGTCTTACTAGTATGTGCCATTGAGTTTGCAATATTCATAAATATGGGATTATCATTCTATACAAATGTTACGATTCCGTTTGTATCCTCAATAGTAATTGGTACTATTCAGTTAGGAGCCACTATTGACTATGCAATTCTTATGACTACAAAATATCTTGAAAAACGTAAAGAAGGAAAAGATCCAAAAGAAAGTATAAAATATTCTCTTGATAATTCAGTATCTTCAATAATTGTCAGTGGATTCTGTTTATTCGCCGCAACATTTGGAGTAGGAATGTATTCAAGACTTGAGATGATTTCTTCAATATGTAACTTAATAGGAAGAGGAGCACTTATAAGTATGGTTGTAGTTATATTTGTAATACCAACACTTCTTCTTATCTTTGATAAAATAATTTGTAAAACTACAAGTGGTTTTGGGAAAGAGGTAAATATGAAAAATAAAGTTAAAAAGAGTTTAGCAGTATTTGCTATAGGGGTCTTAACTCTTGGCTCTACAACTGTTATGGCAAGTACCAAAAATGAAACTGTATATGCAAGACTTTCTAAAGATGGAAAGGTAAATAAAATTTTAGTAAATGAACATATATATTCAGATGAAAAAACGATTAAAGATATGTCAGATTTAAAAAACATTATGAATATAAGTGGTGATGAAGATTTTACTATTGATGGTAATAATATAACTTGGAATGGTAATAATATCTTTTATCAAGGTGAAACAGACAAGTCTTTACCAGTAGAAGTAGAAATAACTTACAAGTTAAATGGGGAAGAAATAAGCAAAGATGAATTAAAAGGAAAAAGTGGAAAAGTAGAAATAACTTTAAGCTTTAAAAATAATGATTCACACACTGTAAATGTAAATGGTAAAAGTACTACAATGTACACACCTTTTGTAGTAACAATGGGTACAATATTACCAGTTAAAGGTAATGATAACTTTACAATTACAAACGGAAAAGTTGTCAATAATGGTGTAAACAATATTGCTTTAGCATTAGCAACACCTAACCTTGATGCAAGCTTAGGGCTTAGTGAATTAAGTTCTATGAATAATATAACAATTAGCTATGAAACAAGTAGCTTTAAAGAGTCAACTATTTATCTAGTTGTAACACCAAAGATAATTGATAAAGAAGATTTAAAAGTATTTGATAATCTAGATTCTCTTTACAGTAGTATTTCTTATTTATCAAGTTCATCAACAAAACTTGTAAATGGAAGTAAAACATTATCAGATGGAATGAATGCTTACAATCAAAAAATAGTAGAACTTGCAAATAATATTTCAACATTAAAACTTGGAACAAATTTACTAGCTCAAAAATATGGAATTATAAATTCTGGTATTGAAGAACTTGGAGCTACATTTAGTGATGTAAATTCTCTTCTTGCAAAAGTTGCATCTTTGAATAGTGAAATAACATCATTGAATACAAAATTCTCTAACATTACTTCACAATCAGGAAATCTTACATCTATAGTAACAGGTACACAAGAGATGTTAACAAATCATATTAAAACACTAATGCAAATTGCAAATACCACTCAAGATGAAAATACAAAGAACAGTATTTTACAAGAAGTAGCAAGTTTACAAAAACAACTTCAAGAGTTAAATTTAGCTAGTCTTACTAGCCAGGTTACAGACTTAAATAACTCAGTTATAGAGTTAAATAAAGAAGTTACAGCGTTAACTAAGAAGTATGAAAATGAAGTATCTAAACTACCAGCAATGTCTAGTAAAGTAGAAGAATTAGTAGAAGGTAGCGAAGAATTTAATAGTAAAATAAATGAACTAAATCAAAAAGTAACATATCTTGACTCAGTAATATCTGGTACTTTAGTAGATAAGACAGAAGAATTAGCAAATGGTTCTAAAGATTTATATACTAATTTATCAAAATTTGATGTTGAAGGAATTCAAAAAATGAGTTATTATATAAATGGTAAGGTAAAAGGTTTAACAACTAAGTTAGAAAAATTAGTGGAACTTGGAGATAACTACGAAACATTTACAATGAAGGATAAAGATACTAAAGGTGAAACTAAATTCATAATAGTTATAGAATAAAAATAAAAGGTAATAATAAAGGATGTAAGGGTGAAAAAAATGAAAAAAAAGTTAAATGAAATAATATGTGCATCAATAGTTATGTCAATATTCTTTCTAGTTATGGGTATACTTCTTGTGGTAAACCCAGAAATATCTCTCGATGTAATATCATATATGATTGCAACATTTCTAATTGTCAATGGTATCTTCTTATTTGTACTTGATTTTAAGTTAGGTGGATTGCTTATTTTCTTTGATAATATCATCTCAGGTGTTATATCAGTAGTGCTAGGTATTTTGGTTTTGATAAATCCAAGCTTAGTATCAACATTTATCCCAGTAGTGGTAGGAATTTGGTTTATTATAGTAAGTATTTTCAAAATAAGAATATCACTTCTATTTGATGATGATTCAAAGGTATTATCAATAATACTTGCTATTATTGGTGTAATAACTGGATGTTTCTTAATAGTAAACCCATCTGTTGGAAGTATAGCAATTATACTTGCTACAGGCATATCTTTTATAGCATATTCAGTTGTAGATATAATTGAAATGATTATCTTCAAAAGAAATCTTAGAGTTATAGAAAAGAATATTAAAAAATATATAGATTTTGAATAATATTAAAAAGCAACTTAGAAAAGTTGCTTTTTTAATTCTTTAATTAGACTAATTTTGCTCTTTTCAATAATAATAAAGCCTATTATAATTATTATAAGGATAGGTGAGATAATGAAAAATTATAAAAAAATACTTATAGTTTTACTTTTAATAGTAATATTAACTGGATGCACATCAAAGAAAAATGATACACCAAAGGATGACATTAAACCTGATACTAGAACAGAACTAGAAAAGAAGGTTGATTCTACGTTAGAGGGCATGACTCTTGATGAAAAGATAGGGCAGATGCTTATGATTTTTTATAGAAAAGATACTGTTGATTCTACACTTGAAAGTGCTCTTAAAGATGTTAAACCAGGTGGATTTATCTTATTTAAGGAAAACATAAGCACGTATGACAAGACTTTAAATTTTATTAAAACAGTTAAAAATTCTTCTTCTATACCAATGTTTATTTCTATCGATCAAGAAGGAGGAAATGTTCAAAGACTTTTGGCACTTCAGGATATGAGTGTATCTAACATTCCTTACATGTATGATGTTGGGCTAAAAAATGATGAGAATCTTGCAAGTGATGTAGGGAAAGTTATTGCTGAAGAATTAAGAGTATTTGGTATAAATATGGATTTTGCACCAGATATTGATGTTTATTCAAACAAGGATAATAAAGTAATTGGTAAAAGAAGTTTTGGCACAAATAGTGATATTGTTTCAAGGTTAGGCCTTTCTCTTGGTAATTCACTTTCGGCAAATGGAGTAATTCCTGTGTATAAACATTTTCCAGGCCACGGTAATACTGCAACTGACTCTCATGTGTCTCTTCCAATTGTGGATAAAACAAAAGAAGAATTATATTCACTTGATTTAATACCATTTCAAAAAGCAATAGAAGCAAATGCTCCAGTTATAATGGTTGGACATCTTGCAGTGCCAAGTATAACTGGTGATAATACTCCAGCATCAATTTCTAAATCTTTAATCACAGATTTCCTAAAAGGTGAAATGGGTTATAAAGGATTAGTAGTGACAGATGCTCTTAACATGAATGCTTTAACAAATTATTATTCACAAGATGAAATATACGTAAAAGCAGTAGAAGCAGGAGTAGATATACTTTTAATGCCATCATCTTCAAGAAATGCTTTAAACAGTGTAAAAAAAGCTGTTGAAGATGGAAGAATTACAGAGGAAAGAATAAATGAATCAGTAAAGAAAATATTAACTTTGAAGTATGAAAAAATAGAAGAAAATTACAATGAATACTTACCATCAAGTTACTTAAATAGTAAAGAGCATCAAGAAATACTAAAAAAGGTTAAGTAATTAAGACATAAAAAAACCTCTAGGAAATCCTAGAGGAATTTTTTATCTTTCAATATATAATTCATTATCTTTAACACTTATAACTATATCATCACCATATTTGATTTCACCATTTATAATTGCTTTTGCTATTAGTGTTTCAATATTTCTTGATACAAATCTTTTAATTGGTCTAGCTCCATATTTTTCATCGTAAGAGTTTTCAATGATAAAGTCTCTAGCAGTATTTGTTAACATAATATTGATATTTTTATCTGTAAGTCTCTTGTTGATATCATTTATAATCTTATCAAGTATTTTGTAAACAGTATCCTTCTTAAGTGCTTTAAATATGATTATTTCATCAATTCTATTCAAAAATTCTGGTTTGAATGTTCTCTTTAATTCATCCATTACAAGTGTATTAGAATTATCTAAGTTATCAAGAATGTATTCACTACCAAGGTTAGAAGTCATGATTATAATAGTATTCTTAAAGTCTACAGTTCTTCCTTGTGAATCAGTTATTCTGCCATCATCAAGTATTTGAAGTAATATGTTGAAAACATCTTTATGAGCTTTCTCAATTTCATCAAATAGGACTATACTGTAAGGGTTTCTTCTAACAGCTTCAGTTAATTGTCCACCATCATCATAACCAACATATCCTGGAGGAGAACCAATTAGTCTTGCAACAGAATGGCTTTCCATGTATTCACTCATATCAATTCTAATCATATGACGTTCATCATCAAAAAGTTCATATGCAAGTGTTTTAGCAACTTCTGTTTTACCAACACCAGTAGGTCCAAGGAATATAAATGAACCAATTGGTCTGTTTGGATCTTTGATACCACTTCTAGCACGGATTATTGCATCACTTACTAGTTTTATGGCATCATCTTGTCCCATAACACGTTTTTTCATGTTGGATTCTAGATTTAAAAGTTTCTCTCTTTCTTCGCCAACAAGTTTGCTTATAGGAATATTGGTCCATTTAGAGATAATAGCTGCAATACTTTCTTCATCGATAGTATCACTTAATATTTCGTTTTTGTTTTGAGCTTCTAGATTACGAAGTTCTTTTTCGAGTTCTGGAATAACACCATGTTTAAGTCTAGCTGCCTCTTCTAAGTCATAAGTATCTTCAGCTCTTTCAAGCTCATGTTTCTTACGTTCAATTTCTTCTTTTTTCTTGTTAATTTTAGTGTTAATTTCTTTTTCACTTTCCCAGTCACTTTTTAACTTTCCTTGCTTTTCTTTTAATCCAACAAGTTCACTATCAATTTCTTCAATTCTATGTTTTGAAAAATCATCTTTTTCTTTCTTTAAAGCTTCTTTTTCAACTTCTAGTTGCATAATGTTTCTTGTTAAAGTATCAAGTTCAGTAGGAACAGATTCCATTTGTACCTTTACAGTAGCACAAGCTTCATCAACTAGGTCAATAGCCTTATCTGGTAAAAATCTATTAGTAATATATCTATTAGATAGAGTAGCTGCCGCTACAAGTGCTTTATCTTTAATTGTAACTCCGTGGTAAACTTCAAATCTTTGCTTTAATCCACGTAGTATTGTTATTGTATCAAGCACTGATGGTTCTTTTACTAACACTTGTTGAAATCTTCTTTCAAGTGCACTATCTTTTTCAATATATTTTCTATATTCATTTAAAGTAGTAGCGCCAATACAGTGTATTTCACCACGAGCAAGCATAGGTTTTAGCATATTACCAGCATCCATAGCACCTTCAGCACCACTTCCTACTATCATGTGAATTTCATCGATAAACATAATGATGTCACCATCAGAATCTTTAATTTCTTTTAGAACAGCTTTAAGACGTTCCTCAAATTCACCACGATATTTTGCACCTGCAATAAGTGAACCCATATCTAGCTCCCAAATTGTTTTATTTTTAAGGCTGTTAGGTACATCACCTTTAACAATTCTTTGCGCAAGACCTTCAATAATTGCAGTTTTACCAACACCAGCTTCACCAATTAAAACTGGGTTGTTTTTTGTTTTTCTAGACAAAATCCTAGTTATACTACGAATTTCATCATCACGGCCAATTACAGGATCGATTTTTCCATCCTTAACGGCCTGTACTATATCACGACCATATTTCTCAAGAACATTTTCCAAATTTTCTTGATATGGATTTCTCTCATTCATAAATATCCCTCCTTATCAAAAGAACATACATATTATATCACTAAATTAGCACTTGTCAATAGAGAGTGCCAAAATTCTACAAAAAATTTACAACAATTTTATTAAATGTTATAATTAAAAGGGAAAAGTAAGGGAGAAAAACATGAAAAAAGTAACATTGTTAGAAAAAGAATATGAAATAATAAAAGATGAACATAACTGCTTTGATTTACAAGAAGTAGAAGGTTTAATTACAGACTATTTTGAACCATATGACTATATTTTAGGGGACTATTCTTATGGAAAACTAAGATTGAAAGGTTATTATGATTCTAAAAGCAAAAAGAAAAATAAAGTAAACGATTATAGTAACATTGATACTTATATAAAAGAATATTGTTCTTTTAATTGCAAACATTTTATTTTGAAAAAAGAAAAAGTATAAATTTAAGTTGAAAAGTTCTTTAAATGTGTTAAAATATTATGTATAAGGATAGGGAGGATTTATATGGGTGATGATAGCAGAATGATGTCCATCGTTTTGGAAGATGGCTCAGTTGATGAAGTAGAATTTTTATTATCTTTTAAATTTACGGATAATAATAAAGAATATATGATATACACCAAGAATGAAAGTGATGATAATGGTAATGTTACTATCTATGTAGCATCTGTAGAGAGAAATGGTGATAGTGATCCGAAACTTGGCGGAGTAGATAGTGAAGATGAATGGACGAGAATTAAAAATGTATTAAAGGAATTGTCAAAGAACGTGGAATAAAAAGCAGATTGGAGGTTATATTATGAACAGCGAAGTTACAAAAGATAATATAGTTGTGGTAAATGATGATCCCAAATTTTTTGCGCCACGTGATAGATTAGAGAAGAAAAGTGGTATATATCCAGTAAGAGCAAGAATGACAAACTTGACTTTCTCAACTTTTGTAGGTAGCATTAAACAAGGAAGAATACCTAAACAGTCAGAAGTATTAAACGCAAGACTAAAAGAAATAAGAGAAAATATTATCGAAACTGCTACTGAAGAAGCAGAAAAGTCAATTAGAGAGTCAGCTATAGGAACGGAGTTTAAAAGTACAACAAGTGAACTTGATGCAAAAAAAATGTTGGAAGACCAAAAACTTTTTGATGCGACTTCTGTTAATACCATCTCAAGTATTTTTACAAATAATAATGCAATTTTAACAGAGTCATATTTAGATGGTCAAAAGAATAACACATTAAGAACTAGTTTGCCACGAGCTCTAAGGGTAAAAGGAAGTTTAAGTAAAGCTTGTCGTATAGTTGGTAAGAAAACCCCATCATATATAGATGAAATCAAAAAAAGAATGGAAGTTGAAGAAGCCAATAGTAGTTGGAAAAGATTGTTTGACGGTGTAACTTTAATTCACGAACCAATTGAAGAAGATCAAAATGAAGTTAAAGTTATTAGAAACGCACCTAAAAAAACTGATACAAGCTTTAAAAGTAGAATTGTCAAAGCACAAATTGGCGATGAGTTAAACGATGTAAGAAGACTATTAAATGGGATAGGTAAAAATACACCATTTAATGCGGGTCTTCAAGAAAGAGAAAGAGAATTGTTGAGAATGCTATCTGAAACAGCTGGCATATCATTAAATATAGAAAAAACTACTGTACCTGAGGATAAGAAAACAGAAATGCAAGCTTTGATTGAAGGTCAAGTAGGGTATGTAAGACCTTTGACTGAAGAAGAATATAAAGAGAAGGCACAAGATGTAGAAGAATATTACTCAGATCCTTTCGTACAGCAAAATATAAATGATTTGGCTATGAAGAATATTTTGTTTGATATGAATCAACCAGAATCGTATGAAAAAATTGCAAGAGCAGAAAGATTTGACAACGAAAGAAGAGCGGAGATGTCTAGTGCAATAGAGTTGCTAGAAGGAAATACAATCATTACTGAAAGTAATAAGAAAGTACCAAAGTTTACAGTAACAGAAGAAATTGCTAGGGAAGCAAGAAAAAATTCTGAAGATATTATTAGAAAAGCTCATGAGGAAGAACTTGCAGAAGCTAAAAAAATAGAAGAAGAAAAACAATTAACAATTTTGAAAAACGATGCAAAAGTACAAGCTGCTATGCTTCAAAAACAAAATGATGAAATAGAATTATTTGAAGGAGCACAAGAGCAGGCAGAACTTCTTAATAGAGTAAACTTATTACTAGATGGTGCACAAAAGCAAGCAGAGTTACTAATAAAGCAAGAAAAAGAAGAAAATTCTTTGAAAATAGGAGCTGAAGAACAAGCTAGAATGTTACTTGACTTAAATATTCTTCTAGATGGTGCAAATGAGCAAGCACAAATGTTGTTTGAAAAAGAACAAAATGAAGCAATGTTAGAAGATGCAAGAAAAGAGGCTCTTAATATACAAAGATTAAATACTTTAATAGATGATGCTAGAAATCAAGCAAGTTTATTAATGATTCAAAATCAAAAAATCGACTTTTTAAATGATGCAGAACTTGAAGCACGTAGAATATATGATAGAAATAATTTAGTAATAGGTGCCGAAGAACAAGCAAAACTATTATTTGAATTAGGAGAAATAATAGAAGATGCCCAAAAACAAGCTCAAATGCTAATGGAACAAGATGAAAATGCAGAGCTATTAAGTGGTGCTGAAGAACAGGCCAAAATGTTACAACAGAAAAACGAACAAATAGAATTGTTAAATGGTGCTGAAGAGCAAGCTAAATTGTTACAACAAAGAAATGAACAAATAGAATTGTTAAATGGTGCTGAAGAACAAGCTAGGATGTTACAACAAGAAGCTGAAAGAGAAAAACTCCATGAAGATTCTCTTGAAGAAGCAAAAGCAATAATGAGAAGAAATGAAGAAGAAAGAAAAAAATATATTTATAGTCCCCCATATCAAATTACTGAAACAGAAGATAGATATGGACAAGTAGTATCCTATCCACAACCAATAAGAATTGCTGCTGATAAACTTTTAAATTTAAAAAGAAAGACAAAAAAGAAAATGGATCCTGCTAGTGCACTTATCTCTTTGAGAGAACAACTTGAACAAATGGATTTTGATGATGCACCTAACAATGACGAACAGAAAGAAACAATAACATTTGATCTTGGCGGAAAAACAATGAGTAAAGTAATGTAAAATTAAAAAGTAAATTACCATGCACTACATGGTAATTTTTTTCTAAAAAAGTTGCCTTTTTAAATACCATGGGGTATACTTATTATAGACTAAGGTAGCATGAATAATCTATCACAGTTACTTAAAAATGGGAGATGAGTGAGTATGAATGGAAATTTAAATGTTTCAAAAGTGAAAAGATTCTTAAAAAATAAAAATACGGTAACAGCTTTATGTGCAATTTTAATAGTAGTAGTTTTAATCGTTGGTTACACAATACGTGTTAATAATGCTACAAAACCAGTTAAAATACCAGTAGCAAAGGTTACAATCCAACCAAGAACAGAAATAACTGCGGATATGATAACTGAAATAAATGTACCACAAGAAGCTTTAAAGGGTAATTATTATAGAAATGTAAGCTCTCTAGTAGGAAAATATTCAAATGTAAATACTGTAATTCCGGCTGGTAGTATATTCTACAGTGAGGCAGTAATTAGTAAAAATGACCTACCAGATTCATCTTTATATGATGTTGCAGAAGGTGAGACTTTATATTATTTAACAGTTAATATGCTAACAAGTTACACAAATTCAATTTTACCAGGAAATTATATTGATATATATCTTTCTACAAAAGAAAATAATAAAGCATTAGTTGGTAAAATATTAGAAAATGTTAAAATTTTAGCAGTAAAAACTTCTGATGGTAAAAATGTTTTTGAGAACTCTGATGAATCAAGAACACCATATGTAATAATTTTTGCTCTTCCAGAAGAACAACATTTATTACTTAGAAAAATAAATGCAATTAACAGCTATTCTGTATATGCAACTAATCCAGGATATTCAAAGATTGATATAATTCCAGTTCCTACCGCTGCAAGTTTTGACGGTTCGGAAAAAGATATTAAACCAAATGTAACTAGCCAATATTTAAAGGACTATATTTTAAATATGGCTGCTACAGTTCCAGAAGATGTAATTACTGAGAATAATAATAATCAAAATATAAATGAAAATGAAAACACTAACAAAACAGAATAATGAGGTGATTCTATGAATGAGTCAATGAATTTTGGCAACATTGGTTTTAATAGTGTGGCTTCTAACAATACAGAAAATAATTTTGAAGTTAAGGCGCCAACTACTACAACAGGACAAAATATAACGGAAGAAAATAGTGGTATAGATTTTCCTAAAAGTAGTGTAGCTAAAATAGATGAGTCAAAAGAAGATAATTTTTCTAGTATTGAATTTGGACCACTACAAAAGTATCTAGATGATGATGATATCACAGATATTTCTTATAGTAATGGCGGACAACTATGGTTAAAGTCATTACAAAGAGGTGTATATAGAGCAGATCAACAAGATGTAGACAATGCTTTGGTAGAAAAAATAGCTTTCCAGTGTTCGAACGTAATGGGGAAAACATTTAACATGGCCCATCCATTCTTGGACTCTGAGAGTGCAGAGTTACGTATGAACTTTGTACACGATTCAATAGCACGTAACGGTATTGCTGCTGTTTTTCGTAAGACACCTGCTAAAATAAGACTTGAAAAAAGTAAATTATTAAATGAAAAGTACGTTACTTTAAGTATTCATGATTTTCTAATAAACTGTGTAAAAGGGCACTGTAACATGATTGTCTGCGGTGAAACTGGTTCAGGTAAAACAGAACTTGTAAAATACTTAGCAAGTCATACAGCAGAAAATGAAAAGATAATAACTATTGAAGATACACTAGAACTTCACCTTGATAGAATATATCCAACTCGTGATATTGTAGCTATGAAAACAAATAACATTGCATCATATTCTGATGTTCTAGTTACATGTATGAGGCAAAACCCAAAATGGATACTACTATCAGAAGTACGTAGTGCAGAAGCAGTTACAGCAGTTCGTAACTCTATATCATCAGGACACAACATCTTATCTACCATCCATGCTGATAAGGCAGAGAGTATTCCACTTCGTATGTATAGCTTACTAGAGTCAAATATTGATGTAGAGCAGTTCTTAAAAACTATTTATCGTTATGTACAAGTAGGTATATTTGTAAGAGGTAGATATAGTCCAAAAGAAAAAAGATTTGTACGTGAAATTGCTGGAGTAACAGAGTTTTACGTAACGGATGATACTAATGAACCAAAAAGCAATAATATATATTTAAAAAATGTTGCAGGTGAAGAAACTTATAATGAGCCAACAGAATATTTAATAAATTACCTTGAAGGTCAAGGAATAGATATAAATAATTTATTTGGAGAAAATAAGTCATCACTTATTGCAACACTAAATGAAAAAGTAAATGAACCACAACCGGTAAATAATACTATACAAGCTCCTAATCAAAATATGCAGCAAAATATAAATTTAGCAGCACAAATAAATAATCAAAGTGCATTTCAAACAATACCAAATCAAAATAATGTAAACATGCAAGGCTATAATGCACCTGTTCAAGGTATGCAAAATCAAATGCCTTATCAAAGTCAAAATTTTAATCAACAAATAAATAGAATAGACACATTATAAAATCGAAAGAAGGTGTATTTATGATAGAACTAATTATCGTTATAGCAATTGCAATTTTTGCAATACTATATATGTTTAAAACTGGCGATTCTATGTACAAGTTTATCGTCGACACATCTTCTGTTGTATACGATAAACTAGCTCCTTATTCTTTTAAAATGATAAGAGAAAAAGTAAAGGAAATGGGCCTTGAATATTCACCAAAACAGTATATGATTCAAGTTCTTACGTTTGGTGGAGCAGCACTTGGTATATCATATTTATACTTTTACAATATTGCAGTTTCTATAGTATACATGATTCTAACGATATGCGTTATTCCATATCTAGCATACTTAAGATGTAAAAGAATATATAGTGAATTTATATTTGAGCAAATTCAGGTATATACAACAAACACTATAATGGAATTTCAAACAACTCAGAATTTTGTAAAAGCACTAGAAGGTGTATATAACTCTGGTGTTCTTCAGTCTCCTGTATCAGATGATGTTAAAACAATGATAGATATGGCTTATAAAAATGGTGATATAACTGAATCAATAAATTTTATGAATGAACGATATGACTTTCATATGACAAGAAATATGCATCAGTTATTCTTACAAATAACAAGAGAGGGTGCAAAAGATTCAAACGAAGTATTAGAAAATATGCTTTTAGATATAGATATGCTAGTAGAAGGTGTATATAGAGATAGGATCGATAGACAAAATTTCCATAAGCAGTTCGTTCAGTATGGAATATTACTATATCTAATGGTTATGCTTGTTCAGTATTTGCTTGGAATAGACACATACTTACAGTTACTTGAGAATACATTCGTAAAAATTGCGCTTCACGTAATTGTTCTATTTAATAGTTACTTCTTACTTAGTGGTGAAAAATATTATAATGAGAATGTGGGGGCTGAGTAATTATGTATATAGAGATATTTCTTATAGCAATACTTGTACTAGTACCTTTCTTATATTCAGGAAAAATTACTACAAAGAGTTTCTTGAATGAAGAAAATGGATACTTATTAGGATTGAAAGAAAAGGATTATGACTTCTATGTCATGGCCAAATATGGTGAAACAGCTATTCCAAATAAGCTTTTCGCAGCAAGAGTAAAAAATGCTTTTTATGGTACTTTAATAATATTTGTATTTATGATAGGTAACATAAACTTTTTAAATGTGTTAATGGTGTTAATACTAGGCGTACTTTTATTCAAAATGCCATATATTTCTTTAAAAAGTTATTACAAAAAATATATGCATCAAATTGACTTGCTTCTTCCATATTACTTGAAAAACCTTGAAATATTATGTCAAAACTATACAGTCCCAGTGGCAATTGCGAGATCAATTGAAAGTGCTCCTGATGTATTTAAACCAGGTTTAAGAGAAATGATAGCAAAGATTGATGCTGGAGATTCTTCAATACAACCATATATGGATTTTGCAACAACTTATCCAGTAAGAGACTCAATGAGAATGATGAGACTTTTGTATAGATTAGGTCTTGGTGCACAGGAAAATAAATACAAACAATTACTTATATTTTCAAAGTCAGTTTCTTCACTTCAAAATAAGGCAAGAGAAGTTAAATATAAAAATAGACTTGATACTATGGAAAAGAAAACTATGGTAATGCTTGTTGTAACCGGTGGGGGAACAATGGTTATATTACTTTTGTCAATGCTTATGTTGTTTGGAATGTAAAGTTAAATCGTAAATATTGATATTAAGTAAAAATATGTTTATAATATATTATATACAATAGAAGGGAGAGATATTGGAGAATGAAAGAGGCTACAGGAGAATTAAATATGACACTTGTTACTATTATTGCAATAGCAGCAGTATTAACTTTCGTTACTATGTTCTTACCAAAAATTTTAAATAGTGTTGGTAATACATGGGAAAATGGAACAGGACAAGAAATAAATGTTCCAAATCCAGGAAATTAAGATAGTAAAAGAGGTGATAGTTAATGCGTGAGTCAATTGGTGGTACTATGCTATTTTGGATAGTATTGTTCTTTATGAGTATATTTATAACTTTTTTGGCCGCTGTTATCCAGTATGCAAAAGTTTATAAAATAAAAAACTCAATGATTAACTATCTAGAGCAAGGAGAAGGCATAGCTAGCAAGGAAGAATTTGAAAATGTACTAGCTGACTTAGGTTATCCGCAAAAAGGTAAATATGTAATATGTAGATATGGTGCAGAGAATAGAGGTGGCTATTATTATATTAAATTATATGCAACTTTCTCAGTTCTTAATGCATCTGTAGATGTTATGGTAAAAGGGGAAACAAGGCTTATTGAAAGTGGAGTCTATGTAAAAGGAAATGAATGGTTCCAGTATTTAGGTACAACCAAAAGTTGTGATGGAAGGAATGTTAGTGAAGCAGAACTTACAAGGGTGGATTAGCGTATGAATGTATTAGTTGTTAATAAACAAGAAGATGTAATATCAGCATTAAATATAGAAGTAATTAAAACATTACGTGGTGTTTTTGATGCAGATGAGATTATAAGCACATTTACAAATTTCTATTTTGCAAGAATGATAATTGATGTAACAGCACTCAAAGATTATGAGGATGTTGCAATATATCAGAAATTGTCAATAGGTCTTCCAATAGATAAAGTAATACTTTTAATTCCATCATCTAGTGCTGCCGCAAACAATTACTTTTTATCAAAGTTAATTTCAATGGGATATTATAATTTTACAACAAATGGTGATGGTGTTAAGTATTTACTTACAAATCCAAATTCCTACAAGGATGTTGCCTATTTACATCAGGTTGAAGCTCCTACCAATAATGTTGTTCCAACAGAAAATGGTGGTGCTGTATTAAGTGGAATAAGAATCCTAGGAGTTAAGAATGTAACTGATGAAGCAGGTTCATCATCGCTTATATATATGATGAAAAAGGAGCTTGAAGAGAAGTATAATCTTTCAGTTTTAGCTGTCGAAGTTGATAAAAGAGATTTCACTTTCTTTAGAAGCAAGGATATGATATCTACAGATAAAACTTCTATTGCGACTGAGCTTCTTAAAGCTAAGAATTACAACTATATATTAGTTGATTTAAATGATTATGATGAAAATATATGTGATGAAACTTTATACTTAATTGAACCATCAATAATTAAACTTAATAAACTAATGTTGAGGGACAAGGGTGTTTTTTCAAGATTAAGGGATAAAAAGGTTATAATAAACAGATCAGTTTTGAATGAAGCTGATATTAAGGAATTTGCTTCAGAAGCGGGTATAAAAATATTTGATGTTATACCTTGCTTAAATGATAGAGAATTATCAAAAGAAATTTCTAGTTTACTTGTTAAACTTGGAATGGTTAAGAGTGTGTAACATAAATAATCGTTGACAAATAAAGGTTGTTATAGTATTATTTAGTTATGAAATTTGGAGGAGTTTTGTATGGAAATATTTCAAACTTTAGCTGATGCTTGCGGAGGATTACGTCCGATCGTTGCAGTATTAAAAGGTGTATTTGATATTATTAAAATAGGTGTTCCAATTTTACTTATAATAATGGGAGCAATAGACTTAGGAAAAGCTGTTATGGCTAGTGATGATAAAGAAATCAAAGCAGCAACTAGTAAGTTAATTAAACGTGCTATTGCAGCAGCTGCAGTGTTCTTTGCTGTTACTATTGTAGATGTAGTAATGGGACTAGTAGCAAGAGGAGAAGAAACTGATGGTGAAACAAACTCATCAAGTTGGTCTGCTTGCTGGAAGAGTATGTAATTTTAATTATATCTGTAAAAGGAAGGATTATTTCTTCTTTTTTTTTAATTTTTATTTATGTTTTTTGTAAAATATGTTATATTAGATGTGTGTATTTTATGCGAGGTAAGTATGGATAAAAAAGTGTATAAATATATTGGAATATTAGTCGGCTTAGTAGTTTTATTAGTAGTAGTTGTATGGATATCTAATCTTGTTAGCGGTGGAACAACCTATTCCTATGAAAGTATAGAGAAAAAAATGGTAAGTGCTACTAAAAGTTATATGAAAGATCATTCAGCAATGCTTCCTACAGAAGTTGGAGAAAGTGTAACAATATCACCAACTGTGTTAGTTAACAATAATTACTTTAAAGGTTTTGACGCATATGTAAAAGATAGCGACGTTGTATGTAACGGAAGTGTTGATGTATATATGGCTGGTGACGGTTATTATGATTACACACCAACTCTTAATTGCGGAAATAAACACAATACAACGAAGTTATATGAAAAAGTTTTAGAAGATAATAACTATGGTGTAGTAATGGGATATGGTCTTTATCAAAGAGTGAATGGAACGTTTGTTACAAACGAAGATAATCTAGTAATTGATAACAATTATGAAAGCCTTGAATATGTATTTCGTGGAAAAGATGTTAATAACTATGTAAAAATCGATGATAATTACTGGAGAATAGTTGCAATAAGTGATGCCGGTGATATGACACTTTTATTCTCTGGAACACTCCAAAGAGGTGTATCTTGGGATGATAAATATAATGAAAGTGTTGGTAAAAATCAAGGTATAAATGATTATGAAAAAAATGGAATAAAAAGTACAATAAGAGAAGAAGTAGAAAAATTTTATAATGGAGAAGCAACATTGCTAAATAAAGAAGAATATAGTCCTAAAACTAAATATTTAATTTCACCTGCTTCATTGTGTATTGGCAAAAGAAAAGCAACGGATAAAGATTCAAGTGGAAAAATAGAATGTAGTCAAAGACTTGATGGACAGTATGTAGGATTGCTTCCAGCATACTACTATATGAATGCAAGTGTTGATGAAAACTGTGATACAATTACTTCAAGAAGTTGTGGAAATGATAACTATTTATCAAGCTTTAATGATTACTGGTGGCTTTTAACTGCTAATCAAGAAGCAAGTAATGAAGCATACCAAGTATTTAAAACCTATGCTCGTTCAGAATTGTGTATAGCAAAAACAAATGTTAAACCAACTGTTTTACTAGGAAATAGAGTATTATGGGAAAGTGGAGATGGAAGCAGTAACAATCCATATACCATCAAGTTTTATGCTGATGACAGTTTAAATTAAAGATGAGTAGTTTTAATAAAAAAGGAGTGATATTATGGGATTACAAGCAGAAAGTTGGATCAATAATATACTAAGGACAATTTTAGCTGGCCTTGATTATGTTATTTATGGACTAATTAAAAACGTACTTTTTCTAACTTTTGACTTAGCTAATTTAACAACAAGCTCAAAGATATTAAATGGTATATATAGTCGTATATATGTACTTTTAGGAGTATTTATGGCTTTCAAACTTTCTTTTTCATTCTTTCAATACATTGTTGATCCAGAATCAATGACAGGAAAAAGTGAAAAAGGTGTTGGAAAACTTATTTCACGTACAATAGTTATGCTTGTAGCACTGGTTGGTCTTCCAACAATATTATTTGGTGGTGGTGATGGTGAAGGCTTAATTCAGAGAGCTCAAAATGCATTTTTACCAATGCTACCTAGAGTTATCTTTGGAATAAGCGAAGATAGCGGTGTATCTGCAAGTAATGGTAATAACACTGAAGACATTACTAATGCTGCAAATACGATGGCAGCTTATACGTTAGGTGCTTTTTTCGCACCGTCGCCGGATTTGGATAGTGTATGTGAAGGTCAATATGCCAATACACCATACATAACATCACTTGACCAATTTATTTCAAATGTTAATGTGAGTTGTAGAAACACTACTGGTAAGGGTGATAGTGCTAAATACTACAAATATAGTTATATATGCTTAATATCTACGGTAGTAGGACTATTGTTAGTAATTATTTTGTTAGGAATTGCCTTAGACGTTGGAAAGAGAGTTTTCAAAATGATAATTTTACAAGCAATAGCACCAATTCCAATAATGTCGTTAATAGATCCAAAGTCAAGCAAAGATGGTGCTTTTTCACACTGGTTAAAGTCTTTAATTTCAACTTTCTTAGAAATATTTATTAAACTGGGTTTGGTATACCTTGTGCTTATGTTTATACAGTACATTATAAGTGGAGGATTGTTTAGTAATTTTCCAAGTTTTAGTGGACCAAACGGAGTAATTAGAAGTTCATTCTTATTTGTAACCTTGATAATAGCATTGCTCTTATTTGCCAAAGAAGCTCCAAAATTTATCAAGGATGCTATGGGAATTAAAGATTCAGGTGCTGGCTTTGGACAAGGAATGAGCGCTGCTATGGGAGCCATCGGTGGATTTATTGGTGGACGTGGTCTTGCTGGTATGGCAACAGGAGCAGTCGCAGGAGCTACAGCAGATCCTAAAGTTGGTGGTTACGCAGCAGGTCGTGACATAGCAGGTCAAATGAGAACAGGTGATAAAAACTGGAAAGGTGGTCTTACTAATGGCTTCATGAGAGGTGCAAGAAATCACCAAGGTACAAGAGAAGCAAGAAAACTTGGTGTAACTTCAGCAAGTTTGAGTGCTGCTAAAGATGCAATGAAGAAGGATGAAGAACGTGTTGAATCACTACAACAAGCATATGGTGAAGCAGTACAAAGCGGAGATGCAACTGCTATTGCCGAAGCAAGAACAAATTTAAATGCTGCTATCAAACAGTCAAAAGCCTCAAAGAAAAGATACGAAGGTATGGACAAAATTGCCGATACATTTGGTATAAAAACACCAAAACATGTTGAAATGAAACAAAATGGAAACCCAGTGTACAGAGGAAGAAGATCAGCAGCTAACCTTGCTGGCAAAGCTGGTAGTTGGATAGAGAATAGCAAAGTTGGTGCACCTATTAGAACAATTGATTCAGCAGTACAACAGCATAGAATTAATCAAGTAACAAGAGGTGCAGCATTTGGAGATGATTCAGCACTTGCAGAAAGAAGAGATGAACTAGATAGTAGAGGTACATTACAATCAAAAACTGGTCGTCACTTTGCACCAAGAGGCTCAAATAACAATAATTCTGGCGGTTCTAGTGGAAGTAGTTCATAAAAGGGAGTGTGATATATAGTGAATAATTATTTAATACCCGCAAATGCCAATAGAGGAAGACTAATTTTAGGGTACTTCAGGCCAATTGATTTAATTATCTTTCTAGTAGGAATTACAGCAACACTAATTTTATTCTTAGTATTTCAGGATTATACCGACAGTACTTTGGTAGTTATAACTCTTATGCTTCCAGTACTTACAGCATTACTCTTAGTATTACCAATACCATATCAACATAACGTATTGGTTCTTCTTACAGCTATATATAGTTTCTTTTGTGTAAATAGACAAAAATATGTTTGGAGAGGTTGGTGTATGAAATATGACGACGAGACAAAGAAGTAGATTTACAGAAGACTGGGTACCAGTTCAAAATATTACAAATGGAATGATAATCCTTAACAATCAAGAAAAAGTAACTGGAGTTAAAGTTGCTCCTAAAAATATATTTATATTGGATTATGAATCACAGCAATCAGTTTTGGTAAACTTGCAAAATATGTATAACCAAATAGATTTTGAGTTTTGGTTAGTAGTAGCGGATAGACCAGTTGACATATCTGTGTATATGTCACAATTACAACTCCTTTATAATCAAGAGTCTTCACCAGCAATTAGAAAACTTATTGCTGAAGACATAGATAAAGGAAGTTCATTTATGAATAACAACGTTGTTGATACAGAATATTTCCTTCTATTTAAAGAAAGAGATATGGATAGAATTCAAAGAAGAATAAGAATGCTTATAAATGCATTAGCAACAGCAGGACTTTCAGCAAAACAAACATCAAATGAGGATTTAAGAGTTATACTCGATAACTTCTTAAATGGTGGAAAAACTACAGATTTTGGAACGGTGGTGGTTAATCAATGAGTATGTTAAAGTTTAAATCACAAATTGCACCAAAAGGATTACAATTTTATCCTAGTGAATTTTTTATAAGTGATAAATATGCTACTATATTAACAGTTGTATCATTTCCAAAATTTATTTCGCCAGGATACCTTTCAAGCATAACAAATATGTCTGGTATTAAGATTGTTATCAAACATATTCCACTACCTTTTTCAGTAGTATCAAAAATGTTAAATAAGCAAATAGCAGACTTAAAAATTAAATATCAAGAAGAACATGATAGAACAATGCAAGAAAAATATCGTATGGACTATGAATCACTTGAGTCTTTCGTAACAATGTTAGCAGGAAGTCAAGCTAGAATATTCGATTTCCAAATGCATATTTTAATTACTGCAGATTCAAAAGAAAGTTTGGAACTTAAGAAAACAAATATTAAAAACTACCTAGATGCCATGGGAATGAAAGGAGTGGCATTAAGATTTGAGCAAGAAAAAGCTTTAAAATCAATGATTCCAGTATTTCCAAAGCAAGACATAGAAGAGAGAATAGGAACACCAATCCCTTCAGTAACAATTGCTGCAATGTACCCATTTATCTTTGACAGCGTAAAAGATCCTGGATATGCAACGCTTTTAGGAGTTGATTTCTCAGGTGGTGTTATCTTGTTCAACCAATTCTTGTATAAAATAAGAAAAGAAAATAATAGAAACAATGCAAACCTTATCTTACTAGGTACATCAGGTAGTGGTAAATCAACAGCAGCTAA
The DNA here is from genome assembly GCA_934100165.1 of uncultured Bacilli bacterium. Taxonomy (GTDB): domain Bacteria; phylum Bacillota_I; class Bacilli_A; order RF39; family UBA660; genus RUG13868. The sequence goes on from CAKOPN010000005.1 coordinate 56,810, forward strand.
ACTTTTACTTAGAGGCCATATAAGAAATGGTTGCCAAATAGTAGCAATAGACCCAGAAAACGAGCTTGAAGAGATGACAAAAACATTTGGAGGAGACACAATCGACCTTGGTAAAGGTGGAGAATTCGGTATGATTAACCCACTTCAAATAGTAATTGATGCTGATGAAGATGAAATGAGACAGGGACTAGGATATACAGTCTTAACTCGTACACTACAGTTCTTAAAAGCCTTTATGAAATATTATGATCCATCAATTGAAGAAGATGTACTTACATTGTTTAGTGAAGTTGTTCAAGATACATACAAGCGTTTTGGAATTGACTTTGATAAAGACTTCTATAGCTATGGACCACAAGATTATCCAACATTCTCAGATGTTTATGAAACTATAAAAGCAATACTTTTATCAATGACGGATAAAACACATGAACGTGATATAATGGAAAGACTTGAGTTAAAAATAAGACCACTTACCAAAGATTTAAAATACTATTTTGATGGTCATACAACTATAACTCATGATAGCGATTTTATTACATTTAACATTAAAGAGCTTATGAATGCTGATGAAAATATTAAAAATGCACTTTTCTTCAACATTTTGAAATATGCTTGGGGATTATGTTTGGACAAAGATGTTGATACAATTCTGATGGTAGATGAAGCACACGTTCTATTAAGTGATAGCAATACTCTAGGTGCAGACTTCTTAGCTCAAGTTCAAAGACGTGCTAGAAAATATAACACAGGAACGATTATAATTACACAACAACCAAGTGACTTTGCAGCGCCAAGTGTTCTAGTACAAGGTAAAGCAATATTCGATAATGCTTCTTACTACTTAGTAATGGGATTAAAGAAACAAGCAACAGAGGACTTAAGTCTGTTGATAGATTTAAATGATAATGAAAAAGAAAGTATTAAACAGTATTCACAAGGTGAAGCACTGTTCGTCTGTGGAAATAGACGTATGAGAATAAATGTTATTGTAACACCAGAAGAGCTATCATCATTCGGTAGTGGCGGAGGACTATAATATAAAAAAACAAAGCATCTAGAAATAGATGTTTTTCTTGTAATAATACATCTTTTAGTATATAATATAATGGAAATGTGGAGGTATATTTATGGCAAATAAAAAAAATGAAAACGAAGTAGTAGTAAAAATCGAAGGAGAAAGTTGGAAAAAAGCCTTAGATAAAGCATTTGCAGAGAAAGTTAAAAAAGTAAATGTTGCAGGTTTTAGAAAAGGTAAAGTTCCACGTGATATATATGAAAAGAAGTTTGGAAAAGAAAGTTTATATTTTCCAGCTAGTGATTATGTAATTTCAGAAGCATATGAGAAAGCAATTAAGGACTCAAAATTAGTTCCAGTTGTACAACCTAAGATTGAGATTAAGGATGTAAACGATGAAGCTATAGAATTTGTTTTCAAAATAATTACTAAACCTGAAGTAAAAATTAAAAAGTATAAAGGACTATCAGTAAAACCTGAAAAAGTAAAAGTAACTAAAGAAGAAGTTGAAACTGAAGTTGAACGTATGCTTGAAAAATACAGTGAAGTTCGTACTAAAGAAAAAGGAGCTTTAAAAGGGGGAGAAATAGCTATTATTGATTTCGAAGGATTTAAAGATGGAACACCATTTGAAGGCGGAAAAGCTGAAAACTATGAACTTGAAATCGGAAGTCATACATTTATTCCAGGATTTGAAGAACAATTAGTAGGAATGAAAACAGAAGAAGAAAAAGAAATTAAAGTTACATTCCCTAAAGATTATCCAGTAGAGGATTTAAAAGATAAAGAAGTAACTTTTAAAGTAAAACTTCATGAAATAAAAGAAAAAGTTAAAAGAGAATTCGATAAAGAATTATTTGAAGATTTAGCAATTGAAGGTGTTGATTCAAAAGAGACACTATATAAACACATTGAAGATGAAATCAAGGCACACAAAGAAATGCATGCTGAAAATGATTATGTTGATAAATTATTAGAGACAGTAGCAAAGAATGTAGAAGTTGATATTCCAGAAGAAATGGTTGAAGAAGAAGTAGACAGAATGCTTGAAAGATATAATGAACAACTAAGAAGCCAAGGTGCATCAATCGAAATGTATTATGCATTTACTAAAACAACTGAAAAAGATTTAAGAGCAAGTATGGAAAAAGATGCTTACAACCATGTATTATATCGTTTAATGCTTGAAGAAATTGCTAATATTGAAAAGATAGAAGTTACTGAAGAAGATTCAAACAAAGAAGCAGAAGAACTTGCAAAGAAATATAACATGAAGAAAGAAGAGTTCTTAAAAATGTTTGGTGGTTTAGAAATGATTCAGTACGATCTTGAAATAAGAAAAGTAATTGAATTATTAAAAGAATTAAATAAATAGAAAAAGTTATATAGCCAGCATTGATTGCCGGCTATTTTTTATCATATAGACCGAAAAGAAAGTTTAATAAGAACTTTTTTTTTTGCCTTTAATGTGCTATTATATACATAGAATAGAGGGTGATTAAAATGGAAGAAGAACAAATCATAAAAGAAGAATTAAAGAAAAATACAAAACAGGATATCTTGTGTTATATAGGAATAGCAGTAATATTTATTATGATATTTATTCCCCCAATATTTAGAATAGTATTTTATGATCCGACAAGCGAAAAAAAAGAAGTAGATGTTGTATATGCTAATTTGAAATGCTATAGAAGTTTTTATAGAGACGGAAAAACTATAGATATTAGAATTGAAAATAATTATAGAGATCTAATTGTGTTAAATTCAAAAATGACGTTTAGTTATACTGATCCGGAAGAAGAGATAAGTGAAGTTACATATCTTAATGCCATAGAGCAACCAGGGGTAAAAAAAGAAAAACTAACAAATGGTTATTCATATCAAATCGACTACGAAAATAATCCAGCTTTATACGATTTAAATGAACTAAGTGAGTACAATTTAACTGAACCAGCGCAAAGAAACTATTTTAAGACACAAAACTTTACTTGCGAACGTGACGTTAAGACTGTAAAGGAGGAAAAATAGATGCAAGTTACAAGTAATATAAATAAATATATCTTTAGAGGATATGACATAAGGGGAGTTTATGGACAAGATTTAAACAGCGATGTAGCCTATACAATAGGTAGAAGTTTTGCAACTTATGTTAAAAAAATGGGAAAACAAGTTGCTATTGTTGGAAGAGATAATAGATATTCATCACTTGAACTTCAAACATCTTTGATTAAAGGTCTTGTAGATAGTGGCCTAGACGTTGTAGACTTAGGGCTTGTAACTACTCCAATGTATTATTATGCTTGTATTAAATTTGAAAATCCAACTGGAATAATGGTTACAGCTAGTCATAATCCAAAAGATGATAATGGCTTTAAATTTGCATTTGATGAACGTGGAAATGCAAGAGGAAAAATGATTGAAGAATTTAGAGATTTTACTTATGCTGGAAATTTTGATCAAGGAAAAGGTAGAATTGCTAAATATAATATAGAGGAAGAATATATTGCACTATTTGAAGAATCATTAAGCTTTGGGCCAGGAAAGGTAAAGGCAATAATCGATTTAGGAAATGGTACGACTAGCATAATTGCTAAAAAGTTGTATGAAAAGTTTCCAATAGAATTAGAAGTTATCTTTGGTGATAGTGATCCAACTTTCCCAAATCATCATCCTGATCCATGTGTTCCAGAAAACTTAAAGGTTTTAAGTAAAATGGTAGCAGAAAGTGATGCTGATGTTGGACTTGCCTTTGATGGTGATGGAGATAGATTAGGTGTCGTTGATGAAAACGGTAACTATATACCAACTGATAAATATATGATAATGATAATAAGAGACATCATAAATAAAGTTGATAAAAAAGAATTTTTATATGATGTTAAATGTTCTAAGTCATTAAGTGATGAAATAGAAAAACTAGGTGCAAAAGGCATATGCTATAGAACTGGTAATTCCTATACAAAGGCTAAAGTAAAAGATGACAATCTACCATTTGGAGGAGAATTGTCAGGACACGTATATTTTAATGATAAATGGCCTTGCTTTGATTCAGGATTATATGCAGGATTAAGACTTTTGGAAATATTATCACATACAAATAAAAATGTAAGTGAGCTTTTGGAAGGAATAAATGAGTACTATTCAACACCAGAACTAAAGTTTGCATCACCTGATGATAAAAAATTTGCTGTGGTGGAAAAAATTAAAAAGTATGCTATAGAAAAAGGATATGAAATCATAGATATAGATGGTGTAAGAGTTAATTTTAGTGATGGTTGGGCACTAGTTAGAGCAAGTAACACTGGTCCAAATTTAACTGCAAGATTTGAAGCCAAAACAGAAGATAGATTAGAGAAAATTAAAAAGGAATTCACTGATTTAATAGAAGAATATAACAAATAGTAGGTACTTAAAAAGTATCTACTTTTATTTACAAATACTTGCTTAAAGCTTCTTTTGCATATATACTATTAAGTTACAAATACAAAGGAAGGAAACGTATAAAAATGACAATAATAGAAAGCTATGACAACTTAAGTCAAAGTAAAATTGCAAGTGATGAAAATATAAGGATCTATAGGGAACATATTGAAAGTTATATGGATACTTTAGAAAAATATAGATTAAGAAAAGAAAATATCGTATCTATTTTATCTCATCCAATAATAGCAGTAAAAGGAAGAATAGAGCTTGGAAGAGTAGAGGGGTTAAGTAAGAATTTTGAATCTGTGCTATCGAGGAGTATAGTAGGTTTTATGTATGAAGAAACAGGTGACTTAGAAGTTGATTTAGAAGAAGCTTGTAAGTATTACAAACCAAAGTATATAAGAGAGTTTATGTTAAATAATCCTGTAGAAAAGCCAAAAAGTTTAAAAGTTTCAAAAAAACGTGTTTATTAGTTTAATCATTTTTGTTATACTATTTAAGTAAAATATAAAAAAGAGGTGTTAAAATGAGTGGACATTCAAAATGGGCTACAATTCACAGAAAAAAAGGTGAATTAGATGCAGCAAGAGGAAAAGTATTCCAAAAGTTAGCAAAAGAAATTTATGTTGCAGCAAGGGGAACAAACGGAGATCCGTTATCTAATCCAGGCCTTCGTGCTGTAATTGAAAAAGCAAGAGGAAGCAATATGCCTAAAGATAATATTCAAAAGGCAATTGACAAAGCCGTTGGAAATAATGATGGTGAAAGCTATGAACAAATAAGATATGAAGGATATGGTCCAAGTGGTGTCGCAATCATGATAGACTGCCTTACAGATAATAGAAATAGAACTGCTATGCTTGTAAGAAGTACACTAACTAAACGTGGTGGAAATTTAGGTACAGATGGTTCAGTATCATACTTATTTGAAAGAAAAGGTGTAATAGTTATCGATAAAGTATTAGATGAAGATACAGTAATGATGACAGCACTTGATAATGGTGCATTAGATGTTATAACTAATGAAGATAGTTATGAAATCTATACTTCACCAGAAGACTTTCTAAAAGTTAAAGATGCACTAGTAGAATTAGGTGTAAACGAGTTCTTAACAAGTGAAATAACATTTGTTCCAAAGAATTCAATAGAACTAGATGATGAAGCTAGTGAAAAGGTTATGACATTAGTAGAACAATTAGAAGATATTGATGATGTACAAAATGTTTATCATAATTTGAGTATATAAAAGTAAATAACCGGAGGAAAAATGAATATAGCAATACTTGGAACAGGTGCTTATGGAATAGCACTTGCGCTTATGTTTCATAAAAATAACCACAATATTAAAATGTGGACTAAATTTAAAGATGAAAAAGATGCCATATTACAAACAAGAACAAACGAAAGGACTCTTCCAGGAATTATTATTCCAGATGATATAAAGATAAGTAATGATTTTGAAAATGTTGTACAAGATGCAGACATAATCGTTATTGCAGTACCAGCAGCTTTTGTGGATGACGTTAGCATAAAATTAAAAGATTGTATTAAACATAATCAACTTGTTTTGATTGCATCAAAAGGTATAGAAAGAGATAGCTGTCTTTTTGTAGGAGATATATTTAGAAAATATATTAAGACAAAAAAATATGCTATTATCTCAGGACCATCTTTTGCAGTAGATATTGTTACAAATTGTCCAATAGGACTTTCAATCGCAAGCGAAAGCAAGAAAACTATGAAAACAATAAAAAAAGCTCTAGAGAATGATTCATTGAAATTAAGAGAAACTAAAGATGTTATTGGAACGGAAATATGTGGCTCTATAAAGAATGTGATTGCAATAGCAGCTGGTATGTTAGATGGAATGGGATATCCAGAATCAACTCAAGCTATGTTTATAACAGAGTCATTAAATGATATTAAAGAGTTAATAAATAAATTAGGTGGAGATAAAAAAACAATACTTAGTTTTGCGGGATTTGGTGATTTACTTTTAACAGCAACTAGTAAAAAGAGTAGAAACTTTACATATGGTTACATGATTGGAAAAAAATATGATCAACAGTTAATAGATGACTATGTGCAAAATACTACAATAGAAGGACTTTATACAATAAAATCTATATACAAGCTATTAAAAAATAAAAAAGTAAAGATGCCAATAATCAATCTAATTTATGATATTACAACGAATAAAACATCACCAGAAGCGCTTCCAATATTTTTGATAAATAAAAAATAAGGGTTTAGTTACTTTATGTAATTAAACTTTTTTTGTGTAAAGTTTTAATTTAAATTCTCTAAAATACTTGATATATTGGGTGGAATAACTATATAATAAAATGGCATAGGGGTGTTCTTATGACTAAATATGAAAAAGATGAGGTAGTAATTGGCTACGTCACTGGAATAGAAAAGTATGGAATTTTTGTTAATCTTGATGAATATTATAATGGTTTAATACATATATCTGAAATATCTCCAAATTTTGTAAGAAATGTTAATGATTATGTTAATATCGGAGAGACTATAAAGATGAGAATACTATCAGTTGATGAAAAAAATCACAAAGTAAAGCTGAGTATTAAAAATTTGAATTATAAGATGAGAAAAAGAAAAAGAGCAAAAATTGAAGAGACACCACTAGGTTTTTCTACCTTAGAAAGTAACCTTTCTGGCTGGATAGAAGAAAAACTTTCTGAAATTGATAAAAATAAATAAAAACTTGTTGACAAAAAATTATCAAAATGATATATTAAATACTGTCAATGACGAAGTGCTATTCGGGCGATTAGCTCAGTTGGTTAGAGCACCTGCCTTACAAGCAGGGGGTCATAGGTTCGAGTCCTATATCGCCCACCATATTTGTTGTGCCGAAATAGCTCAATTGGTAGAGCAACTGATTTGTAATCAGTAGGTTCCGGGTTCAAGTCCTGGTTTCGGCACCATTTTTTGGAGAGGTAGCGAAGTGGCTAAACGCGGCAGACTGTAAATCTGTTCCTTCGGGTTCGATGGTTCGAATCCATCTCTCTCCACCACTTATTGCCTCGTAGCCAAGTGGTAAGGCACGAGACTTTGACTCTCGCATGCGCTAGTTCGAATCTAGCCGAGGCAGCCAATTTTGTGTTCCGTTAGCTCAGTTGGTAGAGCATTTGACTTTTAATCAAAGGGTCTGGAGTTCGAATCTCCAACGGGACACCATGATGTAAATAACTCTTATTAGTAGTAATAAGGGTTTTTATTTTTAATACAATAAAATGCAGTATGAAAAATTACTGCATTTTTTTTAGGAAAAATATAAAAGATAGAACATAATAATATTACTCCCCAAATAAATGTCGAAAATAAAGGTATAAAAAAAATGATAACCTTTGTCGAATACGTATAAAAAAAATAAATAATATTCTATATTAAATTAAAAGGAGGAACTTGTGTTACAAATTGAAACAATATATAAAAAAGGAATTCTTTTTGTAAGATGTTATGGAGTAATAAATAAAGAAACAAAAAAAGAACTTGAAAAAACACTTGAAAGCGCCATAAATGAAGTTGGTATAAAATATTTGCTTTTAAACGTTGAAAATATTTACTATATAAATACAGAAATAGAATCCATAATAAAAAAATGGAGTACTATTTTAAGTAAAAAGGATGGAAAGTTCTTTATGTGTGGAAAAGAACAATTAAAAGAAACATATGATGTTGATAAAACAGAAAAAGTACTACAGATGACAGATGAATTTAGTGTATTTAAAATGATAAATATATAGGGTGATAAAATTGGAAAGAGAAGAAATCGCATTATTATGTAAAAAGCTTGTATATTCTATAGCAAGAAAATATAGTAAAAGTGAATCTGATTTGGAAGACTTATATCAAGTAGGAAATGTTGGACTTTCAAAGGCAATGGCTAATTACAAAGAAGGAAAAAATGCCAAATTTTCAAGTTATGCTCATTTTTATATTGAAGGAGAAATTTTAAAATACATAAGAGAAAACAAGCCTATAAAAGTTAATAATAATTTAACAAGATTAAATAGAGACATAACAAGAGCTAAAGAGTATTTACTGCAAACATATATGAGGGAACCAACGATAGAGCAAATTGCACTTTTCCTTGATAAAACACCACAAGAAATAGAAGACGCTATTACAAGTTCATTATCAGTAAAAAGTCTTGACTATGAACTTAATGCTGAAGAAGAAGGAAAAGATGTTAACTTATATGACTATTCTTCTTATATTGAAAAAGGTTATGATGAAGATATTTTAACAGTAAGAGAAGAAATAAGAAAACTAGATCCAAAAGAAAGACGAATTATAATTTCTAGATATTATGAAGATAAAAGTCAAAACGAAACATCTAAAGAGTTAGGTATGAGTCAAGTTCAACTTTCTAGAACAGAGACAAAAATACTAGCAAAAATAAGAAATAATATTGGACCATACTGTGTAAAGGTATAACTGCTATAAAAAGCAGTTTTTTTGTATAAAAATACCATTTTTGTTAATCATATTTATAGGTGATTATAATGGAGAAAAAGGATTATAAAAAAATAGTAGATAAAAATAAAGCAAAAGAGAAAAGATTACAAAATGCCGTAATTGCATTCATAACAGGAGGAATAACTGGTGCAATAGCAGAACTTTTAGTAAATCTTTATTCATATTATTTAAATATTTCAACTCAGGATGCATCAGTATTTATGATAGTAACACTAATATTTTTAGCAGCATTATTTACTTCTCTTGGTTTCTTTGATAAATGGGTCAACTTTGCAAGATGTGGTTTAATCATTCCCATAACAGGGTTTGCTCATTCAATGATGAGTGCTGGATTAGAATATAAAAAAGAAGGACCAATATATGGAATTGGTAGCAATGTTTTTAAACTAGCTGGATCGGTAATATTCTATGGTGTAGTTAGTGCATGGTTGTTTGGAATGATTAGATATTTCTTGTTTGGAGGTGCGTAAGATGACATTTAAATTTAATGAAGCTTATTTAAATAGTACTGCAACAGTAACTGGACCTTATGAAAACGAAGGACCATTAAAAGGTAAATTCGATAAAAGTTATGAAGACTTGTACAATGGTGAAAAAAGCTGGGAAAAAGCAGAAATAAAACTCTTTGAAGAGTCAATTGATATTCTTCTTAATAAAAGTAAAAAGAAAAAAGATGATATAGATATAGTGATTGGTGGAGATTTGCAAAATCAAATAGCAGCATCCTGTTATGGTGCATTAAAATTTAAAATACCATTCTTAGGAATTTATTCAGCATGCACAACAAGTACTGAAGGACTTATTTTAGGTTCTGTTTTAATAGATAGTAAAAGAGTTAAAAATGCAGTAGTCACTGTTTCATCACATAATATGGCAAGTGAAAAACAGTTTAGAAATCCAACTGAATATGGAGCGCCAAAACCTAAGACTGCAACATTTACTACAACAGGAGGAGCAAGTGCACTTATATCAAGCACAAAATCTAAAGTAAAGTTAGAGTCTGGTACAATTGGAAAAATGTGTGATATGAATCAAAGTGATCCAAATAATATGGGAGCTGCAATGGCTGTTGCGGCAGCAGATACAATATATACACATTTAAAAGATATGAAAAGAAGTCCTGAATATTATGATTTAATAATAACCGGAGACTTGGGAGTTTATGGGAGTAGAATACTTTTAGAATATATGAAAAGTGAATATGGCTTAGATATATCTGAAAATCATAAAGATAGTGGTACGATGATATATGATGTTAATAATACAGAAGAAGTAATGGCAGGAGGAAGTGGACCAGCTTGTAGTCCTTTAGTAAATTATTCATATACAGTGCCGCTCCTTGAAAAGGGAAGCTTAAATAAAGTTTTGATTGTAGCAACAGGAGCATTATTTTCGCCAACAGCTATATATCAAAAGGAACCAATTATATCAATTAGTCATGCAGTAAGTTTGGAGAGTGTGAAATGACATATATATATTCGTTTTTATTTGTAGGGTTTGTAAGTATGATAGGCCAAATAATATTAGATAATACTCGTCTTACAGCAGGTCACATAACAAGTTTGTTTGTCTGTATTGGTGCGATGCTTGATACATTCAGCATATATGATAAGATAATTAAATGTGTAGGATCAGGTGCTTTAGTACCGATAACTTCCTTCGGTCATTCTTTAATTCATGGAGCACTTGCAAAAGCTGCAGATTTTGGTGTAATAGGGTTAGTAATGGGAATGTTTGATTTAACGGCCTCAGGTATAACATCGGCAATAATATTTACTTTTGTCTTCTCTTTAATATTTAATCCAAAAGACTAAAAAATAATTTCCTAATTTTCTTTTTTATAGTATACTTATAATAGTGAGTAGTATGAAAGAGATAAATAGTCAAAAAGAAATGTTTGTAAATACTTTGGTGTTAGCAATAATAATACTTGTTATTGCTGTTTTCTTTTGGCCAAATGATGTGGCTAAATCCCAAAGTAACAAATTAGATAAATCTAAAACACAAATCAAAGTTTTAGTAAAAAGAATAAATATAAGAAAAGAACCAACAATAAATTCTGAGGACATTGGAGATGTTTACAAAGATGAAATATATACAGTATTGGACAATGTTGATGCTGAAGAATATTACTGGTACAAAATAGAAACCTCTAAAAATGTAGTTGGATACATTGCATCTGATCCAAAAAGCGAATATGTTGAGGTTATAAGTGGTTACATAGATAGAACTGCTCCAGAAATTATTTTTAGCAAAGATTTCTTGTTATTTGAAAATGGAAAAGAAAACTTTGAATCTGTAACGTGCGTTGATGAACATTCTAGTTGTACTTTAACACATGAATATTTATCACAAGATTATGTTAGATTTAAAGCTAAAGATGAAAAAAATAACGAGAGTGAAAAAGACATAAAATATTATAAAGTCTATAAGTTTAATGAAAGTGCTAAAGAAACTAGTCAAAATATAAATGCTAGTTATAATTTTACAAATGAAGATAACGAAATAGAAATAAATGCAAAATATGTTCTTAACAAGGACATTTCCAGTGAAAATAAAAGTATAAATTATACTCCAATAATTACTTTATATGATGATTCTTTTAATGAAGTTAAAATATATACGACATATAGCGGAATAGAGGAAGATACAATAAATAATTATGATATGTCTTTGAAAGAAGAATATATAGATAAAGATTTAACTAAAGATAATGCTATTGGAATAAAATATATTTTTAAAAATAATCAATCAAATATTAAATATGTAAGAGTAGGGTTTATCGGAGTAGAAAATTATAATAATGATGCTAACTTACTAGCATATTACTATTCTAGATATTACGCTATTTAAAAACATTTGTTTTTGAAAGGTATGTATAGTATAATACTATTGGTGATAAGAAAATGAATATAAGTATAGAATATGTAATTATAGGAATAATCCTTTTAGTGGTGTTACTAGCAGTTTTAAAAGCTGGGAAGAAAGATGTTCACCTAGAACTAAATAAATTGGTAGACTATCTTGGTGGAAAAGATAATATTGTGTCAACAGAGACGAATTTATCTAGATTTAAAGTAACTCTTAAAGATGTTTCGAAAGCAAATAAAGATGCTATAACAAAGTTAGGAGCTAAAGGAATTGTAGAAATTGGTAATGAACTAAAAATTATTTTGGGACCAAATTCAAAGCAGTTGAAAAAGTATATAGATAACCTAAAATAATTCAAAATACAACAACAAAAACCAAAATTCGACAAAATTCGACAAAATGAATTCATATAATTGTTACTGAAAGAAGGTAATTATATGAATTTTTTTATTGAGTTAATTAAGTATTTAATACTAACATTATTCCCACTTTTTCTGTACAAGTCATTTGAAGGATATGATAAGGATAAAAATGCATTGTTGAATATCCTTATCGCGTCATCTTTTTTAGTTGCAGTAATTTTTCTTAATGATATATATTTTATAATTTTTCTTTATGTACCTTATTATATTTGTTATATCAAAAAGAAAAAACTACTTGGAACACTGGTTTTAATTTCATCTATTGTGTTTTTATACAATTCTTATGGAATTTCAATATATCTTTTAATATTACAATTTATATCATTCTTAGTGTTGCTTTTTATAAATAAAAAAGAATATCTATTTCTAACATTTTCAACATATTTTTATTCACTTGAAGTATTTATTTATGTATCAAATAATGTAAATTTTATTTACATGGTATTACTAGCACTAATAACGTGTTTAATATATATTTTAATTGAAGATTTTATTCTAGTAAGTAAGTATCAACAACTAGAAAAAACTTACAATGCTTATTTATTTAAATTTATTCATGAAATAAAAAATCATTTATCAATTTGTAAGGGATATTTAGAGATGTATAAGAGTAAAAATAGTAAGAATAAAAAAGACTACTTAGAGCATGTAACAAAGTCAATAAATGAGTCTTTGGACATTATGGAAGATTATCTTTTGTATGGAAGATATAATGTTCAGTTTGATTACTTAGATGCAAATCTTCTTTTAAATGATGTATACAATGATTTTAAAAGTTTATATGATGGAAAAAATGTTGATATAGATTTTAATTACAATGAAGATGAAATTTTTATAAAAGGTGATTACAATAAATTAAAACAGGTTTTGGTTAATATAATAAAAAATGGTATTGAAGCTAAAAAGGATAAAAAAAGGGCCCAAATAAGGCTTAGTATAGATAAAACAAATTCTAATGTAATTATAGAAATTAAAGATAATGGTATTGGAATTAAGAATTTAGATAAGTTAGGTAATGAATTTTATACTACTAAAAACTATGGTACTGGATTAGGGGTAAGTTTTTCTAAACACATAATAGATCTTCATAATGGTGATATAAAATATATATCTAATAAAGATGGTACAACTGTCAAAATATCATTACCAATTCAAAATATCTAAATTAAATGATATAATATCCACAGGAGAGAAGTGATATTATGAATAAAGAATATATAATTATGGAGTTAATACCAAGTCATTCAAATGAGGATAAAGGAATAATTGTACAAATTCAAGCTTTAAAACTTAATGGACTTGAGCTGTTAGAAAGATTTGATTATAGAGTAAATGAATCTTTAGTGAATAACCCTGATTTATTAAAAATAATTAGTTATGATAAAGATATGTTTAAATATACTGATACTGAAGAAGAACTTATAAGAAATTTTAAAAAATTCATTGGTAAAGATAAGCTGCTTATAATCGATAATTTTTATACAAGAGGTTATTTAAAGAATATAAAAAATAAAAAAGAGTCTATTTTTGATTACTTAAATATTGAGTATAGTAATGATGTCTTTGACAAAATAAAGGAGAAGTATAATTTAGAAGATACTAATCATCTTGTGGATTTACTTTACGAAGCATTACTCATGGAAGATAAGGTAAATGTATAGTAATAATTTGGGTTGGAAACGATAAATAATGAATAAAGTTTTATGAATTCTTCTTTGGCTATGATATAATAAATATGCAAGTAAAATTTTGCTAAGGAGGTAAAAAATGATTTATTCACAAGAAGTGGAAAATATGTGCAAAGTTACTAAAGGTGCAGATCATGGACCAGCACCAATTCCAGAAGAAGGAAAATGGGTAAAAGCAAAAGAGATTAAAGATATTTCAGGACTTACTCATGGTATTGGTTGGTGTGCACCACAACAAGGGGCATGTAAATTAACACTTAATATTAAAAATGGAATTATAGAGGAAGCTTTAGTAGAAACTGTTGGATGTTCAGGTATGACTCACAGTGCAGCAATGGCTAGTGAAATACTTGTTGGAAAAACTATTTTAGAAGCTCTTAATACAGATTTAGTGTGTGATGCAATAAATACTGCTATGAGAGAATTATTCTTACAAATAGTATATGGAAGAAGTCAATCTGCATTCTCAGAAAATGGTCTTCCAATTGGAGCAGGATTAGAAGATTTAGGAAAAGGACATAGAAGTCAAGTTGGAACATGTTACAGTACTAAAGTCAAAGGGCCTAGATATCTAGAACTATCTGAAGGATATATAACAGATATAGCACTTGATAAAAATGATGAAATCATTGGTTACAAATTTGTTAATCTTGGAAAAATGATGGAAAATATCAAAAAAGGTATTGAACCAAAAGAAGCAATTGAAAAAGCAAGTGGAAAATATGGAAGGTTCGATGAAGCTGTAAAAGTTATCGATCCAAGAGAGGAGTAGTAAAATGGCACTTTTTGAAAGTTATGAAAGAAGAATTAAACAAATAGAAAAGAAGTTAAAAGAATATGGAATCAAATCACTTGATGAAGCTAAAGCTATTTGTGATGACAAAAATATAGATGTATTTAAAATCGTAAGAGGTATTCAACCAATTTGTTTCGATAACGCATGTTGGGCATATACAGTAGGAGCAGCTCTTGCAATTAAATCAAATGTAAAAACAGCAAAAGAGGCAGCAGAAAAAATAGGTGAAGGTCTACAATCATTCTGCATACCTGGTAGTGTTGCAGATGATAGAAAAGTTGGACTAGGACATGGGAACTTAGGAGCAATGTTATTATCAGAAGATACAGAATGTTTTGCCTTCTTAGCAGGACATGAATCTTTTGCAGCAGCAGAAGGTGCTATTGGAATTGCTAATTCAGCTAACAAAGTAAGAAAGAAACCATTAAGAGTAATATTAAATGGATTAGGAAAAGATGCTGCACAGATTATCTCTAGAATAAATGGATTTACTTATGTAAAAACAGAGTTTGACTACTACACAGGAAAACTTAAAATAGTAAGTGAAACACCATATTCAAAGGGTGAAAGAAGCAAAGTTAAATGTTATGGAGCAGACGATGTTAGAGAAGGTGTTGCTATAATGCATCATGAAAAGGTTGATGTATCAATTACTGGTAACTCTACTAACCCTACAAGATTTCAACATCCAGTTGCAGGTACATACAAGAAAGAATGTAACGAAATGGGTAAAAAGTACTTCTCAGTTGCATCAGGTGGTGGAACAGGAAGAACACTTCACCCAGACAATATGGCAGCAGGACCAGCTTCTTATGGTATGACTGATACAATGGGAAGAATGCATAGTGATGCACAGTTTGCAGGAAGTTCAAGCGTACCAGCCCATGTTGAAATGATGGGACTAATTGGTATGGGAAATAACCCAATGGTTGGAGCTACTGTAGCAGTTGCTGTCGCTATTGAAGAAGCAATGAAATAATATAAAATAAATGTTATAAGAAAAGGAATCCTATCACTGGGTTCTTTTTATTTATTAAAAAAATCTAATGTATAAAATAATTTCACAGAATTTTCATAGATAAGTTATAATATCAGTAAAGAGGTGGTGCAAGATGAAAATACTCGTTGTGGATGATGAAAAACTTATAAGAGAAGTAATTTGTGAGTATGCAAGGAATGAAGGCTACAGTGTAATAGAAGCTGAAAATGGGGATGACGCAATAAATAAGGTTACAGAAAATCCTAACATTGATTTAATAATCATGGATATAATGATGCCTAAATTAGATGGTTATAGCGCTTGTAAAGAAATATTTAAAATAAAGAAATATCCAACGATAATGCTTTCTGCAAGAAAAGAAGAGTATGACAAACTTTTAGGCTTTGATCTTGGAATTGATGATTATGTTACTAAACCTTTTAGTCCAAAAGAACTTATGGCTAGAATAAAGGCTGTATTAAACAGAAGTAAAAAAGGCTTTGATGATGAAGATATATACAAATACAAAACACTTGAAGTAAATAAAAGAGCACATACAGTAAAAGTAGAATCAAAAGAAGTTAAACTTACTCCAAAAGAGTATGAATTACTACTTTATTTTATTTCAAATAAAGGTATTGCCTTATCTCGTGAACAGCTTTTAGCAAGTATTTGGGGATATGATTTCTTTGGTGATGATAGAACTGTTGATACACATATTAAAATGTTGAGAAATTCACTTGGAAAATATAGAGATTTGATAGTAACAGTAAGATCAATGGGGTATAAGTTTGAAACAGATGAAAAATAAATTAGGGTTTAAAATATGGCTTTACTTAATAGCATTCTCAGTTGCTATTTTACTTCTTTTATGGTGCTTTCAAATATTGTCTTTAAAGGATTATTATGAATTTTCTACAAAAAAAGAAATAAGTAAGACCGTAGAAAAAGTTAAAAAGCTTTACAATGATCCTAATTATGCTGATTATTTTGATAAGTTATCTTATGATAATGATATGTGTATAGAGTTATATGATGGTATTGTTAGAGTGTATTCATCTTTCAGTTGTACTTCAACTGCAATAGAATTTAGTAGAGAGAAAAAAGCATTTATAAAAGCCGATATTACATCCCAAGGCTATGAAGTAAGTAATGGTTTAGATGATAAAGTGCTTTTATATGGTATTGAATTAGATGATAATAAATATGCTTTTATTCAAGCTTCACTAATTCCAGTTGATTCAACAGTTAGTATCCTAAAAAAGCAATTACTTTTTGTCTCTTTCTTCACTTGTGTTTTATCTGTATTAGTCGCATATTTTATATCCAGAAAAATATCTAAACCAATTGAAGATATAAATGATAATGCTAAAAAGTTGTCAAAAGGAATATATGATGTAAAGTTTGATGAGAATAGTACTGTACAAGAAATAAATGAACTAAATAAAACTTTAAATTATACAAGTAGTGAACTTGCTAAAACAGAAAATCTAAGAAGAGAACTTTTGGCCAACGTTTCTCACGATTTGAAAACGCCTCTTACAATGATAAAAGCATATGCAGAAATGGTAAGAGACTTGACATACAATAACAAAGAAAAAAGAGAGAGCAATTTGAATGTAATTATAACTGAAAGTGATAGATTAAATTTATTAGTAAATGATATTTTGGATTTGTCAAAATATCAGTCAGGAAGTATAAAACTTGAATATGAAACTTTTGATTTGGTTTCTTTTATAAAAGATATCACAAAAAGATATGATATTTATGAAGAAAAAAATGGTTATGATATAACTTGTAAATGTAAAGGTCATATATATGTAAATGCTGATAAAAAACGACTTGAGCAAGTAATGTATAATTTAATAAATAATGCGATAAATTATACTGGTGATGATAAAAAGGTTTACGTGTTTGTAAGAGAAGAAAATGATAAGGTTAGAGTAGAAGTTAAAGATACTGGTAAAGGTATCAAAGAAGAAGATTTACCACTTATCTGGGATAAATATTATAAAGCGGATAAAACATATTCAAGAATTACTGTAGGAACAGGAATTGGTCTTTCAATAGTTAAAAATATTTTAATGTTACATAAATTGAATTATGGTGTAGAAAGCACAGTTAATGAGGGAACAACTTTCTATTTTGAACTTCAAGTAGTTAAAAAGCCTGAATAATTATTAAAAAAAATAACATAATATAGGTAGTAATAAATAAATTTAAGTATAGAGGTATATATGATAAGAGTATTTAGATTTATACTAGAACTTGTTTTGACTGTAATAGGTCTTTCTTATATATTGATATATTTAAATTTATTAGTCATGGGCTACAGTGTAAAAGATTATATGTATTATATTTTTAGTAAAATAGAATGTATAATCTTTTTTATTGGTTACATAGCAATTTTAATTGAGCTTTATTTTAGGAGGCGAAAGCATGAACTACATATACGACGTTCTTCTTAATTTTAATGATTCTAAAAGGTTATATAATTTTTTTGAATGGGATACTAATGATAATATATTGAATGTTAAAAAGGTCTTAGTATTTAGAGTAAGCCATGATGTTCTTTTGGATTTTATAAGATATAAAGTAAAAGTAAGTAAAGCATTTCTTAAGAAAATAGAAAATACTGCAATTATTTATAAGCAGAATAAGAAGAAGTATACTCATATGATGATTTTATCGGATGGAATGAAATCTATTGGTATCAGCCTAAATGACAGTGGCATAACTGAATATAAAAGTAATATGCTTTTAGAGGAAGAAGAGGAAGCTTCTTTTATAGCGAGTAAAAGCGACTTTGAAAAAATTGAATATAAACGTCTTTCCAAGGAACATAATGAAAGCTTTACTACGCGAAAAGAACTTGAAGAGAAAGAATTTATTATGAGAGAAATAAATAGTCTTTATAAAAATAATAATATAGAAAAATTAAAGTATCTATATATTGAGTACTTCGATCAAAAAGAAGAGAATATAAGCAAGGCTTACAATGATTTAATAGAAAGTTTAAATTCCATGGATGACAAGCATATTGTTTTATATGATTTATTAAAATTAACTTGTAAGAAGTAAAAGATGCAAAAGTGTGATAAAAGCACTTTTTTTCAATTATATATGAATTTTTTAAAAGTTTATGTTATTATCTAAGTAAGAAAGTTTAAAACTTTTTAATCAGGGGGAATTTATGGAATGTATAAAGAAAAAGGATAATAGTTATTTACTAATCGATGAAAATGGAACAAAGATGACTTTATCAAAAGGTGCTGATAAGAGTATAACAATTAACTATTTAAAAGAAGAATCAGAACTTAGATGTTTTGTTATAGATAGAGAAAGCACTCTTTATAGCTCTTTTAGTAGTATGCTTGGAAATAGTGGCAGTCTAAAGTTATATAGTGACACATGTGTCGGAATTCTTGGAAACGGAGTAACTTTAGAAAGGGACAAAAAAGATATATTAGCAACATTTACTTTAGAGTCAGATTGTGATTATAAAATAGATGATGACAGTATAAGAGTATATCCACATAATGATTTTCATAGCAAAATTGATAAACTATATCAAAAGATAGAAGAAAAAAGTCAAATAAATAAAACAAAATCAAAAGTAAAACAACCAAAAACAAGAAGATTATCAAGATAACATAACAGTTGCCCATTTTTAAATTTTTCATATATTACACTAGGTGGTTGTATGAAAAATTTATTTGATCTTTATTTTATTGATGTAAAAGTAAAAGATATTAAAACAAATTCGAAAGAAGTATCAAAAGAGGATGTTTTCATATGTATAAAAGGTGTTAATGTAGATAGACACGAATATATAAGTGAAGCGATAAAAAATGGTGCTTCTTTTATTGTGGTATCAAAAGGTAAAAATTATAAAGTACCTTATATAAAAGTTAAAAATCCAAACAAAGAATTAAATATCTTAACAGACTACATATATGATGATGCTAAAAAAATAAATTTAATTGCAGTAACAGGAACAGATGGTAAAACCACCACTGCATCCATTATAAAAGATATGTTAAAAGATGAATGCGGTTATATAGGTACAAATGGTGTTATTGGGAAAAACTATAAAGCAACTTGTGATAATACAACGCCATCACTTGAAAAAACATATAAATATTTAGATATATTTTATAAAGAAGGTTTAACTTATGCAGCTATAGAAGCATCTAGTGAAGGAATGATGCATAAAAGATTAGGAAAATTAGAGTTCAAAAGAGCAATTCTTACAAACTTTACAGAAGATCATTTAAATGTTCACAAAACATTAAAAAACTATTTGAAATGCAAAAGAAAAGTATTTAAACAAATTTCAAAAGATGGAATTGCTATATTGAATAAAGATGATAAATACTATAAAAAGTTTAAAGCATCATGTAGGTGTAAAACATTATCATATGGAAAAAGCAAATATTCACGTTTAAGAATTTTGTCATTCAAAGAATACTCTAATAAAACAGAAATAAAATACCGCTATAAAGGGAAAGTCTTTGAAATAAACAGTCCACTTCTAGGAGAATTTAATGTATATAATTTAAGTGCTGCAATTCTAACTTTATTATCTATGGGATACAAAGTTTCAACAATAAGAAAGAAAGTTTACAATATTAAAGTGCCATTTGGAAGATGTGAATTTTTAGACTACAAAACGCCATATAAAATAGTTATTGATTATGCACATACTACAAATGGTATAAAAAATATACTTACATATTTAAATAAAATAAAAAGAGGAAAAATAATAACTGTATCAGGATCTGCCGGGGGAAGAGAAAAAGAGAAAAGAAAATGGATGGGGAAAGCCTTACAAGAATTATCAGACATTGTCATATATACCGAAGATGATCCGAGATATGAAAAACCAGGAGAAATAATAAATGATTTAATAGACAAAAGTAAAACAAATTATATAACTATAATAAATAGAGAAAAAGCAATTTTAAAAGCATTATCACTTGCAAAGAATAATGACATTGTTGCTATCTTAGGAAAAGGTAGAGATAACTACATGGCTATAAAAGATAAAAAAGTTTTTTACAGCGATATTCATGTTCTTGATAAATATTTTAATAAATAAAAAGTATATAAACATATATTTTAGTAGGAGGAAAATATATGTTTTTTAAATTGTTAGAAAAACTCAAGAAATTGTTCGTATTCACTGCAAGTTATTCTAATAATGTTTTTCTAGATCCATTAACTAAAGAAGAAGAGGAAGAGTGCATAAAAAAAGCTAATATGGGTGATAAGAATGCTAGAAATAAACTTATAGAACATAACTTAAGGCTTGTCGCTCACATAGTTAAAAAGTTTGATTATAAAAATGTTGATCAAGATGACCTGATAAGTATAGGCACGATTGGTCTTATAAAAGGTGTTGATTCCTTTTCTAAAAGTCATGGGACAAAAATTACAACTTACTGTGCAAGATGTATAGAAAATGAAATACTAATGTACTTTAGGAGTAACAATAAAACGAGTAAAGATATATCTATAAATGAATCAATTGGTTATGATAAAGAAGGAAATGAAATAACAATTCTTGATATTTTAAAAATGCCAAGTCCTGATTTTGTGGAAACAATAAATGAAAAAGATAATGTAAAACTACTCAAAGAATATGTAAAAGTATTAACGCCAAGAGAAAAAAATATACTTTTTAAACGTTATGGAATTGGGGACAATGATGAAATGACCCAGAAAGAAATAGCAAAGGATTTAAAAATATCAAGAAGTTATGTATCAAGAATTGAGAAGAGAGCTCTTATGAAAATATTAAGGGAATTTATGAAGAACAATAAGACGTAAATACTAAGTTAAACTCCATAAAATATTATGGACTTTTTTCTTTTCTAACAGTATAATTTTATTATAAATAATAGAGGTGTTTAAATTGGAAACAGAATTTGTTGAAAAAAAAGAATCTGAGGAAAAGAAAAAAATAAAACATACAAGAAAAATAATCCCTAAGAAAATAGTATTCATTTCCATAATTGCTTTAGTTTTACTTTTTATAATTATATATTTATTACTAGTACCAAAAATTTCATTAAATGGAAGTAAAAAGATGACCATAGAATATGGAGAGTCTTTTGAAGAACCAGGTTTTAAAGCAACGTATCTTGGAAAAAACATTACTGATAAGGCTTGGATAGAAGGAACTGTCGATGATAAAGTACTTGGAGAATATAAATTAAAATACAAAGTAAGAAAAAATAAAATAACTATAACAAAGGAAAGAACAGTGAAAATAGTAGATACAGTTAAACCTGTTATTACCCTAAATGGTGAGCAAGATACAAAAATTTGTCCAAATACTATATACAAAGAAGAAGGATATACAGCAGTAGATAATTATGATGGTGATATAACTAAGAACGTTAAAGTTACGAGAAAAGAAGACCAAATGATTTACACTGTATCAGATAGTAGTAATAATAAGGAAACTGTTATAAGAACAATAGAAAAGAAAGATGTTAATGCCCCTGTAATTACTCTTAAAGGCGGAGAAAACTATTACGTTACACAAAATGGCAAATATAAAGATCCAGGATACACTGCAGAAGATGAATGTGAAGGTGATTTAACTTCTAGAGTAACTGTAAAAGGAACTGTTAACACTAAAGAAGTTGGAACATATGAACTTGAATATTCTGTAGAAGATTCTATGAAGAATAAAGCAGTTGTTAAAAGAACCGTTTATGTGACAAAAGAAATTGCTACAGCAGATCCAATAAAAGGCACAATATATTTAACTTTTGATGATGGACCTAGCGCAACAATAACACCAAAGGTGCTAAAAATATTAAAAGAAAAAAATGTAAAAGCAACTTTCTTTGTAATAAATCATTCAGACAACTTAAATTATTTAATAAAACAAGAATATGACGAAGGACATACAGTAGCACTTCACAGTATGACTCACAATTACAGCAAGGTTTACTCATCTGTTGATGCCTACTTCAAAGATTTAGAGGCAATAAGAGATAAAGTGCAAAGTATAACTGGAGAAAGCCCAACAATAATAAGATTCCCAGGAGGAAGCAGCAATACTGTAAGCAGACATTATTCTAAAGGAATCATGAAAACTTTGACAAGAGAAGTAATCAATAAAGGATATCATTACTTTGATTGGAATGTATCAAGTGGAGATGCAGGGGAAGCTAAAACAAGCAGTGATGTTTATAGAAATGTAACGAAAGGTTTGAGTAAATCAAGAGCAAATGTCATTTTAATGCATGATTTTGAAAGTAATTATAAAACTTTGAATGCTTTAAGTGATATAATAGATTATGGAAAAGCAAATGGTTATGAATTTTTAGCTATAGATATGTCTACGGCAATGGTTAGACATTCAGTTAATAATTAGGAAGGAGTATTTATGAAAAAAGTAAAATTATATTTATCTTTATTTATATTTGCCGTGCTGTTATCACCGTATATAGTACTAGCAGAAGACACAACCAATTCCTTAGATGGACCAGAGTTAACTAGTCAGTCTGAGACAATATCATACGATATTAAGATAAATGCTCAAACAGCAATAGATGGTTATGAAGCAGCTTTAACGTATGAAACATCAAGCTTTGAACTAATAGGTATCGAATCAAAAAATGAATGGAAGGGAAATAACAAATTAACAACAGATAGTCCAATTAAATTAGTGTTTAACCGTGAAAATGAATATACTGGAGAAATAGTGGTAGCAACTCTTAGATTTAAAGTAAAAGAAGATGCAAGCAAAACAGATACAATTTTCACACTAGAAGGACTAGTAAAATCAGGTAATGTTGCTACAAATTTAGCAAAAGTAACAAAAAATGTTGCTATCAAATCAAATGATAACTATTTGAAAGACTTAAAACTAAACGGAAAGAGTGTAACTAACTTTTCTAAAGATACTTACACATATTCTGTACAAATGCCATCAATTACTGCAACTGTCGCAATTGATGCAGTGTTAAATGATCAAACAGCAAGTTTTACCGATAAATATGGTTCTAGAAGTGAATCTTTAGCGTATGGGGAAAATATTTTTGAAATCAAAGTTTTATCAGCATCAGGTAGAGAAAGAAAGTATGTTATAAATATCACAAGGGAAGATAATAGAGGAACCAATAACGACTTAAAAAATATTATAATTAACTCAAACAAAGTAAAAATAAATTTTGACAGTGCTACAACATTGTACACAATTAAAACATATAAATTAGATAAAATAGATGTAGCAGCAGAAGCAACTGACCCAAAAGCAACTGTAAAAATAGATAAACCAGAAAAGTTTGAAATAGGAGAAAACAAAGTAACCATAACAGTTACAAGTGAAGATGGAAAAGACAAAGTATATACCTTAATATTTAACAACGTAGATTATGACATAGACACCTCACTAAAAAACATAGAAATATTTGGCCTTGATGAAGATTTTAACTTTGATCCAAAAGTTTTTGATTATGAAATAAGATATAAAGCAAAATATAAAGATACATTAGTAATAAAAGCAGAAAAAAATACTACTGATGAAGAAGTACAAATTGATGAACCACTACTTGAAGCAACATCTAAAGATATAAAAAGTGGATCAGTTGTAAAAATAAGAGTGTATTCATTAGATGGTACAGAAAGCATGTACACTGTAACATTTGTAAAAGATAATAGAATAAATTTCTTCCTATTACTAGGACTTGCAATTTTTCTAGTTTTGCTTATAATATTCATTAGACTTTTTATAAACAAAAACAAGGAAAAAAAGCAAAAAGAAACTAAAAAGCCTACAACATCTAAAAATGAAAAGAACCAAGAAGATTTAGAGAAAACAAAAAGACTAGAAAAAGTTGTAAAACAATAAAAGGGGAACAAGATGCGAAATTATATTCCAAAGATGTATAAAAAAAGTGTATTAGATGTAAACTATGAAAAGCTGAAGGAAAAAAATATTAAATATCTTTTATTTGACTTAGACAATACAATTCTTGAAATAGGAAAAGACATTCCGAAAAAAGAAATATGTACTCTGATTAAAAATTTGAAAAAAGATTTTAACATTTACATAATATCTAACAATAGCAGTAAAAAAAGGCTTGATAAAGTGTCACAGTGTTTACAAATACCATACATACATTTCGCTATGAAGCCCTTTTCTTTTGGCATTAAAAGAATAATTAGAAAACATAATTTAAATAAAAGTGATGTTTGCTTGATTGGCGATCAAATCATGACTGATATCTTGGGTGGAAACAGATTTGGCATATACACTGTTTTAGTAGAACCAATTGGAGAAAAAGATTTAAAAGTAACATCACTAAATAGATTCCTTGAAAAAAGAAAACTTAAAAAGTTAGAAGAAATGAAACTGTTTAAAAAAGGTGAATTTTATGAATGAAGATAAATATTGTTTGGGTTGTGGTGTAAAACTACAAGACTCTAATATGTTATTTGAAGGATATACAGCAGATCTTTCTAATGATATTTGCTCGAGATGTTTTAGACTTAAAAATTATGGAGAATATCAAGTATCTGCTAAGTCAAATGATGAATATATTGATATTTTAAAAAGTGTAAATGATACTAAAGACTTAGTTTTATATGTAATAGATTTACTAAATATTGAAAAAGATATAACAATGATTAGAAATTATATATCTAATAGAATTATCTTAGTATTAACTAAAAGAGATATATTACCTAAAAGTATTAAAGATGAAAATATTAAAGAATATTTTTCTCATCTAGGACTTGAATATCAAGATTTAATCGTTATAAGCCCTAAAAAGAATCACAATATTGATGAATTACTAAGAATAATAAAACTTAATAAATCAAGCAAAAATGTTTATGTAGTAGGGCATACTAACGTTGGTAAGAGTACGTTAATTAAAACGCTTATGAAGAATTATTCTAATGAAACGTGTGATCTTACAATATCACCACTTCCATCTACAACATTAAATAAAATAAGTATAAAACTAGATGATGATTTAACTCTTATTGATACGCCAGGACTTATAGATAGAGGTAGTATTGTTCATTATGTTGACTTATCTTACTTAAAAAAGATAAATCCTAAAAAGGAAATTAAACCAAAAACATATCAGGTTAAACCAAACCAAAGTTTAATTATTCCAGAGTTGGTAAGAATAGATTATATTGAAGGAGAAAAAAATAGCTTTACATTTTTTGTGTCAAATGACTTAAAAGTTAAAAAATATATTAGTAAACGTCATAATGAGTTAAAAGAACTAATAAAAAGAACTTTTGAAGTAGGATACCATCAAGATTTAGTCATAAATGGCATGGGCTTTGTTAAAATAACAAATAAAGCAACTATTGATGTATATGTAGATAAAAATGTAGAAATATTTGTAAGAGACTCTTTAATATAGTCTTTTTTTGTAAAATTATTGTAAATCACATAACAAAAAATTGAACATCTTTTTGTTTGTTGCTATAATTATTATGGGTGTAAATATGACAATAAAAGTTAAAAACTTGGATATAAATTACATACAATATGGTAAGGGCAAAGATATAGTCTTACTTCATGGTTGGGGTCAAAATATTGAAATGATGGACCCAATAGGTAAAAGATTAGAAAAAAATCACAGAATTACAATAATAGATTTACCTGGTCATGGACAAAGCAGCACTCCAGAAAGTGCTATCACTATATATGATTATGCAGATATTGTAAAAGAAGTATTAAAAGAACTGGAAATTGATAAACCATCTATTGTAGGTCATTCCTTCGGTGGAAGAGTAGCAATCGTCTATGCATCACGTTATGAAACGGAAAAACTAGTGTTACTAGGAGCTCCATGTATAAGAAGACCACAAAAAGATAGTGCAAAAGTAAAAATTTTAAAAGCACTAAAAAAAGTTCCAATACTTAAAAACTTTGAATCATTTGCCAAGAAACATATTGGATCAAGAGATTACAAAAATGCAAGCCCTGTTATGAGAGAAATCTTAGTTAAAACTGTAAATGAAGACTTAAGTGAATGTGCTAAGAAAATCAAATGCCCAACACTTCTAATTTGGGGAGAAAATGATACAGAAGCACCAATTGAAGATGCTAGAGAACTAGAAAAAATTATGAAAGATGCTGCACTTATCACTTATGAAAATGGTACACATTATACTTATTTAGAGTATTTATTACCAGTAACAAGGGTAATAGATAAATTTATTTAGAAAGAAGGATAATATTATGTTGTTAGTCTCTTTACTTTTCATTATAATGTTAATCTACGTTATAAGTACGTTAAAGAAATCGCTTCACATGATACAACAAAATCTATATAACGAAAACAATAGATATTTAAAATGGATAGTAAAAAATTATAAAATAAGCTTAGTTAATCTAAACCTATATGGAATATTATTTTCAGTATTTCTATTCTTTTCAGTATCTGCCTTATTAGATAATTTCTTTCTACTTATTTTAATGTCAGTATACACTGTTAGTTATTTTATTGATAAAGAGAAAAGAAAACAAGATCAAAACAAGAAGCCGCTTGTGTTTACTAAAAGGGTAAGAAGACTTAGTATTACTATAGCAATTATATATTTAATACCAGTTGTTATATATTTCATTGATCAAAATACAAGAAATGTAATCTTACTTATATTAGCAATCTTAACAAGCTTAAATTATTTTGTAGTATATCTTGCAAACGTAATAAATCATCCGATAGAAAAAATGATATATCACCATTTCGAAAAAATGGCTAAAGACAAACTTCATTCAATGAAAAATTTAAAAATAATAGGAATTACAGGAAGTTATGGTAAAACAAGTAGCAAAAATATTCTTAATGATATTTTAAGTGTTAAATACAACACATTACCAACTCCAAAGAGTATAAATACATTTAACGGACTAATGATTACAATAAATAACAAGTTATCAAAATTTGATGAAGTATTTATAGCAGAAATGGGAGCATACGTAAAAGGTGAAATAAATGGACTATGCCATCTTGTAGAGCCAAAATATGGAATTATAACTTCTATAGGAACAGCACATTTAGATACATTTGGTAGTGAAAAAAATATTCAAGAAGGGAAAATGGAACTAATTGAATTTTTACCAAGTGATGGTGTAGGAGTTCTAAATAAAGATGACATTAAACAAAGAGAATACAAAATCAAAAAGAAAGATCACTGCAAGATTTTATGGATAGGAATAGATAGCGATGACGTTGATGTAAAAGCTAGTGATATAAAATGTAGCTACAAAGGGACAACATTTGAAGCTTTCTTTAAAAAGGAAAATAAAAAGTATAAATTTGAAACAAAGCTTTTAGGGAAACATAATGTTTATAATATTTTAGCAGGTCTTGCTCTTGGGTATGAGTTTGGTATTCCGATAAAAGATTTACAAATGGCTGTAAAGAAAGTAAAACCAGTTGAACATCGTCTAGAAATAAAACGTCTTGGTAATTTCTATCAAATTGATGATGCATATAATTCTAACCCAGTTGGAGCCAAAAGTGCTCTTGATGTTTTGGATTTAATGGAAGGAAATAAAGTTGTAGTAACACCTGGTATGGTAGAGTTAGGTCCGAAGGAAAAAGAATTAAATCGTGAATTTGGAAGACAAATAAGTAAGGTTGCGGACAAAGTAATCTTAATTGGAGAAAAAAGAACAAAACCAATTTTAGAAGGTTTGAAAGATAATAAATATAAAGATAGTGACATATATGTATTAAATGATGTTAGAGAAGCATATCCCTTACTAAGTAAATTAAAAGGAAAAGATGATTTATATGCACTCTTTGAAAATGATTTACCAGATACATATACGGAAATAGGAGGATAGTATGATAAAAGTTGGTGTTATTTTTGGAGGAGAATCTGTAGAACATGAGGTAAGTATAATTTCTGCAGTTCAAGCAATGAATAAGATGGATAATGATAAATATGATATCATTCCAATATATATAGCAAAAAATGGTGAGTGGTATACAGGAGCACCATTAAGAGAAATTGATACATACAAAGATATGGAACTTTTAAAAAGATATACAAAAAATGTAGTACTTTATAAAAAAGACAATAGATTTGTATTACAAAGTAAAGGAATCTTTAAAAAGGTTGTAAATGATGTTGATATCATTTTCCCAGTTGTTCATGGAACAAGTGTAGAAGATGGTGTTTTACAAGGATATCTTAGAACAATAGGCGTTCCTTTTGTAGGTAGTGATGTAACTGCTAGTGCCGTAGCACAAGATAAAATAATACAAAAACAAGTATTTACTTGTGAAAGCTTGCCAGTTGCTAACTACGTATGGTTTTATGACTGCGAGTATAATGATGATAGTGAAGAGGTAATCAAGAAAGTAGAAAAGAATCTTGATTATCCAGTGATAGTAAAACCTGCAACTCTTGGTAGTAGTGTTGGTATATCATCAGCAGATAATAAACAAGAACTTATTAAAGCAATTGAAGATGCTATAAACTATGACTCAAAAGTAGTAGTAGAAGAAAAAGTTCAAAACTTAGTGGAAGTAAACATAAGTGTACTTGGTAATTACGAGTCACAATCATTAAGTGAAATAGAAGAAGTAATAACTGAACATAGTTTATTAACTTATGAAGATAAATACATAAATGGTGGTAAGAAACTAGGCAAGAGTGGAATGGCTAGTGCTAGTAGAATAATTCCTGCTGAAATCGATGAAAAGTTAAAAGAAGAAGTAAGAGATATTGCTATCCACGCATTTAAAGCAGTTGGATTAAGCGGAGATGTTCGAATAGATTTCTTAATAGATAATAAAAAGAAAAAAGTTTATATAAACGAAATAAATCCATGTCCTGGATCTTTAGCGTTCTACTTATGGGAACCAACAGGTAAAAGCTTTACAACACTTCTTGATGATATGATAACAATAGGAGTTAAAGATTACAAAAGACGTGTTAATAAAGTTCATAGCTTTACAACAAATATCTTAAGTGGTTACGGTGGACTTAAGGGTGCAAAAGGATTAAAGGGAAAACTAAAATAAATTAAAACGATAGAGGGTGGTTAAATGTTAGATCTTTTTGAAAATAGTGAAAATAAAGTACTTAACTATTTCAATGTTCAAAATCTTTCATTTGATCATCCTTTAACATCTTCCGAAATAGAAGAGTTCAAAACAATAATCTTTTCTATAAATGATTTAACACAAATATATTTTAAAGGAACTATTGATTTAAAAAGCATTGAAATAATTAAAAACTTACTTTTAATAAGTGGTTTTATCGATGATTCTATGATAGAAAAATGTGTAGCAGTCATTTTACCAAAAGATGATATGAACAAGCTTCTTAATAGTACTTATAAAAATCCTGAAACATGGAAGATTGCATACAATGTAGAAAATAATAATTATGTGTTAACGTCTATTCCAAAATGTAGGAAGTTCTTTACTTATATAAATAGGATAAAATATATAAGAGAAAATGAAAAACTTAGTGACTTTGAAACTGTTTTAAGAATTTATGATATTGTAAAGCTTTATGATTTTGATAATGAAGAAAAAAATAGTAATTTGTCTGACATTGTAGAGAAGGGTAAAGCCTCATCACTTGGTTTTAATAAACTCTTTGCATACATTTTAAATGGATTAAATTTTAAGACTTTTGTTGGAAAAGAAAAATCTCAAGATGGGAAATATTCTTACATAACAGCAGTACTTATAAATGATGAAAAATATGCTGTTCATGGTATATATTTATTTGATCCATCAATGGATTCTCTTCCTAAAGATATTTATAAAAATGATGATATTAGAATGATAAATTATAATTACTTTGGTCTTCTTTTCTCAGGAATAGAAAACACGTCTTATAATGATAGATTATCTGGCGTATTTGGTATTCTAGCATGTGATGATTTTGATTATGGTCTTGAAAGAAGAGAAGATGAAAGAAATGTTTCTATGCAAAAAGAATTCTCTTCAATAGAAAAAGCATTTGGAATGTCTTATATGAAATTATATTCTAAAGTAAAGAAAACAAAATCCTTAAGTTTTGACAAGATAGAAGAAGCTGTAAATAATGTTTACGGTGAAGAAAGAAATGTAAAAAATTATTATGATTTGATAAAAGAAAACTATTTTTCTAGAAAAAATGAATTGTTCATACCAACAACAGAGGAGACTTTAGAAGAATTATTAAGTAATTAAAAGATAGTTATGTTTTAAATCACAAATACCAAGAACATGGTACTTGTGATTTTTTGTATAAAATTTCATTTTTATGTAGGAATATTACAAATAAATAGCAATAATATAAAGTGTAGACATTTACATCTACACATTAAAATAAGCATTGACAAAGAAAATAAAAATTAGTATATATATTTGTAGGAAAGAAGTGGGAATATGCCAAAAAACTTAGTAATTGTGGAATCACCAAGTAAAAGTAAGACTATTGAAAAATACCTTGGAAAGGACTTTCATGTCGTATCATCAAAAGGACACATAAGAGATCTTGCTACAACTGGAAAATATGGACTTGGAGTAGATGTAGACAACGACTTTAAACCAACATACGTACCAATAGAAGGTAAACAAAAAATGATTGCAGCACTAAAGAAAGATGTCAAAGAAGCGTCAAAAGTCTACCTTGCAACCGACCCAGATAGAGAAGGGGAAGCTATATCATGGCACTTAAAAGATGCACTTGGTATTAAAGATAGCGACTATGACCGTGTGTTATTCCATGAAATTACTAAAGACAAAGTGATAGAAGCATTTAAAGAACCTAGGAAAATAGATTATAACCTTGTAAAAAGTCAAGAGACAAGAAGAATTTTAGACAGAATAATAGGATTTAGACTAAGTAAACTAATGCAATCAAAAACAGGTGGAAAAAGTGCAGGACGTGTACAAAGTGTTGCATTAAAACTAATCGTTGATAGAGAAAGAGAAATAAATGCCTTCAAGAAAGAAGAATACTGGACAATTGATGCCATATTTAAAGATTTTGAAGCAAGCCTCTTTGCATACAAAAATAAAGATATAAAAGTTAAAAATGAAGAAGAAGCTGATAAAATATTATCATCGTTAACAGATAAGTTTACAGTATCTTCAATAACAAAAAAAGAAAAAGCAAAAAAAGCTAAACCGCCTTATATAACAAGTACATTACAACAGGAAGCATCAACAAAGTTAAACTTTCCTGCTAAAAAAACTATGAGCATTGCTCAAAAATTATATGAAGGTATAGATATAGGCACAGAGACAACTGGTTTAATAACTTATATGAGAACAGACTCAATACGTCTTAGTGATACTTATATAAAAGATGCTTATAAATATATAAATGATAACTTTGGAAAAGAATACATTGGTTATGTTAAAAAGACAAAAAAAACAGAAAATGTACAAGACGCACACGAAGCAATTAGACCAACTAGTGTATTTAGAACACCAAATGATATGAAACAATACTTAACAAATGATGAATTTAAACTATATGAGTTAATATACTATAGAACACTAGCATCCCTAATGGCAGATGCAAAAGTAAATGCAACTGTTATGATACTCGACAATAACGATTATAACTTTAAAGCAACAGGGCAAACACTGATTTATGATGGTTACTTAAAAGTTTATAAAAAGTTTGAAAAAAGCGAAGATAAAATATTACCAGTATTAAATGAAAACGATACAGTTACAACTGACAAAATTGAAAAAGAACAACATTTCACAGAACCACCTGCAAGATATACTGAAGCTAAACTAATAAAAGAAATGGAAGAATTAGGAATAGGTAGACCATCTACGTATGCTACAGTAATTGATACAATAAAAACTCGTGGATATGTTACTCTTGACGATAAAAAGTTTGTTCCAACAGAAATTGGAATAGAAACTACAGACAAACTTCAAGAGTTCTTTAGTGACATAATAAATGTTGAGTATACTGCTAACATGGAAACAGATCTTGATAAAATTGCTGATGCCAAAGAAGATAACATAAAAGTGTTACATGCTTTCTATGATTCCTTTGAGCCACTCGTAAAAAAAGCTTTTGGTGAAATGGAAAAGAAGTCTCCTGAAGCAACTGGTGAATCCTGCCCACTATGTGGAAGCCCACTTGTACTTAGAAAAGGAAAATACGGAACATTTACAGCCTGCAGTAATTATCCTGAGTGTAAATACATAAAAAAAGAACAAAAAGAAGTTAAAGAAATAGTAAAATGTCCAAAGTGTGGCGGAATGATAGTAGAAAGAAAAAGCAAAAAAGGGAAAGTGTTCTATGGCTGTAATAACTTCCCTAAATGTAAAACCGCAACATGGGATATTCCAACTGGAGAACTTTGCCCAAATTGTGGTGACTTACTAGTAGAAAAAGATGGACATATAAAATGTAATAGTTGTGAGTATGTAAAATAACTCATAACTTTTTTATTGTGTAAAATATGCATACTTTATACATAAATATTTTGCCCCTGTCAGTTGAATAACTTCATCTAGTGTGCTATACTTTTTATAAGTTATCGAATTGTAATAGAAGCTGTTGGAGGTCTTATTATGAATGTAGAACTTGAGAAGAGTATGGAAAGTGCAAGAGAAAGTATCGAAAGAAGAACAGGGACATATTTTACTAGTCATAAAGCATTTGATAGTGCCATGGATTTTGCTTATAGATTTCTATACGATACATTCGGTGATATTGATTTTACACCAATATTTTCATCTCAAGAAAAAGTTATAGTATTTCATAAAAATGGTAAAAAGCGTTTCAAAAGCCATGAAAAAACAAACAACAGTGCAAGTGTTAGAATAAGCATAGAAATAATAAATGATACAGCATTAAATGTAGATGTTGAATCAGGAGCTGTCTATGATGTAGATAGTTTGGCAGAACAATTTACAAATGAAGAAGATAAAGAGAACTTCTTAAAAAATGCAAATGGTACCAAAAGTATTCTATGTACTTATTACAATCATAAAGTATATGACAACTTTGGAATAGAAATGCATGACAGTTTTTACGATGACATGTTTTTCTTAAGAGAACCAATGTCAAGAGTTTTAATAAGTGGACAAGTAGTAACACCACTTAGAAACCCATCACTTTCTGAAAAAGGATACAGATTGCCCGAGAAACACAACAGTCCAGAATACAAAAGTGTAAGTAGAAATTATGATAATTTATCTCTTGCATACGTAACTTTTGTAGATTCAAATAGTAAAAAAAGTAGTAAAGAAATCTTTTTAGTAGATAGTACTAAACATCCAGAGAGACTAAGATTAACTGAGACCCCTGTGGCACGTTGGAATGATAAAAAAATGGAATATGAAATAACTAATGAGGCATCTGGGAAATATAAAGATCTAGCTGAGCTAAATGCTAAAAGCAAAGAAGTTTTAGGTGCAAACTTAGAAGAATGCAAAACACGTGAAGAAAGCCCTGAAATATACAAACTATTAAAAAGTATAAACGGAATAGAGTATCCAAAATACTCAAAATAAGCTTTGTTAGGTGGTGAAATAATGAATAACTCTACAAACAACACAAACCCAAATACAAACAATAGTGCACAAAACAACAATACAACCAAAAGACAAAAGATTAACTTAAATATGAACGACTATCTAAAAAAGCAAGCAATGCGAAAATTAGATGATAATAGATTCTCATCAAAATTAAGAGAAGCAGTGGAAAAAAATAAAAATAAAAATGCCAAAAAAGCCCTAAAAAACAATATTGGTAATTTTGCTTCTCCATTAGAAAGTGCTGTTGTTAAATCAAAATTAGCAGCAGGCGGTGGAGAAGAATATATAGATACTGTAAAGAATGCAAGCAATGAAATGGAAGGCGTTGCTAAAGTTGCAGCAAAGATCAAACTCAAAGGTAAACTAATTAAAGTTGGTTTAATAATTGGTGGAATTGCTCTTGCAGTACTTTTTGTAATCGCTTTAATTACATCAATTTTCAAAAATGCTGATTCACAAATATATAGTAATGTTAATGATGGAAAAATAGATCCTGAACAGTACCCAGACAATGACTTAATAAATCCAAATGTCTTTGTAAAATACCCAGGAATATACGAAAAAGTAGAAGCGGCAGCTAGAAAAGTTGGAAGCCAGTATAAAGTAGACATAGATAGATATTTAATTTTAGCTACTTTAATCGCTCCACTTGAAAATGAAAATATAGTACCTGTTTCTGATGAAAGCTGCGGAGAAACGGACTGTTACTATCTTAAAGGGGAAAGCTACACATGGACTGAATTTTTGGAAAGATGGGGAGATCAAGCTGAATATTTAGCAAAAGCTCAGATACTAACTTATGTAAATAAAAGTTCAGATATAAAAGTAACTTGTGGAAAAGATCAGACAATGGAACAATATGCCCAAAATGACTTAGAAGTAAATGATTTTAATTTTTGGAAACTTTTCAACCCAGCTAACTGGTTTAAAGGTTTTAGAGATGCGACAGGAGCAGAACTTAATGCTAAATGCATATATGATGTTGAAGCAGGTGAGTCAAGAATCCCTACAATATATGTTCTGTCAAAAGATCAAGGAATATACTATAACGATATAAATGCCGATGGAGAACGTACTTTTGTAAAAGATCCAAACAGTGGGGGAGTATACTTCTGGAATCTTGTTAATAATGGCGGATTTATTCATGTATATTTTGGAGACTATCTGAACATTAATGAGAATGCTACAGATGATCAAAATTATGAACAAAACCTTTCTACTATCCTTGACATAGCAAACTATATTTATTCTTATTATGAATCAATTAGAAAAGATTGTGAAGGATATTTGCTTATTGAGAGTACAATTGAAACAATAAATATGAGTCAACCAGGTGGTGGGGTATATACTCTTCCTCTTGACCAATATATTGGTGGTGTAGTATTAGCAGAAATAGGATACAATGACAATATAGAAACAATTAAAGCATTTGCAACTCTTGCAAGAAGTTATGCTATAAGTGTTGTAGGATTAGATGGAAGTGGTACTATTGAAAATAGTAGTAATAACCAAAATTATAGCTGGAATTACACACCAGAAAAATATCCAAGAATAGCCCAGGCTGTTGAAGAAACGAAAGGTTTCGTATTAACACACTATGGGCAAGCTTCAGTAATTAGAAGTAGTTATGATGCATTTTGTCCTACGACTAGTGAGCCTATAAATGACTTTTATTATTTACCAGATGGACAAAATAATATTCCAATTAGTCTTGAAAGTTATAGAAAAAAAACAGGACATGAATTCACTGTAAAAGAAAAATACTTAAAATGCCCATGTTTCCAAAACGAAAGTAGTAGACCTAATAATGTAAGTTTTGGTGGTAAAAAAGTAAGATTTGCAACGTCTCCAAATAATCCACCAACGGAAGCAGCTGGATCACCTAGACAAACAACGGATGCAGAATGCTGGACATACACAGGAAGTTCAAGAATAAATTCTTTAACACAAGCAACTGAATATGCTTGGACTTATAAAGCAACAGGTGGACATGGTAGAGGAGCAAGCCAAGTTGGACTTTCATATTATGGAATGTTTGGTTATGAATGGGAAGCTTTAATAAGAATGTTCTATACTGATTCAACAATAAAGAGATTATCATCTTCTCTTGAAGAAGGAGAATGTCAAAATGCATCATACTATAAAGGAGAAACTGGTTCTACTGGTTCAACTACAATTGAAGCTTGTGGAGCAACATTTGAAAGCAATGGCGGAAATTATACAAAACGTATAAGTGGAAATCCTCTAAATTCTCCATTAACAGATGCCCTTGATAGTAAAGGATATAGTATTGAATGTTTAAATAGTTGCATAGAGCAAAGAGTAAGCGCTGCTGGAATTGGTACTAGATATGGTACATCAGAAGCTGCTGTAGCACTTCTTGAGTGTACAATGGAAATGACAGGTGGCTTTACTTATCCTTATGACCATCGTGGCGGATACACTCCAAGAAACCCTGATATAGCTGGACAAACAGGTGTTAACTCAAGATGGGGAGAATATGAATCATGGGCTACTGGATGCGGTTCAAGTAAATGTCGTTTGGGCCTTAACTGTGCTAACTTTGTTAGATGGTCAATGTGTAATGGAGGAAGAAGTGATTTCTGTAATAGTAGAAGACAAGACACGTTTGCAACTGGAATAACAGGCGTAAACTCTGATACAGAATACTTCCCTGGAGCAGTTAGATTATATTTATCAGGTAGAAGTCACTTCTCAGTATCACCAAATGTTACTATTGGTGATTTAAGTAGTAGTTACCAGCAAAAATTTAGTAGCTTATATTCAACAAGTACTGCTCTTACTTCTGTAGATATAGACAAAGTATTATCACTAATTCAACCAGGAGACGTACTATATTCAGACGTTAATGGTGGATCAAACCATGCTATGATGATAATTGGCGTTGAAGATTCTGCAATTTGGATAGCAGAAAATGGAAGAAAAACGCGTATGATTACTTATGATGATTTAAAGTCAGGTAGTAAAAACTATGTCGTACTTTTACTAGATGGATATTACGAATCATAATCTCGAGAGAAATATAAAAAGGGTTGATATTATTGATTAGTAAAAAAATACAATTCTCTCTTGTATACTAAAAAATAGTATCATTTTGTGTCTATGAGAAAAAAAGCATGTTTACTTCTTTTATTACTATTTCTGTTTACTGGCTGTACAGCAAATTATACTATCGAAGTTAAAGATGGCAAAATAACGGAAGAGTTTTATGTCGTTGAAACAGACAAAGAACTTGCCACAACCTACAAAGATGATATGGATAGTACATTCGATGATTATGCAAAAATGTATGGTATAGAAGACAATTATTATGCAAGTTACTATAACATGTATAACGATGAAGAGTCTATTTGCCATGAAACAGAAAAACACAGATGTGACTACTATAATAAAAAATATATAAATAATGATGATGGAATTGGTTTTAAACTAAGCTCAACCTTTACTTATGATGATTATGCAGATGCCACTATACCTAATGATTTGATGCCAGGCTTTACATCAAAGTTCGATGGTAAATATTTAGTAATAAATGGTGGAACAAACTGGGACTTTTTAAAAGGATATAAAAACCTTGAAAAAGTAAATATTAGAATAAAAAGTGACTATTATGTTACATCGACAAATATGAAATACAAAGGTAATGGGTTGTACGAGGTTTCTGTCGACAAAAATAACAATAATGATTTCCCAGAAATTTATATAACATTTGACACAACTAAAACCAAAAGATTAGGTAATGAAAATGCTCAAATTGTAGGTATTATAATGGTTAGTGTAATTGGAGTAGTAATTTTATTTACAATAATAAGGTTATTCCAAAAAAATAAAAAGAACAATAAAGTTTAGTTTTATTGCAAAAAACTAGATTTTTATGTTATGATTTAATGTGTAAATAAGGAAGTGAATGTTTAATGAAATTACGTATTGTAGCTAGTTCAAGAGATTTGATAATATTTGCTATATTTGCAGTATTTTTATTATATGTAGTGGCACTTGGAGTATTAAATTTGCCACAGTTAGCAGGGGAGGGAACTTTCTATGGATTAAATCCAATAGAAGCGTTTTCAAGTGATTATATACTCTTTACAGTTGTATTTTATCTTTTAGCCTTAGGTGGTCTTATTATGAGTGTAAGCTCATATTTCTTTGAATGGGAATCTGGCTTTGGTTTTGGAGTTTCATCTGGTAGCAAAGGTGGATATTCAGACTGGGCAAAAGCAAAAGATATAAAAGAAGATACAAACATTAAGAAAGTTAATGCAAGTGATCATACTTCTAAGTATGCAGGTGTTCCTCTTATTTGTAATGGTAAAGAGTTATGGGTAGATGATGGAGCATATCATACACTTGTTATAGGTGCTACTGGTAGTGGTAAAACTCAGAGTACCATCTTACCTACAATGAAAATCCTTGCTAAAAAGGGTGAATCAATTATTTGTACAGACCCAAAAGGTGAGTTATATGAAAAAACTGGTGGATTATTAAAAGAAAAAGGATATAACGTAATATTATTAAACTTCCGTAATCCTCAAAATGGTAATGCTTGGAACCCACTTGCACTTCCATATAGACTTTATAAAAGCGGTAATCAAGATAAAGCTATTGAGTTACTAGATGACTTAGCTTTGAATATACTTTATGATGAAAGTTCATCAAATGCCGACCCATTTTGGGAAAAAACAGCAGCAGATTATTTTGCAGGTATTGCTCTTGCTATGTTTGAAGATACTACTGAAGATAAAATCAATATAAATAGTATTAACATGACAGCAACTGTTGGTGAAGACAGGTTTGGTGGTTCAACTTATATTAAAGAGTATTTTAACTATAAAGATCCTAGCAGTGCAGCATATGTTAATGCAAGTGGTACTGTTATGGCACCAAGTGATACAAAGGGTGGTATAATTTCTGTATTTAAACAGAAAGTAAAACTTTTTGCATCACGTGAAAACTTATCAGAAATGTTAAGTTATAGTGATTTTGATCTAGATTCAATTGGTAAAAGACCAACAGCAGTATTTATAATTATTCAAGATGAAAAGAAGACATACCATTCACTTGCTACAATCTTTATTAAACAAGCTTATGAAACTTTAATCGATGTAGCACAGTCAAATGGCGGAAAACTTCCATATAGAACTAACTTCTTACTAGATGAGTTTGCTAACATGCCACCACTTAAAGACGTTACAACAATGATAACAGCAGCTCGTTCTAGACAAATAAGATTTACAATGATAATCCAGAACTTTGCACAGTTAAACAAAATATATGGAAAAGATGATGCTGAAACAATAAAAGGTAACTGTGGTAACATAGTTTATTTGATTTCAACAGAACTTGCTGCACTAGAAGAAATAAGCAAACTTTGTGGTGAGAAAAAATCAAAGAAAGATGATAAAACAGCATCAACACCTCTAGTTACTGTAAGCGACTTACAAAGAATGAAACAGTTCGACCAAATAATCTTACGTATGAGAAAAAATCCATTTAAAACATCATTTGTACCAGACTTTAAAATTGACTGGGGAAGCGAAACATCTCCAAAAGTTGATTATCCACTAAGAGAGAAGAAAAAAGTAAATATATTCGATATTAGAGATTTTGTTAAAGAAAAGAAAAATCAAAAAATAAATGAAATGATGGCAAGCATGTCTGATGGAGATAAAGGTGGATCTACAGCAAAGAAAGATCCATTCCAACAAATGCC
Organism: uncultured Bacilli bacterium; assembly: GCA_934100165.1. Lineage (GTDB taxonomy): Bacteria > Bacillota_I > Bacilli_A > RF39 > UBA660 > RUG13868. Next base: position 96,774 of record CAKOPN010000005.1, read on the forward strand.
TAGAGATCCTTTCCGAAGACCAATGTATAATTCACCAGAAGGAAGAATGCCAAAAGAAAACAGTGATTTAGATACAAAACCGAAACCAAATATATCTGTTAGCGATCTAGTTAAGAAAATAGACCAAAAATTAGCGGAAATTGAAAAAGAAGAATCAGAAAATAAAGCTAACAAGAAAGAACCAGTACCTGTAAAGAAGGAAGAAAAGAAATATTCTATTGATGACTTCTTAATGCAACAGGAAGAGAAAAAAGAAATCCAAAAAAATAAGAGTGTACAATATACTCCTTCAAAATCTTTTGATGAAAAGACAAAAGATAGTAAATCTTTTAATAAAGATATAGAACTTTTATCTGAATATGAAAAAGAAAAAAATGACAAAAAGGAACCTAAAAAAGAGAAGGAATATGTCTACATTGATAGTGATTCTGACTTATTTGCGCCAATTCTTGATAAAACAGATGAAGATAGAATAGAAAAAGAAATGAAAAAAGATGCTCCTTCAATAGATTTAACTGATGATATGATAATGGATGTTGATAATCAGTTAAAAAATACTAAATTTGAAGAAGACAATATTGATATGGGTTTATTTGATTTAGATGATGATATAACTCCAAAAACTGAGGATATTGTAATAGAAGAAAGAAAAGAACCTGAAGAAATCAAACAAGAGCAAGAGAAGAAAGAAGCTCCTGTTGAAAGAAAGGAACCAGAAGAAATCTTTAAGCCAACTCCAACAATTAAACTTGATGATGTTAAAGATGATGATAACTTCTTTGATGATTTCTTCGATGATTAAGGAAGGTGGTAGTAGAATGAAAAAATTTTTGTTATTACTAGTTTTCTTATTACCAATGACGGTATTTGCAGAAAATAAAACAGATGTAGTTAAACTTAGCAAGTGCGTTGATGAAAACTCTGCTAGATTCTTACTTAATAAAAGTGAAATAAAAGTAAAATTTATTGGAATAGATGCAGAGGAAGTAATAACATCTTCTGAAATAGATGAAACAAACGGATCATTAGTAAGCGATTATGTTTGCAGTGCTTTAACTAATGCTAAAGAAATTAAAATAGAGTATGAACCTCAAGTTGAGAAAGAAGACAAGTACGGCAGAATTCAAGCTTGGGTATACGTTGATGGACAGTTATTACAAGCAAACTTACTTGAACTTGGCTATGCAAAAACATTTTACTTAGAGAATGACTATTTAAATGCTGATTTGCTAAAAGAAAAAGAAAATATTGCCAAAGAAAACAAAGTAGGATTATGGCAAGAAGAAAAACCAGCAGATACAAATGTTGAAGAAGAAAAAGAAGAAGAAAAAGAAACTAATATATTTAAAATAGTTCTTAACTTTATTAATGAAATATTTGATAAATTTTTAAAATTTATTGATGACCTAATAAATGACATACTATAGAGGGCTTTATGAAAAACATAGAAAAAATTAAAAATGTTGTAATAGCTGTTTTAGTTATCTTACTTATAGCTTTAGCATCATATTACTCATCAGAATTATCATATTACAAAAACAATTGTACTCTAAAAGAGGAAGAAAGCACAGACCTTCCTTTCTTGAAATCTATAAACATGACTGAATATGTATCACTATTTAAGGCTAGTGAATTATCATTCGTATATATAGGAAAAGATGACTGCGTTTACTCACAAGCTGAAAATGAAGTACTAAAAGAGTTAAAAGAAGAGTATAAAGATATAACAATTAACTATTTAAACTTAGATAAGCTAAGTGAAGAAGAATTATCTTCATTATATACTAGCTATCAAAGCTTTGTAGATAATGGAATAGGTACTCCAACACTACTTTTAGTAAGTAATAGTGAAGTAAAAATGTTTAAAAGAGGGTACACAAATAAAGAGTCATTGATAGAATTGTTAAAGGAAAATAAATTTATTAGCTAAGAGTGTTTAGGCACTCTTTTTAAATTGATTTTCTAGTATATTTTTGCTAAAATTTAATTGGTGATAATTATGAAAAAAAACTTTTTGATAATATCAGATGATAAAATTGTAATTGATAATAAAATTGCTAAAATAATGCAAGAAATAGATATAAAAAATAAAGAAATAGTAAAGTTTGATATGGAAATAGTAACTATTCCAGATGTATTAGAGGAATTAAACACTTACAACTTTCTTTCTGACTGTAAAGTTGTTATATGTTACAATTCAACATTCATTGAAAAAGATGTTCCAAAAGACATGGCTAAAGACTTCAAAAGATTAAAAGAATATATTCAAAATCCAAGCGATAACTATTTAATAATGGTTGCTAAAAGTAAAAGTAATAAAAAAGAAATAACAGAGTTATTAACAAATGTTGAAATAATAGATTCAGGTATATCAAGTGAACTATTAGTAAAAAATAATCTTGAAGACTTTAAAATGGAGAATAGTACAGTTAAGTATTTTGTTAACTATTGTCTTAGAAATAATGAAAAAATACTCAACGAACTTCAAAAAATTAAGTGTTACAAACAAGATGAGGACCGTTTAATAACTGTTGATGACATAAATAAAATAGCACTTAGAGAATACGACGAAGATATATTTGACTTAGTGAATGCTATCGCAAGATGTGATAGAAAAAATATCTTTGCAATATATAAAAGACTTATAAAAAAAGAAAAGGACTGTACAAATATTATTGCAAGTATAGCAGCTCTTCTTAGAAGACTATATTCAATTAAGATTTTAAAAAGCAAGAAAATAAGTGTTAATGAAATGGCAAGAATGCTAAATGTTAAAACAATGGCAATATCACTATCACTAGAAAACTGTGATAACTTTACAACGAAAAAACTATTAAAATTACTTAATGAATTATCATCTATAGATTATGCAAACAAAACAACAAACAGCTCTTATGGTGAAGATAACTTAGCATTTGAACTTTTTCTTTTAAGTATATAGATGAGGTGAAATATGATAAAGAAAATTATAACTTTCAGTTTACTATTATTATTTTTAACATTACTGTTAGAATTTGGCATAAATTATTTTAAAACAAGTCATCATGTAGAGTATGACATAAGTGGGTATACGGTTGAAGAAGATTATATAAAAAAATCTGGTAAAGACTACTATTTAATAAAAGTAAGCAAAGATGGAAAAGAATACATCTTTAATGCTCAAAACGAGTTTAATAAAAATGAAAAAATAATTAAAGAAATAATATCTTACGACACAGATGACATATCATGTGCAACAATAATATATACAAACAACTCATCTAGCACACCTCTTTGCTATAAAGATAAAATACTACATTCTTATATAAGTGTTGAAAATGAACCTGGAATGAGTGAATACCTTAAACAACTTAATAAATATGCTGAAGATAAAATTACACCATCAGATGAGTCATACGTATTCGCATACAATGAGATTTATAAAAACAATTTATATAAAAATGAAGACATCATTATGTATAATTACAAGAACATAATAAAAATAAATGGTGAACGTACCATGACATTTGACTTTTCTAATAAGGATGTATTTAAAAATGAATATGGTACTTTGGTAGGTAAATATTACGTAATACCAAAAATGCGAAATAGCATAGAATTTTCTCATTATTTAATTGTAGACATCGAAAAAGAAACCGTTGAAGAAATAGATTTAGCAAAAGAAGTTTCTGCTAAGATATCAAGTCAAATGTATGTAAATGGAATTTATAACTCAAATTTATATATATTTGATAAAAGTAATTTAGTTCAGTATGAAATAAATCCTGATAAAGGAGAAATCAAAGTAGTAGGAAATAAAGATAAAAAGGGTATAGTATACAAAAATGGACAAGAAGAAGAAATAGGAGTATACACATTAAATAACGAAAAAGTAAAATTTACAGAAAATTATGATGCATATAAAGAGATTGATTATGATCAAATATTCTTAACATCAAATGGTGCTGTATATGTAAAAGATGGAGTATTCTACAAAGTATATAACAATTATCTAAAGAATCCAATATACTTATTTGAAGCAAAAAATGTTCAAGATATCAAAGTAAAAGAAGATAATATTTACTATATAAATGACCAATTTTTATATAGATATAATGACTATGGAAACGTTAAAATCTTAAAAAGAGAACAATTTAAATATGATTATACAAACATTTATGACGTTTATTTTGAAGAGTAAAAATAAGTAAAAATTAACTTTAATCTCCATTTGAAATATTGTATACTAATAATATAGGGTGATATGTATGATACTAAAGAAGCCATATGCTTTTCTTATAAAGCATTTTAGACTAATCCATTTAATTATGGTTGCACTAGCTACATATATAATTATAAAAACATATAATATATATGCATTTTTAGGTGACTATATAAGCTCTGGTAACAAAATACTTTCAAGTTTTGAAGATGTAACGGGAAAATATATAAGCAGCTTCTTAATAATAATGGTAGTGATTGCTCTTTTAATAAGTATAGTAATTTTATATTTAATGAAGCATAAAAAGAAACCATCGTTTTTCTATATATTCTCAACATGTGTTTATTTATTTTTAATAGTCCTATTGATATTTGGAAAATCATTTATCTATGATTTACAGTTCACAACACCTGATCTTAGATTTACTAAAATAGTTAGTGACCTTTTCTTTATAGAACTAGCTTTACAAATACCTATTATAGTAATGACCTTTATAAGAACTGTAGGGTTTGATGTAAAAAAGTTTGACTTTAAAAAAGATATAATGGAACTAGACATTAAAGATGAAGATAATGCCGAGTTTGAATTTGAACTTAATTTAGATACAGAAGAAACAAGAGCAAAAATAAGAAGAAAGGTAAGATACTTCAAGTATTATTACAAAGAAAACAAGATAATTTTTTACGCTTTTTTTGCAATTATTTTTCTTGTATCAATTTATGGAGTAAGTAAAGCCATTAGCGCGGTGGAAAAGGTATATAAAGAAAATGAGACTTTTTCTACAAGTTATGCTGATATTACAGTACTAGAAAGTTACAAGACATCACTTGATAATAAAGCAAACAAAATAAGTGATAAAAACTTTTACATGATACTTAAAATACGCTACAAAAACACATCAAGTAGTAGAATAAAATTTCTTTTAGATTCAACAAGTATAAATTACGATACATACTATAATGTATCTCCAACTAGTCTTGTGTATGATAAGTTCTTAGAATTTGGAACACCATATTATAGTCAAAGACTATCACCAAATGAAACGAGGGATTTTATCTTAGTATATGAAGTAGATAAACAAAACTATGATAAGGACTTTACTTTTAAATATTTATACGATATAGAAGTTAAAAATGGAACAACAACTTACAAATATAAAAAAGTTAAACTTAATCCAGAGAATATCGATAAAAACAAAGTTGAAGAAGTTGATACTAAGTCATTAAAAGAAGAAATGTCTTTTAAAGGAAGCCTACTTAAGGATACCAAACTTACTATTAACTCTATGGAACTAAGTAATAGTTATGTTTACAATATAATAAGATGTAAAAATAAAGTATGTAATAAATACGTAAATTATTTAAAGCCAAGTGTTAACAATACGTATGATTTAACGATACTTAAATTGAATTATTCTGTTAAAATGGATGAATCTTTAGATAAAGGATATTCATTGTCTTCATTTATGTCACGTTATGGAAGTATAAGATTTGTTATAAATGGTAAAGAATATGAACATAAGTTGAACTTAAAGGATATAACACCATATCCAACTGATGGTTATGTTTTCTTAGAAGTAAGAGAAAAATTAAACAAAGCAGAAAAAATTTATTTAGATTTTACCATAAGAGATAAAAAATATACATATATACTATTAGACAAAGGTGAAAGTACTCCTAGTGAAGATGAAAATAATAAATAAAAAAAGAAAGGATTATGTTATGAGATGTGTAGGAACAACTGTAAGGGGAATTAGAACTCCAATAATTAAAGAAAATGATGATTTAGCAAATATTGTTGTTAATTCATTGATGCAAGCAAAAGAAAGTGAAAACTTTGAGTTTAAAGATAAAGATGTTGTAGCAATAACAGAGGCAGTTGTGGGAATTTCTGAAGGAAATTATGTAACTGTTGATGAAATAGCAGAAGATATCAAAGAAAAGTTTCCAACTGGCAACATTGGTGTAGTATTCCCAATTCTTAGTCGTAATCGTTTTTCAATGATTTTAAAAGCTATCGCTCGTGCATCTAATAAGATAACGATGCTTTTAAGTTTTCCTAGCGATGAAGTTGGAAATGGCATCTTAGATGAAGATAAACTAGATAATAGTAAATATAATTTATCAAGTATAATTAGTGAAGAAGAATATGAAGAAACATTTGGGGATTTTATTCATCCATTCACTGGTATAAACATGGTTCATTTCTATAGAGATTTAATAGAAAGTGAAAACTGTAAAGCAGAATTTGTTTTCTCTAATGACCCAAAGACAATATTAAATTATACAAAAGATGTTTTAACTTGCGATATTCATACAAGATATAGAACGAAGAAAATAATTAGTGAAAGCGGTGCTGAAACTGTTTATGGGTTATATGAAATAATGAACAAGCCAAGAGGGGAAAGTGGATTTAATCGAAATTATGGACTTTTGGGATCTAACAAATCAACAGAAGAAAGACTTAAGCTTTTCCCTAAAGATGGTGCAAGACTTGTAAAAGATATTCAAAGTAAATTAAAAGAATTAACAGGTAAAAACATAGAAGTTATGGTATATGGTGATGGAGCTTTTAAAGATCCAACTGGTCACATTTGGGAGTTAGCAGATCCTGTTGTATCACCATTTTATACAGAAGGTCTTGAAGGAACGCCAAATGAAATTAAATTAAAATATATATCTGACAATAAGTATAAAGACTTAAAAGGCGAAGAGTTAAAAGATGCTATAAAAAATGAAATTAGAAATAAAGATCAAAATCTAAAAGGAAATATGTTATCCCAAGGAACAACGCCAAGAAAGATAACGGACTTAATCGGATCACTTTGTGATTTAACTAGTGGTAGTGGAGACAAAGGAACACCGGTTGTATTCGTTCAAGGATATTTTGATAATTTAGCAGATGAGTAATTATTTAATTTTTATAAATTTATTAGCATTTATTACTTATTATGTTGATAAGAAATTGGCTAAAAGAAAGAAATTTAGGATAAGCGAAAAATGCTTATTCTTTTTATCTTTCGTGGGAGGAAGTATAGGTAGTCTTTTGGCAATGTATATTTTTAGACATAAAACTAAAAAAAAGAAGTTCTTAATTATTAACATAATAAGTCTTATATTTTGGCTTATTTTGGCTTATTTTGACTTTTTTCTATTTTTATGATATAATTACGGCATTTTAAGGGGGATTTGGTTAATATGAAATTAAAAGACATTTTAAATCTTGACGAAGCATTTTTTAACCCACCAGTTGGCTTCGATGGTGAATGGGTAATTGGAGCGGAAGAAGCAATTTTACCACTTAATGAAGATTATTTATATTTAAATGCGATTAAGGATAATGATGGTAATAGATATCAAAAACTAGCAGAGGAAAAGTATTACAAACCATTAAGAAGAATCTTAGGATCAAATAGCATAGCAGATCAAATGCCATGTAGAATATTAACTTCAGAGGATAAAGATGGTAGAAGATGTTTAAAGTTTTCTTTTTGGCATTATTATATGGCTAATCTTCTTACTCTTGTCGAAATGAATGATGTTCTTAAAAGAAAAGATGTATCTGAAGGAATAGATGAACAAGACATGGATGCTTGTATTGAAAAGTTAAAGTCTCTTTTAAAAGAGGAAAGAAAAAAATATAATGATGTAAGTAAAAATGGGATAAAATCTCCTTATAGCAAACAAATTACTCAAGTATATCATGACAGTAAGAATGATTTAAGCTTTACTTTTCAAGAATTTATGTATGCTTCCATAGACAGTCTTACTCAAAGAATTGTGGCATGTAAATATTTAAAAGAGTTCTTTGATAGAACAATTGACGAATATGAATTTTTAAATTGTTTTGAATTTGATAAACTTGCTTTATGTTTAGCAAAATCATGTATGAATGCGATGAAAGTTCATGAAGCATCAACTGGAGAAGTTTGTACAAGTAGTAATTATCTTTACTATTACTTCCGCAGTGTAGAAATTTTAAGAAAAATAAATCCTAATTACGACTGTAGTATAAATGTTTTTAATGATGAAACATCAAAATTTGAAAAAGTATCAATTGATGATATAAAAGAAGAGTATTATGAAGCTCTTAAAAGACATCCAGAATTCTGTGTTTATGAATTTACTGTCGATCAAGTGTTTCCAGAAGGAATTTCTAATGTCGAGTTTGAAAAACTAAGCCCTAACGAAGTAAGAGCAAGAGTGGAAAAGTTCGTTGATACAAGAAAAGAACTTGGAGATTTAGAAGCATCATGGGAAATTTTCCCTAAAGGTGAGATGGATAGCAAAGATAAAGGCAAGAATGAAACTCAAGGATACAAACCAACTTACCAAATAAGTGAAAATGAAAAATATCGAAGAAGTATGACATCTCATAATTTCTTGGAAAGTCAAAGTTATTTATATAGAATGTATGGTATAAATGAATTTACTGGATATAATGCTTATGTTTTCCCAATAGGGAAAGTTATACTAGAAAAGCAAATGGAAGAAGACTTCAGAAAATCAAGTGCAACTTATGTTATGAATCTTGAAAACTTTGTCGAGTTGTCTAAACTATCAAGACAACAGTTAAAAGAGAAAATAGGTAATAATGAGTTAGAAGGCGTAACAAGAATATATCACGTTCAAGATATGGATAGCTGGAAAAGAAAAGTAATGTCACATATATCTGGAGAAAGATATACTGATGAAGTTAAATCATATATAAATAAATTAGTAACTAATGAAGTTATAAAAAAGAAAGAAAAATAGGGTATGAATTTAAGAGAATATTTAATAGGTAAGATGGCTAGTGAAGAATCTACAATAGATAATCTATTAGAAATAGATAACACCATCGAGTTAACAAATCTAACTAAAGAGGATATAATTTTTACCATAAAACAAACTTATGACAATAAGTTAAATGGTTTTGATGGTGAAGAATTTGATGTGATTTGTGACGGTGAGTTAAATAGCTTTTTCTATATAATTCTTAATTATGGAGAAAAAATAAAGAACATATATGTTGATGAGTCATTTTTAGGAATATGTACTTATATAGTAGCAAGAACAAATGAGTTCTTTAAAGAAAATAATATAGAAAAGAAAATCGTATTAGATGATAGTCATGATAAAAGAAAATATTTAAATTCAACAAGAAAAATTATTATCTGTGGAACGGATGAATTTGTTATTGATACAAGTAATCTTTTAAAAGATAAAGACACATACACAGTAATGTTTTAAGACTAATTTAAGCATATAATTATTAGTAAAAATATAAGATATAATAAAGGTGATTTTATGAAGAAAAATCTAGGATTATATCTTTTTTTAGTTACCATGATACTTATAGTATTCGGAATAATAATGATATATTCATCATCAAGCATATGGGCTGAATATAAGTTTAACGATGCTTTTAAGTATGTTAAAAATCAAGCTTTGTTTGCATTTATTGGTACATTTTTAATGATTATAATAAGTAAAATAGATTATAAGTTTTATTATAATAAAGCAAGTCAAATTTTTTTAATTTCGATTATTTTACTAGTTTTAGTACTCATTCCAGGTATAGGAAGTGTAAGAAATGGAAGTAGAAGTTGGTTTGGTATTGGTTCTTTTGGTGTACAACCAAGTGAGTTTGCTAAGTTAAGTTTAATTATTTTGGCTAGTAAGTATTTAACAAAGTCTAATAAGTTTGTTAAGGATATTAAAAAAGGTGTAATACCTATTCTTGCTCTTTTGTTTTTAGTATTTGGACTTATCATGTTACAACCTGATTTTGGTACTGGTATGATAATTGTAGTAAGCATATTATCTCTTTTATATATTGCAGGAGTTAATATTAAATTCTTTATTGGACTTGGACTGTTGGGAGTAATAGGAATTACTTTTCTAATTTTAATTGCCCCATATAGAATGGATAGAATAACATCATTTGTAGATCCTTGGAATGATCCTTTAGGAACAGGTTTTCAAATAATACAGTCACTTTATGCGATAGGACCAGGGGGACTACTTGGAATGGGATTTTTAAAGTCAAGACAGAAGCAGTTTTATTTACCAGAACCACAAACCGATTTTATTTTTTCTATAATAAGTGAAGAGTTTGGTGTGTTAGGGGTAGTCATTGTTACATCTTTATTTGTGTCTATCTTATATCTAGGTATTAAAATTGCTCTAAATTCAAAGGATAGTTTTGCTAAGTATTTAGCATTCGGACTGCTTTTTCAAATGCTTATACAAGCCGTTATGAATCTTGCGGTAGTAATTGGCTTAATACCAGTAACAGGAGTTACTCTTCCTTTTCTATCTTACGGTGGAAGTAGTCTTTTAATAAGTATGGCCAGTATCGGAATAATATTAAGCATTGCAAGGTATCAAAGATAATAATAAATAATAAAATTGATAATACCATCTGGTGTTGAAAGTATAGTTATGGATGATGACAACATTTATTATAGAAAAGACAACAAACTTTTTGTCCATAATTTAAAAGATGCAACAAATGAATTATTACTAGACTATATCGATCGTTCATACATTTTATATAATGGCAATATTATTTCATTCAGCAAAGAAGCTAAACAATTTAAAAGTTTTAATCTTGACACCAAAAAAGAAAATGTTTTGTTAGAAGACATAGAAGGAAGTGATGTTGAAACTATGTATGTAACTAAAGATAAGTTATATTATATAGACGACAGATACAAAATGTTTGAATATGATCTAAATAAAAAAGTACAAAGGAAAATAGAACGTCAGGGTAGGTATGTATGGTTTTGCAACGATAAAATATATGGAGTTTTTCGTGATGGCACAATAAAGGAACTAAAAATTTAAAAAAAGAGAAACCATTTAAATTTTGGCTTCTTTTTTTATTAGTTTTGCATGTATTACCATTTTTTCTTGGTTATTATAACAAGTAGAAAGTGTAAGGATTTTATCACTTTTAGAAACAGTTGTATCAAAATTATAAGCACTTCTATCTTTTAATTTATTAACAAACTCTTGAAAATCATTATCATCTTTAAAATCGATTTGTAAATAATCACTAGTAGTAGGAATATGATAAGCACTGAAAATTTGCCATAAAGTATTTTCTTTTTCAGTTGATATCTTAATTATGTAATTATCCTTATTATTAACCCAGCTACTTTCTAAGATATCTCTAAGAGTTCCAAACATTGTCTTATCATATCTTCCATGTCCATAAATAATAGTATTTTTATTATCAGTGTCATTATTTCTGTAATCTAGAAATAACCATCCAGCAGTGTTATAAGATTTATCAAAAGAATGCTTTAAATAATAACTATTATTATCAGTTTGTACAAAAGGATAATTTACATTTGTACCGTTAACTAAAATCCAACCCTTGATATCATTATTAACATCTTTTAACTTGTTAAAGTCAACATCAATCATATTCATTTTAATATAATCCCAATAAGGATCAGTAATCGGAACTTCTACAGCCGGCTCTATAATCTCAGTGTTTTCATTATCTTCCTTTTCTTCAATATTAGCATCTTTTTGTACATCTTCTATCTGTTTATTGGTCTTGTTGGAATCAAGTTTCCATTCAATAATTTTAATACCAGAAATAACAAACCCACCAAGAAAACAGACGAATGCTAAAACAATAAAAAATCTCTTCCATTTTTTTTCATTTTTCATAAATAATCATTCCATTCAAATAACATAATTATTGTAACATGAATATAAACAAATAAAAATAATAAATTGTAACCAAAGTGTAACTGTGTTAAAATTATCGGTATATAAAGGGTGTAGAAAAAGTGGAAAAAGAAAAGCTAGAAAATAAGGACATTTACGAAAAATTTATAGAAGAATTTGGAAAAGAAAATTTTGAATTACTTTTATTAAAGTACAAAGAAACAATAGAATATATAATAAGTTTTTATCAAAATAGTGATACTGATTTTGATCTTTTTGATGTCAATAAAACCAATCATGGTCTAGAGGCAACTTTTAAAATATATATCAAAAACTTTGTATTAAGGCATAAGAAAGAAGAACTAGAAAAAATTAAAAGTGGCGACATACCATCTTGGTTATTACCAATAAACTTTGACTACAAAAACAAACTTAGAAAAGTAGATGACCTTATAAACTATAACAGTGATACTTTTGTCCTTGATGCATCTGAGCAAAATCTACTTAACCAGATTCCAATAGAATACTTAAAAAAATATATTGAAGAGCTTGGTATTAAAATACACAAAGAATATCCAAGAGATGAACTTTTACTATTTGACGTTGTAGCAAAAATACTGCAGCAAAGAAACTTAGATTTTACAGGTAAAATATCATCATATGAAGACTTTAAAAATGAACTTGTAAAACTATTTCAAACCACTAAAAGATTTGATTTGGAAAATGTAAGTGATTTAACATTGTTTCCAAAGTCAATTTTAAGTGCATACAGTGAAATACTTTTAGATAGCAATGCTCCAAGAGGATTAAGAGAAAAGTTTTATAGTAAGACACTTGAAATGAATGATTTAAGAAGACACAAAGAATATGCTTCTTACTTATTAAATAAAAATTTAATAGAAATTTTAAATATTGAGAAAAAAGAATCTCAAACATTTTGGCAAACCTACATAAACAGATTTGGAAAAAAAGAATTTTCAGATTTATGTTCTAAATATGGAAATTTATTAAATAATATTTCTTTAGATATTGAAGATATTACTAATAAAGATATAGCAGATAAAATGATAAGAGAAAAAATAAGTGAAGTAACTAAAAAGGGGAAAACTTATGAATTCTTGACAGAAGATGACGTGTTTGTGCAAGAGCATAAAGAAATGTTTAAAGAGTTTAATGATTTAAAAAATATGTCTTTAGAAGAAAAAGAAAAATTAAAAGAGATTATTATCTCTGGAGTTTTAACACCTAATAATGTAAGATATTCATTTTTAAAAAACAAAAAACTTGTAGTGCCACTTAACTTTGAAAACTCTCCTAGTGAAATGGTAGAGCCTTGGGTAGCTAATTTTATAAATGTCTATGGATTAGAAAATGTTTTGGAACTTTATAAAGTATATGGAAGATATATAAAAGGTATAAATGAAAAACTTAATGATATAACTACATTTTCAAATGGTAATTATATAGATAATGCTACTTCTACACCAATATCTTTTGAAAAAATGAATACTATTATTAAAGATTACATAGAAGAAAAAATATTGAATGGAAACATGTTTTATACCAAAGAAGATATTCCTGACTTTTTCAAATCAGAGCATCCAGAATTCTTTCTAGATAATTCTGCACCAGAAGAGTTAAAAAATCTTTTTTATAATCAAGATCGAAGTTATGGACTATCTTTTGATGTCCTAAAAGAACATAAAGATTGGCTTTTATATTTAAAAGATAAAAATATAGAAGCAGCATTTTTAAGAAGTATAAATATTGGTGATGAAGAAAAACTTTATAATCAGTATTATCCAGGTCATTTTCTTACTGAAATAGAAGCCTTAAAAAATGAAGTAAAAAAATATTTCATTTTTATGGGGCAAGAAAAAGGACTAGAACTTGGTATAAATAAGAAAGATACCGTAAATGAAATGATTAAATTAAAAAATGTTAACACTTTATGCACTTGGTATGAAATGACAGGTAAAAGATTTATTCCAGATTATGTTGTAATGCAAAATTTTGATTCCTCAGAAATAGATAAATTTTTATCAAATGGTATGATTTGGAGTAATTTGATGAAATTAAAAAACATTTCTTCAAACGATAACTCAAGAGAGGCACTACTTAAACTTGCATATTCCTTTGGAGCATTCGATAATGATAAAAGAGGTCTTACAAAGCTTAATGAAATCTTGACAGACTTACCAAGAAAAGTTTCTAAAGAAAATGGTTATATATTTGATAAACTTGATAAAGACTTTTTGAAGAAAGAAGGACTGTTTGACTCTAAAACATTAGATAGCATTCATGACACTTTGGAAAGAGAAAAAGTAAGTATTGATTTAGAGAAAGGACTATTTAATCAAATATACAGAAAAAATGAAGACGGAACATATACACTTACAATAAGCAAGCAAAAATCTCCAAAAACGGTACAAGTAATAAGAGGTATTTTAGAAAACTACGATGATTTTCCAATGCTAACTCCAAACAAAATGGCTCTTTACTTTGATGCGTTCGATATGGATTATAATCCATCATTTAGAGAATTTTTCTTATCAAACTTTGACAAACTTATTGACGATAAAATCTCTTTATCAAAAATCTCTTTAATACAAAGACAGTTTAGAGAAATAAAAAAAATATACAGTAATATTCCATTAACATTAGATATTGCCATGAGTTATGTAGATGCAAACAGATATGTAAGAGTAAATCCAGGAAATGAAAATGTTACAAAAATTGCTGCTACAAGTAATTATAGTCAGAAAGATTTTGAAACACTTCAACGAATATATAACTATAGTAAAAAAAGAATTTTTAGTAGCATACCAAGAATTAAAAATAAACTAGGTGGATATACATATGAATTTTTAAAAATAGATGATCCATATGCCATGTCAGTTGGCATTTTAACAGATTGCTGCCAGCAACTAGGACAACCAGGTGAACTTTGTATGGAACACAGCATGACAGATAAAAATGGTAGAATATTTATAGTTAAGGATGAAAAAGGTGAGTTAGTAGCACAAAGTTGGGTATGGAGAAATAATGATGTGCTTTGCTTTGATAATATAGAAGTACCTAATAAAAAAATGTTAGAGCACGGTATAAAACGTGGTAAAAAAGATGAAGGTGTAAGAAATGATTTCACCGATGAAGTCTTAGAAATATACAAAAAAGCTGCAAAAGAAATTATGGAAGAAGATGAAAAAAGATATAATGCTCTTTTAGAAAGTGGAAGAATAACGAAGGAAGAATATGATGGCCTAAAACTTAAAAAAATTACTGTAGGGGAAGGTCATAGTAATATTAAAGGTTCGTTTGTTACCTTGAAAAGAGAAAATGAAATTACCAGAAGTATTCCTTTTACACCTCCAGTTAGACTAACTAAAGATTTATATACAAAGGATTCTGATATTCAGTACATTTTAGAAGAAAGAGAAAGAAAAACTTCTTATGATGGAATGCCACTTGCTATTTATGATGATGAGTTTTCCATATACACTGATGCAAATGCTGATGAAAAGATGCTTTTAACGCTTCAAAAGTTAGAACTTCTAACTAAAAGTAGCAAAGATTTAAAAATGCAAATTAGTGATAGGTATGCAAGATATGATAAGGATCACATAATTACCACTATTGCTAAAAGATATGGATTAGATGAAAAAAATGCAAGAGCAATAGTTACATCAAATTTTGCTATTTTATATGCTATAGATGGTGATAATTTAAAGATAGGAGATTTGCTATTTAACACAGAAATAGATGATAATAATGAAAAAATAGATATTGAAAAAGAAACTATAATGCAGATAAATATGGCAATGAATCAAATAGGTAAAGACAAGAACATAGATATATCACTGCTAAATGAAAAACAAAAAGAAGTATATGAAAAAGCAACAAGCATAAGTACAGAAAAAGAAATAAATATAGAAAGGGGCTTTAAACATGTTAAGTGACATAATTAAAAATATTTTAACAATTGACAAAAGAAACTTAAAAGAAAATATAAGACCAATGATTTCAGAATTAAAAGAACGCCTTAATAGTAATTTTGATTTATTAGAGGAAGCTAATAACGTTGATATAAGTAAAAACAACGGTTTCAAACTTGATTTAAACATAATAAACAATATCTTCACAAATGTTTTAAAAGAACCTTTTACATATGGAGATGTTACAGTAAGTTTCAAAGATGATGAAAAAAAGATAATATATGGAAAAGAAATCTTTGATGTTGGAAATGTTATTGTTATAAATGAAGGCAATTTTTATGTAACTATTGAATTACTACTTAGAAATTTATTAGCAGGAAATACTACTATATTTGTAAACTCTGGTTATATGTTTGGAAGCAACAACTTTTTAATAAATGAAATAGAAAGTATTTTAAAGACCTATGACATCTCTCAAAATTTATTTCAAATTTATGTAACAGAAGATTACGATGAAGTTTTATCGTATAATGCAAACATTGATTTAATTGTATGCATAGGAAACAAGTTTCTTCAAAATATGATACTAAGAAAAAGCAAAGTTAAGACAATAATTACTGGTTATGATAATTTTGATTTATACATTGAAAGCAAAGTTAATTTAGACTTTCTTAATGAAATATTAAAAACAGGGCTAAACATAAATCTTTATATAAAAGATGACCTAAATTTAAATCATTCTAAAGCTATGCTAGTACATGATATAAACGAGGCAATTTCGCAAATTAACTATACAGGTAATAGATATAGCACAGCAATATTTACTTCGAATTCTTTAAATGCTTCAAAATTTATTAATGAAGTAAAGTCAAAAATTATAACTATAAATACAAGTCCAACAATTGAAAGGATTTTGGATATAAAACAAACTGAACTAATGAATGAGAAAATAGTGATATATCCTTTATCTTTCAACTTTGATAACGGTGGTGTAAAGATAAATTTAAATGAAATTAGTTGAGAACTGTAGAAAGTAAAGCTATAGTTCTTTTATTTTTATCTAAAAGTAATAAAAACCTTTAAAAAATCTAATATTTTGTTGATTTTACTTCTGAAAATTATGTATAATAAGTCTTGTGGAAAGGATGATTTTATGAAGTATGTTTATGCCTTCAAAGAAGGAAACAAAGACATGAGAGAACTTCTTGGTGGTAAAGGTGCTAACCTTGCTGAAATGACAAGCATTGGCCTACCAGTTCCAAGAGGATTCACAGTTACTACAGAAGCTTGTACTAAGTACTATGAAGATGGTGAAAAGTTAGGCGACGAAGTAGTAAAACAAATTGAAGAAAAATTAAAAGAACTTGAAAAAGTCACTGGTAAGAAAATGGGAGATGTTAAGAACCCACTATTAGTATCAGTAAGAAGTGGTGCAAGAGCATCAATGCCAGGTATGATGGATACTGTATTAAACCTTGGTATCAATGATGTTGTTGCTAAAGGCTTTGCAGAAGCTACTAAAAATCCAAGATTTGTATATGACTCTTATAGAAGATTCATTCAAATGTTTGCAGATGTAGTTATGGGATTCCCAAAGAGTTCTTTTGAAAGATTATTTGACAAGATCAAAGAAGAAAAGAAAGTTGAATATGATACTGAACTTTCTGCAGAAGACTTAATGGAAGTTGTAGAAATTTACAAGAAAGAATATAAAAAACATGCTGGATGTGAATTCCCACAAGATCCAAAAGTACAACTTATGGAAGCTGTTAAAGCAGTATTTAGAAGTTGGAACAATGAACGTGCAATTACTTATAGAAGATTAAATGATATTCCAGGTAGTTGGGGAACTGCTGTAAACGTTCAAGAAATGGTTTATGGTAACAGAGGAGACGACTGTGGAACAGGTGTTGCCTTCACAAGAAACCCTGCAACTGGTGAAAAGAAATTATTTGGTGAATACTTAATGAATGCACAAGGTGAAGACGTTGTTGCTGGAATTAGAACACCACAATCAATTGAAACTTTAAAAGAAGTAATGCCAGAATGCTATAACGAATTCGTTAAAATTTGTAATATCCTTGAAGATCATTACAAAGATATGCAAGATATGGAATTTACTATTGAAAATGGTAAATTATTCATGCTTCAAACAAGAAATGGTAAGAGAACAGCTCAAGCTGCATTAAAGATTGCTGTTGATTTAGTAAAAGAAAAAATGATTACTAAAGAAGAAGCTTTATTAAAAGTTGAACCAAAGCAATTGGATCAATTATTACATCCTAATTTTGATCAAAAAGCACTTAAAGCTGCTACACCAGTAGCTAAAGGACTCGCTGCATCTCCAGGAGCTGCAACAGGTAAGATTTACTTCACTGCTGAAGATGTAATTGAAGCTCACAAAAATGGAGAAAAAGATATCTTATTAGTAAGACTTGAAACATCTCCAGAAGACATTGAAGGAATGAACCTTGCTCATGGTGTACTAACTATCCGTGGTGGTATGACTTCACATGCTGCAGTTGTTGCACGTGGAATGGGTACTTGCTGTGTATCAGGTTGCGGTGAATTAAGAATCGATGAAGAAAAGAAAACTGTAACTACAAAAGACGGTAAAGTATACAAAGAAGGAGACTGGATGAGCTTAGATGGTTCTACTGGTAACGTTTATGGTGAACAAATTAAAACTGTTGAACCAAGCATTACTGGAGACTTCGAAACATTTATGTCTTGGGCAGATCGTGCTAGAAAATTAAAAGTTAGAACAAATGCTGATACACCAAAAGATGCATTACAAGCTAAAAAGTTTGGAGCAGAAGGTATCGGACTTTGTAGAACAGAGCACATGTTCTTTGAAGAAGAAAGAATTTTCAACTTCCGTAAGATGATTTGTGCTGATACAGTAGAAGATAGAGAAAAAGCATTAGAGGGAATTCTTCCATATCAAAGAGATGACTTTGAAGGACTATTCAGAGCAATGGAAGGATACGGAGTAAATATTCGTTTCTTAGACCCACCTCTACATGAATTCTTACCTCATACTGACGAAGAAATCAAACCACTTGCTAAGAGCTTAGGTATGACTTTCGAAGCATTAAAGAACCGTGTAGAATCATTAAAAGAATTTAACCCAATGATGGGTCATCGTGGATGTCGTCTTGCTATTACATATCCAGAAATAGCTAGAATGCAAACAAGAGCAGTTATCGAAGCTGCAATTAAAGTTAACAAAGATGGACTTAACGTTAAACCTGAAATCATGATTCCACTTGTTGGAGATGTTAAGGAATTAAAATATGTTAAGAATATCGTTGTAGAAACAGCAGATGAAATCATCAAAAAGGCTGGAGTTAAACTTGAATACCATGTTGGTACTATGATTGAAATACCACGTGCTGCAATTACTGCAGATAAGATTGCTGAAGAAGCAGAATTCTTCTCATTCGGAACTAACGATTTAACTCAAATGACTTATGGTTTCTCAAGAGACGATGCTGGTAAATTCCTTGAAGATTACTACAAAAAAGGAATTTTTGAAAGTGATCCATTTGCTAAAGTTGACCAAGAAGGTGTTGGTGAACTTATGAAGATTGCTATCGAAAAAGGTAAAAAGACTAGAAAAGATATTAAACTTGGTATCTGTGGAGAACATGGTGGAGAGCCTTCTACTGTTGAATTCTGTCACAATATTGGATTAACATACGTATCTTGTAGTCCATTTAGAGTACCACTTGCTCGTCTTGCAGCAGCTCAAGCAGCAGTTAAAGAAAAAATGAGTAAGTAATTAGATATAATAAAAAGCATTCCAAAAGGAGTGCTTTTTTGCTTTTTTAATCTCAAAACACTTTAAATAATAATGCAGTTTTGGTATAATCAATATAGGTGAATTTTATATGAAAGTAATGTGTATAGGTCAAGCAGCCTACGATATAACACTTCCACTCGATCACTTTCCTGTTGAAAATAAAAAAACAAGAGTAAATGGAAAAGTAGAGTGTGGTGGCGGAAGCTCTTCTAACTGTTCATATCTTTTAGCAAAATGGGGACTTGATACTTATTTCGCCGGAATAATTGGTAATGATTACTATGGGCAAAAGATTATCAAAGAATATGAAAGTGTAAATGTCAACATGAAGTACTTGGAGGTAAGTGATAAATTTCCAACAACTTCAAGTTATATAGTTGCAAACACTACAAGCGGTACAAGAACGATTTTAACAAGTAGGTGCAAAGACATAAAGATGGAAGGAAGAGAAATAAATGATGAGTTCGATTATCTTCTATTTGATGGCTATGAAAAAGATTTTGCTATGGAAGCTGTTAAGAAAAATCCAAATGCTGTAAAAATACTTGACGCTGGTAGTATGAAAGAAGCAACGGTTGAACTTACAAAGGTAGTAGATTATGTCGTTTGTTCTCACGATTTTGCAAATGAGTACTCGGGAGTAGAAATAAATTACAATGATACAAATACAATTGTAATGGCATACGAGAAACTAAAGGAAAAAATTCCAAATAACGTCATCATAACTTTAGAAGAACATGGATGTTTTACTAAAATAGGTGATGAATATAAAATAATACCCAGTATAAAAGTAAAACCTGTTGATTCAACTGGTGCTGGAGATATTTTCCATGGAGCATTCTTGTATTTCCTTTCTAAGGGTTACAATCTTGAGACTGTACTATACTTGTCAAATATAACAGGGGCTTTATCTGTTGAAAAGATAGGAAGCAGATTCTCTATTCCAACACTGGAGGAAGTTATAAATAAATATAATGATACAGTACAGAAATAATATGCCAAGAATTGATTTGCATGGCGAAGATAGAATTGGAGCAAGAATTCTAGTAAAGTCATTTATAAATGACAACTATCTACTTGGAAACTTAGAGTTTGCCATAGTACATGGAATAGGCCAGGGAATACTTAGGAAAGAAGTTGACGAAGTATTGAAAAAAGATAAGAGAGTTTTAGAGTATGGAACAGATTACTTTAATATGGGATGCACACTTGTCAGAATAGCTAAAAAAGTTGACAATAACAAGGAAATGTGTTATAATAGGGCACATAAATTGAAGGGGGATATATAATATGTATACAGATGAAGAAGAAAAAAGAAGCTTTCCAATTAGAACATTCTTAATAAGTCTACTACTAATAATCATCTTTGTTTTACTATTAGTATGGTTATTACCAATGCCTAATTTGAAAGGATTAAACAATAGAATATTTAACGCAAATGTTCAAGAAATGAAGAATGCGGCAATACCGTATTTTACAACAGACAAATTACCACAAGAAATAGGTGATGAAGTAAAATTAACACTTCAAGAAATGCTTGATTTAAAACTTTTACTTCCATTCACAGACAAAAATGGTGAAACATGTGATACAAAGAATTCTTACGTTACATTGACAAAGAAAAAAGATTACTATGAAATGAAAATCAATTTGAAATGTAATGGAGAAGAAGACTATATAATAGTTAAACTTGGCTGCTACTCATATTGTACTAGTGCAGTATGTGAGGAAGATAAACCAAATCCAACACCAACACCAACACCTACAGAAACAGGACCTTCATGTGTTCTATATGTAGCAAATGGAACAGCTGGTGAAAATGGTTGGTATCTATCAGATGCAGTTGTTAAATTTAAATCAAAAACAGCTGGAAAAGGTGCAACAATAACTGGTTATGGCCTTGGAACAGGTGGAGTTAATTACAATAAAAATGATTCTTATACAGTAACTAAAAATGGTTCTACAACAGTTTATGGTTATGTAAAAGATTCAAATGGAAAAACTGCTGTATGTAGTATTATTGTGAAAAAAGATAATGTAAAACCTAGCTGTGATCTTGGAGTGCTTGCTGGAGTTAAAGGAAATAATGGAAGTTATACTTCAGATGTAATCGTTGGATTTACTTCAAGAACAGACAAAGAAAGTGGTGTTAGTGCTTATGGTATAACTAATAGCAGTACACCAACATACAATAACAAAACAAGATATACAATAAATACAAATGGAAATCATAAAGTATATGGATACATAAAAGATTATGCTGGAAACACTGCTGTTTGTGATATTACAATAAATCGTAATGCAGAACACAAAGATTCAAATCCTAGCTGTACATTAGAAATTGCTGAAGGAACATTAGGTGCAAATGGTTGGTATCTAGGTAATGTCAATGTTAGATTTGCTTCTAAGACAACAACTAATGGTGCAACAATAACAGGATTTGGAATTGGTTTCAGTGAAACATATGCTGGAAACAACACTTACTTAGTTACTAAGGATGGAACATCAACATTGTATGGTTATGTAAAAGATTCGA
This sequence comes from uncultured Bacilli bacterium, assembly GCA_934100165.1. Classification (GTDB taxonomy): domain Bacteria; phylum Bacillota_I; class Bacilli_A; order RF39; family UBA660; genus RUG13868. The sequence continues at coordinate 118,918 of CAKOPN010000005.1, forward strand.
ATGACAATAAAGCTACATGTAGTATAGTTGTTAAGAAAGATCAAACAAAACCAAGCTGTTCATTAACAGTATTAAATGGAACACTAGGTGGAGATAACTTCTATACATCTGATGTAACAATTGGTTTCAGTTCAAGAGTTGACAGTGCAAGTGGAATACAATCATTTGGACTTGGAAAGAGCAAAACATATGCTGGAAATAAAACATATTTAGTTAACACAATTGGTAAACATACAATATATGGATATGTTAAAGACTATGCTGGTAATGAAGCAGAATGTAGTATAACAGTTGAAAAGAGAAATAAAATAGAATATCAATATAAGAAAGACATTTCAGCACAATACAGTGCTTGGAGTGACTATACAACAACAACATACAACCCTGCTAATCCACCACAATTTGGTAAATATCCATTATTAGAGATTGAAGATTTAGGAAAAACACAAGAAGTTGATTATTACAAATATACAAAAGGCGATGCAATCTACAAAAACGAAATAGTAAAAGTTGGTACAATAACAGAAAGCTATTGTAAAGATTACGATTACTATAGAATAACTACAACAACAGGTTCAACAACATATGCAGTTAGTAAAGGTGCAGGATGGAGATATGTTGGTAGAGTTACTACTACAGGATATCCAACTGATACATTAGCTGTTAAATATGAATTTGTTGGAGAAGACTGGTCAGATTGTGGAACAGGATGTTCAAGAACTTCTACAAAAGTATGGAATAAATATGTAAGAGACGCTTACAAAGCAGATGGATCAAATACATTAGTAACATCTACAGGTGTAGAAGTTAAATGTGGTGAAGTAGAACAAAAACAAGTAGAAATATTTGCAAATGCAAAAGCTTTAGTAGGATATGCAGAAGTTAGAACACCAGTATACAAAGATGTTTATAAATATAGATATAGAAAACGTACTTTAATTAAAAATGCCTATACAGATTACAAATGGAGTATATATAACGATAAGACACTACTTGATCAAGGATATGTAATGACCGGGAATACAAGAGTAGTTGAGTAAGGAAAGGGGTATATAAACTATGGATAAATATAAAAAAATAAGTATAGTTAATGAATACAACCAAGAAACTAAAAAATGGGAAATTAAACAAATAGTTATTTTTAAAGAAGATGGTGCACCAATTATTAGTAATTTTAAAGGTACTAACCACCTAGTAACTTTTGTTAAAATTATGGAAGCAAAAGGATATGACATTATGAAAGATGGCTTAAGAAAAGCCATCAACGATGGAGTTGTAAATGTTGTATCAAAATCAAATGATAAAGAAATGAGCTTACTTAATGCAGAGATTTTAAGTGAACAAATTAAATATCAAAAAGAAGTTAAAAACGAAAAAAAATCTGTGGATGAGGAAAAGCCAAGAATTAAGCTAACTAAAGAAGATGTTGAATTAGCAGAATACTTTAGAAAAGAAATCTTAAGAGCTAACGGTATGCTTCCACCAGTTGGGCAAAAAGAAATAGAAGAACTTGCTAAAACAAATGAAAGAGTAGCAGCTTTAGAAGAAGCAAGAAAACGTCTTTCAGAAGGAAAACTTTCAAAAGAAGAATTTGAAAAAATACATAATACATATAGAGATCAACTTGCAGCAGCAATTAAAAATGCTCAAAAAGAAGCTTCTAAAGAAACGACAAATGAACAAGCACAAAAAGTAGAAGAACCAAAGAAAGAAACTAAGAAAATAAAATTAGCTAAAGAAGATGTTGAATTAGCAGAATACTTTAGAAAAGAAATTTTAAGAGACAATGGAATGCTTCCACCAGTTGGACAAAAAGAAATAGAAGAACTTGCAAAAACAAACGAAAGAGTAGCAGCATTAGAGAAAGCAAGAGAATTAGTTAACAGTAATAAATTGTCTAAAGAAGCTTTCCAAAAGTTACATGATGAATATAGATTACAATTGGCAAGTGCTATAAAAGAAGCTTCACAAAAAGCCGAAAAAGAAGAAGTTGAACAAGCTAAAAAACTACCAAAAGAAGATGCTGAGTTAATAGAGTACTTTAGAAAAGAAATTTTAAGAAATAATGGAATGCTTCCACCGGTTGGAGAAAAAGCTATTGAAGAACTTGCAAAAACAAACGAAAGAGTAAAAAATCTAGAAAATGCTAAAAAGATGGTAGCTAATAAAGAAATTTCTGAAAAAACATATGAAGCACTTAGAAATGCTTATAGAGCACAATTGGCAGAGTCAATTAAAAGAAACTCTGTTAACGTTGAGCCAACAAAAGCAAAAGTTGAACCAGTAAAAGCAAAAGTTTCAACAGTGTCACCAAAAGTGGCACCAGAGTATGCAAAAGAAACATTTGCACCAAAAGTTGAAAACAAGAAAGAAAAGGTTTCAACAGTGCCACCAAAAGTAGCACCAGAGTATGCAAAAGAAACATTTGCACCAAAAGTTGAAAACAAGAACGAAAAGGTTTCAGCAGTGTCACCAAAGGTAACAACAGACCATGTAAAAGAAACAGTAAAACCATCAGATGTTAAGTCAAATGATAAAGTTAAAACTGATGATAATAATAAAATAAAGATAAATAAAGAAAAATCTAAAAAGCCTGTAACAGCAATTAACATTAATGAAACAAAAAATGACGACGAAATTAAAACTGTACCAGTAGGAAAAGAGAAATTTACTGTAAGAGTAAAGAAAGCTTGGAAAAAAGTTGTAGCAACAGTATTAGCAGCTGCAGCAGTAGTAGGAGCAGCATTAGGAATTGATAAACTAATAAAGAGAAATAAAAATAACTCTAATATTACACCAATTCCAACAGTTACTCATAATCAAAATGTAACACCAGCTCCAACACCAGCACAAGTACCAGTTTTAGTAAACACTGTCATGAACAATTATTGCAACGAATATAATGTTCCAGCAAATACAAGAGCTTTCTTAAGACAGCAAAAAGTTTTGAATTTCTTAAGTCAATATAAGAATGAAAGTCAATTAAGAGAAGCAATAAGTGCATTATGTTATGGATATGAAGCAAATCTTCTTATCGATAAAAATGGTAACTTTAAAGTTGATGATCAAGGAAATCTATACTTATATTCATTTACAAATGACTTCCTTTGTGCTAAAGCAGTTGTAAATAATTACACACCAGAACAAATGCTTGCGGTATTTGGAAATACTGATGTTACTTATGAACAAATAATGGATGGATTTAAAGAATATTGGAGAACTGTTAGAACATATAGTACTGTAGCAACTGAAGAGCTTCCATTCAGATATTTAACTAATAGTGATGCAGATGCTACAAAAGCATTAAATGGACTATTTGATAAAATAATAGATGTAAACGTTAATCGTCAAAACGGAACATTAACAAGTGAACATACTGATAACTTTATAGTTGCAGTTGATGAACTATTTGTACAAAATGATCAAGGATTAAAATTAACTGAAGGTACTAAAACAATAGCAGCAGCTATCGTTGATGGTTATGTAGCAGTACAATCACAAGTAGCTAATGGTGAAGCATTGTACTTACATACTGATCATGGTTATGCTAAAGCTGGTATTAACCTTAAAGAAGTTGATGGACACTTTGTTATTGAGTCAGAAGATAAGACTGCATTTGAATTTACAAATCTTTTCGATGTAGTAAATCATACATATGCAGATGCAAATCGTTATAATAGTAATTGCTTAAGAGAAAAAGAAATTCTTTTAACAAACATAAACGAAATGCATAAACTTGCTAGAGAAACAGAGTCAAATGTAAGAATAAATTTTGCAACTTTATTATATAGAAATGGCATGATAGATTACGCAAACAAAGTTCTAGATGGAAACTATTCACAAGACTTATTAGACAGAATTGAAAATGCTAATCCAACATTAGCAACAGAAATCGATACTTTCCAAAAAAATCTTGCAACTGCACAATCAGAATATGTACCATTTAATGTAACAACTAATGGAATTGATGAGTTATTAGGAATTAAAGGATTAAAGAATAATCACATACCATTTATCAATAAAGTAAGAGAAGAAGCACTAGAAGCTAACTATACACTAGTAAATGGAAAATGGTATACAGATGAAAAAGGCTATAGTAGAGGATGGTCAGGAGTAGGAGGCACAACAACTACTACAACAACACATGTTGAAGAAGTTGATTACGATGATCTTACAAATGAAGAGAAAAAAGAAGCAGACAAGCAAAAAGAAGAGCTTGAGAAAAACCAAGAAGAAGAAAATAAAAAAAGAGAAGAAGAAGCTAGAAGAGTTGCTCAAGAAATAGTAGATGGAATTCAAAATGGTACTATGAGTGATGACGAAGCAATGAAGAAAGCTTCTGATGTTGGACTAATAATTGAACCAGGAACATTTGATAAGTTAAGAGACTTAGCAAAAAATCCTGAATTAACAGATAAGATTGATAAAGAGCTTGAAGAGAAAAACAGACGTGAACAAGAAGAAGCAGAAAGACGTAATGAAGAGGAACAAAGAAGACTTGCTGAAGAAGAAGCTAAAAGACAAAAAGAGTTTGAAGATTTAATAAAACAAGGTGAAAATGCTGATATTATTGAACCTACACAAGCTCCAACAAACACTCCGGCACCTACACCTGCTCCAACAAATACGCCAGAACCAACACCAACACCAGCGCCTACACAAGCTCCAACAAACACACCAGAACCAACACCAGCACCTACACAAGACATAGATTATAGTGACCCAGATAGAGTAGACCATGATGCTGGAGAAAAACCACTAGAAGATGATTCTAATGTTAGAAAACAATCTAGTGAAGATGAACTAGTTCAAGAAGTAAATGTTGAAGAGCTAGAAGAAGGAATTGAAGAATTAGAACAACCTATCAAGGAAGATGCAGAAGTAAAAGAAAGTTCAGCAAAAAAAGACTTCTATGCAAATGCAAAAGCAATATTAACTGCACTTGATGAAGAAGACTTAGACATTGATGAAGTAAAAAGAAATGCAGGACCTATTTTAGGTAAAAAAATTAACGGTTAATAATAAATTAGGATGATAAAAATTCATCCTTTTTTTGTGCCTAAAAGTAATTAAAAATAATAAAGAGCATACAATTTACATAGGTGAGATATATGTTAAAAAAAATAAGTGGAATGATAGGTACTATGGCTTTAATTATGTTCAGCTTTTATTACACAGATAGAGCTATAGACATAGTTAGAAAAACAGATCCTATTATGAAAGAAATTGTGGAATATAGCAATAATTACGGTAACACATCAATTGATTCCATTTTAGTAAATAACAACATAATTCCAGGAACAAAAGGAAATGCGGTAAATATAGATGAAAGTTATATAAAAATGAAAAAATTAGGTTATTTTGACAAAAATTTAATAGTGTTTGAAGAGGTACTTCCTGTACATTCAATTAAAAACAATTTCGATAACTATATTATTTCAGGTAACCAAGATAAAAATATGACTAGTATAATTTTTAATATTGAAGATGTATCATATATCGAAGAGATTTTAAAAACAATTAACAGAAAAAATATAACAGCTACTTTTTTCCTACCGATTGAAATATTTGATAATAGCAGTGATTTAATAAAGTTAATTATGGGTTACGGTCATGAAGTTGAACTAATTGATAGTAAATATAATAGAAACACAGTAAATAGAGCATCATCAATAAAAAAAATAGTGGCTAAAGGTACTTTAAATTTTTGCCTAGTAGATTCTGAAAATGAGACTATACTAAAAAACTGCAAAGAAGAAAAATTACATACAATCATTCCAACGATAAAATCTGAAAAATATCCATATAGCGAAGTAAAAAACAATTTAAAAAACGGATCAATAATAGTTTTAGAAAATAATAAAAATACTGTAAGAGAGTTATCAGCCATAATAAATTATATAGAACAAAAAGGAATAAAAATTGTATCACTAGAAAAATTACTTGAAGAATAAAATAAGACAATGTTTGCACATTCAATTTACTAAAATATAATTGGTGGTGATAATGGTATATGTAGATTTAGTTTTAATTCTAAATATTTGGTTAGATTTTTTAATAATTTTAATAGAAGCACTAATTTTAAAAAGAAAAATAAGTATAAAAAGAATAATTTTTTCTAGTATTATAGGCTCACTTTCAACCTTTCTTCTTTTCTTTAAAATATCATCTAAACTTGTATATATTTTAAAATTTACAATATGCTTAATAATGTGTTTAATTGCTTTTAAATTTAAAAACTTGAAATACTTCATAGAAAACATTATATATTTTTATTTAGTTAGTATAATTTTAGCCGGTTTTATTTTTCTAATAAAAGAAAATATAAAAATTAACTCTTTCAAATTAAATTTCTTTCTTTTAATGTTAATAACTCCAATTTTCTTATATATATATTATAAAAAGATGAAGAAAATAAATAATCACTATAACTATTTACATAACATAAAGTTATATTATCAAGGAATTTTATATAGTTTTACAGGTTTTTTAGATACAGGGAACAAGCTTTATGATCAGTACAAGCATAGACCAATAATACTTGTACATACCACCAAGATACCTTTTGATTATAGTAAAGGACTTTTAGTACCATATGAGACTGCCAGTGGGAAAAGTTTATTAAAATGCTTAATATCAGAAAAAGTAATTATTGATAATAACATAGAAAGAAAAAATGTAGTGTTTGGTCTTACGACAGAAGCTTTTAAAATAGAAAACGTAGATTTAATTTTACACAGCGATATAATGGGAGGATAAATATGATAGGAATAATTTTACTTGTAATTTATTTTATAGAAGTTAGTAATGTCTTATTTTATGTTGGCGCAACAGACAAACTACCAGGACCATTATCAAAAGAAGAAGAGGAATTTTATCTTGTTATGGCTAGTGATGGTGACCAAATGGCCAAAGATAAGCTTATTGAACACAACTTAAGACTAGTTGTATTTCTAGCTAAAAAATATGAAAATACATCTGTAGACTTGGAAGACTTAGTAAGCATTGGAACAATTGGACTAATTAAAGCCATCAACACCTACAGCATGGACAAAAATATAAAACTTGCAACATATGCCTCAAGATGCATAGATAATGAAATCTTAATGTACCTAAGAAAAAATAAAAGGGTTAGAACAGAAGTAAGCTTCGACGAATCATTAAGTTTTGATGTCGATGGTAACGAATTGCATTTAGAAGATATTCTAGGGACTGATGCAGACATAGTAACTAAAAATATTGAAGAATCAAGTGATAAAAAGATAATGCTTGAGGAAATAAACAAACTTAATAAACGAGATAAAGAAATCATGGTAATGCGATATGGCTTATTAGGAACAAATGAAAAAACCCAAAAAGAAGTTGCTAGTCTTTTAGGAATAAGCCAATCATACATATCAAGAATAGAAAAGAAAGTAATAAAAAGATTAAGAAATGTCATAAAAGTATAACTCTTTACACGAGAGTTTTTCTTTTATATGAAAAAAAATATAATAAAATAATTCTTATGGTATAATATTTAATAGAGGTAAGGTGAATCTATGAGAATTATAGTGAGTGCAGGTGGAACAGGTGGACATATTTATCCGGCCTTAGCAATAATAAACAAGTTAAAAGAAAGAAATAAAGACTTAAAAGTTTTATATATAGGTACAACTGATAGAATGGAAAGCACTTTAGTGCCATCACTCGGAATAGATTATGTTGGAATACCGATGAAAGGTTTAAACAGAAAGAATATCTTTAAAAATATAAGTGTTATAAAATCATTTAAAAACGGAATAAAAAAATGCATAGAAGTAATGAAAGAATTCAAACCAGACGTTGTGCTAGGAGTAGGAGGATACATTACATCTCCTGTTATCATCGCAGCCCACAAACTAAAAATTAAAACATTTATTCATGAACAAAATTCAATACCAGGCCTATCAAATAAAATTTTGAAAAGGTATGCTGATGTAATAGGGGTATCGATAAAAGAAAGCATGGATTCCTTTAAAGGTGCAAATGTTGTTTATACAGGAAATCCCAGAAGTGAAGAAGCTTATCATGCCACTCCTGTTAATAAAAGTAAATATGGTTTAAGTGAGAATAAAAAACTAGTTTTGTTCGTTATGGGAAGTCTAGGATCTCAAACAATAACAAATACTATGAAAAATATTATTCCTTCTTTTGAAGGCAAAAATTATGAAGTATTATTTGTTACAGGTAAAAACTACTTTGATTCATATAAAGAAATAAAAATACCTAAAAATGTTAAGATGGTTGCAAACCTTGATGACATGCTTAATGTTTTAAAAAAGACAGATTTAATAATAACACGTGCTGGAGCATCCACCATTGCAGAAATAACTGCTATAGGAGTGCCTGCTATTATGATTCCATCTCCTTTTGTGACACATAATCATCAAGAAAAGAATGCACTTGTTCTAGAGAAGAATAATGCGGCAATAGTTATTAAAGAAAAAGATTTAACCAAAGACTTGTTGTTGAAAAATATAGATGAGTTATTATCCTCAAAAGAAAAACTTACAGAGATGAAATTAAATAGTAAAAAAATGGGCGTTGTGGATAGTGCAACTAAAATAGCAGAAATTATAGAAAGCTTAAAAGGTGAAGTAAAATGAATATAGTAGAATTTATAGAGGAAAATTTCATTGGAAGATATAAAGAAAATGTTGATATAGCAACATTAACAACTTATAGAACAGGCGGTATTGCTAAAATAGTTGTGCACCCATTAAACGAGAAAAAATTATTATTATTATTAAAAACTCTAAAAAAAGAAAAAATTAACTTTAAAGTTTTGGGAAATGGCTCAAATACATTATTTAGTGATGATTTTTACGATGGAGTTATTATCAAATTAGACTCGTTAAGCGAAATTAAATTTACAAGGAATAAAGTATTTGTAGAAGCAGGAGCAAGTCTTATAAGAGTTGCAAATATGGCAGTAAAAAAATCATTGTCAGGATTAGAGTTCGCAACAGGAATTCCTGGAACAATTGGCGGCGCAATATATATGAATGCTGGAGCATACAAAAGGGATATGGGATATATAGTAGAAAGTATTAAAGTTATAACACCAAAATTTGAAATAATAACAATGACAAATAGAGAGTTAAACTTTCACTACAGAACATCATTTTTACAACAAAATAAAGGATATATATGTATATCAGCCATTTTAAAACTTCAAAAAGGCGATAAAAAAGAAATGCAAGAAATAGTTAAAGATAGAATGCAAAGGAGAATGGAGTCACAACCATTAGAATATCCATCAGCAGGGTCAGTCTTTAGAAATCCAGAAGGACTTTTTGCAGGAAAACTAATTGAAGATTTAGGATACAAAGGACTTCAAAAAGGTGGCGCTAAAATAAGTGAAAAACATGCTAACTTTATCATAAATTATAATCATGCAACAAGCAAAGATATAAAAGACTTAATTGATTTCATTAAAGAAGAAGTAAAAGAAAAATATAATATAGACTTAAAAGTTGAACAAGAATTTGTTAATTGGGAGTAGAATATGGCAAAAAAAATAGTAAAAAAAAATAAAATAAAAATATTACCATTTATTATATTTTTTATAATATGTTTTTTACTATACTTTTTAATAAAGTTTGCACTTGAATATAAAATTCAAAATATATACATTCATGGTACGAAAAATTTAAATGATGAATATATTTTGAGTTTATCAGATATTGAAAACTATCCAAGTTTTTTAACAAGTCTTTCAAGCAAAATAGAGGATAATATAAAATCAAGTCCATATATAAAAAATGTTACTGTTAAAAAAGGTTTTTGTGGAGTAGTAAATATATATGTAGAAGAAAAGAGTATCCTTTTCTATAAGGAAAATGATAAAAAATATGTCTTTGATGACTTTAAAGAAATCGATAAAATAATGTATAATTATTCACCAGTTAGAGTCATTAACTATATACCAGATACTGTATATGAAAATTTTATAAAAGCCTTTAGCAAGACTGATGTTAATGTAAGAGATAAAATCTCAGAAATTAAGTATGATCCAAGTGAATATGATGACAGTAGATTTCTTTTATACATGATAGATGGTAACTACGTATATATAACTGTAACTAAGATGGACTCACTTAATTATTATAATGAAATATATCCAACTTTAATGGGAAAAAAAGGAACCTTGTATCTAGATTCCGGTAACCATTTTCAAGAGTTTAAATAATGAAAAAAGCTAAGAATTACTTTTCACTTTTGTTCTTCTTAGCTTTTCTTTTTGTATAAATAAGTCCATATAATGCACCAACTAATGCACCAACTATAGCACCAACTATTATATTAGTTACGTAGTTTGAACTTTTATTATTTTCTTTTTCTTGCTCTTTATTATTATCATCATTTTTTTCTTGCTTTAGTATTTTAAAACTAGCTTTATCAATTATTTCTTCGAAACTATCTTTTTCACTTTCTGTAAAACTATTAGTCTTTTGTACTTGTATTGCATATCCATTTCCATTTACTACTGTAAAATATTCTATTACATTAAGATTAGAATCAAAATATTCAAGATAAACATAAGCATTATTGTTACTTTTATATACTTTACTGTTAACAACTTCAATACCTTGTTCTTTAACTGATGAGATAAAACCATCTGCAAACTCATTTATATAACTATCAGTATTATCATTCAAATTATATAAATCTTTTGTCTCTGTAGTTCTAACAAATACCTCTTTAGTATCATTGTTATCATCTGCAAATAATATAGCATCGACAACAACATTACTTGATTTAAAAAGATTTTCCATATATTCTTCAGAAACACCAAGTTCTTCTAATTCTTTGTTATCTTTTATATTGCTTTTTGTGAATACATACCAATCATCATCAAAATCAAGCTTTAAGTATTCATCTACATCATAGCTTTTAGCAAAAACAAAAGATGGAATAAAGAGCAATAAAAGGGCAAACATAGCAAAAATTTTTTTCTTCATAACACACCTCACAGTAAGATTATATCACAAAAGAAAAAGATGCAAAAGTGCATCTAATAATAATAGTTAGGACCATTAAAATACTGGTAAGGATAATATGGAGTTTGATAATATTGATAAGGGTATGTTGGATAAGGATAGTAGTAATTATTATTGTTATGACCATTATTATTCCAAAGACTACCAGCAAGACCACCTAGTACAAAAGGAACGACAAATCCTCCACCAAATCTATCTCCATTATTTCCTCTATAGCTACCAAAAGAGCCATTATATCTATTGTACATAGAAACCTCCTCATAATATTTTATGAAGAGGCTTCTTTTTTGAGCCTGAAAAAGTTAATACTTGGATGATTAAATAATCGCATATTATATTTTGTATTACCAATACCACTAGATATATATAATTCTGTATCATTTATTTTATAATAACTATCAATATATTTTTTAGAACCAATTCTTTTCATCATTGGTCCAATAAAAGGTATTCTTACTTGACCGTTGTGTGAATTACCAGCCAAGATAATATCAGGAGCAAAAGTATTTACGATATTATCAGAATTATCAGAAAAATGTGTTATTGCAATAGAGAATTTACTACCATCATAATTATTTAAAAGAGTAGAGTAAACACCATAATTATTATCAACAGCAATTAAGTTTATGTAAGAATCATTTATATAAATCTTTCTTACCTCATTATTAAGTATTTCAAATCCACTATTGTTAAAAATTGTATCACAAGAATCACTATCTTCTTCACCTTTGATGGCATACTTTCCAAGACTTGCATTTATTTTCTTAAAAGATGAAATTAAATATTCCTGATCTGTTAAATTAACTGCATAGTTAACATCAACTAAATCACCAGTGAACACTACAATATCAGGATTAGTATTATTTATAAGTTTAATTAACTCATCAATTTTTCCCTTTTCTGTAAACTCACCAAAGTGAACATCAGAAAATTGTACAACCTTAACGCCATGAAAATCATCAGTAATTTTCATATTATAAAAAGGATATTCTTTTACAACTATTCCAATATTACCTATATATCTTAAAGAAACATAACTAATAGAAAAAAGTATAAATAAAGGAATAAATATAAAAGATAAAATCTTTAAAATCTTTTTGTTTTTTCGTTTTCGTTCTTCTTCTTCAATTTCACGACTAATCTCTTCATTAAGTTCTTCTCTCGTGGCCATAGTTAAATTACCATCCTTATTAAGTAACCGACAGAAATAATAAAGTTATGTACAAAGTGTGCGAAAATAGAAGGGTAAATATTATCAGTATCATAACAAAGCTTTGAGAAAGCAATACCTAAAGCACTGTAAGGAATAATATATAAATAATCATACCAATAAATTGTATCTGCACCAATTACGTGCATTACACCAAATATAATTCCTGATGTAAGAATATATGCCCATTTATTTTTTATTGCATCTTTGAGAGATTTTCTAAAAACAATTTCTTCAATAAAAGGAGCAGTTAGTACTGTCATAGCAACAGTAATAAAAGGTACAACTGTAAAAATAGATTGAATAACTTCCTCATTATTAGCAATTCTTGAAGGAGTTAAAGCTGATATTAAAAAATTAGAAGCAGCCATAACTATAAGACCACAAGCCCAGTACTTAAAAGACATATCAGAGTAATATCCAAACTTTTTCTTGAATTCTTTAAAATTTGAAATAAGATCCTTTCTATATAACAAAAACAAAATTCCACAAAGTATAAAATTAGAAACAAGTTTTATAAAATATAAAAGTTTTATATTTTCTTCCACAACAGGAATATTAAAAATGAACACTAAAAAATCAAAGATTAGTGAAGACGTAAAAAAAAGTAAAAATGCAATAACACATTTTATTATTCCTTTATAACTATTCCAAAAATCTTTTAAAATATTTTTCATATATTTATACCTCCTTAGGTATTATATAATTTAATTTTAAATGTACTTTTATAAAGTGTCAACTTATTTCATATTCTTGTATTATTCAGTGTAAAAATAATGTATAATTATATAAAGAGGTGTTTTTATGAAGTATTATTGTTTAGGCATAAAAGGTGCAGGAATGAGTACTCTTGCAAATATATTATATGATTTAGGAAATGATGTAGAAGGTTATGATGATGTAAAAGAACATAAATTTACACAAGAGGGATTAGATAAGAGAAATATTAAGATATATTATGATAATACACACCCACTTGAAAAAGATAGAATTGTAACATATTCAGTGGCATTAAATCAAAATCATAAAGAGTTACAAAGAGTAAGAGAAAATGGCTTGAAAATAGTTAAATATAATGAAATATTAGGAAATATTACAGAGATGTTTGATACTGTCTGTGTGTCTGGTACTCATGGGAAAACTACTACTAGTACTCTTATAACACATATATTAGATAGTGTTTATAAAGTAAATTATTTTATAGGTGATGGAACTGGTTATGCAAAAAAAGATAATAAGATTTTTGTTATTGAATCAGATGAATTTAATAGACACTTTTTAGCATACCATCCAAGTTACACAGTTATAACAAATATTGAACTTGAACATACAGAAATATATAAAGATATTGATGATATTATTCAAACATTTGAAACATTCGCAAATAAAACAAAAAATGTAATTGTGGCTTGTGGTGATAATGAAAATATAAGAAAGATAAATTTCAACAAGAAAGTTATATATTATGGCTTTGATGAGAAAAATGATGTTTATGCCAAGAACATAGTTTTAAATGAAGAAGGAGCAGAATTTGATTTATACATGCATCAAGAATTATTTGGTCACTTTATGCTTCCACTTTTCGGAAAACACATGGTATTAAATGCTATGGCAGCGATAATAATATGCACTTTATATAATGTAGATAAAGAGAAAATAAAAGAAGCATTACATAACTTTAAAAATGCAAAGAGAAGATTTGCTGAAGAAAAAATAAATGACACTATAATAATTGATGATTATGCTCATCATCCAACAGAAATCAAAGTTACTCTTGAAGCAGCAAGACAAAAGTATCCAAATAAAAAATTGGTAGCAGTATTTAAACCAAACACTTACTCTAGAACAGAAAGGTTTTATAAGGAATTTGCTGAGAGCTTAAATATTGCTGATAAAACATATTTAACAGAAATAGATTGCAATAGAGAAAGAAAAGAAGATTACAATGGTGTAACATCTAAGGAAATATTTGATTTATTAAAAAATGGTGAAATGCTAAGTGAAGAAAACATCGACATATTAGGAAAAGAAAAAGGAAGTGTTGTATGTTTTATGAGTTGTGCTAGCATTGCTCACTTAAAAGAAGGCTTTGAAAATCTTATAAAATAAAACTTTAAATAATATTTTCCTTGATATATAATTGATACATGGTAGGTGATATATATGGATTTTGGATTAAATAACTCTCTTGATTTATATAAAAGATTACTTCCCGCAATAAATTCAAAAATAAATGAATTATCAAAATATGAAATCTTCTATGTAAAAAGAGAAGATATATGGAATTATTTAAAGCAAGAAAAATGGAAAAATGATAACATCTCATTAGCAGAGATGGTTGATGATATATTAAATACAGATAACGAAAAATTAGTTAAGTATGTAAAAGAAAAAACATTAAATGAAAGAAAAAGTACAGAAATAGATGAAACAGAACTTTTGTAGGTGATAGATTATGACTAAAGAAGGAAATCATACAATAGAAGATCTCTTGAAAAAAGCAAGTGGCTATATTGAAGATGAAGAACAATTAAATAAAATAAGAAAAGCATATGACTTTGCAGCAGAAAAACATAAAGGTCAATTTAGAGCAACTGGAGAAGACTATATAACACATCCTTTAGCAACTGCAGTGATTCTTACTACCATATGTTCAGATTGTGACACTATTTGTGCTGGATTATTACATGATGTAATTGAAGATTGTGATGTAAGTAAAAGTGACCTTGAAAGTTTATTTGGAAGTGATGTTGCAAAACTAGTAGATGGTGTTTCTAAGATAAGCAAAATGCATTTTTCAACAGAAAATGAAGCTTTAGTAGAATATTATAAAAAGATAATAGTTGGTATGAGTGAAGATGTAAGAGTAATTATTATTAAACTTGCAGATAGACTTCATAACATGAGAACACTTTGGGCACTTCCAGTAGATAAGCAGAAAGAAAAAGCTCGTGAGGTTTTAGAGATTTTGGCACCAATTGCACATCACTTAGGTATTCATAAAATTAAAAGTGAACTTGAAGACTTATCTTTAAGATACTTAAAACCAGATGTCTTCTATGATATCGTAGAAAAATTAAATACTACAAAGTTAGAACGTGATAACGCAGTAAGTGAAATGATCAATACTGTAAGTGACATGTTAAAAGAGCATAATATTAAATTTGATATTAAAGGAAGAAGTAAGAGTATTTACAGTATCTATAAAAAAATGGAGAAAGGCAAGAAATTCAGTGATTTATACGATCTTTTAGCATTAAGAGTTTTAGTAGAAACTGAACAAGATTGTTACACAGTACTGGGAATAATACATTCTAAGTTTAGACCAATTCCAAAAAGATTTAAAGACTATGTAGCAATGCCAAAAGTAAATGGATATCAATCACTTCATACGACAATATTTGGTATTGAAGGATTCTTATTTGAAGTTCAAATTAGAACATATGCAATGAATGAAATCGCAGAAAATGGAGTAGCGGCACATTGGGCTTATAAAGAAAAGAAAAACTTAATAGGAAAAGCACAGTCTGCAACAGAAGCTAAGCTTCAGTTCTTTAAATCAATTATGGAACTTGATGAAGAAAAATTAAGTAGTGAAGAGTTTGTAAACAGTGTTAAGGAAGAAGTCCTTAACAACAACATTTACGTATTTACTCCAAAAGGTGATATATTTGAACTTCCGAAAGGTGCAACTCCAATTGACTTTGCGTACAAGATTCACTCAGAAGTTGGAGACACAATGGTAGGAGCAATAGTAAACAATAGTATCGTACCTCTTAACTATGAACTTAAAGACAATGATATTGTAAAAATAATTACAAATAGAAATACATCTCCATCTAAAGAATGGTTATCAATTGCTAAGACAACACAAGCAAAGAGTAAAATTAGGAATTACTTCATAAAAAGTGAGAAAGATATATATATAGAACGTGGTAAAGATGCAATTGAAAAAGAACTTAGAAAAAGAAAAGCAACTTTCAGTGAATTCTTTAATGATGAAAATACACAAGTTATTTTAAAGGAAACAAAAGCATCCGACTTGGATGAGTTGTACTTATCTGTTGGTAATGGAAAACTTAGTCCAATTTCTGTAGTTAGTATCATCTTGAAAAAAGATGATAATCCTCCTGAATTAAAAATAAAACAAGTTTTACATAGTAGTGATGAACAGTCAGATGTAATAGTAGAAGGAATTGACAAGATAAAAGTAAATATTGCCAACTGTTGTAATCCACTTCCAGGAGATGAGATTATTGGCTACATAACTAAGGGAAATGGTATAAGTGTCCACAAAAGCGACTGCCCTAACTTAGAGTTTTTAGATAACAGGATGGTAAGTGTTAAATGGAATAATGAAATTACTTCTAAGTATTTAACTACTGTAATTATATATTTAAAATATAATGATAAGGCGATGCTTGAAATAATGCAAAAAGCAAATACTAGTGGAATCTTAATTGATAATATGAAAACTCTTAATAAGACAGATACATTTATGTATGAAATTGATTTATGGGTAAGAAGTTTGGAACACTTGAATAATTATATAAGAGATTTGAAAGCACTTAAGTATGTTTATGACGTAACAAGGGTGATGAAATGAAAGTAGTAGCGCAAAGAGTTTTAGAAGCAAGCGTCAAGGTTGATGACAAAATTGTTGGTAAAATAGGCAAAGGAATAATGCTCCTTGTATCATTTACTGAAGGCGATGATATTAAAAATATAGAATATATGGCTAAAAAAGTAGCAAATCTTAGAATATTTGATGACAATAGTGGTATAATGAATTTGAGTGTACAAGACATAAATGGAAAAGTTTTATCAGTATCACAATTTACTCTTTATGGTGATGCATTAAAGGGGAATAGACCAAGCTATATAAAAGCTTTAAATGGTGATAAAGCAAGAGATTTATATGAGTTGTTCAATGAAAAATTAAAAGAATTTGTACCAGTAGAAACAGGGGTGTTTAAAGCTGATATGAAAGTTTCACTTATAAATGATGGCCCTGTTACTATAATAATAGAAAAGTAGGAGGTTTTATGTTTAAAGATAAGCTTAATTATAAGTTACTAAACGTACTAATTTTAGGACTAATTATCTATCTTGCCTTAATAACTATGGGATATTGGGGTGGACTAATTTCAACTTTAATTAGTATAATAATGCCATTCTTGGTGGCATTTGGAATTGCATATTCGTTTTATCCAATCGTAAAGAAACTACGAAAGAAAGGATTAAGCAATGCATTATCGGTTACAATTGTATCCGTAAGCGTCATATTTATAATTGTAGGGTTAATAGTTATTACTGTACCACTTGTATATGACCAGTTAATACTTTTATCGAAAACAGTAGGAGAAGTAATAACAGATTTTTCAACAAAGTTTGAAGTAAATCTCGGAGATTTTCAAACTACTATAAATGGAGTGTTAGATAATTTAATCGTATCTGTTGGAAAATATGTTTCTGATGGAACATTCGAGTTTGTAGGTAAGTCAGTAGGATTCTTAACAAATGCAATTATTATTCTTATTGTATCAATATATTTCCTTGCAGATATGGAAAAGATAAGAACAGAAGTTAAGAAGTTCCTTCTATACAAAAAGAAAAGTACTAAAGCATTTAACTATGTAAAAGTGTTAGATAAAGAGTTAGGACAATACTTAAATGGTTTAGCAATATTTATAGGTATTCAGTTTGTAGAGTATTCACTTTTATTTAGAATAATAAATCACCCTAACTGGTTACTTCTAGGAATACTTGCATCTCTTACAACCGTAATTCCATACTTTGGTGGTTTAATTACTAACATCATTGCTGTAATACTTGCATCAGTTGTATCAACACCACTTTTCATTGCAACTATAGTAGTATGTTTGGTATTCCCTAATATTGATGGTTATATAATCTCACCAAAAGTTTATGGTAAGACAAACAATGTTAATGCATTATGGACAATATTTGCAGTAACAGCAGGTGGAACGTTGTTTGGAATTGTAGGAATTATGTTCTCACTTCCAATATATATCGCACTTAACTGTACATTTAACTTCTTCAAAGAAGATATATATGATTTACTTAGTGATCGAAAAGAAGATAAACAATAATGAGAAAGCTCTTGAACAAAGAGCTTTTTTGATTTTTTTATAAATTAAAGAATTAAAGGAGAATTTTTATGGATAATGATTATTACAAAGCTTATGAAGAAAGATACAAAAAGGTTCATTCGGAAGGAGAACTTTGGGAAACTTGCAAACCTACAAATGAAGTGCTTGAAACAATTAAAAAATATAATATCACTAAAGAAAGCAAAATAATGGATTTAGGCTGCGGTGAGGGAAGAGACGCAATATTTTTACTCAACAAAGGTTATAATGTGTTAGCGACAGACTATTCAAAAAGTGCCATTCTAAAATGCAATGAATTGACTAATTATGAATATAAAGAAAGCTTTAAGCAATTTGACTTAATGACGGACACTATAAATGAAAAATTTGATTTTATCTATTCAATTGCAGTAATTCATATGTTTGTAAATGAATTACACAGAAAAAAGTTTTATGAATTTATATATGAACATTTAAAAGAAAATGGTAAAGCCCTAATTATTGCTATGGGAGATGGCACAAACGAATATAAGACAGATCCTAAAGAAGCCTTTAAAGATTCTAAAAAAATAAACATAAACACTAATAAAGAAATAAGTGTTGCAAGTACTTCTTGCATGATTAAATCTATGGAAAACATGCTTAGTGAAATAAGAGAAAGTAATCTAAAAGTCTTAGAAAACAAAATAGTAGATGACTTACCCAACTTTAAAGAGTGTGAGATGTTTATAGTAACAAAAAAATAATAAAAATAAAAAAAGATTGACACCTTTAAATATATATATTATATTGAAATTGTAGCTTTCTAGGAAGGAGTGTGATGGATTATGAAGAAAAATTTAAATTTATTTAATAATGCAGAATCTATCACACATATGTTATTTTAGACATATATTTTTACATTTCACTAAAGGTTCTGCATTATGCAGAACTTTTTAATTTTTAAAAATCTAAAAATAAGGAGGATAGTGAAAATTATAAAAATAATAGAATATGAAAACAAATATTTAGAAGATGTTAAAGATTTGCTAGTAGAACTTGAAGAATATATCGTTTCAATTGATAAAGATAATTTAGACAGAGTCCATGAAGAATATAGAGAAAAAATGGCCGTTTTGGATTTAGAAGAAGTTAAAAATAATGATGGCAAATGTTATATAGCAGTAGAAGATGAAAAAGCCGTTGGAGTAATAATGGGATGTATTCCTAAATATGATGAATATGATTATCTAGACTACAAGTGCCCAAAATGTGGACAAGTTACAGAACTAGTTGTGTCAAAAAAAGTAAGAAGTCATGGAATCGGTCAACAGTTAATGGACAAAATGGAAAATTATTTTAAAGAAAAAGGGTGTGAATATATTAAGATAGATGTTTTCGCATATAATGAAAATGCTATTAAGTTTTATGAGAAAAAAGGATATCACACAAGAATGTTAATAGATATTAAAAAAATTTAGGAGGTGATCTTATGTTAAAAGATTTAAAATGTATAAGTGAAAATGTTAATTTAGATGATTATTTATTCTTATATAAATATGTAAGAGATAATATGGAACACAAAGAATGGCTAGGAACATTTGAGCGAGATGAAATAGTAGATATTCTGCAAAGCGGAGGGAAAATATGGCTTTACTATGATAATGAAAATCTAGTATGTTCAATGTTTTATATTCCTGCCACAGAAAAGAGCTTGAGGAAACATAATGTTAATTACAGTGAGCAAGAAGTTGGGTCACTAGGGCCTATAATGGTAAGTCCAGACTACGTTGGAAAAGGTTATCAAAGACAAATGATGGAAGTACTTGATAATTATTGTAAAGAAATAGGTAAAAAGTATATATATACAAAAGTGTGTACTGCAAATATTTATTCACTAAATAATATGATAAAAGAAAACTACAAAGTTGTGGATGAATATGACAGTGAAAGAGGAAGAGATAGTGCCTTATTAAAAGAAATTTAGAGGTAAAAATATGAACGATTATAAATGCATGATAGCTTCAAAAGAAATGATAAATAAAAAATGGAATCAAGAACTAGCAAAACACGAAAACAAAGAACTTTGGAAAAAATTTAAAGAATCATCACTTAGAAACTTAGAAAATAGAATTGTATATATGGGCATTTTAAATGAAAAAATTATAACAGAATGTACTGCTATAATTTCTTCAAATGATTTAGATATGCAAAATAAAGAAAATTTAATTGGAGATAAAAAAGCTTATTTAACAGCCTTCAGAACAAACAAAGAATATGAAGGAGAAGGATACTTCTCAAAACTATATAAGTTTATGGAAAAAGACTTAAAGGAAAGAGGTTTTACTAGTCTTACTTTAGGAGTAGAGCCATGTGAAGTTAGAAATATTCAAATATATTTTAAATGGGGTTTTGACAAATACATAAAAACTTGTTACGAATATTACCCAAATGGTGAAAAAACATTAGTTAACTATTATGAAAAAACAATATAAAATACTTTGAAATTTTGTATTTGTAATGATATACTTATCTTAATAATAGAGGTGGACAGATGAAAAAGGGAAATGGCTTACGTGTAGTAGGGTTAATATTTATGTTCCTAGGATTTTTATCAATAGGAGCAAGTGGTGGTTATTACTACTTTAATATGCAAAATAATGATAAAAACCAAAACACTAATAAAGATGAAGTAAAAGATGATACAAAAGATACTAAAAAGGTTACGGTAATATCTTTTGCCAACTCAGAGTTCTCAATACCTGAAGGCGTTGATTATAAAATCGAAGGAGAACAATTAAATTTAGCAGGCGACACATGGTATGCTATTATAGTGGAATATCCTTACTCATACAAAATGTTTTATGAGAAAAAAGATGAGTATAAGGACTTACTTGTAGCACAAGGTGTAACGGTAGAAAGTTATGAAGAGATAAAAGTCAATTCAAATAAGTATTTGGCCTATAAGTTAAATGATAAAGAAAATGGTAATGCTTATGTGGCTATAAAAGAGTATACAAATACAAGTTCTCTTTTAATCACATTTGTTAAGGATAAGTGGACACAATTAAAAGATGATGATTTGAAAAGTGTCGATGATATAATTTCAACGGCAGAGATTAAAACTGCAAATAAAAATTTTGATAGAAATTTAACGGATTTTAATCAAGTTTTTGAAAAAAATAATGCTGAATAAAAAGGAAAAGTTAAAAGGATGTTTACAATAATAAATTTTAGCTTATAATTGTAAAAGCATTCTTTTTTACGTAGGTGAATTTTATGGATAAAATATATATTTTTGGTCACAGAAAACCAGATACAGATTCAGTAACTAGTGCAATTGCATTAGAATATTTAAAAAAGTCTTTAGGTATTTATGCTGAAGCTAGGGTACTTAGTGAAATAAATGATGAGACAAAATTTGTTTTAGATAAATTTAATGTTAAATGTCCAAAATATTTAAATGATGTTAAGCTTCAAATAAAGGATATTGAGTATCACAAGAATATGTTTCAAAGTGAATATGCTTCTATAGAAGAAGTATATAACTATATGGATAAAAACAATATAACTGGTGTACCAATCGTTGATACATCAAATAGATTTAAAGACATAATAACTGCTAAAATCATGTTAAAGGAAGCTTTTAGAAGTGATAGTGAAAATATATACACGTCATATGATAATATTTTAAAAACTCTTAAAGGTAGTGCAGTGTTAAGATTTGATAGTGAAATAAAAGGAAATGTTACTGCTGTTACTTTTAAAAGTACAACATTTATAGAAAAATTTCCATTAAGTGAAAATGATATTTTGATCGTTGGAGATAGGCATAGTATTATAGAAGACGCTGTAAGTAGTAAAATAAAACTTCTAATAATTACTGGAGATAATGACATAAAGGAAGAACATATCAAAATAGCAATTAAAAATCATGTAAATATTATTAAGACTCCTTTTAATACTTACAAGACTGTTAAGAAGATATCACTATGTAATTATATAAAAACATTATTCACAGGAAATAGACCATATGTTGTCTCTGAAAATGAGTACTACGATGATTTCCTTGAAAAGACTAAAGAACTAGGTTTTAATAACTATCCAGTTGTAGATAAAAACAATGTGTGTAAAGGTTTGATTAGAATTACTGATATTTCTAAGAAGAATAGAAAAAAAGTAATTTTAGTAGATCATAATGAGTCACTTCAAAGCGCTGATGGTCTTGAAGAAGCAAATATATTAGAAGTAATAGATCACCATAAAATAGGGGATATTTCTACAAATAACCCAATTAACTTCAGAAATATGGCAGTAGGAAGTACAAATACAATTATTTACCACCTATTTATGGAAAATAGAGTAGATATTCCTAAAGTTATTGCATCTTTAATGCTTGCAGGAATAATTTCTGATACTTTGTCACTTACTAGCCCTACAACTACAGACGAAGATGTAAAAGTAGTAGAAAGTCTAGAGAAAATAAGTGGTTTATCACATAATGAGTTTGCACTTGAAATATTTAATTCTAGTGTAAATCTTGATAAGAAAACAGAATATGACTTAATAACTGCGGATATCAAAACATTCCAAAATGCTGGAAGATTATTCAAAGTATCACAAGTTACTACAATGAATGCAACTAAAATGTTACTAAGAAAAAATAAAATTGTCGATGAGTTGAATAAATTTAAAGATATAACAGGAAGCGATTATGTAATCTTTATGATAACAGATATAATGAGTAATGGTTCATATCTTTTATATAATGATAGTCAATTAACATTTAATATTTTAGAGCGCGCATTTGATCAAAATATTTTTGAAGGAGTATTTTTACCGGGAGTAGTATCAAGAAAGAAACAAATTATACCAGCTTTAATGGAAAGTGAATAATCATATTTACTAAAGTAATTAGTCTATGTTAAAATATTGGTATTTTGGGAGAGATGATTATGAAAGATGTTATTATAGATACTTTAAAGGATTCAGTAAAATTGCTTCCTTTTCTTTTTATTGCGTTCTTTTTAATAGAGTTAATAGAGCATAGATACAATAAAAAGACAAAAGAGTTTATAACTAAGTCTGGAAAGTTTGGACCTCTTTTAGGAAGTCTTTTAGGTCTTTTTCCACAATGTGGTTTCAGTGTTATGGCTACAAATCTTTATACAACTAGAATAATTACTTTGGGTACTTTAATTGCAATTTATTTATCTACAAGTGATGAAATGCTACCAATAATGCTTGCAAGCAATGCTAGTTTTACAAGTATTTTAAATATTCTTTTAGTTAAATTTGTTGTAGGGTTCATTTGGGGATTTGTAATTGATTTTATATATAGAAAAAAGAACAATAAGCCAAGTTATGATATATGTGAAGAAGAACATTGTCACTGTGATGAAGGAATTTTTTTCTCTGCTCTTAAACATACACTTAGTACAACGGTATATATCTTAATTGCAACTTTTCTTTTAAACACAGTGATATATTACGTTGGAGAAGATAATATTTCTAAAGTTTTTATGGAAAACTCTATTATATCTTTCTTTGCCTCTAGTCTAATTGGGTTAATACCAAATTGTGCTGCTAGTATAATAATTACAGAACTTTATCTTGCTGGTGCTATCTCTTTTGGGTGTGCTGTATCTGGTTTACTAACTGGTAGTGGTGTAGCAATTTTACTTTTATTTAAATCAAATAAAAATATAAAGGAAAACTTAATAATATTATCTCTTGTATATGGTATCGGAGTAATAACAGGATTTATTATTGAGTTTGTAACCAAATTAGTATAAATATAAATAAGTATAAAAATAAATTTTAAAAGGATGTGAGAAAAATGAAAAAAGAAATAATTTATGTAACGGGAAATTGGGCAAAGATAAGCAGTGCCAAAAAGACTTTAGAGCCTCTTGGATATTCTATTAACAATATCAAAATGGAGACTCCAGAAATTCAGGCAGATGATGTTACTGATGTAGCAAAATACTCTGCAAAGTGGGCTAGTGAAGAATTAAAATGTGATGTTTTGAAAAATGACACAGGATTATTTGTAGAAGGTTTAAAAGGCTTTCCTGGTGTTTATACACATTATGCTTCTGATACAATATGAGAAGATGGACTATTAAAGTTAATGGAAGGCATGAAAAACAGAAAAGCTTACTTTAAAGAATGTTTAGCATACTGTGAATATGGAAAAGAACCAGTTGTGTTCGAGGGAATAACAAAAGGAACAATTGATACAAAAAAGAGCGGAACATACGGTTGGAGTTGGGACTTTATTTTTATACCAGAAGGAGAGACTAAAACTCTTGGGACATTCCCAGATGATGAAAGATTTGATTTCTGGAGCTCTGATGCTTATAAAAGACTTGCAGAATATTTAGATTCAAAAAATAAATAAAAAGAAGAATGCATAAAATGAAATGCATTCTTTTTTAAACTCCACCAATTATGCCTTTTTTTCTTAAATAGAATTTTCTTAAGAAATCTACTGGTATTACTGTGAAAGCCATAAGAATCATTATTTCAAATTCTTTAAAACTAAGAAAAGTTGTTCTAAACATTTCCCCACCAAAGTAGATTAAGGCAATTTGAACTATAGCTACTATGAAGACGATGGTTAAAAATACTTTATTTTTTAAAAGATTAGCAAAGAGGTTTAATCTATTTGTTCTAGCATTAAAACTGTTAAATATATCTATAAAAATAAATAAACCAAAAAATGCACTCATTAAATGACTAATGTTTCCACCATAAAGGCTTAGAAAAAATGGATGTTTTAGAAAAAGTATACATAGTATAAATGAATAAGTTCCAGTAAAGAAGATTTCACCAAACATATATTTATTTATAATTGGTTCATTTTTTTTCTTTGGCATTTCCTTCATATATTCAAGTAAAGGCGGTTCGAAAGCAAAGGCAAGACCAGTTAGAGTATCCATTACCATATTAACCCAAAGCATTTGAATTACTGTAACAGGTGTATCTATCCCAATAAAAAATCCTACAAAAGAAAGGCCAATAGCAGAAAGATTTATTGTTAACTGGCAGATAATAAATTTTCTTATACTCTTAAAAATAGTTCTACCAAAAAGTATTGCCTTTGAAATAGATAAAAAGTTATCATCAAGTATAACAATATCAGCAGCATCTTTACTAACTTCTGTACCACTTCCCATAGCAAATCCAACGTCAGCAGCTTTTAAAGAAGGGGCATCATTAACACCGTCTCCAGTCATTCCTACAACTAGATTCATACTTCTTGCAACTTTAACAAGTCTACTTTTATCACTTGGAAGACTTCTTGCTACAATTCTTAATTTAGGTATTATTTTAACAAGTTCACTATCTGTCATCTTATTAAGTTCAGTTGAGGTGATTATGATATCATCGTTATTCTTAATAAGACCAATTTCTTTTCCTATAGATTTAGCAGTATCAACATTATCTCCAGTAATCATAACAGTTCTTATACCAGCTTCTTCTACAAGCTTAATTCCTTCTTTAGCCTCAGGTCTAATATCATCTTTTATAGAAAGAAGGCACACAAATGAAAGATTTTTGAACTCATCCCTATAAGGATCCATTGTAGCAAGTACAATAACACGGATTCCTCTTCTTGTCATGTCTTTTAAATATTTTTCTAGTCTTTCTTTATTTTTTAAAGGTTTCTTTTTGCCATCTGTGTCATAAAACATAGTACAAAATGGAAGTATTTTTTCGGGTGCACCTTTTATAAGATTTATTTTTCCATCGTTGTCTATCATTGTTAATGAGTATTTTTTACTACTGTCAAATGGTACTTTCTTAATAATTTTTAAATTATTTTCTATAGGAGTATTTATAAAAGATAAAAGTGCTCTATCAGTAATGTTTCCCCCAATTATTTTCCCACTTTCTTTTTTACTGTCATTATTGTATACAATGTTAGTTTTAACTATCTCTTGATATTTGGGGTACTTTAAAAGTTCAATTTCATTTCCAAATCTTTGGCCATTCCCATCAAGAAGTTCTACCACTTCAAGGCATCCTTTAGTAAGTGTTCCGGTCTTGTCAGTAAATAGAATGTTAAGGCTTCCTGCTGTTTCAATTCCTACAAGTTTTCGTACTAAGACGTTATTTTTAAGCATTCTTTTCATATTTGATGAAAGGACAAGTGTTATCATCATTGGAAGTCCCTCAGGAACTGCTACAACTATTATGGTAACGGAAAGAGTTAGTGCATATAAAATATATCCAAACATGACTGGAAAATTAGTAAGAGTCTGTATTATAAGATTGGTATCAAAATTATTTTCGATAACAACTTTTGAAAAAAGATAAGAAAAAGAAACAAGAAATGATCCAACATAACCAATTTTGCTTATTGTAAGTGCAAGATCTCTAAGTCTAAGTTTTAAAGGACTAGTTGGTGCTTTTTCTCCTAACTCTAAACTCATTTTTCCATAAACTGTATTATTTCCAACACTAGTTACTAGCATTTCACCCTTTAGTGATGATACAACACTTCCTCTATATACTTTAGCATCACTCATGCTTCCTTTATTGTTCGCTTTAAATACTTCTTTTGATTCACCATTGAGTGATGATTCATCTACACCAACACTACCGTTTATAATGACACCATCTGCAGGAACTTTATCACCTTGTTCCAGTATAACAATATCTCCCTTTACGATATCATCTATTTTAACAAGTGTAATTTTACCATTACGTTTTACTTTACAAGAAATAAGAGCCGCTTCTTCTTGCATTCTTTTAAAAGCTTTTTCACTACCATATTCTGAAATTGAAGAAATAAAGGATGCTACAAAAATAGCAATAACAATTCCAATTGTTTCATACCAATCAAAATCTTTAAAAAGAAAAATAACCTTTATAGCAAGTGCAATTAAGAGTATCTTAATAATCGGGTCACCCAAAGACTCTATAAAAAGATGCCAAAGACTATTACTTTTAATCTCTTTAAGTGCATTACTACCATTTTTCTTACGACTTTCTAAAACTTCTTCATCATTTAATCCGTGTGAATCTATCATAGAGTCCTCCCGTAAAACTTTATGATAGATTGCTACTTGATATAAGGCATTTTAACTAAACTTTTTCGACAATATTTTCTTTAGTAACTAAAGAGTGTATATCATATAATTAAATGGTGATATTATGTTTTTAAAAAAAATAGATGAGAGAATAAGAATTATTTTTATAATAATTGTGCTTATGTTTATTATTATTGTGGCAAGAGTTATATACATTCAACTTTTTGATTATAAAAAACTTAACTTGCTAGCAAATGACTTATGGAGTAGAAATCTTCCTCTAGCTGCTGATAGAGGTTTGATACTTGATAGAAATGGTGTAGTTTTGGCAGACAATATTACTACAACTAGTCTAGTTTTAATACCTAGTCAGATTCAAAATAAAGAAGAAGTTTCAAAAAATATTGCGGAAATATTAGGGATATCAAAAGAAGAAATGGATAAGCATGTATATAAAGAAGTATCTATTGAAAGAGTACACCCAGAAGGTAGGGGATTATCATATGAGATAGCGGATAAGATAGAAAGTTATAAGTATGATGGTGTGTATCTAGTAAAGGAGTCAAAAAGGTATTATCCTTATGGAACAATGCTTTCCCATGTTTTAGGCTTTGTTGGAATTGATAACCAGGGCTTGTCAGGAATTGAATTACAGTACGATAAATATTTAACTGGAGAAGATGGTGCGATAAAGTACTTTTCTGATGCAAAAGGTAATAGTCTAAAATTATCAGATATTTATGTAGCACCACAACAGGGAATGAATATTGAACTTACTATTGATTATAGAATACAACTTTCTTTGGAAAGAGAGCTTGATAATATTGTAACGATGTTTTCTCCAGATATGGCACTTGCTGTTGTAATGGATCCAAATACTGGAGAAATTTTGGGTATGTCATCAAGACCGACATATGACTCTAATAATTATAAAAATTATAGTGCAGAAGTAATAAACAGAAATCTCCCTATATGGGCATCTTACGAACCAGGAAGTACTTTTAAGATAATAACAACTGCTGCTTCAATAGAAGAAAAAATTGTTGATTTAGAAAAAGATACTTTTTATGATTCTGGAAGTGTAACTATAGGAGGTGCTAGAATTGGTTGTTGGAAACATGGAGGACACGGTTATCAAACTTTCATGCAAGTGTTAGAGAACTCTTGCAACCTTTGAGTTATCACATGCACATTTTAAAAATAGTTAAAATCATTTATTTTCTTTTATATATATACGTGTTATAATTGTCCTATAAATTAAAGGAAGTGTTATAATGTTAAATTTCACAGTAGGACCAGTTCAATCTAATGATATAGTAAGAAACATTGGATCAGAACAGGTACCATATTTTAGAACTCCAGAATTTTCTGAGTTAATGTTGGAAAATGAAAGATTAGTAAAAAAACTTGCTAATGCTAGTGATGATTCAAGAGTAGTTTTCATTACAGGATCTGGAACGGCATCAATGGAAGCATGTATAATGCACTTATTAAATAGTGATGATAAAGCGTTAATTGTAAATGGTGGAAGCTTTGGCCAAAGATTTGTTGATTTATGTAACTTACATAAGATTCGATATGAAGAAATAAAACTAAACTGCGGTAAAGGTGTAACAAGAGACATTTTAGAGCAGTACAAAAATAAAGGATTTACAACTTTTCTAGTAAACTATCACGAAACTTCAACTGGTGAGTTATATGATATAAATTTAATTAGTGATTTTTGTAAAGAAAACAATTTATTTTTAATAGTTGACACAATAAGCTCATTTTTATCAGATGAATTTAATATGTCAGAACTAAATGTTGGAGCAATGATAACAGGTTCACAAAAAGCACTAGCATGCCCTCCAGGAGTATCAGTAATTGTTTTATCAAAAGATGCGATAGAAAGAGCAAACAATAATGAGACAAAATGCATGTATCTAGACCTTAAAAGTGCTCTAAAAAATGGTGAACGTGGTCAAACTCCATTTACACCTGCTGTAGGAATATTAAGACAAATAAATGCTAGATTAAATCAGTTAGAAAATGATGGTGGTGTAGTTGAGAGCATTAAAAATACTAAGATGTTAGCAGATTACTTTAGAAATGCTATTAAAGATTTACCACTTGAAATTGTGCCAGATCATTGTTCAAACGCAGTAACTGCTCTTAGACCTAAGACTCATAATGCATATAAGATATTTGAAACATTGAAGGATGAATATCATATTTGGGTATGTCCAAATGGTGGAAGTTTAAAAGATGAAATATTTAGAGTTGGTCATATTGGATATCTAACTACTGATGATTATGATGAACTTTTAAAAGCATTAAATGAAATGCATCAGAATGGAGTATTTTAATGAAGAGAGTAATAACATATGGAACTTATGATTATTTACATTATGGCCATATTAAATTATTAGAAAGAGCTAAAGCACTTGGAGATTATTTGATAGTAGGAGTAACAAGTGAGGATTTTGATAGGAAACGTGGCAAAATAAATGTACAACAATCATTAACAGAAAGAATTGAGAATATAAGGAAAACTGGCCTAGCAGACGAAATTATTGTTGAGGAGTATGTTGGTCAAAAGATAGATGATATTAAAAGATATGATGTTGATATATTTGCAATTGGTTCAGATTGGGAAGGTACATTCGATTATTTAAAAGAGTATTGTGAAGTAGTATATTTGCCAAGAACTGAAGGTATATCATCAACACAAATTCGTTGCCAAGAAAAAAATATACTTATGGGTGTAATAAGTGATGATATAGATTATTTTAATAAGTACAAAGCAGAAGATAGATATGTAAATGGAATTGAAATAACTGCTATATGTACGAGTAAGACAATAGAAAATGAGAAAAACTTAATAGAAAGTGGCATTAGTATATACAAAGATTATGACGACATGTTGGAAAACGTCAATGCCGTTTATATAAATTCTAGTGTTGAACAGCATTATGAACAAATTGTTAAGGCAATAAACATGGGAAAACATGTTCTTTGTGAATCACCTATATGTGATGACAAAAATAAGTGTAAAGAACTATTTGAACTTGCAAAGTCTAAGAATTTAATATTGATGGATGCTATGCGTACGTCATGTTCAACAGCATACTCAAGATTACTTTTACTTATAAAAGGCGGAGAAGTTGGAAACGTTCTTTCTGTTGAATCAACAATCACTAACATGAGTGTTTTGGAGAAAACCAAGGTAGCTAATAGTTTTTATAACTGGGGACCACAAGCTCTACTACCTATTCTTGATATTTTAGGAACTAATTATAAAAACTACAATTTCTACTCTAAGTTTATCGATAACAAAGAAAATGAAGATATTTTTACTAAGCTTGATTTAGTATATGAAAAAGCTATTGCCTCATTAAAAGTAGCAGAAGGAGCAAAGTCTGAAGGAGAACTAATTATAACAGGTACTAAAGGTTATATAATAGTGCCAGCACCATGGTGGAAAACATCATATTTTGAATTAAGATATGAAGACATGAATAAAAATAAAAGATATTTTTATCAACTTGATGGCGAAGGAATTAGATATCAATTGTTATCATTTGCTATGGCTATTAAAGGTAAAAAGAATGCAAATCATATAGATGAAGAAGTATCTATTGAAATGTGTAATTTAATAAACAAATTTAAAAATAGAAGTAATATGTATTATCTATAAAAGAGAAACATTATAAGAAAAGTATTCACGTTAAGGTGAATATTTTTTTGTTTGGAGAATAAATTTTACCGGAGGACTTTATATGTCTGAGGAAAATTTAGAGTTAGAATTTAATAAAAAGTACTTGCCATTAGAATATAAATTATTGGAATGGAAACTTATGGTTAATCAAGAATTATATGACGAAAAGATTATTGATATAGAAGTAAAAAAAGAGATGGAAAGAAAATTGCTAGGAAGAATGACTAAAATTAGAAATGAATATAGTAAAAAAGAGAATTTAACACTGCAATTTTTTAGCTGTAATATGAAATTATCTTAGTTAAGTTTACATAATTGGAGGCAATAATGGATATAAGAAAGGCTAGAGAAGATTTGCGAAAAGGAAAGACTATTTATGATATGAGCTTGAATGTCGCATATTATGCACGTGTATCAACTGATAAGGATGATCAATTAAATTCTCTTGAAAATCAGCAAAAGTATTTTGAAGAAATGATAAAAGAAAATAAAAATTGGACATTTGTATCTGGTTATGTAGATGAAGGAATAAGTGGAACAGCCGTAAAAAATAGGCAACAATTCCTCACTATGATAGAAGATGCAACTAATGGAAAAATTGATTTAATACTTACTAAGGAAATATCAAGATTTTCTAGAAATACTGTAGATAGCATTAAATATACTGAATATTTGTTATCTCAAGGAGTTATTGTGCACTTTTTATCGGACAATCTTAATACTATTCAAGAGGACTCTGAATTTAGATTAACAATAATGTCCTCTCTTGCGCAAGATGAAGTAAGGAAATTATCTGAAAGAGTTAAATTTGGAATAGACAGAATGATAAAGGAAAGAAAACTAATTGGGGGTAACTTAACTGGTTACTACAAAAAGAATGGTAGATATGAAATAAATGAAAAAGAAGCTCCTATAATCACATATTTATTTGAAACGTATGCATCAGGAAACAAAGGATTAGTGCAAATAGGCTTAGATTTAGCTTCAATGGGATATTTAAATTCTAAAGGGGAAGCATACTCTGGAACAAGTCTTGCAAAAATGCTTAATAATCCTAGATATAAGGGATATTACACAGCTAAATTAACTGAAATAGAAAGCTATAAGACACATAAGAAAAAGAAAATTCCCAAAGAAAAGCAGATTATAGAAAAGGATGATAGAATTCCTGCAATTGTCTCTGAAGAGTTATGGAATAAAGCAAACCAAATTCACGAAGAAAGGAAAAAGAAAATAGCAAGTAATATATTAAACAGTCAAAAGTTTATTAGCCGTTCTAAATATAGTTGCAAGATAGTTTGTAAAGATTGTGGTGCATTCTTCGTAAGAAATAGTGGAAGCACTAGAAATCAGCCAACATGGTCATGCAAAACGTATAGAAAAAGTGGTGTTCATGTTTGCACTTCTCCAATAATTAAAGAATCTTATTTAGATAACATATTTATTGATGTATTCAATAATATAATAAAAAATAAAAACAATTTTATTAGTCAGATTCTTAATGATTATAAAGGAATAATAGAATGTAGTAAAGCAAGTTTTGATATTGATAAAATAAATAAAGAAATAGAATGGCTTAACAAGCAGAAAGATAAATTATTAGATCTTAATATTAAATGCATCGTAAGTGATACAGAATTTAAATTAAGAAATGATAAATATAATTCCGATATTAAACTACTTCAAGAAGAAAAAGAAAAAATAGATAATTCTAGCTATGAACTAGAGAAAAGAATAAAAAAAATAGATAATATTAAGTCTAAAATATACGAAAAAGTAGACATCAAAAGTCAACTTTCTAATTTAATGAAACTGCTGGTTGAAAAAGTAGAAGTAGAAAAAATAAATGGTTCAAGAAAAGATATTAAATTAAATATATATTTTAACTTCTTCAATGATTTATATTAAAAAAAGCAAGTACAACTTAAGGAATCACAGAGTGTAAACTTGCTATAAGTTGAACTTTTCTGTCAATATCAAAATATTTATTATAAAAGTGTTGAACTTGCTTTTTATTTTTTTTATAATTATATAATAAGAGGTAGAATATGAAGAGAAGTAAATTAAAATTTGGAATATTATCATTTTTATTTTTTGGGGCAGTATTTTTTATTAACGGTATAAGAGTTGATGCCAAAACTGTTATAATAAATGACCCAAGTGAATGGCAATCAACGGTTGAAGATGTAACAGTTGATGAAATAAAGTTAGGTAAAAATATTGATTTATCAAGTATTATAACAAGTACAGCGTTACCATCTATAGAAATTGACAGTACAGAGCGTACACTAGACTTAAATGGGTATGAATTACAAGTTAGTAGTGATTCTGTAAATTTAAAATTCACAGTAAGTGATGGAACTATTACCATTAAAGATAGTAGTGAAAGTAAAACAGGTAAAATTGTTCATACAAGTTTAAATAATGCTTTAATAACAATTTCTTATGGTAAAAATGTTACTAAAGGAAATTTAGTAATTGATGGAGGAACATATATAGGAAATACTACATCAAATTCTGGTATAATTTATAGTCAAGAAAATACACAAATAACTATTAACAAGGGTGTTTTTGATTCTATCTTTTTAATTAGAGGTAATGCACCAATACTTAAAATTAACAACATGACTTTACATAATTCAAAGGCAACAAGCTCTACTACAGCCGCATCATTATATGATCCAAACATGTATGGAAGAGTAACTTATGGTTATGTAGTTGACTCAGACCATGAAGCTTTAATTAAAAAAGCTGATAGTTCTGAAAAGAACATTGATACAATGACACTAGTTTATAACACTGTCACACAAATTGACAGTACAGCAGACTATAAAGATTCTATAGTAGTAAGGGAGAAAACAGGTTTTATTGTTAATAATGTGGATTTTAATGAATCATATGGGTATAATAATAAAACTCAAAATGTTTACATTCAAAATCAAGGATTATCTAGTTTAAAAATTAAAAATGTTACATTAGACAATTATAATTATTTTGAAATAATTGAAGGAAATAGTGCCTCAGTGGGAGCAAAAGAAACTGATAGTTCATGGCAGATAAAAGTCAAAGATGGTCTTAATATTGGAACATATTCGGCTATATTAACAGTAACTGATGAAAATGATATTGAATATACTGCTACTGTAAAAATTACAGTTTCTAAAAGACAACTAATGAATTTATCAATTGGTTTTGATGACAATTTAACTTATGGTGAAAGTAAGATAGAACCAACAATTGGTGGATTAGATGGAGTAGATAAATCTGATTACAAAATAGAGTACACCAAAACTGGTACTGAAAATTGGAGTACTACTAGACCTTTAGTTGTTGGAGATTATACAATTAGACTTACAATTACTGGCTCAAATTATGTTGAATCAAGCGCTTCATCTGAATTTAAAATATTACCAACTGAAAAAGTTGTAAAAATTGTGGCAAGTTCATCTAGTCATGTGTATAATGGAAAGCCATATTCTGATAATGGATTTACAGTTTACTTTGATGGAAACATAGTTCAAGATGGCAAATTGCTTTACAATGATACAGTAAGTAAAATACTTGTTATTGGTGCTGTAAAAGATGTAAAGGACAATAAAGATAACAACAATATAGTTGATAGAGAAAGTATTACTATCACAAATAGAGATTGTTATAAAAATATTGAAATAGTTGATGGAACTATTAGTATTGAACCAATATCAACTCCAATTATTGTTACAGCTGGAAGTGCTACTAAAAAGTTTGATAACACAGCGTTGACCAATACAACATTTAAATATACAGATAATGTTTTAGTAGATGGTGATAAAATGATTGCTGCTATTACTGGAAGTCAGTTCTATGTTGGAACATCAAGTAATGTAATAATGGATGTTCAAATAATTAGAGATAATATAGATGTTACTTCAAACTATACTTTAGCACCTTATGTAAATGGTACATTAAAAATAGAACCAGTTGAACAAAATATCACTATAAATAAAAATATTAACATAAAAGTAGGTGGAACACTTACTGTCGATGAATTAAAAAGTTTACTAAATTGCAATATAGATAACTATAGTATTAGATATGTAAGTGGTGATTTTGGAACATTTAACCAAGATAATGGATTTACAGCAGGAAATACTGCAGGACAAGTTGAAATGGAAGTAATTGCACCAGCAATTGATAAAAATAATGATGGTACTGATGAGTATTTAGAAACTACTTCAACATTCTATATTAACGTTGAAGAAAAGGACATCGTTAATTTAAGTGGATTAACATATAATGACAAATATTATGATGGTAATGAAATCATACCAACAGGAACACTAATTATTGAAGATAATAAAGTTTCACAAGATGAAATAGAAATTTTATATGTTGGAACTAATGGTACTAACTACAGTAGTAGTGAAGCTCCAAAAAATGCTGGAACTTACGAAGTAACATATAAAATATCTGATAACAATAAAACTTATGCCGGAAGCGTTACTTATACATTTACAATAAAGAAAGCACAAGTTGCAGTGCCTAGCTATGAGTCTATATCACTTGTATATAATGGCGAAATGCAAGGATATAGCTTTGCATATAATAGAAATGTAATAGAGCTTGGTGGTGTTTATGAAGCTGTTAATGCTGGTAATTACAGTTTTACATGGAGTTTGAAAGATACAGATAATTATGAATGGATGGATGGCACTACGGAACCTGTTATTACAAATTGGGAAATAACAAAGGCAACTCCTGAATATACTGTACCAACGAATTTAACAGGGGTTAAAGGTCAAACATTACTAGAGATATCGTTAGATGGAAGGTTTACATGGAATGATCCAAGTGAGAAACTATTAGCAGGTACACATACTTATAAAGCAACATATACTCCTGAAGATACTGAAAACCACAAGATAGTAGATGATATTGATATTACTGTTGTAGCAAAAGATACATTTGTTATTACAGCTACTGTAATAGAAGGAGAAGGTACGATAGATACTCCAAAATCAGAAATTATTGAGGGCAGTATCGTAGAAGTAACTTTCACTCCAAATGCAGGATATATGATTAACAAAGTAACAGTAAATGGTAATGAAGTAGAAGTAACTGACAATAAATTGAAACTTACAATCGAAGAAAATAAAAATATTGAGGTTAGTTATAAAAAAATACCATTTGTAATAGTTGTTAAAGATACAAGTAATGCAGTTATTACACCAAAAGGAACAATATCAGTTCTTTATGGAGATTCACAAGAGTTTACTATTATAGCAAATAAAGGCTACAAGTTAAAAAGAGTTCTAGTAAATGATACAGACAGACTAAGCGATATGGAAGGAAACAAATTGGTTATTTCTAATATTACATCTGATACAACAGTGGAGGTTGTTGTAGAAAAAATTTCTCACAATGTTGTTGAACAAGATAGTACTGTTCGTAAAAATAATAATGCTAAATTTAGAATTGATGCTGATTATAATCTATTTAATAACAATGTTTTTGTAGATGATGTATTAGTAGATTCAAAAAATTATACTGTAGAACAAGGAAGCACAATTATTACATTAGATAAAGAGTATATCAATACTTTATCAGTCGGTACACATACATTAAAAGTAACTTTTAGTGATGGTGGTGAAGCTATTACAGAATTTACTGTTTTAGAAGCTATAGCTGATGGTAATGACAGTAATCCTAGTACAGGAGACAATATTGAAACATATATTATTACTTTTGTTATATCTTTAAGTGGATTAGTAGGTTTAATATATGTTGGTAAAAAATATTTAAATAAAAAAGTAAGTTAGAACTATTTCTAACTTCTTTTATAAATGAGGGGGATTTCGTTATGAAAATAAATAACAAACAAAAAACTTTTCTTGCAATTATGGTATGTATATTACTACTAGGAATATTCTTTGCAATCAAAAAGACAACAAAGATAACAGTAGGTAAAGTTGTAAATGGAAAAGTAGAATATATAGATAGAATTTCGAGTGTCACTTTCAATAAAGAAAAAAATATAGTAACTATAGAATTCAAAAATAATCAAGAACTAATTGATAATTGTATAATGACTTCAAAATTATATGATGATTTTAAGAATAATGATTCATTGTATAATATAAGTATTAAAGATTATTTAAAACAAGATAATATATCGGATAAAGAAAAATATAATATCAATAAATCTATTCAAATGAAATTAGTAACAGAACAAACAAACTATATTGAGTATTTTGCATTAACTTGTGGATTTAAAAATAAAAAAGAACTTATGAAATACACTGAAGCAACTATTGATCTTGCAAAGCAAGAAAAAGATAATTAACAAGGTATTAACTCAAGAATTTAAATTCTTGAGTTTTTTCATATTATTTAAACTCGCTAATATAATTAAGCGGAGGATTATATGGAAAAAATAGCAAAAGAATTGAGAATATTGATAAATAAGGAATTATACAATAAAAATCTAATTGGTTTTGATGAATTTAAACTTATGAATGAGAAACTAATGGGTGAAAAAAGTGAATATAGCAAGTGCTAGAAGAGAAATATTTAATGGAAAAACAATTTATGATATGGAGTTAAATGTTGGATATTATGCTAGAGTATCAACTGATAAAGATGATCAAGTAAATAGTATAGAAAATCAGTCTAATTATTTTAAAGATATGATAAAAGAAAATAATAATTGGACTTTAGTGGGTGAATATATTGATGAAGGAATAAGTGGTACTAGCATAAAAAATAGGGAAAACTTTCTTAAAATGCTAGAAGATTCAAAGAAAGGGATAATTGATTTAATTGTTACAAAAGAAATATCAAGATTTTCTAGGAATGTCATTGATAGTATAAAATATACGGAAGAATTACTTAGAAATGGAACAATTGTATATTTTCTAAGTGACGATATAAATACTATATATCCGGATAGTGAGTTTAGACTATCTTTGATGTCAAGCCTAGCACAAGATGAAGTAAGAAAGCTTTCTGAGAGAGTGAAATTTGGTATTAAAAGGATGATTAAAGATGGAAAGGTTATTGGAGGATCTTTGACTGGTTACTACAAAAAAGACGGTAAAATGATTGTTAATGAAATTGAAAAACCAATAATAGAAATTTTATTTAATTTATATGTTACTGGTAAATATTCTTTCGAGAGAATTTCAAAGATTTTATATAATAAAGGTTATAAAAACAAAAAAGGAAAGCCATATTTGGGAACAACTTTAAAAAAAATTTTAACTAATCCAAGATATAAAGGATACTATACTGCTAACATGTCTAGAATTGAAAGTTATAAAAACCATAAAAGAATAAATTTACCGTCAACAGAGCATATTATTTATAAAACTAATTTAATTGAACCAATTATTCCAGAAGAAATTTGGAATAAAGCCAATGAAATATATAATCACAAATGTAAACTTATAGATAAATACGTTGATAAAATTTTTTGTGCAGATCATGATAAACCATTTGTAAGAGATAAAGTTAATAGCAGAAGAAGTAACCCAATCTGGATATGTAAAGAATATAAAGAAAATGGTGTTATTAAATGTAATTCTCCGATAATAAGAGAAAAAATGTTGGATAAAACTGTTATTGATATTATCTATAAACATATGACTGAAGATGTAGATGTTAATACCAAAAAAATAATAAATGAATATAGGAAAATTTTATATGAATGCCAAAATACAAGTAAAATAAAAGAAAAAAATGAATTAAATAAATATATGATAGAAAAAGAAAAACTAATTGAGTTCAGTTTAAAAGGAATAATTTCTAACAAAGAAATGCAAACAAGGTTGTTAAAAAAAGAAAGTGAAATAAAGAGAAGTATGAAAGAATTTAATCAATATAAAATAGATGGCACTTACAATAAGCGTTTAAAAGAAATGGAAAGGGAAGTTGATAATTTCTTTTGTGTTGAAAATAATTTAAATGCATATATAAACTTGTTTATTGATAAAATTAAAGTTATAAAAGGAAGGACAAGATATGAAATGAATTTAGAAATATATTTTAATGATGGTAATATGAAAAATGTTTATTATGAAAACTAGGTAAATATTATGTCGAATATTTTTTTTAAATAATAAAATCAAACATTGGCAATTTTGGTGTTACTACAAGAACATTTTTAAGTTCTTTAATTACCCCTTAAATGGTATTAAATCATTAGATATTATGGAAGTCTATACTACCAATGATTTTGCTTATAATGGTAATATATACCACCCAGAACTTGATTTGGAACAGCCAAAAGGATGTTTGAGCTATACTTCAAATCATGTAAAGGATAGTAGAAAAATAAACAATCGTTCTTATGATATTAACACTAGTAATTATAAAAAAATAACTACCAACAAAGATGCCAAGGTAATAGAGTTATATGATGATTTAGAATTTTATTATTATTTATATTATTTCTATAATCTAGAAATAACCATCCAGCACTATTCCAAGATTTATCAAACTATGTGTTAAATAATATTTATTATTGTTAGATTGCACGAAAGGATAATTTATATTAGTGCCATTTACTTGTATCCAACCTTTAACATTATTATTAATTTTTTTTAATTCAGAAAAATCAACATTAAGCATATTCATTTTAATATAATCCCAGTAAGGATTAAATTCTGGTATTTCTTCTTTTGGTTCTATTATTTCTGTATTTTCTGTATCAACTACTTCAGTAACTTTAATTTCTTCTTATATATCTTCAATTTGTTTATTAGTTTTATTAGAATCGTTTTTCCAAATAACTATATTTACAATAGAATAAATTAGTAGTAATAAAGAAATGATTATAGTTATTGATAGTATAATTTTAGTTTTTTTATTCACTATTTATCACCAAATATATTCTAACAAAATTATAGTTAAAAGTCATTGTTTTACCTAAAAACTGATAAGATTATTTAAATATTTTGTAAACTATATTACAATAGTATTAGCTATTACTTATTTTTTTAAGAAAAGAGGTGGATAATACTATGAATAAGTTTATTACATTTTTATTTGCTATATTGTTCACTATTTGGACAATAAGACTTTATTATAAACTGTATGATAAGAAAACAAGAAGATATATTTTGCTTATTGGATTACTTATTGTATTTTGGATGTTAATAAGAATTATAAAAGGAATTGCAGTTTCTCCACTAACAGAAAGAATGTGTTGGTATCTGTATTATTTGCCACTAATCTTTATTTCAACACTATATTATATTAGTTCATTATCATTATTAGGTAAAATGAATAAAACAAAGAAAAAAATTATATATTCAATTTCGTGCTTTTTATTACTCCTTGTTTTAACTAATGATTTTCACGAATTAGTATTTAAATTTGTTAAAGGAATAGTTTTATTTGATGATTATAAACATTTTATAGGATATTATTTAATATCTATTTGGATATTTTATTTATTTAGCAAAAGTTTAATAGATTTAGCAATTTATAGAATGAAAATAAAAAAAGATATAAAAGGATTTTTACCGTTTATAGTAATATTACTAGGTCTTACATACACAATTCTTTATGTGTTAAATGTTCCTTATGTAAGAGGTATAAATATGTCCATTGTTAATAGTGCATTAATTTGTGTAGGCATTGAACTTGCTTTTTATCTAAATCTAATTCCTAATAATAGTAAATACAAAAGTAGATTTTCTAATTCTAATTTAAATATGGCTATTATTTCATTGGATGGTAAAACTAAATATACTACGAATGTGTTTGATAATATTCCTAAAAAATTATTAGATGATATAAATAATAATAGTGTAAAAGAAACATATAAAAATAAAAATATTATTTATGATATAAAAAAGAACAAAGATAGTTATGTTATCTTAAAAAAAGATTTATCTAGTATTCTTGAACTTGAAAAAGAAATAAATGAACAAAAGAAAGAATTACTTGAACAACAAGAAAGTATAAGATTAGAAGAAAAAACTAAAAAAGAATTATATGAAATGCAGATAAGAAAAGAAGTTATAGATAAAGTTGAATTAAAACTAACTGAAAAAAGAAATGAGATTAAAAAGATATTAAAAAAGAAAGATGTATCCATAAAAGATTTTGAAAAAGTTAAAAGAATAATTATATATAGTAAAAAGAAAAGTATGTTAATAATATCTGAAATTAATGGAGATTCTTATAATGAAAATGGAATTAAAGCATTATTAGATGAATTATTAAATAGTATGAAGAGTGCTAATATAAAGAGTTTTATTAGTATTAATAATAAGATGATAATAAACGGTAATACAATGTCTTTATTATATGATATTGTATATGAACTTATAGAAAGTAGTAATGATAAATCTATTGTATTATTTATTTCTAAAGAAAATAAGAATGTTAAACTAAAAGCTATTGTAGATACTGATAAATCTTTAAAGAATAAAATAAAAATAGATTCTAGTGTTTTGGTAAAAGAAAAAGTATATGATACAGATACAGAACTAGAATTTGTTATAAAAGGTGGTGTTATAAAATGAAATTATTACTTATAATTACCATTATAATTACATTAATACAAGTTGCTAGAGTATCTAGTAATTTTTTAAGAAAAGATGCATCAAGTATTAAAAAAATATTTGAATTATTAATATTAATAGTTATGGTTATATTAGAGTATTTTAATTTACTTGATATTTCTAAAATAACTATGTATTTATCTTTGTTATTATCAATTTATATTTTGATTAGTTTTATATATGAAAAATTATGTAAAAATGAATATATATCAGTTTTATCTGTTAAAAAAGGTATTGATGCATCTGATACTGGAATAATGTTTTTAGATGATAATAATATTATTTTAATAAATAATTTATTTTCTGATATTTTAAAAGGACTAAATATTACTGAAGACTTTATAAACAATCTAATAAAGAGAAGTTTTAAGAAAGTAAATAATAATTATCTACTAAAGCATAATGATAAAGTATATATGTTAAATATATATGATAATAAAGAAGTATCTTTAATAGATATAACAGAGTTATATTCTTTACAAGAAGAAGAAAAGAAACAAAATAAACAAATTAAAGAAAATAATGATAAATTATTACTTGCTATTAAAAATGTAGAAGAATTAGAAAAAGAAAAGAACTTATTAAAACTTAAAAATGAATATCACGATATAATAGGATATAGACTTGCTTTGTTTGATAAATATTTAGAACAAGAAAATAAGGATATAAATAACATATTAAAATTATTAGATAGTATTTATGAAGATTTTAATTCAAAATTAGATAGCAATGAAAAATTAAAAAACTTGATAAATATGTATAGTATTATAGGAATAAATGTTAAAGTTTTTGGTGCTTTACCTATAGATGAAAGAAAAGGTATAGTGTTTTTTGAAATAATAAGAGAAGCTATTACTAATGCTATTATTCACGCTAATAGTAAAAATATAAAAGTAGTTATAACTGCTCGTGATAATTATATAGAAATGGTTATAACAAATGATGGTAATAAACCAAAAAGTGTTATATTTGAAAATGAAGGAATTAAAGGAATGCGTAAGAAATTATCTAATATAAATGGTAGTTTAAAAGTTATAACTGACGATAATTTTAAATTAATAATAAAAGCATAAAAAAGAAGAAATAAATTTTACAAAATATTTCTTCTTTATTTTTGATTAGGAACAATATATCCGTTACTTAAACAAAATATAGTAAGTTTAGTTATATTATCAAACTCTAGTTTAGTAAGAATATTTGAAATATAATTTTTTAAAGTACCTAAGGTTATATTTAATTCTTCGGCAATTTCATCTCTATCTTTAGCTTCACATATACATCTTATTATTTTAATTTCTTTATCTGAAAGCTCTTTAAATTTTTCGCTTTCTTCACTATACATACAATTATCTGGAAATAGAGTATATCCTTTTAGAACTTGACTGATACTAAAAAGTAATGATTCACTATCTGTGTCTTTATATATTAGTCCATCTAAATTATATTCTTTAGCAGTATTTAAAAAAGTAATTTCTGGTACACCAGTAATAGCAAGTATTTTTACTTTGTTATGATATTTATCTTTTACTTCTTTGGCATATTCTATACCATTAGCACCTTCTTTAGTAACTACATCAGTTAATATTAAATCTGGTTTATATTTTCTATATAAATTCATCATATCTTTAGCACTAGTACAAGTGCAGACAATATCATAATCATTTGATAAAGTATTCTTTAACATGTTGTTAAGTAGTGCTTGATCTTCAATAATCATTATTTTCTTCTTATTTACCATAATATTCACCTCAAGAATATATAAATATTATATCATCAAAGTTGATTTTTAATAGAAAAACTATTACTTTTGTCATATTTTTTCTTAAATTTGTATTACTTTTTTCATCTATTAAAGAAAGTGAAAATAATATATAATATTATTAGGAGGAGATAGTATGTTTACTAAAAGTAAAGAAAAAGAAGAAAAAACTTCTAAAAACAATAAGAAAAGAAATATTATTTTAATAGTAGCTGGTCTATTACTATTAATAGTTATTTTATTCTTATTATGGTTCTTTAATCGTAAATTTGAAGTAACATTTGATTATAATAATGGTACAAAAGAAGAAGTAGTATATGTTAAATACAATAAAACCATTAATAGTAAAGATGTTAAAACAAAAGAAGATTTAGGAGAACAGTTTATTGATTGGTATTTAATTTTAGAAGAAAAAGATGGAAAAGATGTTTTAGCAGATAAACCTTATGACTTTAAAACTAAAATAAATAAAAATATCAAATTAAAAGCGGTATATGAGAGAGTGGTTGAAACTATTACTGTTACTTTTGATAGTAAAGGTGGATCAAATGTTGATGCTATTACTATAAATAAAGGAACAGAACTAACACTACCAAAAGATCCTACTTATAAAGGTTATACTTTTAAAGGTTGGGTTGATGTTAATGATAGACCAATTTATGATAAAGCATTACTAAGTGAAGATACAACTTTATATGCTAAATGGAAAAAAGTAGAGGAGAAGAAAGAAACACCAAAACAAGAAAAGAAAGAAGAACCTACGATTGAAGTTAAACCAGAAAAAATTACATTAAGCTTATCAAGAGATACAATTCATTATAATGGAATAAAAACAGCAAAAGCGAGCGCAAAAGTAGAAAATGCTACAGGAGATGTTACATACTCATTAAGTAATACATTATGTATGGGTATTGATGCTAAAACTGGAGTTATTACAGCTAAAAATAATGGTGCATGTTCAAAAGGTGCAGCGATTAAAGTTTATGCAAAAACACCAAGTGGAACTACTGCTGAGCAAACAATTTATTATGAAAAAGACTTAGAATTAACATCAAAAGGAGAGTCTTATAGTAAATATGCTTCTTTTTATGGAGATAGTAATGGTTATTATGTAACTGCAAATCAAAATGTAACTTGGGATGTAACTTTAACTTCATCAGTAAGCTATGAATATACATATAAAGATTTTATAAGTAAAACATCAACATCTGTAAAAGGTGGTTATACTTTTGATACTATTGTAGCATCAACGGGTGCTATTAGTAGAGTTAGTGGTGATGTAAGATTACACGCAAAAACAAAAGCAGAACAAAAATTCTTTGTTGATATAAAGAGGGTTATTAATTAATATTAAAAAAGTATTCAGTAAAAAAGAGTAAAAATAATTAAAATGATAAAAATAGATATTTTAATACTGGCTCTAATGATTTTACTGTTAAATCAAATAAAAGTGTTAAATGGTCTATAAGTGGAACTATTTCAGGAAGTGTTACAACAAATGATACTACTTGTATTGGAAAAGTAAATG
This sequence comes from uncultured Bacilli bacterium, assembly GCA_934100165.1. Taxonomy (GTDB): domain Bacteria; phylum Bacillota_I; class Bacilli_A; order RF39; family UBA660; genus RUG13868. Next base: position 163,822 of record CAKOPN010000005.1, read on the forward strand.
CTACAACCAACTCATCTGCTACAATTACTGCAACTACTGTTGGATGACAAAAATTAGAAGTGTATTGTGTAGCCGTAGTAAATTAAGGTATTAAATATTTAAAATGTGTCAAAAGTCATATTTTTTGCAAGAATAATATGACTTTTTTCATCTATTAAAGAAAGTGAAAAAATAGTATAGTTAAATAGGAAGGAGGAAGATTTGATGAACAAATCTAAATTAGTCAAAAAATTGACTATAACATTATTTACATTAGTAGCAGTTTTCACCATTGGACTAACTAATGTAAATGCTAAAACAGTCACAGTAGAGACTGAAGAAGAGCTAATTAATGCATCAAAAGGAATTGATTCTGAGATAAATGAAATTAAATTAGCAAAAGATATTACTTTAACAAAGTTCCTAAATTTTTATGTTGTAAATGACATTACTCTTGATTTAAGTGGACAAACATTAGATATAGGTTCCTATGGCCTTTCATTTAATTATGGACAGTCTGATTATGATGAAACAAATAACGATTACTATTATAACTTTAATAGTAAATTAACTATTAAGGATACTAGTAGTAGTAAAACTGGTAAGATTCTTGCAAGAGAAAAGATTTTCTTTAATTATTATGATACTAATCATGATGAGAAAATAAAAAAATTTGGACTGATTATTGATGGTGGATATTATGAAATGCTTAGTTCAAGATCTAATTTCTTTGAATTCTTTTCTAGTGATTACTATACAAATGGTAAAAATCTTACTGTTGATGTAAATATAAAAGATGCTGTATTTAAAGTTGGCGATCGAAAGTCTCTTTTTGGCACTATATCAAATTCTGATTCAGATATTAAACTAAATTTTAATTTTGAGTCATTGAAAGTGCTAGGACTTACAAGTAAATTAGGCAATTTAAAATTGGGTGAAATGAAATTAGATAAGGTGATTGATCCTAATTCTAAGGCATACTTTCAAAAACTACCTTATACAACAGCAGCTCCAGTTTTAGCTGAAGCAGATAGAAATACTTTGGTTGATAATTTCTATGCAACAGGAGGAAACGATCCTTACATTATTATAAAAAAAGTTAATGGCTTTGAAATAAATAATGTAGCAATAAATGAAACTTATAAGGAAACGCCTAGTCTTAATGATATATCAATTAAAAATATAAGTGATAATGATTTACAAATTCAAAATGTAACAGTAGATAGTGCTAATTTTACTGTTGAAGGGCCTAGTACATCACCAACTGTTAGTGCTGGTGCAACAAATACAGATTATAAAATTAAGGCAAAAGAAGGACTTCCTGTTGGAACTTATACAGCAACAATTACTGTAACTGATAGTAATGGTAATTATACGGCAACAGTTACATTAAAAGTTGAACCAAAACAATTAACAGGATTAGGTATTAGTGGCTTAGATAGTACATGGGTTTATGGCACTACTAAAACACCAACTGCAATAGGCGTTGAAGGTTTAACACCTGATGACTATGAAATCACTTATTCTAAGAAAGATGATTCTGGAAACTATGTAAATATAGGTAATAAAATGCCTACTTTAGTGGGTGAATATAAAGCTATTTTAAGTATTAAAAATTCAAATTATACAGCGAGTAAAGCTTATGTTAATTTTGAAATCACACCAATTACTACAGAAGTAAAAGTAAAAAGTAATGATGCATCATTTACATATGATGGTTCAGAACACACATATAATGCTTATGATGTTTTATGGGCAAATAATGCTAGTCCAAGAACTGATAATAAATTACCTAATGGTGATTTAGTTACTGCAGTAATTACTGGTAAAGTAAAAGATGTTAAAGATACAGCTCTTGAAAATAATACAATTGGAAAAATTACTATAACAAATGCTGAGGGTGTTGATGTAACTAGTTGTTACTCTAATATTAAAAAATCTGCTGGTAAATTAACTGTAAACAAAAAAGATAGTAAGATCACAGTAAAATCTGAAAATGCTAACAAAGCATATAATGGTGATCCACTAACTAATCATAATAAAACAGTAACAGGTGAAACTGTAGTTGGTGATGAGGTAGTAGTAGAGTTTACTGGAAGTCAAACATTTGTAGGAACATCTGATAATAAATTTACTGTTAAAGTTATGAGAGGTTCTGATAATGTTACTGATAATTATACATTTGGAACTCATACATTTGGAAAACTAACAGTAAAAAGTGCAGATCAACCTTTAGCAATTGCAGATCAATATGTAAGAGTTAATGGTTCTATATCAAAAGAATATTTAGAACAATCAGTAACTGGAAATGAAGGAAACATTGATTTTACTATTAAATCAGGAACAGCCCTTACTTACGATTCTGTAAACGAAGAATTTGTAGCAGGAGATACTGAAGGTGATGTTGTAATTACTGTTACAGCAGCAAAAGTTGATCTTGGTGGAGATAATACTCCTGAATGGAAAGAAACAACAAAAGATTTTACAATTCATGTTGTAAATAAAACTGATGTAAATATTTCAGGACTTTCTAATAATGAAACATTTACTTATGATGGAAATCCTAAAATGCCAACAGGAACAGTTAGTGTTAATGCTGGAACAGTAAATGTTAGTGATTTAAAAGTATTATATGAAGGAACTGGTTCTACATCATATAGTAGTGCTACAGCACCTACAAATGCTGGTACTTATACAGTAACATATAAAGTTCCTGATACTAATACAAATTACACTGGAACATTTAGTGTAGCATTCACTATTGTAAAAGCACAACTTGAAAAAGTAACTTTAGTTGAAAATACTTTTGAATATACTGGTGATGAAATAGTTTCACAAGATAATAATTTTGATTCAAATAAGATGAATTTTTCTGGCGATATTAAGGCTACTAATGTTGGAAATTATAGCATTACAGTATCCTTAAAAGATAAAGCTAATTATGAGTGGAAAGATGGTACAACTACAGATTTAGTTTTAAATTGGTCAATCACTCAAGCAACACCAAACTATACAATACCAACTGATCTTACTAGTGTAAAAGGAAAAACATTAAATGATGTAACTTTACCTAGTGGATTTACTTGGAATGATGAAAGTACAGTATTAACAGCTGGAACACATACTTATAAAGCTACATATACTCCATCTGATACTACAAACTATAAAACAATAACTGATATTGATATTGAGGTTGTAGTTAAAAATACGTTTAATGTAATAACATCAGTTGATGGTGGAAATGGAACAATTACACCAAGTAAAACAGATGTTGTTGAAGGAACTAAAGTTGAAATAACATTTACACCAAATACTGGATATATGATTGATAAAGTATTAGTAAATACAGTAGAAACTACTGTAACTGGTAATAAAATAGAACTTACAGTAAATGAAGGAAAAGAAGTTGTTGTAAGTTATAAAAAAATACCATTTACTGTAACTGTAAAAGATGTAGATGGTGCTACTATTACTCCAAATGGTGTAGTTGCAGTAAGTTATGGTGAAGATAAAGAATTTACTATAACTGCTAATAGTGGATATAAGTTAGTTAAAGTTCTAGTTGATGAAACTGACAAAACTGCTGATATGGTTGGAGATACTTTAAAACTTACAAATATAACATCTAATATCAATTTAGAAGTTGTAGTTGAAAAAATAGTTTATGAAGTAACTGAAGGAGCTAATCAAAAATATACAATTACTAAAAATAATGAAGCTAAATTTAGAATAAACGCTGACTTTAGATTATTTGATGATGGTAAGGTATATGTTGATAATGAATTAGTTGATTCTAAAAATTATACAGCAGAAAGTGGAAGCACAATAATTACATTGAAGAAAGAATTTGTTGACACATTATCTATTGGAGAACATACTTTAAAAGTTGTATTCAATGATGGTGGAGAAGCAATTACAACATTCAATGTAGCAAGAGTAACAGTGCCTACTGATAATCCAAATACTGGAGATAATATTGGATTCTATATAATAAGCGGAATCTTATCAATCGTAGGACTTGCTGGAGCTGGAATCTTTTATAGAAGAAAACAAACAAATTAAACTGTGAGTTAGAGTTTTCTCTAACTCCTTTTTAATATAAAAATTGAGGGATGGTAATGTGAAAAAAACAAAATTAAAG
>CAKOPN010000006.1 GCA_934100165.1 uncultured Bacilli bacterium
ATCTTGTCACTTTCTATTTTGCTTATATCCATTATATTTCCAACGATTTCTAGAAGAGTTCTAGATGCTGAAACAACGTCTTCTAAATCTTCTTTCATACTATCAGGGCATTCATCTTTTTCTTTCATATCTTCAGATAACCCAACGATTGCATTTAATGGTGTTCTTATCTCATGTGACATACTTGATAAGAAATCACTTTTAGCTCTGTTTGCTTTCTCTGCTTGATCTTTCGCAATATTAAGTTCTGTTATAACTTTTAAATCAGGATTCTCTATTGTAAAATACATTATTACACAAATAATAGTTTCAATATATGTCATAAGCAATAATTGAGGAAAAAGCATTTGAATTATTGCTGTAACTGTACCTATCACTAAAAATATAAAAACAGGTAAATATCTTTTATTATTTACTTTCTTTAGGTTAACAAGTAACATCACAAATATATATAACATAGCTATACTTGACATTCCATACGTAAAATATACTGATGCACCAGATGTATATCTTATTGCAAAATCACTACTAATAACTACTTCTATTGGTAATATCCACAGTATCAACGAAACAATTGCATAAAAAATGGTAAACAAATATATTCTTTTTTTATTAAATGTGTTTTCACCTTTTAACATGCTGAAAACATAATAAGCCATAGTGAAAACCCATAAAATTAGATACAGTAAGTAAGCCTTATAAATAAATATACTGACTAAAGGAGCTTTATCATAAATCGATGATGCATATGTACAAAGCATTTCAATAACAAGGCCAAACAAGTTAGATATTATTAAAGTACTAAAAATACTCGTTTCCTTAGTTTTTATATGTCCTTTTCTATAATATAAAATTAAAACTATTAAGATAAACGGTATTGCCGCAATCGGGAAGAAAATGCCAGTTCCCATAAGTTCACCACCTTATTATGTTTAAAGTATATCATGATAGTACTAATAATTCAAAAAAAACTACCTTATGGTAGTTAATTTTATTTATTTTTTGATAGTATAAGTTTTTTTACTTTTCCACCTTGTGGTAATTTCTCTTTTGCATCCTTTTCTAATATATCATAGTCTATTTTATTTGAGTCTTCTTTTCTTGGAAGTTCTTTTACAAATTCTACATAGTCTGGGATTTCATAATATTTTAATTGCTTTAAAGTGCCATCATCCAATTCTATTGGTTTATAAAAACTCTCTTTAACCTTTTCCTCTACTTCCTTGTTTCCTTGTGAATTTTCATTTAAAACAATATATACTTTGTTAACAAATAACATATCGTCATCTGGAACTTGCACTACAGCGCTCTCTTCAACTCCAGGAATATTATCAATAAGTTTTTGTACATGATCGCAATATACTTTATCCAATGTTGATATTATATAAAATCTTGATTCTCTTCCAGTTAATGTAAAGTATCCATCTTCATCAATATATCCAAGCATTCCAGTTTTAAAATATTCTTTTCCATCTTTTAATATTTTTGCTTTTTTGGTTTCTTCTTTATTTTTATAATATTCTTTAAATACATGTTTCCCTGATATGTAAAGAGTACCTTCTTCACCATACTTCTGCTCCTCTAACTTATCATTTAAAATCATTGCAGAAGTACCTACTAGAACTTTTCCTGTAGTTTCAGGTCTTATTTCTATACCAACAGGATTTGTTCCACAACTTACAGTTTCAGCATTTCCAGCACCATTACCTATTTCTACATTATGTGCACCATGTTCTTCAAAAAATTTTTTACCCTTTTCGTAAACCGCAGGAGTTAAAAAATCTCCACCAGAAACATAAGTAGTAATAGATGATAAATCAGCATCTTTATCAGTATTCTTCATTATTAAATTTAATAATGCAGGACTTCCAAATATAATGTTAGGATTTTTCTTCAAGTAATACTTAATTGTGTCGTTTGAAATATCTGGAGCGAGTATTGCTGTTTTTCCACTAAATAAAGTAATAAGTGTAGAAGTTGAAAAACCATATGGATACATAAAAGGTACACAAACCAAAGTTCTATCTCCATTAAGATTTTTTACTCTGCTTGAGTTTTTTAAATATGTTCCTGCTGCTAAAATATTTTCATTTGTTAGTACAACTGATTTTGGATTACCAGTAGAACCACTTGTAAACAATATCAATGCATCATCTTTTTTAGAATTTGATGGTAATCCCTTTTTCTGAAACTGTGCTATAGTACCCAAATCATTAAAATCGATTATATCATCATTAGAAATTATTTTATAATTTTCAATTAAAGAAGGATTACTAACATCATTCTTTTTTAAAGTGACAATATTTCTTACACCAGTTTTATTTTTAATTCTCATATTTTCTTCGTCTGATTTATCAAAATTGATAAATACTGGCGACTCAAACAGATTTAAATATTGACAAATTTCTTCTTCTTCAGCCTTTGCATTTAAAAAAGTTGCTATTGCACCAATTCTATTACAAGCCATAAAACTAGCTACTGCTTGGTAATAATTTGGCATTGAAATAGACACTATTTGACCTTTTTTTACACCTAGTTCTTTCAATGCTCTTGATATAGTTACTGAATCATTTATTAACTTATTATAATCAACAGTCAAATCTAGGCAGTCTATTGCTTTTTTATCCTTATAGAAATAATTTATTGCTTGTATAGCATTGTATATACTCATATCCGGTATAATTGGGTTCCTTTCAAAAAATGTATGTCCTTTGTCCTGAGGTTTATCTATTGAAGCATACCCTGTCATTTTTTTCATAAAAACTCTCCCTAACTATTAAAAATCGGCTTGATTATAACATTTATTTTGGCTAATGTCAATTTTACTAGATATCAAAAAAGTTAACTTTATTTTTAATAATAATTTTAATCTTCATCTTTATATAATATCATTGCAGAAAAACAGTAGATTTGCTCTTCTGAAAACATTGTTATCGCGACTTGATATTTTATATCAATTAGATTATCGCCAATACTGCTCAAAAAATCATTAACACTATTTTCTAAATCTTTTTCATGTGTTTCATCAAAAACTTTTACTTTCATATTATCACCATTTCAATAATAGTACTTTAAAGCCTCTTTTTTTGTAGAAAAAAGCACTTAGAAATCTAAGTACTTATTTAACTACTATATTAACAATTTTCTTTTGAATTACTATAATTTTTACTATTTCTTTTCCTTCAATATGTCTTTTTACATTTTCTTCTTCTGTTGCTTTTTTCTTAATATCGTCTTCTGTATCATTTGTATCAACAGTTATTGTAGCTCTTACTTTACCATTTACTTGAACTGCTAAAGTATAACTATTCTCTTTTAACAATGATTCATCATACTCTGGCCACTTCTCGTATGCAATTGTATTATCGTGTCCTAACATACTCCATAACTCTTCACCTAAATGTGGACATACTGGGCTTATTATCTTAACAAAGCCTTCTGCATATTCTCTTGGTAAAAATTCTTCTTTATAAACTGCATTTACAAAAATCATTAACTGAGAAATAGCTGTATTAAAGTTTAAATTTTCATAATCATTTGTTACTTTCTTTATAGTTTGATGATAAATTTTCTCTAAGTTTCTATTTTCTTTATCTTGAACCTTACCATCTTCAAAAATTCTATAAATTCTTTCTATAAATCTTTTAGCGCCATCTATTCCTGCTCCACTCCAAGGTTTATCTTGAGAAAGTGGTCCCATAAACATTTCATAAAGTCTTAAAGAATCTGCTCCATGGCTATCTACAACATCACTTGGATTTACTACATATTCAGGATGTCTTTTACCCATTTTAATTCCATTGGCACCCAAAATCATTCCTTGATGTACTAATTTTTGAAATGGTTCTTTTACTGGTACTAAACCTTTGTCATATAAGTAGTTGTTCCAGAATCTTGAATACAACAAATGTCCAGTCGTATGTTCTGGTCCACCAATATATAAGTCTACTGGCATCCAGTGTTTTAATAATTCATAATCCGCAAAGGCTTTATCATTATGTGGATCAATATATCTTAAGAAATACCATGATGACCCAGCTGATCCTGGCATCGTAGAAGTTTCTCTTGTTCCTTTTTTACCATCTATTACAACATTTTTCCAATCTTCTGCAAACTCTAATGGAGCCTTTCCATTTCTTGACTTATAATCTTTTAATTTTGGAAGTATTACTGGTAAATCCTCATTTGGAACCAACTTGATTGTGCCATCTTCCATATGAATAACAGGTACTGGTTCTCCCCAATATCTTTGACGTGCAAAAATCCATTCACGAAGACGATAGTTAACCTTCTTCTCTCCTAAATGATTTTCTTCCAAATATTCTATCATCTTATTTATAGCATCTTCTTTATTTAAACCATTTAAAAATTCTGAATTTATATGAATTCCATCTTTAGACATGGCAGAATCACTATTTTCATCTTCATCGCTACCTTGTAAAACCTTTATAATTGGTAAATTATACTTTTTAGCAAATTCATAATCTCTATCATCATGGGCTGGTACTGCCATTATTGCCCCTGTTGCATAACTTGATAATACATAATCTGCTATATATATAGGTATCTTCTTTTCATTAACTGGGTTTACTGCATAACTTCCTGTGAATACACCTGTTTTTTCTTTGTTCAATTCTGTTCTTTCAAGTTCTGATTTAGCAGCACAGGCTTTTTTATATTCTTCAACTTCTTCTTTTTTGTCAGCAGTAGTTATTTCATCTACTAATTTATGTTCTGGTGATAAAACACAGTAAGTTGCTCCAAACAAAGTATCACATCTTGTAGTAAATACTTTAAACGACTTATCAGTATCTGCTACTTTAAAGTTAACGATAGCTCCAATAGATTTTCCTATCCAGTTTTTTTGCATTTCCTTTGTTGATTCAGGCCAATCGATATTATCTAATCCTGTTAAAAGCTTTTCTGCATACTTTGGAATATCCATTACCCACTGTTTCATATTACGTCTTACAACAGGATATCCACCACGTTCACTTTTACCATCTATTACTTCATCATTTGACAAAACTGTTCCTAATTCTTCACACCAGTTTACAGGCATATCAATACATTTAGCATATCCATCTTCATAAAATCTTTCAAAAATCCATTGTGTCCATTTATAAAATTTAGGATCACTTGTTGAAATTTCTCTATCCCAGTCATAAGAGAAGCCTAAACTTTTTAATTGACTTTTAAAAGTCTTAATATTTTGTTCAGTAAAACCATCTGGATGATTTCCTGTATTTATTGCATACTGTTCTGCTGGAAGTCCAAATGCATCCCATCCCATTGGATGTAAAACATTGTATCCTTGCATTCTCTTCATTCTACATACTATATCAGTAGCAGTATATCCTTCTGGATGACCGGCATGAAGTCCTACACCAGATGGGTAAGGAAACATATCCAAAGCATAATACTTAGGACGAGAAAAATCATGAATATCTGTCTTAAATGTATTATTTTTCTCCCAATACTCCTGCCACTTTTTTTCTACTTCTTTAAAATTATACATCTTTAATCAATCCTCTTTTCTTAAATGCTTTTGCCAAAAATTTTAGGCTTATTAAATACATTGGTATTATAAGTACAATTGCTAAAATCATCTGATAAGTTAGCTTTTTAAATAAAAGTACAGAAACGACAGTAACAATTGCAATATCAACTCCCAGGACTAGTCCCACTACTTTTAAAACTCCTCTTAAATTTACTTTATCCAAATCAACATTATACTTCCTAATAAAATACTTTACTTCGGCTGGTAATGATAGAAAATCATCTTTCTTTTGTTCTTCAGCACTGCTCTTTTTCTTTTTATCTTTTTTACTTTTCTTTACATGTCCATTTTTGTCAAATTTTGTAACTGATACAATGAAATATACAATGTACATTACAGCTGCCAAAACACCAATTTCAAACATTTTTAACACCTCCAAATAAAAAAATATTCATCCAACATAAGGACGAATATTTCGCGGTACCACCTTAATTTGTAGAAAGTTCTACACACTCTATCTTTTAACGCAAGAATACGGTTTGCTTTTACTTGAAGACAAGTTCACTTAATTTCCTATTATTAGCTTTCACCAAATGCTAACTCTCTTTAAATATTTTTTTAAGTTACTACTTCCTCAAAACAAATATGACTATATTATATTAAAGTTCATCAACATAATCAAGTAATTTTAAAAATAACGTTCTAAATGATTTATCTAAGTTATATTTCTTAAGCTTAATAATTTTCATTCTCTTAGTCTTAATATCATCATCACTAAATAAAATATCCGCTATTTTTTCCTTCATGGATGTTTCTATCTGTAAATCAGAAATTATTATATCAATATCATCATTTACTACCCTTGCTGCATCTATTTCAATATCTTTTCCCTTACAGTTAATAGTTAGCTGACCAACAGTTGAAACATTATTTATTTCAACAATAAAGTCTTTATCTTCAACATACATATTGCTAACAGGAATCTCACTAGAATTAAAATGTGCAGAAACATCTTCAGCTTTTTTCGTATTTCTAAATCTTATTTTATAATTTCTAGAATCAGGTACTATGCCACTTTTACCTTCTATAGACCTAATTATAAGCGTATAATTATTTGGCAAATAGTTGTAGTCAATTTCTGTAATTAAATAGAAACCTTCTTTATATAGACTACTTATTCCATCATCTTCGTAAAGTCTATAAGTATTGTTTTGACCAGGAAAAACATGTATTTCAATATCTGTTGGATTAGAAGTATTATTAACATTACTTTTATTAGAAAGTGGTATTATACTTCCTCTTTTAGCGAAAATTGGATAATCTTCCTCTTTATAGAAAGAAATATACTTTTTATTCCCTATATATTTTTTACCTGTAGTAAATTCATACCACATACCTTCTGGTAAATAGAAACGATGAATTGTTCTATTCATAACAGGATCTTTTTTATTTACTATTGGTGCTACTAAAAGCTCACTTCCAAAGAAATATTCATTTCTATATACATGGTCATCATAAACTTTTGGTAAGTAATAGTAAAGTGGTTGGAAAATCATTGAACCTGTTTTGTGATACTTATAAGCTTCTGTGTATAAATATGATGTTAATCTATGTCTTAATCTTAGATAGTTTCCCACTATACTAGATGTTTTAGTATCCCATTTCCATGGTTCTCTTTTATAATATTTTCCACCAGAAGAATGGAACCTTAATATTGGAGAGAATACCCCAAGTTGTACTGATCTTATGTAAAGTTCTGGATCCTCTATTCCACCATCATAGCCACCAACATCATGGCTCCACCAACAAGCTCCTATGTTTGAAGCAGAAAGATTGAAAAATGGTGTTGACATAAAGTTTTCCCAGCTTACCTTTGATGTTCCAGCATATAAAACTGGATATCTATGAGCTGCTTCTAGTGCATTTCTCGATAAAATCATTCCTCTTTTTGCAGGATTTCTTGCTAAGTCATTAAATATGTAGTGACTTAAAATCCATAAACGATTTAAATCTTTTGTCTCTTTATAATCATTCCAAAAGAAATCTACTCCTAAAGTTTCAAGAGGCTCTAGTAAATATTTTAGTAATGCATCAAGCATTTTTGGATTCAATGGATCGAGTGCTATTAAACCTTCCTCTTTATATTCTAAGAAGTTTTTAATTTCTTGATAATGTTCTTCATGAGGATATACACCATCCTTTGGATTTACTGATAATCCTACTCTGATACCTTTTGAATGCAAAAAATCAATAAGTGATTTTGGATCACTAATTAAGTTTTTATTGAACGTAAAACCTGTTTCTAGATCTTTATATGGCCCAGTTGTTCTAATGTGCCAATCTTTATCAAAAAGAATAACAGAAAGTGGAATATTTTCTTTCTCAAACTTTTGAACAAGTGCTAATATGTTGTCTGTTGTGTACGCTTTGTCTCTTGACCACCAGTTACCAAGAGCATACCTTGGAATTAAAGATGGCATTCCCGTTAATTTGAAGTAATCATTTACACACATACCAAAGTCTTTGTTATACATAAATAAATAAATATCCGTTGAACCGAGCTCATTTGGATGTGCTGTTCCAAATTCATCTAATCTAAGAGTGTTACTATCATCAATAGATACAAAACCATCTGGAGAAAATAACCCCCTATTTCTAGGTTTATCTTCAGGTTTAGTTTCCGCACTTACATTAGAACCATAATAATTCTTTGCCTCAGGATGGCCATAGTGCCATATAACATCAGTATTTTTTAAAGAAACTTTTAAATTTTTTATAGGGTTAAATGTTGTTCCCTTAAAAGGTTCTTCTTTAGAATATACGAGCTTAAAATATTCAGTTTCTACTTCCAAATAATTTCTATCTTCCTTCTTAGTAAACTTTGGCACTTCAAAATCACGGAAGATAGCAAACTCTGTAGCAAAATCATTAAATACACCAGTTGGACTATATTCAAGTCTTATTAGTCTTTCAGTTAAAATAGTTATTCTAAATCTTTGACCCTTGATAATAGACTCCGGCTTAGATTTTAACTTATTTAAATCTATATGAAAATGGTTTCCTAAATCATACATAAATATCACCCTTTATTCTTACTAACATTATAACATAAAGATTTATCTAATAATAATATTTTTTGTTTTATTATATAAATTTATCATATAAAAAAACTTATCTCTATCAAGCATAGAAATAAGCTTTTAATATGTTTAGTTTAAAATTTTACCGTTTTATCAGGCAAAGATTTATCAAGACTTATACCTTCTGTTTTCTCTAACTCTAGTAAAGCTTTATCCTTTAATGTTGTACCATCACTTAAAGAAATATTAGTCATTTTATCTAAATTATTTGTCAAAAATTCTTGTTCTTCGTGTGCTACTTTTTTAAACTTATCTTCTAGGTCATAATAATGTCCTTTTAACTCCATGGCACTGACACGACTTGAGTTCATTTGCGATATTTCTTTATTTATTGTTGGAATGGCTTGCGCTTTTACTTTTAAGTCATTTACTACCATCATAGCAAAGCCAGCTTTAGATTCATTTGAATCAAACATATCTAGATCGAAATCTTCTTTTTTAAAATTTCTTAGATAGTATCCAGCTACATCGGAATATATTCTTTTTTCAGATTCATCTGCTAGAAAATAATTTTTAGCAATTGTGTTTATATCTTTTAATTTTCCATCTTCATTAAAGAACTTTTTAAATATAGGAAAATTGTCAAGTAGTTCTGGTTGTCTTGAAAATTCTTCTTGCATGGTTTTAATATAATATGCTGAACTTTCCATAATGCGATCTGAAGAATCAAGATGAAAATCCAGACTTGATTTCTTTATTTTAGCTTTCTCATTATCTTCCTCAATCTTAGATACAACACTAGCTATTTTTTCTTCTTCGTCTTTATATAAATGTCTTAAGAATTCTACTGTATATTCTCTACCTTTTGCATTGGCATCAATTTCTGTTAAAACATATGAATAATTAAGTTCATAGTTGTCATTTCCAGTAACCATATACAAAAATTCATCTAGTGAAGCGATGTAGTTTAGATATGTATTTTTATTTTCTTTTTTGTCACAGCTTTGAGTATAGTGTTCTACCTCGTGTGCTGTTGTTAAGATGCAGTCTGCAAATGAAGATAGATTATTGGCTAGTCTTATGCTCTGACGATTTACACAAATAATGTTACTGTCTTGAAGATGTTCTCCTGTTTCATACAATTCCATGATATCTGGGAAAAAAATTTTAGGCATTGTAAGATTTAATTCTCTACATTTACTTTTTGCATAATATTGAATAACAAAAAGTTTTTCATGTAGTTTTTTTAGAGATAAATTATCTAAGACTATCTTTGCATAAGTCCCCTGCATCTTAGCAAATTCTGGTGAGTTATCATCATTTATAATTAAGTATTCTGATAAAATTCTTGCATCTTTACTACTATAAAATTCATTATTAACAACATTTTTATAAGTTTTTAATGCTATTGCGGCAAGTTTGCTTTTGATTTCTTCTAACTCCTTTAGTTGTTCAGGTGAAAATAATTCTTTGTTTCTTTCATCGTGATAAATTTGAGAAGAATACATACTAACTGGATTTTTTCTTAGAAGTTGCATATACCAAGAAGCAATTTTTTCCTTGTTTATTGTTTTTTTGAAAATACTTTCTACATATCTTTCTGTTTCACTGTTTATCATAGAATTACGGTGAATTTTTTTATCAGATTCTTCATCATCGAAAAAATCGAAGTCATCAAGATCCTCAGCTGAATACTTTGCAGATATTGTTGCTAGTTTTTTAACCAACTCATTTTTTGTTATTTCTTTATTCTCTTCGCTGTCACATAACGTAAGAATGTAAGATTCCAAGGTGTCTGCCGTTATTAAATCAATGGCAGTACTACCAATTCTATCTTTAGTAGCATTTGCTTTTCTTTCATAAATGCTTAAAAACTCACGTGCATTATTGACAGAATCAAAAATATTATCAAACATATCGAAAGTTGTTTCACTTACGCAGCCTCTCATTATTCTTTCTTCTTGCTCTTCTTTTCGCATTTGATCAAGCATTGTCATATCTGAAACAAAGCTATTATACATATCTACACACCCTATCTATCGTAATATTCAATCTAATTTTATCATTTAAAAAATTCAAAGTAAACAAGTTTTATTGCAGATTAAAAATATATGTGTTATGATTTTTTCACGTAGAAATTTGGTGATTTAAATGAGTGAGTTTAAGTATAGCGATTCAAACAAGAGATACTATACACTTGATTATTATTATAAGCATAAGTATGGTTGTAAAATAGCAAAGATAAGTTTAAACATGGGGCTTACTTGTCCTAATAAAGATGGCAAGGTCGGATATGGTGGTTGCATTTACTGCTCTAAACTAGGAAGTGGAGAGTATGCTGGAGATAAGAATAAACCATTGAAAGAGCAATTCGATGAAGTCAAAAATGTTATGATTAAAAAATGGCCAAGTGCTAAGTTCATTGCATACTTTCAAGCAAACACTAATACATATGCTCCCATTGAAAAGCTTAAAAAAGCTTGGGAAGAAGTTCTTACTTATGATAACGTCGTTGGAATAAATATCTCTACAAGGCCTGATGCGATTGAAAAAGAATGTTATGATTACTTAGAAGAACTCAATAAAAAAACAGATTTAGTTGTGGAACTTGGACTTCAAACAATACATGATAAAACATCAAAATTCATAAATAGATGCCATGATTTAAATTCTTTTGAGATAGCACTTAATGAATTGAACAAACGTGGTATTAAAGTTTTGGTACATGTTATATTTTCTCTTCCATATGAGACAAAAGACATGATGCTAGATACTATTAAATATTTAAGTAACAAAAATATCTGGGGAATCAAGATACATATGCTTCACATTTTAAAAGGAACTCTTCTTGCTAAGATATATGAGCAAGAAAAATTCCCTATTTTAACAAAAGATGAATATGTGCAAATAGTTTGTGATAGCTTAGAATTACTTCCAGAAAATATTGTGATAAATAGACTTACTGGTGACCCTAAAGTTGATGATTTAATTGAGCCATTCTGGCTTGTAAAAAAGTTTTGTGTACTAAATGATATTGATAAAGAAATGGCAAGGAGAGATTCTTACCAAGGTAAAATGTACAAAAGAAGCTGAAAAAAATTTCAGCTTCTTTTATTTTAGTTCTTGAATTACACCTTCTAGAACGTCATTATCTACTAATTGCGGTTTATTATCACTATCTACGTAATAAACAGTGGCATACAAATTACCATCTTTACCGGATTCATATTCATCTTGTGCATAATAAAGCACATCATTATATGAAAATGCATAAAGATAATTATCACTTAAAAGTTCATTTTTATCATAGGAATAAAACTCTTTAATATTTCCATCGTAAGTTGAATAATATATTTTATCATTTACATTTAATATGTCATAACCATCTCTAGTAATTTCTTTAAATTTTCCATCTTTATACAAGTAAATAGTACCAGTACTTTTCTCTGTATCACATGACTCTACGAAATAAAGTTCATCATCTTTCCAAGCATTTCTGCATATTTCTTTTCCTAAGTGAACTTTCTTTTCAAAAGCACCATTATTATATTTTAAATAATAATAATCACCATCAGTATCTTCATAGAAAATATCACCGCTACGGTAATTAAACCCTTCAAGACTCTCATCACTTGTAATTGGAACTTTTGTAATTTTGTTTTTCTTTGTGTCTAGAACATTTACAAAGTATTCATTTTTATTTTCATATTCAGCATAGATATAGAAATCACCTTTTAAATATTCTTCACCTTCTCCAAATACAAAACCATCTGCTATTTTTTCTTTTTTTCCATCTTTAGAATGATATGTCGCTATATTTGTATTTTTATCATCTTCGCTTTTTGGTGGAGATGTGTAGGCTACAAAATAAGATTCACCACAAAATCCAGGATAGAAATAATTTACATCTTTACTTAAAAGGTTACCATTAACATACAAGTTAAATGTGTAATCATTTCCTGTTTCTGTTGCATAATACGTATTTTCACAAATACTAATAGCACTATCTATTTCACTTTTTACTTCTTCCTTCTCATCTTTTGATGGTGTTATTTTATAAAGTTTTTTATCTTCATCTATATAATAGATACTACTTCCATCGTCACCAATATAAAAGTCTTCTACACTCGATTTTATTTTTTCAGTTATATCATAGTTGTAAAAATATAAATTATTATTTTTTAAATATGCTACTCCACCTTCTACAACATCAAACTTAGTTGCATCCTTTGCGATAAGATGTTTCTCATCCAACTTTTTGGAATCAATTAGAGAACTTAATTCTACATAACTAATTGAAAATACACCATTATAGTTATTATCTGTATATACTACTTTTTTATCATCCTTAGACAACTTAGCATAGTAATCATAACCATTATCTGAATCGTCACCATAATTTTCACTCAAAGTATACTTTGCATTAGTCTTCTTATTCCATAAAATAACAGAATTATCCCTAACATAATAATAGTAATTAGAGGAAGTATTTTTCTTTCCTAATCCAAAAAGAAGAAAGATAACTACCCCTAAAATAATTAGAAATAAAATTAAAAATAAGTACCAAAACTTTTTAAAAAACTTCATATAATACCTCTTTATTTTCCTTCAAAGTTTTCTTTTAATTCTTCTTCATTCCAAATAGTAATACCTAATGCCATAGCTTTATCATACTTACTTCCTGGATTATCCCCTACCACAACAACATCAGTTTTTTTACTAACAGAAGAACTTGTTTTTCCACCAAAATGTTCTATTTTTTCCTTTACCTCATCACGTGTAAAGTCAAGAAGAGTTCCTGTTACAACGAATGTCTTGCCACTAAAGGCGTCCTTTTCTTCTCTTTTTTCACCAAGATACAAAGTGTTAACACCAATTTCCTTTAAAGAATTTAGCATTTTCTTATTTTCATCACTGTTGAAATAATCAACGATGCTTTTAGCAATTATATCTCCGATATCATTTATATCTGTCAAGTTTTCAAATTTAGCATTCATAAGATTGTCTAAGCTTTCATATTTTCTCGCTAATATTTTAGCAGTTTTTTCTCCAACCTGTTCAATTCCTAGTGCAAAAAGTAATCTTTCTAAAGAATTATTCTTAGATTCCTCAATAGCATTTAATAAGTTATCTACACTTTTGTAACCAAATCCTTCAAGCTCTATTAAATCTTCTCTATGTTTTTTTAAATTGTATATATCAGTAAAACTTTTTATAAAACCAATATTATAGAAATCCTCTATTATTCTGTCTCCTAAACCAGTTATATTCATTGCATGTCTATCTACAAAGTGAATTAGCTTTTCGATATTTCTAGCATCACAGTTTGGATTAGTACAATAGTAATCAACTTGATCTTCTTTCTTTACAAGTTTTGATCCACATATTGGACAGTTTTTAATCATTTCAAACTTTCTTTCTGTGCCATCTCTTCTATCTAAAAGTCTTTCTACAACTTCTGGTATTACATCTCCAGCTTTTCTAATCGATACAGTATCTCCAATCATAAGATCTTTTTGAATAACATAATCTTCGTTATGAAGCGTTGCTCTTCTTATCGTAGAACCTTGAACAATTACTGGTGATAAAACAGCATTTGGAGTTATTTGACCTGTTCTTCCAACCGTAAATATTATATCTTCAAGCTTCGTGTAAACTTCTGTTGCCGGGAACTTGTATGCAGTAGCCCATTTTGGATATTTTGCAGTAAATCCCATTACTCTTTGTTCATCGATATTATTTAACTTTATAACAATACCATCAATGTCATATGGAAGGCTTTCTCTTTTTTTTGCTTTTTCATCTATGTAAGAAAGAATTCCGTCAATTCCCTCTACCAACTTGTTATTTGGATTTACTTTAAGTCCTAGTTTTTTCATAAACTCTAAGGCTTCATAATGAGTTTTTATTCCATAATCCCTTGGATTTGGCAAATGATAAATCCAGCAGTCAAGGCCACGGTTTGCTGCAACTGATGAGTCAAGCTGTCTTATTGTACCAGCTGCTAAGTTACGACAGTTTTGAAATAAATCTAATCCCTTTTCTTCACGAGCTTTATTTATTAAATTAAATTTTTCTTTACTTATATAAATTTCTCCACGTACTTCAATATCAATTTTTTCTTTTAATTTTAACGGAATTGTTTTTATTGTCTTAGCATTATTTGTTATATCTTCACCTGTTACTCCATCACCACGAGTTGCTGCACTTACTAAAATACCATCTTTATATTTCAAAGAAACACTTAATCCATCTATTTTAAGTTCACAAACATAAGCTGGATTTATTCCTTCTTTCCTAATTCTTGAGTCGAATTGTCTTATTTCTTCTTCATTAAAAACGTTACTTAAAGAAAGCATTGGTATTTCGTGTGTTATCTTTTTAAATGAGTCAAGAACCTTACCTCCTGCTCTTTGACTAGGTGAATCTTCCCTTACTATTTCAGGATGTTCTTCCTCTATTTTGTTAAGCTCTCTTAAATAACTATCATACTCTTGGTCAGTTATTGTTGGATTATCCAAAGTGTGATAGTTGTAGTCTGCTTCATTTATTATTTTTATAAGTTCTAAGTATCTCTCTTCCATAAAATCACCATTTATATTATACCATGTTTTAATATGTTAAATCTACCAAATGTTAACTTTTAGATAGCAAAAAAGCTCTTAAATAAAGAGATTTTTATACTTATAAATTATCTTGCGTTACGGATTATAACGATTCCAGAACCACCGGCAAAGTGCAATCCAGATGTACCTTCGCCGCCACCACCTGTGTTAGCCTCACCAGTGCTTCCTTCACTTCCCATACGAGCATCACTCTTCCTGTCCCTCTTGTTATTTATATGTACTACAATAATGCAACAACAACTGTTAAAATGTTTCAACAAAAAAAGCTGAGAGCGATTACTCTCAAGCATTTATTACTTCCACAAATTTTTAGGATAATCTTTTTTATCAATAAGACTATTTATATCATTTACTAATCTTTCTTTATCCTCTTTATAAGTTATACCTTGCCATTTTGCTGTTGTTGGAATTACTTTTACCCTTACATAATTTTCTTTCATAGCTTTAAATACAGTATCTGGTATTAAATATTCACATTTTGATAAATCTTCTTTATTTTTTTCAAAGAATTCTACTAAATTTTTCTCAAGATATGGGAATAGATTTTTAGTAAAACAGAACATATTCATTGATACAGGGCAGTCGCTTTCAATTTCAAAAGGACTACTTCCATCAAGTGGAGTTGCTACAATCTTACCATCCTTTTCTTCAACAGAACTTTCCACAATTTTTGTTAAGAAACCATCTTTTTCTTCACATACACCACGTTTTACTGAACCATTTTCTGTTAGAGTATTTTTAATTTTGTATGCAATTATAGCATATTCATTTTCATCTTTCTTTTCATCAAAAAACTTTCTTGCTTCCTTAAAAGCATCTTTCCCATAAAAATCGTCAGCATTTATAACTAGGAAATCTCCATCAACATAATCTTTTGCAGCTAATATTGCATGACTAGTTCCCCACGGTTTTACTCTTCCTTCTGGAACGGAATATCCCTCTGGTATATCTGTCTGTCTTTGGAAAGCATACTCAACGTCTATTTTATTTTCAATTCTCTTTCCTACTGTTTCTCTAAAGATGTCATAATTTTCTTCCTTAATAATGAACACTACTTTTGAGAATCCAGCCTCTTTAGCATCATAAATTGAGTAGTCGATTATAAACTCTCCGTTAGGCCCAACTGGCTCAATCTGCTTAAGTCCTCCAAATCTTGACCCCATTCCAGCGGCCATAATTACTAATGTTAAATTTTTTTTCATATATTCTCCTTTATACTTTACTAAGACTCTTATGATTTTTCATAAGTTTCTTTATTCCATATGGATGTTTGAATGCAATAGTTACAACACTTCCGTTTACATCCAAAACTTTTCCTTGTCCAAATACTTCATGATATACATAATCATCTTTTTGATAATTTGCATCTTCTTTGTAGAACATCTTGTCTACATCTATTTTGCTTTCTGCTTCTTCTTTTATAACTGGCACAAATCCATCAATTAAATCTTTGTTTATTTCATTTATAAACCTACTAGGTAAGTTTATAGATTCATGACCAAAAAGCATTCTACTTCTAGCACTTATTATATAAAGCTTTTCCTTTGCTCTTGTTATAGCAACATAACAAAGTCTTCTTTCTTCTTCAAGGTCACTATTATTCATAAGGCTATTCATATGTGGAAATATCCCCTCTTCAAGCCCTACAATAAAGACATAATCATACTCTAATCCTTTAACGGAATGCACAGTCATAAGACTAACTCTATTTTTATCATCATTGTACTCTGTAACATCTGTTACCAAACTTACTTCTAGTAAGAAATCTTCAAGAGATACAATTCCCTCTTTTTCCTCAAAAGTTCTAGTTACTGTTTTTAATTCCTCTAAGTTTTCAAGTCTTATATCAGACTCTAAACTTTTTTCATCTTCATACTCTTTTTTGATTCCTGTTACATCAAGTACTCTATCAACAAGTTCAGTAATTGTTACTGATTTAGAATATTCTTTTAAGCCTTCAATTAAATTCTTAAATTCTAACTCTCTACCTGACTCAATAACCTCATAAATTGATTTATTTAGCTCGTTAGACTTCTCTATTAAATTGGCGATAGTCTTATTACCAATTCCTCTTTTTGGAGTGTTTATTACCCTTAAAAGACTGATATTATCTCTTTCATTATATATAAGTCTTAAGTACGCTAAAACGTCCTTTATTTCTTTTCTTGAATAGAATCCTACTCCTCCTACAATTCTATATGGAATACTACTTTTCAAAAGTTCTTCTTCTATTGTATGTGACTGAGCATTTGTCCTGTAAAGAACTGCTATATTTTCATATTCAATACCTTTATTTATGAGATTTTTTATTTCTCTTGCTACATACTGCGCTTCATCTATTCCATTGAATGCCCTGTAATATGTTATTTTTTCACCTTGACCCTTTGTGGACCATAAATTTTTTTCTTTTCTTTCTTTATTATTTTTAATAACATCATTTGCTGCATCTAGAATAGTGCTAGTTGATCTATAGTTTTGTTCTAATTTTATTACTTTGGTATCTTTATAATCTTTTTCAAAATTTAATATATTTCTATAATTTGCACCTCGGAAACTGTAAATTGATTGATCTACATCTCCAACGCAGCAAATGTTTCTGTGTTTTGCACTAATCATTTTTGTTAGGATGTACTGTGCTTCATTAGTATCTTGATACTCATCTATTAAAACATATTCAAATCTATCTTGATATGATTCTAATACATGTTTGTTTTCTCTAAATAGTTTTATTGGAAGTATTAACAAATCATCAAAATCCATTGAATTGTTTCTCTTTAAAGTCTCTTCATACTTCTTATATACTCTATGAATTATTTTATCAAAATCACTAATTGCGTATTTTTCATAATCGTTTGGCATCATCAATTCGTTTTTACAACTACTTATCTTATTTCTTATAGCATTTGGATTATATACTTTTGGATCAAGCCCAAATTCTTTTAATATTTTCTTTATTACAGAAGACGAATCTTCACTATCCATGATAACAAAGTTTTTTTCATAACCTAAAAGCTTGTAATTTTCTAAGAGAATTTTTACTCCAAATGAGTGAAATGTTGATACCTGAGCCAAATTTGCTTTTTTTCCAACCATATTAAAAAGCCTTGTACTCATTTCTTTAGCAGCTTTATTGGTAAAGGTAATTGCTAATATATTATATGGGTTTACACCAATTTCTTCTATTAAGTATGCAATTTTAGTTGTAAGTACTCTTGTTTTACCACTACCTGCTCCTGCTAAAATAAGAAGGGGTCCTTCTGTTTGCAAGACTGCTTTTTTTTGTTCTTCATTTAATCCATCTAATATCATATTTCTACCCTTTCTTATTTACATTATATCATTAATATTGCTATTAAAAAAGTTTAAAAAAGCAAACAACTTTGTGTCTGCTTTTATTACTATGTTATTTACATATTATTTATTGTTTTCAGTATTCCATCAAATCTTTCTTTTTGATTATTTTCATTTATAAATTGCCTAAACATCTTATTTACTTTTTCTTTTAATCCTTCAACGTCTTCTACTTCACTAAAGAATTCCTGTTCGATGTCATACTTTTCATCTCTTTTATTCCATACTGCAAGTGGTCTTTTACCCCACAATAGATTTTCTGGATGATCCATATTTACATGGTAAATCTCATTTAACACTTTCTTTTTTTCTTGTTCTTTTTTCTTATCGTTTTTTACTGTTAGTACATAGATCATTCCTAAGTTGTCGCCGGTTCTGTGTGCGGTTGTGTACTTTCTATTTTCATAAAGTTCTGGTGTTTTGCAAAACTCTTCTTCAAATACAGGTTTATGTATTTTTGTAATTTGTGTTATTATGTCTTCATTTTCCTTTAACCCTGAAAGTGCAAAACCATCATCACGATAACTACCATAATATATTGCTATACCATTTTTATTATAAACTTCATATCTATATTCAGTATTTAAGATTGCTTTAGCATTTTTATACCTTGATAATAATTTATTTTTTTCTTCTTCCTGTAAAACACTCGCAAATGTTTCAAAATCATATAAGATTCCATATGAAATGTCAGAGATTAGCTCTGAATCTTGAGAAAGTATAATTTTCGCTACTATAGCTGACTTATTATCTTTTAACTTCTCATTCATAACATTTGTGCTTACACCTATTTTAGAAATGGTAACTACTGTTTTGTCATCATTAAATTCTAAATTAAAATCGTCACTGTCAAATGTGTTAATCATATAAGAGTATATATAATCAAATACTTTACTAAATGCATTGTTTTCTATAATTTTGGAAGATGCGTTTGTTTTAATCTTATTCACAAGTTCATCTTTTCTTTGCGAGTTTTCACTTTTTTCACTAACATTTTCCTCTATCATTTTGCATCCTCCTTGGGCTTATTTATTTTATTTCGTTTGTTCTTTTTCTTCTTCTTGACTCATTGTTGCAAGTATTCCTTCATATTGTTCACCATCATATTTTTTTGTATTTGAGCCTTCAATTCCCATTGTAAAGCTATTATCAAGATATTCTTTCAATTCTTCCAAATCATTTATTCCTGGATAGTGACGTTGATCTACCACATAACCATTTTCTTCTACACTGTAAGTAGCTGCTGGTGTTGGTACACTAGGAGCAAGTCTTTCAGGACATTCTGTGTCAGATGGGTAAATTTCGTAAGTTGGCATTTGATTTTTTCCTACAACTCTTTTAGTAGATATTACTCCCAAACTACTTTCTGGGCGGAAAGAAACCCTTGCTTCTGCCTTACCTGTTGAAAACATTGGAAATCTAAAATCATCATATCCAAACTCTGGTTTATGTAATTTTGATAGTACTTGTTCAGATAATATAGTAGACTTTGCATAACTTCTCAATAGTCCTCCCATATCATAAAAACTTCCGCTAGACAATTCTACACCATGCTTATTATATATATCTGTTTTATAGTAAGTATCTAATACACTTTTTGCATCAGTTATATGAACAGTTCTTGCAAATTCTTCGCTTGCTGTTGGATCTTGAATAGCCCTAGCATATTCATCTGCATCATATATTTCTCCAGAGTCAAATCCTACTCTTAAATTTCCTGCTTCATCTATAGAGTACTTTAAGCTTCCAATCGCTCTATTATTTTTTAATCTATCTCCCCATATTGCATTGTCTTTCTTAACACCTTCTTTTGTAACTATTACTGTTTTTCCGTCTTCTGAAATCTCTGGTGTCATGTAAGAACTGCCAACTTCTTGTTTCATTAAACTATAAAACATATCAAATGTTCTTTCAAAAGCTGGATTATTTGTAATTTCTTCACTTGCACCTTTTTTAATTTCCCTTAATAAAAAATTTTTTTGTTCTTCTTCTCTTTCTATCTGTGCTGTGTATTCATTTAATTCTGCCATATATATTCCTCCTAGCATCTTATATTTCTATATTACCACAAAATAAAAATATATGCAAAGAAACAAGTATTTGACCTGTAAAATTTACATATATTTAAATCAGCTAATTATTTGAAGTTTCAACATTTCCTTGCTTTGAATATTCTACAATATTGTACCAAGTTAGTGGGCTTATTATTCCTGTCACTGGTTCTTCAAATATTTCTTGTAAAACCGCTACTGATCTTTCCATCAAATCATCAAATATACCACTTACTCTAATTCCTGGTATATTACCATACTGCCTACATATTTTTAATAAGTACTCTTGAATTTTTCTAACATCATCACCGCTCATACCAATTGTTAATACTCTTCCTGGGAAAAATTCATCTCGATATTTTACATATTCCGTTGGTATATTGTTAATAGCATTTTTATAAACTTCTATCATCTTGGCCCAAGTACGTGAGTCTACTACACCACTACCTGGAAGACCATACTTTTCTTGAAAATTTATAACCATTGTTTGCGTATTTTGATTAAATACACCATTGATATCTAAAAGAGGAAGATCTGGATCAAAGAAGGAAATAACTCCTAGGATATAATGCAAAGCCCTAATCTCTGGACCTGTATCTGAGTATTCTAGTTTTTCTTTAAATTCCAGTGTTGCTTCTTCTTCAGAAATTCCTTCTGAGTATATATCATTTATTTTTTTTACTGCATTATATATATACTTTATTCTATACCAAGTTGCTCTATCTACTACACCTGTTACATTTAAGTTAAAGACTTCTTGAAATTTTTTTACAGCATTTTCTGTGTATGCTCCAAAAACTCCATTCGTTCTTGATATTTTGGGAATTGCTGGATAGTTGTTACTAATTCTATTTAATTCAACTTGTATTAGTCTTACAGCATTCCCCGTGTCACCAATTTTTAAAGGTACACCATCATATTCTGTTATTGACTCTCCAACTTGAGCATTTCTAAATACATTTACATCATTTCCATAATAGTGTCTTAATATTTCAAGTGGATTTCTACCATTTCTAGCAAGAGCAACACTTCCCCATTGAGAAAGGCCGTTGCATGTTGTTACTCTTCCATCACAATATATAGCATGAAGTGGTTGTATTTGTCCTTCTCTATAGATGTAATTATTAAATATGTCATCAACTTTTTTTGATATGGTATCAAAAATTTCTCTGTCTTCAACATATGCTTGATCATAACTTGGTGATGATGTTATATCAAAAGTATAGCCTCGACTCGGATACCATTCATTATAAACTCTATTTAAGGCAAAAGAGATTTGAGCTAGAATATTAGCTTCTATTGCACTTTCAGGCCATGTTGGGTATATTTCACTCGATGCAACATTTTTTATGTAATCAATAAAGGGTACACTTATGTTTCTAGCTGCTTCATCAGGATTGCCAAGATGCACAACTATTTCTGTTGGTATCATTGGATAGTTAATAGTCTGGTTAATTTTCATCACCCTCTATCAACGTAGTTATTGGTATTCTAATTGGCTGAATAATTTTTATATTATCAAACATTGCAACATCATACTCTTTTTTTACATGACTTCTTAGATAATTTGCAGTAATGTGATATTCCGTATACAAAATATCATCTTTAGAGTTTATGTCATCTTTTGACTTTACTGTAGGTAACATTATGTCATCAATTATTCCACTGCTGTCAGTAGTACCTGTGAAAAAAATTATTTTTTTACCGTCTATATCTTTAGATACCTCTATTTCTACTCCCTCTAAAGGATATGCTTGATTTGCGGTATAAGCTTGTATTTTAAGCATTCCTTCCGTGCTATTTTCACTCATAAAATTCTTATATGCTTCACTATTTTTAAACTCTTCACTATCAAAATTTAATTCTTCCATTTGCCCTCCTATATATTTAACACTTGACCGATTGAAAGTAAATTACTGGTCAAGTTATTTTTTCTTTTTATTTCATCCACTGTTGTATTAAATTTTTTAGCTATACTGTAAAGACTTTCACCCTTTTGAACGGTGTATTTTCTTGATGTTGATGACGAAGTGCTTGTTGGTATTTTAAGCTCATCATTAACATCTAGTGCTGTTGTTGTTAAATTGTTTAATCTTTGTATTTCTGCTACTGTAGTTCCAAACTTTTTAGCAATGCTATAAAGGCTATCTCCTTTTTGAACAGTGTATATAGCATAATCATTTGGGACTATAGTATCAGGGCCATAACATTCTTCTATTGACTCTATACCAGTATTATCAACGATTATTAAACTTTGACCTATTTCAAGGTTATTATTTGATAAATTGTTATCTTTTTTTATTTGATCTACTGTCGTACCAAACTTCTTGGCAATACTGTAAAGACTATCTCCTTTTACTACTTCATAATTAACTTTCTTCACAGTGTTATTTTGATCTTCTCCACTTTCAAAGCATGGAATAGTTATCCTTTGACCAATGCTTAAATTATTACTAGTAAGATTATTATATCGTTTTATTTGATCTACTTTTGAATTGTATTTTTTCGCAATACTGTATAAACTGTCACCTTTTTTTACTGTGTAGATAACACATTCCTTTGGACTTTCTTCTCCTTCTGTTGGTACGGTTAGGACGTCTCCTAGTTGTAATACATCTGTATTTAAATTGTTAAGTTCTCTTAATCTCTGAACACTTGTATTATATTTTTTTGCAATTCCATATAAGGTATCGCCACGACCGACAACATATGTATTTTCTCTTTCCAAAACTCATACTCCCTTCAAGTAATGTATATGTTTTGGAATTATAGAAAATGTTTGCATCATTAACTTTTTTTATATCTAGCATATAATACACTGTAATTATTAAAGGAGGATTTATGAAAAAGAAAATAGTTACTGTAATCGCAATATGTCTTGTTTTTGCACTTTGTTTTATAACTATGTATGATTTAGGTAAGAAAAAAAGTGATTTGACGACAGTTAAAGTAGCAGAAGTTGCTCATAGCATTTTTTATGCTCCACAATATGCTGCTATCTCAGAAGGATTCTTTGAAGAATATGGAATAGATGTTGATTTAACTTTAGCTAGTGGTGCAGATAAAGTAATTGCTGCTGTATTATCAAATGATGTAGATATTGGCTTTTCTGGAAGTGAAGCAACAATATATGTTTACAATGGTGGAGAAAAAGACTATTTAAAAACTTTTGCTCAACTTACACAAAAAGATGGAAGTTTTCTAGTTTCAAGAGAAAAAATAGATAATTTTAAACTTGAAGATTTGAAAGGGAAATACGTTATAGGTGGTAGGACTGGTGGAATGCCAGAAATGACTTTTGAATGGGCCTTAAGACAAAATGGGATTGACCCTAAAAAAGATTTAACAATTGATACTAGTATTTCCTTTGCAGCTATGGGTGGTGCTTTTATAAGTGGAATTGGAGATTTCGTAACACTATTTGATATTGATGTTCTAAAAAGGAAAATTTTTGCACAAAAAAAGAAGCTTTTGCTTCATAATTATGTGTTATTTTTGTAATTTTTTAACTTCTTCTTTATTACTATTAAGTACAAATTGATGTATAGCTTCTTTACTAGTTTCCATTGATTTTGCTAATATATCCATGGATACGTAAATTGATTCTTCTTCATCTGGTAGTGTTGCAATATCTTTTTTTGTCCAGCATTCATTGTCAACACATTCAGCCATTACCATTCCGCAAACGGAAAATTCTGTATGTCTTGGTACGTTATAAATACTGTTGCTAGCAAAATATCCTCTTGGTTTTGCATCTTTCTTCTCATACCAACTTTTAACTCTGCACTTTAAATAATTTTCTGCTTCAACTGGACTTATTTCCTCAAAAACATCTTCTGAACAGAAAATTTCTTCACTAGTAACTAGATTTTTAGATCTTGTTTCTCCTAATACATTATCATTAACAATAAGTTGTTCACATCTATCAATTTCAAACAAGCTTACATCTTTTGAAGGTACTGCCTTAGCTGTGTCAATGTCATAAAATACCTTTCTTATGTATTTATTTTCTTTACTTTTTTCCATATTTTATCCCCCCTAAAATTAAAGTAAAATTTATTATAGTCAAAACATGTTTAAATGTCAATTTAACTTTGCAAGTTGATACTGTTACTCACTGTTTTTTTACCATCTTTATATACAAATTCCAATATTTGAACATTATTTTTGTTTGATATCATAACCTTTTCTATAGAATTTTCTATCACTTTGTCAAATATATATTCCTTAGATAATTCTTTATCTACAAAAAAACTTATGTTAGATAAATCATTAGTAACACTAATTTTTTTTATTTTATTCTTGGCATTAAGTATTTTATTGTCATATTCCTTACATTTTGCTACATACATTTCTTTTGTAATATATCCCTCAATCAGCAAGTTCAACAAATCTTTTTTATTACACTCAATCTTTGTTTTCATTTTTACGAATTCTTTTTTTAATATTGATATTTGGTTAAAACCGCCATACATTTCCAATAAAAATTTTTTTACATTTGGTAAATCGAAACCACTTTCATATAACTTATTTAACACCATTTCTTTAATCTTTTTCTCTTTTACACCACCACTGTTGCAATAACTTTTTCCTTTATCTAAATACACTGAGCAGTACCATGTTGCATTTACTTTACCTTTTCTTCTTCTATAAAACTTTTCATGTTCTTTACAGAAAATTTTATGACTTAACGAATAATTACACTTACTTGCACTGGTGCTTTTCTTTTTTTCATTTAAAATGGAATTAGCTAAATTCCATATTTTCTGACTAACTATTGGAGTAACTTTTTCATAATCTTTATAAGTTATCCACTTGCTTTCAGGCATTTTGATAACCTTTTTAGTAATATAATTTTCAATTTCTACTTTTTTTCCACAATAAAAGCCCTTATACTTAGGATTTTTTAACATTCTAACAAGAGTTGACGTTGTCCATAAATTATTATCTCTAGTTCTAATATTTTTATCGTTTAAAGATCTTGCTATTTTAATTAAAGATTTTTTCTCCACAGCATAAAGATTAAATATTTCTCTTACAACCTTTGCTTCCTTCTCAATAGGAATTAACATATTACTTTGTTTATTATAACCATATAAACTATTGTTACCAAGTAAAACACCTTTTTTTTGTGCTCTTGCCATACCAAACTTAACTCTTTCTGAAAGTCTTCTTATTTCGTCTTGTGCCATTGATGCCATAATAGTAAGTCTTAATTCACTATCATTATATATTGTATTGATATTGTCACTATAAAAATAAACCGCTACACCATATGATAAAAGAAGTCTTGTATACTTTATGCTGTCTAAAGTATTCCTTGAAAATCTAGATATCTCCTTTGTTAAAATTAAATCAAACTTACCATTTTTAGCATCTTCTAACATTCTCATAAAATTATCACGCTTGTAGTCAGTCGTGCCACTTATACCATCATCGATATAGCCTTCTACAAAAGTCCAATTTTTATTATTTAAGATCATTTCATAAAAGAAATCTCTTTGATTTATTAAAGATGTTTTTTGTTCTTCATGATCTGTTGATACCCTTCCGTACGTAGTAACTTTAAGGTGCATATCTTGTATTGTTAAACCACTTTCTAGACTCTTTCTTACCTCACACAAGTTCATATAATCATCTCATAAAAAAATATGCCTTAACGCATACTTTTATTTATTATTTAACTTTTCTAAAATAGAATTTTGAACCTTATTATACACTTCATATGTTATTAACTCTTCTTCATATACCTTTTTATTTACTATAAGAGAAATTTCTAAATATATCTTTTCATTTAACTCTTGCACCTTATTCACCAGTAAAATTATATTTATTAGTTAAATGTATATGCTTTATTCTTCTACTTGTTCTGGTAAAATCAAATTAAGTAAAATACCTATTAACGCTGCTAAACTCATACCTGTTATTGAAAAAGATAAATTACTGTTTGAGAAAGATATTACTGCACCGCCTAAGCCAAGTATCAACATAGTGGATACAATTATTACATTTCTAATATTGTTAAAGTCTATTTTATTTTCCGTTAACACTTTCAAACCATTTACAGAAATAAATCCATAAAGAAGAAGTGATACTCCTCCTAATACTGCTGCCGGTATTGACGAAAAAATTGCTATTACTTTTCCTAAGAATCCCATGCATATGGCAATAATTGCTGCAAGCCCTGTTACCCAAACTGATGCTACTTTTGACATACCTACTACACTTGTATTTTCTCCATACGTTGTATTTGCAGGCCCTCCAACAAGTCCTGCTGCAACACTTGCAAAACCATCTCCTAAAAGAGTTCTATCCAATCCAGGATCTTTAATTAAGTCTTTACCAATTATGTTACCAAGTGCCATATGATCTCCTATATGCTCTGCGATTGAAACAAGAGCAAGAGGAGCCATCGTTAAAAGACCTGTAAGACTAAAACTATAATCTTTAAAAGGTATTAAAAATCTAGGTAATTCAAAAATACTTGCCTCTATAATTGGAGCGAAATTAACCATATTTAACATTATTGCAAAAATATAACCAGTAAATATTCCTACTAAGAATGGAATAACCTTTAAAAATCCCTTAGCACATATTGCTACTAACGCAGTAGCAAAGAAAGATACAAACGCCACAATTATATTTTGCCAGGCGATATTTCCTCCTGTTAGCCCTATTTGACTTATCGCATTTGGTGCCAAAGAAAGACCTATTATTATTATCATTGGTCCTACTACAATAGGAGGTAAAAGTTTATCTATCCAGTTTTTACCGAAAAGTTTTATTAACAGAGCAAATATTATATATATTATACCAACAGAAATTATTCCCGTTGTAAATGCACTTATTCCACCTTCTTTATAAGCCATCACTACAGGAGTTATAAAGGCAAAGGAACTACCTAAGTAAACTGGTGACTTACCTTTGGTAAAAAATATATAAATAAGAGTCCCTATACCACTTGTTACTAAAGCAAGAGGTACAGTTATTACTTCACTTCCTGCTGCTTCATTTATTAGAATTGGTACCAATATAGTAGCACCAAACATAGCAAATACATGTTGAAGTGATAGAATAAACCATTTACCAAGTGGTGGTCTTTCATTAGTATCGTAAACAAGTTTCTTTTTCATAATTACACTTCCCTATTATTAAGTTTATAATAACATATTTTTGCCTTTTTCACCACACAGTTTTCCTTTTTGGTGCACTTTGTGAACCTGTGGCACTAGAAATCGAAAGCGAAGGCTATGGATACGTTGTAGCATCCATTGGAGAACTTGGTGGAATTGTTCCTTATACTTCTTATAGTGCCAGAACTAGTTTCCTTGAAGAGAATAAAGAACTAATTGAAAACTTTACTAAAGCTGTTCAAAAAGGCCTTGACTTTGTTCATGAAAACGATAGTGAAACAATTGCTAAATCAATTTTAAGTTTCTTTCCTGATACTTCACTAAATGATTTAACTAAAGTTGTAGAAAGATATAAAAAACAAGATACATGGCCTAAAACTGTTGAGTTTACAGAAGAGTCTTTTGATCACTTACAAGATATCATGATAGCTAGTGGTGAACTTGACTTTAAAGTTCCTTATGAGGATCTTATGTACAAAGGAAATAATGGATAAAACATTAAGAATTATTGGTTTAAAAAAAGTTTATCATGATTTAAATAGTGAAGTTGAAGCGATAAAAGATATTTCTCTTGAAATAAATAACAATGAGTTTGTATCTATCGTTGGACCTTCTGGATGTGGAAAGTCTTCACTTTTATCTATTCTTGCTGGTATTGAAAGTAAAAGCTCTGGCGAGGTTGTCTTCGATAAAGAAAATATTAAACTTGGATATATGCTTCAAAAAGATTCTCTTTTTCCCTGGAGAACAATTCTTGATAATTGTTTAATTGGTCTTGAAATAGAGAATAAATTAACGGACGAAAAAAAGACTAAAGTAATTAGTCTTTTGGAAAAATACGGTCTTAAAGATTTTATGTATAAATATCCATCATCTTTGTCCGGTGGTATGAGACAAAGAGTCGCTTTAATAAGAACACTTGCTATAGAACCTGATATTTTACTTTTAGATGAACCATTATCAGCACTTGATTACCAAACTAGATTAGCACTTTCAGATGATTTATATAACATAATTAAAAGTGAAGGAAAAACAGCAATTATGGTAACTCATGACTTAGGTGAAGCTATGTTCTTTTTTCCATAATTATTCAGTGACAATAAAGGCATTTGGAAGATATCTATATGTTTTTTTATAACCATTCCATGGAGAGTTTATATACTCATGATTATAAGTCATAGCAGTACTTGTTCCACCATCCAAATTAGCAGCATTTACAGCACCATATGTTTCCATAATCTTTGCCATATCAGCATATGATGCTCCAGCGGATTGTGATTGCAAACCATCTATTACAACCATAAGTACTATTCCATCTTTTCTTTGACCAATAGCAGTTCTAGCACATACCCAAGTAAAATAATCTATATCTTTGAATTTATTATCTCCATCTACAATTAAGTATGGACCCCAGTCAACAGCATCTCTTATTCCTGCCTCTATTGCTTCTTCTGTTGTCATATTTTTTAATATTAACTTGTTTTCTTTATTAAATCCTACTATTCCACCACCAAAATCACCTCTTGCATATGTAGAATCTAACTTTCCATCTATAAACACATCACCATGAGGTATTCCACCATTACTGTTCCAATTTGGATCATAAAAACCACCAGCATTTATAGCTATTATAGCATTATTTTTTTTAGATATTATAGGTAATACTTCTCCATAAGATCCTTCATGAGTTCCCGCTCCAGAACTTTTTGCAAGCTTTACCTTTGAAGGATCATATATTACTGCCATATATCCCTCGTAATGCAAGTTTCTACCTATAGTAGTTCCAGAAATCTTTATGATTTTATATAACTCATTATCATCTTTTTTTAATATTTCCTCTTCATACTTGTTCTTGTATATTTCACTTTCTTTATCAATACTTGAAAAATCTATGATATCTTTGGTTAAATCAACCACTTTATTATTTTTATCAAGAATTTTTTTTATCTCGTTGCTATTATAAATCGAAGTTGCGAGATCCTTATATTCAATAGTCTTATTACTTGTTGTAACAAGCCACTCTTTAAAAGAATTATTATAGAAAACTAGTCTTGTTACACTAAAAATCTCAATAACGTATGCAGTCATAATTAGTATCTTACCAAGTCTATAATTAGTTAATTTTTCGTTTTTGTAATATTTAAAAGTAATTAGAAAAACAATGCTAAAGAAAATAAATAATGCATATAAGATTATTTTTGTTATTAAAGCATCACTTGTATTGTTAATTAGTTTTATAACGGGAATAAAAAGAGGAAGTACAAAAAGTGTTGTTATAAATAAAATACGATATAAATTATCTCTTTTATTATTCTTCACTTTATCACTTCCCTACCTTAATTGTTAAAGTAATCATATTCTAGTAAGTTGTTTTCTTTCGCATATTCGTTGTACATATCAACGATTTTATTATATTTATCTATTATTTCATTGTAGCTATTTGTAGCATTATCATAATTTACTTTTGCTACTGTGCATCTTGATGATGTTTCATTGTCATTTATATCGTAACTGCAATTTTTATCAATATCATGCATTACTATTTTTATCTTATTTACCTCCATTTTTAATGACTCTAAATCATTAACTAGTTCTTGCTTTTTGGAAGGAAATTCTTCTAAATATAGATTAAACTTACTATAAATAAGTTCAACATGACTTTTGTAACCTGTTATATAACTGTTCAGTATATCATAATCTTTGCTTATGTTATCAATAATTATGTTAGTCTTTTCAACGTCGTCATTATAGTCCTTAGCGAACGCTAAAGCATTGTTTATAAATGATAAAGAAATACCACAAATTATAAAAATAACACCTAACTTAATACATATATTCTTATACATATTATCACCACAATAAAATGATAACCGTTAGTATATTTTTTGTAAATTAGTTAGAAAGTTTTTTTTGAGCACTTTACACAATTATACTAATTATAAATATTCCTCTTCTATTTTAGTTGCTACTAACAGTAAATAAGAGTTTTTCGGCTTATAATAACAGGTTTGAAGCACTAAAAGATTGTCTTCATAATTTATTTTTGTATTCTTATAAAAAGAGGAATCATTAAAAAAATTGACATGTTTTATCCAGTCTTTTTTTGTAAAGTTTAATTTCATATGTTGAAAATCACTTTTTTCAATGTAAACTGATTTCACTTCATATTTTGTTTTCTTGTTATTTGTTTTTAAAACAATAATTCTGTTTTTCTTTTCTTCATAAAAATCTTTGTTCAAATATTTTTCTAGTCTTTTAAAAAGAGTGTCTTCTTTGTTTGAATTATGTCCAAAAATAATAAGCTTTCTATCAAGTTCAACATTGTTTCTGTAGTCTAAGAAAATCGAACCAAACTTATCTATATTTCCATATACATCATGGTTTAGATAATACTTATTATCATTATGCTGCATCACTGGTGTATCAATATTTAAAGAAGCAATATAAAGTTTTGCTACAACTTCATCGTTGGCATACATTTTTTTCAAACCTTCTATGTCACTTATTTCATAACTAGTTAAATTTTTATAATTGTACATACTTGTTATTGTTGGAGGCATAAGATAAATACAGATAACTAGAATCATAGAAAAAATAAATATAAAAAGTTTTTTTATAATTATCACCTCTTTTTTAGTTTAATTAAATATCTTGTTTATTATTGTCATATTTAGTAAGTGATAATTTTCTTTACTTCCTTTTTTTCTACAATTATTTCTTTAATATCTTCCACATTAAGTCTTAACAATGCAATTTTCTTATATAAAAACTTTTCACCAATACTTTTTGTATCACAATTTTTATTTTTAC
Organism: uncultured Bacilli bacterium; assembly: GCA_934100165.1. Lineage (GTDB taxonomy): Bacteria > Bacillota_I > Bacilli_A > RF39 > UBA660 > RUG13868. Next base: position 31,552 of record CAKOPN010000006.1, read on the forward strand.
AAATATACCTTATATAATTATTTTTTTTACCTTTAATTGTATTGTAAACATACTTTTTTTCTAACATGTTAAAACCACATATACATTTGATTTTACCATTTAACTGTGATTTTTCTCTTTTAGTACATATAATTTTCTTTACTTTTTCGTATTCATTTTTATTTATAATATTTTCATGCCTTCCTATTACCTCAAAATATCTATTTGTATTTATTCCATATCTTACCTTTCCTTCATAATTAGGATTAGTTAAAATTAGTTTTACTGTTTTGTAGGACCATTTTTTATTATGTAAGGTAGGAATATTTTTTTTATTTAAATATTTTGCTATTTCTGTATAACTCTTACCTTTTAAAAACATTTCATATATTTTCTTTACAATAGCTGATTTTTCTTTATCTATTTTTTGAATTTTTTCTCCCTTTTCTTTTTTATAACCATAACTTAAATTTCTTGATGCAATAGTGTAGCCTTCTTTAACTTTTCTTTCTAGCCCTAGCTTTACCCTTTCCACAATATTTTCTCTTTCAAATTCCGCAAAGATCCCAATGATTTTTATAAACATTCTACCAGTCGAACTTTTTGTATCAATAGATTCATTTAATGAATTAAAGCTGCAGTTATATTTGTTAAATAACTCTACAAGCTCTATTAAATCTTTGGTAGACCTTGTTAATCTATCTATTTTATATACTAAGACATTATTAACTTTTTTTGCTTTTATGTCTTCTATTAGTCTTATTAACTCTTTCCTTTCACTTATATTTTTTCCACTTATTCCTTCATCTATATAAAAATCTATAACATTCCAATCCTTTATTTTTGAATATGCTGAAAGTTTTTCCTTTTGTGCTCTTATAGAGTAACCATTTTGTGCTTGTTCTTCTGTAGATACTCTTATATAAATACCAGTTTCTATAATAATCACCATTACACTCTATTCAATTTTTAGGTATTTAGTACTCTAGGTGAAGCGATAAGTATGTCGGACAGAATTATCGTGTTAACTAAAAGACCTGCTACAATAAAAAATATTTATAATATAAAATTTAATGGCAACTTTACCCCTATTGAAAAAAGAATTAAACCGGAATTTAATTCTTATTACGACAAGATATGGAGGGATTTAGATGTCCATATATAGTAGTGAACATAAAAAGTATGTTAAAAAGAAAAGAAGAGAAAAAAGAATTATTTTATTTTTTCAAATTGCCATTTTAGTTACATTTGTCAGCGTATGGCAGATACTTGCCAATTATAAAATAATAAATACATTTTTATTTTCTTCACCCAGTAATATTTTAAATACACTTATTAACTTATTTAATGATAATTTATGGGTACATATTGGTATTACTGTTTATGAAACTTTTTTAAGTTTTCTAATTGCATCTGTTATAGGTATAATCTTTGCAACAGTACTTTGGTCAAATGAAATAGTTGCAAAAATATTTGATCCTTATTTGACAGTTATTAACTCTCTTCCAAAAGTGGCACTTGGTCCTTTAATTATAATCTGGGTAGGAACAAGTACTAATTCAATTATATTTATGGCTTTAATGATAAGTGCTATCATAAGTATCATAAATATTTATAATTCATTTGTGGCAACGGAAAAAAACTATATTACACTGCTTCGAAGTTTTAACGCAAATAAGATGCAAATATTCTTTAAAGTAATACTTCCTTGCAATAAACTTAATATAATAAATACATTAAAAGTCAATATAAGCATGTCACTAATTGGCGTTATTATGGGAGAGTTACTGGTTTCTAAAAAGGGCCTTGGATATTTGATTATGTATGGATCACAAGTATTTAATATAGATCTGGTTATAACATCGGTATTTATACTAGGAATAATTTCTTATATAATGTACTTTATAATTCACTTGATAGAGAAAAAAATTGCTACTGGAGAGTAACAATTTTTTTATTTTATAAATCTATATGTAAAAAAAATGGAAACTTGTTTAATAATATTATTCCTCAAAGGAATTTGGCTTTTCATTTAAGCCACCCCAGTAATAATTATATTGATATTTTTGAGGTCTATTAGGCATAACATCGTTTATTGGTATCATTGTATAATCTTTTAATATTACATACTCATAAGTAAATGTTAAAACTTCATCGTAGTATTTTGTTAAAAGATTTATTTTCATAGTAGATACTTTTCTACCATTATCAGAATATACTACTACCTCGTAGAAACCTTTATCTGTTTTTACAATTCTTTCATTATATATTCTTATTACATTTTCTCCCTCATAATTACCACTTATCTTTTCTCTTTTATAATCAAAAGGTGCTCCAAATGTATAAAGAATATTATCTTTTGCATACCAATAATTTGATATAAAGTCATAATCAAAATTTTCTTTCTGATATATTAAAGAGTACTTTTCACCATAAAATTTCTTGAAATGATAATCAGAATTTTCAAAATTAACATAATCCGCACCCTTGTTGTCTAGATTTTCATCATCAAGATAATAATATATATCATCATAAGAAATTAGTCCAATATCAGTTCCTAATGATGGGTTAATGTTCATAATTCTTATATTCTCAGGAATATCATAAACTTTTCTATAGCTTAACTCTCCTTTTTTTAGCTTTGCTGGATCAAAAATATAAACTTTATTATTACTAAGGAAAGCATATTCTAGGAATGCGGTATCTTCATTTAAAACTTCTCCTCCAACAAACTTTTTATAATCATTTTCTTCTAGGCTTTTTCCTCTTATTTTTAGAACTTCTTCTAATAATGTTTTTGGTTCATTATCTTCATTATTTTTTTTATTAGCACCTATTATTATTGCTACTGTAATTGCTACTATTAGTAATATAGCACTTATAATCATAATTATCTTTTTATTTTTTTTCAAAATATCACGTCCCTACTTTAAATATTATTATAAAGATGTATTTATATCAATATTATTGACATTAAAAGCATTGACTATTCTGGCAACTTTTTTTATGTTTTCTGTATTTTATGTTGTATACTTAAATGGGATGTGATCTTTTATGAAATTTAATGAAATCTTAAACAAATATCTTGACGAATTAAATTGTACTTCAAAAACACTTTCTAATGTTTCTGGTATTTCAAATTCTGTTATTAGTAGATACAGAAATGGGCAACGTGTTCCATCATGTGATAGTACTCAAGTTGTAAATATTGCAAATGCGATTGAAAAAATTTCTAATGGTAAATATAATGGAAAAGAAGTTTTAAAACAGTTTAATAACTGTATTAACCAAAAAGATTCTTTTGATTATTCATCATTTAGCAAAAATTTAAAAGAAATAAGTGAATGCCTACACATAAATACAAATGATATGGCAAAATATATTATCTTTGACCCATCACATATTTCTAGGATAAAAGCTGGTAAAACAAGGCCATCTGATCCAATTGATTTTACAAAAAAAGTTTCTAGTTACATAGTTTATAAATATAATGATGATATTAGTAAAAAAGAATTATCTTTGCTTTTAAAATGTAACGTAGAAGATTTAAAAGAGAAAACTAACTTCTTTAATTTAGTATTCAAATGGTTATCTAAAAGTACTGAAGAAAATAAGGATGATAAAATAGAAAAATTCCTTAATAACCTGGATAATTTTGACTTAAACGATTATATAAAAGCGATTAAGTTTGATGAGTTAAAAATACCATTTGTACCTTTCTATCATATAAAAAATAAAGATTATTATGGATTAGAAGAAATGAAGAAAGGAGAATTAGACTTTTTTAAAGCTGTTGTGTTATCTAAAAACAAGGAAGATGTCTTTATGTGTAGTGATATGCCAATGGAAGATATGGCAAAAGATGTTGACTTTGGTAAGAAGTGGATGTTTGCTATTGCACTTTGTCTTAAGAAAGGATTACATCTTAACGTAATACATAATTTAGATAGACCTTTTAATGAAATGATGCTTGGGCTTGAAAGCTGGATTCCAATATATATGACCGGACAAGTATCACCGTTTTATTTTAAAGAAATCAAAAATACTGTTTATAATCATTTAAACTATGTTGGAGGTCCTGTATTTTTAACAGGAGAATGTATAGAAGGATATCATAGCAAAGGTAAATATAGATTATCTAATAGTAGTGATGAACTTAAATACTTTAAAGAAAAGGCATCTTTGCTTTTACGTAAAGCAACACCTCTTATGAATATATATAGAGAAAACGATAAAGAGAAATTTTATCAGTTTATAAATGAAGAAAGTAAGAAAGAAGGAGAAAGAAACAGAGTTTTATCTTCCCTACCTTTGTTTACAATAACGGATAAATTACTTATAAAAATTTTGAAAAGAGAAAATATTAGTGAGCAAGAAATTGAAAAAATATTAAAATATAAAAATACTGAACTTGAAATGGCTAAAGAAATACTTAAATCCAATAAAATAAATGACACTATTTATGAAGTTAAAAGTAAAAACTTTGATGAACAAAATATTTACCTTTCATTAGAAAATACTTTTTGCAGTAAAAAGATTAAATATCATTACAAAGAATATTTAGAACATTTAAATTCTACACTTGATTTTAAAAAGAAAAATAGAAATTATAATGTCATATTAAGTAATGTTAAAACGTTTAATAATATAATAATTACTTCTTTCAATGATGACTATGTTATAATTTCTAAGAATGCTAATCCAGTAATACATTTTATTATTAGACATCCAAAACTAGTTACTGCAATTAACAATTTTATACCATTAGTAAAAGAATAGAAAAATCCTATTCTTTGTACATAAAGCATTCTTTTTCATGAGAATAAATAACTCCAATTGCTTGCAAATATGAATATATAATGGTAGTCCCTACAAAGGACATACCTTTTTTTTGCAAATCTTTTGATATAGCATCCGATAAATCTGAATGCGTTTTATCATTTTCATAAACAGTTTTATTTTTGGTAAAAGAATTTAAATAATTTGCAAAACTTCCATATTCTAATTGTATTTTTTTAAAGATTTTAGCATTTTTTATACTTGCTTTTATCTTTAGTTTATTTCTTATTATCTTCTCATTATTTGAAAGTTCTAAAACTTTATTTTCATCATAACTTGCTATCTTGTCTATATCAAAGTTGTCATAAGCTTCTCTAAAGCTTTCTCTTTTATTTAATACACATTCCCAAGAAAGGCCTGCTTGAAATGACTCTAATATTAACATTTCAAATAAGTATTTATCATCAAAATTTTGTATTCCCCATTCATTGTCATGATAGTCTATATACAACTTATTTTTAAGATTACACCACTTACATCTTTTTACATTGTCCATACTTTCTCTCCATATGTCATTTATTATACTAAAAGTATGTGAGTTTTTCCAAATGAATTACTTCTTCATTATTCTAAGTGTATTTAAAATTGTTATAAGTGTTACACCAGTATCTGCAAATACTGCTAGCCACATGTTTGCAAATCCTAATACACTTAATAAAAGTATGATTACTTTCACTGATAATGCAAAGATTAAATTTTGCTTAATTATATATTTTGTAAATCTTGAAATACTTATTGCTTGTGGTATTTTTTTTAAATCGTCCTTCATCAATACAACATCACTTGCTTCTATTGCAGAGTCTGTTCCTACACCACCCATAGATATTCCGATATCTGCTCTTCTTAATACAGGTGCATCATTTATGCCGTCTCCTACAAAAGCAGTTATCTTTCCATCTTTGGCAACTTCTTCAAAATTATCGAACTTATCTTTTGGCAACATTTCATATTTTATTACATCTATACCAAGTTTTTTACCAATGTTTAGTGCTACCTCTTTTTTGTCCCCAGTAAACATATAAGTTCTAATTCCATTTTTTTTAAGAGTTTCAATGGTTTCATTTGCATTATCTTTTATACCATCATTGATTGTAATTGATGCAATATGCTTACCGTCGATATTTAAATGTAAAATAGCATTTTCTTCACAGTTACATAGATTTTTATTTCCAATAGATATTTTTTTACCATCTAATTCAAAAGTAATTCCTTTACCATCTAATTCTGCATATTTTTTGACATTTTTGTTTGAAATTTCATTATCTTTAAGTTTCATAATCGATTTAGCAATAGGATGGTTAGATAAAGACTCTCCCTTAATAAGAATATCGATTACTTCATCCTTAGTATAAGAATCATCTAGTACTTCTATATTGGTTACAGTAAATGAACCATTAGTTAATGTACCAGTTTTATCGAAAATTATATTTTTAACATTACTTAAGTTATCTAGATAGTTACTCCCCTTTATAAGAATTCCCTTTTTACTTGATACACCAATACCAGTAAAATATGAAAGTGGTACTGATATAGCAATAGCACAAGGACAAGATATAACTAAGAAAGTTAAACCTCTATACACACTGTCTTTTACATCTACATTAAAAACTATTGGTAAGAATATCATTATTAAAACTGCCATTATTATTATAACTGGAGTGTAAATTTTACTAAACTTTGTAATTGCTGTTTCAGTTTTGGTCTTCTTGTCTGTTGCATTATCTAATAGTTCAAGAATTTTGGCTACTGTAGAATTTTCAAACGCAGATGTAACTTTCATTTCAATTACATCACCAAGATTTATGCAACCTGATAATACACTATCTTGCTCACTCTTGTTAACTGGTTCTTGTTCCCCTGTTAATGCTGAAGTATCAAGTATAGTACTTCCTTTAGTAATAATTCCATCTACAGGTATTTTTTCACCTTTTTTTACTACTAAAATATCATTTACTTTTATATCCTCTACATTTATCTTTTCAATCTTATTTTTTTCTTTTTTATTAGCATAAGGTTGCTTTATATCCAGTAAATCCTTAATTGATTTTCTTGAATTGTTAATAGCCCTTTCTTCTAATATCTTACCTATTGTATATAGAGTAATTACAAGCATTCCCTCTACCACTTCTCCAATTATTAAAGCTCCTATACAGGAAATAGTAATCAAAGCATTTTCATTGATAGTTCTACTCTTGATAAGTAGTTTTACAGCATTTATAAAAGTTCTATATAAAAGAAGTGAGTATGATATTATGTACAATATAACTTTTAAGTAGAAAGGAAAGTTAATAAAGTATCCTAACGAACCAATTAAAAGTGCTATCAAAAGAATAGAAAGGTGAAACTCTTTTTTTACTTCTACTTCTTCCTTAGAAACATCTGCCTCTGGTTCAACTTTTTTGATTAACTCATTTAACTTTTTTATACTGAAATCTTTTTCTGATTCATATGATAACTTTGAAGTACTAAAATTTACTACAACATTTTTAAAATCTTTGTTATCATTTAAAGACTCTTCTATTTCACGGGCACAAGATGCGCAGTCCAAATTATTTATATTATACTTATACTTTTTCATATATCCTCCATACTTATTATATAATATATAGAAAAATTATTCATCACCTTTTAGACTAGATACCATATCAATTTTATTAACTTTTCTTGATAAATAACTTGAAACAAGGTAAGAGACAATAAATGTACCTATTGTAGCAATTATGTAAGTTGATAAATTTATGTGGACTGAGAAATCAAAATTATCATCAAGACAGGCTTTAAACAACCATGAAGTTAAATAATATCCACTAGGAAGTCCAATAATTATTGACATAATTGTTATCCATAAATTTTGTTTAATATATATATTTCTTATTTTCTTATCTTTGAATCCTAGAACTTTTAAAGTTGCAAATTGATATTGTTTTTCACTATATGATAATATACCCATATTATATATGATAACGGCACCAAGTAAAATAGCAAAACAGATAATTAACATAATCATTGACTTCATCATTGATAGCATTGACTGCATGCTTTCTTTTAAACCATCAATATTTTGAATAAGCCCTACACCTTCTAATTCTTTTGTATCTTTCAAATCAGCATTAGTATATAAAGAATCTGGTTTATACTTAATATTTAGACTTTCTATGTACTGTCTTGTTGCTGTAATATTTTGATTTTGTGGATCTCTATTGAACCCTATTATTTGTGATTTATAGTAATTTTTATCACCATATATATGCCATGTTATTTCATCACCAATATTGTAATTGTTTTCTTCTTTCATTTTTTCTGTAACGTAAACACCATCACTTGAATTTATTTTTATATAATTATCATATTTATCTTTGAACTGCACTAAATCACTGGCATCTGTTACAAAAATTGTATTAGCAACTTTACTTTCATCATCTTTTACATATTCTATTTGTAAAGTTTCACTTGTTGACTTACCATAATTATTTTCAATCTTATCTAGTTCAGACTCTGTTATTGTTTCTTTTAATGATAACTTGTATTTAAAATTATATAACTCTTCAAATTGCAACTTAATAAAATTATTCATACTATTTAGCATACCAAAGGCACAAACTATTAAAGTACAACAACCTACAATTCCTGCTACTGCAGTAAGTGTTCTAATCTTATTTCTTATAATATCCCTTAAATTCCATTTTGTCTCAAAACCGCATTTTTTAAATATTCCTTTAGTAGTTATATTCAAGCTTCCATTCTTTACTTTTGGAAGTTCTTTTCTTAATGATTCAGCTGGAATTTTTCTTAGTTCTTTATAACATGTTAGATATGTAATTAAAGATACTAGTAAAACCGTTAAAAGTGCTACCACATAACATTTTGACTCAATAATAGGTACTCCATTAGGTACTTCAAAGAAAGACATTTCAATGTTCATAAATACTGTTCCTATGAAATATTTTCCTAATAATATTCCAAAGATTGCTGCTAGAAATGAAACCCAAAAACCATAACCTATGTAATGAAGTAGAATCTTATTCTTTTTAAACCCTAGGGCCTTTAAAGTACCAATCTGTATTTTTTGCTTTTTTACTATTCTAGTCATTGTTGTTACAACAGAAAGTACTGCAATAAATAAGAATAAACCAGAGAATACTCCTACATATGCTTTACCTTCATCAATTTCACCTTGATACATACGATATGATGCAGTGTCTTCAATATTTATTACAGCCAAAGCATTACTTACATTTTCTTCTATGTCATTTTTTACACTTTTGCAATTATTCTTGTTATCAACATCTACCATTATGTAGTTATATGGAATAAATTCTTGATAATTATCATCTGTTATTAAGTCTTTATTTATACCCATTTTTTGACTAATTGTTTCAATATATTCTTTTGGTATTTCATTTTTGGACATATATACAATACCAAATTTTTCTCTATCAGGTACAATTTCTTTTTCATCTTTTATATCATAAATATGATCAGGAATGTTTACGAACCCTAAAACTTCTTCTTCAAGTACTAAATTATCATATTTTATTCTTATCTTATCTTTAATTTTTATGTCATTTTTGTCAGCATAAAAACTGTCTATCCATACACCTTTTTTATTTACATCAAAGCTACTTCCTTCAGTTACATAAAACTTTGAAATATTATTTGATTCAATGAAGCTTATTAAATATGTTTTGTCCTTATCATCAGCATCTATACCAGTTACTTCAAGTTTTCTTTCAGCATCATTTACATTCTTCATTTGTTTTATCTTAAGTAAGTCATCTTCTGTAAAAGTAGTACCTAAAACATTTAAATCCTGTAAATTATTTTCCAAGTAGAATTTATCAGCAGCATTTGTCATACCACTCATGTATGATTCTATACCTGCATAAACCATAACACCAATGGTAACCATTAAAAATATTGTTATAAATTGTGACTTGTTCTGCATAATGTCACGAAACATTTTTTTCTTTAGCATAACTACCACACTACCTCATCAATATTTTTTGGATGCTCATTTATAACATTACTTTCAACTTTTCCATTTTTTAATCTTATTACTCTATCAGCAATTTCCGCAATTAAAGAGTTATGGGTAACAATTACAACTGTATTATTACCACTTTCAGATTCACATTGTTTCTTTAAAAGTTTTAAAACCTCAACTCCTGTTTTTGAATCTAGTGCTCCAGTTGGTTCATCACATAAAAGTAGCAACGGATTTTTAGCAATTGCTCTTGCAATGGAAACTCTTTGTTGTTCTCCACCAGATAATTGATTTGGAAACTTGTTATAATGATTTTCAAGTCCAACTTCTCTTAATACCTTTTTAGCATCCTTTGGTTCTTTTACAATATCATTTACTATTTTTACATTTTCCAAAACCGTAAGAGTTGGTAATATGTTGTAAAACTGGAAAATAAATCCTATATTTTCTGCTCTATAATCTGTTAGTTCTGAATCTGAATAATTAGATATAACCTCTTCACCAATTTTTATTTTTCCACTTGTTGCTTTATCCATACCTCCAAGTAAATTTAAAAGTGTTGACTTTCCTGCTCCACTTGGGCCAAGTATTACTACAAACTCACCTTTGTTTATAGTAAAACTTACATTATCTAAAGCATTAAACTTTTTTTCTCCTACTATATATGTTTTCTTTACATTTTTTAAACTTATTAACTCTTCCATAACTCACTCCTTGTAAATATGATATTTTTTTCACATTCGTCTTCATTATACAGTTATATTTTGTACTAGTCAATAAAATGTGATATTTTTTTCATATTTGAAAAAATAATGTTTACGTTGTATAATACAATTTGGAAGTGATTTTATGTCAGAAGTTAGAATGCCAACGCAAAAAAGATCCATTGAAAAGAAAGAAAAAATAATAGAAAAAGGATTTGAGTTGATGTGTAAAAACGGCTATTACAATACTAATACTAATGATATTGCAAAATATGCCGAAGTATCAACTGGTATCATTTATCAATACTTTAATGATAAAAAAGAAATATTTATAGAAGGTGTTAAAAATTATTCAGATAATATAATGTTCCCTATGCTTGATGTTTTAAAACGTAAAGACAAAAAATTTGATAACCTTGAGGAAACACTTGATGAAATACTGGATATATTTATAAAAAAGCATACTCTTACAAAAAAAGCACATGAAGAAATGATTGCACTTTCTCATCAAGATGAAGACATTGCAGAAATTTTTCTTTCTAAAGAAATTACTATGACTAAACAGATAGTAGAAGTTTTAAAAGAAAATGGCTTTGAATGCGATAATTTTTTAGAAAAAGTCCATATCATTATTGGAATAGTTGAAAATTATTGCCATGAAATTGTTTATCACAAACACTCAAGTTTAAATTATGAAATGATGAAAAAAGAAGTTATTACTATTATAACTATTATGCTTAATAATTATAAAAGTTAGAGATTTTTCACTCTAACTTTTCTTTTTATCTAATTCTTCTAGTTCTTTATATGCAACTTTTCCTAGCTTTGTTGTAGGTAAATCTTGCAAAAATTCTATTTCTCTTGGTTGCTCATATCTTGCTAAATGTTTCTTTAAATGTTTCTGAATACTTACTTTACTAAGTATCGCATTTTTGCCTTCTTTTAAAACTATAAAAGCTTTTACTATTTCACCTTTGTTTTCATCTTTTACACCTATTACTGCACACTTAAGCACTGATTCATGTTGCATAATTATTTCTTCAACATTTGCAGGGTATACATTATAACCACTTGTTATAATCATTCTCTTAAGACGTGATTTATAGTGTACTAATCCTTTTTTATCTATATATCCAATATCTCCTGTATGTAACCAAATCTCTCCACCTTTTTTAGACAATGCTTGAGCAGTCTCTTCTGGTTCATCTAGGTATCCTAGCATTACATTTGGTCCACTTATACAGATTTCTCCATCTTCTCCGATTTTCTTTTCACTACCATCATTTATATCTACAATTCTAAATATTGTATCTGGAAATGGATAACCAATTACATCTGATTCATCATATATTCCCTCTGGTGAAAGTGCTACTACACCACTTGATTCAGTTAAACCATAACCTATCTTTATGTCTGTCTTGGCTCCATATTCTTGTAAAAACTTATTTACTCTTTTCTTTAGAGCAAGACTCATTGAGTCACCACCACATACGACAAGTTTTAAACATCTTAATTCATTTTTTCTAAACTTCATCTTAGATATATAATCATACAAAGTTGGTACTCCACATAAAACATTGAAACGATATTTTCTTAAATACTTTTTGAATTTTTTTGAATCAAACTGCGGAATTAGTATTGACTTCATACCGTTAAAAAGTGGTGTATGTGTACAAATTCCAATACCAAATGCATGAAAGTTTGGCAAGAACGTTAAAAATGAATTCTCTGGTACTAAAACATCTGATACATATCTACTTTGTAATGCTTGTGTATTAAATGAATAGTTACTTATAACAACACCTTTTGGTTTACCAGTTGTACCACCACTATACAATATTACTGCAGGATCATTATAGTCAACACTCTCGTATGGATCCTTTTTATATTCAGATGCTTTTCTTATGAAATGATCCCAAAGAATAAACTTTTCGTCTTCTTTTACATTCAACTTTCTTCCTTTTGCTATCCAGTATAAAAAGGCTGTCATTCTCTCCATTGATTTTGTAGCTGATGTAATAACTACTTTTTCAACTTTTGTATTATCTATTATATTTTTTACTTTCTTATAAGTTATATCAATACATAGCATTAGTTTAGTATTACTTTTATTCAAGTAATATTCAATTTCCTTTTCACTTGATAAAGGATGAATCATATTTGCTACTGCACCAACTTCATTTATTGCATAAAACATTACTACTTCTTCTGGAGTATTTGGCATACATATAGTTACTCTATCACCTTTTTTTACTCCATAATATTTTAGAGCCTTTGCACAACGATTTATTCTTTTAATTAACTGTTTATAACTAATCTGAGTATTTTGATACTCTATAGCCACATTTAAAGGATATTTCAAAGCAGATTCAAATACTGCATCATACAAACTTCCTTCGAAATATTGAACATTTTTTGGTAGTTTATATCCTTTACACCACTTATTTCTTAACTTTATATTTACTTTCCTAAAAGTGTTTTTGATTTTTAATAGTAATGTTTCAATCATGTTTGTATTCCTCCTATTTGTTATCTAAATATCTTTTGACAAGTATACTTCCAGTAACAAGTGCTATAGTTACTGCTGAAGCAATTATTATTGTACTTGGTTTTATATTGGCTTTTTTTTCATTTACCACATTATTATATATTCTTTTCTTGTTAATCTTTTCTTTAAACATTTCTTTTAAATTCATATTATTCATCCTCCATCAAATATTTTCTTAATTCTTTTAGTGTTCTATAGAGATAATTTTTTACATTAGACTCACTTATATTAAGCTCTTCAGCTATCTCGTTAATTGTTAAATCTAATGTGTAATGCAAATAAAATATTCTCGATATTGTCATAGATTTTTTCTTCAAGTATTTCCATACTTTATCTGTATTATACTGTAATAAAAAATTATATTCAATATCAATACTTTCATCTTTTAAGCTTTCAATATCTACATTTTCTATCAACTCTATGTTATAGGATGTATCTTTTACTTTATAGTTTTTTCTATAGTAATCTTTTATTTTGTGTCTTGTGATGCCATAAATATATGGTTTTGTAAGAAGTTCATAATTATCTTTATCAATTATTTTTACAACTTCCATATATATGTTCTGCAATATATCACTTACATCTGAAAGGCTAGAACAATTACACACAACATATTTAGAAACATCATCAAAAGTTTCTTTGTATATATTGTCAAATAATTCATTAGTTCTTTCAGCCATTTCTACACCCTCACTATATTAGTCGTAATATTTTTGTAAATTGTTTCATTTAACGTAATATATTTTACCATATATTTTATATAATAAGAAAAAGATTAACCTCAGTCAATCTTCTATCAATTCTCCGACAACTATTAGATATGTTTTTTTATCATTGGGATTACAGGTAAAAAGTGTTATCAAACTTCTATTTTGAACGGTTGTAACTGTTATTTTTCCGTCTTTTATATCTTTATGTATATTTATTATTTTGTATTTATACTCCTTATTATTGTAATGCAAGTAAATTAAATCATTTAACTCCAACTTATCAAAATCTTTAAAATATGCATATTTTCCAGTCCCAGAATGACCTCCTAGTATAATGTTTCCAAAAGCATCACTTGGTAATGTTGATTCATTCATTATAACAACATTTTTATCTATGTTATTTTCATTACTATTTTTTTCGTATATATTATTAGAAATATTCAATTTTGGTATAACAAGTTTCATTATTGGATTTTCCACAGTGTCTATAACCTTTTCTACCTTTTCAGGTATTACTATTTCTTCTTTTTTTTCCACTGTTTGTTGTGTTTTTTCTTCTTTTACTACAGTATTTTCACTTATATTTTTTTGACTATTGTAGACTATGCTTGATGAACAAAGTGTCATGCCTAGAAAAAGTACTAGTCTTATTTTATTTTTCATGTATTACACTTTCTTCTAAAGTTGTTTTAATAATATTTATTACTACTTCTAAATTTGTTTCTCTTATATAGGCATTTGGCACCTCTATTTCCATATCATATAATACAAGTCCATAAATATCTTTAGCATTCTCATCAACTACAATAGTAAAATCATCTACTTTTTCATAATTTTCTTTACTGCTTACTTGCCTTACTATATAAGTTCCATATGGTAGAGTAAGTTCAATTGTTCCATCTTCATCTGTTTCTTTTCTAATTATCTCATTTTCTTTATTTATAAACTCAAATATAGCGCCCTTTTCTGGTTTCATTTCATTTTTTTCGTATTCTTGTTTGCTGCCATAATATTTAATTATTTTTATTTTTGTGCTTTTAACATCATTTTCCTTTGTTATTTCTATATTTAAATGTTCACTATCAATTACGTAATAATATTCATTAGTATCTCTTTTATATCCAGGACCTGCTTTAGTCTCCACAATTTTATACTTTCCGTATTCTAAGTCCTCTAAAATACCACTACCAGTTTCATCAATTTCTATTGTACCTACCAAGATATCATCTTTATATACAGAAAATAATGTTCCAATTAAAGAAGCTTCACCTTGGGGAGTATTGGTCTGAGTTTCGCTGTCTACTTTATTTATTTTAATACTTCCTGACTTTACTGTAATATTAAGCGATATTTCGATAGGATCAAGTTTTCCTCTTTCTATTAAAGTTTGACTTTCTTCATTGTAAAAGTACTCAGTATCTTTTTCAGCCTGATTAAATTCTCTTATTAAAGTTATTGTGTAGTTACCACTATTTTTGGCTTTTATTACAAGATTATTATCTTCAATGTAAGAATCAATATCTGCTTTTTTTATTTTGTATTTACTTAAAACCCTATTGTTATCTTCTAAAATCATTGTACTATTCTTACTTAATTCAATGTTATCTTTTATATCTGGAAGTGTATTTGCATCCTTTATCAACTCTTCTAATTCTTTCATTTCTTGCTTATATGGGAAAATTTTCTTTCCTTCATTCACATTGTTGATCCAGTAGAAAGAATAGAGAGGTTCTGCAGTTCTCCAGATTAACATTTGGGTTATGCTAATCCATTTATAATCTGTATGATCATTGTATCCATAACCAAAATATGCTAGTTGTTTAATTCTTTTCCACTGTTCCTCATTTAAATTAAACAAGTTGCTATACTCTTTATATCCTGTGTAAGTACTTCCATCTATAAGTGTTGAAAATGAATCTATACAATAAGCAATATTAGATGTAACTGTATTTCTTATAGCTTTAGCATTTTTATACTCATGATACTGCATATTGTACTTAGAATATGAAATATTTGGCAAGAACTCTGCACCACTAAAAGATGAAACTGTCGCTGCAGCTTTTATACTTTGTCCAAATATTAAAAACAAAAAAACTAACAATAATATTTTTCTTTTCATATGTTTATCTTTTACCATCACTAATATTATTATTGCTAGTTAAATTTGTTTTTCCTTAATTTCTTCTAAAATTTTTTTTAAAAAAAGTAGAATATAAAAATATTCTACGCTTTTCCAAAGGCTGATTTTCCTTCTACGGCTCTTTTTGTCATTGTATCGGTGGACATCAACCTTGACCAGTCATTTGTTAATTGATCTAATCGCCATGTATTTACAACAACACCACGTTGTCCTCCATCATAAGATGGTTGAGCTTGTGCTATCTTAACACGATAACTTCCATCATCTGACTTCACAACACCAAGTACCGTTCCTGTATGTCCACTTCCACTTCCATATCTTGATATTATTGTTCCTGGTTTTAAATTGGATAAAAGTTCACTACTTGACATATTTTCGATTTTTTCACTATTTTCAAATATTTCATAAAGCGTAACACCTTTTAGATTATTATTTCCAGCTTGATTAGTTTTTAATAAGCCTTGATAGTATGTCCATGCAGTAAATTCTACACAATTATAGCCACTTTTAACAACTTCAGTGAATCCTTCAGTATATGTATTACCACTTGAGCCATTTCTTACAGTAACAAGTGAATTTGTTGCTACCACTGCTGCTACTGTTGCATAATCACTTACACTTTTGCAATTATTTGCTTTATAAGATCCTTCTAGTATTACATCCATTATTTTACCTATATCAGAGCATTCCTTGTTTGTATAAGATTTGCCAAACATTTTCCACAATACCTGACTATCATTATTTCCTTTAAGTTTAGAATTTAAGAATGAGATTGCTTGCTTACCCATTTCTGAGTCTTGACCAACAGCTTTTACAATTGCATTTTTATCGTATGCTATTGTATATGTTGCACCAACACCACCACTTGATGATGAATATGGTAAAACTTTCTGATATATTACACCATTAACTTCATAATAAATATTTACACTATTATCAGAAGTAACAGTAGATGTTATTGTTAAACCAGTATCAGTGGTACTTTCAGTAACTTGGAATTCTTTTAACTTTTCGCTACCAGATTCTCTTGCCAAAAGTTCATCATGAGATTTACATAATTCTTGATTTTTTATTTCAAACTGTTGTTTTGAACTTGTTACTTTGGCAGCTATACTTGATCTATTTGGATCATCTTGTTCCATTTTATTTAATTTGGCCATATTACTATTATATTCACCTAAAATTTGTTCAAGTTCTTTTATTCCAGAATGCAACTTTTTACAGTCTTCTATCATTTTTCCAAGTTCTGATTCTAGACTTTGTTCAATTTTCTTTACAGTCTGGTTTATATATTCCATTTGTGCTAATACACTTGTACCACCACTACTTTGAAATGATTCATTTAAGTTATCGACCATCACATTATTTAAAGTTAATAAATTAGTTATATCTGTTGTTAACTCTTTTTCAAAAGTATCTAATTTTTCTAAGTATGGACTTACATTAGCTTCAAATTTTAATAACTTTGCATCTATTTCCATGAGTGCCTCCTTAAATATTACTATCTATTAGTTTGCCTAATGAATCTTCCTTACTTTTGTAATCTTCTATTACTATCTTTTCTAAAAAATCAATATATTTATCGTTACTTTCTTTTATAGCTTTAAATTCATCATAAATACTTTTAAATTCATTTAAAACAGTTTCACTTGTAGCAGATTGCCAAAAATCAGGAATTGTATTTGCTTTTGCTTCAATATTCTCAAGAATTTCTTTTATTTCATCTCTTCTACTTTTTAATTCTGTAATTTTTTCATTTAATTTATTTGTATCCAACTTTATGTTACTCATCTTGGTACCCCCTGTTTAAATCCATTGTCTTTTTTAAATCTAAATCTATGTTGCTATGTTTTGTAGCAAGGATTTCCATTACTTGAGTATTTTCCTTAATCTTATCTTCTACATTTTTTATGGTATCTAGATAATTAATGAAACTTTCACTAAAGTTATCATAATCAATGCCACTCCAAACTTCTCCTATTTCTTCGGTTATTTTTTTCATTTCTGTAACATTTTCTTCTAGCTTTTCTACTTCTTTATCAATGTACAAACCTGTTTCATATAACTTTCTACAATTTATTTTAAATATATTTCCCATAGTTAACCTCTTTTTGCATATACTGATTTAATTATTTTTTGAACGTCTGTACTTTGATTTAATATTGCCATAAATTTCTTTGATCCAGATGCATCATTTATATAATTTTTAGTTGTTATTATGCTCTCTGCGGTTGTATTGTTTTTATCTGCAACCATGTCAATTACATCTCTTACAGCATATACGATGTCTTCACTTATATTTTCTATTCCTTGTCCATCATATATATTTCCCGCTACTTCCATACCATCTTTATCATCAAGTAAAGAGATGGCAACTTCATAATTTTTCATAGCATTTGTTAATATATTTTTATTACTGCTATTATCAAGAAGTTCACTAGATGTAATATTATTTCTTAATGCTACTTTGTCTATATAACTATTTAAATATTCCAAATTTTTCTCATCGATCGTTTGTAATGCTCCATTACTGTATGCTTCCATTAAAACTTTTTTTAAATTGTTATCATCAAGGTTATAAAGAGCCTTTTTCATATCTTCGCTAATATTTGGAGAAGCCATCACTTTTTCTTTAATTAAAGTTCCGTTGAAATCATTTAAAACATTTTCTAGACTACTGTTTTTGCTTGTAGCAATGCTTGATAATGCTATAGATAGTCCAACATAATCACTAACTGAAATGTTTTGATTATTGCTATCTTTATTTGTATCTATTTGAGTATTTTGATTATTGTTATTTACTGTGGTATTAGAGCTTGTATCAGACCTTGAGCCACTATTTCTGGTGTATGAAGTACCGCTCGCAACATAATTAGAATAAGCATAGTCAGTTTCTTGTTGGCTAGTTGCAGTAGATTTTATCATTGATGTAACTTCAGTTATTGTGCTTGTTAAAGAACTAACAGAAACTGCAAGTGACTTAGTATAATTTATATATATATTATAGTCAGTTAATGGTTTTAATCCATTTATTACTCTTTCGCTAGTTAAATTTAAACCATTAACTTTATTATTCCATGACAAACAAAGTTCATCTATTGATGGAAAATTCATAACTATATCACTGTCTGATAGACTTGATACTACATTTGAACTTGTTTCTGTTTGACTATCTGCCATTATAAGTCCTCCTTTAAATATTTATACTATATGAAATATTTTAACATATTAAGGCTTTAAAAACTACATTTATAATTATTTTAACATTAAAATAATGTAAATTGTTGGATAAATAAAAGCATATTAAAAGAGTGAAGTTTTATCACTCTTTACGTATTATGGTTTAAAAATAATTTTAATTGCATCATCTCTTCCACTAGTTAATCTTTCAAAAGCATTTTGTGCTTTTTCTAGAGGAATAACATCATCAATATATTGTGCCACATCTAAATGTTTATCTCTAATTAACTCAAGTGTACGCTCAAAATCAAACTCACTATATGCAATTGACCCTTTCATGGTTATCTCTCCCATTACTGGTATAACCATTGGCACTGTAACTGGGTTCATTGATACTCCGACTAATACGATTGTACCACCGTTTTTAGTAAGTATCATTGCTTCACTAACTGCACCTTGATTTCCACAGCATTCTATTACTTTATCAAAGCCCCCGTTTGTTCTTGCTTTTAATGTTGGAACTGTATTTTCATCTATAGCGTTATAATATTCATCTACTTTGCCATACTTACAAGCTTTCATTCCACGTGCTTCATTTGTCTCTAGTAATGCTACATAAGTAGCGCCTTCCATTTTAGCAAATTCTGCGGCCATCAAACCAATTATTCCACCACCAATGATACATACTTTATCGCCAACAATTATATCGGCTAGTTTTACAGCATGTAGTGAAACGGCAGATGGTTCTACCATACAAGCTTCTACATCAGTAACTGTATCTGGTAATTTTCTAACCATACTACTATAGCAACTTGAGTATTCTGCATAACCACCGCTATTTTCTAAAGATAGACCAATTGCATGTGTCCAAGTTTCTTGACAATATTGTGGATTTCCACTTCTACATGCATTGCATTTACCACATGGTGATATTGGTAAGCCTGTTATTCTGTCACCAACTTTTAAATCTTTTCTATCTCCTGGATCAGTAACTGTACCTGAAAACTCATGTCCCATTACAAGTCCAACTGGAGCACCCATGTCCCAATAATGTATATCCGAACCACAAATTCCACATGCGTTAACCTTGAAAGTTACTTTGTTATCGGACTTTGCTGGTTCATCTTTTGTTGTTACTTTAAGTTCTTTTGCACCTGTTATTTCTACACATTTCATATACTTCACCCAATATTATGTTAGCATATTTATCAAGAATTGTTGATATGTTTGTCCTATAATCATGTAAATTTACACTTTAATTTATTGCAGTACCATTTACATAAAGTTTATATCCATTAAAATCTATATTGCTATTATCACTTACTTCATTATTTAGTTCTGTAATGTAGCTATTTCCTGTTAAATTAATACTTGAAGTGGCGTCTAAATTTAATATAATTGACTTTGCATTGTTATCACTGTTTATTGTACCTTCATAATAAGATGATTCTTTCATAGTCATTGTTAGTGTTGAAATTGAGTCGATTATTATGTCTCCAAATGACTTTTGATTATTCGTTATAAGAGTTACATCTCCTCCGTTAGAACCACTGTTTCCCCAAGAATCTTTTTGGGCTCTTAAGAAGGCTCCAGTTGAATCATTATTTTTTATTTCATTATTTGTAAGTGTTATAGTGGCAGTTGTATTTGTTATATAAAATGTGTCCCCTTTATTGGTTGTAATTTTACTATCAGTTGCATTAAATAATGCTTCACCAGTTGCGGCATCTCCGCTCATTGATTGGTATAGGAAAATATTTTTATATGTTGTTGATTGTCCATTTAACTCATTGTTAGTATCAGTTAAATCACAATTGTTTATTGTTACTTTATTTTTTCCTTCAATTACTATTCCTTCTGATGCAGTTGCTATTAAAGTAGCATCATTTACTGTTATGTCTGCTGTCGAATAAATACTTGGAGAACCCTTTCCTGTTGTTTTGTAAGTTCCTTTGTTTACTGTTACTGTACCTCCACCTCTATCTGTTCTTATAGCTGCACTTGAAGTACCGCTAGTTGTTATTTCTAGGTTGTTAGCAATCATTGTTCCTCCACCAGTTGTCATTATTCCACCAGAATTATCTTGTGATGTAGTTATTTTTGAATCAGATATTTCTATGGTTGTACCATCATTTGATGAATTATTTGTTGTAGCACTTCCACCATAGCTAAAGACTCCATTTGCACCTGTAGCATCTGTTGTAATTGTTGAATTCTTAATTGACACTTTCGCACCGTTCTTGGCAATTATAGCAGAGTTAGTTCCATAGAAACTAGTATTGTCCCCTCCATCTGATGATCCTGTTTTTTCTACAGTTATATTATTTAAATCTACAGTTATATCACCATCAATCAACAAAGCATTTTCATCTTTTTCGCTTGATGAATATTCTTCATTTTCTACTGTTTTCGTTTCTTTAATTTCATTTTTTGAGGAGTATTCAATGTTGCTGTTTCCATTTCCTTTTTCTGTTGTGTTAGAACTATTTAAAAAATAATTAGTAGTAATTGCACCAAATGAGTAAGTTAATACTCCTGTTGCTAAGAGTGTTCCTAAAATATATATAATAATTTTATCTTTGTTTTCAAAAGTTTCCTTAATATTTCTCTTATTTAAATTTGACATAACAAGATATATTGCTAAACTAGAAATCACTAATGCCTCTACTGCAAATACTATATAATATGTTGTACCAATTTCTTTGCTTGATGCAGTGTTTGTATTTTGCCCAGGCATTTGTATATTGTTGTTTGGCATTTCTGGTCTGTTATTATCATTATCCATTTCTGGTATATTTGACTCATCATCTTGCATGTCTTCATTTTGATTTTCATTCATATCTGGTTTGTAACCAGGATCTTTTCTCTCTTCATCATCATTCATATCTGGAGGAGTCATTTCCCCACCTTGGTCTTGGCCATTTCCCCCACTTGGCATTTCTGGAGGGTTATTAGAGAAATTGTTACTTCCCTTAACATTGTTTTTGGCATAATTCATTGTTAGAAATACCATTACACAACTCAATATAATTAACACTACGCATATTGCATTTTTAACATTTCTTTTCATTTTTTCTTTCCTTTCTTTTTTTATTTTTTTATATCATTTATCACTACCTTTTCTATGTTTAAAACTTTTACAGTTGATATTTTCTACCTTTATCTTATACTTTTTCCTCCTTTCTATGTATTAAATAATAGTACACATTTATTAAATAAAAATTAAAAATAAAAAAAGTTTTACTTTTTAAATAAAACTTTAAATGTTGTTATATCTTCCATTGAACTTGCTGTTATTGTTCCACCATGGGATTCAACAATATTTTTAGCAATCGCAAGTCCTAGTCCATACCTATTTTCATTTCTATTTCGTGATTTGTCTACTCTATAAAATCTTTCGAAGATCTTTTTTTCTTCACCTTTTGGTATAGGTTCGCCTTTATTTTGAACTTCTAATATTATTTGATTTGTACTGTTGGTTAAATTTAACGTGACTGTTGAGTTCTTTTTAGAATGTTTGATTGCATTATCTAATAAAATTTCCACAAGTTCTTTTATGCTGTTTTCGTTCATCTTGAATTTGATATCTTTATCTATATTGTATTTTAACTTTATATTGCTCTCAAATGCTTTTCCTTCAAACGTTAGTAGAGAAAGCTCTACTGTTTTTGATAAGTCTCCTTCTGATAATTTCATATTTTCTTTATTCTCTGTTGATGCAAGCTCTAATAAATCAGTTACTAAAATATTCATTCTTTTTGCTTCTTCTTTAATATTTTTTAGCCACTTTTCTTCCTTTGGATTTGCTTCATAAGCTTCACTACTAGCTATTATTACAGAAAGTGGTGTTTTTAATTCGTGAGATGCATCCGCAATAAACTGTTTTTGTTTATTGAAACTTTCTTCTACTGGCTTAATTATCCAGCTTGTAATCCACTTTGTGATAAGTAATATTAAAGACTCTAATAAGAAGAAGATACATACTGATAGTCTTAGTGATGTTAAAAGATTAGTTTTTATATTCGAGTTGTCTAAAATAATCAAGAATTTCCCTTTTACGTATGAATAAGAATAATTTTCACTATATAATGATCCAATATATTTACCTTGTCTATCTTGAGTATTTAATATCTCTTCCGCAATAGAGTTTATTTCTTCAGTGTTTTTATTATTGTTTGAATTATTTATTATTTCTTTTATATTATTATTTTCATCAATAAGAACTGTGTATATAACTGAATCCATAAACTTAATATTTGGTTCTTCTTTTTTATTCATATCGTTGTTTTGTGGAGGTGTTTTGTCATCTGGTTTAATACCGTTTGGGTCTTTTCTATCATCTTGTTTTTTTGCATTATCCGTTGCAACATTTAAACTGTTTTCAACACTTTTCTTGTGTTCTATGTAGGTTTGTGTATTAAATAAAATAATAAAACTTAATATACTTATTGTTAATATTGAAAAGGTCACATAAAACACTTTATTTTTTAACTTCTTCATAATCATACTCCATTTTATAACCAAGATTTCTTACAGATTTAATGTTTACTTTTGACTCTATGGCTTTAAGTTTTCTTCTTAGAAATGATAAATATGCTTCTAGATTATTTGATTCTATATCATTTTCTATTCCCCAAATTTTGTCATATATTTGTTCTTTAGACAATATCTGTTTTGGATTATTTATGAAATATTCCATAAGCTGAAATTCTTTACATACTAGTTCTACTTGCTCTTTAGTAGTTGTACACTCCAAAGTTGAACTAGAAATATTTAAATTCAGATCTCCAAAAGTAATAGTATTTTTCTTTGGACTTGCATTATTCTTCAATTGAATATTTACTCTTGCTACTAATTCTTCAATATGAAAAGGTTTAGTAACATAATCATTAGCACCGTTTTCTAAACCATCTAGTTTATCTTCTAAACTTGACTTTGCTGTAAGCATTATTACTTTACTCTGAACATCCTTTTCTCTTAACTTTTTTAATATATCAAAGCCATTCATACCTGGTAGCATGACATCAAGTATTATTAAATCATAAATATTTGTTAATGCTGAATAAAAACCTTCTTCACCATCTGTACATATATCCACAATATATTTTTCTTTTTTTAAGCTTGAAGATATAACATCCGCTAAATTAAATTCATCTTCTACAATTAAAATTCTCATTATTATCACCCATTGCATAAATTTTATTTCTAAATTATTAAATAAATATTAAATATATTATTAATAAAAGAAAAGCTTTGGAAAAATCCAAAGCCTGTAAAACTGTATATGTATTAACGTTTTGAGAATTGTGGTGCACGTCTTGCTTTCTTTAAACCTGGTTTCTTACGTTCTTTAATTCTTGAATCTCTTGTGATAAATCCATTTGCTTTTAGTACTTTTCTAAAGCTATTTTCACTATCAGCAGGAGTTGTTGAATCATATTCTAGTAAAGCCTTTGTTATACCTAAACGAATTGCTCCAGTTTGTCCTGAGAATCCTCCACCACAAACTTCAACTTCTACATCAAAGATTTCTCTTGTATTTGTAAGGTCAAGTGGTTGAGTTAAATTCATTATTAAAGTTTCATAAGGTAGATATTCATGAACATCTTTACCATTTACTGTTATTTTACCAGTTCCTGAAACTAATCTAACTTTTGCTATACTTGATTTTCTTCTACCAGTTCCATAATAAACGTTTTGTTTCTTTGCCATGATTTACCTCCCTATTTAACTTCCAACTTTTCTGGTTTTTGAGCCATATGTGGATGTTCACTACCAGCGTAAACAAATAATTTCTTATACATTTGTCTACCTAATCTGTTATGTGGAAGCATTCCTTTTACTGCTCTTTCTACCATTTCAACTGGATAGTTTTCTTTCATAACTTTTGCAGTTCTAACTCTTAATCCTCCTGGATACATTGAGTGATTATAGTATTTCTTATCTTCAAGCTTGTTTCCAGTTAAATTAACTTTGTCAGCATTGATAATAATGATATTATCACCGCAATCGATATGTGGAGTATAAGTTGGCTTATGTTTTCCACGAAGCATATGTGCTGCTTTTGCTGCTATACGACCAAGAGTTGCATCTTGAGCGTCAATAACATACCATTTACGTTCTACAGTTTCTTTTTTTTGCATATAACTTGTCATAATTTTCTCCTTTTACTTAAGCTTAACCTTCCCACAGTCAAACTTATGTGGGGAATCAAATGTACCGATTAGAATTATACTAAAATAAGCTTTAAAAGTCAATGATTATATATAAATATTTATCTTTTTAACTGTTATATTCAATATAATATAGATATAATCCTTCTGGTTTAATTGTTGTTACTAATTTTGCCTTATCATCGTCAATTAAAATTTCTTTAATATCACTTGGTAATAACTTTCCCTTTCCTACTTTAACAAGTGTTCCAACCATATTTCTTACCTGATATTTCATAAAACCAGTGCCAGTAAAGCTAAATATTAACTTGTCACCTTCTACTGTTATACTTGCATCATAGATCTCTCGCACATAGTTTTCTTTTTTTGCTTCACTTGAAACGAAGCTCTTGAAGTCATGTTTACCAATAAAGTACTTAATTCCATCATTCATCTTTTCTATATCAAGCTTTTTACCATACTGATAAACATAATTTCTCTCAAGCGGATTATATTCTCCACAATTCATTATATATTTGTAAACTTTTGACTTTGCCATATACCTTGCGTGAAAACTTTTATCCACAACTTCTGTGGAAAAAACATGAATATCATCTGGTAAAAGACTATTTAATGCACACTTAAGTTTGTAAAGTGTAATATCAACGTCAATGTCAAAATGTGCACATTGACATAATGCATGGACACCTCTGTCTGTTCTACCTGCTCCAGTTACCTTTGTTTCTTTATGATTATTTATGCTAAATAAAGCTTTTTCAAGTTCACTTTCTACACATCTTTTCCCAGGTTGTTTTTGATATCCAGAAAAATTTGTACCATCATATGAAACCTTTATCAAATATCTCATAACTACCTCCAAAAAAAGTATAATATCGAAAAATATATTGTAGAAACAATTACAAAGATGAAATCATAATTTTTAAAGCTAAGAGGAAAAAGCGCTCTTCTTCTTTTAAATCCATAAAACTTTGATTTTCCATATATATATACTTCTTCTAAATCTTTTTTTACTCTATCATTTATACTTCTTTGTTCACTGTAAGTTTTTTTGTACATTTCTTCATTATATTCACGCACCTTTGGAAGCAACTCTTTGCAAAACATTTTTTTTCTTAATTTCTTTTTATAATTATATAAGAAATTATTTTTAATAACATATCTGTTCTTTTTACTTATTGAGTATATTAGAAGTAAGATTACGCTTATAGCATATATTATTTTAATTAAAATGTTTATCTTAGGCGCTAGTGGAAAATATATTAGTAACAAAAGTGTTAATATTCCCAAAGGAAGAGATTTGAAATTTATATCTATTATAGATACAATGATAATATATATTGATAATATGTATATAATTGTTCTTTCTGTTTGATAATTTATAATAGTTCCTGCTAATAACAATAAAGCTGTAATAATAATTTTTAATAAATAACTACATCTAGACATGTTTATATATATCCTTTATTATGTCTCTTACATCTTTACTGTAGAATAATTTTACATTTTTTTCTTCTTTTGCTTTATAGGTTATTAGTGGAAGAGCGGGAACATTTATATTTTTATTAGTTAGAACTTCTTCACTAGTATATACATTATCTGTTGTGTCATATACAAATATTCCTTTATACCAAATTATTGAATAATCAGATACTTTATATAAATTATCTGCATCACTATCTGCTACGATTATAATGTATTTTTTTTCTTTAAGGTAATTTAACAAATTTTTAAAGTTTTTTTGGTTTCTATAATCTAAGTATCGATACATATCTTTAAACAACACTCTTTTTGATGTTCCTGAAAGTCTTCTTAATATATTTAAATATATCTTTTCCGTAAAAGATAGTGTATCTATTTTTCTAGTTAAATAATTGTTTTTTAATCCAAGTTCTTTTAACACATCAAGAGTTATACTATAATCTTCCATTCCATTATTGTAGATTCCTATTTCTGATTCAACTGTTGTGCCAATAAAATAAAGTGCTTCATTATCAATGATAGTTATATCGCTTAAATTTCCAATAATTTCATCTGTATATTTTGAATCTAATGAGGTTATCTGTCCTTCGTGAAGTTCTACTTTTTTAGCTCTGCTTTTATAAATCAAATCTAATTCCATAGCCTATCCACCACCTCATCTACATCAAAATATATCTTATCGACTAGATTATAAAACTCTAGTTTTCTTGATAAATCTATCATCAGTGGTATATCTATTCCCATCTTAGATAATTCATTATCACTTTTTATTATTTCTTCAAAAGTACCTTCCATAGCTTTTTTTCCATGACTCATCACTATAATGTTACTTGCATTTATAGCATCATTTATATTGCTAGTTGTGTAAAGAACTGCTATGTGCATTTTTGTTGAAATTTCCTTTAATAGCTTAAATATTTTTTTTCTATCATTATCGTTCAAGTACTTAAAAACATCATCTATCAAAAGTAAATCTGGGTTATGTGCTATAGAAGATGCTAATAAGACTTTTATTTTGTCAATCATTTTTAATTCTGATGAATTTTCCTTTAACATATTGTTTATTCCAAAAAATTCTGCTAACTCTGATACTCTTTTATTTATATGCGCTGAGTTAAAATTTAAGTTATAAAGCGGATATATAATCTCATCTTTAACGGTTTCACAAATAAACTGTCTATCTATATTTTCAAAAACTGTACCTATTTTAGTGTGATAGCTATTAAATGTCTTATTATTTAATTCTATATCATTTAATATTATTTTCCCTAGTTCTTTCTTTTCCAGCCCACTTAGTATTTTAATTAGTGTTGTTTTTCCTTCACTATTTGGAGAGAGTATTGCTACGACTTCATTTTCAGCAACAGAAAAAGTTAAGTCATCAATTATTTTGTTATTGTTATCTATTCCGTAGTTAAAAGTTAAGT
Source organism: uncultured Bacilli bacterium (assembly GCA_934100165.1). Taxonomy (GTDB): domain Bacteria; phylum Bacillota_I; class Bacilli_A; order RF39; family UBA660; genus RUG13868. The sequence continues at coordinate 59,715 of CAKOPN010000006.1, forward strand.
TGCTAACTTCAAGAGTATTTCCCATTTTAAATCACCGCTAATGTTTATTATACATGTTTTTATCGAAAATAAAAGAAGAAATATTGATAATATTACCTTCTTGCATTATTCTAAAATAATTTATTTATCCATGTTATTTTTTTCTTTTTTCTTTTGAAATTTGTATACTATTCTAATTGCTAATTTATTGGATACTAATCTGTTGAAGAATATTGTAAATTTCATCTTAATTCCTGGTATTATTATAAGTTTATTTTGAAACATTTTATCAATAGCATATCTTGCTACGTATTCACTACTTAATGATTTCATTGAAAACTGCACATTTGCTACGTTGTTAAAATTTGTATTTACTGGACCTGGACATAAGCATGATATATGTACATTAGATTTATCACGTCTTAATTCTTCATATATTGCTAATGTTAATTTAGTAACATAAGACTTTGTTGCATAATATGTTGCCATTAAAGGCCCTGCTTGGAAACTGGCCGCTGATGAAACATTTAATATGTAGCCTTTATTTCTTTTCTTCATATCTTTTAGAAACAATTTAGTTAAAATGTGTACTGCTTTAATATTAACATCAATCATCTCTAACTCTTTATTTAAATCTGTTTCGGTAAATTCTCCAAAGAGACCAAAACCTGCATTATTTATTAAAATGTCGATGTTATCATTTTTACACAATACATATAACTCTTTTAATTTTGATTCATTTGATAAATCCGCCACTACGATTTTTACTTCTCCAGATAACTCTTTTTGAATCTTTTGAAGTTTTTCCTTATCTCTTGCTACAAGTATCAAAGAATACCCCATACTATTCAGGTATTTTGCCATATTGTAACCAATGCCAGATGAGGCTCCAGTTATAAGTGCCTTCATATTATCAACTCCATAGTAATATTATAACATGTAAATTATGAAATTTGTTACTTACATTATCAACTTTACATAATTAGTGGTAAAGAAAAAAAGCCTTGCGGCTTTAATCTTCGAATATATAGTCATTAAATTCGTCATCATTATTATCAATTTCTGAAAAATTTAATATGTCATAGATATTGTCATAAGCTTCACGTTGTTCATCAGTCATATCATCAACACTTTTTGCACCAGATACATCTACCTTAGGCATTTCAACACCAAGTTCTATTTCATTTTCTGAATTTAAGGTAATTGCTGTTGAACCAGTACCCATTATCATTTTTGCATTGAATGTACATTTTTTATCTTTTTCAATTTCTTTAAATGCCATTTCTAAGTCAAATGTAGAAGAGTCATCAAGTGGTGTATTGGCTTTTAATGAGACAGTAAAATTATTTTCATCTTTTTCATATGTACCCTCTGCTTTTAACATATTTAGTACATATAATGTTAAATTACTTTTTGTTGCACTTTGACCTTTAGATGTAAATTCAACAACATTTATTCCCATTGCTGATAAATATACTTCAAGGTTTTCAAAGTTATTTTTATTTGTATATTTATTTACTGTTAATTTTAATGTAACAGTTGTTCCATCATCTATTGTTATGCTGTACTCATTTGACATTATCTTGTCTTTATATTCGTAAACAGCATAACCAATAAATTCTTTTTCGTTGTCAAGATCATTTAATCTTCCTTCAAGATTTGAAATCATAGTGTCAAGACTTAAACCATCTAGTTCTTCGTAATTTTTAATCGCGTATGCAATTAGCTCACTTAATTCTTTGTTATCTTTTACTTTCTTTAAAACATCAACTATTATTTCTGCTGTGTCTTTTTCAGTAAAACTAACTTTTACTTTCTTTGTGTCATACTCTGTACCATCAAAAGTCTTTTTAACTTTTTCAACAGAAACTTCTTTTTGATTTATTTTGTCAACTATTGTGTCTGCTAAATAATCAAATACTACTTCTGTTTGAGCACTTATTCCTTCTGCAAGTTTTGGATCTATTTGAGTATCATCAACTAAATCTTCATAATAAAAGTTGTCAAGTATACCTTTAATTTTTGTGTATTCTTTATTTCCTTCTACATACTTTTCTATTTCTTTCTTAATATTATCTCTTGCTATAGTTATGTTTGCATACACTTTCTCATCAGATGAAAAGTATATATCGCCAAGATATTCTAGCTTACTTTCTCCTGAATTCATTGTTGTGTTTGTTGTCACTTTTCCAGTTGTGAAAGTTTCATTGTTAAGACCTTTTATAAATTCTTTTGAACTTTCTTTTAAGTTCTTAAATGATGTTTCAACATGATTTGTTAATATTTTTTTGTCACTTGGCTTAAATAGGAAAAACATTCCTACACCAATTGCTGCTACACCAATAATTATTAAACATATTATTAGAGTAGTCTTTAATTTTTTATTCATTTTATCACACTCACCTCTACAGTGTTAGTATATTATATTTTAAATAAAAAGTCTATATTAAACATTTTTTTCAAAAAAAAACCTTGTATTGCTACAAAGGTTAATTTTATCGTTTAAACTAATTCGATTATTGCCATTAAAGCGTTGTCTCCACGTCTTTCGTCAAGCTTTAATATTCTTGTATATCCACCGTTTCTAGTTGCATATTTTGGTGCTAATTCATCAAATACTTTCTTAACAGCAACAGTGTCGTTATGAAGGAAGGCAAGTGCACTTCTTCTTGCTACTAAACTACCATCTTTTCCGTAGGTAATCATTTTGTCAACGAATTTACGAACTTCTTTAGCTCTAGTTTCAGTAGTAGTAACTCTGCCATTCATTATTACATCTCTTGTTAAATTAGCAAGCATGCTTCTTCTATGTTTATTATCAACACCTAGTTTTCTGTATGCCATATTCTTTCCTCCTTACTAATCATCATTACGTAGTACAAGACCTAAATCTCTTACTTTATCTAACACTTCTTTTAGTGATTTCTTACCTAAATTACGTATTTTCATCATGTCGTTTTCACTCTTGTTAACTAAATCTTGAAGAGTATGAATATTTGCTCTCTTTAAGCAGTTGTATGCTCTTACAGAGAAATCCAAATCTTCTATTGTAGTCTCTAAAGCTTTTACTTTAGGATCTTCTGTTTTTTCAATCATCATACCAGTCATATCAGCGATATTACTTAAATTAGTAAGAATATTGAAATGTTCAATTAAAATTCTTGATGCTAAAGCAATTGCTTCTTCTGGTTTCATAGAACCTTTAGTCCATACATTAAGTATTAGTTTATCATAGTTTTCATTTTGTCCAACACGAGCAGGTTCAACATCATAAGAAATTCTATCAATTGGAGTAAATATTGAATCTATTGCAATAACTCCAACTTTTCTAATATCAAGAAGTTTCTTGTTTTCTTCACTTCTTACGTATCCTCTGCCGTTTGATACAGTCATTTCCATAATTAGTTTTCCACCCTTAGCAACATTTGCAATTACTAAGTCTGGGTTAATTATTTCGATATCTGAATCATGTTCGATATCTCCTGCAGTAACTGGACCTTCTTCAGTTTTACTTATTCTAATAGTTTTAATTTCTTTAGAATGATTCTTAACTACTACTTGTTTTAAATTTAATATAATTGTTGTTACGTCTTCAAGTACTCCTTCAATTGTTTGGAATTCATGTAAAACTCCTTCAATTTTTACGCTGCTAATTGCACTTCCAGGAAGACTTGATAGCATAACACGTCTTAATGCATTTCCTAAAGTTGTACCGAATCCTCTTTCAAGTGGTTCGATTTCGAATTTACCATAAAAATTACTTTCTACATAATCAGTTATTTTATAGTTTGGTTTTTCAAATTCAATCATGAAACTACCTCCTTTATTTTTTAGTTACTATTAACCACGTGGACGCTTTGGTGGGCGACATCCATTATGTGGAATAGGTGTTACATCAGTAATTGAAGTTATTTCTAATCCTGCTGTTTGAAGTGATCTTATAGCAGTTTCTCTTCCAGGTCCTAAACCTTTAACTTGTACTTCTATTTTTCTCATGCCTAAATCATAAGCAGCTTTTCCAGCAGCTTCTGCAGCCATTCCAGCAGCAAATGGAGTAGATTTTTTACTTCCTTTAAATCCGATTGCTCCACTACTAGCCCAAGAAATAGCGCAACCTTCTTTATCTGTTATAGTAGTAATTGTATTATTAAATGTTGAATGAATATGTGCTACACCTTCAGGAACATTCTTTTTGACTTTTTTCTTTCTTGTCTTATAAGCCATGTTTTTTTTCCTCCTTTAACATATATTATTTAATTATTTCTTTTTGTTAGCAACAGTTTTTCCTTTACCTTTACGAGTTCTAGCATTACTTCTAGTGCTTTGTCCTCTAACTGGTAATCCTTTTTTATGACGAGTTCCTTGATATGAATTGATTTCCATTTTAGTCTTGATGTTCATGTTAATTTCACGTCTTAAATCACCTTCAACCATGTATTTAGAAACTTCTTCACGTAGTCTAGTTAATTCATCGTTATCTAGATCTTTAACTCTTTTGCTACCTTCAACTTTTGCGTCATTAACTATTTTCTTTGCTAAATTTCTTCCTATTCCATAAATATAAGTTATTGAAGTTTCAACTTGCTTATCATTTGGAATATCTACACCTTTAATACGAGCCATTTCTTACACTCCCTTTCATTAACCTTGTTTTTGTTTGTGTTTTGGATTTTCACAAATAACCATTACTTTACCTTTACGTTTAATTATTTTACATTTTTCACATATTGGTTTTACAGATGCTCTTACTTTCATTTTATCCCTCCTATGGTTTTCTATAGGTTATACGCCCACGTGTTAAGTCATAAGGTGATAGTTCTAACATTACGGTATCCCCCGGTAAGATGCGAATGTAGTTCATTCGGATTTTACCAGAAACGTGAGCCTCCACAATGTGACCATTTTCAAGTTCAACTTTGAACTTTCCACCTGGTATTATTTCTAGAACCTTACCTTCTATTTCGATTGTATCTTCTTTTGCCATAATATCACTCTCCTGTCAAAATTTGATATCCATCTTTTGTTACAACAACAGTATGCTCAAAGTGAGCTGATGGACTACCGTCATAACTTTCTATTGTCCAACCATCATCTAGTATACATATATCTGCTTTACCTAAGTTCAACATAGGTTCAACAGCAAATACCATTCCTTCTTTTATAAGTGGTCCAGTTCCAGCTTTTCCGTAATTTGGAATATCTGGAGCTTCATGTAAGTTATGACCTACGCCATGACCTACAAGTTCTTTAACTACACCTAAATGATATTTTTTAGCTACTGTTTCAACAGCATGTGAGATATCACCAATGTGATTACCTGGCTTAACCATACTAAGTCCAGCAAATAATGCTTCTTCGGTATGTTTCATTAAGAGTTCTTTCTCTTTACTAACATCTCCTACTTTGTATGTCCATGCTGAATCACCATGATATCCTTTGTAGCATGCGCAAATATCGATAGATATTATATCACCATTTTTTAATTTTCGATCACTTGGAATTCCATGAACTACTTCTTCATTAACACTTGTACAAAGTGTTGCTGGATATCCTTCATAACCTTTACAAGAAGGAATAGCACCTTGGCTTCTTATAAAGTCTTCTGCAAGAGTGTCTAACTCTTTTGTTGTTATTCCTTCTTTAATAAATGGTTTTAGATATTGGTGAGTTTTATAAACAATAGAACCAGCAATCTTTAAAAGTTCAATTTCTCTTTCACTTTTAATACTAATCAAGTTTATCACCTAGAGTTTTTAAAAGCTCAGTTACTTGTTCAAATGTATATTCAGAACCTTTATTACTATCTACAGTGTATAAGTTTCCTTTAGCACTATAGAAGTCTATTAAAGGTTGTGTCTTTTCTACGTAAGTATTATATCTTGTTTCAAGTGATTCAAGATTGTCATCACTTCTTTGATATAACTTTCCACCACATTTATCACAAGTACCTTCTACTTTTGGAGTAAGTTTAGGATTATTCATATTGTATATAGCACCGCATTCTTTGCAAAGTCTTCTACCAGTAATTCTACTAGCAAGTTCTTCCTTAGCAATATCTAGCACTATTACTATTCCTAAATCTCCATTTATTTTTTTGACTATTTCATCATATTTTTCAGCTTGTTTTACATTTCTTGGGAAACCATCAAGAATATATCCTTTTTTGCAATCATCTTCCATAAGTCTATCTTCTAATAATTTATAAACAATTTCATCAGTAACAAGTAGTCCTTCTTTTTGCATATTAGCAATTTCACGGCCTAACTCATCATCTTTTAAAACTCTTTCTCTTAGTAGATCACCTGTGGAAATATGTACATAATTATATTTTTCTTTTAGTTCTTTTGCAAGTGTTCCTTTGCCAGCACCTGGTGCTGCTAATAATATTAAATTTCTCATCTTCTTGAATAACCTCTCTTATAATTTCTTGTAACTAAGCTACCTTCTAGTTGCCTATATGTTTCTAGTGCAACACCTACAACGATTAGTAAGCTTGTTCCTCCTACTGAAACCGTTGATGATAGGTTTGTCAAAGATGAAAATATTATTGGTAATGCAGATATTACGACAAGGAATAGTGCACCAAAAACTGTAAGTCTTGATAATACTTTCGAAATATAATTTTCAGTGTCTTTGCCAGGTCTTACTCCTGGAACAAATCCACCATTATCTTTTAAATTCTTTGCAAGCTCTTCTGGTCTTAATTGTATAAATGTATAGAAGTATGCAAAGAAATATATAAGTACTACAAATATTAAGAATCCAACTGGTTTTGTATAAGTTAAATAGTTGCTAACAAAGTTTTTAAATCCTTGGTTATCTACAAATTGTGCGATAACTCCTGGAATTGTTAAAAGACTTGATGCAAATATTACTGGTACAACTCCTGCTGTATTTATTTTAATTGGCATATATGATTTATTACCACCAATTGCTATTGTAGACTTGTTTGCATATTGTATTGGAACTCTTCTTTCAGCTTCTTGCATGTATATTACACCGATTACTACAGCAAAATATACTATTACGAAAGCTATAAAAATAAGTGTACCAATAAGTGTACTAAAATTACCAGATAATACTAATTCTTCAAAGGCTGTAACGAACATTGATGGAAGTGTTGATATTATACCTGCCATAATTATTAGTGATACACCATTTCCTATTCCTTTTTGGGTAATTTGATCTCCAAGCCATAATAGGAATGCTGTTCCTGCTGTTATAACAGTTGCAACATACATGTAATCCATTGTTGTTTTGCCTTGACCTAAGAATGCTATTGCAAATACGAATCCTTCAATAAATGCAAATATTATTCCTAGATATCTAGTAATTTTATTTATTTTTTGTCGACCCGTAGGTCCTTCATCTTTAAGTTCACTAAAATACGGAACTATATCCATTTGTAATAACTGCACTATAATCGATGCCGTTATGTATGGTGTTACTCCAAGTGAAAATATGGAGAACTTCTGCATTGCTCCTCCTGTAAATGAGTTAAGCGTTGCAAACGCACCAACATCGATATTTGGTGTTCCAGGTATTTGAACATAGGTACCAATTATAAATAATGCTAGTGAACCTAATGTAAATAATACTCTAAATCTTAAATCTTTATTTGTAGGTGCGAATAATTGTTTCAATTCTTGAAACATATTACATCACCTCAATTTTACTTCCTGATGCTTCGATTTTTTCTTTAGCTGTCTTTGAAAATTTATGTGCTTGAACAGTTAATTTCTTTTCTAATGTTCCATTTCCAAGTACTTTAATACCGTCAAGTTCTTTTTTTACTAATCCCATTTCTTTTAGTAATGCAGGTGATACTGTTGTACCATCTTCAAATCTATTTAAATCGCTAACATTGATAACTGCATATTTAGTTTGGAATTCATAGTTATTGAATCCTCTTTTTGGAAGACGTCTATATAATGGAGTTTGTCCTCCTTCAAATACAGTTCTTACTCCTCCACCACTTCTTGCGTTTTGACCTTTATGACCTTTACCACTTGTTTTTCCTAAACCTGATCCTCTACCACGACCTACAATTTTTCTTTTTTGTGTAGCTCCGATATTTTTCTCTAATTCATGTAACTTCATTATCCTAAAATCTCCTCTTTAGTTTTTCCTCTTAGGCTTGCAATGTGCTCAGGTGTTTTAATTTGTTTTAATGCATTAAGTGTTGCATTAGCCATATTGTTTTTAGTTCTTGATCCAAGTGATTTAGATAAAATGTCACGGATTCCTGCAAGTTCTAGAACAGCTCTAACTGCTCCACCAGCAATTACACCAGTACCAGCAGCAGCAGGTCTTAATAAAACTCTAGCAGCTCCTCTTTCTCCAATTACTTCATAAGCAATTGTTCTATCATCAGTTAAAGGTATTTTAATTAAATTTTTGTTAGCATCTTGAATAGCTTTCTTTACGGCATCGCCAACTTCGTTAGCTTTTCCCATACCTAGTCCAACTTGACCATGTCTGTCCCCAACTACAACAGTAGCAGAAAATCTTCTTTGTCTACCACCTTTATTAACTTTAACAACACTTTTGATTTCAACAACTTGTTCTTCTAAAGTTTTTGCTTTTGGGTCATTGTTTTTATTTTGCATAAATTACCCTCCTTCTAAAATTCTAAACCATTTTCACGTGCTGCTTCTGCTAAAGCTTTAACACGTCCATGATATAAGTATCCACCTCTATCGAATACTACTTTTTTAACGTTTGCTTTTTTTGCTTCAGCTGCTACTTTTTCACCAACTTTAGTAGCTGCTTCAACATTGCTTCCATTAGTTAATTTTAGATCTTTATCAAGTGATGAGGCACTAGCTATTGTTGTTGCAGTCTCATCATCAATAATCTGTGCAAAAATGTTTGAATTTGATCTAAACACATTAAGTCTTGGAACAGCACTTGTACCATGTACATCTTTTCTTACTCTTTTGTGTCTTTCAACACGCATAGCGTTTCTTGATTCTTTCTTAATCATAAGTAACTTCTCCTTATCTTATATTTTAAGCAGCTTTCTTACCTTCCTTACGAATAATGTGTTCGTCTTTATAACGAATACCTTTTCCTTTATAAGGTTCTGGTTGTCTAACTTTTCTAACATTTGCTGCAAATTCTCCAACTTTTTCTTTATCGATACCTTTAATAGTAAGTTCTGTATTACTTGGAACTTCTACTGTAATACCTTCTGGAATTTGCATTTCAACTGGATGTGAATATCCAGCACTAATAACTATTACATTACCTTTTAGAGTGAAACGGTAACCTACACCAATGATTTCAAGTTTCTTTTCATAACCATGTGTAACACCAGTAATCATATTATTGATGTTAGCATTGATTGTACCATGCATTGGTTTGTAATTATCATTTGCTCTTAATACTTCTAAAGTGTTGTCTTCTACTTTAATAGTGATTCCTTTTACTAGATTAGTAGTAAGGGATCCTTTAGGTCCTTTAACAGTTACTATTCCATTTTCTTCTGTAATTGTAACACCTTCTGGTATTGCAATCTTTCTATTTCCTATACGACTCATTTCAAGGCCTCCTTACACTTTAGATTACCAGATGTAAGCTAAAACTTCTCCACCAAGGTTTTCTTTACGAGCTTGTTTATCTGTCATAATTCCTTTTGAAGTAGAAATTATAGCAATTCCTAATCCATTTAATACTTTTGGAACTTCATCGCTTTTAACATAAACTCTTAATCCTGGTTTTGAAATACGCTTTAATCCAGTAATTACTTTTTCTTTTTTATTTCCATATTTAAGTGTTAGTAAAATGTTCTTTTGAGCATCTTCTCCAACTACTTTGTAATCTTTTATAAATCCTTCTTCTTTTAAAATTCTAGCAAGTTCTACTTTTAATTTAGAAGCAGGAACGGTTACATCAGCATAACCCATTGAATTTGCATTACGCATACGCGTTAGCATATCTGCAATTGTATCAGTTACTACAGCCATATAAAATCCTCCTTCCCAATTACCAGCTTGATTTTTTAATTCCTGGTATTTGTCCTTTATAAGCTAATTCTCTAAAGCAAATACGGCATATTCCAAATTTACTCATAACTGCATGAGGTCTACCACATCTTTTGCAACGTGTATATTCACGTACTTTGAATTTTTGCTTTCTATTAGCTTTAACAATCATACTTTTTTTTGCCATTATTACCCTCCAATTACTTTCTAAATGGAATTCCAAGTTCACTTAATAAATCATAAGCTTCTTCGTTAGTTTTTGCAGTTGTTACAAATACGATATCCATTCCACGTACTTTTACAACACTGTCATATTCTATCTCAGAAAATATAAGTTGTTCTTTAATTCCAAGTGTGTAGTTTCCTCTACCATCAAAAGCTTTTGGTGAAACACCTCTAAAATCACGTACACGAGGAAGACCGATTGATACTAACTTATCCATGAAGTTGTACATATTGTTTCCTCTTAAAGTAACTTTACAACCAATTGATTGTCCTTCTCTTACTTTAAATCCTGCTATTGATTTTCTAGCTTTTGTAATAACTGGTTTTTGTCCTGAAATAACTTCAAGATCTTTTACGGCTGCATCTAGTAATTTTGAATTACTTGTTGCATCTCCTACACCCATGTTAATAACTATTTTTTCTAGTTTAGGAACTTCCATTATTGTAGTATAATTATGTTTTTTAATTAGACTTGGAACAATTTCATTCATATATCTTTCTTTTAGGCGGTTCATAAATCAAGTCCTCCTTCCACTAATCGATTTTCTCGTTAGATTTCTTAGCTACTCTAACTTTTTTATCTTTTTCTATAGTATGTCCGATTCTAGTTCTCTTTTTAGTCTTAGGATCGATAAGCATAACATTAGATCTATGAATTGGTGCTTCTTGTTCAAGAATTCCACCAGTTTCTTGACCGTTTCCTTTTTTATGTTTCTTTACGATATTACATCCTTCAACTATAACTCTATTTTCGGCTTTAAGGGTTTTTGTAATTTTTCCTTCTTTACCTTTACTAGATCCAGCAATTACTATAACTTTATCTCCTACTTTTAAGTTCATAATATCCTCCTATAGTACTTCCTTAGCTAGTGATACTATTTTCATGAAATCTTTATCACGAAGTTCTCTAGCTACAGGGCCAAAAATACGAGTTCCTACTGGACTCTTATCATCCTTGATTATAACGCAAGCATTATCATCAAATTTAATATAAGAACCATCTTCTCTTCTTAATCCGAATGTTGTTCTAACTATTACAGCTTTAACAACTTTACCTTTTTTAACAGTTCCATTAGGTGTGGCATTTTTAATTGTACCAACAACTATGTCACCGATATTACCAGTTTTAACTTTGCTTCCACCAAGTACTCTGATTACTAATAATTCTCTAGCACCTGAGTTGTCAGCAACTTTCAAACGACTTTCTTGTTGAATCATAATTAATCCTCCTTCACCTAAGAGTTATAAAATAACTGCTTCCTTTACTATTTCTTTTAAGTAGAATCTCTTTGTTTTAGAAATAGGTTTTGTTTCAACTATTCTAACAACGTCTCCTACTTTTGCTCTATTTGATTCATCATGAACTGCATATTTCTTTGAAGACTTTACTCTTTTTCCATAAAGTGGATGTTTTTTGTAAGTTTCAACTAATACAGTTATTGTTTTATTATTAACAGAGCTAACTACTTTTCCAACTAATTCTCTATTTGTCTTTTCCATGTGCACCCTCCTACTTTGTATTTCCTTCGTTTAATTCTCTTTCACGAAGAACTGTTTTAAGTCTTGCAACAAGATGTCTTAAGTCTTTGATTCTTGAAGGTTTTTCTAGGTTACCAGTTGCTTGTTGGAAACGCAAATTAAATAATTCTTCTTTAGTTTCTTTTATTTTGTTGTTTATCTCTTCAGTGGTTAGATTTCTAATTTCATTAACCTTCATTTATATCACCACCATTTTCTTTCATAACAAATTTTGTCTTGATTGGTAGTTTGTGTGATGCAAGTCTTAATGCTTCTCTTGCAACATCTTCAGTAACTTCTGAGATTTCAAACATAATCTTTCCAGATTTAACTACTGCTACCCAAGATTCTACATTACCCTTACCTTTTCCTTGACGAGTACCAAGTGGTTTTTTAGTTAAAGGCATATGTGGGAAAATGTTTATCCAAACTTTTCCACCACGTTTCATATAACGAGTCATCGCAACACGAGCTGCTTCGATTTGATTAGCTGTTATCCAAGCACCTTCCATTGCCATAAGTCCGTAAGTTCCATTGTGTAATTCAGTATTACCTTTTGCACGACCTTCGTAAGGTAATCTATGTACACGACGATATTTTGTCCTTGATGGTATTAACATAATTAATTACCTCCCTTAGCCTTTGTATTATTTCTTTCAGTTTTTTTATCTTGAAGTATTTCACCTTTATAGATCCATACTTTTACACCAATCTTACCAAATGTTGTATCAGCTTCTGCTGTTGCATAGTCAACATTTGCTCTTAGTGTATGTAGTGGGATAGTTCCTTCTGAATATCCTTCACTACGTGCTATATCAGCACCATTTAATCTTCCAGATACTGAAGTTTTAACTCCCTTAGCTCCAGCTTTCATAACGTTTCTGATAGCTTTCTTTTGTGCCATTCTGAATGATGCACGGTTTTCAATTTGTGATGCAATACTCTTTGCAACTAGTGTAGCATCAAGATCTGGTTTCTTAATATCAACGATTGAAATTTGAATATTTTCATCAACTACTTTAGCGATTTCTTTTTTCAAATTCTCTATTTCTTCTCCGCCTTTTCCAATTATTACTCCAGGTTTAGCGGTATGTATAACGATTTCGCATCTTTTTGCATTTCTTTCAATATCAACAGCGCTAACTCCAGCATCTTTTAATCTTTTTTCTAGAAATTTACGGATTTTTAAATCGTTTTCTAGGTATTTACTAAAATCGCTTTTGTTTGCATACCAGTTAGCTTCCCAACCTCTGTTGATTCCAATTCTAAGTCCAATTGGACTAACCTTTTGTCCCATACATTAACCTCCTTTTAAGATTATTTTTCTGCCACAACTATAACAATGTGACTAGTTCTTCTGTCTTTGTGTCCTATATGACTTCTTGAATCAAACATATGTCTTTTCATTACAGGACCTGCATCTACTCTAGCTTCTTTAACATAAAGTTTATTTGCATCAAGTTTGAAATTATTAACTGCATTTGCTGTAGCTGAATTTAAAACTTTTAATACAAGTGTGCTAGATTTTTTGTTTCTGTTATTTAGTATGTTTACCGCATCATTTACATCTTTACCACGAATTAAATCAACAACTAATCTTGCTTTAATTGGTGATATTCTAAGAGACTTTGCGATTGCTTTTGCTTCCATATTCATATCCTCCTAGCCATTACTTTTTCTTGTTTTCGCCATGACCACCAAATTTACGAGTTAGTGCAAATTCTCCAAGTTTATGACCAACCATATCTTCAGTAACATAAACAGGGATAAATTCTTTGCCATTATGAACCGCAAATGTGTGCCCTATAAAGTCAGGGTATATTGTAGAACGGCGTGACCAAGTTTTAATAACTTCTTTCTTACCACTTTTATTTAGTTCTCTTACTCTATTTAATAATCTTTCAAATACGTAAGGACCTTTTTTAAGACTTCTTGCCATAAATAATCTCCTCCCTACTTACTACGACGGCGTACGATTAATTTATCAGACGCTTTTTTCTTTCTAGTTTTGTATCCTAGTGCTGGTTTACCCCAAGGAGTAACTGGTCCTTTACGTCCGATTGGAGCACGACCTTCACCACCACCATGTGGGTGATCATTAGGGTTCATAACAGATCCACGTACTGTAGGTTTGATTCCTAAGTGACGAGTTCTTCCTGCTTTTCCTAATTTAACAAGTTCATAGTCTTCATTACCAACTACACCAATAGTAGCATAGCAAGTACCAAGAACTAATCTTTGTTCACCACTTGATAGACGAAGCATTACATAATTTCCTTCTCTACCTAAAATTTGAGCACTTGAACCAGCGCTTCTTGCAAGAGATGCACCTTTACCTGGTTTTAATTCAATATTGTGAACTGTTGTACCAACTGGAATGTTTGAAAGTGGTAGGGCATTTCCTACTTTAATATCAACATTTTCGCCAGCAACAATAGTTGCTCCAACTTTTAAATCCTTTGGTGCGATGATGTATCTTTTTTCACCATCTATATAATTTATTAGTGCGATGTTTGCACTTCTGTTTGGATCGTATTCGATAGTTGCTACTTTTCCAGCTATATCTCTTTTATCTCTCTTGAAATCTATTATTCTGTATTTTCTTTTTGCTCCTCCGCCATGATGTCTAACAGTTATTCTTCCTTGATTATTACGACCACCGTTTTTATTTAAACTAACTAATAAGCTTTTTTCAGGAGTATCTGTAGTAATCTCTTCGTTTACTAATGTACTCATCTTACGTCTTGCATTAGTAGTTGGCTTATAATTTCTAATTGCCATAATATCCTCCCTCTAACCAAGATCGATAGTTTGACCTTCTGCAAGTTTAACTATAGCTTTTTTAGCTCTGTTACTAACTCCTGCATAACGTCCTACTCTTCTTTTCTTAGTTTTAATATTTAATGTAGATATTTCTTCTACTTTTACTTTAAATATTTTTTCAATAGCATTCTTAATTTCAGTTTTTGATGCTTTTGGATCTACTTTAAATAAATACTTGTTTTCTTCTTGTGCTAAACGTGCACTTTTTTCTGTAACGATTGGTGCTTTGATTATTTCTAAATATTTTGTATCCATTATTTTAGCACCTCCTCTATAGCATTTAATGCTTCTTTTGTAACTAATACTTTTTCTGCTGCTATTAAATCAAGAACATTTATTTCTCCAGCTTCGATAAGTAAGATATTTGGAATGTTTCTTGAAGCAAGTATCATATTTTCATCTAATTCTTTAACAATAACTAATGTGCTAACTGTATCTAATTTTAATGATTTTAAAAGGTTAGCTAATTCTTTAGTTTTTGGTGTTTCAAGTTTTAATTCGTCAACTACAACGAAATCTTGAACTTTTGAAGCTACAGCGCTCTTTAATGCAAGACGACGTTCTTTACGATTCATCTTTTTGCTGTAATCTCTTGGTTTTGGTCCTAGTGCGATTCCACCACCAACCCATTGTACAGCTCTAATTGAACCTTGACGTGCATGTCCTGTACCTTTTTGTCTCCAAGGTTTTCTTCCTCCACCGCTAACTTCTGAACGTGTTTTTGTGCTATGGGTTCCTTGTCTTAATGATGCTCTTGTTAAAATTATTGCATCATGTAAAACTTTATTATTTGGCTCAATACCAAATATTTCATCATTTAATTTAATGTCCTCTATTTTTTCACCTTTTGTGTTTAAAAGTGTTACTTTTGTCATCCTTAATTCCTCCCTTCATCATATTTAAATATTTTATTAACAATTAACTATGACGATTACTCTCCAGCTTCTTCTTTAGTTTCTTCTTCTACTTCTGTTTCTACTACAGGTGTTTCTTCGTAAGAGATAAGTTCTACTTGTTCATTTACTTTTTCACCTTTTTTAACAGATGTTCTAATCATAACTAAAGATTTCTTTGGACCTGGAACATTACCTTTGATTAAGATAACATTATTTTCTAAATCAACTGATACAACCTCTAAGTTTTGAATTGTTGTTGCAACATTTCCCATATGACCTGGTAATTTCTTACCCTTTAGCACGTGCATTGGTAATAGTGTTCCTAGTGAACCTACACCTCTATGATATTGTGATCCGTGACCCATTGGTCCACGACTTTGATTATAACGTTTAATAACGCCTTGGAAACCTTTTCCTTTGCTTACACCGCTTACATCAACGATTTCTCCTTCTTTGAATAAGTCAGCTGTAATTGTTTGACCAAGTGTATAGTCATTAACGTTTACTCCTCTAAGTTCTTTTAAGAAGCGCTTAGGAGCAGTATTTGCTTTTTTTGTATGACCAATTTTTGCTTTGTTAGAATTTTTTTCTTTCACTGTTATAGCACCAAGTTGGATTGCATCATAACCGTCTTTTTCAACAGTCTTGATTTGTGTTACAACGTTAGGTTCTACTTCGATAACAGTTACAGGAATAAGTTTTCCGTTCTTAGTAAAAACTTGAGTCATTCCTATTTTTCTACCTAAGATTCCTTTCATTTTTCTTTCCTCCTAATGATTATTGTTTGATTTGAATGTCAACACCACTTGGAAGTTCAAGATGAGTTAATGCATCTATTACTTCTTTGTTTGGATTTTTAACATCAATTAGTCTTTTATGCGTACGCATTTCAAATTGTTCACGAGAATCTTTATATTTGTGAACAGCTCTTAAAATAGTGAATTTTTCTACATCTGTTGGTAGTGGTACTGGTCCACTTACTTTTCCTCCAGATCTTTTAATAGTTTCAACTATTTTTGTAGCAGCATTGTCAAGAATTCTATGATCATATGCTTTTAATTTAATACGAACAACGTTTGACATATTAAATCCTCCCTTCGCCTATATCTTCGTATAGACTTGCTCCGTGTAAATAACCTGAATTAGCCTAGCAACTTTGCCTGGTGTATCAGCAACCTCACACATCTAAGCAGCCACACGCTTAAGAGTATATCATAGAGAACCTTTAAAATCAAGGATTTTTTTCACTTTTTGTTTTGTTATTTCTTTTTATAAGGAACTTTGCCACGATTACAAAAAAAATTCTAGAAAAATTCTAGAATCTTATCGTTTTTTTGAAAAAATTGCTGCTGTAGAATTATCTTTTCCAGCTTCAATATATTCTTTATACTCAAATTCGCCCTTTTGTTCTTTTCTATAAGACCTTGTAGTATTTGCAGCATCTATGAGTGCACTAGCAATTTTCTCTTTAGGTGTATTGGCAGTTATAGCCATAATTCTACTATCAGATAAGCAATCTGTTACTCCATCGCTTAGTAATACTAATGAATCATAGTCTGTATTTTTAATTCTATACATATGTGGTCTTAATGGTCTTTCTGGATTAAGTGAGCCTATGCAACTTGTAATTATATTTGAATATATATGAAATCTCATATCATCTTTTCTTCTTATATAGCCAGCATCATAATATTTTTGAACTTGTGAATCATCTTTTGTTACTTGTATCAACTCATTATTTTTTACTATATATCCCCTAGAATCTCCAACAGAAGATACTAAAGTTTCATTCTTGCCAACTATTCCACATAAAAATGTTGTTTGTGAACCATTTTTTGTTCTAACAACTTCTCTATTCATTTCTTGAATCTTTTGGCTTAATTTTGCTCTTAACATATCCATGTTTTCAAAGTCTTCTCTTTTTAACTCTTTAAACCACTCAAGCATTTCTTCCGCAACATAGCTACTTGCTGCTCCACCATTTTGTGAGCCACCAACACCATCTGCTACTAAAAGCATTTTATAATCTTTGTTTTTTGGGTATTCGGATAATAAAACAGAATCTTCTTGAGTTGGTTTTACATTTCCAATTGATGATGATGCAAACATAGAAGTTCCAACCATATATTCAACATTCTTTTTCTGAAGTTGAACTCCATGGATAATATCGCTTTCACATTTATTTACATTATCGTGAAAAATCCTTAAATTCTTAGGTTTTATTTCCTTATTTTCCTCTCTTGAAAGATAACGAATACAGTCTATTATACTTGGAGATACATAACTATCTAGTTTTTTTAAATTTACACCATTATTTGGATAATATCTATTCTGAGTAAATGAATATGCTAGTGTTCTAAGAAGATCAGGATCATTTTTTAGAAAAGGAACAACCTCGTTCTTTTTTATTTTTAAATTCTTTAGACTATCATAAAATTTTACACAATTTGCTTTTCCTGATAAGTTTCCTGCTCTTAAGTCTATTTTGCTTACTCTGAGTGCTTGAATTGCTATTTCTTTAATAACATCGTCTGGAGTAAGGTCTTCTATCATTCTTCTTGCATTGTTACTTGATGTTATATGGTTCTGCATTCTTCCACTAAATAACATTCCACGAATAATTCCCTCTGGAGTTCCTTCTGGATGAGCCTTAAGTGTTTCAATTATTGCATAATCAATTTTTTCTAATCTTTGCATATCTTACTCCTTATCATTTTATTTTTCTAGTATAGCTATTTTTTTTCTTATTTCTTCTTTTGTAATATTTTCTTTCTTGTATAATTCTTCCGGTGTTCCCTGTTCAATAAACTTATCGTTAAATCCCAGTGACATAACTTTTCCTTTATAATTTAGTTCCATTAACTTAGATGATACCATAGAGGTTAATCCACCACTTAACACATTATCCTCTATTATTAATATATTATAATGCTTTTTTGAAAGAAACTCTAGCATTTTATCATCAATTGGTTTCAAAAAACAAGCATTTATTATCATCGAATGTAATTTGTACTCTTTTTTTGTTAGATATGCCTTTATAAGCATTCTTCCTGAAGCGATTATCGCAGTTTTTTGACCGTTATCAACAATTTCCCATTTACCTTGTATAATTTTGTCAAGCGGCTTTATTTTAAATTCATCCCCACCCCTTGGATATCTTATTGCTATTGGACCACTTTGTTTAATAGCCCATTTCAACATTTTTTCCACTTCTTCTGTGGATTTTGGTGATAAAATTTTTATATTTGGGATTAAAGATAAATATGACACGTCGAAAATTCCTTGGTGAGTTTCGCCATCACTACCAACAATTCCAGCTCTATCTATTGCAAAAATTACATGTAAATTTTGCATGCATACATCGTGAACAATTTGGTCAAATGCTCTTTGCAAAAAAGTTGAATATATTGCCACTACCGGAACTAAATTCTCCTTTGCAAGACCCGCCGCAAAAGTTGTCGCATGCTCCTCGGCAATTCCAACATCAAAACTTCTGTCATTAAATTCTTCAAAGAATTTCTTTAAGCCAACCCCATCTTTCATCGCCGCTGTTATAGCTACAACATTTTTATTTTCTCTGCCTATTTTTACCATTGCATTTCCAAAAGCATTTGAATAAGTATCTTTTTCTTCAATAATAATTCCTTTATTTTTATCAAAAGGAGAAATCGCATGATATATATCAGGATTTTCTAAAGCTTTTTGATAACCAAGTCCTTTTTTAGTTACCACATGTATTATTACTGGTCCATCTAAAATTTGAGCTTTTCTAAATACTTTTGTCATCAATGAAATATCATGACCATCAAGAGGGCCAATATATGTTAATCCCATCGCTTCAAAATATTCTGATGGAACTAAAAAAGTCCTTAAGCCATCTTTCATTCTTGCTAAAACCTTTGACATTGCATTTCCAATTTTTGTGTCATCCAAAGAATGCTTTATTTTATTTTTAACTTTTAAATAGCGTTCATTTATACTTATTCTACTCAAATAACTTGAAAGGCCCCCAACATTACTTGATATGCTCATACCATTATCATTTAAGATAATAATCATTTTTGTCTTGTTGTATCCAAGATCATTTAACGCTTCTAGACTCATACCACTACTGATACTGCCATCACCAATAACACTTACAACATTATATTTTTCATTTTTTATGTCTCTTGCTCTTGCAAAACCTAGCGCAGCAGATATAGAGGTACTACTGTGTCCAGTTTCAAAGAAATCATATTTGCTTTCTTTTGGATATGGAAATCCTCTTAAGCCTTTATACTTCCTAAGTGTATCAAAATCTTTTCTTCTTCCAGTTAACATCTTATAAACATAGCTTTGATGCCCAACATCAAATATTACTCTATCGTTTGGAAAGTCAAAACTAGATACGAGAGCAATAGTTAACTCCACTACACCAAGGTTAGATGCTAGGTGCCCGCCGTTTTTTGATACTTTATCTATTAAAAATTCTCTTATTTCACCAGATAGTTCTTTTTTCTCTTTAATTGTTAATTTTTTTACATCCTCAGGTGAATTTATTTTTTCCAACATTTTTATTACCTCTTGTTTCTTCTATACTGTACTGTCTAATGCTTGAATATTTATTTTTCTAGATAATTTCTATTTAAATAATATGCAAGTTTCATAAGTGTTTTGGCAGATTTTGTTCTTAAATATCTTTCATCAAGTATATATTCAGATTCAAACCTTGTCCTGTCAAGAGCATCAGCATCCTTTAATATATTGCCAATAACTCTAGCCTTTTTTTTTCATTTTTAGTTAAATTAAAATATGATGATACATTGTTGAATCCTACTTCTTCGTTCTTTTTTATATCAAAACCAGTTGTTCTTTCATCATGAAAGCTTATGGCTGCAGATATAATTCTAAGATCACTGGTACTATATTTGTCCTTTAGGCTATCTTGAGCAATAATTGCACCTTTTAACCCATGCCTTATATCATCATCATTTTCTCTTCCCTCATCATGATACATCGCAGATTCCATAAGCAAATTTATATTCTCTTTTATATTTTCAAATTTTGCTATTAAGAAAGCAAAAAGCATGACATTACCGGCGTGCTTTTTCCCATGACAATTTGTTTTTCTTTTATATAAATTTCGTTTATCGATTTCGTTTATCCATTTTCTTATATATGACTTCTCGTCAGATGATAATTTTTCTATAATTTCACTTTTTTCTTTTTGCTTAAGTGATGAGAACTCAATGTACTTTGGTAAATGTAAATTATCATCTTTCATTTCATATATGACATTTATTCTATCCATATATACTCCTATCTAAATAATCTATATTGTACCTTTTCACGTAAATTGTATGTGTCCTTCATTTCTCCTTCAAGAGCCATTGTATAATATTTTTGCCCATTTTTGTCCATGCTTACAACATAATTAGATGATGGTAATGTATCAATAGTAGAATATAAGAAGTTATAGTAAGGTGATAAATTCATATCCATATAACTCATGATATAAGTAAATAATAAATCATCACTTAAATATTTTGTGTCATCAAAATCCATGTCATAGTTACTTAATATTAACGCTTCAGTGTTAAACTGACGATATGTGCTTTCTAAATCATATTTTTTGTTTAAGAAATTTGTTAAGAAAAGAGCATCTTGTCCTGTTTTGGTTTGAAGATGTGGCAAATGATCACCAAAGAAAACAATTATAGTTTCTTCATCGATGGTGTTTATATAATCATATAATTTTTTCAAGGAAGCATCTGCTAAGTACATTCCCTTGGCATATGACTTGATTGTTCCTGTTACATCATCATTATAGTCAGTTTCTGTTACTTCAAACTCATAGTCTTTATATCTTTCTTCATAATATGGCATATGACCACCCATAGTTATAGCAAAGTAAAAAGTTTTTTCGTCCTTTTTTTTGTTATTAAAGTATTCAATTACTTGATTCATTAAATAGTCATCAGTGACATATGATTTTTGTTTTAGTTCATCATATAAGTGATGCCTTTCATCTACGCCATAAAAATCATAAACATTATCACATTTGAACATCTCTTTGCTTGAAGCATTTAATATTACTGTTTTATAACCGTTATTTTTAAATTCTTTAATTATAGATGGAGTGTTACTACTTAGTTTTTTATTGTAAAGTTGCATGTAAGGTATGTATCCTTTACTAAAATAGTTTAGGCTTCCTCCTGTTAAAATTTCAAATTCAACATTAGAACTTATACCACCATATGATGGAGTAATCATTTCTACAACTTTTCCTTTTTCTTTTAATGCATGATAATTTGGTGTTACATCTTGACTAAACTTTATGCCATCTATTTTAGAAGCATCCCAGAAAGACTCTGAAAATACCACTATGACATTTGGCTTCCCTATTTTCCCTTTGTTTGGACTTTCTTTAACATTTGATAAAAGTTCATCAACTTCTTCTTCCTCGTAACCGATTGGTTCATATCGTCTTGTTTCTAGCAATTTTCCATACATGCCACCAATTACACCATACTTACTATAATACTTTGTGTTACTTACTGTCATTGTGTAATCCTTGATACTTTTATAATTGTAAACATTATTTAAAATAAACTTATCCAACCTTGAAATCGGTATGAAAAGTACTATAAGCATACATAAAGAAACTATAAATACGCAAATATTTTTTTTCTTTGTTTTAAATACAAGATTATTGTTATAACAAATATGTAGTAAATATATAAAAATTGCACCCACAATTATTGTTGGGAAAATCACATAATTTATTGCATTTATAAGAGTAACATCTACGAAATTAGTAAGTTCTCCTGTTGTCTCCAAAAAAGAAACGTCAGTAAGAAGTAATGTATCACTTGTGTAAAAAATTCTCATTTGGTTTGCTACAAACAAAAATAAAAACACTAAGAAAAATGTTAAAGTTGTTACGAACGTATTTCTAATTACAGACAATACAAGAAGATATATTGTATAGGCGATAATTAACGTCAAAACTAATGAGCAAAATGTTAATGTTAACTTTGGTGTTCCGAATGTACAAATTTTGTAATATATTTCAAGAATTATTATGCTTATAAGTGGCATTGAAAAATTAACTACCTTTTTTAATTTTTCATTCTTAATAATTGTTTTGTCCTCTTTATTTAATTCTATCTTTCTTGCTTTCCTAGTAATTCTTATTGCTAATACAGCAATTAACCCTAGTGTTAACGACTCAACAATTGACAATCCACTCATATATTCGTACATGAAAATACAACCTACTAGCATATATATCGTCATAATAGCTATAGGCTTTTTATACGATAATTCATTCTTGTGATACCACATAAAAGATAACAAGAAAAACTCTATTGGAAAGACTATATACATAAAAAACGGAGACAAGCTTTCAAATATATTTACTAAAACTGCTGTAAAAATAAATAAAAGCGTAGTAAACAAATAAAATTTTGTTTTATTTTCAAATACTTCCTTCATTTTAATACCCCTCAATCATTCAACACTATAGCTTTATTCGAGTGCTTTTTAATTTGTTTATAAGCTATTATATACAAAAATGCTACAAATGCAAAGAATATTATAAGCGCATTTTCATTTTCTGTTAATAGTAAAAAGTCAAAGAATCCATGAAATATAATTGGTATTATTAAACTTACTATGATATACCTTTTTTCTCTTACTTTGTTACCTATTCTTTTCATAAGTTTGGCTTTTCCCATATAGTATCCCATTGACACTCCAAAAAAAGCATGAGCTGGTACTGAAACAAGAGCTCTTAATAAAGCTGCACTTTGTCCATATTTCAAAACATACAAAATATTTTCTAAAGTAGCAAATCCTAGCGATGTAAAAACGGCATACACTATTCCATCATACATATAGTTGAATGCCTTGTTATTATATCCTTTCTTGTAAACAAATAATGCTTTGTATAATTCTTCGACTAAAGCTACACCTATGAAGCCAACTAAAAATGAATGCAAATTTACATTCGTAATATTATCAAACAACTTTATTAGCAATAACTCTGTTACTGTCGCAGGTACAGTAGCAAGTACACCTGAAAAGAAGAGTGTAACTAAGAGTGAAACTGGTTCTTTTTCAAATACATCTTTTTTATAAACAAAGTAACTAAGTATTGCAGTTGGTAGAATTGCAAGTAATACTGTATAAACTAGTTCCAAATTATCACACCCTTTATTCTCTTGTATCTTTAGTATAACACTTTGGAAAGATAGTGTAAATTTTAAAATAGCTTAACATTTTTTATGTGTAAATACAAAAAAGAATCAACACCTGTCTATTTACATTGTCGATTCTTTTGCTATTTTACAAATAATTGTCGCTTTTTACTTCCATAAAACTTTGTGGATGTTTACATACTGGACATACATCTAAAGCATTTTCTCCTACATATACATGTCCACAGTTTCTACATATCCAAATTTTTTCACCATCTTTGTGGAAAACTTTTTTATCTTTTACATTTTTTAGAAGTGCTAAATATCTTTCTTCATGTTCTTTTTCTATTTTACCTACAGCTTCAAACAAATATGCAAGCTCATCAAAACCTTCTTCTTTAGCAGTCTTAGCAAACTCTTTGTACATTTCTGTCCATTCAAAATTTTCACCACTTGCAGCATCTTTTAAATTTTCTTCTGTTGAAGGAACTTCTCCACCATTTAAATATTTAAACCAAAGTTTGGCATGTTCCTTTTCATTATTAGCAGTTTCTTCAAAAATTGAAGCGATTTGCTCATAACCATCTTTTTTTGCTTTTGATGCATAATAAGTGTATTTGTTTCTTGCACAGCTTTCTCCTTTGAATGCTGTCATTAAATTTTCAACAGTCTTTGTTCCTTTTAATTTACTATAATCCATTTCAAAATTCCTTTCCTTCTTATTATCTTAATTAGCCTTGTCTTCATTCTTTCTACACTCATCACAGTAACCATCTAGTAAAACATTATAATGCTCTATTTTTTCAGATCTGTTTTTAAAATGTTTTTGCACAATTGTTAGAAGTTCATCATCAAAAATATCTGTAATCTTATCACACTTCAAACATTCAAAATGAACATGTCCGTCATAGTAGTCATATCTATCCACACCACTTTGTGTCTTTACAATGTAAATTTTATTTTCTTCGACAAATTTTTTTACATTTCTATATACAGTGGCTTGTCCAATAGTTGGATCTTTTTCTTTCACCAAGGTGTAAAGTTCTTGTGCAGTTGGATGACTCCTATTATTCTTTAAAACCTCTAAGATAATATTTTTTTGACTTGTGTTTCTGGAATTCATGTGCCAGCTCCTTAATGATAATAATTATCATTAACAATATATCATGTTCTTTTTAAAAAGTAAATAGTAAAAATAATTTTGTTTAAAGATATTCAATGTTGATACCTAACTATTTGTTTTTACTTTTTTTCTGCTGCTTATAATAGGCGTTGTTACTTCTTTATCATTTAGATAATCAATATCAATTATTCTATCGCTTTTGGATGTTTCCTTTACAAGCCTATAAAGATAGTTTTGCCAATCTTCTACTGTCGAATACCCACCATAATAAAGTTCATAATCTGAAAAATGTGTGCAACCACATGTTAATAATGAAAAATCCTTATCTTGAGCGTTAGCTTATTCTATAATTCTTACAGTAGATTCGCATGGATACATTGAGGTCACTAAAGTATAATTTTCTAATGACATATCGCCACAAAATGATGATTTGCACAACTTTACGTTTCCTAATTTTGTTGGAATCAAAAATGGATCTATTGCTGTTATACTTCCTTTGTTTATGCTTTGCTGACATATATCTATCTTTTCTGCTAGTGTTGGGAAAAAGCCACTTGCTACTTCTAAGATATCTTGATTTAGGCCATATTTTTCATTTATAAAATCCATAAATTTCTTATACACATCTCTATCGTCTGATAATGCAGAAATATGTGAATATATTTGACTAAGTATATCAATGTGTTCAAAATCATGATAGTAACGTAAAAAGTTATCTCTTATAAAAGCTAAAGCTTTGCTGTCATATCCATGACCATATTCTTTTAAATACTCTTCTAGTTTTTTAGTTAACTCTGCATCACTCATCTTTTAACTCCCTACCTACGTCTTTTACTTATCATAATCATCTAAAAAAGAATATTCTTTTCCATCTTTTTTGTATCCTAATATGGTGTTTAGATTTACATTACAAGCACTTTTAAAAATATTGAAGTCAATATTGGCATTTTTTGTTTTTAAATATTTTATTAACTCTTTTACTTCTTTTCTTTTACTTACGGATTCATCACTTGCTGATCTTTCAGTAAAACTACAAGCACAGTTCAAGAAAGTTAGATTATTAAAGTCCCTCCAAGATATTATATCTTTTTCACGTATTAGATAAAGTGGTCTTATTAACTCTAATCCTTCAAAGTTTTCACTATGAAGTTTTGGTAGCATTGTTTTAAATTCTGCACCATATAGCATACTTAGCAAAGTTGTCTCTATTACATCATCGAAATGATGACCAAGTGCTATTTTGTTGCATCCTAGTTCTTTAGCCTTGCTATAAAGAAATCCCCTACGCATTCTTGCACACATATAACATGGTTTTTCCTCATTTAATTTTTCAGCAATGCTAAAGATATCACTTTCAAACATTTGAATATTTATATTAAGTATTTTGGCATTGTTTATTATTTTATCAACATTTTCTTTTCTGTATCCTGGGTTCATTACGACATATATAGCATCAAAATTTATTTTTCCGTGACGTTTTAACTCTTCTATACACTTAGCAAGCAAAAAAGAATCTTTACCACCAGAGATGCATACCATAACCCTATCGTTTTCATTTATCAACTTATAATCTTTTACTGCACGAGTAAATCTACTCCATATCTCCTTACGATATTTTTTTATTATACTTCTTTCTATTTCTTTATATCTTTCTTCATTATTATTCATATTACGGCTCCTTAAACACCAATGAATTATAACAGGATAATAAGAATTTTACAATAAAAAAAGAAGCCTTGCGGCTCCTATTCTATTTCAATTAGTTTTTTATTCTCAGACTCTTCAACTTTTGGCACTTTAATCTTCAAAATACCATTTTCAAATTTAGCTGTAATATCATCTGTTCTTAATTCGCCTAAATAGAAAGATCTTTCAAATTTACCATATTTTCTTTCGTGGCAAATATAATTTTTCTTTTCTTCTTTTTCGTCTTCTTTCTTTTCGGCAGTTATAGTTAAGTAGCCATCCTTAGATTCTACTTTAATATCTTCTTTTCTAAATCCAGGAATATCAACTTCTATGTTATAATTACCATCCTTTTCGTAAACATCACATTTCATTGTATTTGTATTAGGTGTCATAAAATCATTGAATACATCGTCTAAGAAATAATTTCTTGGTACTAATTTCATATCCATCCTTCCTTTCACAATTGTAATTATAGCACTATATTAGCAGATGTCAATAGAGAGTGCTAATTTTTTTTATTTTTTTTGACACAGTATTATTATGATGTGTAAAAGGAAGAAATATTCTCATTATTGAAAATAAATTTACTTTTTCCAAAAAATGGTAAAACGCTTTATTAGTCAGTGAAGTGACCATATCTTGCTTTTTCTTCATAGCATATATTTTTTAAATTTAAATCTTTAATTATATTTTTTGGTGTACATTCATCATATAAAGACTCAGGAACTTCCAAATCTTTATTATTAGCTCTTATATAAATTGCTAAAGGCTTTTCCACTCCTATTGCATAAGATAACTGAACCACACAAGTATCAAATTCAGGATGACGTGATAATACTTTTTTAGCAATTTCTCTTGCTTTATAAGCACCGCTTCTATCAACTTTAGTTGGATCTTTTCCTGAGAATGCTCCACCTCCTACACTAGCAAATGAATGATAGCTATCAACAACTATTTTTCTACCAGTTAGTCCTGCATCTCCAGAAAAACCACCAATTAAAAATTTGCCTGTTGGATTTATTAAATACTTTTCAACTTTGATATTGTATCTTGCACAAATTTCATCACAAATTCTAATAATTATTTTGTCTGTATCTTCTCTTTCCTGTTCTGTGTTTTGGTAACATATGGTAAAAGTTTTGATTCCAGCAAGTTTTCCTTCACTAGTATATTCGCCTGTTATTTGTGCTTTACCATCTGGCAAAAATCTTTTGTCATTTTGACGAAGGACATCATAAGTCATGCTAAGTTTTTGTAAAATAACCATCGCTAAAGGAAGCATTTCTTCTGTATCTCTACAAGCAAATCCAAACATCATACCATTATCACCGGCACCACCTACTTCATCATTAGTGCCAAGTGCTATGTCATGGCTTTGCTTTCCTAAATTATTTATAATTTCATAATTTGTTTCATAACCAACGTCTTTTAATACTCTTTTAACTACATTTTGCACATCAACTTCTGCACTGCTTGTAACTTCACCTGTTATAAATATTTTACCTTTTCCTCCCATCACTTCGATTCCACATCTTGCATTCTTATCCTTTTCTAGGTAAGCATCTAAAAGTGCGTCACTTATTTGATCACAAACTTTGTCTGGATGCCCCCTAAATACTATTTCATTACTATACAATTTCATATTTTCTCCTTCTTTCATTTTTGTAAGTATTTTTATTTCCATCTCACAAAAAAACACCCAAGATAACTTTATCTTGAGTGACGAAGTTATCTCATAGTTCTAGCATTACCACCTAATTCAATAGGTTGGTGTGACTTCACAGGGCTAGTCCCTCCATCACTCTTTATAAGATGTAATCTAATTATACAATACGATAAAAAATTTGCAAGTGTTTGCTAATAAAGTAATAATATTTTTACAAAAAAATAAAGATAAAGCTTTGTGTATATGCTTTACCTTTTTAAATTACTTTATACTTTATTTCACACTTTTAATATAAAAATCATATCCAATTGTATCTTTCACAACTTCAAAAGTAACATCATATTTTTTCCCTTTGGTCAAATTCAATGCACTTGATCCATCAGAAATAATGTACTTCATTTCGTATACATTGTTTTTGCTATCTAACAATGTGTAATCAATATAAGCATAAGCTTCATCATCTTTATATCCAAAACCAGTAGAACCAATTTCATTTAAAGTAAATGATTCTGTATGAGTTCCAACTGAATATAATCCTATTTTGTCTCTTAATTCGTCTTCACTTTTAACGTTCTTAATTTCTTCATTATTTGATTTTAAGTATATTTTGTAATCAACGATAGTCTTCTTGCTGCCTTTCTTAGTATAATATATATTTATTTTTATATGATCACTATAATAGCTTAATTTATTAAACAAATCAATATTATCAGCTGCAAATGCATAATCTACAGACTTGCCTGACTCTTCAATAGAGATGGTACATTCAGAATTAAGGCAAAAAGAACCATTAACAGTAACATTTTCTACTAAAGTGGCATCTTTCGTATCGCTGTTATTTGTTTTATTTTCATTTGTTGTATTTTCACGATTATTAGGATTAAACATGTCTACAATCGTACCACCAATTCCTGCAGCAATCATTATAGCCGTTGCAACTGCTGTAATTCCCATTACTGAAAGGAATCCCAAGAAAATTTGACCAACACTTGTTCCACCTTTATCGGCACAAATCTTTTTTAGTTCATTAAAATCTTTTTGTTGGTTCAAAAACTTAATTTTTTCAATTTTCTTTTTTGCGTAATATAAGTAGATTTTATTTATCGAAAATCCAACTAGTAAGCTATATATGATATTCACTATATCATTGTTTATCGTATTTATCATAATTAAACTTATTATAAATGAAATAATGGCATATAAGAACATTTTTCTATAAAACATATACATTGTTGTAAAGAAGAAACCTGCAAAGTTGAATGGTTTAGTAGTTATTTTTTCATAATTGTTTCCAATAAAGGCCTTCAAGAGTTCTTCATCATTTGTAGAACCAGTATTATTTGTTGGTGGTGTTGTATAATTCATATTTTGTTGTGGCATAGAATACATATTACCTACTGGTTGCTGTGGTTGCATAGCAGGGTTTATTGCTTGTGCATTAAAATTGTTTGCTGGATTAGCATTATATTGTTGTTGATTTGGTTGCATAAGATTGTTGGTATCTGAGGCATTTATATTAGGTAAAGCATTGGTGCTTTGATTGTTAAATTGCTCGTTATTTAAACCATTATTTGGCAAAAATGTATTATTCATTTGTGGCTGTTGCATAGCTGTAGGGTTTGAATTATTAAATTGAGTTGGTGGAATTAGATTTGGAATAGCATTATTATTTGAATCATCTACTCCATTAAGAAACTTATTAGTATTAGTGTTATTATCATCCATAACTGGTTACCTCCTATTTTTTTAATTATATCATACAAGTAATCAAAATCGACTATTTTTTTTATAGGAAATAACTTTAAAATGTCATTTTTTCATAATTTTATTTAGACACCAACACAGTCTAAATTATATTAGTTATTTAGCATAATGCTTTTTTTAATAAAAAAACGATTTAACCTTTGAAATGTCAAATCGTAAATATCTTTGGCAGGGGATGCAAGACTCGAACTCACGACACCCAGATTTGGAGTCTGGTGTTCTACCAACTGAACTAATCCCCTATAAATATAATGCTAAAATCCATCACATGTCTAATTTTAACATTATATTTTTAAAAGTTCAACTATTATTTTACTTTTTCTACAGAAACAAAAGCATATGTGCCATTTGAATCTTTTTCAAAAGTATATTTGTAAATACTAGCTTTATCTTGATACTTATTGAAGAATTCATCGTTTGTCATTACTTGACCATTTACTTGAGCAACAAGCGTCTTTCCTTGATAATCAGAATAATAACTCGAATCGCAGAAATTAAATGCGACATATTCATATACATCTATAGTATCTTTGCTTGAACTTATTGTCTTTTTAGCATAACCTATTTTAGAATATGTTTTATCACAAACCATTCCACCACCATCTTTATTTTGTTGTTCATATCTATTTTTAGCATCTGACCATTCAAACCCAGTTCCTAATACTGTTTTTAAAATGAATGAACTTCTAGAATAGCTTATAGTGTTGCCATATAAACCAGTAAATGCATTTTGTACTTCTTCTTCTGATAGATATGCCACTTTGTTATTTTGTTCCAATTTAACTTTATCTTTTATAGATTCAGTTGATAATGATAATCTAAGTTTCTGTGGTTCATCTTTTAATACTGTTTTATCTTTTTTATAAAAATAGTTTCTATAAAAATACTCACCATCAGTATTGTAAACATTAATAGCTTTTTTTACTAAATTTTGTACTTCTTCACTGTTTACATCTAAATCTATTACAGTTTCTTTATTTTCTTCTTTGTTGTCATCCTTGTTATCATTGTTTGTAGGATCTTTTACTTCTTCATTGTTTCCGTTATTTTGATTTTTATCATCATTTTTACTGAATAGATTACTTTGTCCTACTACTATACCTCCAAGAAAAAATATTATTACTAATAGCACTACTATCACAATATATAATGCATTTCCCTTTTTTGTTTTCTCCTCCATTTGCCTACTCCTTTTTATTGTAAATAATAGCACATATTACATCATTTTTCAATCTATCAATCATTTATTATTTTTTGAGCATAATTACCAAATTTTACCATTTTTTTGTTTTACTACATAAAAAAATCAATTACACCTTCTTCGATATAATTGATTACACTTTTATCTTGGCAACAATAAAAGTTGATTTATTCTTAGAACATTGCTAGTTAAATTATTTAAACTTTTTATTGCATCTACAGTAGTATTGTTTTCTCTTGCTATAGAATATAATGTGTCATTTGGTTGTACATAATAATTTATGTAAGAGTTTGTATTTGGAATATATAAGATTTCCCCTACCGTTAAAGTTGTTGATGGGAGTGAGTTATATTCCATTATTTCATTAACTGTAGTTCCATATTTTCTAGCAATTGAATAAAGCGTATCATTCCTTGCCACTACATGTTTTATATCATCTTGATTGACATTTCCTTGATTATTATTACCTATGTTACAACTAGCTGGAAGTAACAAGATATCCCCTCTTCTAATAATGGTAGTTTCTAGATTATTTAGTCTTATAATCTCATTAACATCTATGCTACAAGTATTTGCAATTTTCCATAAAGAATCACCATCTTGAACCGTATAACTGATCGTTTCTGTGCCATTGCCTGGTGTTTCATTACTTATTGGTATCAAAAGTTGTTGGCCAATTACCAAATTTTGGGTATTTAGCTTGTTAAAATCTATGATATCTTCTGGTGTTATTCCATATTCTGTGGCAATTTTATATAATGTATCTCCTCTTTTTACTGTGTAGACTGTATAATTACTTGGATTTGGAATAATTATTTCTTCAGAATCTGGAAGGATTAGTTTTTGACCTATTTGAAGTGTGTTTGATGTTAAGTTATTTGCACTTTTTATGGCCTGAACAGTAGTGTTATACTTTTGTGCTATACTGTACAGACTATCTCCTCTTTGCACTACATAAATATTTTGACTATCACCGTTAACAGGAACGTATGGTACACCAATGTAATTAGCAACTGCTTTTACAACTGCTTCACCATAATCTAGCAAATTGTTTTGAAGTTTATATAAGTCATTTTTATTGTCTATAAAGCCATACTCAATTAGTAGAGACTCTGTATCGCCAGTTAATCTTTGAATAAAGTAATAATCCTTTGATGGATTTTCTGGTAATCTTCTTTGATAATATTTTCTACCCTTTTGACCAGCTTTTTCTAGTTCTTCTAGAATTGACTTTGCAAGAGTATCATCATTTCTCAATGCGTAAACAACTTCAGCGCCTTCACCACCTGGTGATGGGCATTGTGTAGTTAATTTATTTTAAAAATGTTTATTAAATTTATAATCATTATAATTTAACATATTTGAAAAAATTATATCAATTACAATATCATAAAGTATTTTTGTTCTTTTATAA
Source organism: uncultured Bacilli bacterium (assembly GCA_934100165.1). GTDB lineage: Bacteria > Bacillota_I > Bacilli_A > RF39 > UBA660 > RUG13868. The sequence continues at coordinate 92,179 of CAKOPN010000006.1, forward strand.
ATCCATTCAATATCAACATCATTTGCAAAATAATCTTTTGGATTTTTTTTACCTTTTATTCTAGGATATATTATTTCTAATGTTTCATTGTCAATAAAATATCCATTGTGTGCATAATGATTTCTTAAACTTATTATCTCCCTAGTGTAATCTTCAACATTAACTATTATCTCTTTTTTATAGTTATTAATAAGGCTATATGAAATAAAATCATTATAATGTCCATTACATTTGTAATAACATTCAATAAATCTATAAAACATTAAAAAATTATCTTCAATATTTCTAGAAGTATTTAAAATTATATATGGGATATTTCTTATTTCACTTTTACTATTTCTATATGGTATTAAATTATAACATTTTGGCAAAAAATTTTTTAACTCATCAGACACGCTATTAAGTACAAGCTTACTATTATAGTCTAATCTTTTCATAGGAATATTCAATTCGTAATAAAAATCATTAATAAATACTTGAACTTTATCTATTATCAATTTATCAGGCCTTAATAATTGTAAGTATATCATAATTTCTCTTATATAATCATATACATCATCACAACTTATTGCATCTTCCAAAATCATTTCCAAATAACCCGTTAATTTGATAGATATATCTTTATTTTTATAGTTATGAATATGATTCCAATCATCTGATAAAATTAATTTTTTTATATTATCTTTGTTTATGTCAATTGTTTGTTTTATTGTTTCAAATTGAAGTTTTATTACCAATTCATTTTCTATTGTTTCCTCAAATAAGCTTGGATGACCTATAAGTTCATTAATAAAACTACTATATAATTTTATTTTTTTAACATCTGGACTTTTAGGCAATTCACATAATTTGTTATAATCCTTATGACTATAATAACACCTTGAAATAAATTTGGTTTTTGAACCACCATCTGGAGTCCCCCACACGTTAGTGTGCCCTGAATAACATGCATCTTTTAACAAGTAATTTATTTTATTTTGATAATCAATAATTAGTATATCTCGCTCATTAAATTTTGTATTTATTCCAAAAGTTCTAACTCCATTATTATTTGGTTCAATTTCATCATCTATATCATAATTTACAATTACTTCTATTGCTTTGTCATTAATTAAATATTCACATTCAAAAGATTTATCATAATCCTTATTAAAAAAACATACTGCCATTATAATACCTCCAAAACTACTTAAAATTCATCATCTATATCATAAATAATACCACTTGTAGGATGTTTTAAAATTTTTAATAATTCATTTCCTATTATTCTTATTTCAAAATAAAATACTATTGCATCTTCAGAATCAAATGTATTATCTCTATCAGGATCTGTATCATGTTTTGCATAATTTAATAATCTTCTTAAATTGTTAAGTCTATCGTACAAATCCCCATTAATTATTCCTTCGTTATATAATGTTCAATATTTCTTCCAAACTCTCTTTTATTATAAATAAATTTAATAAGTTTATTTTTAGATAAAGTTAATTTAACAAGTGTTTCTACATGTAATGCAGCATCTATTATTATATGTCTTGCTCTATTGCAACAATACATATCACTTCTTGCATATTGAAGACTTCTGAATACATTTCTATAGTCACCTAATCTATTAAATGGATTTACTGTAGGATTTAATGGTGCAGCGTAACCACCAAATCCACCTATTTTTTGATCAAATTCCCATATTTCTCTTTGCTTTTCCTTATTCATGTATTCCTTATCAATTATTTTTGCAAATCTCTTAAAAAGTGTTATTTCTTCTTTAGTATAGTAGTTATTTACAATAATTCTAGTTTCTATTCTCATCAATGATTCCTATATTAATTCTAAATATTTCTTTAGCATTTCGACTTCTAACTTAGTAACCAATTTAATAAAATCAGTATAATTACCAGTTGTATGTGCCTTATCTAGTGCTTCATAATATTTTAATCTTGATTCTTTTTTAATAATTACAGGATTATATCCATTGTTCATTAAAACCAAATTCATAAGTAATCTGGATGTTCTTCCATTACCATCTACAAACGGATGTATTTTTACTAATTCTCCATGCAATAACGCTGCTTGAATTATCGGATGATATTCACTCCAAGTATTATAAGTTAATATTAATTTTTCCATCAATTCAGGAATTTTTAAATAGTCTGGGGGAATATGTGTTGCACCTTTAATAGTTACATTTTCTTTTCTATATCTCCCAGCATTTTCATTATCTATATCTTTTAAAATTAACTGATGGATATTTTTAATATTCCATTCGCTAATTGGTTCATTATCTTTAACTAAATCATCTAAAAATAAAATTGCTTTTTCATGGTTAATTGCTTCTAAATGTTCTTTAATAGATTTTCCACCAACAGTTATTCCTTCTAAAACAACTTGTGTTTCTCTTAATGTTAAAGTATTACCTTCTATTCCATTGCTATTATAAGTCCACTCTAAATTAATAGATTCTCTTAATGATTTTAAAGTTTCTTTTGATATTGGTCTTTTACTATCTAAATCTTTTTTTAAGCCATCTACTTCATCAAAATAATTATCTTCTAAATCAATAATAAATTTATTATCATCCGGTTTAATTATTCTTTTATCAACAGGTTTATCAGCATCAATAGGAATATTCCAACTATTTCCTACTTTAATGGCACCCTCAATTCTACCATCTTGCAGTAATTGTCTTATTCTCCTCTCGCTAATGTTCCATTTTTCAACAGCTTCTTTCGTAGTCATAAATTCCATACTATTCACCTCGTTTGTAATTATACCGTATTCGGTATAATTAGTCAATGTTTTTATTCCGAGGTTGGTACAACATTTTTATAAATTTCCAACATGTTGCACAAAGTTATTAAAATGAGACTCAATCAATTGCCTATATCTTTACAAAGTGTTAGTATATATAACTAAATTATGGAGGTATTTACTATGAAATTTATTTTAAACAGTAACATTTTTGATACAGTGATTTCAATATTTTTGATTATTAATACAATAACAACAATAATTGTATATTTTTGTGAATCTAAGAACGAAATAAAAAATATTAAAATGGATAATATGTTGAATAAATCAGAATTGTTTAAGTTAATCGTCAATATTATATTTATTATTATCTTTACATTCGTTTTGATTATTGTTGCAAACAAATGTAAAATAACATCTTATATTATTTTACTATATTATTTGAGCTTTATTTTGATATCATTAAAACTTTCAAAAAAGAATATCATAAATTTAACTACTGAAAATAAAATGTCATATATTCAAACTACAATTTTATTTACTATTTTCTTTTCAAGTAAAGCGACCGCGATTTGTATAAATAGTTTTTCTACTTTTTCTCGCACTGCAAAAGAATATTTATTAATATTTTTCCTTATTTTTAAATTAGTATTTTTTATATATTGTACAATAATTAATTTTTCCATATTTATTTCTAATTTAAACATTATATTAAAAAAACAATTAAAATTTATCAAGACAATATTAATAAAAATTGAAAATAAATATTTTGAACTTAAATTATACAACTTTTATTTTTCAAGAAACAACAATAGCAAACCTTTTTTTATTATAGATAGTATCATTTATATATTATTGTATCCATTTATAATGATATTATATTTTACATTTGCACTAGTTATCCTATCTATAAAGTTTTTAATTAGGAAAATACTAGCATTATATACAAAAATAATTAATTATTTTAATAATAGTTCGAAAGTAATAAGAAAAACAATTAAAATATCTACTATAATTTCATTACTTATTATTTATATAATTATAACTTACAATAACAACATTTTTTCTACAAACACAAAAGATATATTTACCCTTTTATCAACAGTTATATTAATACCTTTAATTTATGATAGTATAAAATCTAATAAATAATTTAACTTCTGACCATATTATTCAAAAGTTATAATATTGTATTTTTTCAACTTCTCCTCAAATTGGGGCAAAGTTGTTTAGCTTTACACTTTGGATCCTTTTGGACCGACGTTATTTAGTTTTCAACTTTGCGACAACTGGCCGAGAAGTTAGAATTTTGATGTTACGAGTTTTTATGTACTATTCTGTGCAAATGCACAGAATTTTTAAATCATGAATCTATAGAAAATTTCAATATTTTTATCCTTATCAATTTCAATTCTATCAATTAATGTTTGTAAAAGTTCTCTAGTAGGATTTTTTATATCTATTAATTCTCTTATTCTTTCTTCATATTCTTCTAATTCTTTAGTTTTAACACTTTCTTTTTTAGTACCTTTATATTTTTCTAAATCCAATTGAGCTTTATTTAATAGACTTTCCGTTTCTTGAGATAATCTTTTATAAGTAACATCTGATATATTACCTTTAAATTTATCTTCATATAACATATCAATTTTCGAGACATATTCTTTTATCTTCTCCTCTAAATATTTTATCTTTTCTTTATTATCTTCTTTCCTATTATTTTTAGTTGCTATTTCTTTAGATAATGATTTAGAATCAATTCGCTTAATATAATTTTTACAAGTCGTTCTTACTACTTCAAGTAGAGCTTCCTCTAATTTATCATATGGCATAAAATGCGGTTCACATAGTCTTCTTCTTGGATCTCTTGCATATTTATTACAATTAATAGTCCAATAATTATGATTTTTTCGGTACGTAATAGTTAATGTATTACCACATTCTTTACAAAATAGTAAATTTTCAAATAATCTTTTTTCTCTATTACTAACACTTACATTAGTCCTTTTGACATTACCTTGTATTCTTTCAAAAGTTAGTTTATCAACTAATGGTTCATGTGTTTCAGAAACTATGTCCCAATTACTTTTTGGAAGTGCTTTTTTCTTTTTAGATTTATAATTTATTTTAGTCTGTGTACTTTGAACCATATCACCTGTATACATTCTATTTTTTAATATCTTTTTAACTGATGATATAGTCCATTGTTCATTATATCTCATTTTAGAATTAAGATTTTTTCGTTTTAAACTACTAGGTGTTTTAATTTTATTATCATTTAAATATGAAGCTATATCAGATAATCCTACACCACTGGCTGCCATTTCAAATATTTTTTTAACTACCGATGCATATTCAGGATCAGGTATTAAATGACCTTTTTCATTTGGATCTTTCATATATCCATAGCTTGGATTACTTCCAATAAACTTTCCTTTCTTTCTTTTATCATTTAAAACACTCCTAATTTTAATAGAATTTTGCCTACTATAATAATCGTTACAAGCAATTATAAATGTTGATGAATCATTACTTGCTTGATTAATTGCACTATCATAGTTTTCTTGTAATGATATAAATCTTATATTATTTTCTGGGAAAAATCTTTCAATATAATATCCTGTCATAACATGATCTCTACCTAATCTTGATAAATCTTTTACTATAACTAAATTTACCTTTTTACTTTTAATATCTTCAATCATTTTAGTAAATCCAGGTCTTTCAAAATTAGTACCAGAATATCCATCATCAACATATTCTCCAACAAATATAAAACCTTTTTCTTTTACAAAGTTCATTAATAAATTTCTTTGATTAGTAATACTTTCACTTTCTGATTCATAAGATTTTCCTTCATCTGCTTCAGATAATCTTATATATATGACCGCTCTATAAATATTATTTGGCACTTGTATCAATCCGTTATACATTTATTACTCCTTTCTTTTTTGTATAACAATCAAAGCCATTTAAAGTATAATGCTTTATTTTCATAAGTACCAATGTGCTAATTTTGAATTAGTACACTTTTTATATATTTATTTAACAAATCCACCAAATTAAGAGCATTATCATCCTTTTTAAAAGTTTCCGTAATTTTAAACATAAGCCACCTCATAAAATTTTATGAGTGTCTTTTTCATTTTATTTCTTATTCCTCCTCGTACATATCACTTAATAATTTTTTTAACTCTTTTTGTTTTTCAATAGTTGCCTCATTTTTAGGTATTAACTTACCATGCCAGTATTCATTACCATCTTCATCTTTATAATAAATACTATCTTCTTTTTTATTTAATTTATTATATTGTTTAAAGTTTTGTTTATAGCCTGTATTAAAATTATCTTTAACACTTTTTATTTTTAAATTTAAGAACTCTGATAATTTAATTATACGCTTAGAATTATTTGTACCTTTATTATCATATTCAGTCTTAATATAACCAAAGGTGGCCAAATTACTTATACTTTTTGATATAGTTACTTGTGTTACATTATAAATATCACAAAAATATCTATTAGTAGCCCAACAATAACCATTTTTCTTACAAAGACTTATTATATGAATTAATAATAGTCTTTCTAAAAATGTTAATCTATTATCTCTTAATACGGATTTTAAAATAAATACATTTATGAATTCTTCTTTATCCATAATAATCAATATATAAGATATATCTTGAGATAATAAAAGTGCACTTTTAAAGATTATTTTCCTAGGTGTTTTCATCTTATAACAAATTAAAATAAAAAGAAATTGTACAAAACATGCAAAAGGAGTACATTTCTGTACTCCCAATTTAATCATTGTATATCATAATCTTGATTAAATATATCGTCAACATCAATTGTATTTGAATTTATCCTTTGAGAATAATCATAATCAATAGAATCCCCATACATTTCTTTCTTGTAATCATTTAAATCATCGTCTAATAACATTTCAATACATATATTATCAATTATATAATCATAATCTAACTCTACATTATTAAATTTATACCCTAAATTTCTAATATAATCAATGCATTCATTAGCTTTTTGTATTAATTCTTCTTCCACTTGCTGCTTAACTTCAAAAACGTAATTTATGTTTCCTTCTAATTCTTCATTATTATTTATAAATTTTATATCAGGTGATGTACTTCTAATTGTTTCATTAACAAAATCTTCTCCTAAGGAAATTAATTTATATTCAAGAGAAGATGATAAAACACTAATTAAGTTTTTTTCTACTAATAAATTAGGCAATTCAATATCCGAATAATATTCTAATAATTCTTCAATATATTCATAATCTGAATCAACTATTTTTTTTGAAAATTTTTCCACATCATTTATAATCGTCTCTAAAGAATAAAAAGCTCGGATACTTTTATTTAAAGCAAATTTAACTAAATAATTTCTTTTTAAATCATAATCAAAAAATGAAGAGACATAGTTTTTAATTTTTTTATCACAATACTTATGTTTAATAATAAATTCTATTTTCTTCTTTATTTCTAAATTATCTTCACTCATAAATGAATTATAGTGATTATATGCTGATATTTTTTCAAAATTATCAATATTATTTTCTAAAAAATAAGGACATAATCCCGAAATTTTATCCAATTGTTCTACATATAAAGCAGTATCAAATATTTTTTTCAATTGAGCATTATTATCAAGCAAATAATTTTGTATATAATCATTGATGGATGGGTTTAATACACTTATATATTTTTTCTTGCCTAAAATAGCGATTCCTATCAGTGATTTACTCAATCTATTTATTGAATCATTAAAACTATAACGAGAAACGTCATATCCATTTCTTATTAGAAAATTTACTGTTGATTTTTTTAAAACATCTATTGGAATATAATTATTTCCCAAAGTATATAATTGATACATTAATATCGCATCACAAGGTTCAATCCTATCAAACTCACTTTTCCAAACATCCTTTGGGTTATTTAATGCATTTATAATGAAATCATAAAAATTTTCTGATTCTAACTTTTTCTCACGTATAACACACATTTCAATAATGCGTGTATTAAATGATTTATGCTCAATAATACTATTATAATTTTTATTTTTAATTATTGACTCATATGATTTTTTAGTAACACCGTTATGATACATTAAATTATATAAAATTCTTGCCCGATCTAATTTAGTTATTTCATTAACATCTATCAAACATTCTTTAATACCAATTTCGTCCATTAGCTTTTCAAATTCTTGTTTTTCATTCTTAGCTTTATTTAAAATTGTAATTCTACTATTTAGTATAATCTTTTTATTTTTATAAATTCTTGTTAATTTTAATAACGATTTTAATTCATTAATCAATTTATCACTAATTGATAAGGACGTTTGTCCTAAAAAATCATCTAAAAAAATTATTTCAGGATTATCATTTTGTTGCACAGATTCTATCAACTTTGAAAAATCATTATTAGATACTGTTGTCAATCTATATTCTTTGTTACTTATCAAAAGATACCTTATCAACATTTTAGATGTCAATGTTTTTCCAATGCCAGGATCACCAATAAATAAAATAACTCCACTAGAATTTATAATATCGACTGCATCATAATATGCTTTAGTTTCTACAAAATATTTTGTTTCATTTTCAAAATCATCTATCATGACTTTACTAATAGCATCAGAATACCTATTTAAATACAAATCTAATACTACAGCTGATGAAAGCCATAATTTATGATTCTTTTTTAAAACATCAATATTTGCATCATCTATTAAAAAATCATCGATATCATTTTTTCCTATAACATAAGAATAATTTTTCATGTAGTCTCTAAAAATATCATATATATTCTTAGTAACCGTTTCACTAATTTCAGCAGTAGTTAGTAAATAATATGAATCAAAAGACTGTTTTTTTATTTTTTCTAATTCTTTTTTGCAAGCATCAACTAATTTTGAAGAATCTTTATATCTTTTACATTGACAAATAACTTTACCATCAAAACTTATTAAATCAATGCCATCATCTTTACCAGGACCAAATCTTTTAAATTTTAAATTTAATCTTTTTTCCATAAAATCCAGGCAAAACTTTTCAAACTCTATTGGATCTAAATTTAAAATATTAAACATTTTATTTTACCTCCTCAACTAAATATTTATATTTCTCATAATCTTTAAAATTGTCTAAATATTCAATAAAATCAGGAGCATTTTCTTTTTTCCCAGTATAACCAATTTCACCCTCTAATATTGTATTTGATTCCAAATATATATTACATTTTTTTATTTCAATATTAATTGCTTTATTATTTTCATCCTTTTCATTATCCTTATCAAATAATGGAATAACTTCTATATCAAGATTTTGAAATATTTTTATAAAAGGTATAAAGTGTGGCTTTCCATAACATTGAAAAATACTATATTGTGTATATTGTTTATTATAATTAACTAACAATTTTTTAATAAACAATTCATCATTTATACCTTCTACCATATAAATTTTTTTTGAAAACAACGAATTCAAGAATTCCTTTTTATGAAGTTCTATAATATTTCTTTTTAACGAATCTACAGAGAAATAAGATTTTGATTTATTATTCAAATTTTCAACATGAATATCACTAGGGAGTAATATAGCACTTTTAAAATCAATTTTTTTTGGTTCTCCAAAATTTGGATCATTAAATATAAATAAATTTTCAAAATCAATATCTAATAAATTTAATAAATCTGGAGAATGTGTAGCTACACAAATATCTTTCGTTTTACTTAAATCATTTATAAGACCTGCAGTAACATGCAACAACGATGGATGAGTATGATTTTCTGGTTCATCTAAATAAATAAACTGCTTATGACTCTTTTGTATTAATTTTAATAAAAATTGTAATTTCTGACCACTTCCCATGTTATTTTTTAAATCATCTGAATTTATTTTTACTATTTTTTTATACTCTTTTGTCGGAGTTGTAGAAATAACGTTTTTTTCTCTCTTTTGATTATTAAGGCTTAAAACCTCTTCCATTATTTCATTATAAATTTGTTGGTTCTCCTCAATACTTTTATCCAAAGCACTTTCATAATTTTTTCTAGCATTAGAAATCTCTTCATTCTCTAACAACTCACTAATCAAATATTCCATTACAAAAGAGCTATTAACCGTATCTTTCATTTCATCAACAAATACTATTTCGGAATTTAATAATAGAATATCTTTTCTTTCTTTATCCTGTTTTTTTAATTCTTCTATTTCTTTATTTATCGCAAATGTTTTACCATAACCATTTGGACCAATATAAATTTTTAACATACTACATCACTCCTACTACTAAAAAAACGCAATACAAAACTTAAAGATAATTTAAGCCTGTACTAGCGCCTTTTTATTCTTTTTATAATTTTATATTCCAAATACCTTGTTTTCCAGATATTTCATTTTTACAATTAACTTTTTCTAAATTTTCTAATTTCCAAGCATATCCAGTTCTATCAAACTTATGACCATAGACCAGCTCATTTTCGCTTATTATTTTCTTATTTACATCTGGATCAAGCTTGATACAATCCGTAATGCTTACTTTAGCCAATATTCGAGGTTTTGAATAATTTAAATTAAGATGTTCAAATTTCTTCATAGCATCTAAGTCAACACCCTTACCAGCATGAATTAAAATTTCTCCTCTTGCCTCATATGTTTGTATAGCAACTTATCTATTTCAGAAGAAAAAAAACATGTACCACCTAATTTTTGATACGGTCTTCTAATACCACCTATTCCCGCAAATAAATCTATAAATTTAAAATCTGACATTTTTATCACCTCACTATTGTACAATTTCTAGTACGCTCTCTATAAATAATTATAACACATATTTCGACATTTTTATTAAGGGTTTGGGAATTTCCCACAAAAGAATTTCTTACGGGAGTACAAATTCAGTGCTGGCTAGACAATAAACATACTCCTACATCAATTTTTTAATGTGTTTTATTTTTGAATTTAATTACAAAGTATAGTTACTTATTAATTGGAGTATAATCTGATTTCTTTGCATAACTAAACTTTCCGGTTCGTAAAAGCACATAAACATTTCATTTTTATCTACCGATTTTTTATATAATTTCAAAAATAAAATTAAGTTTTTTCTTTGAAAATCAGTCATGTTTTCTAACAAACAAATTATATTTTGATAAGAATTTTGATCCAAAAAATCAAAAAATTTATTCATAAAACCAATCATAACATCAGATAATTGTAATCGAATATTTTTCTTAGAATCTTCGAAATTATAATTAGTTATATCGCTATTTTTTAATTTATCTTGAATTTCCGAAATCTCATCAAAGCAATGAAACGATTTATAAAATTTAACACACATATCTAAGTTCAACCCTGAATAACCATCAATTATTACTTTTTCAGAATTATTTTCTAAAAAAAATAATTGCTCCTTTTTTGAAAATTTTTTAAATAATTGTCTACAAGTTTCAAGACAAAATAACATATTAGTATCTGTTTCATTAATCCAATTATACATTTTTTTGCAAAAAAACTCAATGCAATCTCCAGTAACATTGGGATAATTTGATTCTTCTAAAATATGTATAAACCTATTTATATCTGTTTTTACATAAAAATATAATTCATCTTTCATTATTGGTGCTAAAAAAGAATATGTTTCTTTATATTTATCTAACAATAAAGAATCAACTATTTCTATTATTACATCATAAAGATTATCAAAAGTAGAACAATGTAAATATATATCATTATCATACATAAATTCTAATATTTTATTTAAGTTTTTTCCTCTCAGGCAATTTATAAATGTATCTGTTTTTCCTGTATTTATTTGTTTAAATTTTAATTCACCTTGTACATTTAATTTTTTTAATAAGTCGTCCCAATCAACCATATCATCTTTATTTTTATCTAAAGTTAATCCACCTAATCTATATTTTTGTAAAAAATTATCAATATTTAAAATTTTGTTATCTTTAAACTGAAATTTAATAAAATTATTTGTTTCATCATAATAAAAATTATTAACCACATTAGTATCATAACCTTGCTCAGTATAGTATTCTTCTAGCAATGCACTAAGACTCATAACAATCAACTCCTCACATATATTATAACATTAAAAACACTACCATTTCTGATAGCGTTAATTTTTTTAATAATATCTTTTTAATCTTAATGGATTACTATTCTTCACTACTAAATTATATTTTATTTTTAATATTTCTTTTATCTTAGGTATAAGTCTACTAATATCACACCTACAATTAAATATATCTACAGCAGAGTTAATATGATTTATTAAATTACATTCTGATAAACAATGTCTACTATATACATTTGCTAAATAGAATGCAACTACATCTGGTATAACATAATTATTTAAATAATTATTAACATTGTTATAGAAAGGTAAATATATTTCTTCAAATTCTTTATTAGTTATATCACACATAGATATACTCCTTTAAAATTATTTCTTCGACTTTATTTTTTATATTATTCATTTTACCTATCCATAACATTTGACTACTACTTTTTAATTCTTCAGTTATATTTTCTTTTTCAACAAGTTCTTTAATTAAACTTTGTTCTTTATCAATAAGTGTAATATCAATATCATTCAAATACTCATTCAACTTATCTTTCATAAGTAGCTCAGTATATAATACTCTTTTATTCTTCTTTAAATACTCCAATTTAAGTAATCCGTACTTTCCTAAATTAAATCTTTCTTTATTTTCTAATTTCAAATCTGGTAATAAATAATCACCAATTCTAGTGTAACTAATGCTCATAATTTTCCTCATTTCTTTCTATTTTATTTGGTTTTAATTGTTATACATATTTCGTTACACAATGACCATCACCACCACCTGCATTTATGTGATTAGATAAAACAATTACATCAGAACTATTCCCAAAAGCATTTAAAATTCTATTTACTCTTTCATTTCTATCTAAAGTTTCATCTGTATCTCTTGTAATATAAACTGGTACTCCTAGTTGTTTTAATCTATCATAAATGTAGTTAGCAACTTCTAAATTAAAATTTTTTTCGTAAATATTACCATTAACAGCACCTGAATCAACGCCTCCATGGCCAGCATCAACCACTACTTTTTTGATATTGTCATTCATAGTTTCACCTCACAATAAAATATGCAAATAATATGATTGTGTGAAAGTGCAACTATGAATTTTTAATATCTTTTGTTGCTGAAAGCTTTTTGATTCTCTGATAATTACTTTTTTATCAAAATAACAGGAACATAAACCTCATCATCCGAGTATCCAGCATGCTGTGAATACAATACATCATCGCCTTCTGTTATTATACATTTTTGTGAATCGTTTGCTATAGCTATAAAGTCTCCGAGCGCATCATAAAATAGCTCGTTTACTTTTCCATCTCCAAATAACTTGCTATCAATAATATCTTGTCTATCATATAAATCAAACCATTTTCCAAATAGTTCATTAAACTTTATAGGAAACTCATTTAAGCATTCTTTTTTTACTTTAAAAGAAACTGCTCTTTGCTCTAGTGATGTTGTTCTTTCCAACATATTTATTATTTCAGAATATTCTTCTAAAAAAATATGTTCAACTTTCATATGCCCATGGTCCGCTACAATTATTACTAAAGTATTCCTTAATTTTTTACACAAAGCTTCTACTTTATTATTTCTTTCCAATATCAAATTTCTGGATTCTTCACTATTTGGTCCAAAACCGTGCATAGTGTGATCTGGTTCAGTGTCATAAGCATATATGAATTTTTTCTCTTTCTTTTTAGTTTCTGTCAAAATAATGTTTAACATATCATCTAAATCTTTATATACAACTGCATTACCTGTAGGAAAAGGAAATAACTCCATTGCAGAAAACTTTCCACATTCATTTATCTCATCTGCAATTGTCTTTGAAACAAGCTTATATTTAGCATCTAAAAAGTCATTACAAACTTCTTTCTTACCTTTTTCACTGTTCATAAACAAAGTAATAGTTTTATCTATTGGCTTTATATACATATTCCAGCCAAGCCAACCATGCTCAATAGGATTTAATCCTGTTCTAATAGATGTTGTTGCCGCGGTAGTAGTTGCGGGAAATACTGTAGTTATGTCTTTGTAATCATTTTTAATAAAAAATGCATCTTCAGGTAAACTTCTTTTCAAAATATTAGAGCCCATTCCATCAAATAACATTAAAATAACATTATTTGGGTTATCTTTTTCTAATATCTTATCTATATAAGTAAGAGTATTATGTTCATAATCAAGACCGAAATATTTTCTTATAGAACATGCTAAATTTGTTAAGCATTCATTGTAATTATTTTTGACTTTCACGCATACCACTCCTTTTTGCTTTTATTATAACAATAAATTTAATCAAATCATATATTATTCTTAGTGACTATTTCTTTTTTATAAAATTCTTACTTCTTTTATTTTATCTAATGTTTTTTTATCCCAACTAGAAGCTTGTACTTCTGCAATATGTTTTTTCCCTAGCAAAAACATTAACAATCTTGATTGACCAATTCCGCCGCCAATAGTATATGGTAATTCACCTTTTTCTATTTTTTGATGATATGGAAGATGCATTCTATCTAAACAACCAGATTTTTCAAGCTGTGACATAAGTGACTTTCTATCAACCCTTATTCCCATAGAAGACAATTCTACAGCCTTGTCAATTACCTTGTCGTAAACTATCAAATCACCATCCAAGGACCAATCATCATAATCTGGGCTCCTTAAATCATGCTGTATGCCTGATTTCAACATGTCTCCTATTCCTATTATGAATACACACTTTTTTTCTTTCACTATTATTTCTTCTCTTTCTTTTGGTGTCTTACTTGGATACATATCTTCTAGTTCTTGACTAGTGATAAAAAATAATGATTTTGGTAAATCAACCATTTTCAACTTGCATTTTTTCTCAACAAATATGGCAGTTTGCCTTAATGATTTATAAATACTTTTTACAGTCTCTTTTAAATAATCTATCGTTCTATCTTCTTTGCCAATAACCTTTTCCCAATCCCATTGTTCAATAAATAATGAATGAATATCATCTACTTTCTCATCTTTTCTAATTGCTTTCATATCCGTATATAGTCCTGTATACATAGGGAAATCATACCTTCCTAATGCATCTCTCTTCCACTTTGCTAGAGAATGGACTATTTCGAATTTTTCACTTTCTTTTTTGAAACTTACTCCTTTTTCAACTCCGGTCAATGCATCTTGCAATCCCGAATCAGATTTAACAAATAACGGACTTTGAACCTTTACTAAAGACAGTCTTGATTCAAGCTGTCCTTCAAAAAATTTCTTTACTTTATCAATTATTTTTACGGTTTCTAAATAGCTTAATTCTTTTTTCATATTATACCTTCTTTCTTAATTTATCTTTATAAATAAACCAAAATAGATTGTAGGTACTATCCATTTTATTTATCATACATAAAATAGATTTAAAAAGACTTTCTTAAAACCATCTATTTATGTATATTTTAATTTTGATTTCAATTTTAGTTTTATATTATTGTCATTTTCATTAGACATATCTATCACTTCCTTAATAACAAATAAAAATACCCGTATCATCCTACAATAAGGACGAATACGGGTATCCGTGGTGCAACCTTAATTTATTACATTAAAACTATAAATAGTTTTATAACATAGTAATCTTTTTTCAGTTCTAACAAACCTAGCAATATGATAACGGATTGCCAACCGGACTAGTCTACTAAGTTTTACCTTTCGGTAGTCTGCTCCAGAGTGTTTGTTCGTCAAACATTATTATTAGTTCACACTATACCTAACTCACTTGAATAATAGTTTTG
The DNA here is from genome assembly GCA_934100165.1 of uncultured Bacilli bacterium. Classification (GTDB taxonomy): domain Bacteria; phylum Bacillota_I; class Bacilli_A; order RF39; family UBA660; genus RUG13868. The sequence goes on from CAKOPN010000006.1 coordinate 107,805, forward strand.
ATTACTTTTCTCTTTCATCGCACCTTAGATATATCATAAATTATTTAATATGTCAAATTTTTCAATTTTATTACCTTTGAAAATCACATATTGTTTTTTTTAGAATACTTTACTATGAAGGAGTTTTATGATGTTAGATTTTTTTACTAATTTAAATCCAGTATTACAAGCATTTATTGCCACTCTTTTTACATGGAGTGTCACTATACTTGGAGCACTTTTAGTATTTTTCTTTAAGAAAGTAAATAAAACAGTTATGGATGGAATGCTTGGTTTCTCAGCAGGTGTTATGATTGCAGCAGCATTTTGGTCTTTATTATCTCCAGCATTAGAAATGGCAGAAAACTTGGAAATGATTCCTTGTTTGGTTGTATCTGTTGGCTTTCTTTTAGGTGGTGGCCTTTTATTTGCCGGAGATAAAATTTTTGATTTTTTTGATAGAAAATATGCTAAAAGATCAAAAGATGAAAGCATAAGTAGAAAAAGAGTTTTAATGCTTGTCTTTTCAATAACTCTCCATAATATACCTGAAGGACTTGCAGTAGGCGTTGCTTTTGGTTCTGTTTTCTATGGGTTAGAAGGTGCTACCTTAATGGCTGCTATTATCTTAGCATTAGGAATTGGCATTCAAAATTTCCCAGAAGGAACTGCCGTTAGTGTTCCTCTTAGAAGAGAAGGATTCTCTCGTGGCAAAGCTTTCTTTTATGGTCAATTAAGTGGCATAGTTGAACCAATTTCTGGAGTTATTGGTGCACTACTTGTCTTAAAAGTAAGATACATACTACCATTTCTTTTAGCATTCGCTGGTGGTGCAATGATATATGTTGTTGTTCAAGAATTGATTCCTGCCAGTCAATCAAACGAAAAAAAAGAGTTTATGGCTCTTTCTACGTTAATTGGATTTGTTCTTATGATGGTACTTGATGTTGCTCTTGGCTAAGTTCTAAGTACCTTTGATAATCAAATCTATAATGTCCTGTAATGGGACTTTTTTTATTCCAACTTAATAGTGCATCTTCTTCTCTTAAAGGCTGTCCTGCATTGTGAATCAAATAAGGAATACCATCTTTATTTCTCTTATCCGAAATAATACCTATGTGCGTTGTTCCAAAAATTACTATATCTCCTGGCATCCACTGCTCTATATCAGTTGGATCTGTAGTTAAATTTATGGCATATCTTTCAAAAAATACTTTTAGATTTTTAACTCTTCTAAAATCAATATTTGTATCTCTTTTACCATTTACTCTTGGATATAGTTCTATATTGTTTTTGATATCTTCGTCAACTAAATCTTTTAGTATAATTCCAGCGTTTTTAAAAGCTCTCCATACAGTATCTGTACATACACCTTCATTATCAGGTGGATATCCTCCACTATAGTACACACTTTTATATTTAGGATGATTTTTAGCATCCATTCTTGCACCATTTAATATATCTGTATAATCATCTATTCCATTATTGTTAGTATCATTTTGACTTTTTATAACCTCTATTCCAAAATCTTTTGCAGAGTATGACTTCTTATATTTTGGATATAAATAGTATTTAGTTGCAACATACAATATGACTACAAATATACTTATTATTATAATTAAAATTTTTCTTTTCATATTACTTATTTATCATATTGCTATCATAAAATAACGGTAGCAATACATATCCCTTGCTTTGTAGATATTCTATCATATCAGGAAGTATTGATAAAGTAATTTTGCTATAATCATGAAGTAATACAACTTCTATGTTTTGATCTATTGTAGATGTAAATATACTCCAAGCTTGTTCTTTTGTTTTTAAATTTCCACCATCACCATCTTGTGCCGACCAGTCTACCCAACCATAGTTCATTTTTCTTAACTCTGTAATAATCGGTTGTTTTAAACCTTTTGCAGTGGAACTTCCACCTGGAAATCTAACTATATTTGTTAAATATCCACCCGTTTGTTCTTTAACTTGATTCTCCTGATTCTTTACAGCAGTAATAAAATTATCAGTGCTTTTGTATAAGCTTCCTCTTATTGCATGAGTAAATGTATGATTAGCAATAGTATGGCCATATTTCAAATATTCTTTGTATACTAAGTAACAATTTTCACTTTTTTTATCATAACAATATTCACCGTTAATTGTTGTTGTAAAAAATGTAGCTTTGGCATTATACTTTTCTAATACTTTTAGAACTTCATATGTATTATAGTAAGGACCATCATCAAATGTTAGGTATGCTATTTTTTTATCCGACTTTTTACTAATTATTGCATCTTCTAAAGTTTTAATACTGGAATAGTAATCTTTTTTTACTTCTTTAATAGCATTATCTAAATTTTCTAAGTCTTTTATTTTTTCTTCTTCTTGTTGCACTTCTGCATTCAAAGTTTCCAATTCTTTGACTTTATCATTATAATTTTTTTCTTGTGTTCCAGATTCACTGTTTAATTTTTCTTTTTCTTTATACACAATATAATTCATTACAATTGTTACTGATAATAAAATAATTACAAATATAAACACTATAGTAAATCCTGAATTTCTTTTAACATTTTTTTCCATTTTTCATACTCCTCAATTTTTTCTTTACTACTGTCTTTTATTTCTTCATATTTATTTTTATATTCTTGAATTTTGTTTTTTTGTGCTTCAATATTATTATTTATTTCTTCTACTTCTTTAACCTTATTTTCATTTTTATCTTTGTTTTGTAAATAATCATTGCAGTTATAAAGCAAGAATCCTCCGGAAGCAACAGTTAATAAACTCACGAATACAAACAGAACTTTCTTCATATTATCACCTATAATAATTTTAGTATAAACCATCTTGATAGTCAACTTGTTGAAGTAAAGTAACATAATAAAATTATTTACTCTACATTTTAAAACTTTTTATTGATTACATTCCTTTTTATTTGGCAAAATAAAGCATTTTGTAAATTACTTTTTTAAAATTCATTCATAGTTTTATTCTTATTTCTAAATTTGAAGGCTTTATGTTCAACATTGTACATGATATAATTATGGTGATATATCATGCTAACGAAAGAGAGAAATGATTAAAATGAAAAAGACAGAAGCCAAAAAAAATATTGCAATTTTTGTTGATAATTTTAAAGTAGGTGGAATTCAAAAATCTTTGATAAATTTGCTAAATAATAATGATTATGATAAATGGAATATTGATGTTTATGTAGCAGATTGTAACGACAACTTTTTTAATATAAATAAAAATGCTAACATAATAAAATTTAACAAAGTTTCTCCAGCCTTGAAATTTGTTCCATTCAATATTGTATATAAAATATATCACCCAAACATTTTAAATAAGGAATATGATTTAGCAATTGATTTTGATAGCTATCAAATGCATACCGCTATAGGGGCACTTAAATGTAATAGTAAAAGAAAGGCAATTTGGATTCATAATGATATACCAATAAAATTAAGAGAAGAATATAAATATAGAATTCTATATTTCTTTTTTAAGAGAAAGTATGATTACTTTGATACATATTGTGCAGTTTCTCAAGGAGCACTAGATTCATTTAAAAGAATTAACAAAGAAAAAAATGCTAATAAAGAATATCTAGTTATACCAAATTATATTGATACAAAAGAAATCGCTGATAAACTTAAGGAGAACTGTGATATAAAAGTTGAAAAAGAAAAAGTAAATATTGTAACTGTTGGAAGATTATGTCATCAAAAAGGTATTGATATTATGCTTGACAATATAAAACAACTTAGCTTAGAAAGAAAAGATTTTCATTTATATATTATTGGGGATGGAGACGAAAAAGAAAAACTTATTGAAAGAGCAAAAAAATTAGACTTAGAAAATTATGTTACTTTCTTAGGTAATCAAAAAAATCCTTTTAAGTATTTGAAAGAAATGGACTTATTTTATCTTTCTAGTAGATACGAAGGTCAGGGAATGGTTATATTGGAAGCCAAAAGCGTTGGACTTGATGTATTGATACCTAAACATTTAGAAAAATATTGTCCACCAATTAAGGGTGTAGATGATATATTACTATATTTAAAAAATTACGAAAAGAATAATAAAAACAAAAAGTTTGATGATTTAAAAGATTATAATAATAGTATTAGAGAAAAGTTAGATAATTTATTTGATGGCGTTAAATAAAGAAAAATTCAAACCATTAGTCTCAGCTTTACTTTGCTACATCAGTAAAGCTCTATAGTTTGACAATTACTTGGGAAAATATTATACTTTTGTTGTTAAAGGTAATGATAATATGAAATTTATTGAAAATGTTGAAAAGAATAGATATGAAAAATTTGTAAAGAATCATAAAAAATCACATTTCTTACAAAGTTATGCTTGGGGTGAATTTGCTAAAAAAAGTAAAAATTTAACTCCATATTATGTTGGAATGGAAGATAAGAAGAAAAATTTAGTAGCAACTGCCCTTTTACTTGAAAAGAAATTACCGCTAGGATATTCTTATTTTTATTCTCCACGTGGATTTGTAATTGATTTTTTTGATAAAGAATTAGTAACTGAATTTGTAGAATATGTTAAATCGTTTGTAAAAAAGAAAAAAGGTATTTTCTTAAAAATAGACCCAGATGTCATAATTAACGAAGAAAATTGTTTAGGGGAAGAAGTTGAGCTTAATTATAATCCCAAAGATGTTTTTTCTATATTAAAAGGATGTGGATTTAAGCATCTTGGCTTTACTAAAAATTTTGAAACTATGCAACCTAGATACACTTTTAGAATAGATATGAATAGACCATTTGAGGAAATAGAAAAGAACTTTTCAAAAACAACAAAACAAAGGATTAGCAAAGCTGAATCTTTAAATACAAAAGTACGACTTGGTACAATTGATGATGTTTTAGAGTTTAGTCACCTTATGGATTTAACAGAAAATAGAAAAGACTTTGTTTCTCATAACTATGAATATTATAAGTCTTTGTATGAAATATATAATCAAGATAATAAAATGGATTTATTTATTGGATCTATTAACGTAAAAGATGTTGTCAATACATATGAAAAAGAAAAAGAAGAGATTTTAAAAGCTCTTGAAGAGTTCAATACTGATTCACTAAGTAAGAGTGCTAAAACAAAGAAAAATGAGTTAGAAAAAAGATTAAATAAACTAAATCAATATATTGGAGAATATAATGATGCCTTAAACAAATATCAAGAAGAAATAATATTAAATGGTCATGTAATTATGGAGTATGGAGATAAAGCTTGGGTGTTATATGCAGGAAATCACAACATATTAACTGATAGCTATGCAAATTACAAAACTTACTATGAACATATTAAATATTGTTATGAACATGGCATTAAAATGTATGATCAATTTGGGACCATTGGTGATTTATCTAAAGATAACCCTAGACTTGGCTTACATGAGTTTAAGAAAAAGTTTGGTGGAGATTATGTTGAATTTACTGGTGAATTTGATTTAGTCACTAATAAACTTATGTACTTTGTGTTTACTAAACTAGTTCCTATATATAGAAGCATTATTAAAAAACGTGCAAAAAAAGAAAAAAAGAAAATTACAGAATAAATAAAAAATCAAGGAAATTATTTCTTCCTTGATTTTATTTTATGTTTTATAGTACGCATTACGTTATAAAAATCATAAAAGTTAGTTATCTTTAAAGAGAACTGTCCAATTAACTCTACAACGTTGCCATTGAATCCCTTTTTAAATTCATATATACCATAATATTTTCCATTTTTATTAAAATCTCCAGTTATTCCATAAAAGTCTACATATTTATATCCCATTTCATAAGCATCTTTTATATGGCAATCATAAAGTGCATACTTTGGAGTAAAACTTTTATACTCTTCTAAAACTCCACTTGATAATGTCAAATATTCATGACCAGACTTCATCGATAGTAAAACTCCAATATCTTTACCTTTTGGATTTTCTTTTTTAAACTTTTTAGCTTTTTCAAGTTCTTCTTTATATTTCTCAATTTGTTTCAAAGCAAGTTCCCTTTGCTGTTTTATCTTTGTACCAACACAACTTGTCTTAGCTTTATTTTCTATTTCTTCAGCATTTTTTAAGGCTTCATTTAACAATTCCTCTGTGTGGCTTAAATATATATCTGGATCTAAGTATGCTATATAAATTGTCATCAGATCTTTCATATGTTTATACATTTTTTGATAATAAGCAAGACTTCTAGAAAAGAAATCCTTTCTTTGAGCAGTAGAAGTGAATATTTCTTCCATTGTTGGCAAATCTTCTATTTTTCCACGTCTTACTGACAATCCTTTTTTGTAACAAGCTTCGATATTTTTCCTAGTACTTTTCGAAAAATTCTTTTTAATCTCTTCATATGGTTTATCTAAGCTTAAAAAATATTCCCAACGAACTTGAAGAGCCTCAAGATACGTATTGAATCCAAAATGTTTATATCCAAGTTTTTTTAAATTATCAACAGCCTCATCATTAGGTGAATCATTTTCCATAAGTTCACCTTCACTAGTTCTCATTCTATAAATTACATTTGGGTCAATAGTTAACATAAAACCTTTTTTCTCTTTTATGAACTTCTTAATTTCATTTGTAAAAAATTCTAATAGCTTTATATTTTTATAATCAATTAAGAATCCTCTTGGTGCATAAAATGTTTTTTTGTTAAGTACACTTTTTTCTTCTAATAAAAGAGTCGCTGCAACAATTTTTTTACCATCTAAAACTCCTAAATAGTAAACTTTGTCACCAAGTTCCTCTTTCAAATGCCCAAGTTCTACCGTTTGCATAAAGCTTTCATTTTCGTGTGTTTCAGAAAAGTTTTTAAATTCACTTTCTGTCAAGACTTTAAATTTCATTTTATGCCTCTTTTCTTTTTCTACATAATTTATTTTTTATCTTTTCAAGAATACTCTTTCCAAAAACTTTTTCTAGTGTTTTTGTCTTGTACATATAGAATAGATATACTGAACCACCTACTAATGCATATAAACCTGCTATTAGTATTGATAAGATTCTGCTATTAACCTTTAAAGGAATGAATACTTCTAATAAAAACATTGATAATAACATTAGTGCAACGCCTACTACTATGTGCTTAAACTGACTGTATACATCTTTATAACTTATATTAAATTTTCTCTTTATGTGTACTGTAGCTATAATAGCTGATGTTACAAATCCTAATATTGTAGCAGTTATAGCACCATAAAATGGATAAATACCAAGATTATTTGCTAAATACATAAATGGAATATTAAGTGTACCCTTAAGTAGTAATCCTACAATTAAAGTAACAAATACCATTTTATACTCTTTTAATAATTGTAAAGTTGTTGTGCTAGCAGTAAATAATGTTGTTGCAAATGCTACAAATACTAAATATCTATATGTTATTGGTCCATAGACTGATGCACCATAAAATGCCTTCCATACTGGAGTAGTTAAAAAGCTTAGTCCAATTGTCATTGGTAATGATATACAAAGAATAACTTCCAGTGTTTGATTTATCTTTCTTTCAACATCTTTCATATCTTTTTTGACAAAGCTATCCGTTAGGTTTGGTATCAAACTTGTCATCATTCCTGATACAATTGATATTATAATCATATTTAATTTTAGTCCCCAAGTTGATATAACACTCATAACAGTTTCTGCATCTTTTGTAGCATATCCAAAATCATTAACAAGTGCTTTTACTAAAGTTATTACATCTACTGAGTTATAAATTGATCTAAACAAATCGATCATTACGAATGGAACTGCATATACTATTAGTTTTTTTAGTATTTCTTTAGTAGTTATTTTTGGTTCTTTAACTTTACTTTTTAGTATCAACTGTTCTTTGTTTTTCTTTATTTTCATGTATATATAAAAGTATGAGCATAATGCCCCAATAGTAGCTGCAAAAACAGCACAACCTACAGCACTTCTAAGTGGTAAGTTAAATACTTTTAACATTAAATAACTTCCTACAACTATTATTACAACTCTTACTAATTGCTCTATAACTTGACTTATTGGGGTTGGTGTAATAAATTTATGCCCCTGAAGGTATCCTCTTGATACACTTAATACAGGTACAACAAGTATTGCTGTTGATATTATTCTTATTACGAAAACTATGTCCTCTGGTGTATTACCATCAGTAACTCCTCCAATTATCAAATCTGCTATTTGAGGAGCAAAAATAAAGAGAACTAAAAAACAAACTAATCCTAAAATATTTAAAAATCTTTTCCCTATCTTATATGCTTTTTCTTTTGTTTCATAGTATCCTAACGCATTATATTCACTTATTATTTTGCTCATAGCAAGCGGAAGCCCGGCTTGTGATATTCCTAAGAATATCGAATAAATGTTATAGGCATATCCATATAAGGCACCACCTTGATCTCCTATAATAGCATAAAAAGGAATTACATATATAATTCCTAATATTTTACTTATTACTATCCCTAAAGTAGCAATGAATGCTCCCTGGATAAATGTATTTTTTTTAAGTTTCATTGTTTCACATCTTTTCTATGGTATATTTGTTTCTACTTATATAGTATAACTATTCGGCATTTTCTGTCAATGTTACTTTAGTAGTCATTTCTTTTGTACCACGAATATATGTCATTTCAATAGTGTCTCCAACTTTATATTTATATAATAAATATTTTAAATAAGCCATATTTGTAACTTTATCATCATTTACTTTAATTATTACATCGCCTTTTTGTAATCCTGCTTTATCTGCAGCTGATCCATCTACTACAGAAACGATTGCTATTCCATATGTTATATCACTATCAATTGAAACTCCATAACGTCTTAATGTTGATGTATCAGTAGCATTGACATGACTTATACCTAAAAGTGGTCTTTCTATTTTGTTCCCTTTTTCTAATTCATCAACGTGTTTCATAGCATCTTCAATTTTTATAGCAAAGCCCATTCCTTCAATGCTTGAGTTAACAAGCTTTAATGATGTTACCCCTATTACCTCACCATTGAAATTTACCAATGGTCCACCACTGTTACCAGGATTTATTGCTGCATCAATTTGAATTACTTCTTCTACCCAGTCAGATGTTGCTTCAACACTTACTGTTACTTTTCTATTTAGACCAGATATATATCCACCCGTTACAGAGTTAAAATATTCTTCTCCAACAGGAGTTCCTACTGTAAATACTTGTTCACCCAAGCTTAATTCTTCTGTACTTCCAATTGCTGCAACAGAGATTACTTTTTCTACAGGTATTCTAATTACTGCTATATCTAAGTAAGCATCTCCCCCTAGAACTTTTCCTTCAACTTCTTCTTCACTTGTTAACTTAATTACTACCCTAGTAGCACCATCAACCACGTGTTGGTTTGTCATTATATAACCATATTTATCATCTTTTTTATAAACAAAGCCACTACCTGAACCAGTTAATGTTGTATTTTTATAATTTTTTATCATCACAACGGAGTCATAAATTTTCTTTACAGATTGACTTATTCCCACATTGTTTACAACCATGGTACCACTCATACAATTACTACAGCTATTATATGATCCTGATTCACTTCCATTTTTTACAGTATTTTTATTTGTTCCTATATATACAAAAGTCGAACCAGCTAAAAATGCCATTAATGCTATTACAAAGACTAGAATTTTCTTTTTCATATTTCACATTACCTCTTTTCTATATTTGCTATTTCTTTCCAATTGTTAGGGAATCCCATTCTATCTAATACTTTTTCAAGGTCTATTGTATGAAGATTATATCTTAGATTTTCTAAAGCTCTATCCAATTCTAATATCAAGTTTTTAACATCTTCATGTCCTAAAATTTGTCTTAATATTATTATAAGTGCAAACAAATCATTTTTTCCTTTTTCATATTCACCGTCTTGTTTTTTTATACCTAGTAATGCATGATATACAGTGTTGTTAATTGACTTTTGTGTTTTATTTTCAAACAATATATCTTCATGTGCACAAACGTTTCTGTAATTAGCCAAAATAGATAAATAGTTTGTTAAATCTTCCACAGATATGTTATATATTTTAGCTATTGAACTTCTATCATCCATTTTTAATATGGTATAAAATTCACTTATAATACCAAAAGACAAAACTTTTACTAAAACCCATAATGGAATGTATCCATAATTACTTATATAGTGCATTGTTGCACTGTGCTGGGATCCATTGACCCTAACTTGTCTCTTCATCTTTCTAATTAAGTCATTTACTTGTCTACTTTTTTCTGGTGACATATCAAAGTTATTTGGCTTTAAATAGTCATTTTCTTTGTATCCATACTTTTTTGAAAGTTGATAAGATATAATTGATTTTGCATTATTTTCCACAATTAAAACATTTTTAAAAATTATGTTTCTAAACTGTCTGTCAAATAAGAAAAGACTATAAAGTTCTTCAAATGTTGTGCCTTTTAAATAGTTTTTCTTGTTTTCAGGATCCATAAATAGATGTCTATATCCACTTAAAAAAAAGTAATTTTCCCTTAGTAATACATCTTTTGCATACTCTTCATCTTTTATTACTAGACCCTTATATTTAAAGATTTCTATTTGCTCATTTAAGGTTTTGAACTCTTTAGTTTTCATATTATCACCATAATAAGTATATCATAATATTAGTATAATAAAATGAAAATATCGTGAAATATATGATATAATTTTGTGAAAGAGGTGTAAAGTATGGCTGGAACGATTACTCATTACTATTTTGCTAAGGATGTCTTAAAGAAAAGCTCAAAAAAGAGAAAAATAATTTTTGATGAAAATTACTTAGCCATTTTTGCGCAAAGCATGGATCCTGTTAATTTTTATAGTGTTCTTTTCCCTCTAAAAAGAGGAAGTGACTTCGTACGAAAGTTTGCAGGAGTTTTTCACACACAAAAAATTGATGACTTTTTTTATAATTTGATTACTGAAGTTAAAAATAGAAATTTGTTTAGAGATAAATATGTAATGAGTTTTGTTTATGGATTTATTTGTCATTATGTTTTGGATTCTTCAATTCATCCATATGTAGAATTTAAAACTGGAAGATTTAATCCTCGTGATAAAAAAACTTATAAATACAATGCTAAGCATCATGAAATGGAAACTTATATTGATGCCTACATGCTAAGAAAACATGGCATTGAACCAAGGAAAGATAAATCATATAAATATATTTTTAATATAAAGAAGTTTGATAATGGCTTAAAAAAGTTAATTGATGACACTTTTTTAAAGGTTTACAATATTCAAGATTTTAGTAAAATTTATTACCGAAGCATATTAGACATGAAATATTGTTTTAGACTTTTACGATATGATGTTACTGGTATAAAATTAAGAATGTATAAAGTATTCGACGTTGTTTCTACTCGAAGAGTTTTGAACTCTAAATTTTTGTCTTATAATGTAAAACCTGGTGATGATGATTATTATTTAAATATAAATCACAAGAATTGGTACTATCCTCATAATAGAGCATTTTCATACAATTATTCAGTCGATAACATATATAATAATGCTGTTAAAAAATGCGTAAAACTAGTTACATTAGTATTTGATTATTTAGAAAGAAACAAAGAGTTAGATATTCGCTCTTTGTTTAATCTCTCTTATTCAACTGGGCTTTACTGGAAAAAATCAATATGATTATTATATATGATTAGTTGATGTTGCGCCCTAGTGCAAGCAACGTAATATAAGTATTTTTCATCTTGCTTATAACTATTTTCTTTTTCTGTGTATATTATTACAGAATCAAATTCAAGACCTTTTGCAATATAAGATGGTATAATTACCATTTTTTTATTAAAATTTTTTGTATTAGAATTCAAGATATTTATATCTTTAACGTCGTTTTTCAATAATTCATACACTTTTTCACTTTCACTATCATCTTTTGTAATTATAGCTACTGAAAAATGTTCTTTTTTCAATAAACTTATATCTTCTAGTAATGATGTTTTTAAATCTAAAATGTTGTCTCTAAATAAAACTGGTCTTTGATTTTCTCTTCTTATAGCAGATACATGCTTTAAATTTAAAATTTTATTTGTATGCTTAATAATTTCAGGTGTAGACCTATATGTTTTATTAAGCTCCAAGTAAATTGTTCCATTATCAAATATTTTATTAAGTTCTTCTAGGCTTTCATACTTGTAATATGGATTTATTGTTTGATTGATATCACCTAAGATTGTAAAATTACTTTTTTTGAATATTTTTCTTATTAGTATATATTCAAGTTTGCTATAATCTTGGGCTTCATCTATTACAACTTCTTTTATAAGACCTCTATAACTAAAACCTTCAAACAATCCTTTTAGATATAAAACGATACAGGCATCTTCATATTTTATATTTCTTTTTCCTACAGCATCTTTTATTTCTTTTTCTGTTAAATTAAATGTAGTATTTTCCATAAAAAATTGTGAATTAAAAAAATCTTTATATAATTCTTTGTAATTAAGTTTTATGTTTAGAGATTTTTTCAACAATGATAAAATTACACTTTTTTTCGTATGTTTTCCCTCATAAAAGTCTCTACACATTTTTTCCGCAATAGCATCTAATCTTTCCTTGAGCAAAAGCCTTTCATATCTATTTTTAAGCAGGTAATTCAACGTTTCCTTAGTAATTTCAAAATCATGTGTGATAATATCATTTTCAAATGCTGCTTTCTCCAAAATATTTTGAGCAAAACTATTTATATGTGTTATTATTTCATCACTTTGCTTGTATTTTACCCATTCTTTGTTTGTTTCTTGATATTTATAATATCTTTCTACAAACGAAGTAAATGACTCAACTGTTTTGTATTCTTCAAGATTAGAACTTAAAAAGTCACTTAAAGTTGTTTGCATAGTGTTTACCTCACCAAGTTCAGGCAAAACATTCGATATATACTCTGTAAATACTTGATTTGGTGAAAAAATTAGTACATTGTTAGAACTTAAGTTTTCAATTTTATATAATAAAAATGCAATTCTGTGAAGTGCTACAGATGTTTTCCCACTTCCGGCAATTCCTTGTACAATTAAATTTTTATCAGTTATATTTCTAATTATGGCATTTTGTTCTTGTTGAATTGTATTTACAATATTTTTCATTTTATCATTTGACTCTTCAGTTAAAACTTCTTGAAGTAATTCATCATCAATATTTATGTTATTGTCAAATACTCTTATTAACTTACCATCTTTAATTGTAAACTGTCTTTTGTTAGTAATTTCTCCCGTTATCATTCCTTCTGGTGCTAAATAACTTGCTTCTCCTAACTCGTAGTCATAAAACATTGAGCATATTGGAGCTCTCCAGTCGTGTACTAAGTATTTTTCATTCTCTTCATCTTCCACGTGTGTAATTCCAATATATATTTTATCTTGATTATTTTGATTATTTTCTTTAAATGTAATTGAACCAAAATATGGTTTATTTTGAACTTTATAAAGTTTTTGCATATGATTACTTTTATAGGAAGCTAAGGCTACCTCCAAGTCACTAGCGTTAATCATGGTTTTCATTTCTGTTGGATCCATATCAGCCTTACTGTTCCATATGAACTTTTTAAATTCCATTATTTTTTCTTGTTTTTCATACAACTGTTGTCCTAACTCTGAAATTTGGCCTCTAATTATTTTTAAAGTATAATCTAGGTAATTTTTTTCGCTTTTAATTTCTTTTTCTGACAGATTCATAATACCTCCTTTTCACGCCAAAAAACGAACCCTGTTGGGACCGTCATATTACATTAAGATTAAATTTTCCGCTGGTAGTTATCACTATACAATAAAAGACTAGTTTTGTCTAGCCTTTTTTTACCAAATCCTTATCAATTGTAATCACTGGTCTTACATATCCTTGCTGATCAACCGAATACAATCTGTAGTTTCCTTTGGGAGTTACTACTAATACTCCATCCTTTTTAGAACTACCAAGCCACCATGTACCAAGTGTTGAGCTTGCTAGCCAATTTCCTTCTGACCATTCATAACTATATCCCATCTTATTCCTTGCTTTTACGTACTCTTCAGATGTTAATAATGAGATATTTTCTATTTTACCAACCTTTTCTGTTAATTCACTCTTATACTTTGTCTCAAGATAATTGGCAATACTTCCTTCCACACTGCTATCATATTGAACTTTTCCATCTTTTGAATATTGAGTTTGATCTCCTGTATCAATATTACCATTTTCATTTAGATCAATTGGCAATTCTTTTAATAATTTTACAGTTGGTTTATCAGCAGAACTATCTGCAATTACATACCATTTTGAAGAATCTTTGAGTGTTACTAACTCACCAGTTTTGTATGGTGTGTACATATTTAATGTTGATTTCATTCTTCCTTTTAATTTGTTTACTACTGCAACTGATCCAAGAAACAATAACAGCATTATGGCAAATGTAATTATGGCTTTACCTGTAGATCTCTTTACTTTTTCTTTTTTCTTTATCTCTTTTTGTTCTTCTATTTCTTCTTCAAAAATTGAATTTCTTATTTTTTCCTTTATGTCTTTCTGCTTTAAATTTGTAGATTTTTTTTGACTTATAACTTGTTTTTCTTTTTTAACTTCAGCCTTTTTTAATTTTTTTTCATTAGCTTGTTCTTGTTTTTGTTTCTTTTTTTCGTTCTTAATTTTTTCTTTTTCAATTTTTTCTTTTCTTTGTTCTAATTTTTTTAACTCTTTTAACTTTCTTTTTTCTTCTTTTTTCTCATTTTTAACTTTTTTTCTATCTTCTTTAGCTGTGCTTGTAGTTAATTTTTCTTTTTTTTCTTTAAAAGAAATTATTGGTTCTTCTTTTATTAAATCATCTTTATTTATTACTAACTTTTCTCTTTTTTCTTTGAATTCACTAGCTTTTCCTATATTATCTATTTTTTTCTTTTTTAATATGGGTGTTTTTTTATTTTGTTTTTGTACTACTTTTTTATTTTGGGTTTTATCACTACTTTTCCCTGATAGTATTCTAGTTGCTTCTTTTTTATTTTTTAATACTATTTTCTTCGTTGCTTTTTTCTTACTATCATTCATAGTTAAACCTCCTATACTAAAGTTTCGCCTGGTTTTGCATTTAACTTTGTATCACTCTTTATTCCTTTTTTGTATGCAACAAATGCAGCTGCACCTATCATAGTAGCATTGTCTGTGCAGTATTTGAAATCTGGGCAGTGACATTCGATATTCTCTTTTTTGCATAGTTCTTCTAATTTATTTCTAATGCCTTTATTTGCTGCTACTCCACCTGCTACTATTAGATAATTAACATTTTTCTCTTTTAATGCTTTCATTGTTTTCCTTGTAATAATATCTACTACTACATCTTGAAAGGATTTTGCTAAATTCTCTTTATTTACTTCTTCGCC
Organism: uncultured Bacilli bacterium; assembly: GCA_934100165.1. Classification (GTDB taxonomy): domain Bacteria; phylum Bacillota_I; class Bacilli_A; order RF39; family UBA660; genus RUG13868. Next base: position 123,168 of record CAKOPN010000006.1, read on the forward strand.
TCTTTGTGCTTTATTATGTACTAAATTTATTACAGCACTTTTTAAGCCACTGAAACTAAAATTATATGTTTCATCATTTAATGGTATTGGTAAATTATATTCATGTTCGCCTATTGTAGCCATCTTATCAATTACAGGGCCACCTGGATAACCAACGCCAATTACTCTAGCCACTTTATCATAGCATTCGCCAACAGCATCATCTAATGTACCACCAAGTTTTTCAAATGAATATTCATCTTTCATATATATTATCTCAGTATGACCACCACTTATAACAAGTGCTATTAAAGGATATTTCATTGTTGAATTTATACTATTAGCATATATATGTCCTGCCATGTGGTTTACTGGTATCAATGGTTTGTTGTATATAAGTGATAATGTCTTAGCTGCTTCAATTCCAACTAATAAAGAACCTACCAATCCTGGTCCATAAGTAACAGCTATTGCATCAACATCCTCTATTTTCATCTTCGCTTTATTTAAACATTCTTCTATTACCATTGTTATATTTTTTAAGTGTTGCCTGCTTGCTATTTCTGGTACTACTCCACCAAAATTAGTGTGGATATCTATTTGTGACAGAATAACTGTAGATACATCTTCAACTCCGTTTTTTACAATCGCACAACTAGTTTCATCACAACTGCTTTCAATTGCTAGTATATATACATCTTTCATTTACATCATCTTTCTTTCCATAAGTATGCCATCTGTTCCATTATAATATGCTTTTCTAATTGCTACTTTTTTAAATTCATTTTTTTCATATAATTTTATTGCATAAACATTATCTTTTTTTACTTCAAGTGTTATGTTTTTTATTTGTTGCTGTTCTCCTAATTTTATGACTTTTTCTAGAAGCTTAGAACCAATTTTTTGATTTCTATTCTCTTCTTTGACATAGATATTAGCAATCTCATATCTATCGTACAAGTCATAATAATTTATGAACCCTATTATATTATTTTTTTCTAAATAAATAAAGTACCTGGTGAATACATTATTTTTAAAATCGTTTTCAAGTTGTTCTTTTGATGAAAAAACCATTGGAAAATTTTTCACAATGTTAGTTATCATTTCAATATTATTTTCATTTAAGATATTTATCATAAATTTTCTTCAGCTTCTGTCATTTTTAGGTAATTTGCATCAACAGAATGCGGATTTATACCTTCTCTATTCATTACATTTTCTACTATATATGAAATGTCTGGTACATATTCTTGTATGCTATATTCTGTATCAAGTTTGTCATTAGAAATATATGTTATATCATCACCTAAATTTCCCATTGCTGCCTCTAATGTGTTAATGCTAATGTATTGTTCTTTTAAAATAAAACTTTTATTAACATTGTCATAAATTGTTGCAAAAACATAATTTCTTCTAGCATCAATTGCCGGAACTGTATAATTATATTTACTGTCGGAAGATAATGCCATTGCCTCTAAGCTTGATATTTGAATAATAGGTATTTTTTTAGCCCAACTAATAGTTTTGGCAATGGTTAAACCAATTCTAACTCCGGTAAAAGAACCTGGACCATTAACCACAATTATCTTTTCAATATCATTTAAATCCATGTTATTATTTTTAAACATTTCTTCTATTTTAAATAGTGCCAAACTCGATAAATCACGATCTAATTTTTCTTTTATTTCTGAAATAACTTTAGTATCTTCAAGTATAGCAGTGTATAAATAATTTGATGATGTATCTAAGTAGAAAATTTTCATAATACTGCCTCACAAACTTCTTCATATTTTTGCCCACGTGGTTTAAAAATTAGAAGTCTTGTATTTTCATCAATTACTTTAAATTTAATATCTAATCGTTCTTCAGGTAGATAACTTTGTATAGTATCTGCCCATTCAATAATTACTACACCATTTTTTTTAAAGTAGTCTTCGATACCTACTCCATCAATTTTACCATCCAAACGATAAACATCCATATGATATAGTGGCATTTCTCCATTTAAATATTCTTTAATGATGTTAAATGTTGGAGATGTAATATTCTCTTCTATTCCAAGCGCTTGGGCGAACCCTTTAGTAAAAATGGTTTTTCCACTTCCTAAGTCGCCATCAAGGCATATAATCATATTTTCAAATTTTTCTGATTCAAGATTTTGAGCAATTTGAATAGTTTCTCTCTCATCTCTCGTAGTTATTTTATATTTCATTCTTATCACCAAAAACATTATAACAAATAATATAATTTATATTCAACCTCTTATGAATAATTTATTTATTTTATTACATTTTTATACGATTTCTATAAATAAAAAAATCCACAAAAATGTGGATAAAATTACAAAAAAAAATATTGGCAACTACCTATTTTAGCTTACACTATCTTCGGCGTATAAGAGCTTAACTTCTGTGTTCGGGATGGGAACAGGTGTATCCTCTTAGCTATCGTTACCAATAAAATATTTAGAGAAATAGTTCTCTGAAAACTTAGATAATGTGTTTGATCTAATCAAATCAACAAATATGATTAAATCCTCGACTTATTAGTACTGGTCAACTCAACATATCGCTATGCTTCCATCTCCAGCCTATCAACGTGGTAGTCTTCCACGAGTCTTACTTTATAAAAAATGGGAAAACTCATCTTGAAGTTGGCTTCCCGCTTAGATGCTTTCAGCGGTTATCCATTC
>CAKOPN010000007.1 GCA_934100165.1 uncultured Bacilli bacterium
ATTATGAGTGGAGAGACAGCATTGGAAGAACTTAAAAAGATAGAAGGATTTAATACACCCGTAATAGCACTTACAGCGGATGCAGTAGCAGGAGCAGAAGAAAGATACAAAGAGGAAGGTTTTGATGGCTACATTGCAAAACCATTTAATAAAGATCAAATAAAAGTAAACCTTGATTCTCTTTTTGATAATAAAAAGAAAGTAAAAGAACTTGAAGAAGATATATGGAAAGATGCTCCAACTTATATATTTACATCTTCTCTTACAAAAGATGATGTTCAAAACGATGAACAACAAAAAGAATTTTAAAATCATAAAACATTATCAGTTTGGTAATGTTTTTTTGTTTTAGTCTAATTCTTTTAAATGCTACATAATATTTTATTGGTGATCTATAATGAAAAAAATACTTATAATATTTATAATACTTTTAATGCTTTGTTGTAATTTAACTGTTTATGCAATATCAGACAGTGCAACTTCTTCAGTAGTTTTAGATACATCTAGTAGGAGAATCTTATATCAAAAAAATAAGGATGAAAAAAGACTTATTGCATCTATTACAAAAATAATGACCGCAGTAGTTGCAATTGAAAATAAAAACTTAGATGATGTTGTAACTGTTGGTGAAGAGGTTTTACCAATGTATGGATCCAATATTTATATAGAAGTTGGAGAAAAAATGACACTTAGAAATCTTTTGTACGGACTTTTACTTAGAAGTGGAAATGAACTAGCGTTAATGGAATAGCAGTTGGAACTTATGAGAGAAGATTTAATAATATAACATCTTTTAAACCTTATACTTTAACATATTATTGGAAATTATATATATAACAAATGACATAGCATATTTATATAAATCTACGAGATACTAAAATAAAACTAGTATCTTTTTTTATTAGGAGGTGATTATGATGTCAGTATTTAAAATAGGAAAAAATCAAAACTATACTGTTATGAGTAATCATCATTTAAGAGATAGAAATTTATCATATAAGGCAAAAGGATTATTGTCCTTTATGTTATCTTTACCAGATGATTGGGATTATTCTCTTGCTGGATTATGTTCTATTAGCAAAGAGAGTAGAGATGGCATACGATCAATACTTAAAGAATTACAAGAACATCATTATGTTGAAATTGAAAAAGTAAGAGGAAATAAAGGTTATTTTGAATATAACTATTTAATATATGAAATACCACATTTTATTGATTTAGAAAACGAACAAAATAATCCAGATACGGAAAATCCACACCTGGATACTCCAAATGTGGAAATGCCTACACAAATAAATACTAATAAAATAAATGCTAAAAAACAAATAGATAAAGATGATAAAACCAAGATATCATCTTTTTTTGTTCCTGAAGAACATAATAAATTAACATTGGAATTAATAGAAAGAGGTTATATAAATGAAGATGATATACAAATATTCTATTATGATAAGTTATTTAATCAGTTATTAGAAGAAGATAATTCGTATCAAGATTTAATACAAATAATTCATTATATTGTTCCAAGAGTAGTTAAAAGAAATTTTAAAGACGAAGATGGTAATGTAATAGAAAATAAGTTTGGATATTTTAAAAATACAATTATTAGCAATATAAATAAACTTAATATGAATATAGAAGATTTATGGGGTGAGGAAGAATTAGAAGATTTATATAATTCCAGTATGGAAAGATAAGCACAAAAAAATCGTCTCTAAACTAGCAGACGATCTCACTACTCAGTTGAAAATACTACATTACTACATCAACTGAATCAAATCAACACGACACTACTTGTGCTATCTGATAAATTATTGATAACACATAATTAATCTAAATGCAACAAAAAATGACAAATTTCTTCAAATTTTCAGCGATACCACCTCGTGTTTAAATTTCTTTAAAGAGGATAAACTAGAATTGGTGGTGTGATATGAAATATCCTAGTATTCGTAAAATTTTAGGTGATAATATTAAATATTATAGATTTAAGATGGGATATACACAAGAGAAATTAGCAGAATTAACTGATTTAAGTCCCAGATATATAAGCGATATTGAAAATTATAATGGTAATATTTCTATTGATACTTTAGAAAATATAGCAAAGTGTTTAAAGGTTGAATATTATTTATTAATTAAAAATGATCACCGAAAATCTTTACCAAAGAGAGTTAACTTGAAAAAGTAGGCTCTCTTTTTTGATTACTTTTTATGTTATGCGATATTGTATTAAAATCACAACTAGAACTGACAATTCTATAAAAAATATGTTAAATATCGTTGTTTTTCAACAAAAAAAGTTAATATCATGATATAATAATATAGAGAAGATAGTGTTGTTAAGATAAACAATGTATCATATATGGAGGAAGAAAATGGATTTATATAACTCTCAAAATATGCCTCTTTCTTTGGATAATGAAATAAGAACTATTCAGGAAAAACAATTACGAGGAGAAAAATTAAATATGTCCGAACTATTGGTATTAGTTCGTAAAGATGTTGGTGGAAGAGATCATACTATAAGAAAAATAGGTGATTATGAATGCAAACCAAATTGTTGTTATAGGTGTGTTTCAGAAGAAGTATACCAAATTTATAAACAAACTGGTTTTATATTAGATCAAAGAAGATCTGATTATATAGAAGGTGTTAATAATCAAGGTATTGACTGGTATTTAGGAGGAGCAATGCCTAGTAAAAAATATGGATTTATAGTAATTGAATGCCCTGCTGATAAAAAGTATTTTAAACCTACAAAAGATGGAGGTTATGGTATGTCAAACGATATATATGTTAGACATATGAAATCATCTCCACAAAATAATCCAATACCTTTTTCAATGATTACAAATGTTTTTGATTATAAAAAAATAATGCAAGAGCAAAAGGAAAAATTCGATTTAATTAGACAACAAGAAATGATCAAAAGGGCAAGTATAAGAGAACAACAAATTAACTCTGCTATTCAACATGAAGAATTTGAAAAAACTGGATTTAGCCGTTAAATTAGTTATAGGAGGTGTTAAATTTGAACGATGTAATGTTAAAAGCATTTGATGAATTAGATATTAATAATAAAAGAAATCAAATTAGTGATGAGTTATTAATCATATTTGAATTAATAAGACAATATGAAAATAAAAAAGGGATATCTCCGATTTCAAAGGTGAAAAATTATGATTTGGTTAATGACGAGATATTAGATGAAAATGAAATGTTAACTTTTCTTTATGAAGATATTTTTAATATTGAACAAGAATTAATAACATTATTAAAACTAATATAAAGGTATTGACTTTACACACGACTGAAATGTTAAACTTTAGTTGGAAGGAGGAAAATGCTAATAAGTAAAGGAGTAAAGATAGTATGTATAAAATTGGTGATTTTGCAAAAATTGTAGATATTCCTGTAAGAACATTAAGATTCTATGATACATATGGAGTTTTGCAACCATCTGAAATTGATAACTTTACTGGATATAGATACTATAGTGATGAAAATATAGTTGAATGTGAATTAATAAAATTACTTAAATCATTAGATTTTACTCTCGAAGAAATTATACTTTATAAAGATTGTATAGATGAAGAAATTCTTGAAAAAAAGAAAAGAGAGATTGAAGAAAGAATGTATCTTCTAAAATTAAAGCATAAAAGAATAGAAATTATGCAAGAACAATTAAGAAATAAAAAAGAAACTAATATAGTTGAAGAAACATCTGAAGAAAAGGTGTTAAGGAGGAAGTATGAAAAAAGAAATATTAGAAAAAATGTTTAATAGTAAAAAAAATTTAATAGTGTCTGGTGATATTTCAACAGGAAAAACTGAAAATGTAGTATTCCCAATTGTTGATGAAATAATAAATAATAATCAAAGTTTATTAGTATTAGATTCAAAAGAGGAATATATTAATAAATATTATGATAAATTAAAAGAAAAAAATTATAATATAATAATTTTAAATTTAAAAAATTTAAGTAAGAGTGAAGGCTGGAATCCATTAGAATATCCATATAATTTATATAAAGAAGGTAAAATTGATGAGGCATTAGATTACATAGAACAACAATCAAAAATAATGTTTTATGAGGGAACAACAGTAGATCCTTTCTGGTCTACTACTGCATCTGATTTTTATACAGGACTAGTTTTGGGCTTATTTGAAGATGGTAAAAAAGAGGAAATTAATTTAAATAGTATAAGTTTAATGTTTGATGGAATAAATAATAGGTTTAGATCAAGTGATTATATTACAAATTACTTTAAAATGAAATCACCAAGTTCACAAGCATATGTATATGCTTCAACAACTTTTCTAGCTCCAAAAGAAACTAAAGGAAGCATCGTATCAGTAGCAAGGCAAAAATTAAGAACATATGTTAGTAGGGAACTTTTAAGTTATATGTTAAATAAGACAACATTTAAATATGATGAAGTTATGAATAAACCAACTGCTATTTTCTTAATTTCAAAGGAAGAAAATAATTATATAAATAATGTTGCAACAATGTTTATAGAACAATTATTTACTGTATTAATAAAAAATAATAATAAAAATGGCTTTAATTTTGTTTTAGATAATATCGATTCATTAGAAAATATAAGTGAGTTAAGCAATATGTTAAGTACTGGAATTTCAAAAAATATGAAATTTATTATTGTAACTCGTTCATTTGAAGATATAATTAATAAATATGGAAATTATGTTACAAAATTAAGTAATAATGCAATTGTAAATAAAGAAATTAAACTAACTATAGATGGCGAAGATCTAACTATAGATAAGGAAAATATTACAAAAAATAAGGTTTATCCTGATATAGAATATCCAATATTAAGTAAAAATAAAATTGAAATGTTTAATATTGAAGAATTTGTTAGAACTAATTTAAAAGATGATTTGGAAAATTCTTTTAAATTAGATGCAATGCCTGAAGCAAATCTTGATAATAATATAAGTATTGATGAATTAATTAAAAATATAGATGAAAAGATTGAACAATTAAATCAAGAAGAAAAAATGGCAAATGTTGAAAAGAAAAATATTGAAGTGAAATCTGATTTTGAACAATTTAAAACAGAATAAAAATTACAATTAGATGGTGATAAAATGAATTTTTTTGAAAAACCAAATGAAGATACAATATCAGAAAGTGATAGAATCATTGGTAGTTTATATGGTTTTTTCGTTGGGGATGCTTTAGGAGTACCAGTTGAATTTTTAAATAGAGAAGTTTTATTAAATAAAAAAATAAAGACTATGGAAGAATATGGCACTCATAATCAGCCAAAAGGAACATGGTCTGATGATAGTTCTATGGTATTAGCAACAATAGACTCAATGTATAATAATAAGTCAATGTTATTAAATGATGATTTTGTAAATTACACTGATTTGATGGTTAATTTTTCTAATTGGAAAAATGAGGGAAAATATACACCTAATAATAATGTTTTTGATATTGGAATAAGTACAAGTGATGCAATTTCCAAATTTGATTATAATAGAAAAAATCCTTTTTGTGGAAATAATAGTATAAATTCAAATGGTAACGGTTCACTTATGAGAATCCTTCCTATATCAATATATTCACATTATTGTATTCATTCAACTTATGAATTTGTAATAAAGAATGATAGTTATGATGTTATAAAAAAGGTTTCTTCATTAACGCATTCACATGATTTAAGTACAATGTCTTGTTATATATATTCATATTTTATAGATTATTATATGGAATTGCTTGATGTAAAAAAAGCTTATAATTTAACCAGAAAATATTTTACTGATATTTTTGAAGGGAAAATAAAAAAAGAATATGGAAATCTTGATATATATATAAAATATTTTAGCAGACTCATTTATAACGATATAAGTACTTTAAACATAAATGAAATAAAATCTTCTGGTTTCGTTATAGATTCATTAGAGGCATCTATTTGGTGTATTCTTACATCTAATTCATTTAATGAAGCAGTTTTAAAAGCAGTTAATTTAGGAAATGATACAGACACTATTGGAGCATTAACTGGTGCATTGGCAGGGCTTATATATGGTGTTGATAGTATACCAAAAGAATGGATTAATTCATTGCAAAAAAAAGAATATTTGGATGAAATGGTAAAAAAATATCTAGACATAATAGAATTTAAAAAAAATCAAAATATGATTGAAAGAAAATCTGCGGTAGAAGAGTATACTCAATTAAGAAAAGAACGCAGAAAAATAAAAGCAACTAAGGATAGTTGGAAAATCTTGCCAATGAAAAATAATATTAAAGAATTAGATATAAATATTGTCTTTTCGAGTGAAGAGATTGAATTGATAAAATTAGGACATATACCATTTGAAATGGAAGACCATTGGTTTATGTATTTTGATGAAAAAGATAATACGATAAATTATTATCGTTCTTGGAGTGGACTTCCTGTATTTAGAGGATATTTAGATCCAGATAAAAACAATATTTTTAAACTTGAAATTAGTTTAGAAAAAGAAGTATATTCAGATAGAGAAACAGATGATTATTTGATTAATTTATTTAAAAGATTGCTGAAGTCTGAAATAGATTGTCATAAATAATATAGTAGAGAAAGTGTAGTTAATAAGAAATGACAGATGAAGATATAAATAATATTAAACTTAAAAATCTTGATAAGTTATATGAATATAGACAAAAGTTATATCAAAAGCCTATATTAAAAGATTTATTTATAGAGATTACATCAAGGTGTAATGCTAGATGTGAACATTGTGGAAGTAGTTGCGGAAATTTTATTCCAAAAGATGAAATAAGTGCAGATGAATTAAAAAAAACATTGTTAGATATTTCACAACATTATAATGCAAATGAAATATTATTAAATATTACTGGTGGAGAACCATTGATTAGAAAAGATTTATTTGAAATAATGGATTATGCTAATAAATTAGGTTTCAGATGGGGTATGACTTCAAATGGTATGCTTATAACTGATGAAATATTAGAAAAAATGAATCAAACGAATATGGAAACGATTTCAATAAGTCTTGATGGTCTAAAGGAAACACATGAAAGCTTTAGAAAAGTTTCTAATTGTTTTGACAAAATCATTGAAAACATAAAAAAATTACAAAAAGTTCCATCAGTAAAAGTAGTTCAAGTTACGACAGTAGCTAATAAGAAAAATCTACATGAATTAGAAGATTTGTATAATTTAATGAAGGAACTAAATATTATATCATGGAGAGTTATTAATGTTGATCCGATAGGAAGGGCAAAGGGAAATGATAAAATATTACTTGATAAAGATGAATATAAGTATTTATTTAATTTTATAAAAGAAAAAAGAGAAGAAAATTTGATGAATGTTGAATATGGTTGTAGTCATTATTTAGATATACCTATGGAAAAAGAAATTAGAGATACTTATTTCTTCTGTATTACTGGTTTGTATGTAGCAAGCATATTAAGTAATGGAGATATATTTGTTTGTCCAAATGTAGAAAGAAGATCAGAATTCATACAAGGAAATATTAGAACAGATAGCTTTGTAGATGTATGGGAGAAAAAGTTTAAAATTTTTAGATCTAATGATAGAACTAAATGTGATAAATGTAGTAAATGTTCTAAATGGAAATATTGTTTAGGAGATTCATTTCATACATTTAATTTTGATGAAGGAAGACCTAATTTCTGTATAAAAGATGTATATGGAGATGAGTAGTATGTTTGACAATAGATTAAAAAGAAAAGATTTGAATAATAAATACGATTACTATCATGTTAAAAACAAAATTAATGATAAAAAACAGGCTTTGATATATTTGGATGAATTATTAAATTATTTAAATCAATTTGACTATTATTATGATGATAATTTCATTTTTGGTGGTAGAAAAAAATATTTATATGATGAAATTGTTAGAATTATAAGGAACGAACAAAAAGAAAAAGAACCACTTTACTTTGTTTTGGGATCATTAGAAGAATTTATGTGCAACGGGAATATGTTGAATTATAATGATGTTGATAAAAGTAAATGGATTAATGGAAAAATAATTGATGGAAAAGATTTCATTGAATTAAGAAATAAAGATGATTTATATACAAATAGTGGATATATTTGCAAACAAGAGAAACTAAAAATAATTGAAATAATTGATATGATAAAAAAATATATAGTTGATGATATGGAGGAAAAAGATATGGGATTATTTAATAAAAAAGATAAATATAATATTGATGCAGAAGATAATAGACCACAAATAGTTTATGGTGTTCCTGATGCAATTAGAAAACAATGGGAAGAAGAAGCAAAGGCAAAACAAGATGAAGCTAAAGAAAAATATGATATAGAACCTGAAGATAATTTACCAAGAGAAGTATATGGAATACCAAATTGGCTTCAAGAAAAGAGAAAAAATGACAATAAAGAAAAATATGATATAAATCCAGAGGATAATGTTCCACAAAAGGTTTATGGTGTTCCTAATTATGATTTTTCACAAGACAAGGTGAAAAAAGAAAGTATTAATATTGTTGTTGAAAACTATTGCTTGTCTTTAACAAAATGGGATAATAAATGTGATTTATTATATGTAAACAATAGTGAAACTTCTTATATTAAAGATTCTATTGTTTCAATTCCTATTACAAAATTTGATAAGTTCTGTAATAGATTAAAAACAATTATTGCAGATTGGAATACAGAATATTCTGGTGATAAAAATATAGTTTGGAAATTAAAAATTAACATAAATGGATTAAATAAACAAATAAATGGTAATGGTGCATTTCCTAAAAACTGGAATGAGTTTATTGATTTGCTATCAGAATATGAAATACTTTTTAAAAAAGTTTTATCTTTTGATAAAGAAGGAAACGATGAAAAAATAGATTTATCTTTTGAAAAGATAGTTGAAAGTAAAGTGAAAGATTCTTTTTTCTCAAAATTAATTATTGATTATTTCAAAAATGAAATAGGAAAAAGTGATGCAGTTCATAAATTGTTGTTTAAGGATCTATCAAAGTATGATGATATATTCAATGAATTTACTAAATATTTAGTTCAAAAAACTTATGATATACCTAATGCAATTAATGTTGAAGGATATACTGCAAAAAAAATTGCAGAATTAAATCCTAATTTTAAAGCTACTGGTGTATATACATTTTTAAATTATTTAAGGGAAAAACCTGAAGAAGCAAAAGAAACGATAAGGAAAGGTTTTCCAAATAAAGATGTTATACATCCGACTATGAATAATGATTATTATATAAAATTTACTCATATTCCATTTCATGGATGTTATGGAACTAGAGAAGAGTTGGAAAAACAAGAAGTAAAGCCAATAATTTCATATTATAAGGTAATAACGAATACACCAATAGTTATGGATAAAATCACTGTAATAGTTGATGAAATAACATCAGATGGAGTGAAATTAACAATTCCATATCAAGATGGTATAATAGGCAATCGTGAAAAATATAAAAACAAATTACCTAATGAAGTTACATTAAAGGTAAATGATACATTTGAACTTCAATTAGATGTCTATGATGCAATGGAAAGTTGGGAAATAACTCTAGAAAAACAAGATAAAGATGTTGATAAGTATTTAAAAGAAATAGAAAATGAAGTTGATGAAAAACTTATTGAACAAGGATTATTAAAAATAGAAAATGGCAAAAAGATACCAGTTTTTGGAAGTTGCCATACAAGATGGGCAATAGAAAAAAGTATTTTAAAAGAAAGATATAATATTGATTGGCTTACTCCTGCAGAAAGAAATCCACATATTAATTATGATTAAAAAATCTTATTTTCTCATAATAGGTAGATTATATGGATAATAGTATAATAAATGTAGGATTATTAAAACAAATACATTCTTTTCTAAAAGATTGTGATAGTTTAAAATATTTAGATCCTAATATATTTGAGAATATAGATAAGAGTAAAGAAAATAATAATGTGTCTTTCGTTGAATATTATTTAGAATACATAAATAGTTTACCTAAGTTAGATTTTGAAAGTGTAGTAAAAATATCTAGAGAGGTATATCAATTATATGGAAAAGAAAAAGAGTTTGATAGAATATTAGAAAAATTAAAAAATAGTTATAGTATAGATAAAGGAACATTGAATAAAGATGACGATAATTGTATAACAAAAGCTTCAGAAAGTAGAGTGTTATTATCTGGAACTTGTTATGATGTAGTATTACTATGTCATGAAATTGGACATAAATTAAGATTTGATAATTCCAAAAAATCTACTGATATTATGGATAGTTTCTTTTTTGAAACTCCATCAATTATACTTGAATTTACTGCAAACGATTATTTAAGAGATAATTATGGCATTGATATCAAAGCAGATGAATTAAGAAAAGTACATATATTGAGTATTAAAAGAGAAAATGGTATAGAAAATAATATATTTCAAATTGTAATGAGTTTATTAAAAGGAAAAAGGTTAAATATTATAAACTTATATAAAGAGTTTATTAAAAACTCGGATATAGTTGAATATTTTAATAAGCAAGGTTCTTCTATTAAAGACTGTATTGATGAAGGAATGACAGGTTATTCTTATGATATAGGTTACATATTGGGGGAATATGTAAATAATAGCGATAATAGAGTTGAACTCTTAAATATGTTATTAAAGTATAAAGACAATGGAATTAATATGCCATTTACTATTGAAGAAGAAAATGTTAAAACGATATTAGGAAATCAAAAACATATTAAACATTAAAAAATATTACAATTGATTCTTTTTGAAAAAGCATCTAAATTCTAGATGTTTTTTTATGAACTGACAGTTCCATATGAAATGAGTGTATATTTACATTTTTCTTATTCAAAACAATGTAAAGTATGATATAATTAATAGTAGGAGGATAAGATATGGAGTATCAAAAAGAATTTAATTCATCTTTTGAATCTGAAAATAATAATATTGATATAAATAATATTACTATGAATATGGCACAAACTTTAAATTTCAGATTACACGCAGAACAATTTTCTATACCTATGCTACAAAACTTTAAAATAGAGGAGACTCAAGATCCTCAGATTGTATTTAATGCAACTGATGGTATGTTTCTCCAACAATTAGTATCAGATGGAACAATGAGAATGAATGAAACTTTGGAACAAAGAATAGATTTAGTTGTAAAAAATACTATTAATTTTATGAAAAAATATTCACAATTAAATAATGATAATAGTTTGTTTTATTACAAAGATTATAGTAATGGAATATTCAATTATAAAGTCTATGTGCAAGATTTTATAATTGAAGTAGATAATGTCAAAAAAATAATAAGACAAATGAATGCTTATTTTATAGAACCTAATTTTAGAGATTTTTATCAACTTATTATAGCGTCTCCAGCATTGCAGATGCCAACTGAAATTTTGAAGTTAGGAGTAGTTGATTTAATAAACGATCAAATAACACGAAGTATAGATAACATATTAAATCAAGTAATGAGTAATATGTCATACAAAAAAACTGACAATAATATTTCAAAAACAGAAAATAGTGATTTTTCACAATTTAAAGTAGAGTCCAATAATAATTCTAATGAAATACCTGACTCAACTGAAAGTGAGGCTACAAAAATGTATAATAATGAAGAAGTTGAAACAACTATAAATAATGAATTTGATTATTCAAATATAGTAGTAGGCATTGAAAATTTGGCGTATATTGTTCAATATTGCGATAATGTTTATTCGCATTTTAAGACTTTATTAGATGAGGATGAAAAGAAAAATGAAAGATTGAAGTATGAATTTAAAAACTTTGATTATAAAAAATCATATGGAGATGGTTTAGATATTATGATAAGACAAAAGAATTATTATAATAATACATCATGCAAAAATTATAATTCATTTATGGATGTAGTACATCAAGGACAATTAAAAAATATTGATTCTTTAGAAATAGAACTTACTTTAGATTATAAAAGAGGAAAAAGTGATGAGTTAAAGGATCATGAAAATTCTTTTAAAATATCTTTTAAACCTTATGATATAAAATTTGTTAGAAAATCAAACTATAATGAAAAAAATATGAATCAAATAGAAGAAAATATAAATGCAATATTAAAAAAATTTCCAATAGCAGATAGTATTTTTTGTTCAAAATAATCAAGATAGGAGGTAAAAAATGTATAATGACACTATAAAAGTAGCTAATAAAATAATTTCTTATGAAGATTTATTTGAGATATTTTCTAAAATGCAAGAAAAATTATTACATTATCAGAAAATAAATGACATAGAAGAAAAGAAAAATAGAATGTTAGAATATAACTATCAAAATTGGACTTTTAAAGATAATGGTAGTAGATTGACTTTTGATGTTAATTTTACTGATGATACTTCGGTTAGTTTTGATAATTATAATAATTTTATTTCAATATTTAATAATAGACTAAATGAAATAAAATATATATATGTACACTATGCAATCAATTATACTGTTGAGTTAGAAGGTCAGAAAAGTGAATGGTATAATCAACATATCAACATGACTATATATGAAGATAGAATGGATATTGATGTATCTTTAAGTAGTAAAGATGATAAAATAAATGATATATATGAATTAATAAAAAGTAAAATTTTAAATGCACCACCTAAATATGATAAAGTAATACAAAAAAAGAGTACAATAAGTACAGTGGTTGGATTAGCAATAGGATTTATTCCTTCATTAATTATTTTGACTTTATTATTATTTGTACCAACTATAAGACAGATATATGCTATGGGTTATGTTGTTTTTCCAATAGCATCATTAGTTTTAGCATTTATTATTGGAGGAACAATTGGTTCTTCTGTGCTTGATAAATGGTATAGTAGTATTAATCCAGAACAAAAATATGCTGGTTATGATACTACTAATTATAAAAGCATTTATAAAGATGATATTGATGGTTATGTTAAATCAAGCGAAATATTGATAGGTAAAAATGTTAATAATTTAACTTGTAGAAAAAATATAATTTCATGTTACAAAAAATATAAAAAATATATTCCTTATGAAATAGGCGTTATGATTTTATTATCTATAATAGTTTTATTTCTAGGAGAAATTTAATTGTAAATTAAAACGATAACTGATGTTAATAATGCTAATTTATTTCCAGATAGTAGGTTTAATAGCATTATGCATCAAACAGAACAAATATTAAAAGAACATGAAAAAGATTTTTTTAGCAGAAATATGGACATAGGTGATACTCCAATATCACCAATGAGTTTAGATGATGAATATACTCCAATTTTATTGATGAGTGATGTAGTTGCCACATATAAGAAAATTGTTGAAACAATAAATAATCCAGATACTGCTTTAGAATATTCTTTTCTACTATTAGGAAAAAAAGCGAGTTTAGCTGGTGAAACTTGTTATGTAATTGATCAAATTGTGAATCAGTTGGTTTGTCTGCAAATGCTTGTACAATATTGTTAGAATACTTTGTTATGCTTTATAATGGCTTAACTAATTCAAAAGAGGCATATGAAGATAATGGAAATGTATTAGGTATTGTATCTGATAAAGAAGATAAAAAACTTGATTCACAATTTGAAAAATTACAATACAATGAAAAATCAGATGTGTTTAGTGAAATTGTCATTAGATATGATAATGAAACTTATTTTAAAGAAAAAATAACAATTTTATCGTTTGATTCAAAATCAAATGGATATGATATAGCACATTTAATTCAAGAACAGAAAGTTTAATAAATATGATTCATACAATAAATAAAATAATAGTAATGTTATGCATTACTAAATTTAAATAAGCAGTTATGCTTAGTAGTGCTATATTTAGCAATGATTAATTTATATCTACACAATGATCTTTGAAAAAAATTAATATTTTTTAAGGAGAATTGTGTAGGTGCATTCTCTTTTTTTTATTAATTTTTTTCTTCTAATGTTAATAAACTTAATCAGGAGGAGAATGTACTTTGGACAACAACATTACTTATGAAGTAGTAAAAAAAGAAGTTCAAAAAAAGATAATAAATTATTTATATCAAAATAACGATATTACTATTAGTGAGTATGAGGCATTAATTTCAAAGTGTGATGAAAAGATAAATAAATTAAATGAACAATTAGAAAAAAATAAAGAAAAATATTCTTATCAAATGAAAGTTGATATAAGAATATAAAAATAAATGGAGGTGATTTAAGTGGATTTATATGCTATAAGAAATATGCTAGGTCAAGGAAAAAGTATTTATGATTTACCATTAAGAGTTACATTCTATGCTCGTGTATCAACTGATAGATATGAGCAATTAAACTCATTAGAAAACCAAGTAACATATTTTAGCAATTTTATAAAGGAACAAGAAAATTGGACTTTTGTAGAGGGATATGTTGATGAAGGTATAAGTGGTACAAGTGTTAAAAAAAGAGAAGACTTTTTAAGAATGGTAGATGATGCCAAGAAAAAGAAATTTGATTTAATTTTAACAAAAGAAATATCAAGATTTTCAAGAAATACATTGGATAGTATTAAATATACACAAGAATTACTTTCAAATGGTGTTGGTGTTCATTTTCTAAGTGATAACATTAATACATTTCAACCAGATTCAGAATTAAGACTTACTATAATGTCTTCAATTGCTCAAGAAGAAATAAGAAAACTTTCTGAAAGAGTTAGATTTGGATATAAAAGAAGTGTAGAAAAAGGAATAGTTCCAGGCAGTAATAATATTTATGGATATACTAAAAATAAAGGTAAGTTAGTTATTGATGAAGAACAAGCTAAATTCATTAGACTAATATTTGAAACTTATGTATCAGAAAACATAGGTGTTCATAGATTGGGTTTTAAATTATTTGATGAATATGGTGTAACTAATTATTCTGGCAAACCAATTGCAGGCACTGTCATAAAAAACATAATTAGAAATCCCAAATATAAAGGATATTTTTGTGCTCATAAAGAAACTACTGTTGACTATCACGATAGAAAAAGAAAACGATTTAAAAGGGATGAATGGATTGTCTATAAGGATAATGAAACTTGTCCTCCAATAGTGTCAGAAGAATTATGGGATAAAGCCAATGAGATATTAGATGCTAGAAGTAAAAAGCACGATCAGATAAATAAAAATAATAAATATAATAAGTTCCCATTTTCTGGTTTGATGCATTGCTATTTTGATGGTGCTACATTTGTAAGAGGTACTTACCAAATTGGTAAAGGAGATAGAAGTAGAAGAAGAAAGTTTTGGGCTTGTAATAATTATAGAATACATGGCAAGAAAAAAACTGAAGGGTGTAATTCTCTTGTACTTTATTATGAAGAACTAGTTGAAGTGTGCAAAAAGATATTGAATATGATACTTGTTTGTCAAGATGATTTAATAAGTGAAATAAATGATATGATTAGTGATATTAGAACAAAAAAAGATTACAAAAAAGAAATAAAACTGATTGATGAAAAATTATTCAAAACAAATAATGAAAAAAAAGAACTTATAATGATGAGAATGAGAAAAGAAATAGACCTAAAAGAATACAACTCTCTTAAAGATGATTTAGATGACAAAATTAACTCATTAGAAGAAAATAAAAGAAAACTGATAGAAGAAGAACAAAATGAACAGTCTAGTGAAAAAAATTATGAAGATTTTAAAAAGAAGATAAATGATATGGTTTTAAATGATGATGAAAAGATTTTGGAAATTGCTCAATTATTTTTTGAAGATATAAGAGTAGAGTCAATTAAGGATGATGAAACGGATCAAAAGGTTATATTACATGCTAAATTAAATGTGTCAAATTCAAAAGATGACACATTTGATTTTAACAAATTTTTGCTGCTTTTCTGTTCACGCCAGGGATGCTGCTGTAGTTATTGCAAAATATGTTGGTGGAAGTGAAGAAAACTTTGTAAAAATGATGAATAAAAAAGCTCAAGAAATAGGAATGAAAAATACCACTTTCAGCAATAGTCATGGATTAGATGAAGATACACAAAATTATTCAACAGCTTATGATATGGCTTTACTTTCCAGTTATGCTTCAACACTTTTAGATTACTGTGATATATCAAGTACTAAAAAATGGACTGTTTCAACTGGTGAAAAAACTTATGTTTGGTATAATAGAAATAAGCTTTTAAAATCATATAAATATGCAACTGGTGGTAAAACTGGTTATACACCAAAGGCTGGTAGGACACTAGTTACAACTGCTAACAAAAATAATTTAAATTTAACTGCAGTCACACTTAATGATGGCGATGAATATTATGATCACGAAAAACTTTATGAATATGTTTTTTCTCTTTATGATAATATACTTTTAATAGATAAAAATAATTTTAGTGTAGAAAATTTTAATTACGATGGAAATGTTTATGTAAAAGAAAGCTTCTTTTATCCGCTTACTAAAAAAGAACAAAAGTTAGTTAAAGTAGTATCAGATATATATACTGATGGAAATTTCAAAGATGATGAAAAAATAGGGGATGTTATAGTTTCCTTAAATGATAAGGAAATCTATAGGGAAGATATTTATGTCACTACTTTAAAAAAATCTGAAAAAAAAGAGAATTTCTTTGTTAGAATATTTAATTTCTTTAAAAACCTTTTCAATTAGGAGAATTTCTTTTGTTTTTCTTTCTTTTGATGATATAATGTTTATGGTGATTTGAAATGGAACGTTTACAAAAAATTATTGCAGAAAGTGGATATACTTCTCGTAGAAAAGCAGAAGAATTTATTAAACAAGGAAAAGTAAAAGTAGATGGTAAAGTAGTAGATACTTTAGGTACGAAAGTTAATGAAAATTCTACTATTGAAGTTTGTGGTGATATAATTTCTAAACAGAATAAAGTTTATTACATCTTGAATAAACCTCGTGGAGTAATTACTTCTGTTAGTGATGAACATGGAAGAAAAACTGTTGTAGATTTAATTGAATGTGAAGAGAGAATTTACCCTGTTGGACGTCTTGATTATGATACGACTGGACTTCTTATACTTACTAATGATGGAGAGTTTGCTAATAATTTGATGCATCCTAGAAATGAAATTGATAAAGTTTATGCTTGTAAAATCGAAGGAATTCTTGATCCTAAATCGCAAATGATTTTGAAAAACGGTGTTGTAATAGATGGTGTAAAAACTAGTAAAGCAAGAGTAAAAGTAAGAAAGATAGATAAGACTACTAATACTTCTATCGTTGAAATTACTATTCACGAAGGAAGAAATCATCAAGTTAAAAAAATGTTTGAATCTGTTGGTTACAAAGTGTTAAAACTTAAAAGAGAGAGAATTAGCTTTTTAGATTTGACAGGTTTAAAATCAGGAGAATACAGAAAACTTAATCCAAAAGAAGTAAAAAAACTTTACGTTGCAGCAAATGAAAAATAGATCAGGAATTATTCTTGATCTATTTTTACTTCTATAGCACTAGTTGGGCATCCTTCACTAGCTTCTATAACTGCATCTTTTTCTTCATCTTTAATTTCATTTTTTATTGTTTTTGCATATCCATCGTCGTCAAGTTCAAAAACTTCTGGACATACTGCTTGACATGCTCCACAACCGATACAAGCATCTTTATTAACTTTAACTTCCATAATATTTAATTCATCCTTTCTTTAGTAAATTATATAATAATATTACACTGTTTACAACAAAATATTTACACTTGTTTTACAATTATTGTAATAGAATTATTTTAATAAAAAAAAATATATGATAAAATTAAAATTGAAAGAGGTGAGGCATTGTGGAAAGACGTAGTGAGAGATACAGCGATAATTCTAATGCACCGAAAAAATCTAGAGTAGATAAAAATAGAGTATTATATGATGAAATTAACAGTAAAATTGGATATGAAGAAATTTCTGTAAATGATGATGATGCAAGTATTGATTTGTCTACCATAGATATGAAAAAACCTAATAGAGAAAATTATCAAAAAATAAAAGAGTATAAAGACTTAATTGGCGAACCAAAAGAAGAAATAAAAGAAATTACTCCTAAAGTGTTTAAGCCTAAGGAATTTGATATAAATAAAGTTTTGGAGGAAGCTAAGAGGAATCGTAAGGAAGATGATGACATTCTTGAGAAAAGAAGAAATATACAAGATGATGATTATAATGTTTTGTCTTCATTAAATAAAAAGTATTTATACAAAAAAGAACCTACTGAAGAAGATAGTGAAGAACTTAAAGAACTTATTGATACAATTACTTCTAAAACTTTAGCTGATGACATTAAAGATGAAGAAGAGAAAGAACTTTTAAGTGATTTACTTGCTACTACTATTGACATTAAGCTTGAAAAACAACTTTCCCAAGAAGATATAAACAAACTTTATGATGAAAAAGAAGCAGAAAGTGAAAGTGAAGAGGAAAAAGAGAAGGAAGAAGAGAATACTTTCTATACTGGTTCTATGGAACTTTCAAAAGAAGATTTAGTAAGTAAAGCTTCAGAGAGTGGTACTGATTCTAGTGATGAACTTGATGAAGATGATGAAGACTTGAAGAATAGCCATAGTACATTTAAAATAGTATTTATAAGCTTTATTTTACTTTTATTACTTGCTGCACTTGGCTATTTTGTACTTAAACAAATGGGTATACTTTAAAAGCTATCAAATTGATAGCTTTTTTTCATATAATTTACTGGAGTGGTATAGTGAAAATAAATAAATTTTTGATTATCAATTTAGTGATTATTGCTTTAACAATATTAAATCTTTTTTTTATAAACAATGCTACTCAAGAACGTATAAAAGATTATTCCTATATGATAGCAACAAAAGTAACAAAACAAATTGTAACAACTGCGTATAATTCAAAAAGTTATCATGTAGATAATAATAAACTTTATGAAATTATATATGGAAGTAATGATGATATCAAGACAATAGTATATAATTCTAGTGAGGTAAATAAATTTTTAGATGCTGTTACAGAAAATGTTTATGACATGTTTAATAATTTAGAATATGGTGATTTATCAAAAATAAATATTAGAGAAAATATTGTTGTTAACGATAAGAAAAATTTTACAAAAAATGGAATTGTAATAATGATTCCCTCCGGTATAGTGTCAAACAATTATTTATTTGCAAACTTAGGTCCAAAAATTCCTGTTAAAATTTCTCTTACTGGGGAATTTGAATCATGCATTTCTACAAAGGTAGAAGAATATGGCCTTAATAATGCTCTTATTTCAATATATATTAACATTAAAGCAACTGAACAAATAACAATGCCATTTATTACTGAAAAAGTTGAAATAGAAAATCAAATACCACTTTCTATATATGTAGTTAATGGGAAAATTCCAGAGTATTATATAAATGGTTTTGATAGGACTTCTAATATATATAGAAGTAATAATTAAAAATAATAAAGTAATAATTTAAGGAATTTGTAGATGCTTTTTATATAATATTATTATGTTTAATATTTTTAAAAAGGATAAGTACACTTTTGGTAAGTATACATTAGATAAAGAACAGACAAAGGCAGTTAAATGTATAAATAGAGCCCTTTTGATTGTTGCAGGAGCAGGAAGTGGTAAAACACTTACGATAGTAGCAAGAGTTAATTATTTAATTGAAAATGGTATAAAACCAGATAAAATATTATGCATATCCTTTACTAATGAAAGTGTAAATTCTTTAAAAGAGTCATTAAATAAAAATAATATTGCTGATGTAGATGTTAAAACATTTCATAAATTGTCTCTTGATATATTGAATCAAAAAAAAGAAATTGCAAATGATAATCTTTTAAAATATATAACAGAAGAATATTTTTATTCCTTTATAAATTATGATAAAACGAAAGACTTATTAGATTTTTATATAAAAGATGAAGAACTTAATAAAAAGACATTTTTAACTAACTTTGAGAGTGTTATTGTTTCCTTTATAAATTTGTTTAAATCATATAATTATGATAAACAATATTTTTTAAATATTATTAAGAAAGAAAAAGATAAAGATAAGAAAATACTTTTAATTGTTATTTTAAAAATATATGCATTATATGAAGAAGAACTTTTTTGTAACAATAAAATAGATTTTAATGATATTATTAACCTTGCTATAAAGAAAATTGATAAACTTAAATATTTTAAATATAAATATGTAATTATTGATGAGTATCAAGATACATCTTTTTCAAAATATTTACTTATAAAAAAACTTTATGATAAATTTAATTTATATTTAACTGCAGTAGGAGATGATTTTCAGTCGATATATTCATTTACAGGCTGTGATTTAAACATTTTTTTTAATTTTAAGAGAAATTTCCTAAACTCAAAAATTATAAAATTAAAAAATATTTATAGATGTCCAAGTGATGTTGTTAATGTATCTTCGCGTTTTGTTATGAAGAATAAAAGACAAATGAGAAAAAGTTTGCACTCTTTTAGAAGACTTAAAAATTCAATAATCATTGTATTTTCTAAAAACATAATAAGTGATTTTATACATATTCTAGAAAAACATAATGATATATTAGTGCTTGGAAGAAATAATAAAGATGTTCTTTTACTTATAGACAATGATAACTTTACTTTAGATAATAATAAAATAATATATACAAAAGATGAGAGTAAAAATATTACTTTTTTAACAGTTCATTCTTCAAAAGGTTTAGAAGGTGAAAATGTTGTTATCTTAAATGTAGTTGATGATTATCTAGGATTTCCAAATAAGATTAAGGAAAATGATTTACTTAACTGTTTGTGTACAAAAAAGAAGGAAATTGTTTTGTATGCTGAAGAGAGGAGACTTTTTTATGTTGCACTTACTAGAACTAGAAATTATGTTTATATCTTTACTAATAGATTCAATAAGTCTATTTTTGTAGATGAACTTTTGACTTCATATAGATGGAAAATCAAAATAATGGAATTTGAGGTTTAAAAAAAACTTATTATATAATATAATTACTTTAGGAGGAAATGTATGAAAAAATCTTTGATATACATAATACTCGGGGTGGTTTTGTTGTCCTTAGGTAGTTTTCTTTATATAAAGGGAAGAAGTAATGATGTTGTTGTTAAAGAACATGAAATGACAAAGGACGAAGCAAATAATGTTGCAAAAGAACTCATAAACGACGTAATCAAGGTTTATGAAAATCCAGCAGCTCTTTTTAAAACGTCACAAGTGACAAAAGATGATGTAAATTTATACCAAGTTGATGACTATGAATCTGTTATTAAAAATATATTTACTAGTAATGGAATTTCTCAACTTGAAAGTATGACTTTTGAAAATAAAAAGTATGTATCTAAAATTGATAATGTTACATATTTCTTAACTTCTATACCACAAAGTAATAGTTATATAAAAAGTAAAATATCTATAGATAGTATTGAATTTGGTAATAATAAAATAACTGTTCAAGTAACATTTTCTAATAGTGAAGTGTTTGCAGATGAAGTAAATTATTATGTAATTACAAAAACAATAGAAATTGTCAAAGAAAATAATAAATGGTTAATCAATGATTTTGATTACAGTGATAATAAGGAGTAAATTAGTAAATTATGAAAAAAGATAACATAAGAGATAGAATATTAGTTTTTTTAAAAACACTTCCACCAGTTGTGTCTGTTAAAGCATATGGTTCCAGCATTGCTTATCAGGCTGGTTATAGTGAAAATGAAAAAAAACAAGTTGATTTGATAGTAATCGTTGATGACATAAAGAAATTTTATATGGAAAACTTGCAAAAGAATCCTTATATGTATGATTTTATCCCTAGGATTTATTTTAAAAATGCTAAAGAAAAAGGACTTAGAAAACATGCAGGTATATGCTACACTACAAATATTGACTATGGTATAGATACTTACAAGATGGGTGTTATAGAAAAAAGAGATGTTTTAGAAGATTTACTTGAATGGAAAACATTTTATATAGCAGGTAGATTTCAAAAAGAAATGTTTACTGCCATAGAAGATGAAGATATAGAGAAAGCAAATGAAATAAATAAGAAAAATGCCTTAACTGTTGCACTTCTTCTTTTAGATAAAGAGAATCCAACACTTAGTGATTTATACGAAAAAATTTGTTCACTTTCTTATATGGGAGACAGCAGAAAAAACTTTAAGGCTGAAGATCCTAATAAAATTAAAAAACTTGCAAGTGGAAGTAGAGAACATTTTGATAGAGAGTATAGAGACAAGACAGATTTATTTAAAGTAGGAGATAACGAAGTTATAAAGATAGATAAAGAGAAACTTTATTCACGTATTAAATTCTTACCTACGAAGTTATATGAAGAGATAACAGAGAATACAAATGGAGATGTTCATAATATAGAGGTTGTGAGAGATACTATTTCTTCTTATTTAACTAGAATAATTAAAAAATCTAGTAATGGTCAGACAAGAAAAGGAATACTTACAACAGGTCCTAAAAATTCTTTTACTTATGCGCTTGCTAAATTAAAAAAAGGTAGAAAAAAAGGTTAAATGAAATGAGGTGTTTTATATGAAGGCAGTTGACCATAAATGTCCAAATTGTAATGCTAGTTTAAAATACAATCCCAAAAGCAAAGGATGGAAATGTGAATACTGTGGAGGAACATTTACTCTTAATGACTTGAAAAAGAATGAAGAAAAATTTGAAAAAGAAGAAGTAAAGGTTTCTAAAAAGGATTTAAAAGAAAATGAAGAAGCTACAGATTTTGATGAATATAACTGTAAAGACTGTGGTGCTAAGATAGTAGCAGATAAAAATACAGCGGCTACATTTTGTGTTTATTGTAAAAACACAGCAATACTTAAAAGCAGGCTATCTAATAAGTTTTCTCCATCTAGAATAATTCCGTTTGCTAAGACTAAAGATGATGCTGTTGAAGCTTTTAAAAAAGTTGGAAAAGGAAAGTTCTTAATGCCAAAGGAATTTACACTTCCTAAGAATATTGAAGAATTAACTGGTATATATATTCCTTTTTGGCTTTATTCTTGTAAAATAAGTGGAAATATGGAAGGTACTGCTAAAAACGTTACTTCATGGAGTAGTGGTGATTATATGTATACAAAAACAGATACATATAAGGTAGAGAGAAATGCAGAATATCCTTTTATAAACGTTCCTACTGATGGTTCTGTTAGATTTAATGATGCGATCATGAACTCAATAGAACCATTTGATTATACACAATTAGTGCCTTTTAATGCATCATATTTATCAGGATTTTTGGCAGAAAAATTTGACGTTGAAAAAGATGAAGCTATGAAAATATCTTTAGAAAGAGCAAAAACTACTTGCCAAGATGAACTTCGTTCTACAATACATTACACATCATTTATAGAAAGCAGTCATAACTGTACCGCAAACGAAGAAGATGCAGAATATGTTTTACTTCCAGTATGGATGGTTAATATTAAATATAATGAAAAGTTTTATACATTTGCTATGAATGGTGAAACAGGAAAAATGATAGGAGATATTCCTTACTCTAAGAAAAAAGCGTTTTTATACTTTATAATATTATTTGTAATTATTACTGCTATTGTGGCATTGATAACTTATTTTTGTTAAGGAGAGTAGAATATGAAAAAGAAATTTTTAGGTATTTTTATAGCAATATTAACACTTTTTTCACCGATAATTGCAAATGCTTCTGTTACGATTTATGAGCGAAGTGAAAATGAACATCTTGGAATATGGGAAAGCATTGAAATAACTCCCTATAGAAAAGACATAATTCTTAAAACTCCTAAGGTTGATGAAAAAGAAAAAGTTTATGATTTCGCTGATTTATTTACTGATGAAGAGGAAGTGTTACTTTACAATAAAATAACAGAATATATAAATAAACATAATATGGATTTAGTAGTAGTTACTACTACTGATAATAATAAAGCTAGTGCAAAAGATTATGCATATGACTTTTATGATTACAATATGTTTGGTAAAAATAAATTTCATGATGGTATCCTTTTCTTAATAGATATGGATACTAGAGAAATATATTTTGCTACATCTGGTGAAGCACAAATAATGTATGATGATGAGAGAATTGATGACATACTTGATGTTGTTTACTCATATGTGAAAGATGAAAAATATTACGATTCAATTGACAAAGGTATTGATAAATCTTCTGAGTTTGCTTCAAGTGGTATTCCTAGTTCTAATGAAGATGTTAGACTTGATGAAAATGGAAAACCATATGTAGTTAAAATAAGAAAAGTTAATTGGCTTGTGTCAATAGCAGTTGGACTTGTACTTTCACTTACAATTACTTTTATTACGATTAGTAGATATAAGAAAATTAAACTTGCAACGGATGCTGATGGTTACTTGGACAAGAAAAAAATTGTAAAGGGAACATTTACTGATCAGTTCTTGACTACACATACTACTAGAACACGTATTCATACTGAAAGCAGTTCTGGTGGAGGAGGTTCTTCTGGTGGTTCAAGCATTAGTTCTGGTAGCAGTGGTGTTAGCCATGGCGGAGGAGGAAGAAGCTTTTAATGAAGAAAAAAATTATAATTAACATAGCAATAACGCTTTTAATTGCTGCAATATCATTTTACATATTTTTGCCACCATTAAATATTACATCACCAGAGTTTTGGACATTTGCTATATTTATGTACTGTATATATTTATTATTGAACTTTCTTAGTTTTGTTGGATTTGTATCTAACCATGGAAAAATTACAACAATTAAACTTTCAAAAAGTTTTAAAATTATGATTCTTGCAGTACCTTCTTTAGTAGCACTTATATTTATAATCAACTTTGTATTATCACCAATTTTTAATTCAGGAAGTTATGCATCTAGAATTTCTATTAGAAAAGAAGGAAAGTTTATTGAAGAAATTAAGCCAGTTGACTTTGACCATGTTCCACTTCTAGATAAAGATTCAACTAGTAAAATAGGCGATAGAGTCATGGGAGAAATGACAGATCTTGTATCACAGTTCTATGTTTCTAATATGTACACACAGATTAACTATAACAATAAGATAGTACGTGTTACACCTCTTGAATATGATGGAATAATTAAGTATTTTACAAACAGAAAAAATGGAGTAGCAGGTTATATTATGGTTAATTCTACTACAGGAGATGCTAATTTAGTAAGACTTGAAAAAGGTATGAAATATATGCCATCTGCTTTATTTAATGAAAGGCTAGAAAGAAAACTTAGATTTAGCTATCCAACAGAAATATTTGGCAAAGAAAACTTTGAAATAGATAATGATGGTAATCCTTACTGGGTTGTACCTACAATAAAATATACTGGTATTGGTTTAAAAGAAGAAATTACTGGTGTAGTAATATTGGACCCTATAACAGGTGATTCTAAAAAATATAAAGTAGGAGAGATACCTTCTTGGGTAGACCATGTTTATAGTGCAGATTTAATAATTGAACAATTTAATGACTGGGGACTTTACAATGGAGGATTTATTAACTCAATATTTGGTCAAAAGAATGTTGTAGCAACTACTGCTGGTTACAACTATATAGCACAAGATGATGATGTATATTTATATACAGGAGTAACTTCTGTATCAAGTGATGAATCTAACCTTGGATTTATACTTACTAATATGAGAACAAAAGAAACTAATTATTATTTGATTCCTGGTGCTGAAGAATATTCTGCTATGGCTAGTGCAGAAGGCGCTGTACAACAGATGAAATATAAATCAACGTTCCCACTTTTAATAAATTTAAATAACAGACCAACATACTTAATATCATTAAAAGATAATGCAGGACTTGTTAAGATGTATGCTTTTATCGATGTTCAAAATTATCAAAAAGTTGTTGTAACAGAGTCTAATCTCGGAATAGTAAAAGCAAAAGATAATTATTTAATGAACTTAGATAACAACATAGAAAGCGAATATTTAGAAAAAGAAATAACAATTAAAAAGATAGAGAAGGCCTCTATCGATGGTAATACATATTATTACATTATGGATAATGATAATGAAAAATATAGAGCAGCTATAAAAATAAACGAAGAAATACTACCATTTATGTCAGTTAATGATAAAGTTAAAATTAAATATAAAAAAGTTAATTCTTTAAATGAGATAGTAACAATTACTTTATAATAAAATAAAAAGAGCTTCAATTGTGAAGCTTTTTTTCTATTCTTTTATTTCTAGCCCTAAACTTTTATATAGTTTTCTGTAGTAGTCGTTTTCTAGAATTAACTTAGAGAATTTAAACTTATTATATATTATATTATTTAAACTTTTAATTTCTTCATCAGTGCAACTTTTATCACCATGAGGAATCATTTGTTTTGTAAGTGAATTATATCGACATTTATCAGTTATAAAACTTCTATTTGAATATATTACAAGAGGTAAGCTGTCAGACATAATGTCTGTTCCCATTAAAAGTCTGGAGTCATAATCAATACCAAATAAATTTAATACAGTAGGTAGAATATCTAAGCTGCTAGCATATTTATCAACTTTAACTGGTTCTTTCATTTCACTATTCCATACTAAGAAACTCATGTGATGCATTTCAAAGTTTTCATCTTTTGTATAATTTGATAATTCATTTACTTCATCAAGTGTTAATCCATATGGATAATGATCTCCACTGATTGTGATAACTGTATCATCAAGTTTACCAGCTTCTTCAAGTCTTTTTAAAACTTCTCCAATAGCTTTATCAAATTCTATATTACATGCCAAATATGATTTTGCATGTAATGATAAATTTAAATCTTTTACTTTACTCCAGTTCCAAGAGACCATCATATTATCGTTTGGAGTATATTGCAAATGTCCACTTACTGTCATGTAGTAGGCTAGGAAATGATCATCATTTATATAATCATCAATAGTAGTGTTTACCATTTGATAGTCACTTTGTGGCCAAACTCTACAATTTATTCTTTTTTCAAGTCCATTTTTACATGCTAGGTAAGAGTCATATCCCATTGTTTTTATATATGTGTCACGGTTATAGTAATTATATGTATTATTATGATAAGCATGTGTTGTATAACCAAGATTTTTAAATTCATTTGCATAAGAGAATGGCATATAATTACCTTTAATTCTATAGATGCTCCAGACACCTTCTTTTGGAATTAGTGATGTATCACTTATATATTCACCATCTGCTGTAGATACTGGATATAATGGAGTATAGAAGTTATCAAACTGAAATCCTTCTTTATATAACTTGTAAAGATTTGGTGTTAATTCTTCATTTATTGCCATGGGTGAGAAAGCTTCTGCTACAAATACTATTAAGTTTTTACCTTCAAACATACCTGTATAATCATTTTGATTTGTAGCGGATTGAACACTAAAGTATTTATGCATTGATTTTATTTTTTCATCTGGCTCTTTATTTATTAAACTTTCCCAGTCAATGTCACTTGTATTATATTTTATTTCTTTTGGTTCTTCCTCTTTGTCATCTTTTTTATCAATCAGTGAGTCAGTATCAGGAACTTCTACTTCAATATCTTTTTCAGTGAATCCAAATATAGTTCTTTGACAATCAAGTCTAAACATAGTGACAAGCCCAAGTCTTTCTGTTGTAAGTAAAGGAGAGTGTATGCTTGAATACAAATTTTTATTTGAATAAATTTCATCAGTATCGATGAACTTAATACCAGTTAATGCAAGTAACTGGATTAAAACTACACCTAGTAAAACACTTACTTTCGCTAATGGACTAGTTCTTTCATAATTAACTTTTTTAAGTGCATCTAAAACAATTAACAAAATTAACGGCAGAAGCATAAGGACTAAAACATACCAGTTTTCTCCAGCGATCTTTAAAATATGATTTAAAAAACCTAGAACCTGGTTACCATTTAGAAGAGAATATATAGATATTATAGATATATATACCTTATTATAAATAAAGTTTGCTATGAATAAAAATAATGTTAATCCTGTAAAAAAATAAGTTGGAATTCTATTTAATTTGTTCTTAAACAAGTTTGACAAAATGTAAAAGATCCCTCCAACTGGTATAGAAAATAATATGACGTATAAGAAGTTCATCGTGAAATTTTTAAAGACAAAAATATGAAAAATTAACTCCTCGTAAATAAATAAAAATATAAAAAATAAGAGCAAAAACAAATTATTCTTTTTCATTAATTACCACCTATAATAAATATAACATATATATATTCTTTACGCAAACGAAAGAGAATATTAAATATAAATAGCAAAAATCAGTTTTAAATGATATACTACTAAGGAAAGAAAAAAGTTAAAAAAGGAATTTGATAATATGATACAAGTAAATAATGTTACATTAAAATTTGGTAAAAAGACTCTTTTTGAGGATGTGAATGTAAAATTCACTAGCGGAAATTGTTATGGAATAATTGGTGCTAATGGTGCTGGTAAGTCTACTTTTTTAAAGCTTATTTCTGGTGAGCTTGAAACAACTCATGGTGAAATAATAATCTCTAAAGGTGAAAGAGTAGCAACCCTTAAACAGAATCATTATGAATATGATGAGTTTACAGTAATGGACACTGTTATAATGGGAAATACTAAACTTTATGAAGTTATGAAAGAAAAAGAAAAAATGTATATGCAGACTGAGTTTACTGATGAAGATGGAATTAAACTTGGTGAACTTGAAGCAACTTTTGCAGAATTAAATGGTTGGGAAGCAGAAAGTGAAGCTGCAACACTTCTTACTAATCTTGGTATAGAAGAGAAGTTTCATTATATGCTTATGAAAGATGTTGCAAATAATATAAAAGTCAAAGTTTTACTTGCTCAAGCACTTTTTGGAAATCCTGATATACTTCTTTTAGATGAACCTACAAATAACCTTGATGTTGATGCTATTAACTGGCTTGAGGAATTTTTAATTAACTTTAACAATACAGTTATTGTTGTATCACATGATAGACACTTCCTTAATAAAGTATGCACACACATTGCAGATATTGACTATGGTAAAATAAAACTTTATATAGGTAACTATGATTTCTGGTATGAATCTAGTGAACTTGCTTTGAAACAAATGAAAGAAGCTAACAAGAAAAAGGAAGAAAAAATAAAAGAACTACAAGCATTTATTGCAAGATTTTCTGCTAATGCATCAAAAAGTAAACAAGCAACTTCTAGAAAGAAAATGTTAGAAAAGATTGAACTTGATGAAATTGTACCATCTTCAAGAAAATATCCTTACATTGATTTTAAGCCAACACGTGAATCAGGAAAAGAGATTTTAACTGTTAAAAAACTTAGTAAAACAATAGATGGTAAAAAGGTCCTTAATAATATTAGCTTTGAAGTGGCTAAGGGAGATAAAATAGCATTTGTTGGTAGTGATAATATAGCAAAAACAACACTTTTTAAAATTTTAATGGGCGAAATGAAATATGATAGTGGCAGTATTGAGTGGGGTAAAACAATAACTAAATCATATTTTCCGCAAGATAATTCATCTTATTTTAAAGGTGATGAGTCTATAATGGAATGGATAGGTCACTTTTATAACATAGATGACGAAACAGTGTTAAGAGGTTTTTTAGGAAGAATGTTGTTCTCTGGTGATGATGTATTCAAAAAAGTACCAGTATTATCAGGAGGAGAGAAAGCTAGATGTATGCTTTCAAAATGTATGTTGGAAGGATCTAATTTCCTTATATTAGATGAACCAACAAACCATCTTGATCTTGAAAGTATAACTTCACTTAATAATGGACTTATTAAATATAATGGTGAACTTCTTTTTGCATCCCATGACCATCAATTTGTTCAAACTGTAGCAAATAGAATTATCGAAATAACCGAGAATGGAATAATAGATAGAAAATGTACTTACGATGAGTACTTAGAAAGTAAAAATAAAATGAGATAGGTTTTATTGAAGTTGTCAACAAAAAGTAGACACTAAAAAAATATTATTTGAACCCTAGTTGAGTCTTATATTCAATTGGGGTTT
>CAKOPN010000008.1 GCA_934100165.1 uncultured Bacilli bacterium
AAAATGGAATGTTTAGCGATATGTATTATGGAAAATTAAATTAAAATTTAGATAAGTTTTTAGATAAGTTCTGCTAGATTTGCCGAGTGCTACGGAGTGCTCTGGTGTGCATTCAAGTGCCGAATTAACGAGTCAAGTGCTTCCGAAAACTGCCAAAATTCCCAATACAAAAGGCCATGTGGCTCTGGTAAGAAGTACAAACAATGTTGTGGTAAATAAGTTCGCAATTCCTCATCAAGGGCTTGCGAATTTTTCTTTAATTATAATATTTAGGCAATTTTAGAAATATTCCCTATTTTAAATAAATTTTAGAAAATTTATTATTCAAATATAGTAGTAAAAGTGCAAATAGAAATATATAATATAATTTTTAAAGAGTTATAATAGTTCTTTGATGTAAAGACAAAAGAAGATAAGTGGAATAGGTGTATATTTTCTTTTATTGGAGACGATAAATAAAAATTTACATAAATTTATAACATATAAATATGCCAATGTAGTTAATAATGTATAAATTTAAACAATTGAGGGGAGATGTTTTGATATGATATTAGCAACAAACAATAAAGGAAAATTAGAAGAAATAAGAAAAATATTAAATGATTATAAAATATATTCTTTAAAAGACAAAAATATAAACATCGATGTTAAAGAAGATAAAGACACATTCTTAGAAAATGCGAAGAAGAAAGCTGAGGAAATATACAAAATAGCTAAAGAAGAGACTATAGCAGATGACTCAGGGTTATGCATCAATTGCTTAAATGGTTTCCCAGGAGTAATGACACATAGATTTCTAGGCGAAAATGCAACAGATAGAATGAGAAATGAATATTTAATAAATGAAGTAAATAAACATGATGATAGAAGTGCGCAAGTTGTTTGTGTTTTAGTTTATTATGATGGAGAGAAAAAAATTGTTGGAGAAGGAATATTAAATGGATTTATTTCTAAAGAATGTAGAGGTACAAATGGATTTGGATTTGATGAAATATTTGAGTTACCAAATGGTTTAACCTTAGCAGAACTTACTTCTGATGAGAAAAATAACATTAGTGCTAGAGCAATGGCTGCTAAAGACTTGAAGGCGAAAATGAATAAAAATTTAAAGTAATTATTAAAAAGTTTTAATTTATTAATGAATTAGTAACAAAAAACATAGTTCAAAATCAAATAGTTAGGGAGGGATATTTGATGAATGATAGAAACTTAGATAAAATTATTAACTCATTTTATGGAAATGAGTACGTTGAAGACAATAGGTTAACTAGTGATAAAATGCATTATATTGAGTTTATTACTACAACAAAATATATTGACAAATATTTAAAAAAAAAGATAGAATATTAGAAATCGGAGCTGGTACAGGGGCTTATTCTTTATATTATGCAAAAAAGGGTTATCAAGTTGATGCTATTGAATTAGCTCAAGCCAACGTTGATGTTTTTAAATCTAAAATAACTGAAGACATGAAAGTAAATGTAATACAAGGTAATGCAATTGATTTATCTATGTATGAAGATAATACTTTTGACATAACTTTGTGTTTAGGCCCTTTATATCATTTATTTAAACCAGAAGAAACAAAAAAAGCAATTGATGAAGCAATCCGTGTTACTAAAAAGGGCGGGAAAATATATTTAGCATTCATATTATTTGATTTAACGATGTTAACTTGGGGATTCCAGCAAAAAAATATATACGATAATTATGGAGAAGGAAAGCAAGTAACTATAGACCTTAAACCAAGTAATGATGAAAACCTAATTTTTAATCCAAGATATTTTAGTGATATAAAAAGAATTCTTAAATCTTATAAGATAAAAAAATTACATTATGTTGCAACAGACGGAATTGGTAGAGTGATTAAAAATGAAATAAACAATATGACAGAAGAAGAATATAATTTATTTATTCAATATCATTTATCAACATGTGAGAGAGAAGATTTAATAGGTTATAGTGGTCATATCCTAGCAATATTAGAAAAGTAAAAAGACAGTAGGGAATTATTTAGGACGACTAAAAATGAATAAAACTAAAATTGTAAAGTAGTAAAAATATCATTTATAATAAATTTTAAATGTAGATTGTGAATAAATTTGGTAAATTATTTGTAATTATAATGATAAGCACCGATGACGGTTTACATGGAGAATGCACTAATTTAAATAATAAACATTTATCTTCTGCAAAATACGTATAAATGAAGTAATATAAAAATAGGAAATCACTTTTGACAACCTACTTTTTTTAATAACTAAATTGTTTACAATTGTATTCATATAATAAATCATTAACATTCATCAAATTATATATTTTATGTATAAAACAAAAACGAATAATTAAATCATAGTGATTATTTTTAGGTAATGAATAAGAAGCACTACATAATAATTCTTCTAATTCAGATTCTGTAAGCTCTAAAGCAAAACCTAACAATATAACAGTTTCTTTACTTGGATGATAATTTTTATCACTTCTTATTTTAGAAAATAATCTTCTATCAATATGAACTTTATTGTAAACATCACTATCTTTAAGTTGTTTTACATCAATAAATTTAAAAAGAGTAGTTTGAAAACTGTTGTATTTATCTTTGTTATCATTGATAAAATCTTGTATGTCATCAACTTCTTTTAATTCTTCAATAAAAGGAGCAGAGTAGCTATTAGATATTTTTGATCTTAATTTATGAAATAAGTTTTCTTTTTCACCATTAAGCATTAAACTGTCGTTAATATATTTTTTTAACTCTTCTTTCATAATGTCTCCTTGTAAGCGACCAAACACTTTTAATTATTTGTTATCATTATATCAGAAAAGAAAGGAATTGATAATATGAATAAAAAAAGTATGGAATCAACTGATATTGTATTTTTACTAGATAGAAGTGGATCAATGTCAGGAGCAGAAAGTGACACAATAGGAGGATACAATAGTTATTTAGAAAGAATGAAAAAACAGAATGTATTTGTTACAACAGTTTTATTTGATGATAAATATGAGGTAATAACAGAAAGGGAAAAAATTTCAAAAGTAAATAAACTAGATAATAAGACATATTATACTAGAGGAAGTACAGCACTTATGGATGCCATTGGTAAAACAATAAAGTATATGGATACAAAGGATACAAAAAAAGTTTTATTTATAATAACTACAGATGGCATGGAAAATTCTTCAAAAGAATATAATAAATCACAAGTAAAAGAACTCATTTTAGGACATAATAATTGGGAATTTGTCTATATAGGAGCAAATATAGACTCTTATTCTGAAGCTAGTACAATTGGAATAAAAAGTAATAGAGTATCTAATTATACAAAATCTAAAAAAGGTATCGGTATGTTATTTTCTAATCTTGCCAGTGTATCAGAAAAATACTGTGATGAAGCAATTATAAACGATGATTGGAAAAAAGGAATGGAATAGTACTTTCATAATATGATGGAATCAATTATTAGTTTTTGTTATAATTATTTGGTAAGCAAGTATTAAATATTCATTATTAAACAAAAAAATATTAAATTATAACATAGAATATAGAAGAATATTTAACTTAAAGGGCAGGGATTTTAATGAGAATTGGAATTTTCGATTCTGGACTAGGTGGTATAAATGTACTTAAAGAAATGATAAAAGTACATCCTGATGAATCGTATGTTTATATTGGTGATAACAAAAATGTGCCATATGGAAATAAATCTATGAATGAATTATATACTTTGGCAACTAAAATTATAGACAAGTTAATAGAATTTGATGTGGATATTGTAATAGTAGCATGTGGTACAATTAGTTCAACTATATATGACAAGTTACAAAATTATTGCTCTGTACCTATTGTAAACATTGTTGCTACGACGATTGATTACATAAACAAATTAAAAATAGACAGCATAGCAGTAATGGCAACACCAAACACAATTAAGAGTCATATATTTAAAAGGAATTTAAAAAGTGAAGAAGTCTATGAAGTAGAATGTAAAGACTTGGCCTCAATTATTGAAAATAATACGCCATATGAAACAAAAAAACTATATATTGAAAAATATTTGTGTAATGTTAAAAAGCGGGATATTAAAAATATTGTACTAGGGTGTACTCATTATCCATTAGTAAAAGAAGAAATACAAAAATATTTAAATAATGTTGTCATATTTGATATGGGAACAATTTTGGCTCAACATTTCTCTATTGTTAAAAGCAATAATAAATTAGAGTTAAAAGTTTTCTTTACCGATGATAACGAAAATATTAAAAACAAAGTAAATAATATTTTGAATCTTTCAATAGCAACCGAACAAATAGATTTGTAAATAAGAGTAAATAAATGTTGAAAATAGTAAAAAGATATCAATATCATATGCATAAGTTTAGAAAAAAGAAAGTATAACACACTAAAGTTAATATATATGAGGAATATAAATGGTTATATTCCTTATTTTTATGATATACTTTTTAAGAGGAGATAGAGATGCATAAAAAGAGGAAAATATTTTTGACAATTACTTTACTAGCCATTATTGTAATTGCTTTGTTTGTATATAGTGGGTTCAGAAAAAGAAGCGATGTAGTACTTATAAAGTATGAATTGTTAGAGAATGATAAAAAAATTAAATTATCTATTGGAGTAACTAGTTCAACTGGCTATGTAAGAAATATTAAAGTAAATGAGAAAAATAATAATATTTATATAACGTTTTATTCGACATTTGGAATAAATAGTGAACTTGGTGCTAAACATGAGTACACGATAGGAATAAACAACAATATTAAAAATATTTATTTTTACACAAAAGATGGATATAAATTAGTATTAACAAAAAATGAAAATTTGTGGAAAAAAATTGAAAATAGCGAATACAAGAATTCATATAAAATTGTTGATAAAACTGTTGAATTAAATAATTTTTCCTGTCCGAGTGGATTAGAAGAAATATATTTAGATAATGATTATATATATTATTTACCATGTATAAAAAGTGAATATATTAAAGTAATATTTCAAGACAATAAAGAGTTTTCTCTAATAGAAGCTTTAAAGTATAATAAAGTATCAATTGAAGATTTAGATAGATTTAATATAAAATATTATAAAAAATCAATTTCATGAAAGGAAAAATAACTATGCTGTATAGATGCACTTATAAAACACCAAAAGAATTTGATGATATTATTTTAGAAAGTGATGGCAAATGTTTGACAGCACTTATATTTAATCAAAACAATGTAAAAGTTGATAATGATACATTGCCTATTTTTAATGAAACATGCAACTGGTTAGATATATATTTTAGTGGAAAAGATCCAACATTTACACCAAAATACAGAATAGATAGTCAAACGGAGTTTAGAAAAGAAGTAATTGACATTATGCTCACTATACCATATGGAAAAACAATAACTTATGGTGAAATAGCAAACAAAATAGCAAAAAAACATAAAATAGAAAAAATGTCCAGTCAAGCAGTAGGTAATGCAGTTGGATGGAATCCTATTTGTATAATTATTCCATGTCATAGAGTGATTGGTAAAAATAATTCTCTAACAGGGTATGGTGGTGGAATGAATAACAAAGTTAACTTACTAAAAAATGAAAATATAGATATAGAAAAATTTTCTATATCAAAAGAAAAAAAATAAAGCAACTTATGCTATAATTAAAATAGGGAGTGAATTAAAATGGGTGAGGGTAAAAAATATTATAAAAGATTAGATATAATCAGACTAATTTCCTGTATAGCTGTCCTTTTATATCATTTGGGTGTGTTAAAAGGTGGATATTTAGCAGTTTGTGTGTTTTTTGTCCTAAGTGGATATTTATCATGTGTTTCAGCTTTTAAAAAAGAAAAATTCTCAATTTTATCTTATTACAGTAATAGATTTAAGAAAATATATCTGCCACTTATTATAGTGACTTTTATAACTGTTGCAGTAATATCATTTTTTCCAAACATCTTTTGGTTTAATTTAAAGCCAGAAACAACATCAGTTATATTTGGGTATAATAACTTTTGGCAGTTAAGTGCTAATCTTGACTATTTTGCAAGACATGTTGATTCTCCATTTATGCATTTTTGGTACATATCTATTTTATTACAATTTGATTTAGTATTTCCGTTCATATTTTTAGCACTAAAAAAACTTGGTGATAAAATACATAAAAGTATACCTTGTATAATTACAACAACTTTATCAATTATAGGTTTAATATATTTTTATATGATGAGTAAAGACCAAAACATAATGACAGTATATTATGGTACATTTACTAGAATATTTTCTTTGTTATTTGGTTTAACTCTAGGTTTTATCCATTCATATTACAAAGTACTAATACCAAAGATTTTACAAAAAAACATTTTAAATTCAATTATATTTTATATTTATTTAACTGTTACAGTAGCATCATTCTTCTTAATAAGTTCGACAGATGCTAATTTTGCATTAGCAATGATAGTTATATCCATAATTTCCTGCAGGTTAATTGATTACAGTACACTTATTGTTAATAAAAAAATGACACTCTTAGATAAATGGATTAAATCATTATCTAACATCAGTTATGAAATATACTTAGTACAATATCCAGTTATATTTTTGTTTCAGTATGTAAACTTTCCTGACTACTTAAAGGTAACATGTATAATACTTTTAACTGTAGTAATTTCTTATATTTTACATTTTTGTACTGCTAATAAAAGTAAGGAACTTAAAATACCAAAGTATATTTTAAGCGGTTTCATTTTACTTTTAGCCTTATTTGGTTGCTATAAATATGTTCTTGCTGAGGATCATACTAAAGAAATGAAAGAATTAGAAGACCAATTGGCTAAAAACAGTGAAATGATTAAAAAGAATCAAGATGAGTATGCTGCTAAGTTAAAAAAGGAAGAGGAAGAGTGGGAAGCATTGTTAAATGATCTTGATTCTGGTGAGGATAAACTTAAAGAAGCTGTATTAAATATGCCAATGGTTGGAATTGGTGATTCTGTTATGCTTGGTGCTATACCAAATTTACAAAAGAAGTTCCCAAATGGTTATTTTGATGGAAAGGTATCACGTACAGCTTGGGAAGCTGGTAAGATATTAAAAGAGCTAAAGAATAAAGATATGCTAGGAGATCCAGTTGTAATCCATTTAGGTACTAATGGTGACTGCCCAGAATCTTGTAAAAAAGAAATAATGGACAGTTGTGGAACTCGTCAAGTTTTCTGGCTTAATACTACTAACTATGATTATGTTAACAAAAATTTACTAGATCTTGCTAGTAAGTATGATAATTTACATATTATAGATTGGAAAGAGATTTCAAAAGGGCATAAAGAATATTTTGTATCAGATGGAATACATTTAACAAGCACTGGAAGAGCAGCATATACAGATGCAATTTATAATTACGTATATGAATATTATTTAAAAGAATATCAAACTAAAAAAGAAGAAATAATTAAAAAACACGAAGACGAAAAGAAAAACAAAGTTAGTTTTTATGGTAATGACTTACTATTAAATGCATTTGAGAAAATAAGTATAGATTTTAAAGATGCTACATTTAATATTGATAAAAGTTATGATTATGAAATGATAAGTAAAGCCTTAGAAAAAGATCAGAATGATGGTTCATTGTCTTACAATTTAGTATTAGTTTTAGATAAAAATGTAGGTATAACTATTAATCAATACAAAGAGTTATTTAATACATACAAAGAAAACAAAATTTATGTAGTATCTACTAATAAGAATATTGAAAAACTTGCTAATGAAACATTTGATAATGTTGTTATAATCGATTTCTATAAGGAGATAAATGAACATAAGGAATATCTTATGAATGATGGAATTCACTTAACGGAAAGTGGAAATACAGCTTTATCAAAACTAATAAATGATACTGTAGAACGCAGTAAAAAAGAAGAATAAAATTAAAAATAAAAAAGCATTCGGAATTTAATCTGAATGCTTTAATTTTGTAACAAATATGTAGCCATTTGCTTTGCCCAAAGTGGGTAGTAGAAACCTTTTGGATGTACACCATCACTTTCAAAAGGTTTTTCTTTATCGAAAAGATGTAAACTCATATCAATATACGGTATATTTCTCTCATCTGCAAGTTTTTTAAGTTCTGTGTTAAACAATTCTTGATAACCAAATGCACTGTTTTTCTGTAGAGCTTTTTCACTAACAGGTAATATAGAGTTTATAACAATTTTTGTGTTTGGAAGTTTCTCATTAAGATAATCAAGTGTTTCACGATATTTTTTAATAAATTGTTCAACTCTTCCAGTCCACATTTCCAAATCATTAGAGCCATATGTTAGAAATAAATAATTAGGATTATATGCAGTGATTTTATCAATGTCTTTGTACATATTATCTATTCTTCTTCCTCTGACCCAAACCACATTTTCAGCATTTAACA
Organism: uncultured Bacilli bacterium; assembly: GCA_934100165.1. Classification (GTDB taxonomy): domain Bacteria; phylum Bacillota_I; class Bacilli_A; order RF39; family UBA660; genus RUG13868. Next base: position 8,429 of record CAKOPN010000008.1, read on the forward strand.
CACCATAAGCAGTTAAACCTTCAGCCATAGAATCTCCAGATACCATAGCATGTTTATCACTAAATATTTTTTTGCAGTCTGCATTAGTTAATTCTGTTGGCACTGGAACAGGATCTTGTATAGGCTTTTTTTCCTCTTTTTTATCATCTTTGTTGTTATCTTTATTATCTTTGGCATCCTTGTTATTATCTTCTTTAATTGGGTCTTCGTTGCTATCTTTATCCTTATCCTTATCATTACCTTGCTCTATATTATTTGGCTTTTTAATTTCTTGAGAATTTTTATCTGTGTTGTTGTTATTATCATTACTTTTTGTATTCATAAAATTATATGCAAAAAATAGTGATACACAAACTATAATAAAGCAAATAAAAAGAGTTTCCAATTTCTTTTCTAACTTTTTGTTAATCATATTTATTACACTTCCTTTAAAAGTTTTAGTGTATAAGGCAATTTAATTTACTTTAAATTTAAGAAGTTTTCTTTAAATTTAGCTGACAAATTGTTTTCCATTGCAAGCATGATTACATTACCATTGTTGACAACTACTACGTTTTGTTCTTCAACTTCTACACATATCCATTTGCGAGGATCTACTTTTTCTTTAATTTCAGCAACTTTTGCATCAATATCTTTTGTATCTTTAACACGAACTAGAACAACAGAATGAGCAATTGATGACATTAAAGGCTCTGATGCTAAAGCTTCTTCATAATCAAAACTTATTTTACCTAAATAATATTCTTGATTTTCTTTTGTAACTTCGATTTCTGCCGTAGCAGGTAGTTCATCACTAGGAATACCGCTATATACTTCTTTCATAATTTCTTTTAGACTTCCAGTTAAATTCTTTTCCTTACTTTGACATCCAGTAAATAAAACGGCAACAGCAACAACTAATAGTACGTAATAAATCTTTTTCATATTTTCATCCTTTCATATTTTATTTTAGTGCAAAACTATTATTTATTATAGGTACACTATATAAAAATAATACATCAGAATCATCTCTTAAATCAACCTCTTTTATTTCACTTAACATTTTACTGCTAACATAACGTAAATCAATTAAAGTTATTTTTGAATAATTTTCTATTAAAAGTGGTGCAAGACTGCTACCAAATGAATCTCTAAACATTATGAGGGATTTGTTATTTTTTTGTATTGGGTTATCAATTATCAAAATTGGTGTAGGACCTTCCAAAAATATATCGTATGAATCAACATTGTTTAGATTTTTTTCTTGGTAAACTTTAGTAAAGCTCTTTTTCTCATAATTATAAACTGAGGAGTTTTCAATTATTTCGTTAGTTAAGTAAGTTAACACATCATCCATTTTAGGGTATTTTCCATATAATGCTCCATAAAAAGGAGAGTATTCATTTTTTTTAGTTGGAAATGTTGTAAAGCTAAGTTTCATTTCCTCTTGAAGTCTCTTTAATGTAGGCTCAAGTATTTCTTGCTTCCAATGAATATCTGTATAATAATAAGAACTTAAATTTAATGTATCTTTAATATCAATCCATTTTGTATTGTTAGGTATATTTTCTTTTAAGAAATTTTCCATCTTTTCATAATTTAATTTAGGAATATCATTATTTTTTAAATAGTAGTTTTTGTCAGGTATCATTACAAAATATTTATTTTGCGTCGTTAAATAGTTGGTGTCAATTTCACATATAAGTTCTGATAAATGTTTTAAAGAAGCATTATTGACCTCATAATCCAATTGAAAAAGATAACCATTATTTTCAAATACTCCGTGATTTTCTTTGTTTTGAAATATATAGTTAGAAGTAAGTGCCTTAATTTTCTTAAACGTCTCTCTTCCTATAAAGTGATCCATAAGATAATCATTTAACTTATTAGAATAAGAATTATTTTTATCTAAGATTTCTTCTAATGTAAATTTTGGCATATTGGCTAGGTGTCTTCTTTCAGAAATAGAAATTTCGTCTTTCTTAGTAATAACACTTAAAATCATAAAGATTGATATAAAAATTACAAATGAATACGTAATAATTTTATTTTTCATAATACCTCCTTAAAATTTAAAATATAGAAAAGGATTAACAGATTTATCAATAATAAATGAAGTACATATTGTTATTAAAATGATTATAATGACACATTCAATAATTGAAACAATTGTGTTATTCTTGTATTTCTCGTTTACATTTTTTGCAATTGCTTTTAAAATTGGTGTACTTGCTACTGCACTTATAAGAAGTAGTACTATGCTATTAACCAAATAATAATTAACTTCTGTTGTAGTAAAAGTAATATTGCTTAATCCAAACATATTTTGAAAAAAGATTGTAATTGATTGAATGTTTGTTTGGTTAAATATCACAAAACCAATTACTACTAAAAAGTTTGTCCAAAAAATGCCTATTACTTTATGTTTTTGAAAGAAATTATAAAAGAATTTTTTTTCTATAATTAAGATAACTGCGTAGTATAGTCCCCAAATAACAAAGTTCCAAGCAGCTCCATGCCATAGTCCAGTAATGGCCCAAACAACTAATATGTTGAATATGTTTTTTATTTTACTAACTCTATTTCCACCAAGAGGAATATAAATATAATCTTTAAACCATCTAGATAAAGTAATATGCCATCTTCGCCAAAAGTCTGTTATAGTATTTGCACTTAATGGATAATTAAAGTTTTCTGGTAAATGAAATCCAAACATTTCACCAAGACCGATTGCCATATCGCTATAACCAGAGAAATCTAAGTATAACTGTAAGGTGAAACATATCGCTATAATCCAAGAAGAAAGCACTGTACTTGATAAGTTAGAAAGATTTTGAATTAGTAAACTCAAATTATCCGCTAAAAGTACTTTTTTTGAAAGTCCAATGATAAATCTTTCAACACCATGAGCAAACAAAGCATATGTATGTTGTCTATCATTTAAATCTTCTTTCATTTCATCATATCTAACGATTGGTCCTGATGTTAGGTGTTGAAATGTACAAACATATGTCATAAATTCTATAAGTTTTTTTGAAGGTGTTATTTTGTTTTTATAAATATCTATCAAATAACTGGCATTTTGAAATGTAAAAAAACTTATTCCTAGTGGAAGTATAATTTTACTTATAATGATATTTGTTGAAAAAATACTATTTATGTTATCAATAAAAAAACTTGTATATTTGAAATAAAAAAGTAGCCCAAAGTTAACAACTAAACCAGCAACTAGCGCAACTTTTCTTTTCTGTTTATTTTTAAAAACTGAGATTTTTTGACCAAGTATATAATTAAAAATACAAAGTGCAAGTAAAAGAAAAACAAAATATCCAGCTCCATAAACGTAAAACAGCAAACTTCCAATAACTAAAGTTATATTTTTATATTTATTTGGAGTAATATAATAAGCTAACAACATTATTGGTAAAAAATAATATATGAAAGTAATACTTGAGAAAACCATTTTAATCCTCCTTTATATGTTTTCTAACTAAAGTATAACATATTATAAAATAATTTCTAATCTAAGTTATATTTTGTGCAAAAAAAACAAAAACATGTAAAATACTTTGCATTGTTTTTAGGAAATGATTTTAAAAAGTTAGTGTAAAAAAGTATTGCTAGTTGACACTAAAAGTATAGTAGGTTAAAATATAAATTAGATATAATACATGCTATATGCTAGAAAAGAGGTATATTTATATGTACGATAATGAAGAAGAGATTAGTAAGAAAAGAAGAAGACTTGTAATATCGATAATAGTTGTAATAGTATTGATAATAATTTTGCTTTTATTTTTATTTGTTAGAGGAAAAACGAAGAAGCCTGTAACTTCTAAAGTGCCTACTTGTGAACTTGAAGTTAAGGAAGGCAAATTAGGTGCAAATGACACTTATATTACAGAAGTGGTAATAGGTTTTAAATCAGTAACACCTATATCAGAGAGTGTTCCAATAAAAAAATCTACAGTTGGAACTAGTGATAATTCCAGAAATAAAGATACCTATACTATAACTAAAAAAGGTAATGTTACTGTAAATGGCTATGTTAGAGATGCAAATGGAAATATAGGAACTTGTAGTATAAAAGTTAATGTAAATCCAAGCCAGCCAACATGTGAACTTGAGGTAAAAGAGGGAACGCTAGGAAATGATGATTGGTATAAATCAGATATTGTAGTTGGCTTTAAATCTATGGAAACCAATAGTGAAACTTCTAAGATTGAAAAGTACTATATTGAAAAGAAAACTTCTGAAAGTGGTAATGGTAGTTCAACAAAAGGTGAAGTACCAAGTGAAAGTATAAAAACTTATACTGTAAAAGATAATTTAACAACGCAATTATACGGTTATGTTATTGACTCTAATGGAAACGAGGGACAATGTAGTATAACTGTAAAGAAAGACACAGATTCACCAACTTGTAGTTTGAAAGTTATAGAAGGAACAGCAAATTCTTCTGGTATATACACTTCAAATGTTACAGTAGGTTTAGCAAGTGCTACAGATAGTACTTCTGATATAGCAGAAAAAGGAGTTGGATTAGCTAAAAACTATACGCAAGAAACAGTAGTTGTTAACACAGCTGGAACAACTGTTGTATATGGATTTGTTAAAGATGGTGCAGGTAACGAGGGAACTTGTAGTATAACTATTAAAAGACCAGAGCCACAACCAGCACAGTCAAGTCCTTCATGTAAACTTGAGATTTCTGGTACAAAAGATGGAGATAGTTATAAAGCAGGGGCAACAGTAAAATTCTCAAGCAAATCAACAACAAATGGTGCAAAGATTACGTCTTATGGTATAGGTACAAGCCAGTCATTAAATGGAAAAGACAGCTATACTATAAATAATGATGGCACACATACAATATATGGTAAAGTTAGAGATTCATATGGACATGAAGCTTCATGTTCTATTACAGTAAAGGTAAAATCTGTTACTTACTTAGTGGATAAAGTTTCTGTTGGAGACAAAGTAGCATACGACGCTGGTACTTGGAATGAAAAAACAGAAATTCCAACAACAAACGGAAGCTTTGGTGGTTATGGACAAGGACAAAGCAGAAATTCAAGTGTTGTATGTAGAACAGGCCTTGATAAATCGACAGCAAGTGGATGGCTAGTATTATCAAAAGAGGATGGAAAAGTTACAATAATTCATGCAGGAATACCTGAATGTTACTATTTTGCTCTAAACTCTTTAGCATCAGAAGCTGTAAATAATATAAACAACAGGGCAGCTGTGTATAAAAATTCATTTGCCGAAAGTGCAAGAATGATGAACTATAGTAAAGACCATAAAGCAAATGTCACAGCCATAAATAATATCAGTTCACACTATTACATGGCAGAAGCAAAAGATAAAAGTACATTATATTACCAAACATATACAAATAGACTAGCTGGCGGAAGCGGATGGGCCTCTGGAATAAGACCAGTAATAGTACTAAAAAGTAATGTAACTACTACGGGTAAAGATTCAAGCGGTGCTTGGACAATTTCATTACCCGGTGGAAGAGAAAATAGTAATTTAGATATTGATGGGATATCAATAAGCGAAATTGTAGAAATTATTAAAAGTAATTTGAATATATAAAACACAGAATGCTAAAACCAAATAAAAGTTTCTAGCATTCTTTTTTTGTGAAATACAATATAAAGTCACACATATATATGTTTATTTACAACAAAAATCATTCGTGTTATAATCTCTATTGTAATGCGTAGTGTATTATTAAGAGGTGAGAAAAAGTGAAAATATACAATTCATTAACTAGAAAAATAGAAACATTTACTCCAAATGTTGATAAAGATGTAAGAATGTATACTTGTGGGCCTACAGTTTATCATTATTCGCACATTGGTAATTTAAGAACTTACATATTTGAAGATATATTAGAAAAGGGTCTTGAATATCTAGGATATAATGTTCTTCGTGTAATGAATGTTACAGATGTTGGTCATATGACTGGTGATAGTGACGATGGCGAGGATAAAATGTTGAAAGGTGCAGAAAGAGAACATAAATCAGTTTGGGAAGTTGCAGACTTTTATGAAAGAGCCTTTTTTGATGATTGCGCAAAACTAAATATCAGAAAACCTGCTATAGTTGAAAGAGCAACTAAACATATAGATACTTATATTGAGATGATAACAAAGTTACTAGAAAAAGGATATGCATATAAATCTAATGGTAATATATATTTTGATGTTAGTAAGGCACATAATTATTATCAATTATCAGGAAAGAATCCAGAAGAATTATTTGTTGGAGTTAGAGATACTGTAGAAGAAGACAAGAATAAAAGACATCCATATGACTTTGGCCTTTGGTTTACTGTGTCAAAATTTTCAAATCAAGAAATGAAATGGGATTCACCTTGGGGAGTTGGATATCCTGGATGGCATATTGAGTGTTCTGGTATTTCTTATAAATACCTAGGTGAGTACCTAGATATACACTGTGGTGGTGTAGATAATATTTTTCCACATCATACAAACGAAATTGCTCAAAGTGAGGCATTCTTAGGCCACAAATGGTGTAATTACTGGGTACATGGTGAACATTTGAATGACTCAACAGGAAAAATGAGCAAATCTAAAGGTGAGTTTCTTACTGTAGATTTGTTAAAGTCAAAAGGATATAACCCATTGTCATATAGATACTTATGCCTAAATAGTCATTACAGAAATCAATTAGTATTCTCTTATGAGGCTCTAGATGGTGCACAAATGGCTTATAATAAATTAAAAAGTAGAATTAGAAGTCTAGATAGGACTCCAGATTTACATGAAGAAAAACTAGATTTTTATAAAAATGAATTTAAAGATGCAATATCAAATGACTTAAATACATCTTCCATGCTTACTGTTGTATATGATGTGTTAAAAGATGAGTCATTGACTGATTTCTCAAAGTTATATTTAATTGAGGATTTTGATAAGGTATTATCATTAGACTTGATTGAAGAAGAAAAAACTGTTGATGAAGACACAGAAGCTTTGATACAAAAGAAGATAGAGGAGAGAAATGAAGCTAAAAAGAATAAAAACTACGAGTTAGCAGATAAGATTAGAAATGAACTCTTTGATCAAGGTATAAGACTAATTGATGACAGAAATGGAACTAAATACGAAATTATATAGTTGATAAATAAAGTGATAGGTTTCTACCACTTTATTATTTGAGGAGAAAAAATGAAAAACTTTGTTAAAGAAAATATGAATAAAGTCATAATTGTATATTTGCTCTTAGGTCCAATAATAGACATTATAACATCGGTATTATTAAATTATTTTCATATAAGCTTCACATTAGGAATGGTTGTTAGATTATCTTTTGTAATTTTTATTATGTGGTCAACGATATACGTTTATAATAAAAAAAATGTAGTTAGTTATTATATTTTAGTTTTAATATATTTTGGGTTATACTTAATAAGTATTTTTAAGTACAAGTCTGGAATAGTTTTATTTAGTGAAATACAAGGCTTAATTAAAACATTTTATTTCCCAACTTTACTATTATCGCTTTACAATATTAGGGATGATATAGCAATATCGTGGAAACCAATATTTTATAGTTCTGTAATATATATAGTTCTAGTATTTTTTCCAATGTTATTTAATATTGGCTATGAAAGTTACAAAATTACAAAAGAGGGTACTGTAGGTTTTTTTAATTCGGCTAATGAAATAAGTGGAATTATTTCAATAACTACCCCTTTTTTGTTCCTTCTATTAAAAAATAAAATAAATTTGATGAAAATTATATATATGATTATATATATGATAGTAATACTGAACATTGGAACTAAAACGCCTATTTTGGCATTTATTATATCAGTATGTCTTGTACTTGCGTGGATAATAAAAAAATTATGGGAGAAAAATAAGAAAAAACTTATCTTTGCAATAGTGGGAGTATTTATCGTACTCATTTCGTCTATCATTATAATATTACCTAAAACTACATTTTATAAAAACATTAAAGTTCATCTAGAGTACCTTGGAATAAATAATGTTGAAGATATATTGAAAAATTCTTACAACATAGATCATTTTATATTTAGTCAGAGACTTACCTTTTTAAGTACAAGAAATAAACAATATATTGAATCTTCAATATATGAAAAAATTGTTGGTATTGGATATAATATAAATAATAAAAAAGCAAGAATAGTAGAAATAGATTATTGTGATGTTTTTTATAGTCATGGTATAATTGGTGCAATTCTGTTCTTTTCGCCATATTTATATGTTCTATTTAATATATTAAATAAAGAAAAGAAAGATTATTTTGCCTATATAAAAAAAATAAGCATTTTTCTTATATGCATTTTGTCTTTTTTTACAGGTCATATTATTATTTCTCCGAGTGTAAGCACTTTTGCTGCACTAATAATCTTAGTGAGTTGTAGTGAAATAAAAGATAGTGATAAAATAAAAAAGATGATAATATAAAATATAGAAAAATAATGGAGTAATTTATGAACAAGTTAACAATTGGGAAAAAGTATATAATACATAGCTATAAGCATGACGGAAAAATTCATAGAGCATGGGATGAGGCTGTGTTATTGGATATTAGTGACGAATATTTAGTATTTGGGAATGATAAAACAAAAGTTACTGAAGAAGATGGAAGAAAGTGGAATACAAAAGAACCAGCAATTATGTATTTCTTTTACCATAAATGGTTTAATGTTATAGGACAGTTAAAAAAAGATGGTATATATTATTATTGTAATATTGCGTCACCATTTATTATTGAAGAAAATACAATCAAGTATATTGATTATGATTTAGATTTGCGAGTATTTGCAGATGAATCATATAAAATTTTAGATAAAAGCGAATATAGATATCATAAAAGCAAGATGCATTATCCAGAAAGTATCGACAAAATACTAATGTCGGAACTCGATCAACTAATTAAAATGGTAGAAAACAAAGAACTTTCGTTTGATAAAAATAATATAATCAAATATCACGAAAAGTATAAAAAAATTAAAAACTGTGAAGAAAATACTGATAATATTAAATAAAATGTGTAAAAAGTGAAAAAAGTGGAGAAAAAGCATTGACTTTTGTAGTATCTTTTGGTAAAGTGAAAACACTGGTTCAAGTTATTAGCTTTTACCGGTAAATACAGTGAAAATGTAGCAGATAAAAAAATACAAAATTTTCAAAAAAATGTTGACAATAAAAAACATATCTGTTATATTAAAAAACGTTGCTTGAGAAAAACGAAAACAACTAAAAAAATAAAATTAAAAAATGAAAAAAAGTTGTTGACATTTAATGATATCTCTGATATAGTATTGAATGTCGCTTGAAAAAAAGAGCAACAAAAAAATATATCAAAAAAATAAAAAAAGTTGTTGACTTTCAAAAGAAAATTTGATATATTACTTATGCACATGAAAAAGTGCAGATGATCTTTGAAAACTAAGCAAAACGTCAATTACATTAAGTCAGGAAATATTAAATGTAATCAAACTTAAAAAAATAAATTTTTTGGAGAGTTTGATCCTGGCTCAGGATGAACGCTGGCGGCATGCCTAAGACATGCAAGTCGTACGAGGTGGCCCAACAATTTTTGTGCTTGCACAAAATGCGTTGGTTCTCCACCTAGTGGCGAAAGGGTGAGTAACACGTGAGTTATCTACCCCAGAGACTGGGATAACTATTAGAAATGATAGCTAATACCGGATGATATATAGAACGATACGTTGTTCTATAGTAAAAGGAGCCTTTAAAGCTTCACTTTGGGATGAGCTTGCGACGTATTAGCTAGTTGGTGAGGTAATGGCTTACCAAGGCGACGATGCGTAGCCGACCTGAGAGGGTGATCGGCCACACTGGGACTGAGACACGGCCCAGACTCCTAC
>CAKOPN010000009.1 GCA_934100165.1 uncultured Bacilli bacterium
ATTTATCAATTAAAATAGCACCTATATAAGCAATAATAATTTCTGCAATCATTAAAAAAACATATTTAGGTTCTCCATAGAAATAAAATAATAAAGATGCAATTAGTAAAATAATATTTTTATATTTTTTAGGTGTTATAAAATATATAATTATTAACGCTGGTAAAAAATAATATAAAAAACTAATACTAGTAAATAACATTTTATCCTCCTTTTAAAAAGGCACCTTAAAAGGTGCTTCATTATTCTTCTGCTGGCATTTCTGGTGGAAGTTCTATATTTTCCTCATTATTTGATTTTTCTAATTCTTTTCCAATATTATTATTTACATATTTCTTAAAATCATTATATACTGCCTTAGCAATATCTTTATCAGCCATTACAGAGAATATTACATTACCACTATTAGTAATATATAATTGTTCTGCAGAAACACAAATCCAACGTCTCATATCAATATTATCTAGCATTTCTTGTTTAATTTTTTCTACATCAGCATTATCTTTAACCTTAACAACAGCCACTGAATAAGCTTGTGCTGTTATCAATGGTACTGATACAACAATTGATTCAATACCATCATTTGTTTTTAAACCAGTATAACTGGTAACTTCCTCAATATTCTTTACATCTATTTTCATAGTTTCAAGTTCGGGTAAAACATCTTTGTTATTTTTATTTATAGTATTAATAATGTCATTAATGTTTTTTGGTGTATTACCACCGCCTTTATTTCCGCCACTTGATACTAGTATGATTATTATAAATGATATAACTGACAATAATATCAAACCTATTATAAAAATATTTTGTTTTTTCATTTCTTTCTCCTCCTAATATTTAATATTATATCATACTTTTACCGAAATCGGTAGAAAAATTATTACATTTTACAAAAATTAAATTTTAACTATTTAAAAAGTAAGCCATTAATGATGAATTTGTCAACAAAAAGTAGACACTGAAAAGTATCAGTTGAGCTCTATATTCAATTGGGTTTTTATAATTTAAAGTATAACTGGGTCTATAATTATCCCAAATAATATCATTAATAAATTCTTGAACTGTGTTATAATTGTTTATGTCAAAATCAATATACATTTCTTTCTTAATCCATCCATTTTTGGATTCAATAACCGGATTATCTGTTGGTGTACCAGCTCTAGACATAGATCTAGTTATGTTATGGGAATTGAACATATTGTTAAATAACACTGAGAAATATATAATACCTTGATTTGTGTAAACTATTGTATCTTGGTCTTTATATCCTCTTTTTATTTTATTATTTAGCATGTTTTCTACAGCTTTTTTATGATTTAATATATCATTTCCATACATTGTTTATCTTACATCTGATTCGACAATTTCATTGTTAAACACATCTAAATAAAATGTCCAATCATATTTTTTCTTTCTAAAATAGAATGAAGTTGTATCTGAAACTATCTTTTCAAATGGTCTAGATGTATTACAATTATATCCAATTATGTTTTTATATTTAACAGATTCTTCACCAGGCTTTTTATATTTATAATGTTTAGACTTGGATTTGATTTTTAATATTTTACATACTTTGTGTACCAAATTAGCCAATACAACCCATCCTATTTCATCTAATATTATTTTCCTAATTCTATGATATTCATAACTTTATTTTCTTTTATTAATTCACCAAAATCTTTTCTATTAAATTCATATTGATTTAATACATCTTTATTTTTAATCCATTTATAATATCCTGATTTAGATACCTCTAATACTAAGCATAAAGATTTTATATTATATTGCTTACTAAAATGTTCTATCATTTCATATTTTACTTGAGTTACTTCATGAATTTTACAATCGTACCATCTCCCTCCTTTCATTAGGTATCCTTTTCTTACTAACTCATTTAATTCATTTCTAATTTCTTCATCGTCTTCGATAATCATTATGGGTATAATATTATCCCATACTTTTTCTTAATTATAGCATCTTAATTTTGTTTTTTTGTATTACTGTTTTGTAACAATTATTCCTTACGTATCTTTATAGTGTCACTTTCTGTTATGCTACCTATTAAAAGTGACGAATCTGGATTGTGTCTTAAGCAATTATTTTCTACTTTTTTCTCATCATAATTAGCATAACAATATTTACAAAAATGCTTACATGCATTATATATTCCAATATCTACCATTTCTACACAATTACAGTTTTTATTTTTCCTTGCTTTCCATTTTTTCTTGTTAGTTTTACCAGTTATTTTCTTTACCATTTCCTCTGTTACACAGTCACTCTTTTTGAATCCATACTCTACAAGATTATACTTTTCTGCACATGTTTGAACAGTCATGTTATGATCTTTAGCACTTTTTGCAAAATTTATTCCAATTTTTTCATACTCTTCATCAGTTAGTTCCCTATAATTCAAGACATTCATATTTCTCTCTACATTTTTGTAATAGTCAATAAAAGAAATTATTATATTTCTAACATAACCATCAAGTCTTTTACATAAATCATCGAATGTTTTTATATGATAGTCTATGGCATATTTTTTGTTTACAAATACTGGATCATACCTTATATATAAGTTATCTATCCCTACTATCTCTGATAATTTTTTTATAGCGTTTATTATCATTCCCTTTGGTGGAACATTTGGCTCTATATCTTTTTCATATGGAGTTAAAGTTACATGGAAGACTATAGGCTTTTTTATTTCTTTTAAATGATTTAATATTGGAATAGGATTTTTAGTACAAAAGACAATTAGGTCAACATCATCAAAGAATATTCTACTTACTAATTTTTCATTAAATGGATTTCTGACATCTACAAAGCCTTCTTTGTATCTATTTAAAAACCACTTACTGTAGAATGCTACAACATCTGTTCTACCACTTACATTTAGTATCATAATAACTCCTTTAAAATAATGACAGTTGTGTATTATCTAAGGCTTCTTTTTTATATGCTTTGATAATATCATCCATCTTGTATAAAATCCCACATTTTTCGCATTCTTCCATGAATATTCTATAAAGCATTTTTGCATTTAATGGGTAGCATAAATAACTTTCTTTATATGTTTCTATATATCTTTTTTTGATTTCTTTATCTATCTTAGAATAATAATAATCTCTTTGATTATCTCTTAATGTCATAGACATATATGTATGTATAAATTTAGCACCGCTTTCATGTGCTAATCTAACTAGAGATCTTATATTTTCGGCACTGTCCGTTATAAATGGCAAAACTGGATTTATCATAATACCAACAAAAATACCATTATCACTCAACTTTTTTATCGCTGCAAATCTTTTTGAAGATGGACAAACGTGTGGTTCTATTTTTTTAGATAATTCATCACTTGCTGTAGTAATTGTAAATTTCACTATAACATTATTTTTTTTGCTAATTTCCTTTAAACAGTCGATATCTCTTAACACCAAATCACTTTTAGTATCAATCGAAACACCGTAATTGTATTTTTGGATAAGTTTAAGTACATCTCTTGTAATTTCATATTTCTTTTCTTGTGGATTATATGGATCAGACATTGAACCCATTCCTATTACGCCTTTTTCTTTTCTAGAAAGTTCTCTTTCTAATGTAGAAATGGCATTTAATTTACCTCTTACAATGTTAAAGTTTTTGATTTGGTAGCAATTACTTCTACTGTCACAGTAAATACAACCATGTGAACATCCTTTATATAAATTCATATTATAGTCAATTCCATACCAAGATTTGCTACCTTTTACCTTGGTTAAAATTGTTTTTGCCTCTATAAATTCCATAAACCCTCCTTTTATTAGTTTTTAGACTTATCTTATAAGTCTTTTTTTGTTGAAAAAAGATTACCGATTGAACTGAACCCCAAAAATTGGACAGTTTATAAATAGTTTCTAATTAAAGGATTGTGGCCTGTAATTTACAGGAGATAGTCCTTTTAATTTTTCTTTAATTCTATCATAGTTGTAATAGGTAATATAGTCATCTATGGTTATAATTAATTCATCTATTGTCTTATAATTTTTTTCCTTCAATCTCTTATTCTCTTCCTCTAGAGTTTCATTTTCTTTTTTCTTTGTTAATTTAGGCATAGTTGACCGCCCTCGCTTTCGTTCAACTATATTATAACCATTTTCTTTATATTTTTTAACCCATGTGTGTAGCATTTCTTCACTAGGTAAGCCTTCATCAACTGAAACTGATTGAGTAGTTTCCTTGTTTAATAATACTTGGTTTATAATTTGTTCTTTTTGATAGAGAGGGTAATGTTTATTTTTTGTAGGCTTTAAAATATCAAATCCATATCTATCCACTCACTAGATTAAATATTGAATATTATGGGCAGTCATTCCGTATTGTAAACTGAGTGACTTTAATGTTTTTCCATTTTTTCTTTTTTTATAAATATTCACTTTATCCTCAAAGTTATATTTACTCATATTAAAACCTCGCTTCTATGCCCAAGAAACGGGGTTCATATCAGATACTGATAATCTTATTTATCTTTTGATTTTATTTTAAGTTCTTCTTTTACTTCTTTGAATCCATCTTTTATTTCTTTTGCTACTTTTTTCTCTTGCTTATTCTCGTAAGTTTCTTTGCCAGTTATTTCTTCATATGCCTCTTTTATAGCGTTTTTAACTGCTACTTTAATAATGAAATAGATAAATGCTAAACTTACAAATGTTAATATTATGCTTGTAATTATTCCAAACTCGATATACATAATTACTCTTCTCCTTTACATATTTCTACAATTTTTAATAAATTATAAATATAATTTATTATGTTTTTTTCAGTATTATTTTTGGTCATTACATACCTGTTTAAAGCATCTAAAACAGGATTTTCTTTAAATGTACTTATATAATACTTCTTTAATGCCATTATATCGAAAGTTCTAAGTTTTGAAAAGAGGAAAAATAGCTCTTGATTATTTAAAATTGCGTCTTCAATAAACGTTGCCACTATTTAAATAAGTAAAAACGTTTTTATAACCATTTTTAGAAAGTTTTTCTTTTAACTCTTGCATTGATATTTTGTTTTTACCACTTATATTTACTCCTCTTAAAAGGACTATGTATTTTCCCATCTTATCACTTCCTTTTTTATTTGTTACAAAAAACAAGTAGATTTCTCTACTTATTTAATTACTGTGCTGTATATCCTCCATCTATTGGTACAACAGCTCCTGTTATAAAGCTTGAAGTATCTCCTAGTAAATAACATATTAGATTGGCTATTTCTTCATCTTTACCAAGACGTCCGATTGGAAGTTGATTTGCCATAGTATCTTTCATTTCTTTTGGAACCATAGCAAGAATTGGTGTATCTACATAGCCTGGTGCTATTGCATTTACTCTTATGTTATCACGAGCATATGTTAAAGCAAGCGATCTTGTCATTTGAATTATAGCACCCTTAGTTGCGGAATATGCAAAACTCATTGGTGTACCTACTAAGCCATACATTGATGACGTATTCACAATATTTCCCCCACCTGTTTTAAGCATTTCTGCAATTACATATTTATTCATTAAGAATATTCCTGTTTGATTAACTGCTACTACTTTATTCCATTCATTGAAACTTACTTCATGAGCTTTATTTGGTCCACCACCGATTCCTGCATTTGCTACTAAATAGTCAATACGGCCAAACTTTTCTATAGTTTTGTTAACACAGTTTTTAACATCTTCTTCACTTGAAACATCACATTTGATGCCAAGACAATTTTCTCCAAGATTTAAAGCGGTCATAGAAACAGAATCACTACAGTCTGCAATTACAACTTTAGCACCATTTTTCAAAAGTTTTTCTGATGTAGCTAGTCCAATTCCACTTGCTCCTCCTGTTATTATTGCAACTTTTTCATTAAACATTATAATACCCTCCTAACTATAAAGTACTTCTGTACTCTATAATTTGATTATAACATAAAACATTATAATAAATCTCAAATTAAACCACTTTCGAACCGAAAGGGAGCAAAGATAATTTGGCAATTTTAAAAAATTGTAATCCGAAAGGAATTCCTATGATGGTTATACACCATAACATTCCAAAGATAGTATTTTCTATGGCCATTGGTATTCCACAAAAGATAAGCCAAAGAATATTTGCAAATAAAGAAGGGACACCTCCACCATAAATTACATTTCTTCCAAAAGGAAAGAATGATAAGCTTGAAAACTTAAAGCATTGTAATCCAAGTGGAATTCCTATAATACTTATGCAGCATAATAAACCTGCCACAAACCAAGATAAACCACTTATAAATCCTCCAAATATAAACCAGAGTATATTTCCTATAATTGTCATTTTTTCACCTTCTTTATTTTATAAACGATTTATCCAGTTTTCTATTTCCTTTTGCTCTGTTTTGATAAGATTTGTACTGTAATCTTCATCGAAAAGTATATTCATTTCATCTTTTACAGTTGATTCTTTGCAAAGCGATTCAATTTCTTTAAAAGTTCTTCCAAGCCATCCAGCGTTTGTTGCATATGGTTTTATAACCTTTCCTTTCAAATCATTTTCTATTAAAAACGTTCTAACTGGTGGTGCTATTGTATACCACCAAACAGGTGTTCCTAATATTATTTCATCGTAGTTATTCAAATCTACATTCAAGTGTTCTATCTCTGGTGTATCCTTTGCATGCTCATTATTTTGTTGTTCATCCACTACAGTTTGATAATCATTTGAATATGGCACTTTCATTTTTAATTCTAAAATATCACAATTTATTTTTTCTCTTATCATGTTTGCAATTATTCTTGTATGTCCTGTATAAGAATAATATATTATTATTTTTTTATTCATTAATTTTTAACCCTTTCTAAACCACTCTTACATTTTATATCTAGATTATATCATATTATGCAAAGATTTTAAACGAAAAGACAGCGACTAGCAACTATCACTACCTCTTAAATCTTCCTTTATTTTCATTAACATTTTTCTATTATTTAATCTATATTTACTCCTTCTTCAAGTTTATTTTTACCAAAGAAGTAAAAAATAAATATGAAGCATGTATACATTATTGCAATTATACTTAAAAGAGTTTTAATGGTTCCTACGTTTCCTATATTATCTTTTATAAGCGTCATTACATTACTATTTATAAGACTAGAAATGTATACAATTAGAAGTGTTATTACCATTGTTACTAAATATGATACAAAACCATATATTAAAGTTTTTAGCATCTTATCTCTGTTTGATTTAAAGCCAAGTATTATTCCTGTGTAACCGTTAAGTGTAACAATTATTAACTCTAATATAAGTACAAAAGACATAATAACTAACATATTTACAAAATCAAAGTCAAGTGTATTTTCTATCAAACCAAGTGACTGTTTTATAAAGTCACATGATTCTTTTGAATGATAACAAATAAGTAAACAAATAATTGTTACCAGTACAGTAGTAGTTGATGTAATTACTGCTGATAATACTTTTGCTAAGTATATATCTTTTTTAGTTACAGGTAGAGTATGTGTTAAATACGATTCGTCTTTGTAGACATTTTTTATGAAACGAGTCCATAGCCTTGCAACAGTGATAATTACAGTAGCAACAATCATGCCAACTGCTGATATTTTAAACATAAATGTAAGTGAATTGACTATAAAAGTCTTATCTAGTAAAGATAGGCCTCTTACTATTAGTGAGAAAACAAACGATAAAAGATAAAAAATACTAATTGTTTTATATAACCATTTTAAATCATATTTTAATAATTTGCTTAACATTTAAAAGACCTCCTAAAAATTTCATCAATGCTCGCATTTTCTTTTTCGCGAAGTTCATCAGCATTTCCTTCCAAAATTATTTTTCCTTTATCTACAAAAATAACTTTGTCTAAAATCCTTTCTATATCTGCAATTAAGTGTGTAGATATTATTACTGTAGCTCCTTCTTTAAAGTTAGAAAGTATAGTATCTAAAATATATTCTCTTGTTGCAGGATCTACTCCTCCTAGTGGCTCATCTAAAATGTATAAGTCAGCATTTCTCGACATAACTAGGATAAGCTGTACTTTTTCTTGCATTCCTTTTGACATTTTAATAAGTTTTTCATCAGTTTTTATTCCTAGATCTGCAAGTAATTTAGTAGCTTTTTCTGCATCAAAATCTTCATAGAATGTAGCAAAGTACTTCAGTATTTCACTTACTTTCATATCTTTATCTAAATACGTTCTCTCTGGCAAATAAGATATTATTTTTTTACTTTCTACTCCCGGCTTTAAACCATTTATTAGTATTTCTCCTTTGGTTGGTGTTAATAAATCATTCATAAGTTTAATTATTGTTGTTTTTCCTACACCATTTTTTCCAAGAAGCCCTACTATTACGCCTTTTTCTATTTTTAGATTTATGTCTTTTAAAACGTTTTTACCATCAAACTCTTTATAAAGATGTTTAAACTCTACAAGACTCATATTATTCTTCTCCTTTCAAATAACTTATAATATTTTCTTTATCTATACCTATATCTTGCATATCTTTAATATATTTTTCTGTTAACTTTCTTGCAAACTCATTTTTTGTTTTTTCGATGTCTTTCTTGTTTTCTGTAACATATTTTCCGTTTGTTCTCTCAGTAAATATTAACCCTTCTTTTTCAAGTTCTATAAGTGCTTTTTGCATTGTATTAGGATTAACTTTTGCTTCTTTTGCAAAATCTCTTACAGAAGGAAGTTTCTCTCCTGTTTTAATTTTTCCAGAGACTATATCTTGTTTTAATGATTCAACAAGCTGTATATATATAGGTCTCTCATTATCAAACTCATATCCCATTTTCCACCTCTATTGTATTACTTAGCTAATACAATAGTATTATATGTTGCTTTTTTTGTCAATGAAAAAAAGTTGTGTTATTACACAACTTATCATTTTTATTTATTCATTATTTTTATCTTTAACCATCTCAGATACCATTGTATTTAAGTAATGAGTAACTTCTGGATCTAAGTTTTTCATATTTTTAAGTAAAACTTTCATATCATTAAATGTTACTCTCCTTGATGAATCATAACTTTTTTCAATATTTTCAATAATTGTCTCTATTGTTCCCTCTACTTTTTCTTGTGATAAGTTTTCAAGGTTAACTGTGGTACTTTCATGTAATTTTTTGCTTACACTAGATAACTCTCCGGGTATGAAAACTTCTCCAAATATTTTCCATGATGTTGGAAAATGCTCATTTATTGCGTAATCATTGCTTTGCACTACTTGATACTCTGTATTATTTAAAAGAACTCCCACTACTGATCCTGTTGGCACTATATTAACTAATTTTGAGGACAATCTTTTAAATTTAGAAGAGTTAAACTCTTTAGTCAATACACCTGGGCCATCAAAATTATAAACTTTTTTAATTTTGTAGAAAATGTAGTCTGGTGCCTCCATTGCACTTGTTAAAGCAGAATTTCCACCTTTACTATGACCTGTAACATAGACGTTTTTATCTAGTAAACTAATGTTTTCTTCTAAGTATTTTAAAGACATTATTTGGGTGTTAGTTGGATATTTGTAGCCTAATCTTAAGTTTTCATACCAGCTCACTGCTCCACCATCAGTTCCTTTGAATGCTATGATGATATTATCATCAAATATGAATTTTACTGCGCCAAATTGTGTTTCTTTGTCTTCATAATTAACAAAATTTGATATTACTAAGTCTTCATATCTTTTTGATTTTTTGATTGTATCAAGCATGATATATGCTTTATGTCCCATAGTTCCATAATCTTTTTTATTTTCAAATTCTTTAGAGTATTTTATAAACTCTTGCAAATTTTTCTTGCCTTCAAAAGATTCAACTGGAAGGTATGCTAAAGTTGCACATAAAAGATTATCCATAGCATTTATATGAACATCTTCTATTTTTATATCTTTATAATAATTTAAATAATCAATAATTGTATACATGTATTTTTACTCCTCATAATTTTAATTGATATTCTTCCACCACTCATTTTGATAGTTTTTGTAATCTTTAATGTTAAATGTTTCACCAAGTATTGGTGTTACATATTCAATATCATTTTCTTTTACATATCTTGTAAATCTATCGACAGGATCATCCCAATTGCTCATCAAAATTTCCCGTGTCGCTAAATTTTCCATTCTTGAAATTTTTGCTTCTTTTTTATAATCTTTCCAATCTTTTTTTGTTGGAGAGGCACCGAACGGTTTATATAATTTTATAAATAGATAAGCAAACAAAACAAATACAGCGACAACTGCCAAAATTATTAGTAATATTTTCATAGTTTTCTTTTTTTCATTTTTTTCTCTTTCAATGATTATTCTATTTTTAGATGAGGTATTGTTAATCAATTACCCTATTCCTTGCCCAGTTAATACATATGGTAAATATCTTGAACCACCATGCACAAGTTCATTTTCTAAACTTGAGGTCACAATTTGTGATCTCAAGTTAATTATTTCTTCCATAGTTAATTGAAAACAAAATGATTCTGTAAATCTCATAATATTTCTTTTAATTGTTTGATTTATAATTCTCGTTTCTGTTTTATATAACTTTACAACATCTTTATAAGTATTTAACGTAAATTTAGTAAACACACACATTCAACATGATATGTATTTGGGAACATATCAATAGGTGTTAATTCTTTTAAGTAATATTTATCTTTCAAAAGATTTAAATCTCTTGCAAGCGTAGATGGATTACAAGAAATATAAATAAGTTTTTTTGATGCTATTTCACTTATATTAAGAAGAGCTTTTTTTGATAAACCACTTCTTGGCGGATCAACTATGGCTACATCTATATTGTTGCATTCCTTTTTCATTTTTCCTATATCATAGCAAATAAATTCAGCATTTTTGATATTATTTAACTTAACATTCTCTTTTGCATCTTCTACTGCTTCACTATTTATCTCTACTCCTAGAACACTTTTTGCAGATTCACTTAAATAAATACCAATAGTACCAGTTCCAGAGTATAAATCAAGTACTGACTCAGTACTATCTAAAGAAGCATATTCTTTTACAACGTCGTAAAGTTTTTCTGCCGTAGTAGTATTTACCTGGAAGAAAGAAAGTGGAGATATTTTAAAATAGTACTTCCCTAATTTTTCTGTAATATATCCTTTACCAAAGATAACATTTTCAATACCATCTTTAATCATTACTAATGTATCAGTACATTCTTTTAAACTTGAAAGATAATAATCAATATCAATGTCACCACAGCACTTAAAAACAACCATTGATTCATTGTTATAACCACATCTTATAACTATTTCCTCAATATTTTCAAATTTTAAAGTGTTAAGTGTTTCTATTATCTCATTTATCTTTGGCCTAGAAATAGAACAAGAATCAATATTTACCAATTCATAGCTTTTATTTTTTAAAAGCCCTATTTTCTCTTTAACTTTAAGTGTTATCTTATTTCTATATTCAAATTCTAAACTAGGTATTATGTCTTTTATTTTTCCTTCATCAATACCTGCAAACTTCTTCATAAGCTCTACAACTTTATTTCTTTTAAACTCAAGCTGACACATATATGACATATGCATGATGTTACAACCACCGCAAACTCCATAATACTTACATAACTTTGTAGTGTCTCTTCTATCACTACTTTTTTTGAGTATTTCATCTGCAGTCGTTTCACTAATATTTTTCTTATCTACTATATTAGTAACACTAACTTCCTCTTTTGGAAGAGCATTTTCAATAAATATTATCTTTTCATCATTTCTTGAAATTCCTCTACCAAAATGATCTAGTTTTGTAATATTAAAAATTTTTTTCATCCATCATCACCTAATGATATTTTAACATCTATAGCATATTTTTAAAACAGAAACAGTATAAATATTTTCATTTATCAAATAATAAATAATGGTGAAGTCAAATGTTTAATAAACTGATAAAAATGTGTGGCGAAAGTTTTGATATAGTCTCAAGAGAAATTACAATTGGCCAGAAAAAGGTTTCTTACATATACAGCGAAACTCTTTCTAGTAGTGACAGTGTCACTGATTTTTTATTAAAACCTATTTCCAATATTTTACTTTTAAACAATGGCAACGAAAGGTCTAATTTTGAAGAACTAATTAAAAACTCTATTACAGGAGCATCATGTAAGAAAGTTAATAATCTTGATGATGCAGTAAAGGAAATATTTAATGGCCATACTGTTCTTGTAATAGATGACTCATATATGTTGGCTATTGAAACAAAAGCTACTTTGGATAGGGGCATCACAGAAGCTGAAGTGGAAAACTCTATTGCAGGGCCAAAAGATGCATTTGGAGAAAACTTAAATAAAAATGTCGGGTTAATAAGGAAAAGAATTAGGAATCATAATTTAATTGTAAAGACATTACTTTTAGGTAATGAAAGTAATACAAAAATAGCTATTTCTTATATGGATAACATTGCTGATAAAAGTCTTGTAAATAAAGTTTTAGAACGTGCTAAAAAAATTAAAAATGATATTATTATTGACGGTGGATATGTTACTGAAGAATTTTCTCGTGTTTCTTTTCTTCCTGAAGTAAATCAAACCGAAAGACCAGATCTTGCATCCTTTGCACTTTTAGAAGGAAAAGTGTGTCTGTTAGTAGATAACTCTCCTACTGTTTTGATTATACCAACTTTTTTTATAGATTTTTTTCATACAGCAGATGATTACTATCAAAAAAATATAAATACTACTTTTATCAGAATATTAAGATTTATTGCTTTTTTTATTGCTATATTTTTACCTGGCTATTACATAAGTATAACGACATATAACCCTACTAGTATTCCTACAGCTCTTTTAATGAAACTTATTAGTCAGCATACAAGTGTGCCATTTCCAGCTTTTTTTGAAATTCTAATTATGATAATTGCTTTTGAAATATTAAGAGAAAGTGATATCAGGATACCAAACAAAGTTGGTAGTAGCACATCTATACTTGGTGGCCTTATTTTAGGTGATGCCGCTGTAAGCGCTGGAATAATATCCCCTATTATGATTATTGTCGTGGCAATAAGCTCTATAAGCTCACTTATTCTTCCATATAACTCAATGATAAATTTAATTAGATATTATAGATATTTTATTTTAGTACTAGCTATACTTTTTGGTCTTTATGGAATTTTCATTGGCTTTGCTCTTCTTATTATTAACATATCTAGTATTACTTCTTTTGGTTACCCATATACTTACCCATTCGTTCCATTTATTAAGAATGACATTAAAGATTCTTTGATTAAAGCAGATGGAAAAAAGCTTAGAAATCCACTTATATCTAAGAAAATCAATAGATAGGAGGCACTATGAAAAAACTTTTACTATTTATATTTATAATATTTTTAACTGGGTGTACTCTTCCTGATATTGGTAATATTGCTGTCGTCTCCTCTATTGGAATTTCTCACGATAAAGAAGTATATACGGTATATGTTAAAATATTAGCAACTGATGATAATAATGAAGATGTTATACTAACAAAAACTTGTTTAAAACTAGATGACTGTTTTTATGATATTACAAAGAATCTTTCAAAAAAGCTTTATTTAACACAAATGGACTTACTTGTTATCGATGATGATATTGAAAAAAAGAATATTGATGAAATAATTAACTTCTTTTTGAGTCAGAAATCATCAAGAAATTCTTTTTCGATAATAGCTACTGATAAAATTAACGATAAAATATTTAAAAATGAAGAGAAAGATATAAATAATATGCTTGATTTATCTATAAGTACAAATGCAATAGTAAAAAGAATATCTTTTGATTCTGTTTTAAAAGATATACTTAATTTTAATATTAGTTTTATTCCCTATTTAAAATTTGATGACGTACCAGAAGTTATTAGTTATAAAGAAATATACGAAAATAGTAAAGTTCTTAGTAAAGATGAGTCCATCGCTGTTAATATAATAAGAGGAAACCTTAAAAATTTTACTTTTGTAAAAGATGGCAAAAAATATAATCTTGAAAATTGCACGACTTCTTACACTGTTAAAGATGATGTTAATATAAAGTTTGTTTGTGACTATATTGGTAATGATGCTGTTAACATTTTAAATATAAATCTAGAAGGAATAACTAGTGACTATTTAAAAAATAATGATAAAAATTATTTAAATTATATATATTACAAATATAAGAATTCTTTAAAAAATAATGTTAATTATAATATCACGGTATCTGTAAAGAAACTTAAAACGAATGGTGGTGAAATGTTTGGATAAGGAGAAATATACTTCACTAGAAATTATTATTTTAGCTTTTTTTCTTTTAAATAGTTTTACTACTTTTATTCTTATAAATACATTTAAAGATGTATCTTCTATTGAAACCCTTATATCTATTGTTATTTCATTTCTAATTGGCTTAATTTTTTTAAAAAAGTATTTTAACGGATTTAAAGAAAATGGCATTTTAACTAATTTAAATATAGTTATTAGAATTATTTTTATAATTTCTTCACTAGTTATTGCAGTTTACTCATCATTTAACCTTTCTGTCTTTATTAAAGATATTATTCTTCCTAATACAAACCAAAGAATAATTGAACTTTCCTTTCTAATACTTGCATTTATTTTAGCAAATAAAGGTCTTAAGAGCATTAGTATTAGTTCTAACTTAATGTTTGCAATCTATATGTTCATCTTCTCTATTTCTATTATTTTCAATCTATTCAATGCAGATGTTTTTAATCTTTTACCAATTAAATTTGATATACGCAATTTAAGAATATTAGATACACTTGTTTATTCTCTTGGTCCTTTATATATGCTTCTTATAATACCTAAAAAGGAAATTATGAAATTTGATGAATTTAAAAAGAAAATGTACAAGTCATACACTTTTTTCTATATATTTTTACTTGTTAAAATTCTATTTATAATAGCAGTTCTAGGTGAAAAGTATTTTGCTTTCGTTAGTTATCCAGAACTTGAAATATTAAAAATTATAAATATATTTAATTTCTTTCAAAGACTTGAAGAAGTGTTAATTATTGATATATTTGTGGAATCTTTAATAGTAACTTCTTTTGCAATGTGTTATGCCGCTAGTTTGATGAAATGTAAAAAGTTAGATCTAAAAAAGGGAAACATTATTTCCCTTATAGTAATATTTTTAGGTGTTGTTAATCTTGAAATTTTACCTAGCAACATTCTCTTTGTTACTCTTGTTTTATTTATTATAATCAATAATTTTCTTTGTTTTAAGAAAGACAAGCCTTAGTTTCCGTTTGTATCAGTTTTAACATTTGATACCTCTATTTTCTCTCCATCTGTTGTTACTATAATTGTACCAAGTTCATCTGTTCTATAAATTTTTGTTCCTAGTTTTTCTAATCTATCTAAGATAACACTTTTAGGGTGACCATAGCTATTGCCAGTTCCCACTGAAATTATAGCATATTTAGGATTTACCTTTTTTAAGAAAGCGTTTGATGAAGAAGTATTTGAGCCATGATGGGCAACTTTTAAAACATCACTTTCTATATCTTTATTAAGAAGTGTTTTTTCTACATCACTTTCTGTATCACCAGTGAATAGAAATGATACGTTACCATATGTTAGTTTAAGGATAATAGAAGAATTATTTAAATTTTTAATGTCCTTTCCAACATATATTGTCTCTATTTTTGCTTTTCCTAAATCAAAAGTACTACCAATTTGAGGTGTATCAAAATTTAGATTCTTTTTTTCAAGACTATCTAAGACATCCTCAAATGTTTTTGTAGTGGTAATAACGTCTGGCATATAAAAAGTTTCTATATCAAATGAATCAATTATATTATCCATCCCACCAATGTGATCTTCGTGGGCATGAGTTCCAACGACGTAGTCAAATTTTTCAATACCGAGTGACTTTAAATACATAACTAATTTTTCTCCATCTTCATTGTTACCAGCATCAATTAACATATATTTATTATTTGCATTTATAAGAATTGAATCAGCTTGACCAACATCTAGGAACGACACTTTTAAAAGTTCTCCTTCTGTGTCAACATTTCCATCTATATTTTCTTCTATGTTAGTGTTTTCTTTGAATACCGTATCTGTAAGTTTTTCATATAAATCATCATCGAGTTTGAATACTAATCCTAAAATCATGAAAATTAGGACTAACCATAATTCTTTTTTATTTTTTCTTTTACTTTTCACAATTGTTACCTCTATTCTATCTAATTATATATTAACATTGTTTATGATAAAAGAGAAAAAAATTGCAAAATAAAAATGTCAATTAGACATTTTTATAAATATAAGTCTCTGTACTCAGTTTCAAGTGTTTTGTTTTTTTCTTTTATCTTATCTTTAGGTGCAGTCTCTAAACAGTACCATCCTTTTCTAAACATTGTTTCGAACGTTTCTCTTTGAAGTTCTATTAACTTATTGAAACTGTTCAAATACTTTTGATATAGTGATTCATTACTTGCCTCTGTCATTGCTATTGTATAATTTTTCACCATGTCTTTAAGTGTTGTTAATAGCTCTGTTATATAGTCTTTTTCATTTAAACTTATACCTGTTGGTACTTCTTTTTTAGTGTTACATACTTTTTCGCTATTCATTGTTAACTCCTTTTTGTAATGTATTTAAAATATCATTTAAGTTATCATCAAAAGTGCGTTTTGCCTTTTCTAAAACTTTGACAATATCCATATCTTGTACTTCTGTAATTGAATTATTTGTACACTTTAATGCACCATAATTCCATTCAAACATATCACTTAGATAGTCCAAATCTTTTCCAGTTATTATGTCTGGAACAACATCATAATTATTCATTTTTTACCTCCAATAATATTATTTACAGAAATAAAAATGTTAAACACTATTTTTACATTTATAAAGTCAAAATCATGTATAAAAACACTTATGCAATATAAAAGAGTGATTTAAATGAAGTTGTCAACAAAAAGTAGACACTAAAAAAATATTATTTGAACCCTAGTTGAGTCTTATATTCAATTGGGGTTT
>CAKOPN010000010.1 GCA_934100165.1 uncultured Bacilli bacterium
AAAAATACAGGTTGCTTTTGAGCAATTTTTAAAAAGACTTATGGGTATCACAAAAACAGGTCATACTGGTATGATGATGCAATTCCTTTTATCGAAGCTGCTGAACTTGGCACAGAAAAGGTAATTAAGGAACATTCTACTATTGGTATTGTTATTGCAACAGATGGCTCTATTGGGGAGTTTGATAGAGCAGATTATATAGAAGCTGAAAATAGAGTAATCAGCGAGTTAAAAGAGATAGGTAAACCGTTTATTGTTATTTTGAATTCTACACATCCAATGTTGCCGGAAACAGAACGTCTTGCTGAAAATTTGAAAGCAGAACATAATGTACCGGTTATACCAATGAATGTTGATACAATGAATGAAAAAGATATTTATATGATACTTAAAGAGGCTTTATATGAGTTCCCAATACTTGAAGTTAAAGTTAATATGCCTGAATGGATTGCAATTCTTAGTCCAAATAATGAAGTTAAGAAAAGTTATATTGCTTCAATTAGAGAAAGTGTTTGTGAAGTAGATAAACTTAAAGATATAGAAAATATTACTAAGGGATTTTTAAATAATGATAATATATCAAAAGCATATTTATCAGATGTTGATCCTTCAACAGGCATTGTCACAATAAATCTTGAAGCTCCTGGTGAACTTTACAATGATGTACTTAAGGATATAATTAAGATTGACGTAAAAAATAAGGCAGAACTATTGTCATTATTCCAAGAATTTAATGAAGCCAAAACTGAATATGACCAAATTAAATATGCACTTAAAATGGTAAAACAGACTGGATATGGTGTTGCATCTCCTACATTAAAAGACATGAAACTTGACACTCCAGAAATTATTAAACAGGGTGGCAGATATGGTATTAAGCTTAAAGCTGTTGCTCCTTCAATACATATGATTAGAGTTGATGTAAATTCAACATTTGAACCTATTATTGGAAGTGAAGTTCAAAGTAAAGAGTTAATTGATTATCTAATGAAAGATTATGACACTGATCCACAGAACATTTGGAAGAGTGAAATTTTTGGTAGAAGCCTTGATGTTATTGTTCAGGAGGGTATTCAATCTAAGATTTCTTTAATGCCTGATAACATTAGATATAAGCTTAGTCAAACTTTAACTAAGATAGTAAATAAAGGATCAAATAATTTAATTGCAATAGTGATATAAAAAAATGTAAATATACCGTAAAAATAAGCATAAATCGTTGATTTTACCTGTATTTTATGATATTTTGTATATGTAAGCATATAGTGCTTAAATAATGGAGGTAATAATAATGAAAAAAGCAGAATTAGTAGAATTAGTAGCAGAAAAAGCTGGTTTAACAAAAGCTGATGCAACTCGTGCTCTTGAAGCTGTATTTGAAACAGTTACTGAAGCACTTGCAAAAGGTGAAAAAGTACCAGTAGCAGGATTTGGAACTTTTGCAGTATCTAAGAGAGAAGCAAGAGAAGGACGTAATCCTCAAACAGGAGAAAAAGTTAAAATTGCTGCAAGAAATGCTGTAACATTTAAAGCTGGAACAGCTCTTAAAGACGCAGTTAACTAATATTGTTTTGAAAGAAAGTATATCTTTCTTTTTTTTTGCTACTTTACATGCTTTATGGTATAATTATAGAGGTGATATATTTATGTTTGAAACATCATTAAAGGTACTGAAAAAGCTCGAAAACAAGGGATTTATGGCATATATAGTAGGAGGTTATGTTAGGGATAGAATATTAGGTATTAAGACACTTGATGTTGATATTGCTACTAATGCAACACCGCAAGAAATTATGAGCATATTTAAGGATACAGTACTACCTAATGAGGAATATGGTGCAGTTACTTTGTATATTAAAAATTATAGGTTTGAAATAACAACTTTTAGAAAAGAAATTAGATATCTAAATAATAGAAAACCTGTTGAAATTGAATATATTGATAATCTCTTAGATGACTTAATGCGAAGAGATTTTCGAATGAATACTTTGTGTATTGATAAAAATGGAAATATTATCGATTTACTTAACGGTAGGGAAGACATTGACAATAGAATAATAAATACTGTTGGTGATAGCCTTTTCAAATTTAAACAAGATTCTTTACGTATATTAAGAGCAATTAGGTTTGCAACCATTTTAAACTTTAAACTTAGTGATGAAGTAAAAAGTGCTATAAAAGAGACTAAGGGTTCTTTAAGGAATTTATCTTACAATCGTAAAAAACAAGAGTTGGACAAGATTTTTTCTAGTAGTAATGCAAAATATGGAATTGATTTACTAATAGAACTAGGACTTGATGAAGTACTTGAAATTTATAATTTAAAAGATGTAAAATTAAACTGCGATTTGTTAGGTATTTGGGCAACTTTGTCAGTATCACCTAAATATGAATTTACTTCTAATGAAAAAGAAATTATAAAAGATATTAGACATGTCTTAAAAAATGGTGTAAATAATTATTCATTATATCAATATGGATTATATGTAAATCAGGTAGCAGCAGATATTTTAGGAATGGATAGAAGCCTTGTTGCTAAAAAATATGATATGTTGCCAATTACTTCTAGAAAATCAATTGATATTACAAGTAGTGATATAATGACTTTATTAAATAGAAAGGCAGGGCCTTATTTTAAGGATATTTATAATGATTTAGTAATAAAAATTTTAGATGGTAAACTAAATAATAATAATGAAGAAATTAAGAGTTATTTGTTAGAAAACTATAGTTAGGGGGATTTTTATGAAATATGACAAGATAGTGGAGTTACTTAAGGGGAAAAATATTGTTATACCTATGTATATATATAAAATATTTCCTAAATTAGGAATTGATTTTGAAGCTTTTTTCTTCCTTATGTATTTAACTACTAATGGTGATGAGTTTATTTTTGATGCAAAACATCTTGCTGAAGAATTTAATGTTGATATTAAAAAAGTAATGGAATTTATTTCTATTCTTCAAACTAAGAAACTTATTGAGTTAAAAATAGTTACTAATGAGAATAATATTATGGAAGAGTATATTTCTTTGGAGTTGTTCTATGATAAAGTGTCTATGGAATTAGTGGAAGCTTTGAATAAATCAAAGGAAGTAACTCCTAAGAATATTTTTGAAATCTTAGAAAGAGAACTTGGTAAAACTTTAACTCCTATGGAGTATGAAATAGTTAAAGCTTGGAAAGAAAGAAATTATAGTGATGAAATAATTAGAGAAGCAATAAAAGAGTCAGTTTACAGTGGGGTAGCTAATTTAAGATATATTGATAAAATACTTTATGAATGGTCAAAGAAAGGTATTAAAAATAGGGAAGATGTAGAGAAAAGCCGTAAGGATTTTCGTAAGAAAGATGAGAATAATGATACTCCTAAAAAATTAGATTTGTTTGACTATGACTGGATGGAAGATTCTAATGATTAAGGAGATAGAGGACTATTTAGATAGTCTTTTCCCTAATCCCAAATGTGAACTTAATTATAATAAGGATTATGAGCTTGTAATTGCTGTAATGCTCAGTGCTAGAGCTACTGATAAAATGGTTAATTCTGTTACTAGTGTTTTATTTGAAAAATATAATTCTTTAGAACTGCTTGCAAGTGGTGATATTGAAGATATAAAGAGAATTATTAAAAGAGTTGGTACTTATAATAAAAAGGCTATGTTTGTTAAAGAAATTACAAACGAACTTTTAACTAAATATGATGGGGTAGTGCCAAATGATAGAAAAGCCTTAGAAAGCCTTCCTGGTGTAGGTAGAAAGTGTGCTAATGTTATTCTTAGTAACTTATTTGATTATCCTGCTATTGCGGTTGATACGCATGTTTCTAGAGTTAGTAAAAGGCTTGGTCTTGCTAAGGAAACTGATGATGTTTTAAAAATAGAAAAGAAGCTTATGAAGAAGTTTGATAAGAGTGTTTGGTCTAGAAGGCATCATCAAATGGTTCTTTTTGGTAGATATTATTGTAAATCAATATATCCTTCCTGTGATGGATGTAAGTTAAAACATATATGTAATAATAAATAATTATGCTACTTTTTGCATAATTTTTTATATTGTTCTTTTTTTCTTCATATAATTAAATGGTGATAATATGAAGAATGTATTGCTTAGTTTTTTAATAACTACTATAGCGGGATTGTCGACTTTACTTGGAATATTCACAGTTTTTGTGGATAAAAAAAATAGAGATCGACTAATTTCTTGTAGCCTTGTTTTTTCTGCTGGTATTATGATATATATTTCAATATTTGACTTAATTCCAAGTGGTGTTAAATACATATTTTCTTATTATGGTATTTTTACTTCTATTTTAATTTCATTAATATTTATAATATTTGGTTTTATGTTTATAAAATTTTTAAATAGTTTATTAAAAGAAGAAAACTCACTATATAAAGTAGGAATAATATCGGTAATTGCTCTTATTATTCACAACATTCCTGAAGGTATTATAACTTTTATGACTACTACAAAAGATGTGAAAATTGGTCTTTCTTTATCTTTTGCTATAGCACTTCATAATATACCAGAGGGCATAAGTATATTTGTTCCACTTTATTATGGTAGTGGTAATAAAAAGAAAGCCTTTCTTTATACTTTTATTGCTGGTTTTTCTGAACTTCTCGGTGCTTTACTTTCTTATTTATTTTTGTTTCGTTTTGTAAATGATTACTTCTTCTCATTTTTATTTTGCGTCACAGCAGGTATTATGATTTATATTGCATTTTGTGAACTTTTACCAGAAGGGTTTAAATATAAAAAGTGGGGAACTCTTTTGATATGGATGTTTATTGGTCTTTTTATTATGCTTTTAAGTGAATTTATTTTATAAGAAAAAGATGCTTAATTTTAAGCATCTTTATCATTTTTTACAATTTTTATTGTTCTTGTTATTGTTTTTATATATGCTTCATAGCTAACTGTGTATGTTATTGTGAAGGTATTTTCTTCAGTTGTAGTTATGTTAGCAATATTATCATTGTCTTTATTTTCTATTTTAACATTTACTGTTGGTGTTACTGTTTTCCCATTTACTGTTAGTTTTACATCTCCAATACCGACATTAGTATCATAACTTTCAAGTTTGTCTCCGACCTTATAAGTTTTTTCTTTTGGTACTAGTAGTTCAAGTTTGTAATCATTAGGGTCATCATATACTAATTTATATGTTATTCCTGGGCTGTTTATTGATTCATTGTCTCTGTAACTTGTTACAACTTTATATGTTCCATTTGGATTTCTAGTATCAAGGACTTCAAATGTTGTGTCTTTTGTAAATCCTAGTAGAGTTCCATCTTTATATACTCTGTAACCTAAATCACCATAACTTGTCATAGGATCTGTTACTGTTGCAGCATCCCACGAAAGGTTAACCGTTAATGTTGAAGCATTGTAACTTGCTGAAAGTGAGCTTGGATTTGGAAGAGGTTGGTATGCTGTTGAAACCTCTGTTGGTTCTGTTCCTTTTTTGAAGTATTCATATACTATTTTGTCAGCTGGTGTATATTCACTTGGTAATTTTGGTTCTGCATCAACATCAGATGATAGCTCTACACCAACTTTAACTACACTGTTTGGCATTTGAAAATCTGAACCGTCTTTTTGGAATATCTTTCCACCAATTGCATTCCATAATCCTTTTCTGTTTTTCCATGCTGTTAATGCTGTTGTCCAGTATTCTCTACTGATAGGTTCATATCCATACCACAAGCTTATACAAACATGTGGATCATATCCAACTACCCAGGCATCATTTATTGCTGAATTTGGAAGACCAAAGTTATATATAGTTGATGCATCATAGTTTGTTGTTCCTGTTTTTGCTGCTATGTTTACACCGTTTATTTTTGCAACGCTAGATAAACCTTCGTTAACAGCACTTTTTAGTACATCTGTCATCATGAATGCTGTTGAATCACTCATTACTTGTTTCTTTTCTGATTCATATTCTACTGATTCACCTGTATCTCTAAATACTATTTTACTAATTGTATAAGGTTTGTAATAGTAGCCACCGTTTCCAAATGCTGCATATGCTCCAGCCATTTCAAGTGGGTTAGTAGCATTAAATGATCCTAATGAATAAGCTTCATATAATTTTCCGCTTTTCTTTGCTTCTTTATCTAGTGTAATTCCAAGTGATGTTGCAAACTCATATATTTTTTTATTATCAACTTGTTGGAAGGCTTTTAACGCTGGAATATTTCTTGATTCTGCAAGTGCTTTTCTAAGAGTTATTACACCCATATAACTTCTATCTGAGTTTCTTATTTCCTGACCACTTGTATAGTAATATTTTGAATCATCAAATAATTTATATGTTGACCAGTTATTATATTCCATACCAGGTCCATAATCAAAAATTGGTTTAGCTGTTGATCCTATTTGTCTTGTTGAACTTGTTGCATAGTTATGTGTGTTATAACCATCTTGATTTCTTCCTGCTCCAACTGCTAGTATTTTTCCTGAGTGTATATCTGTTACGATGACACCTGCTTGCACAACTGGATTATCCCAAGTGTAAGTTTTACCGCTAAGTACATCATCTATAACTTTTTGATAGTCTCTATTCATGTTTGTGTATACTAATAGAGAAGTTGTATGTGGATTTACTCCATATGTTTCAATTGCTTCTTCTACAACAGTGTTTAAGTATGAATAGAATTCTTGTTCTGTTTTACTTGCTGTTAGTAGGGAAGAAACTGGTATTGCATTTGCGGCATTTCTTTCTTCTTCAGTAATATAACCATGTCTATACATTAAATTCAATACTTCGGCACGTCTTTCCGCTGCTTTGTCTGGATATTTGAATGGATTATTAGCAGTAGGTGCTTGGAATAGTCCTACTAATAATGCAGCTTCAGAAAGATTTATCTCAGAAGCATGTTTTCCAAAATAAGTTTGAGATGCTTGTTCAACACCGTAAGCATTGTTTCCTAAAAAGTGGTTATTTACATAAAATTCTATTATTTCTTCTTTTGAATAATTTTTTTCTATTTTGTATACAGCCATGTATATATCCGTGAATTTACGAACTATACCTTTGAATCCTTTTGTAACGTTTGCACTTTCTTTATTATAACTGTTTTTTGCAACTTGCATTGTTAGGGTAGATGCTCCACCAGCATTTTTATTTCCTAATGCTTGCTTAATTGATGCAATTAAAAATCTTGGTGCATCAAAACCGTTATGTTGAAAGAATCTTGAATCTTCTGTTGCAATAAGTGCATCTACTAAAACATCACTTATTTGATTGTACTTAATTATTTCACGCTTTTCATTACCAAGTTCTGCATATTCTACACCATTACTATCATAAACGATAGTTGTTTGTGTCATTGTTAGCGCATCTTCATTAAATTCTGGTGCATGTTTAACGACATAATCCAAGAACCATGCAGTAACACCAACTCCTCCAATGGCACATAATAAGATGAATACTGCTACACAATTTATTAAAATTCGTACCCATTTTTTCTTCTTGCTTTTATCAAAACATTTGGATAACCATATTATTAACATAATTCCTAAGTCTAGAACTAATGTAAACATAAAGTTCATAAATATTAAACCTAATATTGTTATGACACCCATAAATATTCCAAAATTTCTGACACTTTTTTTTACTTTTACTTTATTTTTCTTAGCTTTCATTACTATCTCCTCCTTTTAGGATTAAATCAAGTACTTTCAAATAATCTAGCCTAGGTATATATCCCATTGCTATTTCATATCCTTTTTCTTTAAAATAATCAAACGGTATTGATTTTCTTTCGTTGTCATCAATAAAGTCTATCAAATCTTTTCCAAGTAATATAAAGTTTTTACCTAATGTATTAAATCTTACTATTAAGAAACCAATTCCTTTGTTGTTAATTACATTTCTTATATGTTCTATTTGATGTTTATGAATATTTGCAAGAGGAAATGATGTTTTATTGTTCGTTTCCTTAGCTTCAAAATCAATATATAATCCATTATATAGCCCGTTGTAGTCTGTTGTAGAAGGTTCTTCAAAGAATCCTTCTTTTATTACAACACTATTTTTTTTATAATCAATTTTAGTTACTTTTATTGGTGTTGGTTTTTTATATATATATGCTTTTCTCTTTTCTATATAATATTCATTTGTAAGATTTATATCTTCTTCGAGATTCATTCCACGGTTGCCATATTTTATGATGGTCTGATTATTATTTATTTTTGTTCCTTTTGGGTAGTTCATCTAATCACCTTTTAAGTATATTTATTATACTCTCTTAAATTATACTATACAATTATTATTTTTTCTACAATTTTAGATAATAAAATAAACTACTTGAAGTAAATAAATTATTAGGGAAAAAACACTAGTTTTGTCGAATAAGTAGATTTTTTCTAATAATATGTTATATTTTAGGTGTAGTATTAAGAAAGGTAAGAAATATGAGAGATGAGGAACTAGTATTGGTGCTTAATAAAATGGATTATAATATTAAAATTACTAAAATTTTGCAAAGATGGTTTTACACTAAAAATGAGCTTGACCAGATAAATAATAAATATGTATAATATAAAGCAACTTACGTAGTATGTTTAATATTTGCATATGTTGTTCTGTAAAGTAAATATAATTGACAAAGAGAGACTTTTATTAGATAATATTATCGTAAGGGATTGGTGATAAGATGTATCAAGAAAGATTTAATTTATCTCCTAAGGATATACTTGAAAAAGAGTTTAAAATTGATACTAGGGGATACAGGCTTAAAGAAGTTGATCAATATCTAGACCTTATTATTGGTGATTATGAGGAGTTCTTTAAGATAATTAAGGAATATGATAAAGAAAAAGAGGAACTCTTAGATGAGATAATGAACCTTAAACAGGAGATTCGTAATTTGAAGACAAGTATCGAAATTGCTAAAGAATCAGATACTGATGATAATACGAAGAACATTTCTAATGTAGATGTTATAAGAAGATTATCTCAACTTGAAAAAATTGTATATGGAAAAGATGAATAATATTTTGGCAAACGCTATATCCTTGTGATATAGAGGAAAGTCCATGCTCACACAGCCTGCGATGACTGTAGTGTTCGTGCTAGAGGAAAAAATAACTCTAGGTAACATATGATGTTAACGGCGGCGAAGTAACCTAAACCTTTGGTATGGTTATTGTAGCCATAAAGTGTCAAAGTGACGATGAAACTGGAAACGGTGGAAGTGGAACGTGATAAACCCCGCGAGTGAGAAACTCAAATTTGGTAGAGGAGCTTTAACGAAGGAATTGAACTGAGTTAGGGACTAGGTAACTAGTAGATAAATGTTTGCTGCCTAGAAATAGGAACAGAACATGGCTTATGAAATGTTATTTTTAATTTTTAAGAAAGAGGAATTATAATTAAGTTTCCAATATTTTGGAGTATTCCTTTGAGGTATTTTTGTGAAAGAACTTGGAGAATATTTAAAAGAAGTAAGAGAGAGCAATGGTGTTAGCATTGAGGAAGCATCTGATGATTTGGAAATTGATAGTTTTCTTTTAGAAAATCTTGAAGAAGGAAATGTAAGGGCATTTAGAGATGTGCTTGGTATGAAGGATAAAATCAAAGCTTATGCAAAGTATTTGGGACTTGATCCTGAGGAAATTGCTGATGAGTTTAATGACTTTTTATTTGAACATACATCTAAAATTTCCCTTTCAGATATTTTGGCTGTTGAAAAAGAAAAGAATAAAGGTAAAGAGGAAACTGTTAAGAAAATGTCATCGCCGTACACTATAGTTAAACAAAAAAAACTAAATGTTAAACCGATACTTTACGTTGTTCTTGGATTTTTCTTGTTTATTATGTTAATTTTGTTAATTTTTAATATTTTTAGACCAAAAGAGGAAATAAGAACTAATGAACTTTTGGGATTAGGAAGAGAAGGTGAACTTTGTGAACTTGCCTACTAAGCTTACTGTAACAAGAATTGTATTATCTATTATTTTGATAATTTTATTGTGTTTTCCATTTGATCAAGTTGGTATTAGCTTTCCAAATGTTTATGATGGTTTAAGCTTACAATTTGTAATTGCTGGTATTATTTTTGTAGTTGCTAGTTTTACTGATTATTTGGATGGCTATATTGCTAGAAAAAGAGGACTAATTACTAATACTGGTAAGATGTTAGATGCTATTGCTGATAAGATTCTTGTTAATTCAGTGTTAATTATTTTGGCATCATTAAATAGAATAGATGCAATAATTCCTGTTGTAGTTGTTGTAAGAGATATTATTGTTAATGCAATTAAGATGGAAGCTGCAGGTAAAGGAAAGGTTGTTGCAGCAATTAGTAGTGGTAAATTAAAAACAGCTACTTTGATGATTGGAACTACACTTGTTTTCTTTAATAATTTACCATTTGAGTTAGTTGGATTAAATGTAGCAGATTGTTTCTTATATTTTGCTACAATAATGTCTATAGTATCTATGATACAATACTATAACATAAACAAAAAACTTATAATTGATGAAAAGTAAGAACGAAAGTTCTTTTTTTTAGGAATTTTTTCTTTTTATTCGTATCATTATATTACTTGGAAAATGATTTTACAGTAAAATTTGGCAATTGCAATTTCATTTTCTATAGTGTATCATTTTAGTTAGAAAAGACGGAGGTAATATATGAATAAAGTTGATAAGGATAAGACTTTAGAACAAGTTTTAAATGATATTGAAAAACAATTTGGTAAAGGTTCAATCATGATGCTTGGTGAAAGTAAACATATGGAAGTTGATGTTTGCCCAAGTGGTTCTCTTGCTTTGGATATAGCTCTTGGTGTTGGTGGTTATCCTAAGGGAAGAATAATTGAAATATATGGACCTGAGTCAAGTGGTAAGACAACTTTTGCATTACACGCAATTGCAGAAGTTCAAAAAAATGGTGGAAGAGCAGCATTTATTGATGCAGAACATGCACTTGATCCTAGTTACGCTAAGAATTTAGGTGTTAATATCAATGAATTATTATTATCACAACCAGATACTGGTGAACAAGCTCTTGAAATTTGTGAAGCCTTAGTTAGAAGTGAAGCAGTTAGTATTATTGTAATAGATTCAGTAGCAGCACTTGTACCGCAAGCAGAAATTGATGGTGAAATGGGAGATTCTCATGTCGGACTTCAAGCAAGACTTATGAGTCAAGCACTTAGAAAATTATCTGGCATTATTAACAAAACAAAGACAATCGCTATATTTATTAACCAATTACGTGAAAAAGTTGGAGTTATGTTTGGAAATCCTGAGACTACTCCAGGTGGTAGAGCACTTAAATTTTATTCTACAATTAGACTTGAAGTTAGAAAAGGTGAAGCAATCAAAATGGGTGATGGCTTAGTAGGTAATAAGACTAATGTAAAAGTTGTAAAGAACAAAGTTGCTCCTCCATTTAAAACTGCTATAGTTGACATTATGTATGGCGAAGGTGTATCACATGAAGGTGAGTTAATTGATTTAGCAGTCAATGCAAATATTATAGAAAAAAGTGGTGCTTGGTTTGCATATAATGGTGAAAAAATTGGTCAAGGTAAAGAAAATGCAAAGCTTTTATTGAAAGAAAAGAAAGACTTGTGTAAAGAGATAGAAGATAAAACTAGAGAGTTTTATGGAATTTCTAATAAAAAAACTAAAACAAAATAAAAGTGTAAATATACATTAAATAAAAGCCTATTTTACAGGCTTTTTTCTTTTTCGCTTTTTGATTGTGGACAAAATCTTTTGACAACTAGCTCAAAAAACAATACAATATAATTGTAATATTAACTATTTGTTTAATAGTACATATAGCAGAAGGAGGTATATATGGAAATATTATTCTCTATTTTGCTAGTTGTGGTTGGTATATCAACAGGTTTTTTGATTAGTTATTATGTTATAAATACAAAAATAAATAATTCTTCAAAAAAAGCTGAAGAGATTATTGAAACTGCTAAAAAAGAAGCAGAGAAAAATAAACGCGATTCTTTGTTTGAAACAAAAGAAGAAATACACAAATTAAAACTTGAAACAGAAAAAGAAATAAAAGAAAAGAAAGAAGAACTTAAGGTATCAGAAGATAGACTTATCCAAAGAGAAAATAATATGGATAAGCGTGATGAGTTGTTCCAAAAGAGAGAACTTTCTTTGGAAGAAAAAGAGAAAAACGTTTTAGAATCTCAAAAAGATATCCAGGCAGAATATGCAAAAATAGAAGAGATGAAACAAAATGAATTAGAACAATTGACAAAAATAGCAAAGCTTTCTAAAGAAGAAGCTAGAAAGCAAGTTATGAAAAAAGTCGAAGAAACAATGACTAAAGAAATAACTGCTTACATTAAAGAAAGAGAAGATGAAGCAAAACTAGAAGCTGATAAAAAAGCTAAGAACTTGTTAGCTATATCAATGCAAAGATATGCTGCTGATATTGCTAATGAACAAACTGTTACAGTTGTGTCTCTTCCAGATGATGAATTAAAGGGAAGAATAATTGGTAGAGAAGGAAGAAATATTAGAACAATTGAAGCTATAACAGGTGTTGATTTGATAATAGATGATACACCAGAAGCTGTAGTGTTATCTAGTTTTGATCCTTTAAGAAGAGAAATTGCTAGAGTTACTTTGGAAGCACTTTTAAAAGATGGTAGAATTCATCCTACTAGAATAGAAGAGCTTTATGATAAAGTAAGTAAAGAAATGAAACAAAAAATTATCGAATATGGTAATGATGCTTTATTTGAACTTGGTATTACTAAAGTTGACCCAGCACTAATTGAAATAATTGGTAAACTTCATTTTAGAACAAGTTATGGTCAAAATGCTTTGCAACATTCTATTGAGGTTGCTGAGTTATCTGGACTTCTTGCCAGTGAACTTGGTGAAAATGTTATGCTTGCTAAAAGAGCGGGGTTATTACATGATATAGGTAAAGCAATAGATCATGAAGTTGAAGGAAGTCACGTTGAAATAGGTGTTGATATAGCTAAGAAGTTTGGCGAAAATGAAGTAGTTATTAACTCTATAGCATCACATCATGGTGATGTTGAAGCTGAGTCTACAATTGCTATAATTGTGGCTATTGCAGATGCACTTTCTGCATCACGTCCTGGTGCAAGAAACGATTCACTTGAAAACTATATTAAGAGATTAGAACAACTTGAAAATGTTGCTAAAGATATAGATGGTGTAGATAAAACTTATGCTGTTCAGGCAGGTAGAGAATTGAGAGTAATTGTTAAACCAGAGGAAGTTGATGATTTAGGTGCTCATAGAATAGCAAGAGAAGTAAAAGAAAAAATAGAGTCTACAATGCAATATCCTGGTACTATAAAAGTAACTGTGGTACGTGAGACTAGGGCTCAAGAAGAAGCAAAATAAAAAGATAGGATTTTTACTGAAGTTGTCAACAAAAAGTAGACACTAAAAAAATATTATTTGAACCCTAGTTGAGTCTTATATTCAATTGGGGTTT
>CAKOPN010000011.1 GCA_934100165.1 uncultured Bacilli bacterium
AAGTTGGAATCGCAATTATCGCTATTATTCCTAATATTACTATTACCCCTATGATTTCAATTAAAGTAAAACCCTTTCTATTCATACACAGCACTCCTCTACAATAAAAATTATATCATCTTGCTTAAGAGTTTCCTATATTTTTTTTCTATAAAAAATTAAAAAAACTTGTATGTTGGTACAAGTTCTTTTACTTATTATTATTTTTTATCTTTAAGCATTTCTTTTAGTACTGTTCCAAAAGATGCAATGCCTTCCATATTAGATGGAATGATTATTTTAGTTGATGCACCTTCTGAAACTTTTGCTAAAGCTTCGTAACTCTTTAAAGTTAAAACTGAACTATCTGCTCCAGCTTCTTTTAAAAGTTTAATTCCATCTGCTTCTGCTTGTTTCATTTTAATTAGTGCTTCTGCTTCACCTTCTGCAATTTTTATTTGTGATTCTTTCTTTGCTTCTGCACGTAATATAGCTGATGCTTTTTCACCTTCTGCAATTAGAATGCTTGATTTCTTTTCACCTTCTGCTTGAAGAATCTTCTCTCTTCTTTCACGTTCAGCACGCATTTGTTTTTCCATCGCTTCCTGAATATCTCTTGGTGGTAGAATGTTTTTAACTTCTACACGTGCAACTTTGATTCCCCATGGATCTGTTGCTTCATCCAAGATAGCTCTCATTTTGCTGTTGATAATATCACGTGACGTTAGTGTTTGGTCAAGCTCAAGTTCACCAATTATATTTCTTAGTGTTGTAGCTGTTAAAGTTTCTATAGCGTTAATAGGATTCTCTACTCCATAAGTATATAATTTTGGATTTGTTATTTGAAAATATACAACTGTATCAATTTGCATTGTAACATTATCTTTTGTAATAACCGGTTGTGGTGCAAAATCTTTTACAATTTCTTTTTTTGTTACAACGTTTGCAACTCGATCAATAAACGGTATTTTGAAGTGTACACCATTTTCCCATGTTTGGTAGTAAGATCCTAATCTTTCAATTACATAATTTGTTGCCTGTGGCACTATCTTAATACTAGGTATTATTACTAATATAAGAATTATTATTATAGCTATTAAGACTTCCATTTTTATTCCTCCTCTTTTTCTACTCTTAATTTTGTGCTATTTATTTCTAATATTTTAACAATGCTGCCTTTTTCAATCAGCTCATCAGCAGTTGCTGTCCATAAAACTCCTTCTACTTTTACTTCACCAGGACTATTCTTGTTTATTGTTTGAGTAACAACGGCATTTGTACCAATTATTCTGTCTAAGTTTGTCTTTTCTTTCTTTGGTTGCATCTTTTTTATAACACTTTTTGTAGATATCAAAAGAATGATTCCTAATACAACAAACACAGTCAATTGAATAGTGAAACTGTCAATTACTAGTGCAAGTAACATAGAAAATATACCACTTATAACGAACCAAATACTGACAAGATTAACGGTGGATATTTCGACTATAGTAAGGAATATTACTATTGTAAGCCAAAAGTAAAACACATATCCCCCTCCTTTATTTAATTATACTATAAAAAATGTATGCTAACAATAAATAGTATTATAAAATATGTTATTATTTCACTTGTTTTGGGCATAATATAAATGTAATTTTTCAAAAATGAAAATTTAGTATTGCAAGATGTATTTTTTTATGTTATATTTGGTATGTTGATTTGTTCATGGCGAGATAGCTCAGCTGGCTAGAGCGTTCGGTTCATACCCGAAAGGTCGTGGGTTCGATCCCCTCTCTCGCTACCATATATGTAATTTGCTAGGTAGAAATACCTAGTTTTTTAATACCTTTCTTAGTTTACCTTAATATTTTTTTATTTTTATTCATAAGAAAAGAACATACAGTCACAAGATTTTTCCTACAACTGTAATGTTCTTTTTTATTATATTAGTCTATATTTATAAGTTTATATTCTCTAGTTCCAACACCAATTTTCTCTGCTGCTTCAATTGTGTGAACACCATGTCTTGACTCTACTCTTTCTACAAAATAATCTCTTCCTTTATCAGATGAATTATATATTAAGTCAATACATGCTTGATCTAGTGCAACTGGATCTAAGCTAGCAAGAGTTCCAATATCTTTCATGCAAGGATCTTCAGCTACTGCACAACAGTCACAGTCAACAGACAAATTGCACATTATGTTAACAAATGCCATATTACCATCAAAATATTTTACTACAGATTTTGCAGCATCGGCCATTGATTCTAAGAATCTATCTTGTTCTGGTAAGTTATCCCATAACTTTTCAGGATCTAAACTTTTACCTGCAGTATGTATGTAACATTTTCCTTTTGTAGAAGCACATCCTATAGAAAGTTGTTTTAATGCTCCTCCAAATCCTCCCATCGGATGACCTTTAAAATGTGATAAAACTAACATTGAATCATAATTCTCTATATTTTTACCAACATAGTTTTCTTTTAATATTGTTC
Organism: uncultured Bacilli bacterium; assembly: GCA_934100165.1. Taxonomy (GTDB): domain Bacteria; phylum Bacillota_I; class Bacilli_A; order RF39; family UBA660; genus RUG13868. The sequence goes on from CAKOPN010000011.1 coordinate 2,459, forward strand.
CACCTTCTACATCTAGTTTTAAATCTTCTTTAGCATCCATAATGTCAACATCAAAGTATTTTGTCCAGCCATGCTTTTCCATTAGTTTTTCATGTTTTTCAGTAGTGTTTCTTGCACCATTATAAGCTGTATTACACTCTACAACTGTACCATTCACTTTATCTATTAATGGTTTAACAAACTCTGGTCTTACATAGTTTTGATTTCCATCTTCGCCAGAGTGTAATTTTACTGCTACTTTACCCTTTAATTCTTTGTTTAAAGCTTCATATACTTTTATTAAAGCTTCCTTACTTACCTCTTTTGTAAAATAAACTTTTGCTTTCTCCATATCTTTTTCATCCTTTCGTCTTATTTTTCTGTTATTTTGTTTACACCATCAAGTTTCATAATTGCACCAATCACTGCATTATTATTGATTTTTTCATCACTTTCTCCAGTTAATTTTATCATTTCTTTACCATTTTTTAAACTTTCAATTGAAATATTTTTAATGTTAATATTATTCTTACTTAATAGTTTTTCTATTTTTTCAAATGTTTCATTACCATTTTCAGCTTCAACATATAAACTGATATCAACTGTATTATTAGGAACAGTTACAAACTTTAAAGTTATATATACTACTACTGTTGCAATAATAGCACCATAATACATTCCTGTACCTACACATAAGCCTATACATGCAACAGCCAAAAGACTTGCTGCAGTTGTTAATCCTTTTACATTGAAGCCATCTCTTAGTATTGTACCCGCACCAATGAAACCTATGCTTGGAAGAAGCTGTGACGGTATTCTTCCCATGTCTCCACCAGATAATTCATTTACATATTCTCCGCAAATGGTAGCAAGAACAGCACTTATGCCAACTAATATGTGAGTTCTAATGCCTGCTGGTTTGCTTAATGACTCTCTTTCTAATCCAATAAAACCTGATAATATTGATATTAAAACTATTTTAAATATTACCCAGAAAAAGTCTGAACCAAAAACTTCCTGCAACACTTCTCTCATAAAACAACCTCTTTCTAATTCTTATATGAATATAATAACATATTTTTTTGCTTGTGTAACTTTTATATTTGAACTTTTCTAATCAATTTCATATTACTTGCCTGGTTTCCACTCTCCATTTTTACACCAGTCATTTTCTATTGCTTTTTTCCAAGTAATATTTTTGGTAATTACTTCAAGTGCTAATTGTGGTGCTCTATGTGCAACTATACCTATTTCTTTCTTTTCCTACCGTTTTCTTAATTTCTTCATACTCTTGAAATATACTCAAAATTACATACCCATTCTATATGTTACAATTTTCTAATCTATATTAAAAAGTGATTGCCCTTTTAGCAATCACTTTGACTTTTTTAAAAATCTATTTTTTTATTTTCTTAAGATTAGCATATACCGCCATTATCTTTAAAATAAGTTTCTATATATTTCACCAAGATTTTAGCTTTATTAAATTCTTTATCTTTAACAATATTTATTATATATTCACTACCACTAGCATCTATTATATT
>CAKOPN010000012.1 GCA_934100165.1 uncultured Bacilli bacterium
TTTTATGTATAGTATATTAACTATAAATAATAGTTTTTCTATGAGATAAGGAATCTATTTAATTAGATTTCTTTTTTCTTTTGTTAACTATAATTACAAATGTAAGATTAAGGTAGAAATGCAAACTTCTGGGGCTTTTTTACCAATAACAATATGACCACAGTTGCGACATATCCAAATAGTATCACTTTCACTAGAGAATACTAAATAATTGTTGATGTTTTCAATTGATTTTTTTTTGTATCTTTCTTCATGTTGTTTTTTGCATGATGCAGTTTCTTCAAAAATTACAGTGATTTGTTTAAAACCATACTTTCTGGCTTTAGAAACATAATAAGTATATTTATTTCTTGCTGGTGATTCACCAGCAAACACTTCCATTAAATTTTTCTACTGAAAACAGAAAAAGATAAGATAAAATAGTACTAAGAAGGTAGAATGGCTATATTGGATAGCTGCAATAGAGAGATTTGAGTCAAATTTCCTTTATCATTGTAGTTTATACTATTTTTTTATCATTTTGTAATTTAGATTTGACTTTAGTAATATATAATTAAGAAGAAAAAAAATTATGTAGATTTTAAAAATTGAAAAGATTTTATAAAGGAAAAAACTCTAGTAGTGATAGTAATGGGATAGGATTATCTTTAGTAAAAACAATAATAGAATATGATAATGAAAGAGTTATCATAAATACTTTAAAAGAAGAAGAAACTACTTTTAGTATTAAGTATTTTAAATAGCTTAATTACTTAAGAGTTTCTCCTTCTTTTTTTTAAAACAAAATGAGGCAACAATGCCTCATTTTCAGAAAGGGATGTGTAAATTAAATGAAAACACAAAGTGGGGTGTAGAGGAAAATAGATTGGGGTTTAGTTGATATATCCATCTTTATAACTTAATTGCCGTATTTCCTCTACAATTAAATTATATCACAGTGTTTACTGAAATCGGTAGAAAATATTTGAAAAATAAAAAAATATGTAAAAAGAAAACAACCATTTTGGTTGCGATATAAATAATTATTTTGTAAAATTCATTTGATTAAATATATCTGTATCATAAAACTCTGCTATAGTTATTCCAAAAACCTTACACATTTTATATATGTTTCTGGAACTAGGATTTTCTACTTTGTCATTTAGTAATGCAAAAAGTGTTGCTACCGGTACAGTGGAAAGTTCTGATAACTTATTTGGAGTAATATGGTTTTTTTCACATAGTTCAAGTATTCTATTGATTATTGCCTGCGTAAAAGACATATTATGGCCTCCTTTGCCTGTATATAATTATATCAAAAAAATTATAAAAAAATTTCTTGATTTCAATAAACTTTTTTAAAATGAGAAAAATATTTAAAATAAAGATATAAAGTTTACTGAAATCGGTAGAAACGTGATATAATGGAGTTGAGATAGAATGAGTTTATAACATGTCGTGAAAGATAGGAGTAGATATGTTAAATAATAAAGATCAAACATTAGTGGAGTACGTATCAATAATAGCTATAATTTCGACGGTTATAATTGGGATGCTTTTCTTTTGAAAGAATGAGTTCATTGAACAGATTACTGGATTATCATGTGGATTATCCGGGCAAGAATACCATGATGGAGTTAGAAGAGGAAAGTGTTATTGTGAAGAAAATCTTGGTTTAATGAAAAATAAGCAAGATTTAATAATTAATAATTTTAAAACCAAATATGGTTGGAAGGAGGTTTGAATGAAAACAAAGAATAAAGAAAGGACGCTTGCTATTGTAAAGCCAGATGGAATGGTGTATTTAGATGAAATCATAGAGGCCATTTACAACGAAGGATTTACTATTAAAGATTTTTATCTGAAGTATTTGGATAAAGAAATCTTAAAAGAACATTATGCCCATTTGATAGATAAACCATTTTTCCCAGAGCTTGTTGACTATATGACTTCTGATAAAGTAGCAATTTTACTTTTAGAAGGAGATAACATAGTTGAAAGATTTAGAAAGTTGATAGGGCCAACTGATAGTAAGATTGCAGGGCCTGAAACATTAAGGGGAAAATATGGCACTGACAAAAGCATTAATGCAATTCACGGATCTAGCAGTAAAGAAGAAGCTGTAATAGAAATTGAAAGATTCTTTAAGGATAGGAGGAACTAATGAGAAATGTAGATGTAACATCAAAGATAACACACGGAATGTATGTTTTAACGACAAAAGGTGGGGGCTGTATAGTTGATGCTGTTGCTCAAGTAGGAAAAGGAGAAAAACCTACTATCATAGTGTCAGTAAATAAAAAGAATTTTACTAATCAATTAATTAAGTTAAATCAAAAATTTGCCTTGTCAATTATTGGAAAAAAAGTTAATCCAAAAATTATAGAAACATTTGGATTTAAATCTAGTAGAGAAATTGATAAATTTAAAGAAATAGAATATAGAGAAGTTGACGGAATAAACATTATTAGTAATACTTTAGGTTATTTAATATGTAATGTGGAGGGCTTTGTTGAAAATGAAACTCATACTGTATTCTTTGGTCAAATGTTTGAAGGCGATATAACTAGTGATGATGAAGTTATGACATATCATTATTATCAAGAACATAAGGAAGAATTAATTAAAATAACAACTAAAAATAATAAAACTGCTTGGGTATGCACTTTGTGTGGATATATATATGATGGAGAGAATCTTCCAGAAAACTTTGTGTGTCCTAAATGTAAACAAGGACCAGAAAACTTTATAAGGAAATAATGGTGAACTATATGAAGAATATTTATATAATAACAGGAGCTAATGGCTTTCTTGGAAACAATATTGTAAGATTACTTGAAAAAGATAATAAGAACGAAATAAGAGCATTAATTCTACCTAATGATAAAACAGATGCTCTAAAAGGGCTTAAATACGAAAAATTCTATGGTGATGTAACGAAGCCAAAAACATTAGAAGATATATTTAATATAGATCAAAAGATTAAAGAAAAAGCGAATATTTATGTTATTCATTGTGCTTCAATAGTATACCTTGATAGCAAATATAATGAAAAAATATATCAGGTTAATGTACAAGGAACTAAAAATATCATTCAAAAAACCAAAGAAATAAAAGCTAAACTAATTTATGTTAGTAGTGTACATGCAATAGAAGAAAAACCAAATCATGAGGTAATGGATGAAAATGCAAGTTTTGATCCAGATAAAATTGTTGGTTTATATGCAAAGACTAAAGCTGAAACGACAAAGTATGTGTTTAATGAAGCTAGAAACAATAATTTAAATGCTTGTGTTGTCTTTCCATCAGGACTTCTAGGGGTAAATGATTTTACCAATACAAATATGACAGTTTTAATAAAAAATATCTTAAATGAAAAAGTTTCTTCGGTAACAGAAGGTGGATATGACTTTGTCGATGTAAGAGATGTCGCTAAAGGTATTATTAATGCTTGTACTAAAGGTAAAAAAGGAGAAGGATATATTTTATCAGGCGAATATGTAACCATTAAAAAAATAGCTGATTTGATATGCGAGTATGGTGCTATAAGGCCAATAACAAAAGTTGTTTCAATAAATATGGTTAAAAATATTGCTCCTTTATTTGAACTATATTATAGACTTAGAAAAAAAACACCATTATTTACTAAATATTCATTGTATACATTAAAGGC
>CAKOPN010000013.1 GCA_934100165.1 uncultured Bacilli bacterium
GTATCATTAGCTGATTGAACTGCTAATTCTCTCATTCTTTGAAGAATGTTAGTAGTTTCATTTAATGCACCTTCAGCAGTTTGAATTAAAGATATACCATCTGAAGCATTTCTTGAAGATTGCTCTAAACCTCTGATTTGTCCTCTCATCTTTTCTGATATTGCAAGACCTGCAGCATCATCACCAGCTCTATTAATTCTTAAACCTGAAGATAATTTCTCCATTGATTTTCCAGAAGCTGTATTGTTAACTCCCATGTTTCTGTGCGCATTTAACGCATTCATATTGTGATTAATAATCATTTTAAGTTTCCTCCTTGATTTTCCTTTGACATCCTTGTCTATTTTTTATTTATCTTTTTTTGTAATATTTAATAACTTTACATTTATATATTCGACATTTTTTTAAAGTTCTTTACAGTTTTTTATAACTTTTTATTATTATCTTTATTATAAAATGTTATAAATTATTAACCTTACTTTTATATATTCGTCTTATATTTATTTTACTTTATAGCTTTTTATTATTTTTATTTATGTAATAAATGGATAATTAAATTTGTTTATTTAAAAAGTATATATCTTCAAACTGCTTACCATAAACATTTTGAGCTGCTTTTTGTCTTTTTATTTCATCAATTTCTTTTTTTATATTTAGCTTGTGCTTTTGTAATGCTTCTGCAATTCTTTTATCAAGAGTTAATATTCCAAATTCTTTTTCAATATCTATAGTTTTATCAACTGGCAATACTAATAATTTGCTTAATATTTCTTGTCTATATTTCATTGAATTTTCAGCACTTTCCAAGTCATCCTTCATAATTTCATATAGTACTTTTTCTGAAATTCTTTTATATTCTTTTAAAAGCTCTTCCATAATAAACACTCCTAGCTAGAGAACATTGAAGCTAATGAACTTGATTGGCTATTTAAATTATTCATTAATGTTTCAAGTCTAGCATACTTACTATATAAAGCTTGTTGCTTACTTGCAAAAATTGTTTGCATTCTTGTGATTTTCTCTTCATATTTTGCTATCTTTTTACTTAATGTATTATTAGATGAAGTGGCTGACCCTTCCATCCCAGCTTTTTTTAATAATAATGCTGATGAAGTTTGTGTTTCTTTATCAAATATAGATTTTAATCTTTGTAGTACACCTTTTTCTGAATCTGTATCACCAGTGCTTATAAATACTTTCATAACATCTTCAATACTATTTTCTAATGCGCTATTTAATTTATCTTCATCTATTGAGTAAGTTCCATTTTTATTTCCATTATAATCTGCCAAAGGAGTTATTCCTATTGCCTTTAATGAACTTTCTGAACTATTAACTAAAGTACTCATGGCAGTTTTCATGGCATTTCTTATTCTTGTTAAATCATTGTCTTTACTTAATTGCCCTTCTTTTACCTTTTTTTCCCAAAGTTCAATTTGCTTTTCTGTCATATCTTCTTTTTGAGCATCTGTTAATGGCATATAATCACTATCACGCTTTTCGTTAATTAACGTGTTTAACTTTTCCATTAAAGTATTATAATCATTGACAAACTTCACCAATTTATCTTTAATATCTTTTGCATCACATTTTCCTGTAACTTGTGTAGTTCCAACACTGCTAAATTTAAAATTAACACCATCTAATGATACAGTGTTGCTTTCTCCATTATATACATGGGGTTCCCCTGCACCATTGGTAATTTCAACTTGTGCATTTTTACCAACTACATTTTTGGCAGTTGTTGCGTCACTCTTACTGGTATATGAAATGTCAAATTTTTGTGATTGCCCTGTGGTATTACTTGAAATGGTTATACCACCAGAAAATTCACTATACTTAGCAGTTATAGTTGTTATTCCACACTTTGTTAAAGCTTCATTTATAGCTTTAATTTTTTCAGTTCTAATTTGAGATTCACTTTTATCTTTAGTATCTATATTAGTAAAATCTACTTCTACATCTTTTCCATCTACAGAAATTTTTAAATTTTTAAGATTGTCAAATTCTGCTTCAGTTATTTTTTCCTTTGCTGGTTGAGCTAATTGTTTAACATTTATTGAGTAATTATCAAGTTGTGCTTTAGGTCCACCTGTTACAGTAGCTACTGATTCATTTGAAGACTCAAAACTATTACTTACCCAATTTTTTTGAAGTAATAAGCTATCTGATTTTGTCATATCAAAATATTTATCATAAAAATCTCTACATTCTGTTATTACTTCTCTATACATTTCTTGTTGTAACTCAACTAATTTCTTTTGTTGATCCACTGTATCTATCTTTGTTTGATATGCTTGCATAGTTTCTTGTACTACTGAATCTACATCAAGACC